>CAWHWY010000016.1:0-190123 GCA_963833155.1 uncultured Acidobacteriaceae bacterium
GGAGCAGCATCGGGCGCGAACTGCTTAGTTTTCGCGAAATACCGCACGTAAATCGCATGGACGATAATGAAGAGCAATCCCGCGATCACCGCCACCCATATCAAGAACCACGCAATGTGGATGGGGACTATTTTTCCCCACGGATCTATTGCCCATTGTAGGGGGTCCATGTTGCCTCCTCCACGCCGCCGATGGCGCGCTTCACCAGGTTTCTCATCAGCGGGATCTTGTAGGCGTTGAACTGCAAGGGGACAGCACCCTGCACCGCCAGTTTCCCTGCCATTTCCCCGGTTGTTGCATTCGGTGGTTTGCCCCGGACCGCGTCTTCGACAACCTTCAAGCGTAGAGGACGAGCGGCGGCGCCGTTCACCGCTATTCGGATTCGCTCAATGCTGCCATTTGACACCACCATCGCAGAGGCGACGTTCAGCAGCGGAAAGTCCCACACATTCCGGTCTCGCACCTTTTCAAAATAGAATTGCGCACCGGCCCAGGTCGAAGGAATACGAATGGCCGTCAGTAGGTCCCCGGGGCGCAGGATGTGTAGTCGCGTGATGTCGATATCAGGGCCGATAAAGTAGTCCTCGGCGTCCACTACGCGCTCACCTTTGGAAGTGCGAATTACGAATTTGGCGTCGAGCGCGATAAGAGCGGGAGCAGAGTCAGAAGGATTCACCGCCACGCAGCGGTCCGCATGCAGAATCGCGTGCTCGCGGTTGCGGCCCTCTGGTGTGTCGGCATAGCAGATGTTCCCGCCGGCGCGGTAGCACGGCCAACCCGCGCGGTAATACCAGCAGCGCGCATCCTGGGATACGTTGCCGCCGATTGTGCCCTGGTTTCTGATTTGCGGAGACGCCACTAGCTCCGCGCTCTCCGCCAGCAGCTTGTACTTCTCTCTGACGACCGGATGCTGGACTACTTCCGTCAGCGTGGTCATCGCGCCGATCTCGATGCCGTCGGGGGTGGCCCGAACTCCCTTGAGTTCCGCGATCCCGCTCAAATCGACTACCACCTTCGGTTTCTTGATGCGGTCCTTGAGCCAGTCGAAGCTATCCATGCCTCCGGCCAGCACCCAGCCGTTCTCGCCTTGCTGCTCGAGCAACTCTTGCGCGTCAGAGATTGAGTTCGGCTGAGCCAGCTCAAAGGCCGGCATGACGTCTCGGATTACAGCCATGGCCCCTCCTTTCGCATTGCCGCTAAATGTGCGCCATTAAGGGATGTTGCATGGGGTGTCCCGCTTCGAGGGAAGTGAGTATCGTGTCAGCGTTGACGGGCGCGCGCTGAAAAATCCCATCACCAAGCGCGTCCGAAAGCGCATTCAAGATAGAGGCGCATCCGCCTCCAACCGGCGGTTCGCCCACGCCACGGGCGCCGACCGGTGTCTCCGGATCCGGAATATCAAGCGCCGCCCATTGCATATCGAAGGGCACATCCAAAATCGTTGGCGGCTTGTTCTGGTAAAAGCGCGTCGAGAGCATGGCGCCGTAGTGAGGGTCGTACACCCACTTTTGGCCAATCGCATGTCCAATCCCCAGAACAGACCGTCCAAGGACTTGACCGCCAAGCGCGCGGGGATGAATTACGGAACCCACGTCGGCATAGGCGAGGAAATCCACGATGTAATACTTGCCCGTTTCAACGTCAACCTCGACCTCGGCAAAGCTGGCAACGTAAGAAAATGTCGTGCCATCACGAGGGTAATTGTCCTTGGCGGCTGCCACTAAACCTTGTCCAGCAAGCGCCGCTACGGACGCCTTCGTGAGTTTTTGGAGGTCGGGGGATGTTTCATGGCCATCGTAGATGCCACCCAATTGGACGGCGTACTGCGAAGCCTGCGCCAGAGTCATGCTGGCGCCTCCACCCTTACGGAATACGCGCTCGTTGGCGACCTCGTACTGCTCGGGGCTACCGCCGAGCTTCTTCGCCGCGATTTCCTGGAGCTTCTTTTTGGCGTCCATCGCGGTCGCGTGCGCCGCGCGTGTCATTGCATGGGTCGTCTGGCTGCCGCCGGAAACACAAGTGAACGGAAAGTTTTTCGATGAGTCGCCCCATGTAACGTCGCACTTCTCCCATGGAACTCCCAAAACCTCGGCGCCAGCGCGATGCACGTCAATCACGGATTCCGTGCCCAGGTTGCCGATTCCAGATTGGAAAGTTATTCGGCCATCGGGCTTGATGATCAGAATCCCATCGAAGCCGATCGTGCCACCGACAAAACAACTGAGCGAGACGCCGACGCCGCGCACCTTAGTACCGATCCGCTTCGGTGTGCGTGAGACCCTTTCGCTCCATTTAAACTGTTCCGCCCCCCGGTCGAGCGCTTCCTTGAGGAACGCACTCGTGGCGTGTGGCCTCTGCCCGTGCACTGGCGCTCCGAATGGCGCCTTGCCCTCCGGACAATTGATTCGGCGGATGGCTACCTGGTCGAGCCCGAGTTTACGCCCAGCTTTCGCGATGATCGGCTCCATGATCGCGATGCCCTGCATGCCGCCTGGCGAGCTCTGCGCACTCCGCGGGGGCGTGTTGGTCAGAACCGTGACTCCTCGCCAGCGCATGGCTTGAGGCTGGTACAGGAGTGACACGATACGGCCCGATGTCGGGGCATCGCCGTTTGCGTCGTAGGGACCGTTGTTGGAGATAACGAACATGTCGAGCGCGATGATGCGCCCGTCCTTTGAGAAGCCGACTTTCATCCGCCCCAGCAGGCTGGGCCGCGCACGGCCAATGAAGGTTTCCTCTTCGCGGCTGATCCGCATCATCACTGGTGCGTTGGTCTTCTTCGACAACAGCGCCGGAATGATCAGAGACACGCCGGCGGTGATCTTGCTGCCGAAGCCGCCCCCTGTGTATTCGCTGATGAGGACCACTTTGCTCACATCGATGTTCAACCATCTCGCGATAGCAGGCACGGTTTGAGCGGTGCTCTGCGTCCCGGTGTGAACGTAGACCCTTCCGTTCCGCCAGTAAGCCAGGGCACTGCGGGTCTCGAGTGTCTGGTGGCTCGTGTCGGGTGTGACGAAGGTTTCATCGAGGACCAGCGCGGCGCTTTGGAAGCCCGCCTGTACGTCACCGTACGACCATTCGTCGGGTGTCTTCCCCATCGGCAGACGGCCTTTCTTTTCCTCCGCGAAGTCCGCCTCGGTCCACTTGAGCACTCCGATCGTGGGAGGCGGCGGGGCAGGTGGCGGAGCTCCCGCCACGGCCGCCGGCGTCGGAGATTGCACCCAGATGTTTCCGTCCGTTCTCGGATTGGGGCCTCCGGGGCGCAAGGTCTGAAGCGGATCGATAGCGAAGGGCAGCGGCTCAAACTCGATTCGAATCTTTTCAATCGCTTCAGCGGCAGTGAGTTCGTCGACTGCGGCGACGGCGAGAATCGGTTCACCCTGGTAGAGCGGTTCCATGTTGAGCCCCCGCTCGCTCTTTGGGTTGGCTCGAATCACTGTGCCATTGTCGGTGAGGGTATCGGCTGGGGGCGGAAGCTCGTCGGCGGTGAGAATCGCTTTCACGCCCGGCATTGCAAGCGCCTGGCTTACATCAAGGTGCTTTACCCGCGCATGCGGCAAAGGGCTCAGCAACAGCTTGCAGAACAACATGCCGTCGGCGTGATAGTCCTCGGCGTACTTTGCCTGTCCCGTCACTTTCGCATATAGGTCGGGAGTTTGGTAGTTTTTGCCGATCAATTTATGTCCCGCTCCGTACACACGCTCGGTGGTGCCGGGAGATTTATCAGGTTTCTCAGGCACGACTCGCCCTCCTCATGTTCTCTGCACCGCGCATCATCGCGGTCAGGATCTTGTCGTAGTCCTGGCACCGGCACAGATTGCCCGACAGGCCCTGCGCCAGTTCGGTCCGCGTGGGATTGAGATTCGTCTTCAGGAACGCCACCGCCGTCATGATGAAGCCCGGCATGCAGAAGGCGCACTGGAAGCCTTGTTCATCGATAACGCCTTGCTGGACTGGGTGCAGCGTGCCGTCGGGGCTCGCAAGCCCTTCAATGGTGAGAACGTTTTTGTCGCGGACTGTGTATGTCAGCACCGAGCACGAATAGTGCGGCACGCCGTCGATAAGAACAGTGCAGGAGCCGCATTCGGCCCGGTCGCATCCCAGCTTCGTGCCGGTGAGTCCCAGTTTGTGGCGCAGCGTCCACGCCAACGTCTCTTGCTTCATGACATCGACGCGACGCTGCTGGCCGTTGATGTTGAGAGTAAGCAAACGTTCTCCCCCACCTGCCGCCGACTGCTGACCATGCAGGAGAGATGAGGCCCGAAACAGGTATCCTGCCGAGGAAACTGCGGCACCGCTGGCGATGACCCCTTTGATGAAGTCGCGCCTTGACACAGCTCTTGGCGCGTTGTGGATAATCGCGAAATCTGCCTTATCTGCCATATTGCCTTACCTCTTATCGCGTGCAGCAGATGCTAGCGCCATGTAGGATGCCTGCATGTGAGCTATGGTCGCAACCGCGCGTCCGCCTCCCACGGCGTTGGCACCGGCACATTCTCCCTGCTTTCCAGATGAGGGCGGGTAATCCCCAGCTTCTGCATCTTGTGGATCAGCGCAAGGCCAAACGCCGACTCTTCGTCCTGCAGATCGTGCAGCCAGGGCTAGCGGGACTGATGGACGGTTCGGTTTCGACGCTCGCGCCCGTCTTCGCGGCGGCGTTTGCCACGAAGAACACATGGGATGCGTTTGCCGTCGGCCTGGCCGCATCGCTGGGAGCGGGCATCAGCATGGGCTTCGCCGAGGCCCTTTCCGACGACGGCAGTCTGACTGGTCGCGGCACCCCGTGGCTGCGTGGCTCAGTCTGCGGAGCGATGACGGCGCTGGGTGGCATCGGCCACACGCTACCGTATCTCATCCACAACTTCAACGTCGCGACGACGGTGGCGATCTTGGTAGTGATGGTCGAACTGGCAACCATCACCTGGGTGCGTCATCGGTTTATGGACACGCCTCCATTTTCGGCTGCCATGCAGGTGGCCCTGGGCGGCGCGCTGGTGTTCGCCACTGGCATACTGATCGGGAATGCGTAGCTGCGATTGACTGGCCGGGAAGTCAAAGAAGGCGCAGCGCAACCAACGGGACGCGCCAGCAGTTGGTTTGCTTTCTGGAAAACCCTGGCGACTTTAAACGCGAATTCGGTCTCGCCGCGGGAGGGGACATGAAAACGGGCATACTGTTTTTTGATCAGATTTGGCTTTGCATAGGCCTCGTGGCCGCCTTGGGAGTTGTCTGTGGCATGCAGGCGCAGGGCGGTGGCCCGAAATTCATAGTCGATCCCAGCTGGCCAAGGCCGATGCCTCAAAACTGGGCAAATGGACAGGTGAGCGGTGTATGTGTGGACGCACAGGATAACGTGTTCATCGTTAATCGGAATGACATCACGGACAAGGAAGCAGAAATTGCGCAGCAGGCGCCACCGTTCATCGAATTCGATCCCGACGGCAATGTAGTGAATAGCTTCGGGGACTGGAAAGTCGTTCCAAATATCACCCACGGCTGCTTCATCGACTATGAGAACAATTTTTGGACGGCTGGCAATGGCGATGGAATCATCCAAAAATACAGTCACGACGGAAAACTACTAGTGCAAATTGGGAAAAGAGGCGTTGTCGACACTTCCGATGGTACTCTCAAGGGCCGGGCCCTGAATTCGAGTCACACGCAGTTTTACATGCCTTCCGACATAGCGGTGGATCCCGTCAATGGAGACGTCTACATCTCCGACGGCTATGGCAACAGCCGCATAGCCGTTTTCGATGGATCGGGGAAATTCCTTCGTCAGTGGGGGCACCAAGGGACAAAAGAAGAGGCCGATGCGGGTGTGGGTGGCGCCTTCATGCAGGTGGTGCATTGTGTAGCCCTCGGCAACGACGGTCTAGTCTATGTCTGTGACCGGCAGGGCGACCGGATCCAGGTCTTCGATAAGATGGGAAACTTCAAAAATAACATCTGGATCAAGAGAGGAAACAGCTTTCCCGATAATTGGGGCACCACGTGGTGGATCGGCTTTTCTCCCGACCGGGAGCAGAAATACATGTACGTGGCCGACGGGGGCGACGAGCAGGTCAAGATTCTCGACCATGCCAGCGGAGAAGTTCTCTCGAGCTTCGGGCGTCCTGGTCACCAGATCGGTGAATTTACCCATGGCCACACTCTGGCGGTCGATTCCAAAGGCAATGTTTATGTGGCCGAGACCGAATGGGGTCGCAGAGTCCAAAAATTTAAGCCGGTAAAGTGATGGTACCTCCCGCCGATAAGCATTTCCTAGCCTTCCTAGGGGAGTGAATGGAACCTTAAATGCTTTTGCATGGATGCGCTATCGATTCAAGAAGCGAAAAGAGCGAACAAAATTGCGGCGGCACTCGCGGCAACACAACGGTGTCGCTCGATCAGAATCGGGGAAAACGACTCCTAGTTGCTTACTGCGCGGAGAGAGAGCTTCGCAAATCAACTCTGCTTATTGGGGCGAAATTCACAATCGGTATACAAGCTTTCGCGGAAGGGAGTATGGGAGATGAGGTATAGGAAACTGGGGAATACCGGGCTCATCGTTAGTGAGGTGGCCCTTGGGACGATGCAGTTCGGCGGCAAGATGAACATGGGCAACCTCGGCCAGGAGGACACAACGCGGATGGTGAAGGTAGCCCTGGACAAGGGAATCAACTTCATCGATACGGCAGACGTGTACAGCCTAGGGGAAAGCGAGACGCTGGTGGGTAATGCTTTGAAAGGCGTCAGGGACGAGATCGTTCTGGCCACCAAAGTCCGGCTCCCCATGAGCGAGAATTTCAACCGGAGCGGCGCAACCCGCGTGAACATCATGCGCGAAGTGGAGGGCAGTCTCCGACGATTGCAGACTGATTACATCGATCTGTACCAGGTGCATGGATGGGACAGCAACACGCCGCTCGAGGAGACACTGCGAACCCTCGACGATCTTGTGCGCCAGGGGAAGGTCCGCTACATCGGGTTCTCTAACTTCATGTCATGGCAGGCGGCCACTGCGGTTATGCTGCAGGAGCGCCTGGGATTGGAGAAATACGTGACGGCGCAGATGCACTATAGCCTCGTCGGTCGGGGTCTCGAATACGAGTTCCAGTCGTTCGCCGAGTACCACAACATCGGTATTTTGGTCTGGAGCCCGCTCGCCGGCGGGTTTCTCACGGGCAAGTATAGCCGCGCCAACCCAGCTCCTGCCGGCACACGATTCGCCGAGGCAGGTTCGTTCGTGCCCTTCGACAAGGAGATGGGCTACCGCGTGGTGGAGGTGCTGAAGGAGGTGGCGGGTCAGCATGACGCAAGCCCGGCCCGTGTGGCGCTCTCGTGGGTGCTCGGACGGTTGGCGGTCAGCAGCGTGATCGTCGGTGCCCGCAAGGCCGAGCAACTGGAGGACAACATCCGTGCCGTAGACCTTCAGCTCTCGGACGACGACGTCAGGCTCCTGGACGCGGCGTCGGATCCGGGCGTTCCGTATCCGAAGTGGATGGTCCTCCAGCTCGACACCGCGGAAGACCCTCGTTCGAAGACCCTGAATCCCGAGCGCTACGCGGATGGCGGTCCCTGGAAGGATCTTCGCCGGACCCGGTGGTCGGGCTGAGAGCCATCAAGCGGTGTCGACGAACGTCGTTTGATCCGGAACGGTGGCCCCTTTTGTTCTTGTGCAGAAGGATGACTGGCGCGGGACCCTGGGTATCTCTGAATTCAAATTGGATGGTAGGACCCCAGGCGGATACTGCCCCTATGGCGATTCTGCCTGAGATTGAGATCATCGCCGTGTTCCTGCTGATCGCGGCTGCGATTGCGGTAGTGCAGACGAGGACTCAACCACCTGCTCCGCGATTGCGACCGCACAAATCCCATTTGATTTCTGGCAGTTGCCCCACACCCAGCCGACTGCCTCGAGCGTGCGCAGAATCAGAGCGCGTTCGGAATCTCTGAGAGTGGTTGCCGCCGGCAAGCTGTTGACACGCCGAGTCCCTCCCGCCGGCAAGGGATTGGGAAGCACACCATCGTCTGAAAGGATCACCGCGCACTCGATCAGGTTTCTGCAGTTCGTCGCCGGGCAAGGGACCATTGATCTACAGCTTAGTCCGGCTTGTCTATGCCGGAAGAGCATGTGTCAGCGGACTTCTCTTCCTCCGGGTTCGCGAAGCTGCACTTGCCCTCCCATCATCGCGATTGTCGCCGCTATCGCAGCTGGGGTTCACCGTCGCTGAGATAAAACCCAGAGCGGCGTCTCGAAGCGGGCCCGAAGTCCTCTTCGAGGAAGTTGACCCCCCGGCAGGCAGAATTCGGAGACATTGTCACTCGTGCGTATGCCCCTTTGCTCGCCAAAAATCCGAATTGGAGGGGCCCGAAGTCCTCTTTTCTGGGAGATCTGCCGCTGACAATCACTGAGATTCCTCCCGAGCGACGAGCAATCAGGAAGTTGAGTGAGTTCTCAGACCGGTCTAACCCTCTCTTTGGCAGACCTGCCAAAACCACTATGACGAACGGCCTAAGATCGGGTCACCGGCGATTGCGGCACGCCGCTTGGTGCTACCGCAGATCCTTTGCAGCAGCCAACATCTCATCCGCACGCGCTCGCACTCGAACGTCCTCCGTAAAATTGACCCAGCGCACCATCCCCGATGAGTCCACCAAGAACTCTGCTGGTCGGGCGATGTCATGCCCGTCCTGCCCGCCGCCCGCGTGCAGCAGATGGTAACGACGAATCACCTCCGCGTTCGGATCGGAAAGAACAGTGAACGTATAACCTGCCTTCCTGCACAGATCGCGCGAGACCTCTGGCGGGTCCACGCTGATCGCCACCGGTCGAACGCCCGCCGCCTCGAATTCCGCTAATTGTTTCTCAATTCCTCGTAACTCGAGGTTGCAGAACGGTCACCAATATCCACGATAGAAAATCAGCAGCACCGATTTAACCGGCATGACTTTCGAATCGTTGGCTGCTTGTGCTAAAAGTTGGGCTAACGAAACCGGCTGATCATTGGTGTCGGCCAGCGTGAACTCAGGCACCCTGTGTCCTATCTGCGGCGCACCCGCAGACGTTGGGATGGCCCGCGCGCTGGAGGACGCGAAGATCGCCACGCCCACGAGCAGCAGCGAGACCAAAGAGAGGACCGAGCTTAGAATTTTCCTTCTATAGACCACCGGTCGTCCGAACGCGCGCTTCAGTCCCAGGCCCAGGAAAATCAGCGCGACGACCGACAGCAGCATGCTGAGCCATGCGATGGCCCACAGTCCCGGAAGATTGACGAAGAAACCACGTTGCACAGCACTGCAACTAGTGCCAGCAGAGACCCTACCCAGACAGCCCAATTTTCACGGTTCTTACTCGCGTCCGGCATGACAGGGGGAGTGTACCAGACACTTGGTGGCGCGATTCTCGCCGGTCGTTCCCGGACGGGCAACCCGGGAGTAGAGCCTCAATTGACGATAACAGGGGCTTTGCATGAGTTGGCTCGTTGTGGTCCATCCCCGAGGAGGGGTTTTGCGGAGGAGGCCAACGGATCGTGTCCGACCGTACTTGCGGGCAGAGCCCAGGTGTTTATCAATCCACCAGAGGGCTCCGGCAGCGATTCCATCGGTCGTAGGGCCTGACCATGAAGCATTGCTGGGCGCAGCAGAGCAGGCGGAATTCTTGCATTCAATTTCCGACCCGATGCTCAGCCCGATGAGAGCCAGACTTACATGTACTTATAGGCAGTTAGCAGCCCCTATGAGCCTGTGTAAGTTGTTGTAAACAAATTGAGTTACGAATTCACACGGTGGAAGTCACAGGTTCGAATCCTGTAGCGCCCACCATCTCCCCCCGACAGTTTGCTGGGTACAGGTCCCTCGCGGCGCTCGGGATTTCGCCTGCGGGCTCGGAGGCCCGCAAAACGGCTCAGGTTCGAATCCTGTAGCGCCCACCATCTCCCCTAGTTCAACAGTTTGCTGGGTACAAGTCCCTCGCTGCGCTCGGGATTTCGCCTGCGGGCTCGGAGGCCCGCAAAACAGCTCAAGTTCGAATCCTGTAGCGCCCACCAGATCCAGTTCCATGTAACTCAGGCGATTAAGCAGCAGCACGCGCCTGGGTTATCCTTGATCCATGCAAGTCCGCGTGCTCTATCTCGGGATGCTGCGCGATATTGCCGGCCGCGAGCGGGAATCAGTTTCGCTTGCTGAGGGCTCGCGTCTGAGCGATCTCTATGCTGAGCTGGAGCGCCGCTTTCCCAAGCTGCAAGGGTTTCGTAATTCTCTCGCGCTCGCCTTGAACCAGCAGTACGCGGACGCAGCCGCCGAACTGCATGACAACGACGAGGTCGCGCTCATTCCTCCCGTGAGTGGCGGATCGACGGACGACGACTCGACTGCCGAGACTCCCGTACTGCTAATCTCGGAGCACGCCCGGCTTGCCCACGAGCCGATCAAGACGAATCTCGTTCTGGCCTCCATCAAACATCCGGAAGACGGTGCTGTGGCCACCTTCGACGGCATGGTGCGCGACAACTCGCGGGGCCGCCGCACCCTGTATCTTGACTACACGGCGTACGAGCCGATGGCCTTGCGCCAGATGGAACAGCTCGCCCAGCAGGCGCTGGCGAACTACGCCATTCGCGACGCGCGGCTGGTGCACCGCCTGGGACGCTTACAGATCGGCGAAACCAGCGTCTATATTGCAGTTGCGTCCGCGCATCGCGCCGCTGCCTTTGACGCCTGCCGCTGGTTGATTGATACATTGAAGAAGACGGTGCCGATCTGGAAGAAAGAGTACTTTGAGGACGGCGCTGTTTGGGCCGACGGCGAGCCTTTTCCACCAGACGTTCCGCTTGCGGGCGGGAACGCGTCAAAGTAGCAGAACCAGGGTTTCAGCTAAGAAATGCCTATCATCCGCAAGATGTCCATGCGCGCCGTCGCCCAGGTTTGCGCGCTCTCCGCAGTGTGTGGCTGCGCGCCGCTGTTGTTTGCCCAGACGCCGCAGAGCACCGTCCCGCATCCTCCGGATACGCTGAATCCCCAACAGTCCAGCACGGTTCCGCATCCCCCCGACGTCCACAAGCAAACGGCCGAGGTGCAGCCCGACGAGCAGCCGGGCACCACCTTCAAAGTGAACGTCAAGCTGGTGAACGTGTTTACCACGGTCACCGATAGCGGCGGTTCGCCCGTTTCCTCGCTGAAGGAGGAGGACTTTCAGGTATTCGAGGACGGCGCGCCGCAGAAGATCGCGGTGTTCCATCGCGAATCGGAGCTGCCGCTGTCCATCGTGGTCGCCATTGACACCAGCCTCAGCACGCGCACCGACCAGAAGCTCGAGTTGGAGTCGGCGCGCCGCTTCGCTCACGCCATCCTGCGCCCGATCGATGGCATTTCGCTCTTCCAGTTCAGCGAAATTGTGGACCAGGTCACGCCTTTTACCTCCGACATGCGCGTGATTGACCGCGCCATCAACCACATCCACTCCGGAGCGGCCACGGCGCTGTATGACGCGCTGTACCTGGGCTCCGACGCGCTGCTCACCCGGCGCGGGCGCAAGGTCATGGTCGTAATTACCGACGGCGGCGACACGGTGAGCAAGACCAGTTACCAGCAGGCCGTCCGCGAGGCACAGCAGGCGGAGGTCATCCTCTACAGCATCATCAT
Organism: uncultured Acidobacteriaceae bacterium; assembly: GCA_963833155.1. Classification (GTDB taxonomy): domain Bacteria; phylum Acidobacteriota; class Terriglobia; order Terriglobales; family Acidobacteriaceae; genus Bog-257. The sequence continues at coordinate 11,629 of CAWHWY010000016.1, forward strand.
CGTACCCATCGAAAGCAGCGCTGGCCGCGACATCGGCGGCGAGCACGCGCTCATTCAGCTTTCCCGCGACACCGGCGGAAAGTACTTCTACGCCAGCGGGTTGGAACAGCTTGACGCCGCCTTTCGCAAGATCAGCGACGAGCTGCGCACCCAGTACTTGATCGCCTACTACCCGAGCGCGCGGCTCGCCGACTCCGACTACCGCCGTATTGAGATCAAGGTCGATCCCACCAGCAAGGACTACCCTGATCCAGCCAATTTGCAGGTCCGCCATCGCAGCGGCTACTACACCATGCCGGCAAAATGAGATCAGGCGTCTGCCGTTAACTCCTCGATCATCAACTTCACTCTCAGATGCGTTTGCCCGCTTTGGGATGAGCTCGGCATACAGGTTGCGATTCCCCCTCCAGCCATCACCTGCAATCAATGACTTAGGCATAAAGTCGTGGCAAAATATTGAACTGCCAGCACTTATCGTAAAGGTAAATATCCCTTGACACCAAGTGAAACTTATGCGAATATTATCGCATGAACCGCAGACAGACAATCCCAAAACACCTGCGTTACACTTTAGACCAGTTCAAGTCTGAGTTCCCGAACGATGATGCCTGCCTTGAGACCATCAAGGAACAGCGGTATCCGGGAGGGGTGACGTTCTGCTCCGAATGCGAACAAGAGCGCAAGTTGTATCGCATTGCTGGCCGTCCTGCATATTCCTGCGAAAGTGGACACCACTTCTACCCACTGGCCGGGACGATCTTCGAGAAAAGCACAACCCCGCTGCACATCTGGTTTTATGCGATGTATCAGATGGGTTCTACCCGCTGCGGCATCTCCGCAAAGCAGATTCAGCGCGAGACCGGAGTGACCTACAAAACCGCTTGGCGCATCTTTCGCCAGATTCGCTCGTTGCTGTCCGAACCTGACATGCAACTGGAGGGTTCGACGGTAGAGATTGACGAAACCTACGTAGGCGGAAAGCGCAAGAACAAGCACGGTTCTCGCGGCGTTCGCGGGCGCTCTGGCGAAGGAGACGATAAGGTTCCGGTGTTTGGCATGGTCGAACGTGGCGGACGCGTGATTGCTCGCGTCACCCCAAACGTCAAGGCCGAAACTGTATATCCCATCATTCAGGAGCACGTCCTGCCTGAGAGCACGGTGTTCACCGATGAATATTCGGTCTATGACAAGCTGGCGAACGGCGACAACCGCTATGCGCATCGGCGCATCAACCACAGCGAAAAGGTGTACGTCATGCGAGACGTTCACACCCAAACGATTGAGGGATTTTGGAGTCTGGTAAAACGTGGAATCGGCGGCGTGTACCATTCGGTCGGCAAGAACTACTTGCAGACCTACCTTGACGAATACAGCTTCAGGTACAATCGCCGCGAGACCGGGAACCTGATATTCCATGCGATTTTGGCGCGGGTTTCTGAAAAGGCGTATTCGAAGCCTTCCGCACCAGTCGAGAGTAAAGAGTTCCGGACTGGCCTCTTGTATCTTTCGGCCTTCCATCGCAGTCTGGAGTTCATTTCTGGTCTCTCGAACGGGAAACTTGGCGAATTTATCGACGGCGGACGGAACAACAACCTTGATAACTTCGAGCCAAGAATAGTCCAGCGCGCATTTAAGGTTGTGGACTACGTCTCCGATAAGCAAAGGGATGTCGGTAACCCATCGCTTATCGACGATGTCATGCTTGAGGCTCTTGTAGCGAGTATTCGGGTCAATCTCGACGCTGGATCGGCGACTGTCGGGAATTTCGGCCAACCGATTCTCAAGGTCAGCGATGTGCTTGTTGGCCCATTCGATTTTCAATCTGGCTTGGTCGAAGCGCACGTCTGATAATAGCAGGGGGGGGATTCTGTCCTGTCACGGCCCTTCCACTATATCACTTGCTCTGACGGGATACTTACCATCGTAAAATATTGAATCGTAACCATTTACGACAGACCAAGCTCCAACGTAGAGTTAACCAAATAATAAACTAACCGCTGGCGGCCAGTGCTCACCTGCTCTACCAGCGACCCTATTTCTCAAAGAACACTTCCAAGCCCGCACACTCGGTGCAGCCCACGCGAGACACCACAACCCTGTCCCCGCCTTCTCTTCATACCGCGATGGGTCATCTTTCGGCAGGTGCAACGGTCACGTTCGTGTGTTATGGGTGGAATAGCGTGTGCCGAACCGCCTCGTCCCGCAACCTCCAAGAAATTGTAGATGGCCGCCACTAGAATCTCCTAAAAGTAATACTTTCGTGGATGGGGGTATCGTATTGTTTGATACATGCCGCTTAGATTCAATAATTTACACCTGATTTTTACAAGGCTGCGAGTGGCAGCTAACATGCATTGTTTTGGCTTAGACATAGCCAAGGGAGGCTCCTGCGAGGACTCCTTGGCGGGTTGAGAGATCGTTGCACCAGGAGAAGAGGTTCGTTCCATGAAAAGATTCTATGCGCTTATCACGTTACTATTAGCGGCTAGTCTCATGACGCCCGTCGCTTTTGGCCAGTCACTGATCTCTGGCGATATCGCGGGCACAGTCACCGACCCCAGCCATGCGGTTGTCCCCAATGCGGCAATCGAGCTGAAAAGCTTAGACACCGGGTCAACGCAGACAGGTACGACCAACGCCACCGGCTTCTATCGGTTTTCACTACTGAAGCCGGGCAACTACCAGGTCACTGTTAAACAGAGTGGTTTCGCGACAGCACAGATTCCGGTCACGGTTTCGGTTGGCCAGACGTCGACTGCGAACGTTACCATGACTATGTCGACTACGGCGCAGACGATCGAAGTGACCGGTGCCGCGCCGGTGGTGGATACCAGCAGCGCCAGCATCGCTACCCCCTTTACCTCGATGGAAATGGCGCAACTGCCAAGTCCCGGTGGCGACATCTCCAACATTGCCCAGACCGCTCCGGGTGCGGTGCTGAACAACCAGGGTGGCTACGGAAACTTCACCATCAATGGCTTGCCGGGAACCTCGAACCTGTTCACGGTCAATGGCGAGAATGACATGGACCCGTACTTCAACATCAACAACACGGGTGCCACCAACCTCACCATCGGCTCCGGCGAAGTTCAGGAAGCCACCGTGATCTCCAACGCGTACTCGGGCGAGTACGGCCAGCTTTCAGGCGCACAGGTCACCTACGTGACCAAGTCCGGCACCAACCAATTTCACGGCGCGGCCCAATACTGGTGGAATGGACGCACCATGAACGCCAATGACTGGATGAACAACAATTCGGGAGCCCCAAGGCCTTTCTCCAATGCGAACCAGTGGATGGCCCAGGTCGGCGGCCCCATCATCAAGAACAAGACGTTCTTCTTCTTTGACACGGAGGGTTTGCGCTTCGTTCTGCCGAACGTGATTAATACCACCATTCCGACGCCGGCATTTGCCACCGCAGCGCTGGCCAACGTGCAAGCCCTGCAGCCGGCAGAAGCTCCGTTGTACGCGCAGATGTTCAAGCTGTTTGCCGGCGCAAAGGGTGCGGGCGGTGCGCAAGCCATCCCCAATAACGCCGCCTGCAACGCTCTCAAACTGCCGGGCTTCGATCCCACGACGCAAGCCTGCTCAGCTGCCTTTCAGTCCGCTCCAACGGCTCTTGGATCGGAGTGGATTCTGGCCTTCAAGATCGACCAGAACATCGGCCAGAATGACAAGTTGTTTGGCCGCTATAAACAAGACCGTGGTGTGCAGCCCACCTATCTGGATCCCATCAACGCCAACTTCGACGCGTTGTCGAACCAGCCGTCGTGGGACGTGCAGCTGCAGGAAACGCACATCTTCTCGCCCAACTCAACCAACGAATTCACCGCCGCCGGGAGCCACTACGTAGCCCAGTTCACGCAGACTCAGCCCCTGGCGTTCGACACCTTTCCTGCCCGCTTGACCTTTTCGGGAAATGTGCCATTCACCCCATTCAATCCGATGAGCTCGTTCCCCCAGGGACGTAATATCACGCAGTACCAGTTCATCGACAACTTTACCCTGAATCGTGGCAAGCACAGCTTCAAATTTGGCGGCAATTTCCGTCGCTACGACGTGAGCGACCACAACTTCTTCTACAACTATCCCCGCGTCTTCTTCGGGGCGGGCAGCAGTTTCAGCAGCTTCGGGGCCGCCGGCACCCTGCAGGGGTTTGCGGATGGTCTGGCGGGCCGCTACCGTCAGTCGGATAACCAGGCCAGCAACGTGCCGATCGCCCTGTGGGGCCTCGGTGTCTATGCGCAGGACACATGGAAGGTGAAAGAGAACCTGACTTTGACGCTGGCCATGCGCGTGGAACGCAACTCGAACCCGGTTTGTCAGATCAACTGCTTTGCTAACTACAAGACGGCCTGGCCGAGCCTGCCCAGTGTGCAGGCAGGAGCCGGCGCCGGCGATGTTCCCTACACGTCGGACATCGCCTACAACTTGCACCGGGCCTACCCGGGCGTGGACAGCTTGGACTGGTCTCCGCGCATCGGCTTCAGTTGGTCGCCTTATAACAATGGCAAGACCGTCATTAGCGGCGGCTTTGGCCTGTTCTACGACAACCCGGCGGCTGGCGCGGTGGACAATCTGCTGGCCAATCCTCCGGTCGCGGTGCTGCTCAACGTGCAGCCGTCGAAAGGCGGTACGCTGGCCTTCGATCCCGGACCGAACGGCTCGCATGCCATCTATCTGGCCTCCGCCAACGCCTTCAACACTGGCTTTACTTCCGGGCAGACCTATTCGCAGATCGCAGCAGCGTTGGGCCATCTCGGAGTGCCGTTCTCACCTCCCAACTTCACCGCCATCACCGGCACCTTCCATGCTCCTCGCTGGCAGGAGTGGAACCTGCAATTCCAACAGCAGCTGACCAACTCAACTGCGTTGGTGGTGAACTACGTCGGCAACCACGGCATCCGCATTCCCTATACGAACGGCTGGTATAATGCGGCCAACCCGGGCTTCTACCCGGAGGGCTCGTTGCCTGACAGTCCAGCGGTTCCCAACTATGGGGTTGCCTCCCAGATCCAGAGCGGCGCCCTCTCGAACTACAACGCCATAACGGTCAGCATCCGGCGTAACTTCTCGAAATGGGTATCGGCCCATGTGAACTACACTTGGGCGCACAACATGGACGAAGTCTCCAACGGCGGACTCTTCGCCTCGGATCTCAGTGCTGACTCCCTTGCCCTGGTGCAGCTCTGCCCCGGCAGCCTGCGGCAGTGCAACTATGGGAACTCGGATTACGACATTCGCAACAACTTCAACGGTGACTGGGTGGTTCATCCTGCCTACCACTTCGGCAACAGCTTCCTCAACTACGCCCTGGGTGGATGGGAGTGGTCGGGCAAGATCTTCTGGCGCGGCGGACTGCCGTTCTCGATTATCGACGGCAACACCAGTGGTGGCATCCCCAACAACACCGCCGTTTCGACCCTGGGTTATCCCGTTCTTCCGGGCAACGCCCCGGGACAGGGTAGTTGCGGCAGAGGAGCTGCCAGTGCCAGCGGAAACGCGACGCCGTGTTTGAATTCCGCGGCGTTCATCGACTCCGCGTCTGCCAGTTTCTCCGCTTACCCCGGTTTCTCACCGCAGCGGCGCAACCAGTACTATGGGCCGCATTTCTTCGACATCGACATGGGCCTTTACAAGACCTTCAACATCGGCGAACGGGTCCAGTTCGGAGTCGGCGCGCAGGCCTACAACGTGTTCAACCATCCGAACTTCTCCAACCCCGACAACTATCTGGGCGATTCGACGTTCGGAATGATCAACACCATGCAGAACATGCCGACCAGCCCTTACGGCTCGTTCCTGGGATTCGACTCGTCTCCCCGTGTTGTGCAGATATCGGGTAAGATCACCTTCTAACTAGTTTGATTCTGCTGTACTTTCGGCGGCCTTTCGGGGCCGCCTTTTTTGTTTCAGTTGTCAGTCCTAGGTTGTCAGTTGCCAGAGCGAGCTGCGCGAGGTCTTAACTGACAACCGGCTACTGGCTACTGTTCTGTTACACTGCGATTTCCGAGGTCATCATGCAGAATCCTACGCAGCCATCGATACAGTTGAGCAACGCTCCCGACTATCGCGAAAACTATGCCAACAGCGTGCAGATACGAGTGAACGTCTGGGACTTTTTTCTGGTGTTTGGCACCCTGCAACAGCAGGACGAGACCCGGGTCGAGGTCCGCAACTTCCAGGGAATCTACCTGAGCCCGCAGCAGGCAAAAGCGCTGTACACCATCCTGCAGCAGAACCTGGTCAACTACGAGAACACCTTTGGCGACATCAAACTCGACCCACGTATGGCGCCTGGGGCGGGTCCGATCCATTAGAGCCGTTTCCATATTGCGTGGACTGGCAATGGCACAGCTTTAGCTGTGCGTATACGTGAAGCAGAGTCGGGCTTCGGCCAGAGGGATTTCGCTTTGTGATGTCGGCGCGGAGATAGCGACGCCGTCATGAGGCGAAGAAACCGAGGACCCTCAGCGGCTGAAGCCGTCCTGTTTGCAAAACTCACGTGCACGCCTGAAGGCGCGCCCTTTCAAAGCGCGAGCTGGTCCGAAGTGTCGAAGCCAGTGCGCGAGTATCTGTTTGCCTACTCGCTCATCTTCACCTTTCTGTTCGTTACCCACCTGCCGTTGCTCCGGCTGCCTTACTTCTGGGACGAAGCCGGCTATTTCATTCCTGCGGCACGCGATCTGCTGCTGACCGGCTCGCTGGTGCCGCACACGACGCTGTCCAACGCGCACCCGCCGCTGGTGATGATCTGGCTGGCGTTCTGGTGGAAGTTCAGCGCCTTCACGCCAGCGGCGACGCGGACCTCCATGCTGCTGGTGGCTGCGTTCGCACTGCTGGGACTGTGGCGCCTGTCGCGCGACGTGGCCGGTGAAGCAGTCGCGGTTGCCACGGTGTTGTGCACCGCACTCTACCCGGTGTTCTTCACCCAGAGTTCGATGGCGCACCTCGACATGATGGCCGCTGCGCTGACGCTGTGGGGACTGGCGATGTACGTCGAGCGCAGGCCGGTTGCGACCATGGTGGTCTTCGCGTTCGCGCCGCTGGCCAAGGAGACGGCGATCGTCGCGCCGATGGCGCTGTTGGCCTGGGAGCTGGTTTGTCCGCTACTGGCGAGATCGCAAAGGGAGTCTTTGTGTCTGTATCCCCGGAACATGCGCCGGACTTTCTCGTTTCTGTTGTGTCTGGTGCCGTTGGCGCTGTGGTTGCTCTACCATCATCACCGCACCGGCTTCTACCTCGGCAATCCGCAATATCTACGCTACAACTTGCAGGCCACACTGAGTCCGCTGCGAATCGTTCTCGCGATGCTGATCCGGCTGTGGCACGTGTTCGGGTATCTGAACCTTTTCCTGTTGACGCTGGCGGCGGCGTATGCGATGGGCCGTCCACCGTTGCGGGAGGCTGACGGATCGTTGCGGCCTCGGATCGCCGTGAACGTGCAGCTTGTCTTCGCCGTACTCATCTTTGCCTATGTAGTCGCACTCTCCATCGCCGGAGGCGCGGTGCTGGCGCGCTACATGCTTCCGGTGGTTCCACTGGTGATCCTGGTGTGCGTTTCCACGCTGCGCCGGAGAGTTCGCCAGTGGACCTGGTGGATTGCGGTCACATGTGCGGCATTCGCAGCGCAACTGTTCATCCCGCCGCCGTATCGCATTGCTCCTGAGGACACGCTGCTGTATCGCGACTACGTCATTCTCCACAAGATCGCGGCCAACGAGCTATCGGTGCGCTATCCCCACGCGCGCGTGCTTACGGCGTGGCCGGCTTCGGATGAGCTCACGCGGCCGTTCCTGGGCTATGTCAAACAGCCGCTGAGGTGGTGCGCATCGAGAACTTCTCGCCGCTGGAGATGGCGCAGGCCGCGCAAGCCACCGATCAGTTTGATGTCGTGCTGCTGTTCACCACCAAGTGGCAGCCGCCGCATCCGCTTGTTCCGGTCGTTGCCCTTCGGCGAGCCTTTGCAGCAGTTGTTCTTCGACTATCACGAGGACCTGCCTCCCCGAGCGGCGGCAGACCTTCTCCACGGTCGCGTTGTGCGTTACCTGAACCGCAACAACGAATGGGTGGCGATCATCGCGATCGAGAAGATCGAAAACGCGGCGATGCGCCGGCGTGGCTTGCGCAGGCTGCCCATGAAGGCCCAAACTGCTGACGTGCGGTTCACCATTCGCGACTATCGAGCCGCCGATTTCGATCGCCTCTGGCAGATCGACCAGCTCTGCTTTCCTGAAGGCATTGCTTACACGCAGATGGACCTGACCGGCTTCATCATGAAACGCAACGCGATCACGTTGGTGGCGGAGGTTCAAGCCGGCGAACTCTGATGACGACGACAAAGTCCAGGGGCCGATGGCCCCGCCAGCCAGGCAGCCAATCGTCGGCTTCGTGGTCGCCCATCCGATTCGGGGGAAGATCGGACGCATTCTGACGCTGGACATTGTTCCCGAGGCGCGCCGCTCTGGACTGGCCTCGAGGCTGATGCAGGAATGTGAGCAGCGACTGCGCGCCGCCGGCTGCACCCTGGTGTCTCTGGAGACAGCCGTCAATAACGAACCTGCTTTGCGGCTCTATCGCAAGCTGGGATATGAGATCGTTCGCACCCTGCCGAAGTATTACTCCAGTCAATCGCTCGATGCGTATTCTTATGGCGAAACGTCTGTAAGCAAAGTTAAGGCGCTGTGCGGGCGCCTGCCAGAGGTGAGACTCGGATCGCGCTCTGCTATGCTTCTGCGCAGAGCATGAAAGTCGCCATCCAGGGAGAACTTGGTTCCTTCAGCCACGAAGCTGCGGGGAACATGCTGCCGCGGGCCAGCGTGGTTCCTTGCGCCCGCTCGGCCGAGGTGTTCGAGCGGGTCGAGAACGGCTCGGTACAGGCGGCGGTGATTCCCATTGAGAACTCGCTGGCGGGATCGGTGGCCGAGCACTTCGACTTGCTGCTCACGCGCGATGTGTTCATCCATCGCGAATTTCCCCTGCGCATACGCCACAACCTCATCGCCCCGCCGGGAGTGAAGTTGACGGAGGTTCGCCGCGTGTTCTCGCATCCCGTGGCGCTGGACCAGTGCCGGAACTTCTTTCGCGTGCGACCGAAGATCCAGGCGGTGCCTTTCTACGACACGGCCGGGAGCGTTCGCCACGTCATCAGCGAGAGGCTGCAGGATGCGGCTGCCATCGCTCCCGCACGGGCCGCGCAGCAATATGGAGGACGTGTGCTGCTGGCCGGCATTGAGGACGATCAGCAGAACTACACTCGGTTCCTGCTGATCAGCAAGTCGCAACAAGGTGGGACAAGGCGCAAACAAGACGTCCATCGGTTTTGCGTTGAAGAACCTGCCGGGGGTTCTTTTCAAGGCGCTCAGCGTTTTTGCGTTGCGCGACATCGACCTGAGCAAGATCGAGTCGCGGCCCCTGCGTGGCCATCCCTGGGAGTATGTTTTCTTCGTGGATATTCTGCGCGGCGATGACGAAGCGGCGCGCAACGCGCTGAGGCACTTGGCCGAGATTGCAGAATTTGTGAAGGTCTTGGGGATTTATCCCGCCGCCAAGTCGAAATCGATTTAGGGGCAAACTGGGCATCGAGAGGGGGTGGCGGGTTGTGCTAATCTCCCGCCAGGAAATAATGGCCATGTCGAATTTCATCCAAGTCACGCCGTTCATGCATGTGGATGACCTCAATCGCGCAGTAGCCTTCTTCACCGACATACTGGGATTTGAGACGCGTTTTCGTGTCGCCAACTATGCGTATGTGGAGCGCGAGACAGTGGGTTTCCGTATCCTGGAACAAAAGGGACCCGACGGTGCTCCGCCCGGCAATCGACGCTTTGCGTACTATATCGACGTTCGCGACGTGGATGGGCTGTACGCTGAACTCAAACCGAAGCTCGATACTCTGCCCGCGGGCGAGGTCTACGGTCCGGTGAACCAGAGTTATGGCCAACGTGAGTTGCTGGTGCTTTCGCCGGATGGGAATCTGATCGCGTTTGGGCAAGCAATTGGCGGGGACTGAAAGGCAATCGAAAATCAGACTGAGACACCTGCAGGAATAGACTTATTACGGTCGCAGGCTGCCGTTCCCTGATACAATCCTGTGCTCTGGGAATGGGTCGCTGGTTCATGGCGAGTACGCTCGCCGGGAGACCCTTCGTCGGGCTATTGGGCCTTGGCCTCGTTCCAGGAAACTGGGGGCGCTGCCGATAGCTCAAGATTGGGCCCGCAGAAAGCTCGCGCGTCGGCAATTACGGGTCAATTTTAGGCTTTCGGCGCTGCATCTTTCTGCGTGAGCGCCACATCTAAAGCTTGAGCATGATTGACTCAAGGAGTCATATGTCTAAGAATAATAAAGATTTAAAGCCGGTTGACCCGGAGCTTCGCGACGACGCTACCGACGCCCGGACGCTGCCCGTCCTGCCGGTACGCGACACCGTTTTGTTCCCCCATGCCGTGCTGCCGCTGACCGTAGGCCGGGAAAGTTCCGTCCAGTTGATCAATTCGCTGGGCGATGACAAGACCATCGTGGTGGTGGCGCAGCGCGAAGCCCGGGTGGACACGCCGCAGCCGACGGACCTGTATCGCAGTGGGAAGCTGGCAGTGGTGCATAAAGTAGTGCGCATGCCCAACCAGAGCCTGTTTGTCTTCGCCGAAGGCCTGGAGCGCGTGAAGGTGACGGAGTACACGCAGTTGACGCCGTTCATGCACGCCACCGTGGAAACCATACCCGAGCCGCCCACGCCCAAGGGCGCCGAGATCGAAGCGTTGCAGCGCAATGTGCTGACGCTGTTCCAGCAGATCGTGGCCGGCTCTCCCACGCTGTCGGATGAACTCTCGACGGTGGCGGGAAACATCGACGATGCCGGCCGCATGGTCGACTTCATCGCCTCGTCGCTGCCATCGCTGTCCACCCGCGACAAGCAGGACGTGCTGGAGACGCCCGACGTTCGTGTGCGGCTGGAGAAGATCAACCAGCACCTGGCGAAGGAGCTGGAAGTTCAGCAGCTGCGCAACAAGATCCAGAGCGAAGTGCAGGACCGGGTGCAGCAGACGCAGCGCGAATACTACCTGCGCGAGCAGATGAAGGCCATCCAGAAGGAACTGGGCGAGCAGGATGAAACCACCCGCGACGCCGAAGATCTGCGGCAGAAGATCGAAGCGGCGGGAATGCCCGATGAGGTCAAGAAAGAGGCGCTGAAGGAACTGGGCCGTCTGGCGCGCATGTCGCCCATGGCCGCCGACTACGGGCTGACGCGCAACTACATCGAGTGGCTGGCGGTGCTGCCGTGGCAGAAATCGTCAGGCGTGGAAGTGGACATTCCGAAGGCGAAGGAGATCCTCGACTCCGATCACTACGATCTGGAGAAGGTGAAGGACCGCATTCTGGATTACCTTTCGGTTCGCCGCCTGAAGCCCAACATGAAGGGGCCGATCCTGTGCTTCGTCGGACCTCCGGGCGTCGGCAAGACCTCGCTGGGCAAATCGATTGCCCGTGCGCTGGGGCGCAAGTTCGTGCGCCTGTCGCTGGGCGGCGTGCACGACGAGGCCGAAATCCGCGGCCATCGCCGCACCTACATCGGCGCTTTGCCGGGCCAGATCATGCAGGGCATTCGCCGCGCGGAAACCAACGATCCGGTTTTCATGCTCGACGAAATCGACAAGGTGGGGCGCGACTTCCGCGGCGATCCTGCCTCGGCGCTGCTGGAGGCGCTCGATCCCGAGCAGAACTTCAGCTTCCGCGATAACTACCTCGACGTGCCGTTCGATTTGTCGAAGGTGCTGTTCATCACCACGGCGAACATGCTCGATCCCGTGGCCGATCCGCTGCGCGACCGCATGGAGATCATCGAGCTGCAAGGCTACACGGAAGAAGAGAAGGTACACATCGCGTTTCAGTACCTGATTCCGCGGCAGATCGAGGAGAACGGAATTACCGGCGACCAGATTCTCTTTCCGGAGGAGACGATCCGCTTCATCATCCGGCACTACACCCGCGAAGCCGGGGTGCGCAGCCTGGAGCGGACGATTGGAACCATCTGCCGCAAGCAGGCGCGCCGCATCGCCGAAGGCAAGACCGAAAAGCTGGTGGTCACACCTGAGCTGGTGCAGCAGACCGATATGCTCGGCGGCATGAAGATCCGCACCGAGGGCGAAATTGCCGAGCGCACCAAGCGTGCGGGCGTTGCCGTTGGCTTGGCCTGGACGCCGACCGGCGGCGACGTGCTTTTCGTCGAAGCCAACAAGATGAAGGGCAAGGGCGGATTCACCATGACCGGTCAGCTCGGCCAGGTGATGCAGGAGTCCATGCAGGCCGCGCTGACGTGGGTGCGATCGAATGCCAAGGAGCTTGGCATCGACGAGGCGTTCTTCGCCGACCATGACATCCATATTCACGTGCCCGCGGGAGCGATTCCGAAGGACGGCCCGTCGGCGGGCGTAACCATGGTGACTGCCCTGGTTTCGTTGCTGACGGACCGGCCGGTGCGTCCGCTGACGGCGATGACCGGCGAGATCACGCTGAGCGGCAACGTGCTGCCCATCGGCGGCGTGAAGGAGAAAGACGCTGGCCGCCAAGCGCGCGGGCGTGAAGGACATCGTCATGCCAGCCGAGAACCGCCAGAACGTGCAGGAAGACCTGACGCCGGAGCAGCTTGTGGGGCTGAACATCCATTACGTGAAGACCATCCAGGAGCTGCTTGACATTGCTCTGCCCAGCAGCCACGACGAAGCAAAGAAAGATGCCGAAATTCGCGATGAGGTGCTGAGCACCGTCCCAGTTGGGTAATATTTGCAAGTCGCGTGGATTGGGTAGAGCAACTGCTCTACCCAAAGCGATTCAGGGATTTTGGAACTCCTTTTAGAGCAGTTCCTGAGTTGCTGATCTAGCAATGGGTGGAGCACGCCTTTCAGGCGTGCAGTGGACGACTCGAATTGAGAATGCGCTTTAGCGCCTGCGGTAAGGGTTTTGGCGTTACCTCAGCGGCTAAAGCCGAATTCCCCAGAGGCAACTCTCCAATGCACCGCTGAAGCGGTGCTCCACCCGGATACACCAAACTCAGGATTTGCACTAGCGAGAAATCCCTATTCACGGCTTTCCAAATAGGCGAAAATAGAAGTTCAGCAGACCAGAGCGTTCCTCTGGAGACTGCGATTGCTGCCAGTCATAAATCTGCCGCTCTGACTCCCGCAACCGCGCGAGAAACTCATCGTCGGTGATGTGACGTTTGGCCATGAGTTCTCTATGCTTGCGTCTCATTCTGCTCACACCGCGAACTCCGGCCCACCATCCGCGCAGGTGCGAGCCAAGTAGCCCATTGCGCAATGCGAACCCAAACCACAAACCCTGATAGACCATGATTCGCGGCAGCAGCCGCCACAAGCACCGAACGGGGATAGTCCTTGGCCAACAGATAGATCTGGTTGCGGGTAAGGCACTCGACGATGCGCGGATGAAGCACATCGCCTGACGTCGCGCTGCCAATGTGGTAGGCCACTGCGTCCGGCAAGTACATCCCCGTGTAGCCGAGGAGCTGTGCGCGCAACGCTAGATCAAGGTCTTCGAGATAAGCAAAGAAATCTTCATCCAGCCGGCCGCAGAGTTCGAATACATCGCGGCGATAGAGCACGGCAGCGCCGCAGCCGCTCAGAACTGCCATTGGCTGATCGTACTGGCCATCGTCTCGATCGAAATGGCCCAGGCGATAGGCGGCCCCGGCCATCAGCATCGCGTCTCCCGCACCATCGAGATGGGTTCGCTGCGTGGCGCGCAGTAGCTTGCCGGTGGCAAATCCCAGCTTGGCATCGGCGTCAAGTGCCCTCACCAGCTTCTCGATGTGGTCGGGACGCAGCTCAATGTCGTTGTTCAGCAGCAGAATGTAACGTGACTCGGTCGCCGCTACTGCGCGATTGATGGAGCCGGTCGTGCCCTCGTTGTTGGGCAGCTCGATGCGTCGCGTATTCGGCGGCAGGGGATCGGGAAGAATGCTGTCCGGCTGGGCCTCGTTTTCGATGATGACGGCTTCCCACTCATCTGCGGACAGGGTCTGTTGCTGAATGAACTCGAGGCAGCGTGCGGTAAGGTCAGGGCGATGTAGCGAGGGAATTGCGATGGTGACGGTCTTCACGCGGCTCCGCTGGCGATTGTACACATCGCCCTTTGGGGTTGACAGCGCGGGAATCGCCTTAGCCCAGCTCTTGCTGACTCGCCGGCGCCGGCTTCGCTTTTTGTGCGACCACCCGCTCGATCTCTTCGGCAATTCGCCGTTCCAGGGCACCGCCCTCGTACTCGGCAAGAGTCTTTCTTTGTCCGGCTTGGGCCAGGCGAGCGCGCAGCTCTGGATCGGTCAACAGGTGATCGATCTCCCCCGCGAGCTGCTTTGCGTCACCGAACGGCACCACCACTCCGCCACCCGATTGGCGCACCAGTTCCCGCGATACCGGAATGTCCGCAGCGATTACGGGCTTGCCGCTCGCCCACGCTTCCAGCAGGATCAATCCCAGGGATTCCACGCGTGAAGGCTGCACGACCAGGTCGGCGGCCGCCAGCAAGTCGCGCTTCTGCTCGTCTGCGAAAGCACCGAGGTTGAGCAGCCGCGGACAATTTTGCGCGCTGGCGCGAAGGAAGTCGTCGAAGGCCGCAAAACTGGAGCCCGCCAACACCAGCCAGGCCTCGGAGCCCTGCTCCCAGAGGAGTTTCATGGCTTCGACTACCGTGTTGGAGCCCTTTTCGTAAGCCTTCATCCCAAGGTGCAACACGATGGGCCCTGCGATATTGTGCTGGCGGCGGAAGCGCTCGCCATCGCCGCCCATCGCCGTGGTCGCGTCGAAGCCGTGGGGAGCGACCACCAGCTTGTGCCTTGCAACGCCGAGTTGCGCAAGCTTTTCCTTCTCCGCTTCCGTCATGCTCAACACGCGGTCACACCGGCGTGAGCAGTTCGATCTGGTACGGCTGCGCGTAATAGCGCGAAACCGCGTCACTTCCGGCCTCGCCGAAATGCACGCAAGGCGTGGCCACCACCGGCACGTCCCGGAATCTCCCCGCCTCCAAAGCGGCATACATCAGGTTGTTATAGGGCAAGGGCCCGATGTGAAAAACGTCGGCATCGATGGAACGGAGCGCTTCGTCCAGACCGGGAACGCCGGAAGCCCGGTTTCCAGAACTGTGCCTTCCATCGCCAGTACGGAAGCAGGCCGAGCAAGCGCGTGGCGCGGCGCCGCAGCACGCTGTAGCAGATTTCCAGGCGATGGATGCAGATGCCATCCACGACCTCTGTTCCCGGGGGGTAGGTCTGGTAGCCGGGCAGCCACAGGGCTTCCAGATCGTTGGCCACGGTGGTGAATACCGTGACCCGGTGGCCACGGTGGATCAGGCATCGAGACAGCGCAAGCAGCGAATTCTCGTAGCCGCCGCGATAGGGATAAAAGCGGGGCAGTACGAAGACGACGTGCATTGGGAAGCGGCGCCGATTAGTGCGCGCCGACGGCCTCCGGAGTCACGGAACTCTTGTACACCTCGATCACTTCGTCGGGATGGCCATCGGCCATAATCGAACCGTGGTCGATAAGAATGTGCCCGATCGCACTGCGCCGCAATCTGGGGCAGGGCATGGCTGACGAAGAGGATGGTCTTGCCCGCTTTGCGGAAGTTCCGGAGACGCTCGAAGCACTTTTCCTGGAAGGGAGCGTCTCCGACCGCGAGGATCTCGTCGATCAGCAGGATCTCGGGATCGATTTCGGTGGCCACGGAAAACGCCAGCCGGGTGTACATACCGCTCGAATATTGCTTGACCGGTGAGTCGATGAAGTCACCGATCTCGGCGAAGTCGATGATGCGCTGTTCGCGTTCCCGCATCTCTCGCTTGGAATAGCCCATCAACAGACCGTTCAGCAGGATGTTTTCCCGGCCGGTCAATTCGTGATGAAACCCCGCGCCCAGTTCGATCAATGGGGCCAGGGAGCCTTTCACCTGTCACCTGGCCTGCCGTGGGCCGGTACACGCCGGCAATGATCTTCAGCAACGTGCTCTTGCCCGACCCGTTGCGCCCAATCAACCCCAGCATCTGGCCCTTGGGGACCTCGAACGAGACCTCCTTGACCGCGTCGAAATCGTGATAGCTGGATTCATGCCGGAAGAACTTCGAGAACAGCTCCCGCAAGAGTGTCGGGGCGCTCCTGTATGACCCGGAAGCGCTGGGTGATGCTCTCCAACCGAATTACGATCGAATTTGAAGACATCTCTGACTCAAACGTAGAAAACAAAATCGTCCTGATACTTCCGAAAGATGGCAAATCCAATGAACAAGCTAACGAAGCCGCAAACGAACGAAGCGATAATCGATGGCGCCTTGGGCAGCATGCCGTAGTACACTGACAGCCGGAATCCATTGACTACATAGATCAGCGGATTCAGCTTGAAGATCCATCGGTGCTTTGCGGGTATGAAGTCAAGAGAGTAGAAGATGGGCGTAAGGTAGAACCATGCCGACAGTACGATTTGCAGAATGTGGGCCACATCCCGGTAGTAGACATTGGCGACCGCGAAGAAGAATGTCATTCCCAGGGTGAACAGCACGAGCGCCAGCAGCGGAACGGGCAGGTACAGCCACGTCCAGTAGAACGGATGGTGCATGAGTGGGACCAGCAGCGCCAGCGGGATCAGCGACAAGCCAAGATTGATGAGGTTGGAAACGATCGCCGCCACGGGAAACACCAGCTTGGCTACTCTCACCTTCTTGATCAAATCGCCATTGCTCACAATGGACTCGACTGAGTAGGCGAGCGACTGCGAAAAGAAAGTCCAGGGCAGCAGTACGCTAAGTAGAAAAATCGGGTAGTGCGGTATGTCGAAGCGCATGAGAGTGGAGAAGACCAGAGTCATCACCAGCATGAGCAAAGCGGGGTTCAATAATGCCCACAGGAACCCCAGTGCCGACCGCTTGTAGCGGATCTTCAGTTCCTTAAGGGCCAGCGCCCAAATCAACTCGCGATAACGGTATGTTTCCCGAACGAGTTCAATCATAGAAAAAAGCTTCACCCCACCATCGCCGCGCACGCCCGAATTGGCAGGAAACCTAAATTTTAAACGATTTTCACTGGCGGCGCTGCGGGTCGAGCAGCGTTTAGCGGTTCGGCCCGAGGTTCAGGTCGGTCATTCCACGCAGTAATTCCCGTTGCTCATCGCTGAAGTTATTGCGGAACTGGTCGGAATTCAGCAGTTGATTGCGCGCATCCGGCGGCATTCCGCGCAACCGGCGGTAGGCTTGCGAAATCTTGTTCCTCTGGTCTTCCGGAAGGTTGTGGTACTGCTGGAACAAGTTGCGGGCGTTCGCCTGCTGCTGCCGGCGTCATGTGCTCGAAGGTTTCCATCCGGTCGAGGATCTGCGCCTTTTTCTGTGGAGGCTGACTATTGAAATTGCGCAGCCGATCGAGCAATTGGTTCTGCCGGTCGGGCGGAAGGTTGCGGAAACCAGGGTCCTGTCTCAGTTGCTGCTCTTGCTCGGTGGGCGGAAGGTTCCCGTACTTGCGCAGCCAATCGCCGCGATGAGGCCCCGGGCCCTTGGGTTGGAACTGATAACTGTTGCCGGAGTTCTGCGCATTCGCTGGCGGCGCCGCACTCCTGGAAGATGGATTCGGCGGCTGGCCGCCCCGCTTTTGCCATCCCGCAAACAGAGCCAGTGCCGGCATCGCACTGAATACCAGCACCAGAATAGCCAGAATGGACTTCGAGGCGCGCACGACGTTTACTTACTCCGTGGAAGACTGCCCGTCAAGAGCGTCAAAATCAGAAAACAAGTCGGCGTTCTTGTCCAGGTACTGCAAATCGCTGACCGCAGGACTCGGGGCATTACCTATGTTGCGCAGCACGGCATCGCCGTTGTTGGCGATCGTGTGGTTGTCCGGGCTGAAGTTCCCGACCTCCAGCAGGCTCACACCGACCCCGACCAGCACCATCGCGGCAGCCGCCACCATCGGCCGGCGCAGCCACGCCAGCCAGCCCGCGGGATGCCGGGAAGCTTCCTCGCGCACCCGCGCCCGCAATCGGGCGCTGAAATACGGCGAGGGCTCCGGCGCATGCCACTCGTCGAGCAGCGCCTTGGTCTGCTCAAACGAGGCCAATTCTTCAGCACAGGCGGCGCAACTCCGCAGATGCTCCTGTACTTCGGGCGGGGCCGCTTCGGGCCCGCTCAGCACCACTTCCATAAATTGTTCGCGAATGTTCTCGCACTTCATAACCACAACCTACTTCCCGCTTATAAAAACTGTTTCAACTTTTCCCGTAGCGTTTCATACGCCCGGAACAATAACGACTTGGTCGCCGATTCGCTCAACTTCAGTACCGCAGCGATCTGCTTGTAATCCATGTTCTGATACTTATGCATGACCACGGCCATACGCTGGCGCTCGGGTAAAGCCTCGACCTGGCTGCGAATCGCCGCCAGCCTTTCCCGCCGCAGGATGGTTTGCTCGGCGTTCAAGCCGCCATCCACCACATCCACGGTCAAGCCGGTGTCGGTGTCTGGCTCGTCAATGTTGACGATGTTCTCCGGCCGTTCGTGCTTGGTGTCGCGCGCGTGGTTCACCGCCAGGTTGGTCGCAATGCGATACAACCACGTGGTGAACTTGGCGCTCGCCGCATAACTTTGCCGCGAACGATAGACCCGCAAAAACACCTCCTGCGCCAGCTCTTCGGCTACCGCCTGATTGTGCGTCATGCGGTACATGAAGCTGATCATCGGCCGCCGGTATTTCTCCACCAGATAATCGAAGGCGCCATCGTCGCCGGCGGCCACGCGCAGCATGACCTCGGCGTCGCTGAGCATTTCGAGTAAACCAGGTTCAGCTAAAGCGCCCGGTATCGGCGGTTCGGCTGGGCCCGGCGCGACCCCACCGGTCAGCATGCCACGATCTAGCGCAATACTGGCCACATCGCCAGTAACCCTTCTAGCGCCAGAAAGTTGCGTCGAAACAGCCCAGCCTGCGGCTGGCCGGGAGCCTTCCCGGGCGGGGGCGCCGTCGCCGGCGTCATCCGGGATCGCGGGGTCGGGTTTTGGATCGCTTCTTGCCATGTGCCAATCTGCTGCACGCAACAGGGGTTAAACAGTATTATGCACGAGAGGCCGTATGCCGGGAACTCAGAGTGCTCCTTTTATGACAAACCGCCTTTGGACCGCGGCCAGGTTTGTGCTGCTGCTGGTGGTGAGCTGCGGCTGGACGCCACAGCTCCTTGCACAAGCTGAGCAACCTCCCCCACCGGGACAGGAAGGGCCCGATACAAGTGGCCAGCAATCACTAACCCTGACCGAGAAGGTCATCCGGGACATCCTTGAGCCGTTGCAGCGGGGCATCGAGGAGCACAATGTGAACCAGGTCCTGGCGGTTTTCGACGAGCAGGATACGCCCGACTACGCAGAGCTTCGCGATCAGATGCGGGCATTCTTCAGCCAAAACGAGCCAGTCCGCTTCAGGTATAAGGTGCTGCAGGTGACTGCGGAGAAAGATCGCGGATTTGCCATCGCCGAGATTGACATGGCCGCCACCCCGCTCGATGTGACGAAGCTCCCGGTGCAGCGCAGCACCCAGATGCGCTTCCAGATCAAGCTCGGAGCCAAGGGCTGGAAGCTTGTAGGATTCAAGCCGAGCGATTTCTTCTCGTAATGAAACGCAGCTATCCCGAACAGCCCATCATCGGCGTCGGCGCCGTCATCGTGGACGGCGGTCGCGTTCTGCTGGTGCGTCGCGCTACCGAGCCCCTCAAGGGCGAGTGGTCGATTCCTGGCGGTATGCTGGAGCTGGGCGAGAAACTTCGCGACGGCGTTCGCCGCGAGGCGCTGGAGGAGACCGGGCTTGCTGTCGAAACGGGCGAAGTGCTGGAGGTCTTCGATAGCATCTTCACTGACGACCAGGGACGAACCGAGTATCACTACGTGTTGGTCGACTATCTGTGCCGGCCGATTTCCGGAGAAGCGACGGCGGGGACCGACGTTAGCGATGTGAAGTGGGTAAGCGAAGACGATCTGCCGGCAATGGCGCTGCGAGATTCGATTGAGCAGGTTGTGCGAAAAGGACTCGCGCGAACTGCACAAATTACCAGTTGACGCCGTACGGTCTTTGCGGAGACGATTTCGTCTGCGGGAGGTTTTGATGGCACGCGTATTTGTTCGCTGTATCGCAATTCTGCTGTTTCTATCTGCACTGCTTGCGGCTGTGGCGCAAACCACGACGACCAATCCCCTGGCGCCACCACCAGCGGCTCCTGCCAATCAAGCTCCTCCGCCGAAGCCCCCAGACATGGTTTGCTTCGGCGAAGGCCCGAACTGGAGCATTCAATTCGTTGCATGGGGAGCGCGATACCTGGGCATCAACCAGCCCGACCAGGATTTTCTGGGTGGGTTCTTCTGGGTCCCGGAGGACAAGGTCTGGGCGTGGCACCGGACCAGTGGGCTCGCTCCGACCAGCGGCTATGGCCTTTCGGCGGTCATCAAAAAGGCCTCCTGTACCGATCCCGTCCGCAAGGAACAATTTCCTTATTCTGCGCAAGTCAACCTGCCGACCGGAGACATGGTCAATGGCTGTTGCCGCAAATTGAGGGCAGGGGAAGCGCCCGTCGGCCCGCACGGCTTGCCGTCGAACAATACGCCACCGCAATAGAAAAGACCCGCAGCGCAGCGCGCCAGCGGGTCCTTCCGGTTAGCTGTTGGAATTGGCCTGAGGCTGTCCACTCTATGTGGCCCCAGCGGCAGACTTCACAGCTATGGAGTCTTGCGAGGAAATTAGAGCAGAAGCCCTAAGCCTCAGCCACCTCACTTGGGATACTACACGGACCATCAATCTTCATATTTTGGATCAACCTCCTTTCCAGTGTATGGGCAAAATATCATCGCTATCGTTACGCCGTCAAATGAGGCATTGAAGTCGAGCCTGCGAGAGCGTGAACAGCCCGGGTCAGGAAACGCGTTGAAGAGTTGCAGTGACATCCCCTGTACTCGGTTGAGGCTTTGCTTTTGGCCTGCAGGCTTGCCCTTTCGCCGACAGCCTTTGAAACTCACGCACCGTGAAGGCGAGGCCTCCTGCCAGCAGCAGGATGACGAACAACCCTACGCCAGATAGCAAAATAACCGTTCGCAGGTCAGCACCTTTGCTTGGCTTGTGAACTTCCACCGGCTGATTGGCCAGGACGAATGACGCGTTCAGAACCTTCTCCGCCGGAGGCGTTCTTCCGCCTGCCGACGGATATTGCTGTGACAAAGCGATGGTAGTGTTGGGGCTGGCCGAATCCGAAGGCGGATAATGCGTCAGGTAAAGGTACACATCCGCGGCTTCCTGCTCGCTCAAGTAATAAAAAACTGGCATCCTGCCCCGGTAGAGCATTGGCGGCGCGCCCATGAGAATCGGTGCCCCGTGGATGACCTTGCGGATGAACTCGGGCTGGCTCTTGCGCGTCGTGAGAGCGCTCAGCGGCGGGATCGCTCCATCCCAAATCTGCTGCGGTTCAGGATCCGGCCCTGTCGCGCTGTGGCAAGTGTGGCAGGTGGATTTCACAATGTGCTCGCCCACGCGGATGGGCGATTCGCTCACCGCGACTTGTTCTCGCTCGGCGCCGGGGACCCCGGACAGCTGCTTCAGATAGGCGAAGAGTGACCGGATCTCGGTCTCCTTCAGATGGGGAAAGGGCGGCATGTCCTGGCCGCCGTTGTGGAGGCGTTGCAACAAGGAGGTGTTGGATTGTTGCGCCAGCTTGAGCGCGTCCGCCTGGCTGATGTCCATGCCGGCAGTTTTCATTCGTTCCATCACCAGCGTGACGGAAGTCGCCCGCACGGGATTAATGACAGAGTTGATCTCCGGGGGAGCGCCCTGGCCCGATTCGCCGTGGCATCCCTGGCAATTCAGGCGGTACAAGTCCGAGCCATGGAGCGTCACGGTTTGCGACGCCCGGCTGGGCGCTGACACCGTTTGCCAGCGATTCGGGTTCCTCTCCTGGCACAGGCGCCGGCGGGCCCAGGTGGCCCGTCTTGCCCATGCTGGTTTCGTTGAACGACCGATTCAGGTGCATCAGCCAACTTTCGCCCGCGACGGCGGTCACCAGAGCATCTTTGCCCCCAGTTGCCTTCTTTGCCGCCGTGCTGTGGCCGTCTGCCTGAGCGGACGCGCAGTGCCCTGTCAGTAAAATCAACATCGCCACCGACCTTGAGCTTCTTGAGAATTTCATACTCCCCCCGATCTGCTGCAAAGCTCGATCTGAACGCAAGCTTACGGGGCTGCAATGTTGGGGTTGTCAGTGAGGCGTCAGCTTAATGTCAAACGTTGGTGATGATGTGAAAAACTTGTTTCGCGAGACCTTGCCATCTTCGCTTCGTGGTGAGGGTGTTATATTTTGCCATCATGTTCCGGCGCGTTGTTCTGCTCTTCGCTGTGGTTGCGGTGTCCCTCCACGCCCAGGAAGCGAAGCAGACCTTCAAGATCCAACCTCTGCGGCCGGTGCCGGAACTCCGTGCCGAAGCCTTGCAGGCACAGCCGCCGGTTGAGCACGGCGACTTCTGCAAGCCCGACCTGACTGGGTTTTCATGCGTGGCAATCCGCGCTTGAATTGGCTCACGCGCGCTCGAACGCATGCTTGGCGTGCAGTTCTTCCAGCGCATGCTCTTTGGCTGACATGAAAGCCTGCGCCTGGGCTAAAAGGCCATCCGTGGCGCGCGCGTAGTCTTCGGCAAGCTCGACCATGCCACGCGTGGCCAAGTCCTGCGCCGCGGCGGCCAGCTTGTCCACCATGTTGGGATCGGCGGCGCCCAGATACTGCGCGTCGCACGGATCGCTGATCATCACCGGCTCGCGTACGTTCGCCGCTCAGCCAGAAAACTTTGCGGGCAATGAACTCTTCCACCTGCTGCGGCGAGGCAGTCCAGAAACGAAAATGCTTGTCTCGAATACTGTAGGTGCGGCTCGACACCGGAACCGGCTGCCGCTTGCCCGACTTCAGCAACTCAAGTTGCTTCTCGTCGAGCGCCTTGCGTGCGGTGTTGGTGGCGACCCAGAAGGCCAGATCGCTGTCCAGCGACGGCAGCACTTCCTTGATGGTCTGCGCCAGGTTGAGTGCGATATCGGCGTGCAGCTGGCCGCCATCCGCCAAGCCAATGGTGCCGTGCACCACGTACCAGTCGCTGCCACCCTCTGAGCGATGAAATGGCCATTGCAACTCAATGCGCACGGGGAAACCGTGCAGGGTGACGCCTTGAAATGTTTTTCCTGTCGGCATGCGATACCAGAAAACAATAGCACCACTGCTCCATAATGGAGAATGCGAATGGATCCCGCACGCATCGCCGCTCTTCTGCGTCCATACATGGCAGAGGCCACGCCGTCCACCGCGCTGCCGGAGCAATTGCAGATCTATCTTGATCTCTTGCTGCGCTGGAATGCGCGTATGAACCTGACCGGTGTGCGAGATCTGGAGGAGATCGTCACGCGACACTTCGGGGAGTCGCTGTTTGCTGCGCAGATCCTGCTGGGTACCCGCGGAAGTAACGATGTCTCACCTCCGGGGCTAAAGCCCGCTCCTGACCTGATCCCGCACGGCTCGGCTGAATCCGTGCCCTATCAGAACATTGTGCGGTTTGCCTCGTTGGCCGACGTTGGCTCCGGTGCGGGCTTTCCTGGAATTCCGATGAAGTTGTTCACCCCTCAGCTCGAACTCACGCTCATCGAATCGCACAACAAGAAGGCGACGTTCCTTCGCGAGGTCATCCGAACGCTTGGGCTCCAGCACGCCGAAGTTTTCAGCGGCCGCGCCGAACAATGGGGTAAGACTGTGGACCTTGTTACGCTGCGAGCGGTCGAGCAATTCGAGCGCACGTTGCCGGTTGCAGCAAAGCTGGTGGTGGCCGGTGGAAAGCTGTGTCTGCTCATCGGCATAGGGCAGATTCCTGCGGCGCAGGAGATACTCGGCCCGAGTTGGGCATGGCAGAAGCCGAATGCGGTGCCACAAAGCAGCGGCCGCGTAGTCCTGGTGGGGAGTCGCCGATGAATCGGCTATACTCCTCCGTTCAGGGAGGACGGGTGACATCAGAGAATGTGGGCAGCCCTCGGGAGATTCGGCCCCAGCCCGACTCCGGTCCACTCACTTCGCCCCGCAGCAACAGGTTGCTACTCGCTCTGCTGCTCGCGGTTGCGACGCTTGCGCTGTATTACCCAGTACACAGTCACCCGTTCGTCAACTACGACGACGGCCTCTACGTCACGGAGAATGACCAGGTCCAGGCCGGCGTGACCTGGTTCACCGTAAAGTGGGCATTCACCACGTTCCACGTGGGCATCTGGCACCCGCTGACCTGGCTCTCCCACGCCCTCGATTGTCAACTGTTCGGCCTGGATCCCAGCGGACATCACGACACCAGCCTGCTCCTGCACGTTCTCAACGTGGTTCTGCTGTTTTGGGTCCTGCAAGCAGCCACGGGATATGCGGGCCGTAGCGCGATGGTAGCGGCGCTGTTTGCGCTTCATCCCATCAACGTCGAGTCGGTGGCCTGGATTGCCGAGCGGAAGAACCTGCTCAGCATGCTGTTTTTCCTGCTCGCGCTTGGCGCCTACCGATGGTACGTGCTGAAGCCTCGGGCCAGCCGGTACCTCGTGGTTGCGTTCTTCTTCGCGCTGGGATTGCTGGCCAAGCCGCAGGTGATTACCTTCCCATTTCTTCTGCTACTGTGGGACTACTGGCCCTTGCAGCGGATGATTACGAGGGACAACGAATCCCCGAAACCAGGCGGCACAATTCCCGCCAGAAGCTTTCTGTGGCTGGTATGGGAGAAACTCCCGCTGTTTGCACTTTCCGCGGCCAGCGCGGTCATCACTATGGCTGCCGCTCGTACCGACACCGAGAAGATCCTCTATCCCCGCCACATTCGCATCGAGGCCGCAATTGTTTCTTACCTGCAATACCTTGGGAAGGCGGTTTGGCCTTCGCGCCTCGCGGTGTTTTATCCGCATCCCGGAAATTCTCTGCGACCGTGGCACGCCTATGCGACATTGTTCCTGCTCGCGGCCATCACCGCGTTGGTCTTCGAAGCCCGCAGTCGCCGCTACCTTTTAGTGGGCTGGTTGTGGTTCGTCGGTACCCTGGTTCCGATGCTCGGACTGCAGCCAGTGGGCTACAAGGGCATGCAGGGCATCGCCGACCGTTACGCTTACTTGCCGTTTATTGGTCTGTTCATCATGATCTGCTGGGGGGCAGCAGATCTGGTTTTGCGGTGCAAGACCGTTACCAACCGTGCCTTGCTCGCCGGCCTCAGCCTGGCGACGCTGCTTGCACTGGCGGTGGTTGCCCATCGTCAAATCAATTACTGGAGCGACAACGCCAGCCTGTGGTCGCACACCTTACAGGTCACCGGTCCAAACTGGCTGGCGGAAAACAATCTCGGCAAAATACTGATGAGCGAGGGCCAGGAAGAATCGGGCGTGGCTCACTTTTTCCGGGCAGTGGCCATTTATCCCAACGATCCCGTGAGCAACATGAACATCGCTCTTTACGAGCAGAAGCACGGCAACCTGTCTGAGGCCGTCGCCCACTATAAAGTGGCGATCACCATGTCGCACGACAACCAGCTCAAGATCGCGGCGCTGAACAACCTGGGGCGCGCCTATACCGATCTCGGGGATGTGGGGCGCGCCCGCGAATGTTTCGCCGAAGCGGCGCGCCTGAGCCAGTAATCAAGTGCCCCGCCGGTATTACCAGGTGTATCGGCGCTGCAGGTCGTTGGCCGCCTCGCGGCTTTGCCATGCATTCGCTGAATCGCCAAGATCATGGTAGGCAACGCTGATATTCTGGAACGCGTCATGTCTTACTTTGGCGTAAGCCACAACGTCGCTCTCCGTCAGATCTATCACTTTCCTGTATTGCTCAACCGCCGCCGGCAGGTTCCCGAGCTGTTGCTCGCACAAACCGATGTGATAGGGGGTGAGTGGATAGGAGGGGTAAATCGTCTCCGCTTTTCGGAGGTGCCCGAGGGCCATTTCGTACTGGCCCCGTACCATCAGCGCCGACCCCAGATTGTCCTCAGCCTGGTAATTTCCGCTCGTAACCTGCAACGTGTGCGTCCACAGGGTCTCGCTGTTTCTCCAGTATCCGACTTGCCGGTGTGCCGTGACTCCTAGTGCCAAAAGTACGGCGACGCTGACCCCTGCCATCCCGCGACCTGAAAGCGGTCGCTGCTCGGTGCGGAGTCGCCCGTACCAGTCAGCTACGCCCCAACAAATCATGATGAAGAGCCCAATGAAAGGCAGATAAGCGTAGCGGTCGGCCATGGCATGCCTGCCTACCTGCACCAGGCCGATCATCGGAACCGCCGTCCCCAGGAACCACAACCATCCCACCAGCAGATAGCGGCGTTGACGGGCTGCGGCGACCAGAATGGTTACCGCCAGCAGAAAAAGCACTGCTGATAACACGTGCCAGGGTCTTAGAGAGTTCCCGAGAAGCGGGTACAAGTTCGCCAGTCGCGACGGCCAAAAAGCCTTTCCCAGGTACCGCGTGTAAGAAACCGGGGCATTTGCCAGCCGCAAGGACAGCGACACACTGCGATTTATCTCACTTGCTTTCATGGTCACGACAGCGTCCGCCGCAGCCATGGCAAGTAATGGAAGCTTCTCCACGAGTAGCCAGGAGAAGCTCCGGGCAGGAACAAGCGTGGTGGCCGGAGAAGACTCCTGATGGCTGGCGAACATCCGGCCCAAAGGCCAGTAATCCCAAAGCAGCAGAACGCACGGAAAGGTGATGACTTGGGGCTTGGACAGAAGTCCCAGGACAAACAACATGGCGACGACCAGGTAGCGGCCCGCCTTGGGTTCGGAGGCATACCAGCGGTACGCGCCCAACGCCAGTAGAAAAAACACCATGCTAAGCGTGTTCCTACGTTCCGCCACCCAGGCCACAGACTCGACGTTGATGGGGTGCAGGGCAAACAGGGCCGCCACCATAAAGCTGCGGCCCTTGTAACCCGTCGCCTTGAGCAGCACCCGGAACAGCAGCACCACACTCAGGACATGAAGCAGGAGATTGGTGTCGTGGTGCCCTCCGGGATTCAGCCCAAACATCTGGCAATCCAGTGCATGAGAAAGCCAGCTCAGCGGGACCCAAACCTTGAAATAGAAAGTGGTAAACGCCCACTTCACTCCGTCCCAGTCGAGGCCGTACTTGACATGGATATTGTCGGTTATGAAAAGGGGGTCATCGTAATTGACAAAATCGTGCCCATGAACGGGGTAGTACACGGCAAGGGTAGCAAGGACGAGAAGAATACCGAGAACAAACGGCAGAAGCTGAGTTGAATTGAAGCGGCCTGCGTCGCCACGGGATGAAATGTACTTCTTTCGTTCCAACCCCAAGGAACCCACTCCCTTCCTCCCGGTGTTGGAAAATTATATCCCGAACGATTGTTGACCGATTGTGCAGCCAGGCTCGATATGCTGCTAAATTCAAGTGGGGAAGTGAATCCATTGTGAGCGGTATACCCTCGCAATTAGGGAGAACACAGTGACGTCGGCCGGTGCAAGCCCCACGCAGCAGACCCAATCAAGGCCCTCCTCCAGGCTGTCCGCGTTGCCCGAGAGGTGGGGATTTGCTCTCGCTCTGCTGCTCATCGTCGCCACCGTTGCGCTGTATCATCCGGTGAAGCGATATCCGTTCATTACCTTCGATGATAGGGACTATGTCCTCCGCAACTTCCAGGTGCAGTCCGGTGTCGATCGGGACACGGTGCAGTGGGCGTTCACCACCTTCTACTCCTCAAATTGGCATCCGCTCACCTGGCTGTCGCACGCCCTGGATTGCCAACTCTTCCATCTGGACCCCACTGGACATCATGACACCAACGTTCTGCTGCACGCGTTGAACGCGGCGTTGCTCTTCTGGGTACTTTGGAGGGCGACCGGCTATGCTGGCCGCAGCTTCGTGGTGGCGGGACTGTTTGCGCTGCATCCGATTAATGTCGAGTCCGTGGCTTGGGTCTCCGAGCGCAAAAATGTGCTGAGCATGTTCTTTTTTCTGCTCGCACTTGGAGCTTATCGCTGGTACGCGCTCAAACCAAGAGTTGACCGCTACCTCGCGGTCGTATCCCTGTACGCACTCGGCTTGATGGCCAAGCCGCAAGTCATCACCTTTCCGTGCGTTCTGCTGCTTTGGGACTATTGGCCGCTGCAGCGGATGTTCCCTCCAAAGGATGACTCCTCCGGGACAGCGCTCGACACGGTGGTTCCGGGCAAGAGCTTTGTGTGGCTGCTATTCGAGAAGCTGCCGCTGTTCGCACTTTCCGCCGCCAGCGCGGTGCTCACCATCAAGGCGCAGGGAGCAAGCGGAGCACTCAACGGCACTTTTACTTCCTATCCGTTTTCTGTCCGCTTGGAGAACGCCATCGTTTCCTACGTGCGCTACATCGGAAAGGCAGTGTGGCCCTCGCATCTCGCCATCTTCTATCCTCATGCGGAAGGTCTTCTGAACCCATGGCAGGTCGCTGGAGCATCGGTTCTTCTGCTGGGGATCACTGCGCTCGTTATCGCCGAACGGCGTCGCCGCTACTTTCTGGTGGGATGGTTTTGGTTTCTTGGCACCTTGATACCGATGATCGGCTTGTTACAAGCGGGCGCGCAGGCCATGGCCGACCGCTACGCCTATCTGTCGTTCATCGGTTTGTTCCTCATAATTTGCTGGGGCCTGGCCGACTTCCAGTCGAATGGTCCCGCAACGGACGCCTCGTGGGGAGAGGAAGGAGGACACACAGCGGCCACCTGGCTGACCGTCGCCAGCCTTGCGATGCTGCTGGCGCTGACGGCGGTCGCGCATCGTCAGCTTTGGTACTGGCGCAACAGCGTTGCGCTGTGGGAGCACGCCGCCGAGGTCACGAGCGGCAACTGGATGGCCGAGGACTTTCTCGGCGAGCTCATGCTCGAGCTGGGAAAACCCGACCAGGCGCTGACACATTACTATCGCGCTCTGGCTCTCAACCCCGACGATCCGATCAGCAATATTAACGTCGGCAATTGGAACCAGTATGCAGGCAAACCGCGCGACGCCATCGAGTATTACCAGAAAGTGCTGCGCTCACCGCGCGCGCCCGAGGTGCTGAAGACCAAAGCCACCGAAGGCTTGCAGCGCGCCTATCGAGACCTGGGCATTGTCGATACTACCGGAGTAACTCCGAAGCAGCCATAAGCCATTGGGAGGACGATTGCCGTTCGCGAGCCCACAACAGGAGAGGCAGTCAAAACCAGGACCGGTCCTTCTCGCTCTTCTGCTCGTCGTCGCCACGCTTGCTGTCTACTCCCCGGTCCGCCATCTCCCGTTCATCAACTACGATGACGACCTCTACGTAACCGAAAACGTACACATCCAGTCGGGCCTCGAGTGGGACACGGTGCAGTGGGCGTTCCTCACCAACGCCGCCTCCAACTGGCATCCGCTCACCTGGCTCTCGCACGCGCTCGACGTCCAACTTTTCGGCCTCCGGCCCGCAGGGCCGCACGTTGTCAATCTTTTGCTGCACACGCTGAACGTCCTGCTGCTCTTCTGGGTGCTGCTGCGGGCCACTGGATTCGCCGGCCGCAGTGCGATGGTAGCCGCGCTTTTCGCGCTGCATCCCATCAACGTACAGTCCGTGGCCTGGGTTGCCGAACGCAAGAACCTGCTCAGCATGTTGTTTTTCCTGCTCGCCTTGGGTGCCTATCGCTGGTATGCCGGTGCGCCTCGTATTGGCCGCTACCTCGTAGTGGCCTTGCTCTTCGCTCTGGGTCTAATGGCCAAGCCCCAAATCATCACCCTGCCGTTTGTCCTGCTGCTGTGGGATTACTGGCCGCTGCAACGCATGTCCCCGCCGGCCGCTAACGCTGCCTCGCCGCCTGCCAGAACCTTTCTCTGGCTCGTGATGGAGAAGCTTCCGCTCTTCGCGCTGTCGGCGGCCAGCGCGGTTCTCACGCTGTTGGCACATCGCACGGGCAGCATAAGATGGCTTCCACTTTCCATGCGAATCGCAAACGCCCTCGAGTCCTACGTGCGATACGTGAAGCTGGCCTTCTGGCCGTCAGGTCTGGCGCTATTCTATCCTCATCCAGAGATATCTCTGACAACGTGGGATGTCCTCGCCTCGTTCCTGTTCCTGGCGACAGTCACCTGGCTGGTCGTCGACTGCAGGCGCCGGCGATATCTGCTGGTCGGCTGGTTCTGGTTCCTCATCACGCTTCTGCCCATGATCGGCGTCGTACAAGTAGGCGCACAGGGAATGGCGGACCGCTACGCCTACCTGTCCCTCATCGGAATGTTCCTCATGATCGTCTGGGTCGCTGGCGATTTTGCCGGCCAGCGACGGCTTTCCGCGAAGTGGCTGGGCGCCACAGGCATCGCCGTCCTGATCGCGCTGTCCGCCGTCACCCTTCGTCAACTCGAGTACTGGCGGGACAGCGTCACTCTATGGACGCACACGCTCGAAGTCACGCGCGGCAACTACCTTGCCGAAGTTGACCTCGGGGCTGCGCTGGTGCAGCGGGGCGAAGTTGCAGCGGCCATGCAGCACTTCCGAGCGGCGACGGTGATCGATCCGCTCGATCCTCTGGGCAATATGTACATTGCGCGCTATGCCCAGATGCAAAACCAGTTGCCCGAGGCCATCGAAGCTTACAAGAACGTGATCGGCGCAACCCAAGACCCCAGCCTGAAAGCCCAAGCCTACAACAACATGGGCTACGCCTATCGCGCGCTTGGCAATGAGGCCGATGCCCAGAAATGCTTCCACGCCGCCGCCAACTTGGGGTATTAATCGCGCCCACGAAAATCGCCGGACGCGAATCTGGCAACCCTACTTGGCCCTGCTGAGTTGCCGTTCGACAGCAGCAGTGAACTCCGGATCGACAGGCAGCTTCTTCCCCTGGGGGCTGAATCTGGGCAGGCGGGCCATGCCCCACTTGCTGGCCGCAAACTGAAGACTGGTGAGCAGCACGCCGAGGCCGTATTTCACACTACGGCGGAAATTGATGGACGACGCCTCTTCGAAATACTTCGTTGGGCACGACACCTCGCCGATGCGGAAGCCGAAGAACACGCATTGGGCCAGCATCTGGTTATCGAAGACGAAGTCCTGTGAGTTCTCCATCAGAGGCAGGGTTGTCAACACCTTGCTGTTAAAGGCCCGGTAGCCGGTATGGTATTCGGAGAGCTTCACGCGCAGAAACAGGTTCTCGAACGCGGTCAGGAAGCGGTTGGCAATGTACTTGTAGAGTGGCATGCCGCCGCGCAGCGCCTGGCCGCCGATGATGCGCGACCCGAGCACCACATCATAGACGTCGTAGGCCACCATGCTCGCCAACGCGGTCGTGAGCAGCGGGGTGTACTGATAATCCGGGTGGACCATGACTACGACATCGGCGCCGGCGGCCAGCGCTTCGCGGTAGCAGGTCTGCTGGTTCCCGCCATAACCCAGGTTGCGATCGTGCACGAAAACGGTCAGGCCCAACTGCTTGGCCAACCCGACCGTTTTGTCTTTGCTGTAGTCGTCCACCAGGATGCGGATGTCGACCAGGTCGGGAATTTCCCGAACCGTTGCTTCCAGTGTGCTCTCTGCGTTGTAAGCCGGCATTACGACGGCCACCCGTTTCCCGTTGATCATCTGCCCTCTCTCACCAAGTGCCCTGACAGGTCATTTCATCATAACCCGGCAGCCGAGCGTTCGCGCAAAGGCTCTTCGGCCAGGGACCGATTCCGCCTTCTGCTAATCTGAACAGCGCTCGCCATGCCATCCTTCCTTACCATCTTCGCTGCACTCTGCTCTTTGCTGGCTGTGGCCGGCACGGCGTACTACGTCCTGTGCATCTGGGCGGCAAAGCGCTATGTGCGCGAGCGGTCGCGGGAAACGCGGCCCTCGTTTTCCCCGCCGGTCAGCATTCTACGATCGCTCAAAGGCCTGGATCCTCATATGTGTCTGGCGTTCCGCAGCCACTGCCTTCTCGACTATGACGAATACGAGGTATTGTTTGGAGTCAGCGATGCCAACGATCCGGCTCTGGAGCTGGTGGAGAAGTTACGGGAGGAATTTCCGTATCGGCAACTGCGAGTGGTGGATTGTCCGGAAGTGCTGGGGCTGAACGGCAAGGTCAGCAACCTGGCGCAAATGCTGCCCCAAGCCCGATACGAACACATCGTCATCAACGATAGCGACATTGTGGTGGGCCGCGACTATTTGCGCAGCGTTCTTGCGCCGATGGCAAAGCCCGAAGTGAGAATGGTAACCACGCTGTACCGCGGCATCGCGGGAAAAACGCTTGCTTCCAGATTGGAAGCGCTGGGGTTGAGCACCGACTTCACTGGGGGAGTGCTGGTGGCGCGCGCGCTCGAAGGCGGCATTCGCTTTGGGCTGGGTGCGACCATCGCAACCACCAAGACGGTGCTGGCTGCGATTGGCGGGCTGGAGCCGCTCGCCGATTATCTGGGCGACGACTACGAACTCGGCGCCCGCACGGCAGCGGCGGGATACCGGGTCGAGCTGGCCGACATCGTCGTGGAGACCGCGCTGCCCGATTACAGCTTCCGCGATTTCTGGGCCCACCAGATCCGCTGGGCCCGCAATGTGAAAGACCGGCGTCCGGCGCAATACTTTGGGTTAACCGTGACTTTCGCTCTGGTTTGGGCGGTGTTCGGCGTGCTCACTGCTCCTCACGCGTGGTGGACATGGGTCATCCTCGGAGTTGCGGCAGTTGCGCGGCTGACTTCGGCAATGGTTGTTGGCCGAGGCGTGCTCCGCGATCCGCAGGTCTCGCGCGGTCTGTGGCTTGTCCCGCTGCGCGACTTGGTTGCCCTGGCAGTTTGGATTGTGAGCTATGCGGGGAATGAAATCGAATGGCGCGGGTTGCGGTTCAAGCTTCGCAAGGGCAAGCTGGAGAGGCAGTGACGAGCCTTGAAAATTGTTATCTGGAGCGGCCGATATTGGCGGGAGGGATATTGCTGGTTCGGCCGACTTAAGAAAACAGATCCCTCACTATGCTCGTGACGACAACTTTCCGACCGCAGCATCGCGGGTCGGAGTTTCTGCATGTCCTGAAAGGACGGCTCGGGCTGAACATTGGGATTGAGCGCTACGAACTGGATGCAGGCGATTCGGTGTACTTCGATCCCACCGTTCCCCATACGTACCGGCGTGTTGGCAAGGCGCCCTGCCAGGCGATGATCGTCACGGCAG
Source organism: uncultured Acidobacteriaceae bacterium (assembly GCA_963833155.1). Classification (GTDB taxonomy): domain Bacteria; phylum Acidobacteriota; class Terriglobia; order Terriglobales; family Acidobacteriaceae; genus Bog-257. The sequence goes on from CAWHWY010000016.1 coordinate 44,823, forward strand.
GATAGCTCAGCTTCCCTACAGTGCTTCGCCGCGAACCGGAGCGAGTACTAGTGTCAGCACCAGCATCAGCACAGCCAGCAGCGCCAGCCAGCGGCGGGCGGGATCGAGTTCAGGCCACGACGGCACAAGCGGGTGGCGCATACCCGTGAATCCCAGGATCAGCGCCCAAAGCAGCCATCCTCGCCAGAAGAAGAGTCCCAGCGGTATGAGGGCGACGATGCTGAGGCGCGTCACCCACTTATGAAGGCGCGGCGCAACCGCATACAGAATGTGCCCGCCATCGAATTGGCCGCCGGGCAAGAGGTTCAGCGCCGTAGCGAACATGCCAACCCAGGCCGCGACGCCGACGGGATGCAGATACAGATTGCGCAGCGAGGTCGCGTGCGGCGTGAACGGCACCAGCAGTTGATGGCAGAGCCGGAAGATCAGCGGATAACCAAACTCCAGCGCTGATTTCGGGATACTCGCTGGCATGGGCTTGGAGAGTGCCAATCCCCAAAGCAAGACTGGGACCGCAACCAGGAAACCGGCGATCGGTCCGGCGATGCCGATATCGAACAGCGCCTGACGCGAGCGTATCGGTGACTTGATGCGGATGAGCGCACCAAACGTTCCGATGAATGTGGGAGCAGGAATGAAGTACGGTAGCGTCGCGTAGACATGGTTCTTTTCGGCCAGGAAGAAGTGTCCGAACTCATGCGCCAACAGGATGCCAATCAGAGTCGCGGAGAACGGAATGCCTAACGCAAGACGCGACGGTTTCTCCCAAATCCACATCACGGGAAACAGATTGGACAAACTGTCCAACGTGAACGCCGGCAAGTCGTGAGTGAAGTTGTATTGCAGGCGCGCCCCGACGATGAGCGTGGTAGCGATGGTCAACAGCAGCAAGAGAATGTGCAGCCAATAGGGTCTCGACCTGCGAGGAGCGGGAACAAAGACTTGGGGATACGCAGGAACTTCGAACGTGTAAGAGACCGGCGGCCTAGGGTCGGACATCGCTGAATTCGATGATAAACGAAACGCGGGCAAAGCACAGGCGCTTCCATGTAAAGCAACAAGACATAGCGCCCCGCCGCACGACGAGTCCACGCGGGAATTAGGGATCTATTCGATCGACTGCAGTTCCTTGCCAGGCTTGAAGCGCACCGCTTTGCCGGGCGGAATGTTGACTTCCGCGCCGGTGCGCGGGTTGCGTCCGATGCCGGTCTTGCGTGGCCGCACGGTGAAGACGCCGAAGCCGCGCAGCTCGATGCGATCACCGTGCGACAGCGCTTTCTTCATGCTCTCGAACACGGTTTCGACCGCCATTTCGGCCTTGGTTTTGGTAACGCCGGTTTTGGTCACGACTTCGTTGATCAGATCCAGTTTGATCACAGGTGGCTCCGCTATGTTCGCTCGCCGGCGCGACAGCCAGGCAACGATTCTACCCGACCTGCGCGCTTTCGGCGTAAGTCTCAGTTCGACTTCGAGTTAGAAGGCAATGGGCGCATCGTAGTGAAGCCTGCGCCCATTGTCAACCGGCAACTCCATTCCGTAAGATGGCCTATTCGACCGAGCGCTGCGCAAACCGCTTCGGCTGCTGGCCGCCCCAAGGAGTTCCATGTCCATCAAAAGTGACCGTTGGATCCGCAAAATGGCCACGGAACACGATATGATCAACCCCTTCTCGGAGAAGCAAGTCCGGGAAGGCGTCATTTCTTTCGGCCTTTCTTCGTACGGCTACGACCTGCGCGTCGCCGACGAGTTCAAGGTATTTACCAACGTCAACTCGACCATCGTCGATCCCAAGAAGTTCGACGAGCGCTCGTTCGTCAGCATACAGACCGACGTGGCCATCATTCCGCCCAACTCGTTCGCGCTGGCGCGCTCGGTGGAGTACTTTCGGATCCCTCGGGATGTGCTGACTATCTGCGTCGGCAAGTCCACCTACGCGCGGTGCGGCATCATTGTCAACGTCACGCCGTTCGAGCCGGAGTGGGAAGGCTTCGTCACGCTCGAGATCTCCAACACCACGCCGCTACCGGCGCGCATTTACGCCAACGAAGGTCTGTGCCAGATTCTCTTCTTCCAATCCGACGAGCAGTGCGAAACCAGCTATAAGGACAAGAAGGGCAAGTATCAGGGGCAACAAGGTATTGTACTGCCGAAGCTGTAAACGGCAGTTGTCAGTTGTCTCCAGCGAACCTTGTCATCCCGAGCGCGGAGAGGTTGTCCAGCGACCGGAGCACAGTCGCGGGACCGGCTTTTCTCGATGACTGAGTGCTGCTTCCTACCGCCCGTCCGCTTCGCTTTCCTTGTACATGTACTTGATGCTGGGCTTGTAGATGAGCAGGTTGGACGCGCCGGTACGGTTCAGCTTCAGGCAGTATTTGTCATACCACTCGATGACACCGTGGATCTCCTCGCCGTCGTGCAGCACCAGCACCATCGGAGTGCGGGCCTGCATCTGCTTCTGGTAGTAGAAATTCTCGGCGTGGGTCTGCTCGGGCGGAGGCGCCTTCTTCCCGCCGTTCATGGGACGTTCAGAGCGGTCGTTACGTTCGCGACGGTCGCCGTCATGGCGCGAATGATCATTGCGGTTGAAAGCCGGACGGATGAGCTTGCGATTGGCAAAGGCTTCGGAGTCGAGCGCGCGACCCACGGTTGTGGATTCCATGGAATCCTTCATGGTTGTGCTCCTGTGGTCTGCACACCAGCCTTGCGGCGCGCCAACTCAAGCGTGAAGACAACGTGGCGGAACCCAACTCGGCTTGAATCGCCCAGGGCTGTTCTAAGGTGTGAACTTGCCGATACCCTAACACAGGCCAGCCGGCAAAACAATGAGGTCTGGGATGCTACTTTGGTGTTAGTAATCGGGCCGGAGTTACCGCTCCAGCGAGGTGGCGAACGTGTCCAGGGCCAGGGAGCGCAGCAAATTCCTGCGCATCCCGCTTTCGACCTCCCCGAGCCGCTGTGCCGCGCTGACGATCCACACGAAGTCGGCTTCGGCGGCCATGCGCGCCAGTTCCGGCTGGATGTCATGGTTGCGCACAAGTTCCGGCGTGCCCGACTTCAGGAACAGCAGGTCTTCCAGCAGCGCATACAGGGTGCGGATCAGCTGCTCGGTCTTGGCCTTTCCTTCAGCGCCCGAGCGGTAGGTGTCGGTCACACGGAACAGCGCGCTGTGGTCCTCGGCGCCCATGGCCGGGCCGAGCAAGGTGAGCGCGTCCTGGCGCGCGGCGAGATAGGCGGCCAGATCGAAACTGCGCGCGCGGCCGAGGCCTCCGCCGCAGACGCGTGCCACCAGAGCCCGCTCGCGGGGCTTCCACTCCGGACGCACCTTGGCGAGATACTGCTCGACCTCTGCCGCCGGGACCGGTGCGAGCCGCAGATGCATGCAGCGCGAACGAATGGTGGGCAGGAGCACCGAAGGATTGTCGGTAAGCAGGAACAGGGTGGCAAACTCCGGCGGCTCTTCCAGAACCTTGAGCAGCGAGTTGGCCGCCTCCTTCATGAAGTCGGCTTCGCTGAAGATGTACACCCGTTCGCGGCCCTCGGTCGGCTTGTAATAGATATCGCGAATGACGTGGCGGACCTGGTCCACTTTCACCAGCATCTGCGGCGGGTCGGGCGGGATGATGAGCACGTCGGGATGCGTCTGCACGAAGATTCGGGTCTCACGCTTGTCGGCGTCGCGCAGGTTCTCCCGCGCCTCGACGGCTTCGGCAAAGCGCTCCTCCAGCGCGTCGGCTTCGGCGATACGAACGCAATTCGCGCAATGTCCGCAAAAGTCGGGCAGGCCGTCGGTGACCGGGCGCTCCAGACAGTTCATGGTTTTCGCAACCATCTGAGCGAGCGTGAACTTGCCTGAGCCTTGCGGCCCGGAAAGGATTATGGCGTGCGGAAAGTGCTCGTGCCCCAGCATCTCGCGCAGGGTGCGCACCACATCGACGTTGCCGTGAAAATCAGAGAAGGGCATTGCGGTCAGCTTTCCAATTTACAGCAACCGCTCGCGCACGATTCGAACAATCTGGGGATGCACAACCTCCAACGAAGGCCGCGCGTCCACTACCACGACCCGCTGCGGCTCACGGCGGGCGATCTCCAGAAATGTATTGCGCACCCGGGTGAAGAAGGCGTGGCTTTCCTTCTCAAAGCGGTTTTCGTCCGGCAGCGCCCTTTCATGATCGGGCGCAAGATCTCCCGCGTGTGCGGCGGCCTTGTTGCGACGGCGTGCGCGGGTCACGCTGGCAGTCACGTCAGTGTCCATCAGAATGGTGAGGTCGGGCCAGAGTCCGCGGCACAGCACTTCGTGACAGCGCAGCACGGCCTCGCTGCCAAGCTGACGGCCTCCTCCCTGGTAGGCCTCCGTGGAATCCGTGAAGCGGTCGCACAGCACCCACTGGCCAGCTTCCAGCGCGGGCAAAATGACCTGCGCAATCTGCTGCGCGCGCGAGGCAAACATCAGCGCCATCTCCGCGTGAGCGTCCAGTCCAGCGGTGCGCGAATCCAGCAACACGGCGCGGATGCGCTCACCGGTCTGGGTACCTCCCGGCTCGCGCGTGGTCAGCACATCGATTCCCTGCTGGCGCAGTACGCCGGCAGTCTTCTCCAGTTGCGTCGTCTTGCCGCAACCGTCGAGCCCTTCGAAGGTGATGAACTTGCCGCGTGCGCGCTTCGCCACGGAGGTCATCATATCAAGCGGTCAGCACTCAGACTGCAGCATGCGTGCTGTCGCAGGATATTGCAAAAGGGTTTAATCTCCTCCTAGTTGGCTCCTCGCCAGGTCGCGGAGGTGACCATGAACGACTCCACCAGCTTCGATCTCTATCTCGAACCTTGGCTTACCGCGCGCGTGCCGCGCATGGCCGACTATAGCCAGCAGCTTGCCGACTTCCACTACTGGGTCCACACCGAAGTGGATGCGCAAGCGAACTACACGGACCGCTACGCACCTCCGGCGCTGGAGACCTATGACCGCAACGGCGAAGTGGTGAACCGTATTGTCGCCAACCGCTGGTATGACGAGCAACATCAGGAACTGTATCGCCGCGGCATCATCGGCCTGCCCTACTCAGAGAAAGCGCCACATCTGCTGACGTTCACCATGGGGTACCTGTTGGCACAAGCCGACATCAGCCTGCATTGCCCGGTCACACTTACTGGCGCGGTCGCGTATGTTTTGGGTGCGCACGCGCCGGATGCTTTGCGGCAGCGCTTTCTTTATGACGTTGTACGCATGGACGGTTTCGCCAAGACCGGTGGCACGTGGGCAACCGAGCAGCACGGCGGCAGTGATGTGGGAGCGACCACCACTGTTGCTGTTGCAAAGGGAGATCATTTCGCGTTGCACGGCTTGAAGTGGTTCACCAGCAACGCCAACAGCGGATTGGCTGTGGCGACGGCGCGTCCCGAAGGGGCAGCGCAGGGCTCGGCCGGACTCGGTCTGTACCTGGTACCGAGTCATCTCGAAGACGGGCGGCCGAACCACTATCGCATCCGCAAACTGAAAGACAAGCTGGGCACAAAAGGCCTGCCGACCGGCGAGATTGACCTGCTCGGGGCTGAGGCGGTCGAGATCGCTCCCCCGCCGGAGGGATTCAAGCTGATGATGGAGGCGCTGGAGTACAGTCGCGTGCAAAACGCCGTGGGTTCAGTCGGAATGCAGCGCAGGGCGCTACGCGAGGCGCTGGCCTGGGCCAAATCACGGCGCGCCTTCGGCCGCATAATCTCGGATTATCCGATGGTGCAGGACGAGCTACTGCGCATGCGTGTGCAGTTTGAGGCGGGATCGCTGCTGGCGTTTGAGGCGGCGATGGTATTCGATGAAACACAACAGAACTCGGAGCGCCGCACATGGTTGCGACTGACTACGGCGCTGGCCAAATACCTCACGGCCGAGTACGCCATCGCGGCGACGCGTGCCGCGCTGGAGCTGATCGGCGGCAACGGGTACACCAGCGACTATCCGGCGGCGCGGCTACTGCGTGACGCGCAGGTGCTGACCGTATGGGAAGGCCCCGCGAACATCCAGGCGCTGGAGTTGCTCCGTTTGCTGGGGCCGCGCTATCTCGGATGGGAGCAGTATCACGCGAGAATGCAAGGGATTCTCAACCAGGTTCCACAAGGGCTCGGCAAACTGCGCGAAGCATTGCAAGCAAGGTTTTACGGCGACCGTGAGGCGCTTGCGATCGCGATGCGCAATGAAAAAAGTGCGGAACGCTATGCGAGGAAGTTATTGCATCGCATGAGCCAGAGCCTTGCGTTTGCGCTGCTGTGCGAAGCGGCAGGCGATGCGCACCGGCGCGGCGATCCGTTGCCGGCGCACAGCGCCTGGCGATTTTGCGAGGACATCGACCCGCCGGCCTTCGGCGGCGAAAGCGAGGTTGCACGGCGAGGCGTGTTGGAATTGCTGGAACAAGAGTCAGTGCAGGCGGCGAAGAAGGACTAGCCACCCTGGTCCGGCGCCAGCGACGGCTGCTCACTCGCTGCTTTGATTTCGTCCCAGCGTACCCAGCCGATGTAAAGAACGACGAGGACATTGATTCCCAGGATCGCCCAGTGAAGTTCGTTGGGGCGGCGAACCACTTTGTAGACCTCGAAAGGGAGGTACGCGCATCCCGAGATGATGGCCAGCCACTCCGCCCACGCGCGTTGTCTCCACAGGCCGTAGCCTTCCGCGAAGCGCAGCGCGGCATAAGTAACTGCGATCGCCGTGATCATCGCGAGGTTGACGTCCGAGATCGTATTGGCTGCGTGCATAAACTCCTGGGACCAATGGTGACTGGGATTGATATGCAGCGAGAAAAGAATATGCTCCGCGGCGTCCCCGAAATCCACATCCCGTCGAATCAGGATAATCAAGACATAGGCGCTAGCCAGGGCCAGAGCGCCCTTGAGCGTCTCGAAGACCGCGACCATGCGCAGGCCGCCCTTGTGGGAGTGCGCATGTGCCGTGCGCCGGAGGTGGGTTCGAGTGGCGATGCTGTTCATACCGTAAGCGGCTTTTGCTGGCGCACGTGCTCAGCGTAGCTTACCAGACCGCGCGTGCTCCAGAATTTTGCCTCATTTTCGGATTCGAAGCCGAGCACATCGGGTTGGTTTGCATCTGATTCCAGATTCTGCGGTAGGGTCAGGTCCTCGCGCTGGGACAACTGAGGCCCTGGCCGAGCTGTGCGGCTTCCAGCATCGCGGCCACGGTACGGAACTTTCTTCGACAGCGCCCATCACCGGCGCTGGCGAGTTCGGCTGCGTCAACGCGCCGCCAAGCCGCGTGGTCCACCCAGCACACATTTCTTTCTTCGAGGAGTTGGCAGAGCGCCGATCCGCCTGGGCGATCTGAGCTGGTGACTTCCTGCGCGATCTTCTGCGCCACCTGCTGCGCTTCCACGCGATTGGTCGGGAATCGTTCCCGAAGGACCGCGCTTCGCCCAGCCCACAACGTACAATCCTTCTTTGACCTTACCTTCCTGGTTCAGGAACACGCCCTTCGCAGGACTGGCGGTACCGCAGGCAACGGTGTCGTATCCGATGCAAGTGACCGCGAGCTGCGCCGAAAGCTCAAGGGTGCTGCCATCGGCAGAACGAAATTGCACGGCCCCAAGTCGCTCATCACCAACGAAGGCGGTCGGTGTCAGATTGAAGTGGAAGTTGATCGTTACAGGAGATGGCCTATCTTCGGTGGCGAAACGGCGCAGGGTTTCGACGACGGCGTTCTGGCCGGAAAGACTGGCTGGATCAACCACGACTGGCCTCGCGCGCTCCAGCGTTCCGAGTTCGGCGAGTTCGTGCTCGGTGAACTTGGCGTCGGCAGCGCCACGGCGGCCCACGATGTGAATCGCTTCCATCGGCTGCGCCTCCAGCCACGCCGTCACCTCCGGCGAAAGATCGGAACCCGCCATTTCCGCTGGTCCCTTGGCGAGTACGCGAGCCACGTCAATTGCCACATTGCCGTTGCCGATGATGACCGCGGAACGCACGTCTTGCACTTGCGGCGCCGGATAATCGGGATGGCCGTTGTACCATCCGGTGAATGCGCCCGACCCCACGACACCGGGCAGATCTTCGCCCGGAATTCCCAGCCGCCGGTCACGCTCAGCTCCGGTAGCAAGCACAACTGCGTCGTAAAGCGACATCAGTTCATCGAGACGAACATCGCGGCCCACCTCGACGTTGCCGAAGAAGCGGACGCGATCGCGCGAGAGCACACGGTCTAGCACCCGCGTGACCGCTTTCGTTCCCTGATGGTCGGGCGCAACGCCGTAGCGAATGAGCCCGAAGGGAACGGGTAGGCGCTCCAGAATGTCAATGGACACATCAGGAAGCAGGCGGAGCAGGTTGTCCACCAGATAACATCCCGCCGGACCACTGCCGATGATGGCGATACGAGGCATCTAGTGCAACCGCACGTACTCGTAATCCACCGGGTTGTTGTTGATGCCGCGATCGGGAGGCGCGATCCACGCGGCCATCTTGCCCGGCTCGTTCACACCGTGCATCAGGCTCAGGATGTACGCCTGATCGCTCTCGCTCGGCAACCATTCACTCTTGCGCGCGTTGAATTCCTCCTGCGTGATCGGCCGTCCGGTGGTATCGGTCGGAACGCCTGCCCAGGCGCCGATGTTGCGGCGAAAGCGCGTGCTGGGCAGCGACAGCCGATACGACGTAGCCCGCCTTCTCGATCAGCCGGTTCCAGCGCTTGAGACCCAGCTCGCAATCGGTCACATAGGAGCCGCGCGTGACTTCGTTCATGGCGTTGCGCATCGGAATCTGCTCGGCTCTTGATGCCGCCGCTGCCGTCTGGTAGCTCCAGCGCGTAGGTCTGTTCGCTGGCAATGTGGTCCTCGTAGCGTGCCTCGTCGGGGCGGCCCTTGAGCCCGTTCGCGAAGTAGGACGCAGCGTTGGACGAAGTCTCTGAACCGAACAAGTCAAGCGACGAGCTGAACCAGAAGTTTAGGTACTTTTGCACGGTCGGCAGATCGATGGCGCCGGCATTGCGAATGGCCTGCGGGTCTTCGGTGCCCAGCTCCTTCATCACTTCCAGCGAGCGCCGGACCACGCGGTTGATGCCGGTGTCGCCAACGAACATGTGATGCGCCTCTTCGGTCAGCATGAACGAGCAGGTGCGAGCCAGCGGATCGAAACTTGACTCGGCCAGCGATTTCAACTGGAACTTGCCGTCGCGATCGGTAAAATAAGTGAACATGAAGAAGCTTAGCCAGTCGCGGATGGGCTCGTTGAAGGTGCCCAGAATGCGCGGCTTGTTGGCGTCGCCGGAGTGGCGCTCCAGCAACTCTTCTGCCTCTTCGCGGCCATCGCGCCCAAAGTAGGCGTGCAGCAGATACACCATCGCCCAAAGATGCCGGCCCTCCTCGACGTTTACCTGAAACAGATTGCGCAGGTCGTAGAGTGACGGCGCCGTGTGCCCGAACATGCGCTGCTGCTCAACCGACGCAGGTTCGGTGTCCCCTTGCGTGACGATCAAGCGGCGCAGGATGGAGCGGTATTCACCAGGAATCTGCTGCCAGACTTCCTGTCCATAGAAGTCGCCAAAGCCGATCTTGCGCTCGGGATCGCGGTCCGCGAGGAAGATGCCCCAGCGATAGTCGGGCATGCGCACGAAGCCATAGGTCGCCCAGCCTTTTGCGTCCACCGAAGTTGCGGTGCGCAGGTAAACGTCAGCGACCTGGAAGTCGCGCGGCCCCAGCTCCTGCCACCAGTTCAGGAATTCCGGCTGCCAGTGCTCCAGCGCGCGCTGTAGGGTGCGGTTCGACCCGAGGTCAACGTTGTTAGGAATGCGGTCCTGATAATTGATCGACATGAAGAACTCCAAACTCCGATGCTTGCCCCAGAGCTGGCATTCCAGCCGGGGCCCCAGCGAGCGCCGAATTTGCGCTCGTTGGAGTGGTTACACTCTCTCCCAATGGAAGCGCGCCTTCGATCCGGTGCCAAACAGCTTGAGCGCTCCATGCTCACCGGTCGAGTTCGGCCGGATGAACACCCAGTTCTGCCACGCCGACAGCCGGCCGAAAATCTTCGTCTCCATGGTTTCGGCGCCGGGGAAGCGCAGGCTGGCCTCCATGCCGGTGAGTGCGTCGGGCGAAAGGCTGGCCCGCTCTTCGATCGCCATGCGCATCTCGTCTTCCCAGTCGAGATCATCTGGTGCAACGGTGATGAGGCCAAGTTCAAGAGCTTCTTTGGGACCGAGGAGCTTGCCCTTGGCTTCCACCGCTCCAGCCATGGATCGTGCGTTGCCACTAAACCGGGTTTCGAGACGGCCGCGGCTGTTCACCGCAGGCAGCAAACCGAAATTCATTTCGTCCACTGCGATCTTTGGAACTGTCGAGTTTCCTTCTTCCTCCGGAAGCGCGAGCATGTAGCTGCGATCGGCAGCCAGCGCGAGTTCGTACAGCACGCCCGCGAAGCATGAGCCCGGCTCGATGATGGCGTAGATGCTGCGCGAGGAGACATCGAGCCGCGCCAGGGTTCGACGCAGCAGGCCGATGGTTTCGCGCACCAGCCAATCGTTACGATGATCGAGCATCACGGCGTCGTTGGCCAGGACGGCTTCAGCACTGCCAGCGGTCTTGAGCAGTAGAAGCCCAAGCTCCAGTTCGTTGACGCGGAGCATCAGGATCGCGTCGTCCAGTTCGCGCGCCATCGCCAGCGGCCACCACTGGTCGCCCATGGCGTGAATCGCTTCGGTCGTCCCCGGCTGGTCGCCTTCGGGCGCGCGCACCGTCAGCGTCACAGTCCGAGCAGTTCGATCGAACGCCACGTCCACATACTTGTAGTGGTAGCCGTCGTCGTCAATCTCGTCGAGCCAGCGGAGTGAGCTTGATGCCCTTGGCAGTTGCGGAACGCGTTGATTCGTTTACCAACGCTTGCGCACGGGCTCGAACCAGTTCCGGGAATTTCGCCGGCACCGCAATATCGTCCACCAAACCCCACTCTTTGGCGCGTTCGCCTTTCACTCCGTCAGGATTGGTACAGAACATGTCAGCCAGGTCGCGGCGCACTTTGCGCTTGTCCACCACGCGCGTGAGACCGCCGGTGCCGGGCAGCACGCCCAGCAGGGGAACCTCCGGAAGGCTGATGGCGCTGGAGCGGTCGTCAATCAACAAGATTTCGTCGCAGGCGAGTGCGAGTTCGTATCCTCCGCCGGCGCAGGTGCCGTTGATCGCGGCGAGAAACTTCAGGCCGTCGTGACGGCTGGAATCCTCCATGCCGTTGCGGGTCTCGTTGGTGAACTTGCAGAAGTTCACCTTCCACGCGTGCGAGGACGTGCCCAGCATGTAGATGTTGGCCCCAGCGCAGAACATGCGCTCGCGCGCGCTGGTGAGCACCACGCATGCGACTTCAGGATGTTCGAAGCGGATACGCTGCAGGACGTCATGCAACTCAATGTCAACTCCCAGGTCGTACGAGTTGAGCTTGAGCTTGTAGCCGGGCTTCAGGCCGCAGTCTTCGTTGACGTCCATGGCCAGGGTCGCCACGCGGCCATCAATGGTGAGCCGCCAATGGCGATACTCTCCGGGAGCCACGTCGAACGTGACCAGTTCCTTCTCATTTACAGTTGGCATGTTAGGTCGAACTCTCCTCAGGACAGCCGCGGACGGCGCACAACCAAATCCCCACCTGCATACATGCATTATAGTTGGAGGTTGAGGGAAAGGCATGGGGCTCGACATCACGATCCTGGTCGGAACCATGACCGGGACCGCCGAGATGGTGGCGCAAGAGGTGCAGACAGGCGCTGGAGGCGGCTGGCCATCAGGCGACGATTCGGATGATGGACGGTCTCGACGCCAGCGTCTTTCAGGTCGGCGGCACTTTCCTGATTTGTACTTCCACCTACGGACAAGGCGATGTCCCTGACAACGCTCAAGCGGTGTACAACAGCCTCGAAGCTGAGAAACCGAACCTTGCCGGCGTGACTTACGGGGTAATTGCGCTCGGCGATCGCACCTACAAAGATACTTATTGTCATGGCGGAATTCGCTTTGACAAGCTGCTCACCGAACTCGGCGCCAGGCGGGCCGGCGAAATCCTGACGCACGACGCCAGTTCGGGCACGTTGCCCGAAGAAGTGGCCGCGCAATGGGTCGTGCCCTGGGTTGAGCAGCACGTTGCACCATCATCGGAGATTGCATAGATATGGCTACTACAGTGGAAAATCGGATCGCATCGGACGCCAAGGTGCTCCAGAGCTATCTCGGCGGCAAGTGGCAGGCGGGCGCGGAACGCGGCGCGCCGCTGGTCAACCCGTGCGACGGCACGGTGCTCGCCTGGGCGAGTTCGGCGGGCCTCGACCTGAAGGCGGCGCTAGACTACTCCCGCAATGTGGGAGGTCCGGAGCTGCGCAAGCTTACTTATGCGCAACGCGCGGAGCTACTGGGGAAGATTGCGGACCTGCTGGCGACCCGGCGCGATGAGTGGTACGAGATTGCGCGCAAGAATTCCGGCAACACCAAGGCCGATGCCGCCATCGATGTGGACGGCTCGATTGGCACGCTGAAGTACTTCGCCAAGATCGGCGCGAAGCTCGGCGATGCTCACATCCTGCGCGACGGCGCTCCCATGCGGCTGGCACGCGACCAGAACTTCCAGGGCCTGCATGCCGGAGTGCCGCTGGACGGAGTCGCGGTACACATCAACGCCTTCAACTTTCCCGCGTGGGGATTGTGGGAGAAGGCTGCGGTCAGTCTGCTGGCCGGCGTGCCGGTGTTTTCGAAACCGGCAACCTCGACGGCATGGCTGGCGCAAGAGATGGTGAGCGCGGTGATCGAAGCTGGAATCCTTCCGCCGGGCAGCCTGTCGATTCTGTGCGGCTCGCCAAACGATCTGCTCGAGCATTTGCGGCTGGGTGACGTTGTGGCATTCACCGGCTCGGCGGAGACGGGCGCTGGAGTTCGCAAGCATCCACGGATTCAAAATCAGGGTGTGCGGGTGAACATCGAGGCGGACAGCTTGAATGCCGCGCTGCTGGGCCCGGATGCGGCGCCAGGTTCGCCGTCGTTCGATTTCTTCGTGCGCGAAGTGGTGCGCGAGATGACATCGAAGACTGGCCAGAAGTGCACGGCGATCCGGCGCGTGCTGGTCCATGCCGAGCATGCCGCCGCCGCGACGGATGCAATCACGGCTGCGCTGAGCAAGGTTGTGGTCGGCAATCCGGCGAACCCAACGGTGACCATGGGCCCGGTGGTGAACATGGCGCAACGAAAGTCGGTAGAAGAAGGAATCCGCAGGCTGAGCGAACAGGCGCAAATAGCGTACGGGCCGGAGTCCCTTGCGCCGGTTGATGCGAGCGCCGAGAGCGGGGCATTCGTTCCTCCGACGCTGCTGAAGCTGCGCAACAGTGTGGATGGCGAGATCGTCAATGAGCTCGAAGTATTTGGTCCAGTCGCAACGGTCATTCCGTATCGCAATAAGCAGGATGCTTTCGCCGTGGCACGGCGCGGGGGCGGGTCGCTGGCCGCGTCAGTCTTCAGCAGCGATAGCGCTTTTCTCGCCGAAGCGGCGACGGCGCTGGGCACGACACATGGCCGCCTGCTGCTGGTCGATCCTGCGATCGGCGACACCCACACCGGACATGGCATTGTGTTGCCGTCATGTATGCACGGCGGGCCTGGGCGTGCGGGCGGCGGAGAAGAGCTCGGCGGGCTGCATGGGTTGTGGTTCTATCACCAGCGAGTCGCCACGCAAGGCTCCACGGCAACGCTGTCGGCGTTAGCGGCACAGGCGGCGGACCCGTCAGCGGAATAGCGATTGCAGCCACAGCAACAACGCGGCGAAGTCGTGATCGATGGCAAGCGGCTGGAAACGCTTTGGATCGGACGGGAGCCGGCTGCGCGGCCGACGATCGTCATGCTGCATGAAGGTTTGGGTTCGATTGCGCTGTGGAAACATTTTCCGCAGAAACTGGCTTCGCGTACAGGCTGCGGCGTGCTTGTCTATTCGCGCTATGGGCATGGCAGCTCTGACAAGCTGATGGAGAAGCGCCCGGTTGAATTCATGCATCGCGAAGGTGAAGTGGTGCTGCCGGAACTGCTCGACAAGCTTGGCATCTCGCAGCCGATCCTGCTGGGGCACAGCGATGGCGGATCGATCTCGCTCATCTTTGCGGGGACGTATCCGGACCGGCCGCGTGCCATGATTCTGGAAGCGCCGCACGTTTTCGTCGAGGACCTGAGCGTCGCCAGCATCACGCAGGCCAAGGACCAATACCAGACAACCGACCTGCGTCATAAACTGGCTCGTTACCACGAGCATGTGGATGAAACGTTCTGGGGATGGAATGACATCTGGCTCGAGCCGCAGTTTCGGTCCTGGAACATCGAAGAGTATTTGCCGGCCATCCGCTGCCCGATCCTATGCATTCAGGGCGAAGAGGACGAGTACGGAACCATCGCGCAAGTGAAAGCGATCAAGGCGCGCGTGCCGGCGACCGAGATCCTGATGCTGCCGAACTGCAAACACTCGCCGCATCGCGATCAGCCGGACGCCACGCTGGAGCGCATGGCGGAGTTCGTGGCAGAAGTGCAGAAAGAAGTGGTTAGGGGATAATGGTCATGGACCAGAGAAGCATGTCACAATCTGCCGTGGCCGAGAACAGTGAAGGATCGAGTCCCGTAGGGACGGAATCAATTTAGCCCAGGGCGCGAGCCCTGGGTAACGCGAAAAATCGGACCGAGCCCCGTAGGGGCGACACAAAAAGCGGGTCCCTCGACGCACGCCGCGACCGCACCCAATGCGGGTGCGGGAAGAACGGTCACGGCGTTAGCTCGGGATGACAAAACTTTTGAATCGGGCTTACAGGCGCAGAGCGAAGCAGCGAATAGCGTTTCTTCCAGGAAGGTTGATCATGGCTGACTGGGTCCACACGTTCAAAGGCGCGGTTCTGGCTTCGGAGTACGACTTCGCAAGCCACATGAACTCGCGCATGTACGTTTCGCGCTTCGACCAGGCAACGTGGTTTCTGCTGCACGCCATTGGCGTGACGCCCGCCTCGATGAAGCAGAAGAACCTGCGCGTGGCCATGGTCCGCCAGAACTACCAGTTTCTGGAAGAGCTACGCGGCGGCGAACTGGTGGAGATCAAGAGCGGCTTCCTCACCGTAGGCGAAAAGTATTTCCGCTTTCTTCATCAGATGTACAACGACGAGACGGGCGGCATGGTCGCCACTTGCGATTGCGTTGCCGTCCAGGCCAGCCTGGAAACCGGCAAGAGCGTTCCCCTCACCGCAGCGCTTCAGGAAAAGGCGAAACAACATCTGGTAACGGCGAATGTACCGCTCGATTCAGAGATTGGGTGAGCGCAGACCTCGGCGCTCAATGCAGCCTGAATGAGCCAATCCGCCACCGGACGGGGGTAGGCTCACGCCTGGCGGTTACCTTACCGCCCGGAGGTTACCAAATTACAGTTACCAAACCTGTACCTTCGTGATCTTGACAAAGCGTCGCGCTGCGTTACCTTCGAGGATGGGCCGCCCTCGGCGAGCTGCTAGGGGTACGTGTCTCTTACCCGCCCCAGGGCGTGGTGAAGCGTTCTTTGACAATCCGAGGCATCGGTGTTCGGCAGGAATCTGAGGCCCCTGTGCGGTTACCAGTTGAATAACCCAGCTTTCCGCCCTCCTCCCCAGAGTGGGCTTGGAGGGGGAAAACCTGCCCTGCAAGTGTTGCAATGAAAACAGTTAGCTGTAAATCTTTGTGGATCATAAGGTTGCCGGGGATAGCTTTGTAATCGAATGATTCTAAAGAATCGGGAGGGGGGAGGGGGAGTAACTAGTTCAGAAACAGTGACGCGGCAACCAGGACAGACTGCAGTCAGCCGACGGATGTTATGGGTTAGTTAACAGGAATAGCACCTGGCAGACCGACTACAACAACTCCGAACCTTACTGGAAATCAGCTTTCGGTTTTCAATCGACGGACGGCAGTCTAAGATGATGCTCAGGTGACCCATGACTCCAGAAACTCCAGGTACCAGTTCCAATCCTGAGCAGAACCCCGACGCAGCCGAGCACGTAGCGGAAGCGCATCGTATCCTGAGCGGTTTGCGAGAACAGCTTGACCGGCATCCCGACCTGGAAGAAGCCATCGCCAAGCTGGAGATGGCGCTCAGCATCCTGACGACAAGAACCGGCGGAATGCTGTAGAGCTAGCTGAACAGCAACTCTTTCGCACGTTGCGAGGCCTTCACCACTGCCTTAATCAGCGTCACGCGCAGACCGCCCTCTTCCAATTCGAGAATGCCATCCACCGTGCAGCCGGCGGGAGTCGCAACGGCATCCTTGAGCAACGCCGGATGGTCGCCCGTCTCAATCACCATCTTGGCTGAGCCCAGCACCGTCTGAGCCGCAAGTTGGGTCGCAATGTCGCGCGGCAGACCCATTTTGACGCCGCCCTCGGCCAGCGACTCCAGGATCATGTAGATGTATGCGGGACCGCTCGCGGAAAGCCCAGTGACTGCATCCATGTGCTTTTCGTCCACGCGCACGACTTGGCCGACGGTGCCAAACAGAGTGCGCGCGACCTCGAGGTCAGCATGCTTGACCGACACGCCGCAACAGAAGGCCGTCATGCCGGCGCCTACCATCGAAGGTGTGTTCGGCATAGCGCGAATCACTGGAATCCCCTCCGGAAGCCGCTTCTCGATGTAGGCGGTCGGGACGGACGCCGCGATCGAAATAATGAGCTGGTTCTCGCGCACTCCGCCTGCGATTTCCTGCACCACGTCGCCCAAAACCTGGGGCTTGATGCAGAGCAGAACGATATCGGCATCGGCCACGGCAGCGCGGTTGTCCGTGGTCACCTTGATTCCGTACTTGGAAGCGAGGTTTGCGGCGCGCTCCGCGTGCTGCACGGTTGCAGAAATGTTTTCCGCCTGCACGACATCCTGCTTGCGGAATGCCTGCATCAGGATGCTGCCCATCTTTCCCAGGCCAAGTACGGCGAGACGCTGCCGCTGATCGGTTTCCTGCATGGTGCCCGTCCTGACCACCTGGATTCCGGTCTTTCCGGTTTACCGATTGTAGAACGCCGGCGCAAAACAGTGCCTCAAGGTTCCAGGGTTTCCGGTGGTTTATCGTCTCCTGGCGTCTTACACTCGATTGTTATGCTTGTATCGGAACGAAAACCTGAGGAGTGGGGATGAAGTCAGCACTTCGTGCGATTGGCATGGTCCTGACTGCGTGCTTGATCGGGACGTTCTGTGTTGCACAGACACCGCAAGAAAACGCCTGGACCGTGTTGAACGGTGGGCTCACGAATAACGCTTGGGAAAAGCAGAGGACGCAGTAGCCGATGCCGGGAGCGAGGGTCCTAGTCCGGCTGTCGGTGCTGGCGTTAGGCATCGGTATTCTGTCAGCCCAAGACTTGCCGAGAATTGGGGGCGAAAGTCTGTCTGGCCGTCACGTCATCTTGCCGGATGCAGTTAGCGGCAGAGTCGCGGTGCTGGTCTTGGGCTTCACGAAGGCTTCGAAAACGCCCACCACTGCCTGGGGCGCGAGGATCGAAACGGACTTCGCCAGTAACCCGGAATTTGTGCTCTATCAGTTGCCCGTGCTCGAGGATGTTCCGGGAATCATTCGCGGAATGGTGATCTCAAGCATAAAGAAGAGCGTTCCCGAAAAGCAGCGTGACCATTTCGTTCCTGTACTCCACGGCGAGGGCGAATTAAGAAAACTGGTGAGCTACAAAGAACAGGACGACGCATATCTGATTGTGCTCGACCGCAAGGGCAGCATCGTCTACCAGATGCACGGTGCGCTGAGCGAGCCCAACTATACTGAATTTCGCCAGCATATTATGGCGCTGCTGCGGTAACATCGAAATGCCCAGATAGTCCCCCGCGGGTCACAGCATTCCGTGAATTCATGCCGCATGATCTGCAACCTTGTAATGCCTGTCTCGCATCCCGCGCCGAGTGACGCGGGCCGGAGGTAGTTAGGTGACGAGCCGTATCGGTGTGGTCGTTTTGATCTTTGGGCTGCTTCAGTTGGGCAGCGCAGCCAACAATGCGGAGCCGATGGATGGTTACTCGCCCGCGCATATGGCGACGGAACGCGATTGGGAGACGAAGTTTCGCAACCTTCCCGATCCCAGCATTCTGCGCGATTCCATGCAGCATTTAAGCGCGTGGCCGCACAATGTTGGCTCACCCTACGACAAGGAAAACGCCGAGTGGCTGCTGGCCAAGTTCAAGGAATATGGTTTTGACGCGCACATCGAAACTTTCGATGTACTTTTCCCGACTCCAAAGGAGCGGCACGTCGAATTACTTGCGCCGACGCATTTCGTCGCCAAGCTGCAAGAGCCTCCGCTGAGCGTCGACCCTACGTCGCAGCAGACGGCGGAACAGTTGCCCACCTACAACGCGTATTCCATCGATGGAGATGTTACCGGCCCGCTGGTTTACGTCAATTACGGCATGCGCGACGACTACGAGCAGCTCGATCGCCTGGGAGTTTCGGTGAAGGGTGCAGTCGTGATTGCACGCTACGGCGGTGGCTGGCGTGGTATCAAGCCCAAAGTTGCGGCCGAGCACGGAGCTGTGGGCTGCATTATTTACTCCGATCCCAGGGATGACGGCTACTTCGAGGGTCAGGATTATCCGGCCGGTCCCTATCGCCCACAGGAGGGCGTGCAGCGCGGCAGCGTGATGGACACGCAATATCCCGGCGACCCCCTCACGCCGGGAGTTGGCGCCACGAAGGATGCGAAGCGGCTGGCGCTGGCGGAAGCCCAGACGATCACCAAGATTCCCGTGCTGCCGATTTCCTACGGTGACGCACAACCGCTGCTGGCAGCCGTTACCGGGCCGACAGCTCCGGATGGGTGGCGCGGGGCGTTGCCAATTACCTATCGCATCGGGCCGGGTCCAGCCACGGTGCACCTCGTCGTCAGGTCGAATTGGGACCTGAAAACGATCTACGATGTGATCGCCAAAATTCCCGGCAGCGAGAATCCCGATCAGTGGGTGCTTCGCGGCAATCATCACGATGCCTGGGTGAACGGCGCCGACGATCCGATTTCCGGCATGGTTGCGGAGCTGGAAGAGGCCCGGGCGCTAGGGGAGCTGATGAAGCAGGGCTGGCGTCCAAAGCGCACCGTCATTTACTGCGCATGGGACGGCGAGGAGCCTGGATTGCTAGGTTCCACCGAGTGGGTCGAAGAACACCAGGATGAACTTCGCCAGCACGCGGTCATCTATCTCAATACCGATTCCAGCGCACGCGGCTACCTGAACATTTCGGGTTCGCATACGCTGGAGCGAGCCGCTAATCAGGTGGAGCGCGACATTCAGGACCCGGAGAAGCACATCACGGTGTGGAAGCGCGCCTATCTGCGGCGCGTGGCTCGGGCCGGCAACTCCGAGGACCGCGAGGAGCTGCGTGATCGTGCTGACCTCCGCATTGGTGCTTTGGGTGACGGCTCCGATTACGTCGCGTTTCTCGATTACGCAGGAGTGGCGGCGTTAAACATGGGTTTCGGCGGCGAGAGCAGCGGCGGAGTCTATCACTCCATCTACGATGACTTCTATTGGTATACGCATTTTGGCGATACCAAGTTTGTGTATGAGCGTGCTCTGGCGCAAACGGCCGGAAGCACGGTCATGCGCTTCGCCGATGCCGACTTGCTGCCGTTTGATCCGTCGGGCTCGGCGGACACGATCAAGCGCTACATCGCGGAGCTGAAAAAGGAGCTGAAGCAGAAGCAGGACGAAGCCCGCGAGCGCAACCGCGAACTTGAAGAGGGAGTCTTCACTGCAACTGCCGATCCGCAGAAGCAGTATGTTCCTCCGCCCAAGCAGCTGGTGCCACCGTACTTGAACTTTGCACCTCTAGAGAACGGAGCGGAAGCTTACGCTCACGCCGCGCAGCGTTATCGTCAGGCTGTTGCCAAGCTGAATGAGAATGCCGGCGCGGCCTGGCAGTCGCCCGCACTGAAGGAAATCAATGCCAAGCTTATGCTGACCGAGCGGACGTTCACTACCAGCCAGGGTCTCAAGGAACGACCGTGGTTCAAACACCAGATCTATGCTCCCGGTGCTTACACCGGCTACGGCGTGAAGACGATTCCCGCCGTGCGCGAGGCGATGGAAGAAAACAAGTGGCAGAACGCCGACCAGGGCGCAGTTATTGTCGGCCAGATTCTAATGAATGAGGCCAGCCTTGTGGACACCATTGCGCAGGAACTGGAGCAGGCGGAAGGACAGTCGCCGACCACGCAAACGGCGCAGAAGCACCCGGTGCACGCATCGCCGCAGAGGCAGCAGGGCGGGAAGTAGTTTCTTCCACGCTCTCATCTCATCCGAGGGCTCACCCCGAGCAGAAGCATCTGCTCTTGCCGACGGCTGTCAGCCCTGGGCTTTCAGATTTAGGGCGGCGCGCACGTCTTCCGCCGCACGCTCGACAACTGCTTCTACAGCCTGCTTAACCGCAGATGACAGTCCTACGCCAGCAGCGAAATTCTCGCCTTCGATGCCGTAGACGATTAGGTGTGGGGGCAGTTGATCCAATGATCGCGACAACTCGACGGCCTCGGCAACGCTGAACGCGTGCGTCGAATAGTGAAAGAATCCACTGGGCATTGGCTCAGCGCGGGCGTCGAGGCGATGAATGGCTCCGGGAGGCGCGCCCGAACGAACTGCATCCACCAACATGACCCACGTCGCCCCTTTCCACGCTTCGATCAACGCCGCGCCTTCGCCGCTTGCCTCCATGATTGTGACATCAGTGGGAAATAGCGCTCGAAGGCGGCGTGTGATGGCAATTCCGACCCCGTCATCCCGGCGATATTCGTTGCCCACACCGATGATGACGATGTGTGGCTGTCCGGCTGTCATTCTGGTTCGATGGACAGTTTCAGAAAATGGGTAGCGCACGAGATGCAGGGATCATAGTTCCGGACTGCCTGCTCGCACTGCCACTGCAGCTTGTCCTTTTGTGTTACGAGGTGGGTCTGGACAAACTGCCGGAGGTCGGCCTCTATGGTCTTCAGGTTCTGCGAAGTGGGCGGAACAATTTTGGCATCTACGATCACGCCGCGGTCGTCGAAGCGATAGCGGTGATAGCAGATTCCGCGCGGCGCTTCCGTGCAGCCGTACCCGGTGCTGACGCGCGGCTCGACGTGGACCGCGGGTTGGTCGGGCATCTCGTACTGCTCGATAATGCGCAGTGCCTCGTCGCAGGCGTATACCATTTCCACGCTGCGCACGAGGATGCTCTGAAAAGGATTACGGCACATCGGCCCGAGGCCTGCGTTCCGGGCCGCTTCCTGCGCCATGGGTGAAAGCTTGTCGAAGTTCAGGTTGTAACGCGCTTGCGGGCCGACGAAGTAGGCCTCCCGCTCCTTGAGATGGGATTGCAGTGCGTTGGAATGGGAGACGTGATCTTCAACAAAATGCTGATCGTATTCGCGGACGGCGATGTTTAACCCCTTGTTGGAGACAAGCCGTCCTTCGTTGAAGGGATACTCGTCGGGATGACTCAGCGCGACGAACTCGTAATCGCGATCAAGGTCAGGGAAGCTGAAGCTCGCCACCCACCGCACGGTCTCCAGCGCGGCATCGCGTGCCCACTTCAGTTCCTCAGCAAGCGCGGAGAAGTCCTTCTTGTCCGGCACTTTGTAGAAACCGCCGACTCGCACATTGATGGGATGGATCTCCCGTCCGCCCAGCATCCGTACGATCTCGTTCCCGGCCTTTTTCAACCGCAGGCCACGCTTCACCTCGTCAGGATGGTCCTTGGCCATGCGGATGGCGTCTTCGTAACCGAGGAAATCGGGCGCGTGCAGCAAATAGACATGCAGCGCGTGACTCTCGATCCATTCGCCGCAGTAGATCAGCCGCCGCAGTTCACGAATGGGGCCGTTTATTTTGACTCCGCACGCGTCTTCGATGGCGTGGCACGCGCTCATCTGGTACGCGATGGGGCAGATACCACAGATGCGGGCGGTGATGTCGGGCGCCTCGTAGAACTTGCGGCCGCGCAAGAACGCTTCGAAGAAACGCGGCGGCTCGAAGATCTTTAACTTAACGTCCGTCACTTCCTGGCCTTTGATCTTTACCAGCAGGGCGCCTTCGCCTTCGACACGGGCGAGGTAGTCGACTTTGATGGTCCTACTTTTCATGCGCCTCGCTCTCTCTGCGGAAAGGCTCAGCGTAAGCGTTGAATCCCCGGAAGACCCGCATCAGGTCCCGGTCGCTCACTCCCATTTCGCTCCACCGTGCGCTGAGCGACGCGGTATTCGGGGTTTCTTTTGGCCCGAAGCATCCATAGCACCCACGCGTGTAGGCCGGGCAGAGCGCGCCGCAACCGGCCTGGGTCACAGGTCCAAGGCAGGGTGTACCATGCGCGACCATCACGCATACCGTGCCACGCTGTTTGCATTCTATGCAGACGCTGTGCGGCGGTGTGGTCGGCTTGCGGCCATTCAGAAACGCGCTGAGCACCTCCACCAACTGGTACTTGTTGATAGGACATCCACGCAGCTCGAAATCAACAAACACGTGGTCGGTGATCGGCGTGGATTTCTTCAGCGTCTCGATGTAGTCGGGGCGGGCGTACACGATGGAGGTGAAGTCCTTCACGTCCTTGAAGTTGCGCAGCGCCTGAATGCCCCCGGCGGTGGCGCAGGCGCCAATCGTCACCAGCCACTTGGAGGCACGCCGGATGCCGTGAATGCGCTCGGCATCGTGGGGCGTGGTGATGGAGCCTTCTACCAGCGAAAGGTCGTAAGGGCCTTTGACCACCGCGCGCGAAGCCTCAGGGAAATTCGCTATCTCCACCGCGTCGGCGACCGCCAACAGTTCGTCCTCGCAATCCAGCAGGCTCAACTGGCAGCCGTCGCAGGAGGAGAACTTCCAGACGGCGAGCTTGGGTTTGCGCAAGGCCATATCAGATCTCCGACTTGCCAAGAATGGCCGCAATGCGACGAGAACGCGAAAACCGGGCCATCCTTGCAGATGAACGTCGGCCCGTACTGGCAATGCCCGCAAAAGCCGATTCCGCATTTCATGTTGCGTTCCGCGGACAAGTAAGTACGCTCCGCTGCCACACCGCGCTTCAGCAGCTCCATCACCGTAAAGCGCATCATGACCTCGGGCCCGCAAACCATGGCGAAGGTATTGGAAGCATCGAAAGGAGCGCGCGGGATCATCGTCGTCACCACGCCGACGTTGCCGCGCCAGCTGCTGGCCGCACGATCGACCGTAACCTGGATTTCCAGGTCGAACTTGCCGCGCCATTGTTCCAACTCGCGACGGTACAGCATGTCTTCAGGGGTGCGGGTGCCATACAGAAGGACAATCCTGTGAAACTTCTCCCGTTCCGCCATCAGGCGATAGAGCGCAGGACGCAACGGAGCCAGTCCGATTCCGCCCGCCACAATCACTACGTCCCGGCCGACGGCTTCTTCTACCGGCCAATGGGTACCGAAGGGGCCGCGAACGCCCATGATCTCGCCGCGCTTGAGCCGCCGCATCGCCTTGGTGACCGTGCCGACCACGCGGGTAGTGTGCTTGAGCAAAGGAGCGTCATCGGGATCGCTGCTGATGGAGATCGGCACTTCTCCCACGCCGAATACGTAAAGCATGTTGAACTGCCCTGGCGCAAAGGAGAATCCCTTGCCGGAATCTTCGGGAAGGATTTCCAGCGTGAAGGTGTCGTCCGTCTCCTGCTTTACGCGCTGAATGCGGTAAGGAATGGGCAGCATCGGGTCTGGAACCAGACCGTCAGTTACGACCTCGGGTTGCTCAAGCATGGCTGCCATACATATCCAACAACTGCAATCTGGTTGCCTCGAGGCGCTCAGTAACGATTTGCATGAACCGCTTGTAGATCTCGTAGCCCAGATCATGATCGTCTTCGCACTTGGTGCGAAGACACTTGCCGTCAAATGCCAGCGCATGCGTAGGCTGTTGTGCCCTTGCGTCAAAATGCCAGCGATAAGGAGCAAACAGCCACGACCATCCCAATACTTCACCTCCCCCGACCGTTTGCACCGTCGTGAGGCCACCGTGCGGGATGACGAACTGCACGGACACCAGACCTTCGCGAATCAGGTAAAAGTGATCGGCTGGATCGCCCTCCCGGAAGATGACATCTCCCTGGTTGAATCGCACATTCTTGGAACATCCGGCAATCAACCGGATATACCGGTCTTCCATGCCCTGAAAGAACGGATGCTCTCGGAGAATTGGTTCAAGTGTTTGAATCATGCCGAGTCCTCGCCTCGGTCTGCCGGCGCCTTGACCAAATCGCTTTCTCGGATAGCGCCAGCCTCGACCGTAATATCTATTCCCACCGGACACCATGTAATGCAGCGGCCGCAACCCACGCAGCCGGAAACGCCAAACTGGTCAATCCAAGTGGCGAGTTTGTGCGTCATCCACTGGCGATAGCGCGATCTTGGAGTGGCGCGCACGCTTCCGCCGTGTATGTAGGAGAAGTCCACCGTAAAGCACGAGTCCCAACGCCGCCAGCGTGCAGCATCTTTGCCGGTCAGGTCGGTTACATCTTCCACCGTGGTGCAGAAGCAGGTGGGGCAAACCATGGTGCAGTTCGCGCAAGACAGGCAGCGCTCGCTGACCGCGTCCCACTGCGGATGTTCATAGTTGCGGTAGAGGAGTTCCTTGATACCGCGCGTGTCCAATCGACGGCCCATGTGAAGGGTCGTTTGATCCAGGATGCGTTCAGCGTCCTGTTTGTCCGTGTCGTTAGCCGGTTGATGCGGGACCGCAGACAGGACTTCGCCGCCACGCACCGTCCCGACTTCTGCCAGAAAGTAGTGCCGCCGGTTCTGCAACAGTTCGGTAAGAGCAAGATCGAAGCCGGAAGTCGCCTTCGGTCCGGTATTCATCGAAGCGCAGAAGCAGTTGCCGCCTGCCTGGCCGCAATTGACCGCCAGTAGAAACAGGTTCTCGCGCCTCGCTTTGTAGCCAGGATCAACGAACTGACCATCGAGAAAGACTTTGTCCTGGATCGCAATCGCGTGCAGTTCACAGGCGCGCACACCGAAGAATGCATAGTGCGGCGCGGCTGCTTCTTCCCCCGGCAGGATCCGCAGCTCTTTTCCGTCTCGCGACGCCTGCCATAGCCGATGAAGAGGCGGATGTAGGAACTTTTTCCAGGAGTGTGGGCCGACGACGTAGCCAAACAGGGCATGGTCCTCGCGGCGCTTGAGCCGGTACTTTCCGCCGGCCTGCTCGTCGGTCCATCCCGAAGGGAGGTCTTCGGCCGAAGTCAGGCGCTCGTAAACGATTGCGCCCTCGCGAAGTGTTGGTCCGACAACCTCATAGCCTCGGCTAGTCAGCACCTGGAGTAACTGCTCCAGATGCTCTCGTTCGACAATGACGCTGTCCCCGACGTGCAAGGGCTCTAAGGCAGTGGCTCGGAGTGTTCGCACGAACACCACCTTCCACACACAGAGTAGAGAAAAGTCCACTGGGAAGTCGGTGACGCGGGTCACGTTGCGGTAGTGCAAAGTCACTACCGATTTTATTCCCCTTTTGGGAGCGATTCTGCGCCTAAGCCGCGCGATTTGCCCCGCCTCGTTCATCCAGCTAGCATGAGACTGCGCAGGGACCGGTGAAATCTGGGGGAAGGCAAGCTGCTGCAGGGATGGTGTGCTCGATCCAATCGGGAACAGCTAGCAACCAACTCCGCTTGTCCATTGCACAAAACAAGGAGATAAAAATGAAACGAGTGCTCGCATTCCTCATGGTGGTTGCGGTCATCACGGCCGTGCCAGCGTTCGCACAAAAGCAGTACAAGGTGGTCAGTCGCGTCAAGCTCGGCGGCGAAGGCGGTTGGGACTACCTCTACTACGACAAGGACGGCCACCGATTGTTCATCACACGGGGCACGCACGTTATGGTGGTGGATACCGCCAGCCTGAAAGTCACCGACGATATCCCTGACCTTTCGGGCATCCATGGGGTCGCCCTCGCACCCGAATTGAACCGCGGTTTTATCAGCAACGGCGGCGACAACAGCGTCACCGTCTTTGATCTGAAGACGCTGAAGAAGCTGGACAACGTCAAAGTTGGCGAGCGGCCCGACGCCATCATGTACGATCCTTTCAGCAAGCATGTCTTTACCTTCAACGCGAGAAGCAAAGATTCGACGGTCGTGGATGCGGGAAACGGCAAAGTGGTGGGTACTGTCGCGCTGGGTGGAAAGCCGGAGTTCCCCGCCACTGACGAGAAGGGAAGGGTCTTCGTCAATGTCGAAGACAAGAGTGAGATTGCCGAGATCGACGCGACCAAACTTACAGTGTTGAATCGTTGGCCGTTAGGCTCGTGCCAGGAGCCGAGCGCGCTGGCTTTCGATCGGGCGCACCATCGGCTCTTCGCCGGATGCGACAACAAAGTAATGGCGGTGGTGGACTCCCAGAGCGGCAAGGTTGTGACCACGGTCCCGATCGGCGAAGGTGTAGATGCCGGGCGCTTCAATGCGAATACCCAGGAAGTTTTCATGTCCTGTGGCGAGGGCGTGCTGACCGTGATTCATGAAGACAGCCCCGACAAATACACGGTGACGCAGAACCTGCCGACGGCGAGGGGCACCCGCACCATGGCCATGGATTACGAGAGCGGCACCGCGTATCTGGTTACGGCGCAGCGCGAGCCCAAGCCGCCGGCTCCGGGACAAAGGCCGGCCATGGTTCCCGGCAGCTTCGAGTTGATCGTGGTGAAGGCGGAATAAGTCCCGCGATGTGGGAGTATCGCATTGTGGGATTATTACTTTGACTTACCTCCTCTCAATTTAGGTGCTCTTGTAGGCACCATAAGCAAGGAGGTGGGACACGGCGTGGCAGATCATGGCTGACTCCAGTCCGCAGCGCCAGTAAAGGTAGCCGACAACGACTCCAAATACAGCGCCGCCCGCAATCATGCTTGCGATCGCGGTACCAGTGAGATGCCCGAGGAGGAAGCGAGTTGCTGGCAGATGCCCTGCACCGAAGATGACAGCGCTGACTACGATTGCTGCCCAGACTACACCAGACGAAGGTTGGCCGGAAGACTCTTGCAGGAAGCGCCAGCCTGACCACGCCAACAACGTCATCAGGCCCCACCGCATTAAGATCTCTTCGGTGATGCCGCCGTAGAAAACCGCCACCATCAGCGACCGCGGACTGTGTATCTCAAAGATCAGGCCATGCGAGGTGAAATACCACGGAATTACGGCCACGGCCAACCCTCCGAGGAGGCCGGGTAAGAGTTGTGGACGCAGCGCTGCTCCCAAGGATCGGCCCGTGACCAAAGCTTCGAAGACCGGTGCGCGCAAACCGACTCTCGATGCAAACACTACACCACACCAAACGAAAAGCGCCAGCAGTACAGCAACCTGGGCAGACGCGGCGAGCGAGACCACCCAGACAGGCGCCCGCAACGGGTTACGTGGCGGATGCTGCGATATAAGAACCGGGAGCATTATGAAGGTCGCAGCAAGAACCCCGATCATGCCGGCGATCCATATCGCTCCACCTAGTTTCCATTTGGATGCGTTGGCAACGAAAGCCATCGTCTGCACTTAGCTGATCCTCCATTCTCCCTTTTCCTAAGGTTTCTGCGCGCTGGGCGGCAGCAGATTGTTCAGTCGCAGGTACATCGCTGCGGCGCTGTAGTGGTCGGCCCAACCCGTCACGAGGGAAATGAGCGCGGCGGCTCGTGTTCCGGTGCGTCCGCCAGAGAACACGACAGCCTGGCCGAGCGTGGAATCGTCAGCCTTAGCCAGCACCTGCTCGCAATATGCAAATGATTCTCTGACCGCCTTAGTCAGCACCTCTTTGGAATCGCTTTCGTTCAGCTTGGTCTCGCGCGGCTGGTCGCCGGCGATGCGCGCACACATACCGTTATTGGCTTCCGTGACGTGCATGACGAGGTGGGCGAAGCTCATCTGCTCCGGCGTGGGATGATAGCTATACTTGTCGGCGGGCATTTCGTCGGCGGCGCCGATCAGGTTCTTCGCTTGACGCTCTTCGAGCTGTCGTACCGTGCTGACGACGGGGCTGCTCGCCGTTTGTGCCGGCGCGATTGTGGCGGTGGCGGATGCGATTACGAGAGTTGCAAGTGCGATGTGTTTCATAGTCCCCCCACAAGAAGCTGCCGAGAAGCATACCGCATAACCACCAGCTCACAGGTAGTATATGCGCTGGACGTATAACGTGGGGCGTTGTACGATTCAATCGTGATCAAGAGCTTTCGCTCGAAAGAAACCGCGGAGCTTTTTGCGTACCGTCACAGCAAACGCTTCCGCACTATCGAGCGAGTGGCGCTCAGAAAGCTG
This sequence comes from uncultured Acidobacteriaceae bacterium, assembly GCA_963833155.1. GTDB lineage: Bacteria > Acidobacteriota > Terriglobia > Terriglobales > Acidobacteriaceae > Bog-257. The sequence goes on from CAWHWY010000016.1 coordinate 73,099, forward strand.
CTGCAATTGCACGCTGCTACGGAGCTGCATGTGTTGGGTTCACCTCCCGGCAATCGGCTGGAGGCTTTGCGCGGAGATCGCTTAGGGCAACACTCGATTCGGGTTAATGAGCGATGGCGCATCTGTTTCATTTGGCGCGATGGCCATTGCCATGAAGTGGAAATCGTGGATTATCACGACTAAAGAGGTACTCATGACGAAATCAGAAGCGCTCATGCCCCCTGTGCACCCAGGCGAAGTCCTCCGCGAGGACTTTATGAACCCTCTGGGTCTAACGGTCAATAAACTGGCACTGGAGCTGCATGTGCCTGCTACCCGAATCGGTGAGATTGTGCACCAGCGACGGCGTATCACTGCGGACACCGCCTTGCGCCTGGGCCGTTATTTCAAAACCAACCCGGAATTCTGGCTGAACCTGCAGAACTTTTATGATCTTGAAGTCGCGAGACGTTCAGGTACGGCTTCCGAAATCGAGCGTCGCGTGCAACCGGTTGAGCTCGCGTCATGAGAGTGAACTGATGCGCATGAGCGGAGCAAAATGGGCGGTTGCAGGTTGCGGACTCGTCGCCGTGTTGGCGGTGTCCTTGTACTTCTTAAACCGCCCGTCTCCCAATCCGCCGGCGCCCGTCAGCCGGACCTACACTCTGACCGGCTTCGTTCTGCAGGTGATGCCACAGACGAAGCATGTCTCCGTTGCCAACGACGACATTCCCGGCTTCATGCAGCCGATGGTGATGGAGTATGAGGTAGCTGATCCATCGGCGCTCTCCGTTTTGAAGCGAGGAGACGAAATCCACGCAACTCTGCTGAGCGATGGTACGCAACGGTGGGTGTTGCAGGACATTACGGTTGCCAACCAACGATAACCGAGAAACTCGATCCAAAAAAAGGCACGCCTTCATGAGCGTGCCCCAGTTCTTGCAATGCGTGCAGCTTGTTCGCTTCGTTAACCCTTGGTCGCACCGGCGCCGTGCATTTTGGCGCGCTCAATCAACATCTGCACTTGGTCCTTCTGCGGGTAGTCGGGATTGGTTTGTAGCAGTTTTTCCCACGCCACAATGGCGCCTTTGGGATCTTTCTTGCCCTGCCATCTCACGATTCCTAGATTGAACAGCGTGCCGGGGTGATTGGGGCGGATGGCCAGCGCTTTTTCGAAGCTCGCGATCGCTTTGTCAGCGTTGCCGGTGTACCAGTACGAGGTGCCCAGGTCAGTTCGGACATCTGCGTTGTTAGGTTGAACGCTGACGGCCTTTTCGTAATACTCGATGGCCTGGGGATAGGCTTGGCTGTCGTAGTACAGGTTGCCGAGTTTCGCCAGAGTATCGAAGTCGTTGGGATTGGTTTTGAGCTGAGCCAGTAGCGGTTCGGCGGCCTTGGCCACTGTCTCGGGCGATGGGGCCTGCTGCTGTTGCATACTTCCGATACCTGGCAACTGGGCGGAACCCATCGCGCCGCCACCCATTCCAGCAGGCGCCGCAGCAGCTTGCGCGGTCTCGGGTGAGACGGACGCGGGAGCCGATCCCCGGGCAAAATAGCCGACCGCGATGCCGATGGCCAGCGTGATCACCGCCAGGGTATAGGCTTGCACGCTGGTGAAGCCCAGATTGTTGATGTTCGTCTTGTCCGCAGGCTGTGGCATTGCTTCTCCTTAAATCTAATTCTCGACGCCGGCGCCAGCCAATGAAGGCTGTTCAAGCTGGAACAAGCGGCTCACCGCGGCGGTCAGCGCGTCTTGTTCGTTCCTCTCTGGAAGTTCCTTCAATTCACGCGCCAGGGAACCAGCGATTCGTTGCGTGATGTGATTGGTCAACGTCGCGAGCGCCTGGTCCTGATCTTCCGTGAATGGTCCAAACTCCTTGCGCAGGGTTTCCAGTTCCTGCCGGCAAAGATCATCGAGACGTTGACGCAGGGCCACGATAGTGGGCACAACCCGCTCCGCCATCAGTTTACGACGGAAGCCTTGCACTTCCTCCTGCACAATCTTCTCCGCAGCCTCAGCCGCGGCTTGCCGGCCCACCGCGTTGCGCTGCACCACTTGCTCGAGATCGTCCATGTCGAACAGACAAATGCCCTTGATTTCCCGAACCTCGGGATCGATGTCGCGCGGTACGGCGATGTCGATCATCACCATCGGCGCGTGCTGACGTTGCCGGGCGATCTCTTCCGCTTCCTGGCGGCTGAGAATGTAGTGCGGACAGGACGTAGAACTGACGATTATGTCAGCCGTCTTCAGATGTTTTCCGCGGTCCTCGAGCGAGACGGCTGTCGCTCCCATCTTCTTCGCCATCTCTTCCGCGCGGTCCAGGCTGCGGTTCATCACCTTCAACTGTTTGGCGCCGGCTTTCATCAGGTAGTGAGCTGCGCGTTCGCTCATCTTGCCTGCTCCGATCAGCAGAACCTCGCGCCCTGCAAGCTCACCAAGTACCTTCCTCGAAAGTTCCACCGTCGCGTAGGGAACGGAAACGGCAGACGAGCCGATTGCCGTTTCATTGCGCGTCCGTTTGGAAACCGTAAGGGCTTTTTGCATCACCGCATCTAGGAAACGTCCGGTGGTTCCGGCCTCTTGCGCCTGCACCCAGGCTTGTCTTACCTGGCCGGTGATTTCGGGCTCACCCAGGACCATAGAATCGAGGCTGGAAGCGACCCGGAAAATATGGGTAAGGGCGACGTCGTCCATCAGGCGATAGAAGTGCGACCACTCACAGAGTCTGAGCTGGTACTCCTGCGTCAGGAAGCGGAGCACCGAATTGGCAGCGGTTGGGACGTCGCTGGCCCACAAAATGAACTCGGTGCGATTGCACGTGGCCACCACAATCACTTCCTCGATCCCCTCCGAACGGACCAGTTGGCGCAGTGCTTCGTAGCGCCGGGGCTCGCTGATCCAGAACCGCTCGCGGACGGCGACGGGCGACGTCCGGAAATTCAGTCCGATTACTGCCAAGGTAGGTTCCACAGGGACCTCTCTTACAAAAGTGGCTGTCAAACTGGTAAAGGCACAGGAAGTGCCAAACTCTCCCGGTTACGCCATAGAGGTAAGTTGCTGAAAACAAATATGTAGTTAGGTGCTGACCGTCCTCTCAGGTGGCTTGGATCCCGCCGTTCTAGCGGCATATCACCCGCCCAGAGTGTTTTTTCCCACGCATTGAGCCGGAAGTGGTATGGCAAAAATCGGCCTCGGGGAGTACATTACCTTGGCCGTCGTTTGGCGGCGCTTTTGTACTTATCCTGCCCCCGACCGGGGTGCTTTAGTGAGGAAAAATAAACATGACCATGAAATTGCTCCAACGGATCGCTCTGTTCAGCTTCGTGATTGCACTCGCGCTGCCACCGATAGCTGCGGCGCAGGGCGGGGCGGACACCTTCAAGGCGAAATGCGCCATGTGCCATGGGGCCGATGGCAGCGGCAAGGCGGCGATGGGAACTAAACCCCTCGGAAGTGCCGACATCCAGAAAATGTCGGATGCCGACCTGACAGCCGCCATAACCAACGGCAAAGGCAAGATGCCGGCCTATAAAGGCAAGCTGACCGACGCGCAGATCACAGACCTGGTTTCCTACATCCGCACTCTGAAGAAGTAGTTCGGCTCCCTGCGTTTTCCCTTGACGGCGGCTCTGCACCAGGGCCGCCATTTTTCTGCCGATCAATCCCCTCGAAATATCGCTCCACCTTCGTGCCGAGCTGGGCGCGCTGGAGTTATACTCGCGAAATGCAAGGATGGAGACGCCATGAAAGATGACAACGCGGGCAAGCCCGAACCTAACTCGGGGGTAACGCGACGCGACTTCATGAAGATTTCCGGCATCGCGGCCGCTGCGCCGCTGCTGGTTCGCCCGACGGTTGTGAGAGCCGCAGGCGAAGAGGTCGCAGTCCTTGGCCCCGGCAAGGTCCCGATTGAGTTAAGCGTGAATGGCAAGAAGCTTACTGCGCAACTGGAACCGCGAGTGACGCTGCTCGATGCGTTGCGCGACAACTTCAACCTGACCGGCGCAAAACGTGTCTGTGACCGCGGGGTTTGTGGTGCCTGCACGGTGCTGATGGACGGCAAAACCGTGTACGCCTGCGCTGTGCTGGCGATTGACGCGCAAAACAAGAAGATCACCACCATCGAGGGATTAGCTGAGGGCGACGCGCTGACTCCCGTGATGCAGGCATTTGTTGACCACGATGCCCAGCAGTGCGGCTTCTGCACTCCGGGATACATCGTCGCCACCACGCGCTTTCTGGAACAGCATCCAAATCCCACTGCCGACGAAATTCGCCGTGGCCTGAGCGGCAATTACTGCCGCTGCGGAACCTACAACGGAATTCGCGCCGTAGCGCTGGCCATGCGGGAAGGGAGGTCGTCATGAGCGAATATCAATGGCCTGATCCTACAACCCGTCCATTGCTGGGCAAGCGTATTTCGCGAGTTGACGGACCGGTGAAGGCTTCCGGCCGCGCCAAATACACATACGATTACAATCCCGCCGGCCTGCTGGCCGGGAAGGTCCTCCGCTGCCCCTATGCGCACGCGCGCCTCACCAGCATCGATACCAGCGCCGCCGAGAAGATGCCGGGCGTCAAGGCGGTGAGAATCATCCAGCAGCCGGGAACGGAAATCTTCTGGGCGGGAGACGAAGTGGCCGCCGTCGCCGCGGTGGATGAGCCGACGGCGGAAGATGCGATCCGCACCATCAACGTGCAATATGAAGTGCTACCTCACTTTATTTCCGACGGAGAGCCACCAAAGAACGTAGCACTCGACACCGGCCCACTGAGTCAGGACGATTTTGAGGATCTCGAAGACAACCAGGTCCCCGACGAGCAAGTTATTGCGACGATCCAGAAGAACGGCATCAGCTTCAAGCCGAGCGAGAAGTATCTGAAGGACGCACAGGATTCGGGAGTAGACAAGAAAGTCGTGGAGGCCCTGCGCAGCGCAAAGTACGTGGAAGGAACGACGTCGCGTTCTCCCTACAAGAAAACTGCCGTACAGAAGCAAGGCGACCCCGATAAGGCTTTCGCCTCGGCGGCGGCGGTTGTCGAAGGGCTGTACGGGGCCTCCTGTATTACGCACTGCTGCCTTGAGACACACGGCATGGCGTCGGAGTGGACCACCGACAAGGACTTATTGGTCCACATTTCGACGCAGAACCTTTCCGGCATCGCTTCCCAGTTGGCGGAGCCGCTAGGCGTTCCTGCCGGCAACATTCAGGTCATGCAGCAATACATTGGCGGCGGATTCGGCAGCAAGTTCAGCCCCGATCGCTGGGGAGTCACCTCGGCGCACTTGTCCAAAGCCGCTGGGGGAAAGCCGGTAAAGATCATGCTCGAGCGCGATGCTGAGCAGGAAGTTGCGGGCATGCGTCCCTCGGGCTACGCCCGCGTGAAGATCGCCGCCGACAAGGACGGCAAGCTTACCGCTTGGGAGTCGCGTTCCTGGGGAACCGGCGGAATGGGCGGCGGTGGAGCACCTCCGCTGCCCTACATCTTCGAAGTTCCGAACCAGCGCAAGCAGAACGTGGCGATCGCCACCAACCAGGGAAGCGCTCGCGCGTGGCGCGCGCCAAACCATCCGCAAGCTGCCGTCATCACCATGTGTGCCATCGACGATCTGGCGGCAAAGATGAATATGGATCCCCTGGACTTGATCACCCGCAACCTGGATCTCACGGGGAGCCGTGCCGGCATCTACCGCGACGAACTGCCGATCGTGGCCGAGATGATGGAGTGGAAGAAAAACTGGCATTCGCGCGGCGACAAGACTGCTGGCCCGGTGAAGCGTGGGCTGGGTCTCTCCCTGCACACTTGGGGTGGCCGTGGACACAACAGCGACTGCGATCTCACCATTCATCCCGACGGATCAGTCGAGATTAAGATGGCCACCCAAGACCTTGGTACCGGCTGCCGTACCATCATCACGATTGTCGCCGCCGATACTCTTGGCATTCCGATGAGCGATGTCAAGCTGTTGATCGGCGACAGCCGCTACCCCGTCTCCGGCGCGAGCGGTGGCAGCACCACCAGCGGAGGCGTTACTTCATCTACGCGCCGTGCCGCCGTAGACGCCCGCGATCAGGTGTTCGCCAAAGTTGCTCCGGCGCTGAAGGCTCGACCAGAAGAGCTCGAAGCTGTGAACGGTACGGTGCGGGTGAAAGGCGATCCAAGCCGCAGCCTCTCGTGGAAGGAAGCGTGCTCGAAAATCGGTGCCATGCCGATGACCGTTCGAGGCAAGAATCCCGACAAGTCGAAGCCGCCTGACCTGACCAACAGTGGGGTCGGCGGCGTGCAGATGGCCGATGTCTCCGTGGACATCGAGACCGGAATCGTTCGCGTCAACAAGATGGTCGCTGTGCAGGACTGCGGCCTGGTGGTGGATGTGAAGACCGCCGAGAGCCAAGTGTTGGGCGCGCTCATCATGGGCATCAGCTACGCGCTGTACGAGGAGAAGATCCTCGATCCTGTGACTGGGCGCATGCTAAACCCGAACATGGAGTTCTACCGACTGGCTGGCATCGCCGACATCGGCGAGATGAAGGTACACATGATGACCGGCAAAGGTTATGACGAGCGTGGCGTTATCGGCCTGGCCGAACCGCCAGTGGTTTCGCCAGGCGCGGCGATTTCCAATGCGGTAGCCAATGCTATCGGCGTTCGCGTGCCGTTCCTGCCGCTCACCCCCAACCGCGTGCTGGAAGCGCTGGAACAAGGAGGGGCCAATGCGCGCGTTTGAATACGTCACCGCAACCAAGAAGGAGCAGGTCGCGACCCTGCTGGGCGAACAAGGCTCCATCCTCGCCGGCGGTACCGATCTTCTGGCGCTGATGAAGGACGATGTTATCGCGCCCAAGCGCCTGGTCAACATCAAGCAGATCGATGGGCTGCGCGGCACGAGCTATCAGCCGGGAATCGGATTGCGTATCGGCGCGCTAACCACCCTCGCCGAACTCGTCGAGGCGAAATCCGCGCTCGCCGCCTATCCCATGCTGACGGAAGCGCTGAACGAGGCTGCCAGTCCGCAGATTCGCAACCTGGCGACCATCGGCGGCAATATGTGCCAGCGTCCGCGCTGCTGGTATTTCCGCAACGGTATGGGGCTGATGGCGAAAACGCCGGATGGCAAATCCATGGTGGTCGAAGGCGACAACCGTTACGCGGCCATCCTGGGCAACTACGGCCCCGCATATTTCGTGAGCCCATCCACGATCGCGCCCGCGCTCATTGCGTACGGCGCGAAAATCCGTCTCTATTCGGCCAAAGCGCCTGGGAGCGGTGTCCGCGAGTTGCCGCTGGAAGATTTCTTCGTCATTCCTAAGTCGGAGAACGACCTGGAGCACGATCTGAAGCCCGGTGAGATGGTGATTGAAATCGTCGTACCACCGCCGTCGCAGAACCTGAAGGCCGGCACCTACGAAGTCCGGCAACGGGCCGCCTTCGACTGGCCGCTGGCGCAGGCGAGTGTCACCCTGGAGATGGACGGCAACACGGTGAAGAGCGCGCGGGTAGTGCTCGGCCACGTGGCGCCCATTCCGTGGAGATCGTTGGGATCTGAGCAGGCGCTCGTCGGCAACGCCATCACGCCTGAAACTGCAATGGCCGCAGCCAACGCGGCAGTCGAGCGAGCCAAGCCGCTCAGCCACAACAAGTACAAAGTCACTCTGACCAAAGTGGCAGTGAAACGCGCCGTCCTTCAGGCCGCTGGCCAGAGTTCCGGAGGTGCCGCATGATGCTGATGCCCGACGCTGATCGCTTCGATTCCAACCGCGAAGACCTCTGCCCGGCGCTGCGCTGGAAGGGTCAGTTCATCCTGGCGAAGCGCGATCCCACAGTGCCGCCATCCAACGACGGCCTGTTCTGGTGCATGCATACCCAGACCTGCATCGGTCCGGACGGCGAACTGGCCGAACCCGGCAACTGCTCTTCGAAGTTCCGGGCGTGCCATGGGACAGGGAAGTGCGGATAATAGCGTGAGTGCGGCGCGGCAGAAAAGGAGCTTCTCTATGGCGTAATCCGGATCTCGTTTTGCGACAAAGATCACACCCAGGTGAGTTTCGGGGCAAACATGCTTGGTGACGGTCCAGCCGTTCTTCTTCATGGTTTGCAAGAAATACGATTCTTTGAAGCCCAGCTCAAGCCACTTGAACCGCCGGATACTCCAAACTGACATTCCGTCCAGCCGTACTCCCCAAGGCAGGGGGAATACTTCGGTGATTGGCTCGCTGGCAAACACCGCAATGCCGCCGTCTTTGAGCATCGTCGGCAGCTCTCTGATCAGTTTCAAGTGATCGGCGCAATGATGGAAGCTCTCGAAGAACAATACGGCATCAAACTTCTCGGGCTCACCACTGGCGTCGTTGACCGGACCAAAACTAGCGCACACAGTTTGCACCGACAGACCCAGCAATTTTGCCCGGCACTGAATTAGCTCGAGAAACTTGGGTTCGATGTCCACCGCCGTCACGGCATATCCCATGCGGGCCAGTGCGATGGTCGTGTTGCCCCAGCCAGGGCCAAATTCCAGGATTTTCGACCCGGACGCCAGGTTCATGGTTTTGATAATGTAGCCCAGCGCCATGAGTTGATCGCCCACGGTTTGCGCGCTGCGAGTGTAGTAAGGGAATGGCTGGCGGGCGGTTTCCTCCATGTTTCCCAGGAACTCCGACCGTTCATTCTGGGGGGTATAGGAGCTCGCTCCGGAGATCGTCAGGTACAGCTCATGTTGCTGCTTTCGGTAAGCTTCGCCGTACGGATCCGAAGGCACCTTTTGTGTGAGGCCAAACTCAAACGAGGCGAGCGCCTTCCGAAGTTCGTCGTCCGAGCGTTGCCCGGCTTCATCTACCAAAACCAATTGGGCATCGAGTTCTTCGAGAGTGGTGATGACCTTAACTCCCGCCTTTTCAGCAGGTGGCGGGGCATCGCATGATGTAGGGTTGTCCGCTGCAGAAGGCGGCAATGATGGGGAAACTCCGTTCAGGAACAATGCCAACACTCGTCTGCAACGCATGGCCCCCGCCTTTGAGCCGTTTATACGAGCGGGAGGCGTGCGAGTAAAGGAACGGAGAGTGGGCGAGGAGTCGTTTAATCCTATCTTTCACGGTTTTGATATTTCCTTAAAACGAATCCGAGCGCCATCGTTAGCCAACGCGTTTCCGGACGCGGTCACGATCCACCACACGGACAACACCATCAAGCCAACCCAGACCACGGCCCCGACGTAGTCAACTGACCGCCACCTTAGCACAGAGGGGAAAATCGCCATCATGTTCATACCCAGGTGTTCGCTAAGAAAGTCCGTCAATCCGCTCTTTTGGCGGTTCCAGACAGAAAGCCACCTCGTGAGAGGCACCGCAGTAGTGATGAGCGCGATCACCCAGCCCCAGAGCGCCAGAGCGAGAACCACTAGCCGAAATCTCTTATCGATAACAAGGGACGCAAACGCCGGCAGGATCGCAATGCCTGTCGTGATATAGCGCGCGCTCGGTGCCCCGCCCCCATACCAATAACGGCTGAATGACATGAACGCAATATACGTTGCCGCCGGTAAAAGGAGCAGAAACGCCACCCACCCCTGACGTCGTATTGCCACAAACGCTCCGGCAAAACTCAGCAGGTAAATTGGCGCGACAGGTAGCAATCCGTAGCTGCGATCAAGGAGCATGCCTAAGAAGCCCACCTCAGGATGCAGGAAGAATTGTGGGTCCCTGGCTCCCATGATTAAGTAACCGGCATTGGGCCTCAAGGTGCCGAAGTGGACAGCATCAAACCACGCGAACAGCACCAGGGAAACGATCATCGGAACCCCGGCTACCCCGAAGTCTGCCAAAGTGGTCGTCCAGCCACGCTTGTTGACCTTCGTAATCAAACAAAGTGCAGTTGCGCCCAGCAGCGGTGCAGCGATCATCCAATAGCGTATGAAGATCCAGGGCATTCCTGCTGCAAGCAGGCCCGACCCCAGCAGCAGACTCCGCCGGCCAGTCTTGAAGAAAAGGAACGACGACAAAACGCCCCAAACTGCGAAACACCCGCCAATGATCTCGGTGTATAACTCCGACGAGTACACCAGCAACGGGGCAGTGAATGCGAACAAACCCCAACTCCATAATGCCCTGACTTGAGAACCGCTGATCTCAACTGCAAGTTGAAAGATGCCTAGCGCCAGCAAGGCCGAAATGACATTCAATTCGACCATCGCTCCTATTCGCCCAGCCAAGGCGTAGCCCGGTAACAGCCAAAGTGACTCTCCAACATCATGACAGAGCATCTCCCTACCGTGCCGGTTCAAGAGAGTGTGGTGCTCCTGGCCTATCGCGGTGATGGTGTCATGCATCCTGGCGGAAAGCGGGTAGCCTGCCTCTGAACCGGGTAACGTCGGCGGGAAGAACTGCTTATAGTCGCCATTCGCATAGTTATTGCTCAAATCAAAATCATGATCGGCGTACAGGCTCTGCATCAGCATCAGGTAGGCAGGTTCATCTCCATTTGGCCAGGATGCCGCCGCAACCCACGGAGTAATCGCAACATAGATCACCAGGCTGGTTGCAAAGACCCAGGCGCGCACCGCTCGCACCGAAGTGGGACCTGCAAAGGCGTATAGCACCAGCACGGTACCATGCCCAAAGATGAGTGCCGCGTACACAAACCCAAAGCAGTGCAACTGCTGATCCGGGGGGACTCTGAGGCAGGCGAAAAGAGCAAAAACCAACAGAGACACAACAGCGTCAACCGCAATTAATACTCGGCATTTTCTCTTGTCGGCAAAGAACAGGACCAACAACCCCGCCGCAAACAGATTCAGCGCCAGCGCCCACGGCAGAATGTCTCTGAACAGCCCGGTATAGTAAGGCTCTCGATAAACTCCAAGTATGTAGTGAAGGAAAATACTATTGGTAATCAGGGAAGCTAGTACATAGGCTGCCAGGCCGCTTTGAATAACATGCTGCCATCGTTCGCTCCTCCACAGCGCTGTGAATTGAAGCCCCAGGAGCCGTAACGACATGCCGCCATCGGAGATGTTTCCAGATGTTACAACGATCCAAGACACCAACAAGACTATTAAGCCAACCCAGATGATGGCTTCAGCATAGTCTACCGGCGCTGCTCTGCGCCCGGAAGGGAACACTGCCAGCATGTCTACGATCCCGTGTTCGCGGAGAAAGTCAGTCAGTCCGCTCTTGTTAGGGTCCCAGAGAGAAAACCATCTCGTGAGAGGCACGGCTGTGGTGATGAACGCGATTGCCCAGCCCCAGAGGACAAGACCAAGTGCCAGCAACCGAGACCTCTTGTCTATAACAAGGGAAGCAAACGACGCCACAATCGCAATGCCGGCCACTACGAAGCGCGCATTGGGCGCCCCGCCTCCATACCAAAACTGGCTGAATGCCACGAAGCCAAGGTATATTGTTGCCGGCAGAAGCAACAGAAGGGCCTCCCAACCTCGACGCAGTAACACCACACAAGCCCCGGCAAAACCCAGCACGTATACTGGAGCGACGGGCAATAGCCCGTACCCTCGGTCAAGGAACATGCCGACGAAGCCGATCTCGGGATGCCGGAAGAATTGAGGGTGCTCAGCAGCCCATAAGAAGTAACCGGCGTTGGGCTTCAAGGTACCGTAGTGGATCGCATCAAACCACGCGAAAAATGCGAGTGAAGCGATCATCGGAGTGCTGGCGACGGCGAGGTCAGCTAAAGAAGCCATCCGTCCGCGCTGGTTACGCTTCGCAAAAATGCAAAGCGCAACAACGCCGAGCAGCGGTCCAGATAGCATCCAGAAGCGTATGCAAATCCAGGGCATCCCCGCAGCGAGCAGACCAGCTCCGAGCAGCAGACTCCGCTTGCTGGTTTTGAGAAAGAGGTGCGACGCCGTAACTGCCCAGACTGCGAGACAAGCTCCAACGGCCTCGATGAATAGCTCCGACGAGTACACCAGCAACGGGGCGGTGAAAGCGAATAGTGCCCAACTCCACAAGGCCCCGATTTGAGAGCCGCTGATCTGAAATGCCAGCTGAAAAATACCGAGCGCCAGTAGTGCCGAAATAATATTCAATTCAATCATCGCCCCTGTCCGGCCGGCCAAAGCGTAACCCGGCAAAAGCAAGAGCGGTTGCCCAACGTCGTGAACGCCCATTTCCTCACCGCGCTGGTTTAAGACGGTCTGGTGCTCGTTGCCGATAGCGGTGATGGTGTCATGCATCCTGGCGGAAAGCGGGTACCCCGCCTCTGAACCGGGTAGAGTCGGCGGGAAGAACTGCTTATAGTCGCCATTCGCATAGTTATTGCTCAAATCAAAATCATGATCGGCATACAGACTCTGCATCAGCATCAGGTAGGCAGGTTCATCTCCATTCGGCCACGATGCGGCCGCAACCCACGGGGCAATCGCAGCATAGATCACGAGGCTGGTTGCAAAAACCCAGGCGCGCACCGCTCGCACCGAAGTGGGACCTGTAAAGGCGTATAGCACCAGCACGGCACCATGCCCAAAGATGAGTGCCGCGTACACAAACCCAAAGCGGTGCAACTGCTGATCCGGGGGGACTCTGAGGCAGGCAAAAAGAGCAAAAACCAACAGAGAAACAACAGCGTCGACCGCAATTAATACTCGGCATTTTCTATTGTCGGCAAAGAACAGGACCAACAACCCCGCCGCAAACAGATTCAGCGCCAGCGCCCACGGCAGAATGTCTCTGAACAGCCCTGCATAGTAAGCTTTTCGATAAACCCGAAGTAGGTAGTAAAAGAAAATGCTATTGATAATCAGGGAGGCGAGCATGTAAGCTGCCAGGCCGTTTTGAACAGCATGCTGCCATCGCTCGCTCCTCGACAGCGCTGTAAATTGGGGCCGCGGGAGCTGGAACGACATACTGCCGCATTATACAGTCCGGAGATATTGACGGCTTCCGAGGTCGTACCTGTTCATCGCACACACCCAGGGCACGCGGAATACCTAGCAGCCCGTGGTGAAAGTCTGGATACCTGTACGAAAAAAATTTGAACGATCCACAGCCTTTGTTTCTACAATGCGCGCATGGCAATGGGCACGCGCAAGCAGCGGGAGAAGCAAGAAGACATCTGGATCGCGCATACTGAGTTGGCGTCGGCGCCTGGACATCCGTTCTATCAGCGACTGAATGAGTTACTGGAGGCAGAGAGCTTCGACGAGTTTGTCGAGGGCCGGTGTGCGAAGTTCTATGCGGCGAAGTACGGCCGGCCGTCGCTGACGCCGGGGATCTACTTCCGGTCACTACTGATCGGGTATTTCGAGGGCATCGACAGTGAACGCGGGATTGCCTGGCGGTTGGCGGACTCACTGGCGCTGCGACGGTTTGTGGGGATCGGGCTGGACGAGTACACGCCGAACCACTCGACGATTTCGCGCACGCGGCGGCTGATCGATGTCGATACGCATCGCGGGGTATTTGGCTGGGTGTTGAGTTTGCTGGCGGATCGTGGATTGCTGAAGGGCCAGCGGATCGCCATCGATGCCACCACGCTGGAGGCCAACGCGGCGATGCGCTCGATCGTGCGCCGGGAGACGGGGGAGAGCTACGAGGAGTTTCTGCGCGGGCTGGCGAAGGCCTCCGGCATGGAGACGCCAACGCGGGAAGACCTGGCACGGTTGGACCGCAAGCGCAAAAAACGCATGTCCAATAAGGAGTGGAAGAGTCCTGCGGACGGGGATGCGCGGATTGCGAAGATGAAGGATGGGCGCACCCATCTGGCGCACAAAGCCGAGCATGCCGTCGATCTGGACACGGGCGCGGTGGTGGCGGTCACGCTGCAAGGCGCTGACCAGGGCGACACGACGACGCTGGAGGAGACGCTGAGCGAAGCCGGGATAGCGGTGGCGGAGTTAGTCGGACGGGAGGCGGAGCTGCGGCCTCACGATAAGCCCAAGGTGAATGTCCATGGGATTGAAGAGTTGGTCGCGGACAAGGGCTATCACAGCGGCGCGGTGGTCGAACGGGTGAAGTCGTACGAGGTGCGCAGCTACATTCCGGAGAAGCAGCAAGCCGGACGACGTAACTGGCAGGGCAAGCAGGCGGAACAACAGGCGGTATACCAGAATCGGCGGCGCGTGCGGGGCAGCTACGGCAAGAGCTTACTGCGGCGGCGCGGGGAACTGGTGGAACGTAGTTTTGCGCATTGCTACGAGACGGGCGGTATGAGGCGCACGCACCTGCGCAAACACCAGAATATTCTAAAGCGGCAACTGATCCACGTGGGAGCCTTCAACCTAAGCCTGATCCTGCGCCAGTTGCTGGGTGCGGGCACGCCGCGGGAGTGGAGAAACCGCGGTGGCATGCTTCTATTGCTCGTTTATTTCCTGCTCACGCGCCGGGAGGCTCGGAATCAACTTTATAGAAGCTGTAACTCTATCTCCCGCGCGAAATCCTTAGTGGGACTACGAAGCCGACCATGCCGCTGGCCGTACCCAAAATCAACTGCTTGCACCACAGGCTCCTAGGGGGCGGTGCCTACTATCCAATCGTATATTCCTTAATCATTCCTGCCACGCTGGGATACTGCGCCATCAACGTCTGGCGGTTCCCATGCTCATAGTCGGCATAGTCGAAGCCTGGAGACATGGTTGTCCCCATCAAGGCAAACTTGCCGCCCGGAGCCAGGCGGCTTCCCTGCCACACTCCGCCGCGCACGACCACCTGCGGCCGATGCCCGCCGGCAAGATCGCTTCCAAGCGTGATCGTTTGCGAGCTGCCATCCGGCAGCAATTGCAGCATGACCACCGGATCGCCGAGATAGAAATGGAAAACCTCCGTACCCGGAAGGCGATGCAACGCGGAGAACGTCTCCGGCGTGATCATGTAGTAGATCGCTGTCCCGATGGAGCGCGAGCCGCGTGTCCCCTCGGGCAGGTATTCTGCCGGGACCACCCAGCGAGAACGGTAGGTTTCGCGGAAGAAGCCGCCCTCGACGGGCAGCGGCTTCAATTGCAGCACTTGTTTGACTTCCTCAGCCGTCATGACGGGAACAGCGTACCACCTCGCCGAAGGGCGAAGCTTCGCGGCACACTTCGGTCACAGCCGAACGTGACCTGCGCACTTGCCGTCGTCGCGCCGGCAAGTTACCACTGAATGCGAGGACAGAAGTTGTGGTGTGTCTTCGCGGCCCGCACTCAGTGTGCGGGCATTCGAAAGCTCTTTGACAATCGGTGAGCAAGGGTTCGAGCTTGTGGAATCACGCTCTCGGATAAGACCGAGCTGTTGGTTGAACGCTTGTGGCTGGGAAGTCGTGGCTGTTAACTTGTGCGTTAACTTTTACGCTCAGAATGTCTTCAGTTCCGAGCCAGGTTTTCCAGTGTAAGTCCATGTGAATCTATTGAATACATATAACATTCTTGATTTCAATAGATTATGATGTGAGTACTACGTAAGTTGCTGATTTTACAACTACTGTGGGGGAGGGTACTGATAGTGCCTAGGTGGTTATCTCCTTCTCCAGTGTCAACCAGCAAACTGCAGCCACCTCGGCTTCCGTCGCGGCAGGTTGGGGAAAGATGATAACGCCTTGCGCCGGTTCTTGAGCGGCGACTGATCCAAGGATCCAAGACAAGCAGTTAGTGGCGGCTGCTCAGATAGTCGAATAAGCTCAAATTCCCGACGCTGGCCGCAGCTTGCAGGGCAGCGTTGCGGGCAGTTTCGGCATTGGCCAGGTTGGTGGCCGCCTGGTTCATGTCCACGCCGACCAGGTCGCTGGACTGCTGCGTGAGCTGAAGCTTTTCGGAGTTCAGAAAGTCCTGGCCGGCATTGAGTTGGTCCAGGGTGCTGCCGTAGAAGGTGCGCGCTGAGTTGAGCTGGTTGTAGGCGGTGCGAACTTCGTTGGTGGCGTTGGCGATGTCGTCAGTCGTGCTGCTGCTGGATTGCAACGTAGTGGCCAGATCGCTGAGCGCCTGAAAAACGTTCGCTCCTGCGGCGGAAAACAACTGGCTGCCCGGCTGGTTCACCGCAATCGTCTGGCCGGCTTCGATCTCGACCTGATTGACGGAGTCGTTGCCCTGATAGACGATGCCTCCCGCCGCGGCAACGTAAGGAGGGTTTGAATCGGCGGTGCCGGCGAAAATGTATTTGCCGTTGTAGCTGAGGTTGGCGACGCCCAGCATCTGCTGCGAAATGCTCTGGACTTCGCTGGCCAGTGCCGAGCGGTCGTCCTGCGACATGGTGCCGTTGGCGCCTTCGACGCCGAGCGTAATGGCGCGCTGCAGCGCTGTGACGCCGGAGTTCAACGCCGAGTCGGCAGTTTGCAATTCCGACGAGATGCTGGAAATGCTGCGCAGGAACTGGTCGCAGTCGCTCGATTGGGAGGAAATCGCAACCTCCCGCGCGGCTGCGGAAGGATCGTCGGAGGCGACGTTCACGCGCTTGCCGGTGGTCATCTGCAGCAATGCGGTTTGTTCGGCCTGGTCGGCCGCGCTCATCGCGTTCAGCTCGGTTTGCGTGACGTAAGGCGAGATCCTCATGCGCCAGCACCCATCTGTATGGCGGTTTGCAGCATCTGGTCCACGGTTGAGATGGCCTGCGCTGCTGCCTGGTACGCCCGTTGGTAGAGCAGAAGATTGGAGGCCTCTTCGTCGAGCGAGACTCCGCTGACCGACGCCTGCTGCTGTTGCAACTGTTGCAGCATGGTGTTGCTGGCATTCAGTTCGGTGGTGCCATCGCTGACCGCGCTGCCCGCCTGGAACACCAGGTCGCCGTAAGCCGCAGTCGGCGTCATGCCGTTGGAAACGGCTTGATTGGCAACCGCAGACAGGTTGGCCAGGTTGCCATTGCTGCCGGTGGTGCCGTCGGAACTGGCGGCGAGCAGGGTCGGATCGGTAATTGCAACCGCCATGCTCGCCGCTGCGCCCGCTCCGCTCACAGGAGTAAACAGGTTCCCGCCGGCATTGCCGTTCAGGTCGAAGCCCTTGGCATGAGCGGTATTCAGGCCTTGCACCAGGCCGCTGGCCAGCGAATCGAGCTGGGTTTGCATCGCGGGCAAGGTCTGATCGCGGGCCTGCAATAAGCCGCCCAACTCCCCAGCAGAAATTTTCTCCGTGATGTCTGTGCCCTGCGAGTAGATGTGCTGCACTCCACTCGCCGGATCGAGCGCCGTGCTCAACGCAAAGCTTTGGCCATCGGCGACGAGCGGCGCGCCTTGCTTGGTCGTCAGCGTGATGGATGTTCCATCGTTGATCACCGAGACGTCAATCAGCCCGGAAAGCTTCTGCACCAGGTTGTCGCGCTGGTCGAGAAAGCTGCCGTAACCCTGTGCCGTGCTGCTGAGTTTGGCAAGCCTGCTGTTGATGTCCGCAATCTCTTGCGTGATCTGGTTGACCTCACCGACCGCCTGCTCGACGTTCTGGTCGAGCGATGTGCGTTGAGCGCTAAGTTGATTGGCTGTGCCGTTGAACGCAGAAGCCATGCTGTTCGCGGCCGAAAGCACGCTCTGGCGCAGCGCCAGGTTCGAAGGGTCGGTCGAAAGGCTGTTCAGGCTTTGGAAGAAGTTGCTGATCTGCTGTCCAATACCGCTGGTGTCGTCCGGAAACAGCGTCTGCGTCTGGCTCATGGCGTTCACGTAGGCCTGCGATTGCCCCTGTTGCTGGGTCTCGTTGCTGATCTGCAGCTCGAGGATGCTGTCGCGCAGGCTCTCGATGCCCTGAAGCTTGACGCCATCACCAAAGGCTTTGCCGTTGTTGATGATGGGATCGGCCTCTTGCAGGACGGGCCGCTCGCGCGTGTAGCCCGGAGTGTTGAGGTTGGCGATGTTATTGGTCGTGGTTTGCAGCCCGGCCTGCTGTGCCTCCAATGCGCCCATCGCAATCGACATCGTTCCCAGCAGGCTACTCATGGCGATACCACTGCGGATCGAGTGATTCGGTGTAGTTCACCGGCCCGGTTGCAAGGTCGAGCAGTTGTCGGCGCAGGAGAATCGAACGCCGTCAGCGGCGCAGCATCGCGCGGCAGAACGAACGCTGCTGGTGCAGCTCGGCCAGCAGCTTCCGCCGCTGCTGTTGCTCCTCAGGAGTCAACACTCAAGCGGCCCAGATTGAGTGCAGCGGCCATGACCTCGTCTGCGGTCGTTTTGATGTCACGACTCACCGCTGACAAGCCTAACGGTTCTCCATGGCTCAGCGAGCGAATCGCTGCCGTAAGCAACGCCTTCAGCGTCTCCAGCAACACCAATTCCTGGACCTCCGGTAGAACCGGACTGCTTAACGATTCGATCCTCGTGCTCAACGCAGACTCCTCAGGCGATGTCATCCAACTGGTGATTCTCCTGCTCTTCGGGCAGCTCGCCTGGCTCTGCCTCCCCAGCTTGTTCTTTGGGCCGGCGAGACGCGCGCCGCTTCGGCTCCTCAGAGGACTTGCCGAAAGGTCGCTCTTGAATTCGCGCCGATCCTTCCAGACGGCCAGTGCGAAAGTCCATACCAATACCTCCGCCTGCATGGCGGAACTAGGCAGATTAGCCGGCCTTCAGTCGGAGGTCCGATAGCATCGCGGTCGCGACGGCATGTGGTGAGATCTTGTACGCACCGTCACTGATCGCTTGCCTCAGCGCATCCACGCGCTGTTGCCGGATCTCGGGAAGCGCGTCCAGTTGCGTCTTGAGCTTCTGCACGGCATCGCGTCCGCTGGACAGATGTGCTATATCATTGGCGTCCGGCGCCACCAGCTTAGTCATGTCTCCCGACGTTGCTCCAGCAGCCGCATCACTGCTGCGGGCCGCCTCCGGCATGGCCGACGGATTTAAGTCAATTCTCATCGCAGTACCTCGGTCTACTGTATTGCCCTGCAATTGAGTGATCGGCGATGGATGAGAAAGCTTTAATCTTTTCTCCCGATTTCTCACTTCTCTGGTGTTATCGGCTCGGCGGCTTCAGCAGACTAGTGCCGGCGTGGCAGAATTCTCGAGCCCTGGGTTTGGGGAAGGCTGTTTAGCAGGCTGCAACTGCCGCAGCAGCATGGCAGCAATGCCAATACCACCCCGCGCCGCCAGCGCCGAGGCGATGGCCTGCGTTCCCAGACTGGTGACCGTGTCGTGTGCCGCGTCCTGACTCTCACTGGTGCCCACAAAGCTCTGGTTCATCTTCTCCAGCCAGCTCTGCAATAGGATCGATTCGAACTCCTGCGCCGATTTCTTCAGTTTGCTGGAAGGTCGAGTCTCTTGCGAAGCGTCTGCGGCACTCTCCGCCGGAAGGTTGGCCGCAGGCAGAATCGAAAGTGCCATGTTCAGATCACCTCCAAGTCAGCCTGTAAGGCTCCCGCCGCCTTGATCGCCTGCAGAATCGCAACCACATCCCGGGCGGTTGCGCCAATGGCCTGCAATCCGGTCACCAGTTGTTCTACGCTGGCGCCTTCACTCAGCTCGATCCGCCTCGTTTTCTCATCCTTGGCTTCGACCTGGGTTTGAGGAACTACGGCAGTCTGTCCCCTGGCTGAACGGGGCAGGTTGTGAAACCTGGTATTCGGTCGAGATCTCCACCGTAAGATCGCCGTGGAGAATCGAAACCGCGGTCAGCCGCACGTCTCTGCCCATCACGATGGTTCCGGTGCGCTCGCTTACGACAACTTTGGCATGGGGGTGGATCTCTACCTTCAAACTCAGAAGCCGGGCCAGCAGTTCCGGAACTCCGACGGCCGGCAGGTTGCTGATCTCCACTCGGCGTCCGTCGATGGCCGTCGCCAGCGAGCTTCCCACCTCACGGTTGATCGCAGCGGCCATGTCCCGGGTCGTGCGGAAATCGGGCTCGCGCGCCAGCAGGGCAATCGTCGAAAGCTTGCGCAGGTCCAGCGAGGTGTCCCGCTCCACCAGTCCGCCATTGGGAACTCGTCCGGCGGTGGGATGGTTGACTTGCTTGGAGTTGCCGATCCGGCCTGCCGAGTATCCGCCCAGCGTAACCGGCCCCTGAGCCTCGGCGTAAGCCTGGCCATCGGCGGCGTAGAGCGACGCCAGCAGCAGTGTCCCGCCCTCCAGGCTTTTGGCATCGCCGATGGACGAGACGGTCACGTCAATCTGCGTCCCCGGACGGGCAAACGGCGGCAGCGTGGCGGTAACGAACACCGCCGCGACATTCTTTACCATCACCGCCGCGACTGGGATTGTTACCCCCATCTTGAGCAGGATGTTGCCCAGCGTCTGGGTGCTGAACATCGTCTGCTGCCGGTCGCCCGTGCCCGCCAGTCCAACCACCATGCCGTAGCCGACCAGCGGATTTTCCCGGACCCCTTCGATTGTGGCCAAGTCACGGATTTGCACGTAATGGTCGTTTGGTTGCCCCAAGCCCACCTGTACCATCAATGTCACAGTCAGGAGGGAAACCCACAAAGTTTGCCGCGTGTATTTCATTACCAGTTCAACAGCCTCATCAGCAGGCGAGTAAAGAGATTCGGCTGCCGGGTTGCGTCCGTGACCACTCCCTTGCCCTTCAGCTCAAGTTCGAGATCACTGACGGAAGTCGAAAGTACGGAATCGTCGGAGGCGATGTCGCCAGGCCGTACCAGTCCTCGCAAGACAATGGTCTGGCCCTGCTGGTTGAAGCTGACCTTGCGCTCGGCCTCGATGACCATGTTGCCGTTGGGTAGCATGGCTACAACCCGGCCGGCGATGACAGTATGCAGCAGGGACTGGCTGTTGGCACTGCCTGTGCCTTTCAAATTATTGCTGGAATTCAAGGCGTACAGCGGATTCACAGGGTTGGTGTTGACTTGTCCAGCCAGCCCGGTGATCGCCGAAGTTGAGCTGAACCCGCGTTGCGCAGTCACATCGCCTGAGAATTGCGCCAGGGTCTGCTCTACGATGCGAATGATGATAACGTCGTTCAGCCGC
This sequence comes from uncultured Acidobacteriaceae bacterium, assembly GCA_963833155.1. GTDB lineage: Bacteria > Acidobacteriota > Terriglobia > Terriglobales > Acidobacteriaceae > Bog-257. Next base: position 93,902 of record CAWHWY010000016.1, read on the forward strand.
CGCGCCTTGTAGTCGGTAGCCAAGTCCGTGAAAGTTCCACCTTCTAGCGGCCAGAGGCTGCCCAGAGAGGTTGTGGTAGCAGTCGGCTCTCCCCGTACGCGCTGGAGGAACTGGCTCAACGAGGAGGCAGACAACGGCGCCTCCTTAGCCTTGGCTTTCCCATTGCTCGCTCCTGCCAGGCCGACGATCAGCAGCAGAACCAGCGTCGCTCGATGCAGTATCGTCATCGCTCTACCCTTACCAAGTCTTTCCCAGCGACGGTGGCCAACAAGACTCGATGAGTGGCAAGGTTTCGCACGCGAATCTCGTCGCCCAGACCCGCTGACTCGAGACAGACTACGGTTACCTTCAGCCGCATCCCGGAAAGATCCTCCACAAGCAATACGTGATCGCCACTGCGCGCCACCGGCGAACGGAGTTGCTTCGGCCTCGCTTTCGGCCAGTTCCGCCGGTTCTGTTCCGGGGCGCTGCCTTCGAGGCTGGCCACAAAACCCTGGCGCAGGTTCGCACCGGGCGAATACAGCACGACGTGAAACGGCAGGCAATCGCGCCGCGAAGAACAGTCCAGGCGCAGCAGCCAGCTTCCCGGCGAGTAGCCCGTCCGCACGGAAGTCACATGCAGCTCCGCGCCCAATGGGACGGAAGGCGCGGGAACTGGCACCTGCAGATTGTCCCCGCAGCTCTCTCCGCCGAGGCCAGATTGCAAGTCGCGGGCAACCGCCGCCGCCACCTTTTGCCGCAGTACTGCGAAGCTGCTCCGCTCCAGCATGGCCGGCTCCGTTGCAACGCACATCTCGATAGCGCACAACAGAACCAGCCCAACCAGCGTTACGAAAATTACCGCGCGGTGTAGCATGCCAACTCCTAGCGGGAAAGATTGTTCAGCTGTTGCAACATCTGATCAGCGGCCGTGACCACGCGCGAGTTGGCCTCGTAGGAGCGCTGCGCCAGGATCATTTGGATGAACTCTTCCACCACGTTGACATTGGATTGTTCCAACACGCCCTGTTGCAGCGTCCCCAGGCCTTCGGAACCACCGGGAGTGCCAATAATCGGGTCACCCGAAGCGGTGGTCACGAGATAAACGTTCTGCCCAACGCTGTTCAGGCCGCCCGGGTTCTGAAAGGTCGCCAGTTGGATGCTGCCCACCTGCTGCGCCTGTGTCTGGCTGGGCTGCGTGACCGTCACCGTCCCATCGGAGCCAATCGAAATGGTCAGCGCGTCAGGCGGAATCGTGATCGGTGGGTCGAGGGGGTTGCCGTCGGCGGTCACCATATTGCCCTGATTGTCGAGGTGAAACATCCCAGCACGGGTGTAGCCGGTCTCTCCGCTGGGCATCTTGACTTGAAAGAAGCCGGTACCCTGGATGGCGAGATCCAACGAATTACCGGTAGAGTTGAAATCGCCCTGTGCCTGAATCACCTCAGAGGCCGCAGTACGCGTACCCAAGCCGACTTGTAATCCCGAAGCCACGGTCGTGTTTTGCGTCGCTGCCGCGCCTGGCATGACCAGGTTCTGGTACATCAAGTCCTGAAATTGCAGCCGGCGGCGGCGAAAACCTGAGGTGCTGGAGTTGGAGAGGTTGTTGGCGACGTTGTCCAGATTCAATTGTTGGGCCACCATTCCAGTGGCAGCGGTGTACAGTGCACGAAACATGGCGGTCCCTAGATTCTCGACAGGTCTTGCGCCGCGATACGGTTAAAGTTCGAATGGAACGCTGTCAGCGCCTGCTGCAGCATGTCGGCGTTGCGCTGCAGAGCGACCAGGCCGACCGCTGCCGTCACCCCATTCACATTGCTGCTCTCCAGCGATCCCTGCACCAGCTGTCCGCTGGCGGTTCGCTCGCTGCCTGCCGGAGCCGAAAAGTACGTGTTGCCCGCAGGGGCCAGCGCGGCTCCCTGGGCGAAGCTCACGATCTGGAGCTGGCCCGCCAGCGCTCCGTCCACCGAGATGGTGCCATCGCTGCTGACCGACAACTTGCCGGGCGGGATGGTGATCGTTCCCTGTGCGCCGGATACGATGTTTCCCTCGATCGTTACCAGGTGTCCGTGGTGGTCAACGTGAAAGTTACCGTTGCGTGTATACAGCCGCCCATTGCCTGACTGGATGGCGAACCATCCCTCGCCTTGTATAGCAAAGTCCAGGTCGCTCCCCGTGCGGTCTAGACTTCCCTGCATCCCGTCGGTGCGGCTGTCACCCAAGACCCCGAAATTGTTGACCGCTTGGGAAATTGCATCAGTGGTTACATTCGAAGACGCAGTGGCCAGCTGCGAGCGAAAGGTTGGAACCTGCGCTTTGTATCCTGTGGTATTGATGTTAGCCAGATTATTTGCTGCCAGGTCCAGCGCTTGCGTGCGCGCCAGCAGACCGGCACAGGCAGCGTAAAGTCCACTGTTCATTGCGTCGCGCTCCGGGAATTCCTAAAGCAAGAAGGAGACCAAAGAACAGTAGAGAACGTGCCGCATTCCAAGGGTTTAAGAGGTGTGTAGATTAGAAAAGATTAAAGCCCACCTTTGAAGGCAGGCCCGCCTATACCAGTTGTCCCAGTAGAGGAAGCACATGGCGTTTCATCTGGTCAGGCGTAAATGGCTTACGAATGTAGCCGCACGCCCCTAAAGCGATCGCCTGCGCTACGTGCGACTCGCTACCTTCGCTGGTAATCATCAGAACGGGGATCCCGCAGGCACTTTCCAGCATGTGCAGCTGTCGCACCAGTTCCAGTCCGTCCATCACTGGCATATTGATGTCGCTGAGAACCAGGTCAACTGTCTGCTGGCGAAGAATGTCGAGCGCCTGCGAGCCATTGCCAGCCTCGATGATTTGAGCGATAGAGAATCCTGCCTGTCGCAGCGCACGCTCGACGATCTTGCGCATCACCGGGGAGTCGTCCACGATCAACATGCGCAGCCCTTGCATCTCTCACTCCCACGACTTGTGCCGGTGCAACCTTGCCATGAACTCCCACGGAGAGAGCCTAGGGGCGTTAGCGGCAGCCCAGCCGGCCAATTTCCAAGCTTGCCGGAGGAGTTGCTGCCGTTCGGGCCCGGTGCGCTCTTCCCAGGCTTCCCAGAGGCGGCTGGCGGCCAGCCTCTGAATCTGCTGAGAAGATTTTGAGTTCTCGCCCTCCGGGAGATCGAGCAGAGCATTTGCAATGAACACGCTGGCTGCAATGGGATTACGCTCTCCCACGGCGCTTGACGAACCTGTGACTGCAGCCAACCGACCGTCCGGCAGGCTATCGGACAAGACAGACCTAAGGGCTAACGGAAGCGCAGCCTTCTCGGGGTTCGGCGTGCCGAGCACGCCGAAGAGTAGACCGGCTAAATACGACTGCTTGGGATTGGCGTTCCCTAAAATATTGGTCAGCATCTCCGCGATGCAGGCCCGTTGCACGCATCGTGCGTAGAGTTGGCGGAGCCTCGCGCCCGTGCCACAGTCGTAACTCGACTCCACCTTTAGCGCAGAGGTTACCATCGCCAGCAGACGATCGCATCCTGCTGCCACCACTGCCGGCGGCAACTGCCAGATTTCGCCCTCGCCGTTACGCTCCAGGTTTGCCACTCTTAATGTCCCGAATGCCAGGCCTGGGTCCAATGCGACCACGGAACTGGTCAACTCCAAGTCGACGGTGCCGTCCCGGAGCAGTAGCGTGAGCAGCGCGGCGGAACGCGTAAGAATTGGAAGATCGAGGACGGGAAAATCAGGCTGGCAGAGACGGGAATCACGCAGCGCGCCCAGACCACCCGCCCTGCCCAAACGGTTGTCAATTGTGGTCTGCTCGCCTACGCAATCCATGGTCTCTGCCTTCCATGTTTATCGGCAGTTGAAAACTCCTGCTTTAGGGCTTCATCCTGCGCCAGACGGCCAAACTCTTAGCTGCCCGTTCCTGCTCGAAACAGGAAATCAACATGGAAACTGGTGGAGCAGCGCAGGCGGATCCAGAAGCAGTCGGCACAGGAGGTGATGGTGCAGCGCTCTGCACGCACTTGCTGGGCGTAGTTGCCAATTGCCCGCGCCATTTCGAAACTGGTCTGGCGCTGGTGAATCAGGATCGTCTCGCTGGTCCAGCACGCTGCCCGCCGCTCGACGGTATGCCGGAAAACAGACGGGGGGATGATGCACGGCTCAGTGCGGCATTGCAGCATTTGTTCCACGGAAGACAGGAAGGAATGGTCAACTCCTTCCAGGAATCCGACATACAGTGTCGATTGCGCCGGGGTGTAGAAGACCGGGACGGCACGATAGATGTCGATCAGCGGTCCGGGCCAATGCATGGTTGCCGGCAAGGACTGTGTCTCAGGCGGGGCAAACACCGGACAGCCTTGCTGCGCTGCGAGCGCGTTGGTCACTTGCTCTTCCACGACCGCACCCATCCTGACCAGCCATTGGCCAATCCTGCCACTCCGGGTGGAGCGCTGCATCTCAAGCGCCTGCCGCAACTGTTGAGCCGTGATCTCCCCGCGGGAAAGCATGACCAGGCCCAATGGCAAGCGGTTCGGTCTGGCAGTTCGGTGCCGCCTAAGCATCTCCCCATTCTCCAGGTGCCGGCAGAGGCCGTCATAAAAGCAATCGGGAGAGCAGTACCAGTTTTTTCCCAGCCATGTGCCCTCGTGTCTCGCCCACCAGCGCTGCCAGAGGCTGGGCGGCCGGGGACACAAGAGGTTGGCACATCGCGGCAGTGTGGCCAGGACCGCCATGGGCGAAGGGCTGGGAAGCACCGAACGCGACGAAAGAGACATTTCTATCTCCTTAAACAAATCAAAGGTCACAGGCTGTCGACGCGTTGCTGAGCGGAGGCAACTTCGGTGACCCGCAAGCCGTAGTTGCCATCGATCACCACGACTTCGCCACGGGCAATCACTCGTCCATTGAGCAGCAGATCAACCGGCTGCTCGATCTCACGGTCCAGTTCCAGCACCGCACCCGTCGCCAGTTCCAACACCTCGCGCAGCGTGGCCTGCCGGCAGCCGAACTGGAGCATCACGTCGAGTTCGACATCCATCAGCAGTCCCAGATTACCCTCGCGCAACAGGTCCTCAATGCGACCTGAAGCGGTTTCGTGTGACGTCTTCGCGGGGCAATCCCCGTGCCGATCCAAAGCCGTCCCCAGGTACTTGTCCATCTCGAGCAGCACGGCGATGAAGGCGGAACCGTTGCTGACATGGAGCAGCCTAGCGGCTGGACAACGCTCTTGGGAGGGTTCTTCCGGGGCGACTTGTAGCGACAGCTTCCCGAAATCAGCCTCCAGAGCACCGGCGGCGAGCTCGATCCACTGCTGGACCAGCTCCACGATTGCGTCTGGTGTGTGGCCGTCAGGCGTGGCGCTCGTTTCCTGCCGGGAAGCGCGCAACAGCTCAGCCGCATCAGCCTCGCTGAAGCTGAACCATTGCTGGCCGTTGAGTCCATTCCCAACGGTTACACCGACACGGGTGCTGGGAGCATATTCGCCAGCGGCCGTGGCAGGCTCGGTCTGCCAGTTGGCAGACGACACCCGGGAGAGCAGCACGGCCAGGCTACTGGCCCAGGTTTCGCAATAGGCTTCGACTTCGATTCTTGGTTTGGCTTGCTCGGCCATCTAGCCCCCTCCTTCTTCCGGCTGGGCAACACGTTCCAGCAGTTGCGCAGCGCGGCAGTTCGCGGTGCTGCGAACTGGCCGCGCCAGCCAGTGGTCCCTGTCTTGGAGACGAAGTCTGGCTGGCTCCTCGATAGGAAGCTGGAGCTCCAGGATCCTTCCCGCTTGCATGCCCATCAGATCCGTCAACTTGACCGGCGTCAGCGGAGTAGCGAGGCGCATTGCCAGCTTCGCCTCCAGCAGCCGTTTCAAGATGCTTTCCTGATGCAGCGATGGTCCCCGAGGTCGCTGGTAAACCAGTTCCCTGGCTAGCTTGCGCAACAGAGCGCTGGAGACTACCGCCGGAAAAGCAATGTTGAGCACTCCCTGAGAGCCAGTCATGGTCGCTTCGAAAGTCAACGTCAAGATCTTTTCCTGCGCAGGCATGAGCCGCAACATCTGTGACGCCGGCTGGCGCTGCTCGAATAACGCTTGCAACCCCAGGGGCCGCCACACCAGGTCCAGTTCCTGGCAAATGATCTGAGCGACGCCCTCCATCAACATTTCCTCAATCTCGCTGACCTCGCGTGCACCCCGCGGCGCTCCTCCCGGGCCACCCAGCAGCAAGTCCACTATGGGCAATGCCAGGCTCAAGTCCAACTGCAGGATCCCGCTGGCGTCCCCGGGCAACAGGTGGAACGAGGCGTAGTAGGTCGCATCGGAGAAGCGCGTCAGAAAGTCGCGGTAGGCCAATTGCTCGACCGCCACCAGAGTGACTTCAAACTTGTCACGCAGGTAGCCGCCGACCGCGCTGGTGAGGTCGCGGGCAAAATTCTGGTGCAGTTGAGTGATGCTGTTCAGCTGCTCCTGGCGGAGAATGCCTGCCTGATGGAGGTCCCAGCGCTCCACCCGAACGCCCCCGGTCTCTTCGGCGTCGCCTGCAGCTCCGCCCGCGGCGCGAAACAACTCATCGATTTCTGTCTGGCTTAGTACCTTTTCCATAGGGTCACCGCTGGTCTGTTGGCATGGGATACGGAGGCGAGCGCGGCCGTGCGCGCCTGTTGCGCGCAGGCCAGCATGGCGCGCAGCCGGGCCACCGCCACGGAGTGGATCTGTGAAACCCGCGATTCGCCCACCCCAAGCACCGCTCCCACTTCCTTCATGGTGAGCTCTTCCTGGTAGTAGAGGGAGAGCACTTGCTGCTCGCGTTTGGGTAGTTGGGCGATGGCGTCGGCCAGCATCTGTTTGCGCTCGCCCTGCATACAAAGAAGTAACGGATCCTGATTGGCCGGACCGGGGATGGTCTCCCCGAGATCGGTTTCCCGCCCATCCTCCAGCGATTCGATCTGCAGGCTGCCTACCTCCAGCCCGCGGATTTCGTCCAGCAGGTGCTGGAAATCCTCAAGACTCATGCCCATGGCCTGCGCCAGCTCGGGCTCGCTGGCGGAGCGGCCCAGCTCGGTCTGCAACTTCTGTATGGTGGATTCCAGACGGCGTGCCTTGCGTCGCAAATCGCGAGGGCTCCAGTCCATGTCCCGTAAGCTGTCCAGAATGGCCCCCCGAATGCGGAACTTGGCGTAGGAGGAGAAACGTACATTCTTCGTAGGATCGTACTTGTGCAGGGCATCCATCAGCCCCACGATTCCTGCATGCAGAAGGTCGTCAAACGGCACATGCTGGGGCAGTCGCTCGTGGATGCGGCGCGCGATGTACTTCACCTGCGGCAGCTGCTCCAGCAGGAGCTGTTCGGAGTTTTCCCCATCTGGTTCACTGCTGTGCTCGTAAGTTTGAGCGGCGGTCATGCTTCCTCCTCATCGAATCATTCCCAGCGACTGCACATGAATCACCGGAGGCACCTCCGCCGGAGAAAGCACCACCACCTTGGGCAGGAACGGCTCCAGCAGACGCCGCAGGTGGAATCGCGCCGGGGTGTTGCAGAGCAGAACCGGGGTGGCCATCCGTACTTGTTCCCCAACCAGCCTCTTGAGGCCTTCCAGCACGCGGCGCACAAACGATGGCTCCAGCGAATGGCCGCCTCCGGAGGGGGCCTGGCCCGAGAAGGCGCGGCTCAACTCCTCCTCAATGCCGGGATCGAGCGTGACCACGCGCAGACCTCCGTCGTCGGCCAGCAGTGGCCGAACCAGGGCACGTCCCAGCGCCTGGCGCGCAGCTTCCACCAGCATCACCGGGCTCTTGCTGATGGCCGCCATGTCCAGCAGGCTCTCCAGGATGGTGGGCAGATCGCGAATGGAAACCTGCTCCCGTAGGAGTTGTTGCAGTACCTTTTGCACTTCTCCCAGGCTGAATAGCTTCGGCACCAGCTCTTCGCACAGCTTGGGATGGCTCTCGCCCAGCCGGTCGAGCAGGCGCTTGGTTTCCTGGCGGCTCAGCAGCTCATAGGCGTGCTGCTTGATCACTTCGGCAAGGTGCGTCGCCAGCACTGAGGTCTGGTCCACCACCGCGTAACCGGAAGCCAGTGCCTGCTCACGCAACCCGGGTACGATCCAGCGTGCCGCGACTCCAAAGGCCGGCTCGTTGGTGGCGAAGCCCTGCAACTCTGGAGGAGTAGCTTCCGAGCTGATGGCCAGCAGGCAGTCGTCGCGCGTCTCCCAGCGCGCGACCTCCACGCCGCGCAGGGACACGACGTACTCCCGCGGGCTCAGCTTGAGGTTGTCGGTGATGTGTACCGGTGGAACGATGAAGCCCAGATGCACCGCCAGATGGCGGCGAAGGGCCTTCACCCTTTGCAGCAGCTGCCCGCCCTGTTTGGCGTCCACCAGCGGCACCAGCGCATAGCCCACCTCGAGACCTAGTTCATCCAATTTCAGCAATCCTTCCAGCGCTTCCTGCTGGGACGCGGCTTGCGGCACAGCGTCAGGCGTTTCCTCAGGAGCAAGCTTCTCGAATTCGTGTTTGGCCCGGCGCGCCAGCACGGCCGCCACCATGGCGATAGCGAGAAAGGCAAACTTGGGCAGGCCGGGGATCAACGCCAGGGCCACATGGCTGCGGCCGCAATCCACAGCGGCCGGCTGCGGCCAAAGAGCTGCTTGCCAACGTCGATGCCGAGCGTATTGTCTGAAGAGGCGCGGGTGACAACGATGCCGCCGCCCACCGACACCAGCAGCGAGGGGATGATCGTCACCAGACCGTCGCCGACGGTCAGGATGGTGTAAGTCTTCAGAGCCTCGCGGAACGGGATATCGAGTTGAAAGACACCAATCAGGAATCCGGCAAGGATGTTGATGACGGTGATCAGCACTGTGGCCAGCGAATCCCGCTGATTGAAGCGGGCGGCGCCGTCCATGGCGCCGTAGAACTCGGCCTCGCGGCTCACCTCCTGGCGGCGGACTCGGGCCTGCTTCTCGTCGATCAGGCCGGCATTGAGGTCGGCGTCGATCGCCATCTGCTTGCCCGGCATGGCATCGAGGGTGAAGCGCGCCGTGACCTCGGCGGTGCGCACCGCGCCGTGGCTCACGACCAAGTACTGGATGGCGATGAGCGCCAGGAACAGCACAAAGCCTACGACGTAGTTGCCGCCCACCACGAACTGCCCAAAGGCCTCAATGACGTGTCCCGCAGCGGCTGAACCTTCGTTCCCGTGCAGCAGAATGCGGCGGCTGCTGGCCAGGTTCAGCGAGAGACGGAAAAGAGTGAGCAGCAGCAACAAACTGGGGAACACCGAGAACTGAACCGGTCGCAGGATGTGTACGGCGGAAAGCAGCACCAGCACGGAGGCGATAATGCTGACCGCCAGAAGCACATCGAGGGCAAAGGCTGGCAGCGGCACCAGCATGACGAACACCAGCGCCACCGCGGCCACCGGAATGATCCACTCGGCGGCCCCTCCGCTCAGCGACAATCTCGGTTTGCTGGTCGCGTTCGCCATCGGCTATGCCCTCCCGCCTGCGCGTTGGACCCGCATCTGGGCGCGATAGATGAACGCCAGGATCTCGGCCACGGCCACATACAGCTTGGCGGGAATCGCCTGACCAACCTCGGCGCCACGGTACAACGCCTGCGCCAACGGTGGGTTCTCCGCGATGGGGACCTCATGCCAACGGGCCACTTGCTTGATCTGCTCCGCCAGCAAGTTCGCTCCTTTGGCAACCACGACCGGAGCCGACATCTCGGGCCGGTACTCGAGGGCTACGGCGAAGTGGGTGGGGTTGGTGACGACCACGCTGGCATGTTCCACGTCCTTCAACATGCGGCGGCGGCGCATCTGCCGCTGCAGCCGTCGCAGCCGCGCCTTGACCGTCGGATTGCCGTCAGTCTCCTTGTATTCGTCGCGCAGCTCCTGCTTGCTCATGCGCAAGTCGCGCGCCAGCTTCTGCCGCTGAAGGAGGTAGTCAATTCCCGCCCACAAAAGCAGCACGAGAGTGGATTTCCAGGAGATCTCGAAGGCGCGTCGGTAGGCGAACTCGCCGATCTCGCCCATCGGCATGTGAGCGGCGCGCAGCAGCAGTTCCCAATCGCGCGCCAGCATCGAAACTCCTAGGTACAGCAGCACGGAAAACGGAATCAGGGACTTCGCCGGCGGGGTCAGGGCAGCGATAGAAAACATCTCCCCCAATTTCTTCGTCGGGCTCATGCGCTCCAGGTTCGGCGCCAAGGCCTCTGCTGAGAAGACAAAGCCCCCTTGCGCCAGGCTGCTAGCCGACAGCTAGCAACCAAACCAACGTCAGCGGAGCAACGATCCAGCGCAGGGTGGCGATTCCGGTCCAGGTCAGCACCGGCATCGCATTGCTGAAATCGGCATGTGCGGCAAACTCCGGCAGACTTCGCCACCAACTGCGCCAGCGCAGCAACTCGACCGCGGAAACCCACAACAGAACCAGGACGCCGGCCAAGCTGACGAGCGCTCCACTCAACTCGCGGCTGCGGGCCACGCGGCCTTTCTCGCGGGCCTTCTGCCGCCGTCGCGGGGTTGCCTGTTCGGTCTTGTCGTCGCGTGCCACGTCTCTGTTCAGCCAACCAAGTGCAGCCAGCGTTCTGCCCAGTGAATTGCGACGGTGAAGTAGCGTTCGAAGATTCCCGGCCAGTACTTCAGCGACAGCGCCAGCACGGTGAGTCCCGACCATGCTCTTGATCGACAGCCCGAGGAAAAGTACCGGTAACTGCGGCGAGGCCTTGCCCAGGAATCCCAGGACCAGGTCGGCGAGTAGCGTCGCGATCAGCGCCGGGGCCGCAATCTGCACTCCCGCCAGCCAGATGCCACCTGCGGCATGAAGCAGCTGTCTGGTGAGCTCACCTCCGGCCATCGCAGCTCCGGCGGGAAGGTAGCCGAAGCTCTTGGCCAGGGCCCGCAGCAGCCAATGGTGCACGTCCAGTTGCAGGAACAGAAGCATGACCACGGTCTGCGAGAACATCGCCAGCACCGGCGTGTCCACCTGGGTGTTGGGGTCGAGGATGTTCACCAGGCCGTAGCCCACCTGCATGCCCATGACCTGCCCGGCGAATTGCGCCGCCTCGAAGACGAACTGCACTGCCAGGCCCATCAGGATCCCGATCAGCGCTTCCGAGAGCATGATCCGCAGCAGTCCCGCCGGGGTCAGCGACAGTCCGCGTGGTCCGCACACCGGGTAGAGCACCGCGGTCAGCAGTACTACCAGTCCGATCTTTATGCGAGGGGCAATGGCGTTGCTGCCCAGAAACGGCGCGAACACCAGCAGCCCGGAGACGCGCGCTCCTACAAAAGCCACGGCGGCAACCAGATTTTCGAGTCGCAGTTCCATGCTTCGCCTCTAACGCAGCAGCGGCCGGAAGTCGGCGAACATCTGCAAGGTAAAGACCGCCAGCTTGCGCAGCATCCACGGCATCAGCACAATCGCACCAACTGCCGTCGCCAGCAGCCGCGGCACACTGGAAATGGTGTTGTCCTGCAGCGAGGTCAGCACCTGCACGATGTTGATCACCAGGCTGACCAGCGCCAGCGCGATCAGCAGCGGCGCGGCCAGCATTACCGCGGTCTGCAACGTTCTCTGGCCCAGCATGACGACCATCTCCGGCGACATCGCACTCCTCGCTTCCTGGAAATCCCAACCCCAAGCAAAAAGAAGCTTGGGTGACGCGCCCTCAGCCAAAACTCTTCATCAGCGAACCGACCAGCAGGTTCCAGCCATCGACCATCACGAACAACAGGATCTTGATCGGAGTCGAGATCACCACCGGCGGCAATTGCAACATCCCGACTGAGGTGGTGATGGATGCCACGACCAGGTCAATCACCAGGAAAGGCAGGAACAGCACCGCGCCGATCTGGAAGCCGACCTTCAACTCCGACAGGATGTAGGCGGGAGCAACCACGCGCATCGGCAAGTCTTCCGGCAAGCGCGGCGCCGGCAGCTTTGCCATCTCTACGAACAGGGCTGCATCCTTTTCCCGCACGAACTTCAGCATGAAGTGGCGCATCGGTTCGGAGCCACGATCCAGCGCCTCCCAGGCGGTGATCTGGTTGCGCTCCAGCGGAACCAAGGCCTGCTCATAAACCGCCTTTCCCACCGGCTGCATCAGGAAGTAGGTCAGCACCAGCGAAAGTCCTACCAGGGTCTGATTGGTGGGCGCGCTCTGCGTGCCCAGTGCCTGGCGCAGAAAGTGAAAGATCACCAGCAGCCGCACCAGCGGCGTCATCGACAGCAAGAGCGCCGGCAAAATCGTGAGCAACGTCAGCAGAAGAACAATGGTCCACGGCACACCGCTGCCATTGATGCCTGGAATTTGCAGCGTCGCGCCCGAAGGGCCCGGAGCCGCGGCCTCGGACGGCGCGCTGGCCAGGCAGATCGCTCCCAGCACCACGCCACGGCGAATTGCGCCCACCGGGTTCCTCGCGTTCATCGTTGCCGCTCGCACCATTCCGTCATCAACGCCGAGAAATCCGCCGATTCGCCCAGCCGGGCCAGCAGGTTCACCGACGCCGCACTGCCGCCGACCAGAAATCGCTGGGTCTCAAACTCAATCACGGCGACAAAGCGCTTTTCGCCCAAAGCCAGGCTTTCGCACAGGCGCAACCGCCGCGGCGCTTTGCCTACTCGGACGGCAGCGAGCCTGCTGCGGAACCACTCCCACCAGCGGGAACGCGGTAACGAGGAAGGTTTTTCCAGCTTGTCCACGCTCGTTTGCATCGGGCTCCTTCAAACCAGTTCGGTGATCCGAACGCCAATGTGATTGCCCACCGGCTCAAACTCCGCCCATCCGATGAGCTGCTCCGTTGGCCCGTAGGGGAATCTCCGCTCCAGGGCTCCAATCTGTGGGTACGATCTTCCTCGGCGTCAGCCGCAACAGTTCGCGGACCGTGAAATGCGCCACCGGCAGCTCGCAGCGACAACGTTGCACGGCAGCCACCCAAGTTGTCGCCAGCTTGCCGCCGGTGGCGGCGGGGCGGCGGAGAAACGGAGGTGGTTTCCCCAGGGAGTTGTTTTTCATTCGTCACAGCGCTTTCGATCATGGCAGCCAGCCTTCGCGGCGGAAATCTCCGCGTGCGTCAGTGGCAAGTGCAAGCAGATTGCCGTGGGGATTAAGAAGGAAGGTCAGACTGGACAAGGAGTTTGGCCCGCAAGACCCTTTGGTTGTGAGGTTTTAGCTTTGCCGGCATTACGGCCCTTGTGGCACTCGCGAGACAGCCGGTGCGAAATAGGCTGCGGATTGGAAACACTTCATGAGGAGACTCTGAAGGTTCTCCGCCGACGCCGAGAAAACTCGGTGTTTGTCGCTTGCCTGCGACAGTCCCGCACCTGGCCAAGCGAGGCGGCGATGCGGGAGGTCGGTATCGCAGATCTAGCTGTTACAAAATCGGCGCAGCTCCTCCTGACTTACGCAGCCGACTTCAGGTTAATGGTGTCTTGCATCACCTGATCGAAGGTGGTGATGGTGCGTGCGTTGGCTTCGTAATCTCTCTGAGCAACGATGAGGGCGGAAAATTCGGTGGCGATGTCCACGTTCGACAGCTCCAGGGAACCGCCGGAAACCGTCCCCAGCCCACCTGTTCCGGGCGCTCCGATCACGGCCGCACCGGAAGCCAAAGTGGCGGAAAAGTCGTTATTCCCGACCCGCCCCAGTCCCTGGGTATTGGCGAAGTTGGCCAGTGCGATCTGGCCTAGCGCCGCGGTCCGGCCGTTGCTGAATGTACCCATGATGGTGCCGTCAGAGCCAATGTTGTAATCAGTCAGGGTTCCGCTACCGAAACCGTCCTGAAAGGTGCTCGAGGTAGTGCTGGGACCGGCAACTTGGGTCAGCAGGGGCGTATTCGTGCTGTTGTACAAGTCCCACTGAAAGGTCAGATCGGCGGCACCATCGGCAAGTCCGCTGGCGGTGATGCCACTGATGTTGCCTGTCGGAGTTGTAAGCTTTCCGCTGCTGTCAAAGGTCAGCGCCTCCGTGGCGATTGTGGTCTGCGTTCCCAGATCCTGCCAGGTGACGGTGCCATCGCTAAAGGTGGATCCATCCGTCGGCCAGGAACTGGGCGGCGTGCCTCCCGATGTCCCGGCCACCGTGCATTGGTAGAAGTGGCCGTTCGAGGCACTAGGCGAGATGATTTGGCCGACGGAGTAGGCGGTCGACGCCTGCCAAGCCGGAGGAGGAGTCAGATCGGAGTTTGCAATCGTAATGTCGCAGTTCCAGGAGCCGGTGCCGACTTTGGTGAAGCTGAAGTCGAGAACGTGTGCCGCACCCAGCGAGTCATAAACCGTTACCGGGGTGGAAAGCGGCGTGTCTCCCGCCGCGGTGCTGGCATCGACGTTGGTGACCAATTGTATGGTGGTTGTCGCGTTGGGAGGATTTATCTGTCCCTTGTTGATTGCCAGCGGTGCCAGCGCCGCACCCGCTGGAATTGCGCCGTTGACGGCACCGTATCCCATCACCTGTTCGCCATTTGCTGTCTGCAGAGAACCATCGGCGGCGACCGAGAAATTGCCGGCCCGGGTGTAATCGTTGGCCCCATTTTGCTGGACGACGAAAAAACCATCACCCATGATAGCTACGTCCGTGGGCACGCTGGTGGTTTCAACGCTACCGGAATTCATATTGCTGGAAGTTGCGCTAACTCCCGTTCCGGCGCCCACCTGAATGGGGTCCCCCGATCCGTTCAGGCCGAGTGTCTGGTAGAAAAGATCATTGAACTGGGCATTGCTCGCCTTATAACCCGTCGTGTTCAGGTTGGCAAGGTTATTTGCAATCGCCGACATGGCAGTGGAGCTGGCAGTCAATCCAGACAAAGGAATCGAGAAGAGCGGCATTATAGGCCTCCTGCATTTGTGGTATTGGAGCTACCTAAGGTGCTTTGTAGCAACTGGTTGATTTGGGTCAACTGGTCCAGGCTGTTTACCCCTACCAATTGGTTGACGAAGGTCGACGGGTCCATGGGGGAGAGCGGATCCTGGTTCTGCAATTGCGTGATCAGCAGTTGCATGAACATGCTGTCCATGCCGCCTCCCAACGAGTTGTTGGTGCTGCTTTGGGTTGCCGCTTGCGTTGCAGCGCTCGAAGCGGTCACCGGAGTGCTGTTCATCAGAGTTCCTTTCTAGGCATGGACATTGAGTCCAGAAGAATACGGCGAAGCCGCCCATGTTTGGGGCACAGATACTTCTTGCGCTACCGAGTCTTTGCTACCGTCAGAAATTTTGCCGGCAGACTGGTTCCAGCTTCGAGAAGCTGGTGAGTTTCGGCTAAAGTCGCCACTGTTGCCGGTATGTGGCCCTAGCCCCGAATCCATATTCAAGTTGTCCAGTGTCAGTTGATGCTGTGCGATTGCGCGTTCCAGTGAAGGCATTTCAGCCATCATTGCGGCGCGCAGTTCGATGTGGCTGGTGGCGATATTGGCGCCCACCCGGTCCTGATTCACGCTGGTGTGTAACTCAATGCTCCCAAATTTATTGGAGTTCAGCCCGAGCCGCATCTCGACCTGTCCCATGCGATCCAGCACCCGTGCGCTCTGAATTACCACTGGCACCGCCTGCGCATCCTCCACCGGAGAGGATGCAGTAGAGTGGGACGCAATTTGCGGCCTCGAACTCTTGTCTTCCAGTGCGCTCGCCAGGGGGTGCCCTGCCTCCGGCAGCACCGGGATGGTTGGCTTTCCTGATTTGTCTTCGCTGTCGTGGAGCGTGGCTGCGGGAGCGGATTGTGTCAGTTCAAGCGTCGTCGCCAGTGAATCGCCGATCACGGATTGTTGCGGCGGTGCGTCCGATTGCCCGTTGTCTTCCGGTTGCGGCGGTTTACTACCGCTCGCGTCTCGCTTTCTCTGGGTGTGATTAGATCCATCAGAAGCGCTCTTAGGAGCCGCGTTGTTGTTGGGCGCCGTCGCGCCGTGCGGCAAAGTAAACGGTTGCGGCAACTCCGACTGGGCCTCCGCGGTGGAGGCGGCCTCCTTAATCATGTGTGCTGGACCTGCCGCCGAGATTGCGGCTGCATCTTCCAAACCGTGCTTGCTCTTTCCTTCTGACAGTGGCTCACAACTTTGCTGCGTGGTTTCTGGCTGGGATTTGGTAGAGGGAGTTGCATTCGGTCGGGTCTCGCTGGAGGGAGTCCAAGTTTCCTCCGCAGCACCCTCGTTCGTTGGTTGCACCTGTTCAGATGCAACCATCCTGGCAAACGGAAAAGTGGAAGGTTGCTGATCGTCACCTGTTGATTGGAGCGACGGTCTCCCACCATCCCCCGCAGCTGCCTCTTTGTCGATTAAAGACGCGCTTTGGATTGGTTCCCGCGCCTGTGCTCCGGGGGGATTGTCAGCGACAGAGGCCAGCGCTGGCGGCGAGACGGGGCATTGCGTGTCAGCACTCGTAGCCACTTTGTGGCTTGCAAACGCGTCTGCCTCAGGTCCGTCTCCCGGGGTAGATGTCTGAGTGCTGGAGTTGATCGGGTTAGCGCTGCTGCCGAAGGTTGCGATGGTTCTCTGCGCGGCCGATCGCAAGGACTGAGCTGGAAGGATTGCCGAGGCTGCGACGGCGGCTTGAGTCGACACGTATTCTGCGCCATTTGGCTTCTCTTTGTATGCCTTGCCAGTTTCCTGGTTCTTGCAGGGGACTGTTTCCGAGGTTGCCGCGCCCTTCCTCGGAGAGGATAAAGGCGAACCTTGGTCGGCGGCGGCTTGTCCGGCCAATTTCACGGACAGCACATCACCAAACCAGCCAGCATCGCCTGATTGGCCTGCGCTGGCAGGGCCATCAGCCGGAGTCCGGCTCGCACCGACGACTGTGATGAAACCGCTCAAGGCTCTTGGATCCTCTTAACTGCGATTGAAACAGCAGTTAGGGTTCCAACACCGGCTGCTGGTTGGAAGAAAATCAGGGAACGCGAAGCCGCCAGCTCTCAAGAACTTCGCGGCCTTGCCGATGAATTGGGGATGTCCTTTGTCGGAACGGATACCGCTTCTGGGCAATACTTGCCTAGGGCACTGGGCAAATCACACCTAATGGCGGCAGCCCGTCCCAGCAGATGGAGTTCGTCCAATTGCGCCTGCTCGCGCCGCCGTTGCGCTAGCCGATAGTCGCGCAATTGGGTGTCGCGCACTGCTGCCAGCACCTCGCGGTTGCGGCGCTCCCGCTCAAAGCGCGACCTCTGCTCGCGAATTGCGGCTTCCAGATCTTGCAACTGTTCGCGAATGATGCGCTGCTGCCGCTCGAAACCGTGCAGGCGGGCGATTACAAAGTGGATTTCGACGGCTGGTGTTGGCCGTTGCAGCATCGCCTCCTTGGTTCCTTCCTGGAGATTCAGACTGGTCCTTCGCAACTGCTCCAGTTCGTGCTGCATTGCCTCCCGGCGCGCGAGCAGCGTCTGCAGCCGCAGCAGTTCGCGATCTTCCAGGCTTTGACGAAAGCGCAACACGGCTTCGAGAGTGAAATGAAAAGCCATATTCAGCAGGAAAAAGAGCTTAACTTGGCGACAGTGTCCGAAAACGGAGCGCGGTCCTCGGGAGCCTGGCGGAGAAATGCCTGGAGTTCCGGTAGCACTGCGATGGCGCGATCGAGCACGGGATCAAGCCCTGTGCTGTAGGCGCCAATGCGTATCAGGTCTTCGGATTTTGCATACCCCGATAGCAGTGCCCGCAACTGGTGGCTTTTGGTGAGGTGCTCCGGCGAAGCCACCGAGGGCATGAGCCGACTGAGACTGTCGAGGATCGAGATTGGCGGATAATGGTTCTGCGAGGCCAGGCGACGGTCGAGCACGATGTGTCCGTCAACCAGCGAGCGCAAGGCATCGACCAACGGATCCTGCTGATCGTCACCTTCCATCAGCACGCTGTAGAACGCAGTGATACTGCCCGATGCGAACCGGCCCGCCCGTTCCACCAGCCGGGCCAGCAGGCTGAATACCGAAGGAGTATAGGCCTTCGCGGTCGGCGGCTCTCCCGCCGCAAGCCCAATTTCGCGCTGTGCCATGGCAAAGCGCGTCAGCGAGTCCACCACCAGCAAAACATGGTGGCCTCTTTGGCAGAAGTATTCTGCGATGCTGGTGGCGGCCAGAGCTGCGCGAATGCGGAGCAGCGGCGACTGGTCGGACGTTGAAACCACAACTACTGACCTCTTGCGACCAGCTTCGCCCAGACCTTCGAGAAACTCGCCAACCTCGCGCCCGCGTTCGCCGACCAGCGCCAGCACCGTCAGATCAGCCGATGTGCCGCGTGCCATCATTCCGATTAGCGTGCTCTTGCCGACCCCACTGCCACCAAAGATGCCCAGCCGCTGTCCGCGGCCACAGGTGAGGAATGCATCGATGGCGCGAACGCCGCAGCCCAGCGGCTCGCGAATGGGCAGTCGATCCAGAGCGGCCGGAGCCGCCCCATCGAGCGCCCGGCGCTGTCCCACGCCGTACAGGCCAACACCGTCGAGCGGCCGCCCAGCGCCGTCGATCACGCGCCCCAGCAGTTCGTCTCCCACCGCCAGCGACGGTCGCTCGCCACGCGCGAATATGGCATCGCCATAGCGGATGCCGCTGGGCTTTTCCAGAGGCATGGTCAGCACCGTACTGCCGCGGAAGCCGACCACTTCACCGGGGTAGATATGCCCGCTGCAGTCGCGTATCTCGCAACACTCACCCAGACAGCATGGCGGACCGGCCGATTCCACCAGGCTGCCGACGACTTGCGTCACCCGTCCCCGCCAAGCAACCGCGCGCCGAGCTTCCAGTCGGCCGAAGTAGGGAACGAGCACACTGGCAGTCATGGTTTGCCCCCGGGCGCTCGCGCAAGAGATCGAAGAAGCCACTCTCGATCTCGTGCAATTGGCCGTCGAGGCTTATTTCACTATTACCGACCTCGGCCTGCAGCAAACAACGATGGCTGTCCAACTGGTCGTCGGCCACCACTTCCACCGCCTGCTTTCCCTGGCAGTGCTGCTCGCAGAACTTGCGCCAGAGCTCCGCTGACTCCGCCGAGGTCCGCAAGACCACGCGCGTGCCTGCCTGCATCTGATCGAGCGCTACCCGCACCACTCCCGCCAGCAGCAGCGGGTCCACCTGCGCCTCGCGATGAAGCACCTTATGCGCGATGGCCAGCGCCAGCCGTACTATCTCAGCTTCCACCCTCCGGAAATAGTCGTCTCGTTGGCCTGCAAAGTCTTGCAAGGCAGACAATACAGCCGCGTGTTCCTGCTCGATTGCCTGGGCTGCGGCCCCCCGCGCCAGCGACTCGCCCGCGCTGAAGCCTTCGGCCCGCGCCGCTTCCACGGCCGCCGCCAATTTCTGTTGCATGGCCAATTCACGGGCCTTCTGCGCGGCTTCGTTCGACAAAATCTCGCTTGCTTCCCGGCGCGAGACTTGCGGCGGAATCACCGGGTAATGGAAGCTGCGTACCCGGCGCGTGGATGCGGATGAGGAATCCCAACCGGGCTCAAAGAATGTACTCATCGCCACTCTCCGGCTTGAGAATGATCTTGCCTTCCGCTTCCAGCTTGCGCGCCACCGCCACCGCCTCCTGCTGCGCCTTGCTTACCTCGCGGGCGCGTACCGGGCCCATTACTTCCATGTCTTCCTTCAACATTTCGAAGGCGCGGGCGGAAATCGCTTTCATCAGATGGTTGCGCAACTCCTCCGAAGCCCCTTTCAACGCCAGGGTCAGGACCTGCTTGTCGAGCCGGGCGACCAGCTCGCGAATGCCACTCTCCGGCACGCCCAGCAGATCGTCGAAGGTGAACATCAGGTTGCGGATATTCAACGCCAGCTTGGCATCTTCCGCTTCGATCTCATCCAGCAGGGACTTCATTGCTCCCGGCTCCAGCCGGTTCATCAGATCGGCCGCACTCTTGAAGCCAGGGTAGGCGCGCCGGTTTTGTTCGCCCAGCCGCTGCAAGCGCTTGTGCAGAACCAGCGATACCTTCTGCGCCATTTCGGGGGAGAAGTTGCGCAGCAGAGCCAGCCTTTTTACCGCCTCGATGCGCACCGATTCCGGCAGCTTCATGAGCAGGGCGGACGCTGGCTTGGGCTCCAGGTAGGCGAGGATCAGGGCAATGGTTTGCGGTTGTTCGTCTTCCAAAAACCGTGCCAGCTCCTGCGGGTCGGCCTTCTGCAAGGCGTCGAGCTGGTTGGCGTTAATGTCCTGCGCACGGCTTACCTGCTCCAGTAGCGCCTTGGCTCCCTCGCCCCCGAAGGCCTTCACCAGGAGATTGCGTGCATAGGCATCTCCGCCCTGCGCCAGGTAGTCCTGGGTGAGGCTCAGACGGTAGTACTCCTCCAGCACTTCCGCCGCGGTCTCCGGCTTCACCCCGTTCAGCTCAGCAATCTCCCGCGTCAGACGCTGCACCTGCGTCTGGCTGAGATTGCGATATACAGAAGTCGCCGCCTCCTCGCCAAGCAATACCAGCAACACCGCCGCCTTACGCAGTCCGGTCGGGGCCGCCGCCGTCACCGTTGCCGGGGTGCTCATTCAGCGCCTCCCTCCCGCAGCCAGTTCTGGACCAGCCGCGAGGCGCCAGCCGGTTCGGTCTTGACCTTCTCCACCAGATGGTTCTTGAGGATGGCCAGCTTCTTCAGTGACATGTCACCATCCTGGCTAGCCGCGCCTAGGATCTCCTCCAGCGCCTCGGGTTGATGCGCCGGCGCAACCTGAGCGGTGGGCACCTCTGCGATGGCGTGCTTGCCCGCCGGACGCAGCGGCAATTCGCGCAGGACGGCCAGCAATTGCTTCTTGACCGGACGAAGCAACAGCATGTACACGCTGCCGAAGAGGCAGGCCAGCGCGAGATAGCGGAAGACCCAGGACCAATTTCGCAGACTGCGCTGCACCCGCTCCGTCAAGGTCGGAGGCATCGGCGCCTCCTGGGACAGGTTCTGGAACGACAGGTTCTCCACCGCCAGCAGGTCACCGCGCTTGGGATCAATGCCGAGCGCTGCCGCGGCCAGCTGTTCGATCTGCTTCATCTCGTCCGGTGAACGTTTACGGCGCGTGGCTACCCGCTGATTGTTCTTCTGTTCGATCTCGATCGCGTCATCCACCAGCAGCGCAGCTGCGACGCGCTTAATTCGCCCGGACGGCTGCAAGGTGTGCCGCACCAGTTTGTTCACCGCATAGGTGCCGCTCTCTGCCTTCGAGGTGTGGCTATCGTTGCCGGACTTGCCGGGCGGGGTGACTTTGGCGTTAGGCAGGTTACTGCTGGTCCCGGGAACGCCGCCCAACGAATCGTTGCCCAGCCGTTCTTCACTGCGAGTAACGCTCAAGGCCACGCTGCTGTTGGGGTCGTAGGTTTCCTGAGTCTCCTCCCCTGAGTTGAGATCGAATTCCACGTGTACGCTGGCGCGCACGCCTTGCGAGCCCACCACCGGCTCCAGCGTATCGACCACGCGCTTCGCCAGTTCCCGATCGATCTCCGAAGGCCCCCCTCCCGCCGAGCCGCCGCCGAAGCGGCCCATCGGCTGATTGGTATCAGCGTCAACCACCACCACGTTTTCCGGGCTGAGGCGGTCCACCGCCCCCGCCACCATCTGGCGAATGGCCATGTCCGACTGGTCCGGCAAATGTCCGTGACGCAGCTTCACCATCACCGAGGCTTTGGCCAGGCGCTCGCGCTCGCTGTACAGCGATTCGGCGGGCATTACCAAGTGCACCCGCACCGCCTCGACTTCGCTCAGGGCCGCCAGGGTGCGCTCCAGTTCGGCTTCCAGCGCCCGCTGATAATTTACTTTCTCGCTGAAGTCGGAGCCGGCCCAGTTGGGCTTGTCAAACAATTCGAATCCCATGCGCCCGCTGTGCGGCATGGGTTGCGACGCCACTTCCAGCCGCGCGCTGTCCAGTTTGTCGGCGGGGACCAAAATGCTGCTTCCGTCGGGCGACTGCTCATACGGAATTTTCCTCGCATTGAGCCGGGCTGTAATCTCTTGGGTGTCGCTGGGATTCATTCCGGAATAAAGGACCTTGTAATCCGGTTTGGCAATCAACTGCACAAAAACGCACAGCGTGGCCGCCAGCAATACGGTGCCGCCGGCCAGCAGCGCCCGTTGCCTGACGGTGAGTCCCAGGCAGAACTCCTTGGCCTGCTGCACCATCTGCGCAAATGTGAGATTGCCGTTCACCGCTACTCAGCCTCGTTGCCTCAGAACTGCATGCCAGCGATCTGTTGGTATGCCTGCACCACCTTGTTGCGGACCTGCAGCATGAGTTGAAAGGAAAGATCGGCCTTCTCGACTGCAATCATCGCCTGGTGCACGTCGGCACCGTCGCCTTCGACCAGGCTGCTCACCTGGTAACGCGCGTCCAGGTTCAAGTTGTCAACTTCCGAAACGGCTTCGCGCAAGGTATCGCCAAAGCTGCTGCTGGGCGGCGTGTTTCCGGGGGAAAGATCGGTCTGCGGCGTCCCGGAAGGGCGAACCGGCAGGTTCGGATTAAGGGCGTTCATGCTCATGGTCTGGTCCTAAGGCTCAGGTTGCTACTTCAAAATCTGCAGCGACTGCTGGATCATCTGTTTGGCCGCCTGCACTGCGCTGGCGTTCAGCTCGTAAGCGCGCTCGGCGCCCATCAGGTCCACCGTCTCCTGCACCGGGCTGATGGCCGGATAATCGACGTAACCCGAGGCATCGGCGTCGGGATGTCCCGGCTCATAGCGGCGTAACGGCGGCGTGGGATCTTCCACCACCTGGCTCACCTGCACTCCGCCGGCTTCCTGCAAGCTGCGGTTGCCCAGCGCGCCGGTCAGCAGCAGACGGAATTGCGATGCCGGGCGGCTGCTGAACACCACCATTTGCCGCCGGTAGGGGCCGCCTTCCGACGTGCGCGTGGTTTCCGAGTTTGCCAGGTTGCTGGTGGCGACTTCGGCACGCAAGCGCTCGGCAGCCAGAGCCGACCCGCTGATCTGGAACAGTCCAAACAGGTTCATTGTCCGTTGCCTCCATTGATTGCCTGCTGCAGGCGATTGAACTCGGCGCGCAGCAACTGCACGTCCACCTGAAAGGCCAGCTGGTTCTGCGCCATCAGCAGGCTCTCGCGATCGAGACTGACGTTGTTGCCGTCAGGCCGCTCAATCAAGCCTGGAACCTCGCGCACCAACGGCCCCGGTTCCGGACCCTGATCGTCGGCGAGGGCGCGCTGCAACTCCTGACGAAAGTCGATGTCATGGGTCTTGTATCCCGGGGTGTCAATGTTGGCGACGTTCTGGCTCACTAGGCCCTGCCGTGCCGAGGTCAGGTCCAGGGCGCGGCTTAACGTGTGCATCAGCGGAGTTTCCACCAGGTTCATGACAACCTCCGGGGCGGCAGCCCATGTTCGCGAATCTTGTTGCGGACGGTCCGCAAGCTGACGCCCAGAAGTTCCGCGGCGTGAGTGCGGTTGCCCGCTGTGGCTTCCAGCGTTATCTCCAGAAGCGCCTTCTCGGCCTCGCGCAGCGACAGCCCAGGTCGGAGCCAAGGCGCAGGTCCCAGTGCAGGCGGCGCAACCAGGCCCAGGGCATCCCCTTCGATTTCCTCACCGTCACACAAGGCCACAGCCCGGCGGATGGTATTGGCCAGCTCGCGAACGTTACCCGGCCAGCGATGAGATCGCAGCGCCGCGCGGAACCGTTCGCTCATGGCGGGCGGCGGCTGCGGTGCGGAAAATTTAGTCGCAAAGTATTCGGCCAGCTCGATAATGTCTTGGCCCCGCTCGCGCAACGGCGGCAAGGTCAGCGGGATTACGTTCAGCCGGTAATAAAGGTCTTCCCGGAAGCGCCCCTCGCGGACAAGGCTTTGCAGGCAGTGGTTGGTGCTGGCGATGACCCGCACGTTCACGCTGATGGGGCGGGTGTCTCCGAGGCGATAAAACTCGCGCTCCTGCAGCACTCGCAGCAGCTTGGGCTGCAGCACCAGCGGCATCTCGCCAATTTCGTCCAGCAGCAGCGTGCCACCATCAGCAAGCTCGAACTTGCCGGTGTGGTTGGCCAAGGCTCCGGTAAAAGCGCCGCGCACATGACCGAACAACTCGGCCTCCAGCAGGTGTTCCGGAACTGCGGCGCAATTGATGGCCAGAAAGGGTTTGGCGGCGCGCGAGCTTTCCTCATGGATGAGCCTCGCCAGCAGTTCTTTGCCGGTGCCACTTTCCGCCTCCAGCAGAATGTCAGCGCCGCTGCGTGCCGCATGACGCGCCTTTTCCAGCGCCGCCAGCAGCACCGCCGAACTTCCCACGATCGGGCTGCTCTTCTCACGAGGTAGGCTGGACTGTACCGCTGAGAAGACATTGCGCAGTTTTGGGGACGGATCGTTGTTGGCGAACTGTGAGATGGGCAACATCTGCCTACCGCTCCTGCACGGAGCTTGCCGATCAAGGCCGGCGCGGATTAGATCGCATTCACGCGAAATGGCGACCTGCCACCGCCAGCTGCGAAATCTCGCACCCCGGCAAGCCCAGATGCTCAGGAAGAATCGGGCCACCCCCGGCAAGAATAGAAGCACGCTCGATCACATGCTGCAGCTCGCGCACATTGCCCGGCCACGAGTGCTTTTCCAGAAGCCGGACCACTGCCTGGGACAGAGCCGCATCAGCATTTTCCGGTTCAAATTTGCGCAGGAAGTGGCGTGCCAGGGCTTCGACGTCGGCGTGGCGTTGCGACAGCGCAGGCAACTCAATCGGAAACACCGACAAGCGATAGAAGAGGTCTTCGCGGAACTGCTTGCGCTCCGCCAGCTCGGCGAGCTTGGCATTGCTCGCTGCCAATACTCGCACATCCACCCGGAAGACATCCGAGCTACCCAGCCGCTGCACTTCTCCCTGATCGAGGAAGCGCAGCAGTTTGGCCTGCATGCCCAGCGGCAATTCGCCGATTTCGTCGAGAAACAGTGTCCCGCCGTGGGCGCTGTGGATCCGTCCGATGCGCGACTGCACTGCGCCAGTAAATGCGCCGCGCACGTAGCCAAAGAGTTCGGACTCCAGTAGCGCTTCCGGAATGGCGGCGCAATTGATGACTACGAACTCTTTGTTGGCGCGTGGACTGAGGCGATGAATCGCCTCGGCAACGACCTCCTTGCCGGTGCCGCTGGCGCCTGTAATGAGTACCGGCGTGGTGCGCGGCGCCACTAGTCGCGCCATGCGATAGACCTGGTGCATGCAGGGCGCTTGCCCGACCATGCCCGGCAAAGGCTCAATCGCTGCTGGCGTTGCTTGCGCCGAGTGCATCTCTGCCGCGGGTGCCGACCATCGGCCGATGGTCTCGAACAGGTGATGCGCGCCGGCGCTGCGCCACTGCGACGGCAGCAAAGGGTGACCGGCTTCGTCGAGCAGCAGAACGTCAATGCCGGGGAAGCGCCGATGGATGATCTGCAGCAGCTCTTCGGTGTCAAGGTCGGGTAGCTTCCGATCGAGAAACAACAGCTGGCATTCGCTGCTTTCCAGTTTTCCCAGGGCATCGGCGCCACCCAGCGCCTCGGCTGCTGTGATACGCGACTGCAGCAGGTTTTGCACGATCTGCTTGCGAATCCCCGGGTTAGGACTGGCTACGATCACCGCCGGATCGGGGAAGTAAAGGGCGTGAGCTAAGGTCGTCATGAGGATGTTGTAATCCGCAAATCTTAGAACGACCTTAGTAGCAAATTAGAAGTTTCTAGGAAATTGAAGAACTTTATGGCGTTCGACGAGAGCGGCTTTTCGCGCGAAACCGCGCTGTCTGCGCCGCGGGTTAACCGCTCAGTGGCAGACTGGCAATCCAGATGCTTTGCCCGGTAGCAGAATCCACCAATGCGAGCTCGCCTCCCACCGCTCGGAAGGTTCGCCGGGCGATCTCCACCTCGCCATCCAAGACAGTCTCGGAGCCATCATCCTCTAAAGATGCTGCACACCCCGCGCCGGAGAAAGTCATTTTGATCTCAACCCGCTGCCTGTTTACTTGTTCCACGCGGACGCTAAGGTTGGCTGGCGCCCAGCCGCGCAACAGATACTCGAGCAGATAGAAGAATGCTCGCGCCAGCTTGGCCGCGTTGCCTCGAACCTGCACCGGGGCGCAGATCACATCGAAGCGTCCGCCGGCAGCCTCGAAAACGGGCAGGAAATCTTCCTGCACCTCCAACAAGAGTTGGCGCAATTCAACTGGAGCGGAGATGTCTCCGTGATCATCGGCGTCGCTCCACTCGCGTAGCAGCAGGAGGCTCTGCCGCAGGCGGTCGGCGTTCTGCAGCGCGGCCTCTACACTGGTGCGAAACTCTCCGGATGTCTGATCGCGGATCAGTGCAAGCTCCAGAGAACACTGCAGTGCGGTAAGTGGCTGACTCAGCCTGTGGAAGATATCGGAGACGAGGCTCCGCTGATCGGCAGCCGCCTGCGCGGTGGATTCGGCGAACCCACTCACGCCGTCGCCTCGGCGTGGCAACTCAGCTCGTACCCCACTCCGCGAACGGTATGAATAAGGTTGGGTGAGTGGTCTCCATCCACTTTCTTGCGCAGGTAGTTAATGTAAACGTCGACAATGTTCGTGGTAGTGTCGAATGACAGGTTCCAAACGTGCTCGACAATCATGGCGCGCGTGACGCGGCGCCCGGCGTTGCGCATGAGGTATTCCAGCAGGGCAAATTCCTTGGACGTAAGTTCGATGCGCTTACCGGCACGCTCCACTTTTCTCTCCACACGATCCAGCTCCAGGTCTGCGACTCGCAGCACCGTCTCGACGGTTCGCGGACCCCGACGCAGCAGAGCGCGGACACGGGCGGACAGTTCGGTGAACGAGAAGGGCTTGATCAGGCAGTCGTCAGCGCCGCTGTCGAGCGATTGCACACGATCTTCCACGCGACTGCGAGCCGTCAACACCAGTACTGGCAGCGAGGGTTTTTTCGGCCGGATCGAGCTGAGCACGGCAATGCCATCGAGCTTGGGCAGGTTCAAGTCCAAAACCAGCAGATCGTAATCGCTCTCCAAGGCCATGCGCCGCGCTTGCTCGCCATCGGGCGCCACGTCAACCGCGTAGTGCTCAGCCTCTAGTCCCTTGCGGACAAAGCTGGCCAGCGGAGCATCATCTTCCACCACCAGGACACGCATCGCGGCAACTCCTCGGCAGGTAACCTGCCGATAGTTACTTTCATTCTTCTCCCCAAGCGCGGCCTGCGTCAACGGTCTTGTGTCCGAAACAAAGATCTTGTTCCCAAATCGGGAATGAGCGGCGGAATGCTCTGTGAAGGGCCACGTTCAGCTCGCGGTCAATGTGTTTAGATTCGGCGACAACAGAGGTCAACCTGAGTACTCTGGATCGCGCTTCCATCCTGTGACCATGGAATAGAAATTGTTCCAGCCGTGCAGGGCGACCATGATGAGATGCCCGGGAATGAAGGCCACGAAGCCGCACATCGCCACGAAATGCCAGATGCGGGTGAGATGGAATCCGCCCATCAGCCACGCCAGCCACCAGAACTGCGCTGGCTTGTAGAGCACCATGCCAGTCAGCGTCGAGACCACACCAAAGAAGATCGTCGAAGTGTAGGCGAGCTTTTGCAGCGGATTGTAAGCCGCGTCAACCTCGGGTTTAGGGCCAAGGAGGAAGTAGTGCCGCGCCATCGGCCAAACGCCCTTGATGTCGCGAGGCATGAACAGCACCTGGCGCCAATGGCCGGTCGCAAGCTGGTAGATCACGTACATCACGCCACTGCCAACGAAGATCCACATGAAGGTGAAATGCCACTGTAGCGCGCCGCCGAGCCAGCCTCCTATGGTAAGTTGCCCAGGTACGTCGATGAGATTCTTCTGCGGGATCTTGGGACCGAAGCTGGGAAAGGCGCGAAAGATGCGCAGGCCGCTGCCAATCAGGAGGACCACCGCAACCGCGTTCAGCCAATGGGCGACGCGTACAATCCACGGATGCTCGTAGGCTACGGTTACCGGCGCTGTCGTTTCGGTGTGCTTGATTGCCGCGGCATTCGTTGCCATCGTCGCCTTCACAGTCCGCCAAACCAGCTATAGCCCTGGTCTTCCCAGTAGCCTCGCTTGCCGGCTTGCAATACGTTAGTCACGCGAATGGTGTCCAGATACTTGGCCTGCTTGTATCCAAGTTTGGTGGGCATCTGAAGCCGCAACGGCGCGCCGTGTCCGCGGTCCAGCGGCTTGCCGTGCATCTCATAGCAGAACAGCGTCTGCGGATGCAGCACCGTGTCCATATCAATAGACTCGTAATATCCGTCCACGCACGTCACTTCCAGAAAGCGTGCGCCGGTATCGGCTCCGATGAGACGCAGGAAATCGGAAACACGCGTTCCGCCGAAGTTGCCGATGACGTCCCAACCTTCAACGCACACATGGCGCGTGTTCTGCACGATCTTCGGAAGCGCCTGAATCTGTTCCAGCTTGTACTCGCCGGGACGCTGTACCAAGCCTTGCACTGTGAGCGTCCACTTCTCCAGGTCCACGCCAGGATCAGGGACATCGTAGAAGTTATAGGGGAAGCGTTCCAAAGGAATGACATCGCTGGCGGAAAAGGTCTGCGCGAGGCGATGACGTCCGAAGAGCTTGCCTGAGGCCCAATCGCTGAAGCCAAGGCCTTCGTCAAGCAGCGGCTGGCGAAACTTGGGAATCGCGAATGCGCCGACTGCCAGGACCGGGACAAGCTTCAGTAGTTCGCGTCGATTCATCCGCTTGCGCTCTGGCTGGCTGACCACCCGAATCGGTTCACCCGCTGGACCGACTCTCGGCGCGACCGCGGCGATCTTTTCTTCCTCCTGCTTCGTCGAGTCTTCCGGCTCGGACGCCCGAGGTTCGCCCTGCGCCTCGGGCTCGGCTTGTTGCGGATCGTTGTCCCCAACGCGCGGTTGCTCTTCCGGATGATCGTCTGACATACGTTACCTCAGTGAAGTCGCTGCTGATAGGACTCGTGAGTGCCGGTAAAGTTGCACGCACTCGCCCTCGCAGCGGAAGCAGGTCTGCCAATGGTACCGCTTCTCTCGGGGAATCGGAGGCCGCTCGCAGCAGCTCTTGCTGAAAGGAGTACGGCAAATTAGAGGCAGGAGATTTCAGTGTGCGGAGGAAAATCTACGTTTGGTAACGAGATATTCCCCTCCTGGCGTTCTACCTAGAATCAACATCTTACGCATCATTTATCGTCTACTTAAGATTTTCCATCCAAAGGATTTATGTGTAAAATATTATAAATAAAAGACTTGCGAGGAGAGTTACGCATCAAACGAACTCCAGCATGCCGATGGAGAGCGGTGGCGTCCCCGGCAGGATTCAGACGTCGGCGGACAGAGGGTCGGGTTTCGCGTTGGCCGCACGAAGGTTGGTCGTGTCGCTACCGCCTCTGGGGGCAGCGGTCCCAGTCGAGGGAAGGCGAGAGCGTTAGGCAGCCGGTTTGCCGGCGGTTTTTGCTGCCTTGGGCTGGTCGCTCCATTTCCAACTGAAGAGCTTACCGCCGCGGTGTTCGGCAACGATCGCTGTCACTCCCATCACACCCATGACGAGGAAAATCGCGAAGAAGACAACGGCAATCACGAGGACTGGCATACCACACCTCTAGTGCCATTGTGAGTCCGATGCAAACATTGCTTCCGTGACGGCGGTCACAGGTGGGTGTGAGGTAGGTAGCACCGGCTGGCCCCGGCTACTTAGCATACGGCGCCATCTGGTCGGCTATCTTCCCCTTGTCTCCAACCACCACGATGGTGAGCTTGTTGGGCACCACATACTTCTGCGCCATCTCCTGCACCTGCGGCGGCGTTACGGCATGCACCTTTTGCACGTAGGTATTGAGGTAGTTGTCGCCGAGCTGGTGCAAATCTACAAACAGCAATTGATTGATCACGCCGTCGCGGCTGGAGTTGCGAATAACAAACACTCCCGCCAAATAGTTCTTGATCCCGTCCAATTCGGCTGCGGATGGCGGCGCGTTCTGTAGGCGATCAATCTCATACAGGATTTCTTTGATGGAGGGTCCGGTCACTGCGGTGGTGACATCCGCGACCTCCACCCAATAGCCATCGCGGTAGCGTACCGACACCTGGCTCCGGGGCGAATAGGTGTAGCCTTTCTGCTCGCGGATGTTCGCAGTAATGCGCGAGCCGAATGAACCGCCAAGAAGAGCGTCCATTACTTGGAGCGGGATGTAGTCCGGATTGCTGGGATCAATGGCCGGCAGACCAATATAGAGTGTCGATTGCGCCGATCCGGGGCGGTCCACCACATCAAGTTCCCGCTTGCCCACCGGCTTTGGAATATCAATCAGCGGATCCGGCCCGCGCTTCCAATCGGAAAACGCTGCCGTGATCGCTTTCTTGACCGCAACCGGATCGAACTTCCCCGCCACATAAATGTGAGTCCGCGCAGCACCGAAGTTGCTTTCGTAAAACTTCCTTACGTCAGCCACGCTGAACGAGTTGATCGTGGCCTCGGTCGAGAGGAAGCGCCCATACGGATGGTCCGGATAGAGCGCCTGCACGAACCGCTCCCGTGCCAGCATGCCGGGCTGGGTCATCTGGATGCTCAGCTTGCGCTGCAAGTCCTGCTTCAGGCGCGGGACATCGGACTCCGGCAACAGCGGATGCATCACTACATCGGCCAGCAGAGTGACGATCTTGGGCCCGAATTCCGAAAGCACATCGCTGTCGATTCGGGTGACATCCGGTCCTACATCGACGTCAATCGATCCGCCCATGGAAGCCGCTTGCTGCGCCACCTGCTCTGAAGTCCGTGACGTTGTACCTTCCTTGATAAGCCGGCCAGTCAAGTCCGCCAACCAGACTTGAGTCGCCGGCTCATTCAAACTGCCCGCCCGCACTGCGACGCGGACTTGCACCTTCGGAATGGACCCAAACTGCGCCATCGTGACCTGCAGGCCATTGGGCAGAGAGAATTTCTCAAGGTGCGGCAAGTGAAATGGCCTGGGCGGACCGCCCGCCGGTGGCGTCTGTTTCGGCGCAGTGCCGCTCTGTGCGACTGCAGCCGATATCGCGAAGGGCAACAGCAATGCCCCGCAAATCAAGTTGATAAGCATATTCCGCATGACAATCCTGTCCTCAGTTACCGCTTTTCTTTCCGGCTGTGGCCGCTGGCTTGGGCTCGACCACCAGGACGGTGCGGTTTGTCGGTCGCAAGTACTCGGTTGCCGTTCTCTGGATCAACTGTGGCGTAACTTTTTGGAACTGCGCTTCGACGTCATTGATCTGCGCCGGATTGTCGTCAAACAAGGCAAAGCTCGCCAGCATGTCTGCGCGTCCGAAACCATTGAACTCTCCCAGAGAGTCGTAAAAGCTGGAACGCATCTTAATCAACGCGCGATCCAGCATTGCTTGGTCAACCGGCTTTTCGCGCAGCGGGGCGATTTGCGTTTCCATGGCACTGACAATCTCGTCCGGCTTTACCGTGCTGTCGTGGAAGAGGTACGCAGTCCACAACATTGGACCCTGGTAATCGAACATGTTCCCCAACATGTTGATGCCGCCTTCCACGCTGTCGGTGTAGCCGCGTCGCTTCACCAGTTCGTCATGCAGCAGGCTGTTATCCCCCTGCAGCAACAACTGATCGATCAGCCCCATGGCGTAATATTCCGGCGTATTCCGATCGGGCATGTGGTACGAAACCGCCAATGCCGGTCGCTTGGCCAGAGGGTCCACTTTGGTCGACCAACGCTCTTTCTCCTGCTTCGGCTCGGTGATGTCCGGCTGCTTGGCGGGCGGAATCGAGGGAATGCCGGCAAAATACTTCGCGATCATGCTTTTTGCATCGGCCGGTTCGAAATCCCCAACTACGGCCAGTGCGGCGTTGCTTGGCGTGTAGTACGTGGTAAAGAAATGCTGGACGTCAGGCAACGTGGCCGCATCAATGTCCTTCAGATCGCCATAAAAGTTGTGCGCGTTGTACCAGTTGGTGTTGGCGTACTGTGGCATGTCCAGCCAGGGGAAACCGCCATACGGAGTGTTGATCACATTGACCTTCACCTCATTGCCCACCACGCCCTTCTGGTTGGTGAGGTTCTCTTCGGTGATGGCCAATCCGCGCATGCGATCGGATTCAGCCCACAGCATGGTCTCAAGCTTGTTGGCGGGCATGACTTCGTAGTAGTTGGTGAAGTCAAAGCGCGTCGATCCATTCAGCAGGCCGCCATTTTGCTGCACCAGCTTGATCATTTCCATCTTGCCCAGGTTTTGCGAGCCCTGGAACATCATGTGCTCAAAAAGGTGGGCGAACCCGGTGCGATCGCGCGGCTCAATGCGAAAACCTATCCGGTAGTAAACCCCGATCACGACCGTTGGCGACGAATGATCGGGCGAAAGCACCACGCGCAGGCCGTTGGGCAGCTTGTAGTATTCCACCGGCACCGTAAAGCTGGCCGGGTTGCTATCGGGAGCGGCGGCAAAGGCGGCAATCGCAGCCATCAAGACATAAGCAAGCGAGCAAAGAAAAGGTCTCACGGGTTTCCTCTGAAGGCCCTATTCTAATTCAGGCTCCGGCGCTTTCCATGTGCAGACGGTATCCATCCCCTAAGGTTAGCGACATTTTATTGGCGAAGCTGGACGCGCCCAAATTCCGGCAGACCAGTAAGGCAACGGGACAGAGTCAGGGCAACGCCGCGATTCGCGCGTCGAGCTCGGCCAGCGTCCGGCGCAGCAGTTCCGAATAACGTTCGTCGGTGCTGTGCTCCAGTTGCTGCAGCACATGCTTGCGCGAAAGCATCAGGCCAGCCTTGTGGTTCCTGGATTGCAGCTCTTCGGCAGAAGCAGGAGGCCGGTTTCGTGAAGGTTCGGAAAAGGATTCTTCGATCTGGGCTTCCACCGACTTGCTCTCCCAACCGCGGGCCATAACTCGATTGTAGCCGACGGGTGATTACCATCCATCGGCGTGGCGGCCATCGTCGAGCGGCGTGGTTCGTTCGCTCAAGGCGTTGACTCGCGCGGCAGACGAAGCGGCGCGGTCTCGATGCAAGGCTGTGGCCATCGCGCGGGGAGACAAACCGGCGCAATCCGGGAGCCAGCGCCGTGGCCATGATGGAATCCAAGGCATGATTGTCTAATGTTCTTTCAGACCCGATTTACTTGAGGTTAGCAGATTACGCCAAAGGGCGAGTTTGGAGGGTCATCGACTGGAGCGGGGCCGAGGTGGGCAAGTTCTATCGTCCGCCGAAGAGGCCGGTCACCATGCCCTGGACGCCGACGTGTGGAATGGCTCAAGAGTTACGGGCTGTGGCTATCAGACCAAGGGATACATCGCTTCTACGCCATGCACGTCGTCTCAGGGGAGTTTTTGCTGGACTTGAGTCCCGTTTTGCGCGATACTCGGCCTACCCGAGATCAAATCTCTCCCGGCTGTTTGCATCTGAGAGCGGGATAGTCACGAAAGACTCCGGCAATTGCGGGGCACGAGGGTTTCCAAATGGCAGTCGCAACCACTGTGCAGGCATTTGCGTACGACATTGCGCGTGTCTTGCGCAGGCAACGACAAGCAATATGCTACTACCTTGGTAACCAGTCTTCGCACTGCGGGCCTCAGCGTATCTCTTCTACTTAGATCCCTCGGTACAGGCGGACCTCGTTGGCACTGACCTTCAGGTCACTCTCCTCAATGTCTTTGCTAGGCAGGCCAGGCATTGTCTCATTTTGATCTCGAAGAACTATCTGACTAGTGAGTACACGAATCTTGAGCGACAAGGCGCTCTTGATCGAGCCCGAAAAGAGCCTGCACGATCCGGTTCGCCTTGACTCGGATTCCATTCTTCCCGAACTTCCTGAAGCATTGCTACCTTGATGCAGCATTGCAGCATCCGCCCCTGAGCCTGCATACGCTAGCGAACTTGGGGCGCACAGCGGCAGGCAAGCACTGTAGCGTCGGAGATCATCTCAGCGCCGCCGGTGCATGAGAATCACGACTTCGACGGCGAGAAACGAATCGATGAGGCCATCTCGTTGTACGACCGATCCAAGGAAGAACAAGTACGACTTTGAGTATGGTGCAGGTCGACGCCACCTAGTCCGAGATCGGCCTCGGCTGGAAGTTACACTTTCTCGTGGCGACGTATGGTGAACATTGCGTCGGAATGTGGTTTGTGACGAAGAATTGGAACGAATTTGCGTTCATCTGCGTACTTGCCAGCGAGGAATCCGCGTTCCAGGGAAGAATCCGCTAGACGTACTCTCGCCGAGGGCTTGATCGAGGAGCGCCGTCGGCGTCGGGATGAGTTATGCTCCGTCGTTTTCTGTTTGAGGTCGTGACCCTGCGCTCGGCTGAAGATGGAAACGAACGTCGTCGCCGCCTGGGTCGCCTGCAGAGTGTACAACCGTTGCGGACGTCCTCATCGAAAAAGACGCCTCCGCGGCATCTGCGATCTCCGGTTCCTGGACGCCTGCTTTCAAACTCCATGGACTGGTGCAGAAGCAGCATTGCTATGCCACTGTCTCCCCTCGATGAAGATTTCTCCCAAGATATCGA
The DNA here is from genome assembly GCA_963833155.1 of uncultured Acidobacteriaceae bacterium. Taxonomy (GTDB): domain Bacteria; phylum Acidobacteriota; class Terriglobia; order Terriglobales; family Acidobacteriaceae; genus Bog-257. The sequence continues at coordinate 128,224 of CAWHWY010000016.1, forward strand.
GGCCATTATCAAGAGCCACCGCGACAGCCTGCTGAAAAAAGTAGAGAAAAGCAGATTCCTCGCGGACTGAAGTCCGCTCGGAATGACAAAAATAAAAGAAGTTGGACGCGGGCCTGAAGGCCCGCTCTACCCGATGAATTGTTTTTTCCAATAAGCTGCTACGGCTTTCCCGTCCCGATCGCCTTCCACTGAAATTGCATGACCTCGCCGAAGTGGCGGATGACGAACTGCGCATCGTGGTGGCCGAGGTAAATGTGGAACTCGTTGGGTATGCCGCGCGACATCAGCAGTTGGTGCAACTGCTGCGCTCCCTGCTCGAAGCCATAATCGTCGTTGTTGCCCTTTCTTGTCCAACTAAGACTAGGGAGTGCCGCCGTTCTTTTTCCGGAATGCCTTGAGGGGGAAAGCAGACGCCTTCAAAGAGGATTTTGCAGCTGAACTTGGATTTGCCAGACAAGAAAGGGGGAGCGTTTCCGCTCCCCCCTCACTTTGGGGCTGGAGCCCGACCCTAATTTGTCCTTCGTGACGTGGCGCTGAAGTGCCGCTGAACTCAGTTGCTGTACAGCAGCACGCCCTCGGTCTTCTCTTCGCCGACAGGGCGGTAGAAGAGCTGGCTGCCGTCGAGGTACACCTCGATGAACGTGGGCCGCTGGGCGAAGGTGCCCTGGATGAGCGCCTCGGACATCGGGTCCTCGATGTACTTCTGCAGTGCGCGGCGCAACGGACGAGCGCCGTAGCTGCGATCGACAACCGTCTGGTCGAGGATCCACTTGCGGGCGTCTTCGGTCACCGTGACCGTGATGGAGCGCTGCGCCAGGTGCTGGTTCAGTTGCTGCACCATCAACTCCACGATCTGGATGAGGTCCGCCTCCGCCAGCGCGTTGAAGATGATGACCTCGTCGAGACGGTTGAGGAACTCGGGGTTGAAGGTGCGCTTCACCTCGCTCTTCACCATGTCCTCGACCTTGCCGGAGATCGTGTCTTCCACCTCGGACTGGAAGCCCATGCCGGTGCGCTTCTGCAAATGGCGCGCGCCGATGTTGGAGGTCATGATGATGATGGTGTTCTTGAAGTCCACCGTGTTGCCCAGGCCGTCGGTGAGCTGGCCGTCCTCAAACACCTGCAACAGGATGTTGAACAGGTCGGGGTGCGCCTTCTCGACTTCATCGAGCAGCACCACGGAGTACGGCGCGCGCTTGACGCGCTCGGTCAACTGGCCGCCCTCTTCGTAGCCGACGTATCCCGGAGGCGAACCGATGAGCTTCGAGACGGAGTGCTTCTCCATGAATTCGGACATGTCGAAGCGGACCAGCGATTTCTCGCTGCCGAACATGAACTGCGCCAAGGTACGCGCGACCTCCGTCTTGCCGACGCCGGTGGGGCCGAGGAAGAGGAACGAGCCGATGGGCCGGTTCGGGCTCTTCAGGCCGGCACGCGAACGGCGAATGGCACGGGCCAGCGCGGTGATGGCGCGGTCCTGCGAGATCACTCGCCGGTGCAGCTCTTCTTCGATGCGAAGCAGCTTCTGGCTTTCTTCTTCCTTGATCGAAGCGATGGGAACGCCCGTCCAACGTGAGACCACGTCCTCGATATCTTCGCGTCCGACCACGCCGGTGGACGACTCGTCGAGGTGATACTTCTCCCGCAGGGCGCGCAGGTTCTCGCGCTCTTTGCGCTCCTCGTCGGAGTAGAAGCGCGCCTTCTCGAACTCGTGGTTCGCGATGGCGTTTTCCATACGATGCACAATGAACTTGATCCGCTTCTGCACCTCGGTGATGTCCTCGGGCAGCGACGTCTGGCGCAGCTTCACGCGGGCGCCGGCCTCGTCCACCAAGTCGATGGCCTTGTCCGGCAGGAAACGGTCTGGCAAATAGCGGTTGGAATGCGACACCGAGAACGTGATGGCCTCGTCGGTGTAACTGACGGCGTGGAACTTCTCGTAGCGCTCCTTGATGCCGAACAAAATCTTGACAGCATCAGCCTCGTTGGGCGGCGGAACTTTCACCGCCTGGAAGCGACGCTCCAGCGAGCGGTCCTTCTCGATGGACTTGCGATACTCGCCCGGTGTGGTTGCGCCGATGCATTGGATCTCGCCACGCGACAGCGCCGGCTTCAGAATATTGGCAGCGTCGAGTGAGCCTTCGGCCGAGCCCGCGCCAACCAGCGTGTGAAGCTCGTCAATAAAGATGATGGCGTTCTGCGACTCCATCAGTTCCTTCATGATGGTTTTGAGCCGCTCCTCGAACTGGCCCCGGTACTTGGTGCCGGCGACGATCAGTGAAAGATCGAGGGCGAGAATGCGCTTGTCGGCCAGGAACGACGGCACTTCACCGTCTGCGATGCGCTGTGCCAGGCCTTCGACAATGGCGGTTTTGCCCACCCCGGGCTCGCCAATCAGCACGGGATTGTTCTTGGTGCGGCGGCAAAGGATCTGGATAACGCGCTCCAGCTCGCCGTCACGCCCGACCAACGGATCGAGCTGGTTGTCCATCGCAGCCTGAGTCAGGTCGCGTGAGAACTCCGACAGGAGGGACGACTCGCGGTTGCGTTGCGACGGCTGCGACTTCTCCTGCGAGGTGCGCGCCAGCTCTTCACGAATGGTTGAGAGCCGCAGTCCGCGCTCGTGCAGAATTTCAGCCGCGAAACATTTCTCTTCGCGCAAGAGTCCCAACAACAAATGTTCAGTGCCGATGTGCTTGTGCGACAGCCGCTCGGCTTCCTCGGCGGCATACGCCAGCACGCGCTTGCACTCGTTGCTCAGGGGCAGATCAACGGAAGTGGAAACCTTCTCCCGGATGGTGGTGTGACCCTCAATCTGTTTCCGAATGGATTCAACCGAAGCATGGGACCGAAGGAACCGATTGGTGAGCGCCTTATCCTCGCGCAGCAGACCGAGCAGCAGGTGTTCCGTTTCGATGTACGGAGAACCGAACTGGCTGGCTTCATAGCGCGCGAAGAAGATTACTCGCCGGGCCTTTTCCGTGTACCGTTCAAACATTGAGCCTCTCCAGGAACCCTTCGGAATGTCTCTCCCGATCGAGCTCTGTTGCTTGCCTCTCCCCCTGTCGCCGGTCCCGCACAAAACCGGAACCGAACTATGAGGACCTCTCGGATCCTCCACTTACTACAAACCCGCCGGCCACAGGCCCGTTGCCCTTATACCAGCAGCGACTGCGGCGACACCTCGGCCGCCTGGCCACGCTCCAGCCGGAGAACACGGTCACACCGGCGCGCAAACCCAAGATTGTGCGTAACGATGAGCGAGGTAAGACGATAGTCGCGATGTAGTCTGGCGATCAAAGTAAAAACCGCTTCCGCCGTCCGGTTGTCGAGGTCCCCTGTGGGTTCATCGGCCATCAAGACCTTCGGCTTAGTGACCAGCGCGCGGGCCAGCGCCACCCGTTGCTGCTCCCCACCAGACAGCTCGCCGGACCGATGACTGGCACGGTCCGTCAACCCAACCTCCTGCAGCCAGTGCAGGGCCTGCCGTTCTGCTTCACCCCGGCCGACGCCGCGCATCAGCAGCGGCATGGCGACATTTTCGGCGGCAGTGAATTCCGGCAGCAAATAATGAAACTGCCAGACAAATCCCAGTTCGCGGCTGCGAAATTCCGCGGCCGCATCTTCCGAGAGCTTCGCCAACTGGACTTGGGCGAAGTATACGTCACCATCGGAAGCACTATCAAGAACTCCGAGTATGTGCAGGAGGGTGCTTTTTCCGGCACCTGACTCCCCCACGATGGCGAGCATCTCGCCCGTCTGCACCGCAAACGACAGGTTTTCAAAGAGCACCAGATCGGAATTGCCCGAGCGAAAGACCTTCTTCAGATCTCTCACCCGCAACAAACCATCTTGTACCATTGGATGCAGGTGTGCTCCTGGGCGTCACAAATTCCGGCCAAGTCGCTGGAACAAAGCCCGTTTTGGGACTCATTAAGCCAACGGCAGCCTAACGAGAATTAAAGCACGTCCGGAGCGGGAAGTCAGTGACGAACAGGGCAGACCGCGATGGACTTGTGGCTAATTGAGCTTCAACCGGACAGCGTGGGCCAATTTCCGCTGTTGCTTGTCAAAGCTGTAGAGAAATTCCGCGCCCATTTCGAGTGCAGCGGCAACGTGCAAAAGATCTGTGGCGCCCGTTCCCAGTCTCGCTGTGGTTTGCTCAGACAGGTACCGTGCTCGTTCAAAAGCCCGCTCTGGCAAGGGACGGAGTCGTAGGACGCCCTCCCGTAAGTCCTTCTGAAAGTTCTGCAGTGAAACTTGACCTTGCGTGGCTGATGCTTCCTTGTGATAGATGCGCAGGTGGAAAGCATTCACCACTTCCAACTCGCCCAGGGTGTTAACCACGATGGGTTGCTTGGCTGCCCGCATAGCGCGCGCAGCAGCAACCGAGTTCGCATCGGGACTGTATAGCGACACAAGGAAGCTGGCATCAGCGTAGATCAATATCGATTCCGGCCCTTAGCGATCAACTCCGCACCGCTGACCTCAAAAACCTTGTCGCCATAGATCTCACGCATGCGTCCCAAGAAGTCCGGCATCGCAGTCTGGGGCCGGTCCTTCTCCGGGACAAGCCGGGCAATTACCCGCCTGCGCTTGGTGATTTGGATTTCCTCGCCCTGGTGCAAGAGGCGTTCGATCTTCTTGAAGGCGTACCGAAGATCGCGGACTGAGGCTTGTCTCATGTGATACATACTAGCATCACATTTTAGCCAGAAGCAAACTCCGGTCTCACGCTTCGGCTCGCTACTCGTAGCGCAGCGCCTCCGCAGGCAGGACGCTGGCCGCCGACCAGGATGGGTACAGGGTCGCGATGAACGAGATGCCGATGGCAACAATCGCCACCAGCAGGCCGTCCCATGGCTCGCGGCGCGAAGGGAACGTAGTCGATGGAATAAACCTCAGCGGAGAGCGAGACCAGGTGATAGTGCCCGCCCATCCAGGAGAGGACATAGCCCGCGATCAGGCCCAGCACCGTTCCGATCACCCCAATCAGCAAGCCCTGATAAATAAAGATGCGCCGGATCTGCCGTTTCTTTGCTCCCATCGAAACCAGCACTGCGATGTCGCGCGTCTTTTCCATCACCATCATGATCAGCGAGATAAGAATGTTGAGCGCGGCGACGAAAACGATCAGGCCGATGGTGATAAAGGTCACCACACGCTCCAATCGCAAGGCGCGGAAGAGGGCGCGGTTCTGCTCCATCCAGTTAGTGGACATGAAGCCTTTGCCGGCCTCGGCCTCCAGCTTCAGGGCGATCTCCGGCGCCTTGTAGATGTCGTCCACCTTGAACTCAAGCACCGAGATCACATCGCTGAGGTCGAATAGCTTCTGTGCATCCGATAGGCGAATGAAGGCCCAGTTGCTGTCGTAATCATAGAAACCGGAGGAGAAGATGCCGGCGACCTTGAAGCGTTTGTACTTGGGAACGATGCCGAAGGGAGTGAGTTCGCCCTGCGGGCTGGTGACGGTCACCAGCGAGCCCACGGGCGCTCCCAGTTGGTCAGCCATATCTTTGCCGAGGATGATGGGAGGCGGCAAAAGCGCTTGCGGGTTGGCCTCGTCTGCATTCGGTGGAGCACCGGTCGCGGCTTGCGCCGGATGTCCCTCCAGCGCATCGGCGGAGCCGTTCTTGACCGAATCCAGCAGGTCGCTGACCTTGCGTTCGTCCCGGGGCACGATGCCCTTCAGCACGCCGCCCTGCGCGTGTGCTCCGCGCGATATCAGCACCTGCTCGTAGATTGCGGGTGCGCCTGCGAGAACATGCGGCTGCTTTTCCAGCCGCGACAACAAATCTTGCCAGTTGCGGATGCCGTCACTTTCTACCCGCAGCAGGTTGATGTGCGAAGTCGAGCCGAGCAACCGGTCCTGCAAGTCCTGGCGAAATCCGTTGTTGATGGCGAGCGCGATGATGAGCGAGGCGACACCTGCCGCTACTCCGATGATGGAGATGACGGTGATGATGCCAATAACGGCCTGCCGCCGCTTGGCCCGCAGGTAGCGCGCCGCTACAAAGAGTTCGAATTGCATTCGGAGAGGCTCAGCGAAAGCTTCATTGTAGCGAAAGCAAGAAACGACCGCTGATTTCGCGGACGAACACGGGCTTCTTAGAGGGCTTTCTGATTCAATATCTATCCGCGTGATCTGCGGTAATCCGCGGTTGAGTGCTCTGTAGTCGGAAGAGAACAGCCGGCACACGCTTGCGATACTCGCGATACGCCGCTCCAAACCGCGCTTCGAGTTCGCGATCCTCCGTGCGGATCATCACACCTCCGGTGATGATGGTGAAGGCCGCCAACATATAAAGCGCGATCAAACCGGTGCCCATGCACCAGCCAAGAATCTCGCAAAGATGCCCGAGGTAAATTGGATGCCGTACGCGCGAGCGAATGCCAGTCGTAATCAGTTGCTGGCGATGCCGATCGGGTTCGAGTTCGGCCAGTCCGGAGACCTGGGTGTGGGGGAAGCTCTTGAATGCCGCCCAATAGATCGAGAAGCCGAGCAGGAAGCACATTCCCGCCGGAGCCCACGCAAGCCCGTTCACATAAAAATGGGCAAACCGGAAAAGCCACATCAGCAGGAAAGCGATCGCGATAAACCCACCCCACACCGGCAGGATGAAGAGATAGGTGCGACGCCCCAGTTTGCGCCAGCGATCGGCAAACGGGTGCACCACGAGCCAGAACAACGGGATGGTGCCGTACACCGAGCTGGCCAGAAGCGCGAGTAGGTCGAGAGTTGCACGCAGGCCCATGCAATAACAATTTACTTCACGAAGCCTTCTTCGGAGTTGTTTAATGCAGGTACGGCGATAACAGCGCTCGGCGGTGCCCTATGTCGTTTAAGTGTTCCATCCTGTCTGTTGTCTTACTGATGCTGTGCTTCCCGATGGCGGGCAAGTCGCAGGTTCGCGATATCACCCTGCAGGGCAAGATCGTAGATGCGTCTGGAGCAACCGTTCCGGGGACACGGCTCCTCGTCATTAACCTGGACGCTCCTCGTCATTAACCTGGACACTCTGGAAGAACAGCGGGCCGTGGCCAAAGGGGACGGCAAGTTTGCATTTCAACGGATGTCACCGGGGGACTATGCGGTGATTGCCGCAAGTCCTACGGACGGGCCGTGCTTCCGGTCGGTGATGGAGAGGGTGCGCCTGGAACCCGATACCACCCGAACGGTGCGCCTGGTTATGATCGCCAATCCGGACCGATGCGGCAGCACAGACTGAGTCACGAAATGCTTTCGGTTCTTCTGCTGCCTGTGAAGCTTAGCGAGTCGGGGTTTGCACCTTCACCACGACCTTGTTGGTACCCATGTTCTCGAAGCGGTCGTATACCCGGACAATAATGGTGTGCTCCTCGCTGCCCGCCGCTCCGGGCGCAGGGCGTCTGCTGCGGATCGTTTCCCGGCCTCCTGCAGGTTCGGTGACGTCCGCCGGTGGAATGAGCACTTTGAAATCGTAGTTCTCGATCTTGTAGTCGGAGATCTGTCCCACCGGCTCGGCGAGTTGCCAATCGTCGGCGTCGATCGAGTACTCGGCCCGCTTAATCGGTGAGAAGCTGTCCACCGCTCGAAATGTCAGCTGCACCTGATTACCTTCGACCTGTGCGTTCAGCGACTCGATGCGCGGCGGCGTGTTGTCCACCTCAAAGTGCGGGCTGGTGGCTTCGCCGGTCAGGGTTTCTTCCGGCGAGTGTGACGGCGCATCCGTGGCAACAACTTTGATTATGTAACCGCCATCGGGAAACAGATCGGACTCGAGATTTGCAAAGCGGTCGGCTAGTCCCTCACGCAGCAGCTTCCAGCGTGTTTCACCGTCGCCGCGGTAATAGACGTTGTACTGCAAGGTGTCATCATTGTCGTCGTGGGCTCGCCACTTCACCACGATGGAATGCTTGTCGCGGATCGTCGGGACCGGAGCTTCGTAGCCAGCAGAGTTACCCGCCTCGGTATGAGCTCCCAAGGGTACACGCCAGCCCACCATGACGGTCACATCGTCCACTTCCGGCGCGACATTCTTAGGCAGATAGTTGAGTGTGACGCTGTCGATCATGGGCGCGCGGCCACCGGCATGCAGCACAGCCTTCCACTGGATGAAGCGGGCGGATGGCGCGTCCATCGGCAGTTCTTTCTGGAGATCGACTTTCTTCCATTGGCTCCAGTTGCGATCGGGATTGTCAACATTGCCGCTGCGGGCAAAGAGATCGAAGCTGCCGCTGCCGCGCACCTCGGCGCGTCCCCACTTGGAGAAGTTCTTCGCGTCGAATACGTCACTCTCGTAGGTTCCCTCGGCCACCGGACTCGGACCGAGTAGAAAAATCTTTCCCAGATTGCTGGTAGCAGCGTAGAGGCCACCCTGCGGCGCGCGCGCAAACGCCGTTACCTGATTAGCACTCGCTTTGGCCAGGTCAGTGTACTGGTTGCCGCGAATCACGTAGATCCTCCCGCGATTTCCCGTGCCTGCCAGCAGGCGTCCCTCCTGGTCGAAGGTGAGGGCGTACACCAGGTCTTCGCGCGACGACCAGATCGTCTTTGGCGAGCCATCGGTTGAAATGCGGTAGACCTCGGAGCCGCCAACATTGGTCACATTAGGGTAGGGAATCGCAGTGAATGTTGGAGCTGAAGGAGTCGCAGCGCCTGCCGCACTGCCTTGCGGGCCGGGAAGGATTGGCGGAGCACTAGTGGCCGGGGCTGGCGCCAGAACCACGGAGCTTGCCGGTGGCACGCTGGGGCCGCGCTTCTCGCCGGCTCCGGCAGCATAGATGTTTCCCTGCCCATCCGCAGCGAGTGCGGTGATCTCCTTTTTCGGCGCGCTATAGAGAACGAAGCCTTCGCCTTGCGGCGAGATGCGATAGATGAGACCGCTGCCGTCGGTGCCGGCGATGAGGTTGCCGGAGTTGTCGAAGTCGAGGGCGCGAATCTGGGCCTCGTCGCTCTTGAAGAACGGAACGCCGCTTCCGCTGCGATCCACGCGGAAGATCTCACCACGATCTCCGGTACCGATGTAGAGCTGCCCCTGGCGATCGAGCGCCAGCGCCCAAATGTATTTCGTCTTGGGATCGAAGAAGACGCTGGAGCTGTAGCTGGAATCGACAGCCACGGACGTGCGCGGAGTCTCGCCCGCAGGGGTTGGCTTTGCGCCCTCCTGCGCGGCGGCGATTTCTGCAGTCGTGTGCGAACTTTCCGGCGCTTTGCCAGGAGCAGGACCACCGCGAACAATCCTGTACACCTTGCCGTCCGGTGAGGTGGCGGCGTAGATCGCGCCGCTCGAGTCAACCACCACCGCCTGCACTTGCAGCTCCTGCGGAGCGAAGATGATGCTCGCTTTGCCGTCCGGTGTCAGCTTGTACACGCGCGCCGGCGATCCTGCCGCCGCATAGGCGTTACCCTGCGCGTCGGAGGCTAGACCCCAGAGGTAGGTCGAAGGCGAGGTATAAAGAGCGTCGAAAGCAGGCGCGAGCGTGAGATTCCCCTCGCTGCTGATGGCCACGCCGCGAGCGGTGCCCTTTTCGAAGTCGTCGTATTTGGTCTGTTCCCAGGTGCGCGTCCCTTGTGCCCAGCCGATTGTGGAAAGTAACAGGCACAGGAGCGGCACGCGAAGAGCGTTCAGCTTCATTATGGGTCCCGATTGGCCGATTCGCAGAGGTAAGAAAAGCGTAACACAGGCGGAGCGGTCCGCTTCGGCTGGCTTTCATGTTGCGCAACCCTCCTCGTCACCCTGGTCTTCGTGCACTGTTGAACGCGAGCGACCGCCGCTGTTACTGCGTGAATACCGTCATGAACCCCTCCAGGGTCGCGGTGCCTCCACTTCCCGGAGCTACGTCAAGCGGGGTGGATACACGCAACGCCCTCAGAGGCGTCTTAAAGTGACCACTATCAACGGCCTTCTTCGATTTGTCGGAGCTCACGACTACCTTGAGGTCGAGCTGTTGGCCCCCGCAGGTATCCGAATTACTGTCCAACGAACATAGCTCCGCCTCCACTGTCGCTTTGCTCGTCCCGGTAATCTCCCCGAACTGCATTTGAAGGCTGGCGCCTTTGATCGGCTTCCCATCGGGCTGAACCTCGACGGCGTAGGTCACGAACGATTCTAAAGACGAAGGAGCAGCCCATTTCGCTTCGAACACGAGCCCGGCGTCTTCACTTTCGGGTACAGTGCCGGGCGTCACCGTTATTGATCCGCTTGGCAGACCATTGAGTCCACGATGGTAGGAAAAGTTGGAGAACTTTTTGTCGCCGATCATGCAGCCGCTGGAGCCGAGCTTCTCGTAATCTGAAAGTTTGCCCAGCTCACATTCCGGGACTTGTGCAGCGGCAAGCGAAAGCGTTGCCAAGACCAGCACGACTGTAGCTACGACGTTCTTTGCGATGCTTGCTCCCCAGTAAGCGTTGGGGTTGACGATCGGAGCGATCGTCTGGCGACTTGCTGCGGTGGTCTTCATAGTGACCTCCTCTTGGTCGTCGGTTGTGGCGGCGCTCAATCTAAAAAAATCGGAGCAGCTTCACCGCGGAGCTGCTCCTTGCGTATCGCTTCGGGGAAGAACATGGGGCGGCGGGGTTGGTCCGCCCCTTCTGGCTGAAGGCGTCCGTGATCGCGTGCCGTTTAGCACGGAGGAAAACGGGCGCATTACTGAATTTCCAAAATGTACATAACGACCGACCCTCCGGGGCTGGGAACGAACTTGAGCTCGGTAATCGGTCCCCAGTTCGGGAAGACCAGCTTGTACAACTGCGCAGTGTTGGAGAGGTTGTACCTCCGTGAACCTATGAGGTTGCCGCCGCTATAGGCTTGCACGGTAACAAACTGGTCAATGCCATCACTGGCCCAGCCGGCTGACATCTGGGCGAACAAAGGTTGAAAGTAGGAACGTGCGTCCGGGCCAACGCCAGCCGAGATGGTAGCTTGACAGACGTCGTCGCTCGTCTGCCCACCATGTTTCTCGTAGCACAACGGACCGCCAGCGAACGCGACTTGAGCTTCGGCGCCAGTGAAGAAGCCTGCGCCATACTCCAGCCCCCCTTTTCCTTTCCCCAGGTTGGTGTAGACCCACAACAGCGGGGATACGTAGTCCCATCCGACCCAGTGCAGACCGTGGGTTGGGTAGGGTTCCGGAAGCGGTGTGGGCACGTTCGCGGCTTTCAGTTGTTGGAAGTCGATCATGGTTCTGAGCACTGGCTGTCATCGCCAGGGCCAGAAGTGCGGTTGCGAGCAAAGTTACTTTTTTCATCGAAGTTTCCCTTCCTTTTGTTTGGTGTTGAATTTGGGGCCCATAATGCCGTTATGAATTTCTCTCTCCTTAATCCCTTCACAGCCCGCCGGTTCTAGTCGCCCCTAACGGCGCCAGCAACAGCGCTGCCTCTTGCGCGTCGAACTGCGGCTGGGTGGCGATCAGCCTCTCCATGTCCTCTATCCGGAGATAGCTACCGCCGACCTGGAAGCCACAGACAAGGGCGTCTTCGCCCATCAACAGCGGCGAGAAGCCGGGATGCTCCTCCAGAAATCTGGCGAACTTCTCTATCTGGTGTGCTTGCATGGTTGCTTGCCTTTTCATGGCGTTCCTCCTTTCCTCTCGGTTTCCGCTATCCGGAGGGCGTTGTTGCCGCGCCTCCGGATGCGTTTCCCCCGAGAGAGCAGGTCCTTGAGCCTCTGCTTAATTTCCCGCTCTCGTGAGGCACAATGCGCCCATTCCGATTTCGGTTCAATGGTTAGCGGCTGATTTGGAGGTGGATTTGAAATGATCGTCTAAGTCACTGATGCGACAGGAGATAGACTGGGAGATGATCGGCAGTCGCACGTGTCGCACGGTGTATAATCCGCCAGAAAGTGAAACCACTCACAGGCAGGTAGGATTGAGCGCCACGCACAAGCTTCTTCGCTTCGGCGTCTTTGAGCTGAATCTTGGTACCGAAGAACTGCGCAAAACCGGCACTCTCATCAAGTTGGCGCCGCAACCCTTTCGCCTACTGGCTTTGCTGGCTAACCACGCCGGGCAAATCGTCACTCGCGAAGAAATCAAGGAACAACTTTGGGGGGAAGAAACCTACGTTGATTTCGAGCAGGGGATGAACCACTGCATCAAGCAAATCAGGAACGTATTGGGAGACAATGCCGATAACCCGCTATACGTGGAGACACTTCCTCGCCGTGGCTATCGCTTTCTCGCGCCCGTAGTCTCTAAGAATGTTCCGGCGCCAGCGCCCAAGATCATTAAGTCTCAGTCAGGCATTCAAAGCGCCATCATGCCAGCCTTGTCGCCGGATGGGACGCGTGTTGTGCCGAAGGGCCCGGAAGCGCGGCCCCAACCGGAAGTTGTGGCCGACAAGAGCGAGCCGCCGCCTGGCGCGACGGTCGTGAGCAGAGACGAACCGGTGCCCGATAGTGGTGTGGTTTCGGTTTATTCCACAGAGGTAGTTGCTCGCGAGGAAGGTGCTTTGCCGCGGGCGAGAGTCACATCCGCCACTGCCGCGGCGGAAGCATTGGCGCCGGAAATCGCACGTCTCCGTAAGTCGTCCGCTCACACCCGGCGCACGCTTGTCTGGATCGTCGTCGTCCTTTTCTTCCTGGCCGTGATCATCGCGTATTGGTACTCACGTCGGCCGTAGGGCATGGCAGCGAGCGCGCCGCGAAGGCCGTACGGGATGAGACGATCACATAAAAAGCCCCATCCGTAGCTGGGGACAGGATGGGGCCCAAGACGGCAAAAGTGAGTTCTCAGCAGGATTCATCAGCGCAAACCAATAACGGTCCCAGTTCGCCCTGGCCGAATTGTATTTGGTCAATCAAGCTGTAAACAGCGGTCTTGACCCCGTCAATCCTGACAAATCCCGAGTGAATCCCGGTGACCGTTACCTCGCTCTTGCCTTGATTTGTAATTACAAACACCGGAGATCCGCTGTCTCCGCCATCCGATCTATAGTCTGCTTCATTTACGCACAGAAGGTAAACTTTGACGCCCTCGAAGGTGAATTTGTCGTCCGTGCATACCTCGAGTATCTTGCCGTCGGTTCTGCCCGTCTCAGCGCCGACCTTGGTAATGGATGCGCCCTTCACGAAGGCTGAACTTTTCGCAGTGATCTTGAAGGTTGGCGGGTTATTCTGGTCGCCATCCCAGTTTAACTTCGTAGCGATATATCCCAGCTTGTCGGCAAGGCCATTGTTGTTGACCTTGGCAAATAGACTGTCGCTGCAGCGACAGGGCCGGTCACCCGGACACTTAATTTCAGTCGATCCCATACCGCATTCGAGTTCCTTGCTCCCCGATGGATTCACAGTTTCCTGGCCGATTGAAGTCGTGTCGGGGAAGGTCTTCAGGGGCTGAAAAAAAACAGTTGCAGGGGTACTGAGCTGGAACGCTTTGTTTGCACAATGAGAGGCTGTGACAAAGCCAGCCACGCCCTGGCGTATGGCGACCAGGCCAAGGCTGCACTGTGAGTTTCCCGCCGTTTTGCTGCGCTGGATGTTAAGACCGCCAACCAGCGGCCTGGTCCGCCCGGTGAGCGAACCCGCCTCCGCTTCGAGTGGTTCCATCTGTACCAAGTTGACCGCTTCGCTGGGGATGCCCAAAGCGGCGAGTTCATCCTCTACCGCGGAGGCGGTTGCGGTCGTTTCAACTCCCACTTTCAGGCGGTTCTTCCCGTCGTCAATGCCTGTCAACACCACGCCCGGCATGGGCAGCACCGCCTGCCTGAGTTGGTCGTTCCAGTTTTTCAGTTCCAGGAACGTATACTGCCCCGGTAGCACCACAAGGCGATGTTGCGCTGGACGGCTGGAACCGAGAACTTCCGTTATGGCGTTGTCCAACTCCGCTACATCGGCTGGCTGACCGGCGGCCAGATAAACATACAGAGTGTCCTTCTCCTCATCGACGAACATGCCGCCGAAACCGGTAACTCGCACGCCGATTTGTGCGAAAGCGTCATGAATTGTTGTTTGGTACTGGGCCTCCAATATGCCAGCCGCGGAGATCAGGAGAACGAATAACGCGAAGGCGAAGAGAACCTTCTTGATAGGGTCGGCGGCGCGAGTTGTATTTGCAGTTTTCATGGTGACCTCCTTTTGGTCATAGGTTGTGGCGGCGATGAATGTTGAGGAAAGAGGGGGCGGCCTCGCTGCCTGACCGCTCCTCTCGCCGAATGCTTGCTTATGGATGTTGCGTTATGACCGCGACTACGAGCGCACCACTCATCTGGCCCTGAACCAGCTTTGGCTGTCCCTGAGTTGGCTGCAGGTAGCTGAAGTCGATCGATTTGGTGCCGAGCCGGTCGGTAGGATCTTGATTGGTTTGCAGGTGATCGGAAACATACTGGATCCAGGGTCTCCCGGCAGTAGTGCCAGCGCCAATAATGTCCATGACGTGCCCACCCAGGGGCTGGCCGAGCCGGTTGTACCAGACAGCGTCGTACTCAACCGCACTGCCCGCGGAGACTTCGTCGAAGATGAAGGCGGGATCGACCTGGGTACCTTGTCCCGAGGAGGCCAGGCCTACCCACTTATAGTCTTGCGCTCCAGTGAACCCATCGCACGGAAAAGGCGAGAGCCCTTGATGTTTGAGGGTAAGGCCAACAATCCCGTTCTGCTTCAGATACTGCATCGAGCCTAGGACCTGAGACAGCACGGGTACGCCGGTTCCCCAGGCACGATTGATGGCCCACCGCCCCACCATGTCCGCATAGCATCTGCCATACAGCGTGCGGTAGGACTGCATGTTCATATCCATCCGGCCAACTAGTGAGCGGGGCCCCCAATTGCGCAGTCCCTTGATGTTCGGGTCAGGAATTGGAACTCCCCAAAAATTCCTCAACCATGAGAAGTTGTTCGCGAATGCCGCCGGACCGCACTGCATGAAGGCAGTCTGCACATTCTCATGGAGCGGCTGCATGACGAACTGGTTAAGGCCCTGAGGATCAAAGTCCATCCCTGCAATCGGCGGGGGCGCCGGAACAACATTCAGGTTCAAGTCCCCCAGGCCTTCTGCGTTGTATCCGGCCGAGCCGACGGCAAAGTTGTCCAAGCTCGAGCTCGTAATCTGCATGAGAGGCTGCGAGCTATAGCAGACTGTGGCGTTCAAGCTGGATGCCAAGGTTCCGGACTGAACATTCAAGTTGAAGGTTGTCGAGATGTTCTGGTAGCCATATTTGTCGTAAAAACCGGGGGGAACAGGCACATTTTGTGTTACCCACCCCGCATCGGTCACTACGTTGATGTAGCCACTATTCATGAGCGTTATGAGTTGGGGGACATTGACGTCCACTTGGCCGGTTGACGAATGGGCTGCGATTGCATCCTCGAAGGAATACGAGATCTGGGAAAAGACCACGGCCTGGCCGGGGGGGACCACAATGCCTCCCTGCGATGCACAGTCCTGTGCAACGGCCGTGGGCGCAGAGATGAACAATGCGATTGTTGTGGCAGCTAGAAGTGACAGGATCTTGGTTTTCATAATGACCTCCTTATTGGTCATAGGTTGTGGCGGCGTGAATCTTGAAATGTGAGGGGCAACTCGCCGCGAAATTGCCCCCTTACTGTTCTGGACTTAGGACTTCCCGGAGTACTTAGGTTTGCCGCTCCTAGGTCCTCGTTTGTGGCTTCCATTCCCCCGAGCTACCCGTCATGGTGCGACTACCGAGTCGGCCCTATGTCACATGCAAATCCCTCGTTGGAAGGCCAACTTGTTGTTTGAGGAGTACCATCCGTTCACTCCCCAGTTTGGGCTCCGGAAGAACCAGGAAAAAAAGGCGAGCTCCTGCAGATGGTAGGTATAGCCGTTAAGAGCGACTGCGAGGTTAGGATTACCGGTTGTCGGGTCTCCAACCTCGAAATTTGACTGACAACCTTTAACTTGGCCAACACGCCCCCAAGATGGTGTGTAGTTGAATCCGGTTGGATCATTCACTAGTTCACCGAGCTCGTGAGACAGGATCGAGGTGTCTTGAGAGGTGGCCCCGTAATAGCCGCTCGTATCAAAGGCTGCCATGGTATAGACCTGCATCGGCGAGCCATAAGCAGAGTGGTAGCCACCAATATCGCCGCCCGCCCACGCGTAGACGTTGTAGGTAAGGAAAAGTGGGATGTTGGTGGGGCCAACGCCCTGGTTTCTGAGCGAACGAATTTGCCGTTTGAGTGCGCTGTCAAGCCAGAAATAGTAGATTTTTCCAACTTTGCATCCTGTTGCCTTACTGATCCCGAGGGCCCAGTACGGGTACGGTACCTGGAGCCTAACTGCATTGATGTTGGTCACTTGGAACTTGTTGTGCCAGGGCTCAGCGGCAGCCTGCGCGACCCACCAAAACTCACCCCGCAGTTGGGCATCGATATACTGCGTTGTACCCAGGTCAGTGCCGCCCCACACCATCGGAGCATCCTGAAATAGAGGGGAATTCTGCACGAGAGTGAGAGGTGGGGGGTTGGGTGAACAAGGGTCCAGCTGGTTCTGTTGGGTGGGATCGAACTCGGCGAACAGCACCTTTTTTCCGTTGATATAGGCAACAAAGTCCACGATGACCGGAATAATGTCGATGGGAATTTTGGTGACACCGGATCCATCACCCGAAGGCGTGTCGTATTTTCTGCCTACGATGGAGCCGGTATAGCGTCCATAGAGTCCCATCGCCTTGTACTGCCATAGCGGTATCGTCTGTCCGGCCTGGCTTTCCGCGAGAGCTTGCTCCAAGCTTTCACCTTCCAGTGGGTTCGTTCTGAAGGACAGTGTTGGAGCGTCTCCATCCTGCGCGAAAGTTGGTTGCTCCTGTGCGAACATATGGATCGAGAGAATGGGCATGGCGAGCGAGAGACAAACCATAAGTGTCAGGATCCTGGTTTTCATAATGACCTCCTATTGGTCATGGGTTGTGGCGGCGTGGATTTTGATCAGAGCAACTTCACCGCGTAGCTGCTCTTCAATCGGGAGCGCTTCCTAAAAGCCAAAGCACAACCGGGATTTACATCTTTCACCGCGAGCTGTATCGCGCTGCTAAAACGCACCCCGGCGGCAGGCCCAACTCGGGCCGGGAGCCGCGATGGCGGCGCGGCTGGCGGCTGCGCAACATCGTCAGCAGGGCCAGTACCGGCCCTAGATTGACGATCGCCGGCTGACTGCACTGCGCTTTCATCGCATCCCTCACGTTACGGATGATGACGCCCGGCGTGGTTGGTGTGTCACTACTCTTCTTCCACGGAGTTTTCTGGCTTGCATGTCGTGAAACTTGGTCGTCGGTGCCGCGTGTAGGTTCGCCGTCCGCACGCCGCGAAACTTCGTATCCGGAGCCGGCTTCCCAAACCGAGAGCATCCGGGTCAGCAACCGCCCCAGAACCGTCGTGTAGTTTGGGACTGCTCGCGCTTTCACGGCGACCTCCTTTGGCTTTCATCCGCGCGGCGCGATCGGCATGACGCCGCGTCGCTGTGTTTCTCTCGCTTTGCTGTCCGTTGACACACAACTCCTAAGAGCACCGCGTGTGCCATGTGGCGAAAGTCACCCAGATGGATTGGCAGTGGGGGGCTAACCTATTGGTTAGTCGATGGCTTAGAACAATGGGGAACGAGGGGGGTAGAAGCGTCAGGTGGGGCGAGATCGAGTCAAGGATGCCGCTGAGGGCTCACCCAAATGGATACAAACTATCCGAAAGGATAGGGATGAGAGAAGCGCCGTCGGGAGGTCACGGCTAATGGAGAGAAGTAGCGTAGATGGTAGCAGATCGCTAGCAGCTACTTGATGGTCAGGGTGATGATCTGCGAACCTGTCACGACATAGTCCACGGGAGCGGATGCCTCGTCCACGGCCGACTCGCCGACCACGATCATGTCCTGCGAGCCTCGCAGACCGTCCATCACGTTGATGACCGACAGGGGCAAGGTCGGCATCACTTTGTCGTCCACCATGGCCTGCGGATTTGCCTCCATCAGCGAGACATACACCTGTGAGTTGCTGTGCTCCTTGTTGAGCATCGCGATGGTGGAGGCCAGGTCGAGACGGCGGCTCATATTGGGTGGCACTCGCCGCATTTTGTCCAGGGTGTCGCCATCACTGACCAGGATCCGCAACGTGCCCTTCGGTGTGGAGGTTGGAATCTTTACCGGAATCTGCCGCAGAATGCTCTCGCCGCGATACGGACGCAGCAGCGCCTCGATGGTGATCTCCTCGCCCGGACGCGCCTCGGTCACGTCGGTGCGAGCGGTTTCCAGCCGGGCTGAGCGGCGATCGGGCACCAGATCGAAATCCAGTCGCACGCCTTCGATCTTCGGCCGCTCGTACGGGTTCTCGAAGATGCGGCTGAAGTGTTCGCCGATGGAAAGCGCAATACCGTAAGCTGTCGGAGCGGTCCCGTCAGCGGGCGCGTACATGTTGTTCACGCTGAGCTTGGGATAGCCGAGCACCGAAATCTCGCCCCGCAGACGATACGTTGTGTCCTCACCGTATTCGTTCATTCCCTGGATCGCGTTGAACACGGTCGCCATCATCGCGGCGGGCGTAATCTTGGCGTTGTTCAGCACTTCGTAATGGAATTGCTTGGCATGAGAGGTGCCGTGGAAAGCCAGCGTCACCGGGATCATGTGCGGTTCGCGATCGAAGCGGCCCATGATTCCCGCACGGCGGTCCTGCACGAACGCGCCCACCGGTTCGGTGGTGTTGACGATCTTGAAGGAGTTGGACGGCGAGGGCAGCGTGGCCAGCACGGTCGCCTTGGTCATCGGCATATCCACGTTGCCCGACTGCAGCAGCGGATGCCCGCAAGCCAGCAGATGAGAGTCGTCAAGATATGTGACCGTGCAGGTCCCAGCGATGTTCATGTCGCCGCGGACGAGGATCGCGCTGACCGCCGAGCCGGGCACAAGGGGCTCAGGCTGCTTGTCGTTGCTGACGGAACCCGCACCCATGACTGGAACCACGCCTGCCGAGGCAAAATCTTTGGAGAACAGCCGCAGCGTGTCCTCGCTGAATCCGGTGAAGACCAGCGGAGTCTCAATCGGCTGGAGGAGATTGGCGTAGCCAGACGCTGCCTCATTCAGAACAGCAGCTTCGCCTGGCCCCGCGGTGCGGCTTGCCGCCCGTTTTTCGCCCGACAAACCCCGGGCCATATCAGGCGCGGGCGTCTTGTCCATGTCATCAATTTCGAGCATGGCAGCGGCGGGAGTGATTCCGGCGATGGGTTCCTTGGAGAACTCCCCGATGCGATAGGCAATGGCGCCGACGAGCTTGCCGTCAATGTAAACCGGGCTGCCGCTCATTCCGGCAACCACACCCGTGTACTCGACCTTCTTGCCGTGCAACCGCGCCAGGATGACATCCGACTTCGGTCCGGCCATGTTGCGCAACACGCCCAGAATCTCGACCTCCATCGGCTCCGGCTG
This sequence comes from uncultured Acidobacteriaceae bacterium, assembly GCA_963833155.1. Taxonomy (GTDB): domain Bacteria; phylum Acidobacteriota; class Terriglobia; order Terriglobales; family Acidobacteriaceae; genus Bog-257. The sequence continues at coordinate 147,571 of CAWHWY010000016.1, forward strand.
GGTGCCTTCGAAGACGGTATAGGCCACGCCGTGCATGCCGGCCTTGACTTGGCTCAAAGGCAAAATCTGGACTTTTGGCTGGTCGGCAGCAGTAGCCGCCAAAGAACTGAGACACAGTAGAAGCGACGAAATCGCGCGGCGGAGCATGCTCCCCATCCCTTTAAGCCGCCAAGCGGCTTTGCCGTAGTCTCCGCGAGTAGCACCCCGCTCGGGCCTGATTCGGCGCGGGCCGAGAGCGCGGACTTCCATAACGTTTGCGGCCGTCCCAGCGTCTAACAACAGGCCGGGCAATTTTTGAATCGGTCGCAGCGAATCAAACGGGCACAAATTGGATTTATACTAGCAGAAAGCGTGGCCCATGAGGCATCCCGATGTGTTCTGTGAAGCACCCTAAGCACCTGAAAATTTCACCCGGCGTTCTTAGCACGTTAGCCGTGGTAGTTGTCGCGTTGGTGGTAAGCGTCTCTCTGTTCACTTTGGCCGGGCACGCTCAGTCGTCCAGCAGCAACCAGTCGAAGCCGAGCCAGAGCAGCCAGGTTCCGGATGAGGCTGGTGGACCTTCCGGCGATTCCGGGCCCATCGCAGTCCCCAAGAAGAACGATACGGAAGAGGCGCCTCCGCCACCGAAACCCAAGCCGGCCGACACTCCGGAATTCTCCCTGCACGTGAACGTTCCCGTGGTGTCGGTCGATGCTCGTGTGGTGCAGAAGGACGGACGTACGATCGCGCTGCCCTTGGAGGCCGCGAAAGAGCACTTCAAGGTTTACGAGGACGGCGTTCCGCAGCAAATCCAGAGCGTAACCATGAGCAAGGCGCCGATTACCGCGGTGCTGCTGGTGGAGTTCGCGGCTACCAACTATCAGTTCATGTACGACGCGCTGAACGCGTCTTACATGTTTGCCTCGAACCTGCAGCCGCAGGATTGGGTCGCGGTGGTCGAATTCGATATGAGGGACCACATCCTGGTGGATTTCACCCAGAACAAGCAAGCCATCTTTGGCGCACTGAATACCCTACAGGTTCCGGGCTTCAGCGAGACCAACATCTTCGACGCCATGTATGACACGCTCGACCGCCTGGACCGCCTCCCCGGGCGCAAGGAACTGGTGGTGGTAGCCAGCGGACGTGACACCTTCAGCAAGCTCACGCTCGACCAGATCTTGAAGAAGGTCAAGCTCACGCCCAACGTCACCATTTATACGATCAGTACAGGTGCGGCATTTCTAAACTTTATGGATGCGATGTATGGCAGCAGTCCCGACATGTCGATGGCCATGATGGACTATATACAGGCCGACAACCAGATGAACACCTTCGCCAGGATGACAGGTGGACGTTGGTACAAGCCGCGCCTGGAAGGTGAGTTGCCGGGCATCTTTCGTGAGATCGCCGGGTCCATCCGCGACCAGTACACCATTACCTACAAGCCCACCAATACCAAGCAGGATGGCACCTACCGTAAGTTGAAGGTGGAGTTGGTCGGACCCAACGACAAACCCCTGGAGATCAAGGACCAGAAGAACCACGACATCAAGTATCAGATCATTGCTCGCGACGGCTATACCGCGAAGCACGAGGTGGAGTAGACGCGACCGCGGGAGTAAAGACCACACCAACTACGCTGTCACCCTGAGAGCGGGGGGCTTTGCCGCGAGTCGAAGGGCCCCTATTCCGTCCCAGATGTCGGAGTTGAAAGACGTGCTTCGACTCCGCCTGCCCAAAACCAGGGCTGGCTCCGCTCAGCATGACACCTGTTCGTTGCAGATGGAAGACCTGCTCACTTCGTTGCCGCAGAAGCTGCACTTACAATCAGCAGCCATCCGCTGCCGCCGCCGACATGTAAATCCTGCGACGATTCCAGCACGATCTGGCCCGCAGGGGTGCCGTCTCCGGCATTGACCAGCTTGACATCACGAAACCCATAGAGACCGCAGGCGCCCACGGAAAATACCCACATCGCCTGTTCGTCACTTGGGACATCGTGTGGAGGACAGCCGGATACGTAGGCTAGCTTTGCCCAGACACCACCCTTCCACTGGCCAACGATGCCAACGCTGGAGGACACCAGTCCCCGGCCGCGGTTTACGATGTCCCCGCCCACCTGCCGCATTACCCACTCACTCGAGGACTCGGAATCCGACGTAGCATCGATAGGGACTTGCGCCGCAGACACGCTTTCCATGGCCGCAATGGCCCGCGCGCTTAGGGTCAATGGGATCGCCTTTCCCCCAGCTTCGAGCTGATCGAACTTCAACGCTATGCCCGAGCCGCCGCTACCGGGCTTGGTCACGTCCACGATGTGACCAATGACATGCGATCCCGACTTGATCTTTTCTCCGGAAGGCAGCGGAACGTCCTGCATGAGCCGGGCTTCGATCTTCTGGCCGGGCTTGTCTTTCTTGGCGTCCAAGGTTGCGTTCAGCGTGACCGGCAGCGCGGTCCCGGCGGGAATGTCCTGCGCGGCCAACATCGTTGCTGAGCAGAGCAAACCGAGGGCAAGTTTGAGCCAAAGCATAAGAGGACTGTTCAGACCCGATTTATCCTACCCAATCGCCTCAGCCGTGGCCAGCGGAGCCTTGATTAAAGTTCCGTGACAAAAGGACAGGGGCCGCTTCGGACCAGACAGTGGCCGCGCGTGCTTGACGTTATGCCGCCCTCAGACGGTGGCCGGGAACCACGTGTCGTGCGCTAGCAGGTCTTCCTCAACGTCATGCGGCTGGTGCAAAACGCCCTTGGGGACCCTCACGAACGAGCCCGCCTTCAGCGGAATGTCGCCGTAGCCTTCAATCCAGATTTTCGCCTTGCCCTTCAAGATGTACAAAATGTCGTCCGAATCTTCGTGGATGTGCCGCGGAATCTCTGCCCCCACCTTCCAATGGACGATGGCGCATGTCATGTCCACATCTTCTTCCTTCTTAGTAAGCAGATAAGCAATTTCCACCCCTGCAAACTTCGGGTGCGGATTCCAATCCATTTCGGCTGCCTGAATCACCTTCGGCTCAACGGCGTCAAGTACGGCTGGCATCTTTCCTCCTCGATGGCCTTTCGGCTCAGATCTCTGACTGCGTACAAATCCACTATCTCATTTACTCCGATTGGTCATAGAAGTCGGTGAGCTGCGTCATGTAGAGGTGTGACTAACTAAGTGGCAAGTACACCGGCGGCCAGATCATGAAAGCCTGGTCTCCCTTCTTTGCCTTGATGATCATCATGGGAGATGGGGAATTCCGGCGTTCAAGGCGTGGGCGCTCAACACGCGCCACTGGCTGGTAGCCATCGCGCATTGGCCGTTCCTCGACGGAGGGTGTATCGCACGTCGCCGATCGTCGCCACGCCGGCGAAGTACGCGGCCAGCTATCGTTGGGAATATTTCACCGCCGCCGGGACCGGTCTTTGGGTCTTAGGGGGTGCCCCACCCAAGCTTCCTCTGCTTGGGTGGGAACACTCACCCAGTCGCAATCGACTTTAGTTTGGCGTCACCTCGAAAACCGTTCCGAGGCCGTTACCTCCACTCGACGCTGTGCCGTAGAGATTGCCGGCGGCGTCGAGCACCAGACTTCCGTAGGGATAGGCGCCGTCTTGTCCGTCCGCAAACTCGTAAAGGTCCGTGTAGATCCAGCCGCCGTTCGAGGGTGTCAGCTCAAAAACCGTTCCGGAACGGTAGTTCCCCTCACTGTAGGTTGTGCCATAGAGATTTCCTGCTGCATCAATGACCAAACCGCCATACGGGCCATAGCCGCTGCTTGGGAAATCGTAAATCGTAGTGAAGTTCCAGCCACCGTTGGAAGGCATCAACTCGAAAACCGTGCCTCCACCTGAACCCCCATGGGCCGTAGTCCCATAGGCATTGCCCGAGGCGTCAAAAATCAGGCCGCCATAGGGGTTGGCCCCGTCAGGTGGATTTCCAACTCCGTTTTGAAAAGCGTAGAGAACGCCCAACGTCCAGGACCCTGAGTAGCTCAAGTGGTAAACGGTGCCATAGCCGTTGAACCCGCAGCCGTAATTCGTTCCGTAGAGATTGCCGGACTTGTCAAAGATCAGACCGGCATAAGGTGTGCACCCGTCGGTTGCCGATTGGAAGCTGTAGATGACCTTCTCTGTCCAGGGGGGACCGGAAGGCGTCAGTTCGTAAGCCGCTCCGGCGTTATGAGCGCCGCCGCGGGTTAGGGTGCCGTAGAGATTGCCTGCGCTGTCGAAAACGACACCACCGTGTCCGGGATAATATCCATCGCCACCGGTTCCCGTGAACGCATAAAGCTGGGTTTCCGACCAGGGACAGAGTGCAGCCCTGCAGGCTGTCACAGGCGGCCTCAGCCGGTAAACCGTGCCGTCACCGTCCGGGCCGCCCTGATTCGCCGTACCATACAAGCTTCCGTCCGGGCCGATGGTCACGGGAGCGTCGGGAAAAGCCCCGTCATTGCCTTCCTGAAACTCATATAGCGGGCCAAAGGTCCAGCCCGATCCTTTGTAGGTCAGCTTGTAGACCGTACCATAACCAAGGCCCCCGCCACTTGCCGTTCCATAAAGGTTTCCGGCCCGATCCTTCGTCAGGCCAGCCAGCGGATATGCTCCATCCTGTCCGTTACTGAAAGCGTGAAGTCTGCTGAAGGTCGAGGCTGGTTCGCCCAACCCCCAGGGATTGATGCCCGTGTTAGCTACAAAGGTAGGCTTTCCCGTTGCAGGATCCAACGTGTACAGGGCTCCACCTTCGGTGCCGGCATACAGTAGGCCGTTCTGATACACCATGGACCCGATCTGGCTTAACCCTGTGTTGCCAATCATCGCAGCCGCGCCCGTGGAGGTGCTGACGGAATAGAGAATCGAACCTCCTCCCGAGTCCACCGTGGCGTACAACGCGCCGGCCTTTGCCGACATTGCGACGGCGGCGCCTGCCAGACCGAGACCGGTCGGTCCAATGAGCGTGGCAACTCCGGTGGCTGCGTTAATGCTGTAGAGGTTGTAGGTGCTTTCACTGATAGCGTACAGACTGGACGTCGTGGCGCCGAACCCGCGGTAGGTAATCGATGCGTTGCCTATGGCCGTCAGGGTCCCATTTGACAGGTTGACTTGATACAAGGTTTTGGCGCTTCCGATATACAGGTTGCTGCCTAGTTCTCCCATACCTGAGGGCGTCAGGCCAGAATTGCCTAGGGAGACTCTGATTAAGCTCTCCTTTTTCACCGCGAATCCAGGTACATTGACAGCCAGATGAAGCAGAGGACACTGGCGATGATGAATGGATTCGAGCGGTACACGAAGAAGACGCGGCGGGCGTTGTTTTTGGAAGAGATGGAGCAGGTGGTGCCGTGGAGCAAGCTCTGTGGGCTGGTCGAGCCCTACTACCCCAAGGCGGGCAACGGACGCCAGCCGGTGGGGGTGGAGCGGATGCTGCGTATTTACTTTCTGCAGCAGTGGTTCAACCTGTCGGACCCGGCGGTGGAAGAGGCGCTGTACGACTCGGCGGTGATGCGCAGCTTTGCGGGCATCGATCTGGGTCGGGAGCCGGTGCCGGACGAGACCACCGTGTGTAAGTTCCGTCATCTGCTGGAAGAACACCGGTTGGGCGGGCGGATGCTGGAAGCGGTCAACCTGCATTTGCAGAGCCAGGGAGTACGGATCACCACGGGCACGATCGTGGATGCGACCATCATCCATGCGCCGAGCTCGACCAAGAACCGGGAGCAGAAGCGCGACCCGGAGATGCACCAGACGAGGAAGGGCAAGCAGTGGTACTTCGGGATGAAGGCGCACGTGGGGGTGGACAGCAAGACCAAGCTGATTCACAGCGCGCTGGTGACGCCGGCCAATGTGGCGGATGCTACCGTGCTGCCCGACTTGCTGCACGGGGAGGAAACCCGGGTGTGGGGCGACCAGGCGTATCGCGGGCAAAGGGATGTCATCCAGCAATGTGCGCCGCGGGCGCAGGATTGTACGCATCGGCGCTATCGCTATAAGAAATGGATCGACGAAGTGGAGCGAGCCAGGAACCGGACGAAGTCAACGGTGCGCTCCAAGGTGGAGCACGTGTTTGGGGTGCTGAAGCTGAAGTTCGGATTCGTGAAGGTGCGCTACCGAGGACTGGCGAAGAACGCCAACCGACTGTTTGCCACCTGCGCACTGGTGAACCTGTTTATGGTTCGCAAGAGGCTGCTGTACTCGGCGACGTAGTGTCTGCCAAGAGTGTCCGACCACCCGAACGGGTGAGTCGGAGGGACCAAGTAGCTTGCCCGGAATGCAGGAACCGCTCTGAATCTTCCCTGTGGAGCCATTGCCTGGCTTAATGGCAGTGGTTGTTCAGAGGTTCCCTAGCTTGGTAAACCCTCCCTGTACTTAGGTTCAGAGTTCCGAAATCTCCTGATTCTGTCATGGTGTAAGTGGTTGTAGCGGCGCTTGCACACGGCTGAATCGTGAGAAACAGCACGAGGCAGAGAAGTGGAATCCACGCATTGCTCAGAATGCGCGCGAAGGTTGGCGTTGATTGGCGCATTTTTTCTCCTTGGCTCAAAGTTGATGGGGGCCCTAAAACAGGATTTCCGGGGTCGACTACGTGGGTACCTATCCGCATCACCAAGGCAGGAGAAGTGGCGCTCGTGCCGGTATCGTGACCGGAATCCCGGAATTGTGCGCTCGTTTGGCTGGGAAATCAAATTAAAATTTCGTCGTCTTCCGTCACGAAGATCAGTGTCTGGCGTCGCCCCGGCAACGGCGCGCCAATCCGCACATGGACGACAGGAGGCTTTGTCAATTCAGTTTTGCTGGAGCGAGGATTTTCTTTCTCCTCATCACACCCGAACGTGATCTGCGTACTTGTCGATTACCGACCCGGTGCGGTATTACCGAAGTGCGAGGGCGAGGTTGCTGTGTCTTCGGGGGCGCACCCAGTGTGTGGGCCGTGGAAAAGGTCTTTGAAAAGTCGGTGGAGAGTGGGCAGGCAATCGTGGACAGAACGAGGGTCTGGTTACCAGTTCATAACTACCACCCTCCCCGGCCGCCTCGCAGATCTTCAAACGGGAGGCAAATCGGGTCTCGTAAGTGATGCAATAAAAAGAGTTACTTAGTAAACCTATGGGACTCAAGAATTTGCCGGGAGAAAGTTCGTAGTCCCATGATTCTAAAGAAAAGGGAGGGGGGAGGGGGAGTAACTAGGCTGTCACTAGTCCGTCCAGAAATTGGAAAGTCATTGCGAGGTCACCTTATATTACCGATCAGTTAATAGCCTTCGCCCACGAACCGCTCCATCGAACCACGGCGTCGCGAGCGATTACCCGCTACAATGAGGCCATGCACAAGTATCGGTTAGTGAGAACAGGGTCGGATGTACGGGTCTTCGTCGATGGGAGTCCGAGGGTCACGGTTGACGCCAACAAGCGCAACGAAATGCGCAACTATATGGCGTCAGTCGGTCTCACCCCCGACGAAATCAATCAGAAGGTCCACGAGCTCTACATGACCAACGCCACGGAGTTCGTCGGCGAGCGTTAACTTCCATTCGCAAGCGAGTTCCCTGGTGCGGCTGGCTTATTTCCATAACTTGCGGGCGAGCCAGTAGTCGAAGCTGAATTTTCCCGGCCCCGAGCAGATCAGCCAGAGAAAGAAAAGCACGTACAGGACTTCTGGAAGGTAAAGGAAATCGTCGAGCCAGTTGAGAGGCGAAAGTCCCTTCGGCATCGCGGAAAGCTTCGTGGTCAGGATGGCGACCAGCATATTGACCAGCAAAGCCGCGCAAGCCAAGCTCGAGAGGAGCCCAACGGTCAGCAAGCATCCGCCGACAAACTCGACGGCCGACACGAAATAGGTCATCACGTGCGGAAACGGAACCTGGGCCTCGACCAGCGTTTCGTACATGGCTTGGGTTCGGCTGGCGACAAACAGCTTGTTTGCCCCCGAGATGGCGAAGAACAACCCGAGAGCAACGCGCACCAGCAGGATCGCGTATTGTTCCAGGTCGCCTCTTCCCAGCAGCACATAGCGAACTAAACGCTCCCATTCCATCGCGTGGTTCTCCTGGAAGAACGTTCTGTGATGATACTCCGTGATATTGCAAGCCGAAGTGCGCGGGACGAAAAAATCCCCGCCCTGCTTTCGCCAGGACGGGGAACGTTGTCACCGCGAAGAGCTGGAGGTTAGTGAGGAAAAGCGACGAAGCCGCTGTTGATCGGCGCCGTGCCGTAGAACCCGACCAGCACGCCCAGGTCGTTGATGCCGTTGACGACGGTCGTGCCTACGCCAGCGGGAACGTCGATGGTCGTAAAGCCGCCCGCACTGGTCCACACGAAGCCGTGGGTGTTGCCATTAACGTCCATATAGTCACCAACCACCTGTCCCTTGTTGTTCAGTCCCAGGGCTTGCGTGAAGGTGCTACCAGGAGCATCGAGCGTCACCAGCAGGCCGAAGTTCAGCAGGAAGCCGTGGTTTACGCCGGCGCCGTCGATGTAGAACCCGCTGATTTGCTGCGAGTTGTTGATGCCAGTGGCCTGCGCTCCGCCGACCGCGGCCGGAATGGTGATCACCTGAAAAACCCCTCCGCCCAGCTCGTCGTAAACGTAGGGAACGTCGGGAGTTGAGTTGTTCTGGCTCAGACTGTAGTAGCCCGAAGCCTGGCCCATATCGTTCTGGCCGAGCAACTGGTTAAAGGGCGTTCCCGGATAATCGACCGTGGTAAAGGTGCCTTTGGTGTCGTAAAAGCCGTGAGTGTTGCCGTTGTTGTCAACGTAGAAACCATCCGTGGTGCCGATGTTGTTGATGCCAATGACCTGGGTCATCATTGAGTTGGGATAGTTCTCGGTGGTGAACTGGACGGGCAACTTAAGGGTGAAGCCCGAGTTCTGGTTGAAATTGTGGTAGCCGGCAATCAGCAGGCTGTTGTTGACGCCAAGTAACTGAGTGAACGTGTCGCCAGGGTAATTGACAGTCTGGAAGCTGTAGGATGCTTGTCCCCACATGGAGGTGCAGAGCAGCAGAGCGAAGGTCAGAGCGATTGCGAAGCGTTTCATGGTCCATTCTCCTAAACATGTTTGCGGCGGCAGCCGGAAACTGATGTTGATTTTGCTGCCGATGTCCTCTGGAGGAAGCCAACCAAGCTTGCATTTGCTTCCAGAATTCCTGCGCCATCATCGGCTGCGAGTGGAAAGTACCAAACCGGCTCGCCGGAGTCCTAAAGAACCGGTTAGAAACGTGTTAGGAATTTGTTGGGAATAAGTTATGGAGTTAACCGACTGAAAGTAGGTTATTTAGCAGGTCGTACTCCCGGCCTCTCCGAATGGAATATTGAGGATTGCGCCGCGACTTTCGTTCTGAAGTGTGTTATTAGCGCCGTCATCCTAGAGAGATGCTGCGCGTCGAGCCGAACGCCGAGATGCGAACCGGTCTTTTGAAGTCTGACGCAGCGAGTCAGGGCACGACGCCTCGCTAGGAATGGCCCGCGTCGCCGACGGAGGCGAGAGGCGTGTCTGGCAAAGGCCTCTCACCCTTGAGGGCAGAGCGCCACGAGCAAGCGACGACGAATGCTGCACCGGTGCGGCCAACTCGTGATCTAGAAGTACTACGGATTGGGCATGCTTGAGCCTTCCGGACAGTAAGTCACCACATAGCCGCGGCTCGCGTTGACAGAACACGCGACTTGCTTGTCGTCAGTCGGATGCTGGTAGGCATCCGGACAGTTCGCCGCAAAGCACTTTCCGCCCTTCACTTTTGTGCCTTTCTTGGTGAAAGAGCAGTCCAGGTTGGTCGTCCACGCGATGGGCACGTTGTAAAAGATAACGGCTGCCTTGTCCACGCAGTCATCTGGTCCACCCTTTGGACACAGATTGGGCGGCGAATGAGGGCCCGAGCCATAGTTCGTGCTCAAGTTGACGAAGTCGTTCGACGGCGTTCCCTTGGGCGTGAACTCAAAGTGCGTGCCAAAGGTGCCATCCTGAACCATGTGGGCGCCACAACAATTATGCTGCTGCACGCATATGCCGCGCCCACTAAGGCTGGGATTGCAATAGGCGGCGTATTTGGCGTCATTGCCTTCCCACATCCAACCGGCGCGTTGCGTAGTCCCGGGAGGTCCGCCGAGGTCAGTCCATCCGTCGCAGTTTGGGCACTGATTGTCGGTGAGGTTAGGGTACACAATGATTCGGTTCTGGCCTCCTTGATTGAAGGACGAAATGGCAAATGACTTCTGCCCACCGGGAGCCAGCGTGCCGACCTGCGGGCCGGTTGAATTAAAGGTCAAACTGTATTTGCACGAATTTACAAACTTGACCTGGCCTGCGTCCTGGCTGAAGCAAATTAGAGGAGCGAAGAGAACGACGAGGCCGACTAACAAACGCACAGTTGCTGTCTTCCCTTTCGAAATGGTTGCTCTGCTCATGATGTCCTCTCTCGAAGCACTGGTCTGCTGGGCGATTTCCCAGATCAGCAGTCGCTTCTCCTCACCGAATATGCGCAACGGTTCGGAATCATCATGCAGCAAGAAGGCTCTGTCAACATAATTCTGAGATACGACTGGCGCGGAAGTCAGGAGGGAAAGAGAAAACCGGCCTCGAAGGACTGTACAAGTCCTCCGAAGCCGCGGTCTGGCTATGTGAGACGCGATTTGAGTTACGGCGTGATCTCCCAGACGACGCCGGAGCCGCCATTATCGCAGCCACCGGCGGCGCCCCAATTGGCCTGAGGATGTCAGCTCGAAAACCGTGCCGCCGCCCGGTCGACCAAGAACCTGGGCTTTCAGCCCCTGAGGGAACTTGGATTATCGATGTAGGGGCTAAAGCCCCGTCCCTTTCTGCGCTCTGTTCGGCACGACTAAAGGTCGTGCCCTGATACGAGCCATCACGATTTAGCAGATGAGCTGGCTTCGCTGACATCCTGACAAGAGAAAAGGGGCAGAAGCTTGAGAAAAAGCAGGTCCCTCAGTCGGGCTCCGTCGCATTGCTCCCTCGCGCTCTTTCCAGATGACAAGAATGAGAAAGAGCCAGGTTCGGCGCGGCTGAAGCCGCACCCTTTCAAAACCGGATGTCAACCGAGCCAGATGAGTTGCAAAAGCGGATGTTCCGGTAGTGGTTGTAGACTGTTAACCGGTAGAAACAGATAAGCGCTTCGGTGAGATTTTCGCGATGACATCCTGGCGCCTGCTCGATGCACATGTTTGTTCCGAATTGCTGACGCGCGGTATGGGACGCCACAAGGAGAAGATCATGGCTGAAGTAGCATACACGTCCAACGCGCGTATCGAGCGCATTAAGGGACCGCTGCGCAGGGCGTATCTGCCCGGCGAGCCGCAGCCGGTGATGTTCAGCGTCCATGGCGGAATCGCGAAGCATTATGGCATTGACGAGAGCCAGCTGCCCGAGCCACACGCTGCGACCATCGACTACGTCATCGCCGCACTCGGCGGTTGAATGCTCGGCACCTTTGCCGGCGCGCTGGATGCGCGCAAAATCAATGCCAAGGAAGGCCGCCTAACCTGCGACGTTCGCGGTGAAGTAGAAAGTGAAGGCGGAGTGCTGGTGATCAAGCGCGTGCACGTTAGACATGCACTGCGGGCCGAGGAACCCGAAGCGGTGCGCGACACGGTGGAACGCGTCCACGCTGTTTACGCACAAAGCTGTCCCGTGTATCGCTCGCTCAGTCCCGCGTTTCAAATCACGTCGAGCGTAGAGATTGTTCCTGAGGAGGCGGCGGTCGGTTAAACACGGCGACGTCTGTGGCATGCTAACGCGTCACCAAGATTGCGCATGCGAGTTCGGGAAGTACGACGATGATGAATGTTTCCGCCATTAACGTATATCCGATCAAGTCATTGCGAGGTAGTGCGCTCGAAGAATCACTCGTCTGTTCCTACGGGCTGGAAAATGATCGCCGCTGGATGCTGGTGGATCCCGAGGCGCACATGATCACGCAGCGCGAATGCCCGCGCGTCGCCACTCTTACCCCGAGTGTTGAGGCGAGCGCTCTCCGCGTGGCGGCGCCGGGCCGTGAAGATCTTCTGGTACCCCATGACGCCGCCAGTTGGACCAACAATGAGGTCGTAGTCGACGTCTGGGGCCATTCCTACGTTGGTGTCGCAGCAGCTTCGTCTATTAATCAAGCGCTCAGTGAAATAATTGGCATGCCGTGCCAGCTGCTTTCGATTCGCGCCGACGTCTTCCGCCTCAAACGCGATGTCGCTTTTCATGACGATTCTCCCGTCCTGATCATCGGCGAATCGTCGTTGGAGGAGCTGAACCGGAGGCTCGCAGTGCCGTTGCCCATGAACCGCTTCAGGCCGAACATCGTGGTCAGCGATGCCGCACCATTTGAGGAGGATGAATGGCAGCGAATCGCCATCGCGGGAGCTGTTTTCCGCGCCATCAAAGCCTGCGAACGCTGCGTTATTACCACGATTGATCAAGCGAGCGGAACCCCGAGCGGTCCCGAGCCGCTCGCTACTCTGGCGAAGTTCCGCCGCAAAGGCGAGGGTGTTGCCTTCGGGCAATACTACCGGCCCGAACAGGCCGCTGCGAGTATTAGGCTTGGCGATGCGGTGACCGTAGTGAAGGCAATTTCCCCTCCAGTTGCTAGACTGTCGACTTGACCGATAGCCGGAATGAGCGCCTGCAACGCGAAGTGAAACTATTGTGTAGGCTGCGGCTTCGGCGGAGGCTCGTGGATGGTCGCGACAACCTTCTTCATCTGCTGAAACTGGCCTGTCTGATAGCCATACGTTTGCTCGGGCAAACGTGCGGCCTCCTGCTCGATGGCCTTTGCGCGGTTGCCCGGATTGGGATGATCGGAGAGAAACTGCAGCGCACTCGAACCACCGTTAGCGTTCAACTTATCGAAAAACTCTGCCATCTGGATCGGATCGTAGCCAGCTTCAGCCATCAGGTGCGAGCCCATGATGTCGGCCTGGCTTTCCGCGGTGCGAGAGAATCTTAGCAGCACGCTGTTGGCCCCGAGTCCGATGCCCAGTTGCGCAAGCTGTCCCATCATCCCGCCGCTGCCGGCAATCTGGCCGGCGAGCATCGCCGGCAACTCAATGAGGTCGGCCTTCGAAGCCTGGTTCGTGCCATGGCGCAGAATCACGTGCGACATCTCATGCCCCATCACGGCTGCCAGCTGCGCTTCGTTGTCCACCGCTCGCAGCAGTCCAGTGTTAATGAACATTGGTCCACCGGGCAATGCGAAAGCGTTGATACTCGGGTCGGCGACCACTTCGAAGGTGAACGGAAAGCCACTCGCCGTTGCTTCCCGCGAAGCCATCAGCCGCTTGCCAACTGCGTTTACGTACGCCGTAAGCGTTGGGCTCTTGATGACAGTCATCTGCTTACGCACTTGGGCGGCTGTTTCTTGTCCAAGCTGAATGTCCTGCTGCTTAGAGAAAAGATTGAAGCCGGGCTTGATCTGCGTCGGCCCTTGGGCGAGTGCTGACATTGCAAACAGCACAACGACGATGTACGGCTTGGTAAACCGGTTCATGGACGTTGGGACATTACAATGCGTCGCCCGCGCTTCGTGCATTCTCACCCGCGAGAGTGCCGTGATCGCATTTTACAACGGACTCTGAATGTGCTGGGTTGAGGGTTGGTCAATGGTGATCCGGTAGATTCGCTTCCTCTAAAGTGGCTTCTTTGACCAACGTTTGTGCTCATGATTCCATCTTTCTGGGTGCTTTGTTGCTATATCGAAATAGTTGTGCTGCTGTCCCGTCCCTCTTCCGGCCTGGTGCCACCCCCAATTTCCGGCGACTAAGGGCTTCAGCCCGTTGCAAAGTTGCTGTATCATCGAACGGTTTCGGGGCGACGGACAGTTATGGACCAACGCAGTTTCCAGAGGTTGCTACGCCGCACCGTTCTGATACCGGTTGTGTTGCTGGTGCTGCTCGCTGTAACCCTCCTGGTGGAGATCCTGACGCTGACCAGATCTTTGAAATGGGTGGATCACGCCGAGCAGGTAATTTCCAACTCCCGCCAATTAATGCGCTACATGGTGGACATGGAAACCGGTGTTCGAGGCTACCACCTGACCGGAGACAAGAGCTTTCTGGATCCCTACGAAGCCGCCAAGACGCGGGTTCCGGAGCAGCTCGCGCTTCTGCTGAAGCTTACCGCCGACACGCCCGATCAGCAGCTTCGATTGAAGGAAATACAGGACGCCATTCGTGGCTGGATTAACTATGCGGAGGCTCTCCTGCAGCAGCCCGTCGGCAAATCTCTGTCCTCCAGGAGATTTCAGGCCGGCAAGGAATTGATGGACCAGATCCGGGCGAAGCAGCGCGACCTTTGTCGCAGCGGAAGAAGGGTTACGGAGATGTTCGCTACCGCCGCTCCACCATTCTGGGCAACATCGCTGACGGTACCGCAGTGGGACTCTCCCTGCTGGTGGCATTCCTTCTTTTCACTCTCACCCGCCGCGAATTGTACGCTCTCTCCTCCACCTACGAGGCCCATCTCCGGGCTGAAGAGGAGAAGTCGCAGCAACTAACGGAAAGCCGGGAGTCATTCCAGATCACGCTGAACAGCATCGGCGATGCTGTCGTCGCCACCGATGCCGCCGGAAGAGTGTCATTCCTCAATCCTGTGGCCCAGCAGCTGACCGCATGGGACGGTGGAGCCGCACATGGGAGGCCGCTACAGGAAGTCATGCGGATTATCGATGAAAAGTTCCGCACGGATATCGATGATCCGGTAGAACTGGTTCGCCGTTCTCAAGGTGTGGTAGGACTCTCCAACAACTTGATGCTGGTCAGTCGATTGCAACAGGAATACCCAATTGAGCTGACCGCCGCGCCAATTCGCAATGATCGTAGCCAGCTCGTCGGAGTAGTGATCGTCTTTCGCGACATCACGCAACGGCGCCAGACCGAACAGACGCTGCGCACCAGCGAACGTCTTGCGCAGGCGGGACGTTTGTCAGCAACGATTGCCCACGAGATCCGCAATCCGCTGGATACCGTCTCCAACCTCATCTACTTACTGCGCCACGAACAGGAGGCGAGTGCCGCCTCGGCCCAATATCTAGAGATGGCCAGTGACGAACTGGGGCGTATCGCGCAGATTACGGGACAACTGCTGACCTTCCATCGCGAGGCCCGTGCCCCGGTTGAGGTTGACCTCGCAGACGTTATTCAGAGTGTGCTGGTTCTGCACGCCCCCCAAATCAGGAGAGGTCATATCAAAGTAGAGCAACGCGTGGACACAACCCGCCCGGTGCGCGGATTTCCCGGTGAACTACGTCAGGTGTTCTCCAACCTCGTGGGTAACGCCATCGATGCCATGCCGCAAGGAGGCAAGCTCATCTTGCACATCCGCGAATCCAGCTACGCTTCCGATCCCGGTTGCGGGGGCGTTCGTGTCACTGTCCTGGACACCGGCGCAGGGATTCCCATCGGTGTGCGCAGGAACCTGTTTGCCCCCTTCTATACAACAAAGGGAGAAAAGGGAACTGGATTGGGCCTCTGGGTAAGCCGCGGCATTATCGAGAAGCACGAGGGAACCATTTACCTTCGCAGTGCCGTTCGTCCCAGTAAGAGCGGAACTGCATTTTCGGTGTTTCTGCCCTTCGAGCAGAAGCTGGGAATGCTGGATGTACCGAGTGTTCCACCCGCGGCGTGAGGGAGTGTTTGACGCCATTTCCTGCGTGCTACACTCGAAATTTCAGTTGCTGGAAGAGAACGGGCCTGCCTCTAGACCGGTGTTTATATCTGACGTATCAGCCACGGGCGGAGTAGGCCGCCCTTCGTTTTGCAAAAGAACTTCCACATTTCACTCTGCCTGAGTCTCAAGGTCTCATCAAGGGGATATCACGTGCAACAGAATCGGCACGCTTTCGTTTCGCATCGTTGGTGGATGCTCGTGCTTTTCACGCTACTGGCTTTCGTCGCGACTACGGCCGCCCAGCACACAGAAGTAAGAAGCAACGGTGCAGGCGGAAAAATTGAAATGGACTACAACGCTGCCGGGAAGGTAACTGAGATGCGCACCATCGGCGCGGATGGCAAGGTCCAGCAAAAGGTTGATTACGAATACATCGCGGGGTATTTCGGCGCCCAACAAACCGACACGACGTATTGGCCCAACGGCAAGGTCCGCAGGGTAGCTCGGAACACCTATGACGAAAGCTCGAACTTCACCGGAGAATTCATCCAGGTCTTCGACGAGACAGGCAAGCAGGTCGGTGGCCACAAGCTGACACACGACCCGTGGACCGGAGTTTACCGCTGCAACGAATGGGATATCGCTGCGCAAGCCTACCAGCCCATCCAATGTCCTGCGGGCGAAGAATCGGAGGGCGGGGCCGAGCAGGTGAAGACCTTCTCTTACGACGAGGTGATGCAGCATCT
This sequence comes from uncultured Acidobacteriaceae bacterium, assembly GCA_963833155.1. Taxonomy (GTDB): domain Bacteria; phylum Acidobacteriota; class Terriglobia; order Terriglobales; family Acidobacteriaceae; genus Bog-257. The sequence goes on from CAWHWY010000016.1 coordinate 163,877, forward strand.
GGAGGCGGCGCGAAATAGGGCCCGCCAGCAACAGAAGATCGGGCATATGCTGCCCGCGACTCCGGTCCAGCCGCCCATCACCACCGCGCCCCGGGAGGTCGGTGTGGTGTTACCCGCCCAGCTCCGGGCGGGTGAGCGAGTGTCCGGCAGTCTGGTGGAGAATCCAGGTGAATATGACGGCATGCCGGAGGTAACGGTTACGCGAGTAGCGGTGCCGTTCGAATCCGCCGGTGAAGCGTCGCGGCTCTGGGGCTGGAATGTCGAGATTCCTGGCGAAGGCCGGCAGCGCGCCGACGGGCCCATTACCTTTGTTGTGCCCGCCGACGGCGCCGGACTGACCATCACGTTTCGACAGACCGGTAATCCAGACCACTCGGTTTCAAGAGCGCTGAACCTTCCACCGGGCGCGGCAACGAAGCAGCAACTACCGAAGTCTTATCAAGCGGCAGCGCTCTGCCTGAAGGGTCAACTCTGCGCGGTAAGCGGGCCCTTCAGCGGCGACGCCAGCAAGACCTTCGCAGCCTTCGCCGATCGTCCAGCAACGATCGTGGCCGAGACTCCCTACAGCGCTTACATCAGCATCCCGGAGCTCACCGAACCTGGGGCGCGGCCGCTCTTCATCGCGGAAGGATCGAAAGTGATTGCACTGCCCGTGGTGGTGGGCAACTTCTTCATCAAGAACAACGGACGTGAGTTGCAGGAAGGCCAGACTTTGATCGTGTTTCCGACCTTGGACGGTCCCGGCGACATACCTGAACCGGAGTGGCGGAGCGGCAACTTCCCGGCGACTAACCTTGAGCAGGCGCGCCAAATGGTTCCGGGGTTCCAACTGCCGAAAGACAAGCGGGAAAAGCGGGAAGGGGAAGGAAAGACCAAGCAAAAAGGAGAATCAAAGAAGAAACGCGAAGCTGACGAGAACAAGGGAGGAGAAATCCTTCTCGTGGTCAAGAATGTGACACCGGACCAGATTTCCTTGCGTAGCTCGAAGAGCGGGATGCTGGTCTTCCATCTCGGCGACGTAGCCTTTAGCCGGGGCGAGTTCAAATACGATTTGGTAGTCGAGGCGAAGAAGCCGGGAAAGATTGATGTTAAAGGTTACGCTATTCCCTTCCTGGCGCCGGTAACGGGCCAGGAGTTCACGGTCAAGGCTGAACCAGTTGGGAAGTAGGGGGGTTGATTTCGAGGCGGTCAAAAAAGCGCCCCCGGCGGTTCTGGTCTGAATCGCCGGAGGCTTGCCACTTCGTCGGATTGTGATTACCCTCGACGCTTTTGTCGCCGGGGTGAGCAATCCTTTGTAGGAGATTCGCCCGCCGGGTGTGCGGAGTTCCAAAAAAATCGAAGGGCCAATTTGTCCCGATATTGGTTGGCGCCCAGTTCGGAAAACCGCTTTGGCGGCCTCCTGCCTTGATTGACAAGGGGCCTACGCCACTGATAGTTGTTAAAGAGTCTTACTACGTGTCAGAAAGGTTTTTCCCTCGATGAATGCACTAATAAACCACTCGGGCCAATTGCTGCTGGGCCCTCTCGAAATCCAAGTGATGGAAGTCCTGTGGACTGCCGGTGAGCAGAGTGTGCGCGACGTGGTCGAGAAGCTGGACCGCAGACTGGCCTACACCACCGTGATGACCACGCTCGACCGGCTGTTCAAGAAGGGGCTACTGGATCGCCAGAAATCTGAGCGCGCGTTTCTTTACACGCCCCGCCTCTCCCATCAGGAATGGGAGCGCCAGCGCGCCGGAGACCTGGTTGCGGGTTTGCTTGCGGGCTCACAGCCCTCACGCGAGCTGCTGCTGTCATCACTGGTGGACGCAGTCGGCCAGCATGACGTGATGCTGCTGGAACAGTTGGAAGAGAAGATCCGCAGAAAGCGTAAAGAGCTTACCAAGAGGAACCAAGTTTGAGTCTTACGTACACTTGGCGGTTGCTCTGTCTCTGCTGTGCCTCGTTTTTTGTGCTTCATCTGGCGCTGGCAGTGACGACTCGGCTCAGCGCGGCAACGGCCATGCGGATGGCCGCGCGCATGAAGCCGAGTTCCGCAGCCAGGTTCTTGTTCTTCTTGCGAATTTCTCCCATGGTACTCACCGTTTTCGCAGTGCTGGCGTTCTGCATTCCGAGTTATCTGTGGCTGGAGCCGGAAGCGGCTGGGGAAAAGGTGGGGTTCGTCTGCTTCTTGATGGGGACCCTCGGGGCTGCGATCTGGGCCCTGTCCCTCGCGCGCGTAGCTTCTGCCGTGCGCGGAACGGTTCAGTATCTCCACCAGTGCGAACGCCACGGGCGGAAGATTAACGTGCCGGGTGAGCCTTCTCCGGCTTTGCTGCTCGCCGACCAAGCTCCCGTGCTGGCCGTTGCGGGAGTCGTGCATCCTCGGCTGGTCATCTCGAAGCCTGTGCTGCACGGACTTACTGCGGATCAAAGAGACGCCGCGCTGCGGCACGAGCGGGCACATCGCACGTCGCGGGACAATATCAAGCGTTTCCTGATTCTGCTGTCGCCTGACGTGGTGCCGTTCCTGCGGGCTTTTACTGCTTTGGAACGCAGTTGGGCGAAGTTCACAGAATGGGCGGCCGACGACCAGGCTGTGGAAGGCGATGCCAATCGCGCTTTGTCGCTGGCCTCAGCGCTGGTGTGTGTGGCCAAGATGGGATCCAAACCCCAGCTTTCCTATCTGTTTAGTTCGCTGGTTGCCGACGATCATGAATTAACCGAACGCGTCGATCGTTTGCTGCGTCCCCAGCCCAATCCCGGCAAGCCCGCTGAAGTGTTGGTCCCGTTCCTGACCAGCGCGTCCGCATTAGTCGCAGCTGCGGTCGCTCTAGTTCTCGTGTGGCCGGGCAGCTTGTCGCTGGTGCATCAGGCGCTGGAACACCTCGTCCACTAGGGCATTCGCCGAATCTTGAATTCTCAAGACTTGATAACGGCGGTTCTCAGGATCAGAAGTCCGGCGACGTTTCGTATCTCTCCTCGATCCAAATGAAGAATCCCGAGGCTTTGTTGAGCTGCTGTTCTCGACCAGCGGTTCGCTTTAGACCCTTGCCGACCTGTGTTCACCGGATACTTGCGTACGCGGTGTTCGATCTCAGCTTGGACTCCGGGCTCGCCACTAATCGGAATAACCGTTCAACGCCTCGGGATTCCGACTTGCCTTTGACTTGTCTCTTGTTCTCCTCAACCAGCAGCTCGCTATTGACCGTCGCGGTCCCTCTGCCACCTTGCGCCGCGGGCGCGGAGCAGTGAACGCGCTTCAGCCCCGGACTTACCGCCAACCGGAAGAACCCTGGAAACTGTCAAAGAACGAGTGTGTTTTTACTACAGCTATCTTGTAAGTCAACACTTTTTTCGCGGTTGTATCTGGTTTGTTTTCAAGCGAGTGCAGCTCGTCCACAGGCGGGTGCCGAAAATTTGTGCAATCGCGATTTTGATTTTTGCGCCATTGCACTTGAGGCGCGATTCTAGCGGTGTTTGCGGCGTCAGGGTCCCGGCATAATTAAACGAGAACGGCAGCGTCCGTTGTGAACATCTGGCAGAAATCCCATCCAGAGCGGAATTCGCGCGATCGCGATTCTCCGGTTCCGGCCATTTGTTACCATCGGCAGCATGCCTCTCGTCGAAGCACGGCGCCTCACCAAGACGTTCAACTCGGGCCAATCCGCCCTCGGAATGCGCTCCGCCACTCAAGTACGCGCGGTGAACGACGTTTCACTCACGATCCAAGAAGGAGAGACGCTGGGACTGGTGGGCGAATCGGGATCTGGCAAGAGCACACTGGGCCGGATGCTGCTGCGGCTTGTGGAACCGGATTCGGGCGAGGTGTACTTCGACGGGCATGATGTGCTGCGCGCCGGGGGTGCGGAGCTGCGAGGTTTGCGGCGTGATATGCAAATCATCTTCCAGGACCCCTTCGGCTCCCTCGATCCCCGAATGACAGTGGAGCAGATTGTCTGCGAACCGATGGCAATCCACGGCAACGAGACGCGCACGGGGCGGCTTCAGCGCGCCGCTGAGGCGATGCGCGCGGTGGGCCTTGATACCTCAGCTCTAACGCGTTACCCACACGAGTTTAGCGGCGGCCAGCGGCAGCGTATCGGCATTGCGCGAGCGCTGGTATTGCGGCCTCGGTTCATCGTGGCCGACGAACCGGTGTCAGCGCTGGACGTTAGCGTTGGATCGCAGATCGTGAACCTGCTGAAGCAGCTTCAGTGCGACCTCTCTCTGACCTACCTTTTCATCTCGCATTCGATGCCGATCGTGCGCTACCTGGCAAACCGCATCGCAGTCATGCAGCGAGGCGAGTTGGTCGAGGTCGGCACGACCGAGCAGATCACTACCGCGCCGCAGCATCCATACACGCGCACTCTGCTGCAAGCGACTCCGGAAATTGAATTCAGCTCGTGCTGAACGCCAGTTGCCCGGTCGCCTCAGGCACTGCGGCGCGTTCGCGGAACGCCGCGCCTTCGAGCCGCAACAAATAGGCTTTGACTGGAAGCCCGCCACCGTATCCGCCGAGATAGCAACCGGCAGCGAGGACTCGATGGCAAGGAACAATGATCGCGATGGGATTGTAGTGGTTTGCCTGTCCCACAGCGCGAAAGCTCTTTGGACTGCCGACGGCCCGGGCGATTTCACCATACGAGCGCGTCTCGCCGTAAGGAATTCGCAGGAGTTCGCTCCAGCAGCGCTTCTGAAAGCCGGTTCCGCGCAAGTCGAGCTTGAGGTCGAAGTTGCGGCGTTTGCCCTCGAAGTATTCTTGCAGTTGCTCGCGAACGGGGCGGGTGCGCGATTCCGATTCTTGCCACTGAACAGCCTGGCCGGCGATTTTCTTCGGCAGTCCGCGATCGAATTCCAAGGCGACCAGCGCGGTCTCTGAAACTCCAATCAGCAGCGGACCCGCGGGCGAACTCATGCGCGAGTAATTGAGCGTTTCCATGGCGATTTTCCGCAGACCAAGATTATCACCACGCCCACAAACAAAAACCCTCGCCACTCGCGAGGGGTTTTGTCTTGGGAAGCACCCAACCAACTACTGTTTTGGCGCCGCACTATTCGCCGGAGCCGTATTCGGATACTTCACACTATTCGACGGCTGCTGTGCAGGAGCAGTCTGCTGCGAGGTTGAGGACGTTCCAGAACTGCGGCCACTCTGCACCCCAATTCCCATACCGCCCGATCCTGCGGCCTGGTTGATCGATGCAAGCTGGTCAACGTTGTTCTTCAGCAGGCTGATCTCAACCCGGTTGCCGTGCGCTGCCTTGGCGTTGCTGTCTTCCGTTGCCGGAAGCTTGGCGTTGCCCAGGCCCATCACGAAGATGCGGTACACCGGGACCTCATTCTTCTCCACCAGGTAACGAACCACCGAATTTGCCATTGCCTGCGAGCCTTGGATTCCGGTCTGGCCCCGGGTCGCCGAGAAGCCCTGCACCTCGATGATGTATCCCTTCTGGCCCTTCAAGTTGGCAGTCATGTCATCAAGGGCTTCCTTGGCCTTCGGACTCAGTGTCGTCTGGCCCGGGCGAAAACGGATTTCGGTCTGCGTAGCCGGCTGGTATTGGTCAAGGTTGCCGACGACCTGCTCCACCGTGTTCAGGCGACTGCTGGCCTGCTGTGCCGTTTGATTCGCCTGCTGAGCGCGGTTTCCCGCCTCAATCGCATGCTGATCAGCCTGGCTCGCTTTCGCATCGGCCAGCCTGATGCCTTCCTGCGCCTTCGCATCGACGTCTTTGATCTGCTTGGCATTTTCAGCGGTGAGATCGTCAAGCTCGTTCACGCGGTTGCGGATCGGAGCAAGCTGGTTTTGCACGTACTTCTTGCGGGCGAAGGGATTGAGCTTGCCCCAGAAACCCTGACGGTAGTTGGGCTCCAGGGGTTGACGCGCTGACATGTTCTGGTCCGAGTTGGCGTTCTGAACGGAACTCGACTGCGAACTCTGGGCTGAATCTGCGGTCTGGCTGGTGGCTGGTTGCGAACTGCTTTGCGACGATGACGCAGCGGGTTGCTGGCTATCGACAGAAGCCTGTTGTGCCATGGCCGGCAGCACCAAGGCGGCAGCCAAGAGCAGGATACGTACAATGCCGGTCTTCATAGTGTGTTGGTTCCTCCAAGATCTTTTGCACGCGCGGCACACCACACCGCGGCTGGGTGCAGCTGGTGACCATATCTTCAGCTACATGTTGGCTGCCAAACTCCCGGAGATCGACCTTTCGTTAAGTCGTGTGTTTTCAGTGACGCGTATTTACCGGCCGAGTAATGGCAGAGTAGGAATCGGAGGGACTGGGTAATTTTGTAAGGGCCCGGAAGAACTTCGACGTAACAAGAATAGTGCTACTCACTCGGCTGGCGTGCTGTTGAGATCAACCAGGCTTTGTGCCAGCCGTTCCGAAGCACAAGCTGCGATACTGTGTCTTAACTTTTCGCTTCACGCCACGTCCAACCACTTCCAGTGTTTATAGAAACTTAAGGCCCTGTGCCGGGAATTAATTTGGAACTTCCCCATCGCGGCCCTGGAACGTCTAAAATAAGGAAGACTCAGGCGGGGTGCCAGCATCCAATCGCTCTGAGTGGTTGGTCCCTTAATGATCTCAAATCGTATCCGTGTCTCTCTCCTGGCGCTTCTGTTGGCCCTCTCCGTAAGCGGAATCGCACAAGACTCCAACACTACGGTGATCTCACCCGTACTGGTGAAAACTCCGCAAGCGGGCGAGCCGGAGCAGCAACAGTCCGCTGCTCCCGCTGAAACCGAGCAATCGTCGGCTGCGCCAAAACAGCCCGACCAGGCTGCGGCTTACTACCACTTTACGTTGGCGCACATGTACGAGGAGATGGTCTCGATGTATGGCCGCTCCGACTACGCCAACAAAGCGATTGAAGAATACCGTCTCGCCATTGAAAACGACCCGAATTCCGACTATCTGAACGCAGCTCTGGCCGAGCTTTACGCCCGCACCGGGCGCATTCGCGATGCTGTTCTCGAAGCCCAGGACATCCTGAAGCGCGATGGCAACAACCTAGAGGCGCACCGGCTTCTCGGCCGCATCTACCTGCGTTCGCTGGGCGACATGCAGGCGGGCACACAGTCGCAGGAAATTCTGAAACTCGCCATCGAGCAATACGAACAACTGGTGAAGCTGGATCCCACGAGCGTGGAAGATCATCTGCTCCTGGGTCGCCTGTACCGTTTGAATAACGAGCTTCTGAAATCGGAGAACGAGTTCAAGACGGCGGTGAAGATCCAACCCGACTCCGAAGAGGCGGTTACAACCCTGGCCTATCTCTACAACGAGGAGGGTGATTCCGCCCACGCTCTGCAGGTGCTGAATGCGATCCCCGACAGCGCGCGCACCGCCAAGCTCTATTCCGCTTTGGGCTACACCTACGAGCAGCAAAAGCAATACAAGGAAGCCATTGACGCCTATCGCCGTTCCACCGAACTCGACCGCGACAACCTGGATTCGGTGCGCGGCCTGGCCCAGAACCTGATGAACGATGGCCAAACCGACGCGGCGCTGGAGCAGTACAAAGTGATTGCGGACGCCGATCCGTCGGACGCGCAAACCTACATGCGCATTGCCGAGATCGACCGGCGTAATGGGAAGTTCGACCAGGCGCTGGAAGCGCTGAAGAAAGCCAATTCGGTCGTCCCTGATTCCCTTGAGGTGCAGTACAACATCGCAGTCATCGACGAAGCGCAGGGCAAGTACGATGACGCCATCACGATTCTGAATCAGCTCTTGCAAAAGACTGATCACGCCGACGGCCAGTACAGCGTCCCGGAGAAGAACAATCGCGCCGTCTTCATCGAACGCCTGGGAACGGTCTATCGCGAGGCCAATAAGCATCAACAGGCGGTCGACACGTTCAACAAGATGCTCGACCTCGGCGACGATAACGCCATTCGCGGATATCAGCAGATCATCGAGACCTACCGCGACAACCGGCAGTGGCAGATGGCCACCGACGTCGCTGCGGAAGCCGCGAAAAAATTTCCCGACGACCGCGATCTGCAAATGGTGTCGGCTTCGCAGCAGGCTGACATGGGCAATGCCGATGCCGCCATTGCACGCGTGAAGGCGATGTTGAAGGGCACGCCCGACGACCGCACGGTTTATATCGCGCTGGCCCAGATGAACAGCCGGGTGAAGAACTGGAAAGAAGCGGAACAGGACATCAACAAGGCCCTCGAACTGGCGACGAGACAGGAAGATAAAGACTACATAATTTTCGTGCAGGGCTCAATCTATGAGCGCCAGAAGAAATACGACCTCGCGGAAGAAGCGTTCCACAAGGTGATCGCCGACGATCCCAAGAACGCGATGGCCCTGAATTATCTCGGCTACATGCTGGCCGATCGCGGCACGCGGGTCGAAGAGGCCCTGGGATACATTCGCCGCGCCGTGGCGCTCGATCCGCAAAACGGCGCTTACCTTGATTCGCTGGGGTGGGCTTATTACAAGCTCGGCAACTATGATCTGGCGGAAGAGAACCTGCGCCGCGCTTCCGAGCGAATCGGCAACGACCCGACCGTGCATCAGCACCTGGGCGAGCTTTACCAGAAAACGGGGCGCCTGAAACTGGCTACGACTCACTACGAGCGCGCTCTGGAAGAATGGAGCAAAACCATTCCCGCCGAGGTTGACCCCGACGATGTTGCGAAGGTGCAGAAGGAACTGGAAACGGCTCGCGTGAAGTTGGCCAAGCAAAACGCCACCGCGACCAACAAACAATAGATTCCGCCACCTCTATTTGTCATCCTGAGCGTGCAGGTTCGGTTGCCACGGGCAACCGAACCTCAGTCGAAGGAACCCTATTCGGAAACGCAGTTATGTCAATGTGGCGGTTTTCGTCAACTGCGCTCGTCGCCGCGCGCCTCGCTGCTCTCAGAATGTCAGCAGGCAATTTGAACCGGCTCTTCAGGCTGCTACACTTCGCTTATGCTTGCCAGCTACGCGGTTCGCGTGGAGGATTCCCGCGGGCGCCGCTATCCGGAGCCGCCGCACCCCTACCGCAATCCCTTCCAGCGAGACCGGGACCGCGTCATCCACGCGCGTGCCTTTCGCCGTCTCGAGAACAAAACCCAGGTTTTCACCCGCCGTTACTCCGACCATTTCCGCACCCGGCTGACGCACACCATCGAGGTGGCGCAAATCTCGCGCACTATCGCCGCGGCTCTCAACCTCAACGTTGATCTGGTGGAGACGCTTGCGCTCGTCCACGACCTTGGACATCCCCCCTTCGGACACGCCGGCGAGCGTACCTTGGACCAACTGATGCGCCGGCGCGGCGAATTCTTCGATCACAACCTACAGGCGTTGCGTACCGTGGAGGACTTCGAGTTGCGCTATGCCGGTTTCCGCGGCCTCAATCTGACTTTCGAAGTACGCGAAGGCATCATCAAGCACTCGCATGACTACGACGAAGCCCAGCACCCGGAACTGGCTGAATATCTGCTCGACCAGCGTCCTCCGCTCGAGGCGCAGTTGATTGACCTTACCGATGAAATCGCCTACAGCGCTGCCGATCTTGACGACGGATATGAAGCTAAGCTGCTGCGCCTTCCGGAAATTCGCCAGCAGGTCCGCGTGTTTGAGAAGTACTACGTCGAGGCGGAAGCGAAGTATCCGGACGCCCCGGACAAGCTGAAGTTCAACGAAGCCCTGAAGCGGGTGCTCAATCGCTTCGTGAGCGATTTGATCGAGAACACGCGGAAACGCGCGCAGCAAGCAGGAGTCAGCAGCTTCGACGAATTGCGCCAATATCCCGAACGGCTGGCAGCGTTCAGTCCCGAGGTTGAAGAAGAGCGCCAGGAGGCCAAAAGCTTCCTCTACCAGGCTCTTTATAACTGCAAGCCTCTTCAGCCTGAGAAGCGACTGGCGGAGAAAGTTATCTCTGAGGTATTCGAATATCTAATCGCCCATCCCGAGGCGCTGCCCTCCAGCTATCGCGAGAAGGCTGGGAAGGAATCGGTGGCACGCGTGGTCTGCGACTACATCGCCGGCATGACCGACCACTACGCCGAGGACCTGCGCAAGAAGCTGGCGGCAGGAAGAGTTAATTGAACCATTGGCGCTGCGGTGCGAACTAGAAAACACCAGCGCAACTGGCGTGGATGGTTCCGGACCAGCCTATGGTGTGGTTCGCCACTCCGTTTTCCGGATCTCAGGCGCCCCGTCAATGGACACGTCCATGTTGTAGGTGATGACGAAAGCACGATAGTTGAGCGGGATCGGCCGCGACAGTACGATACGCGTCCCCGAATAAGTGCAGGATATCCAGTACTGGGTGCCTGGAGTGAATCGCCACGTGGAGACCATTGTTGTCTTTGATGTCTTGCGCTCCTCACCGATCAGCGAAGCCAGTTCCTTGGGATCTCCTTCGAATATCGTGATGCCTGAGAGACGCAGCGGGATGTCGGATCGTCCCTCGGTCCAACCCTCTTGGCCTTTTCTTAAGGTCTCTTCGACAACGATCGAGGCAGGGCAGTTGGGGTCTGCAGCCCAGAGGAACGCCGTCATAAACAGAAATGTGACTAGGAGCGCAAGCCGCATGCGTTACTCAATAATCGAGAAGGCCTTTGCGTCATTGACGATGTCGCCGGGCTTCAACGGTGTCCAGCGAATTGTGCGTTTCAAGACCCTGCCCTGGGTCGCCCACTGGTCCAACACCTGAATGCCGGCATCGTTCTGGCCCAGGTAGACCGCGGCATGCCCAGTGGCGTTCTGGGGATACTTGCCATTGACGAAAGTAGCGATTGCCGTGCCGACCTCAATTGATGCCCCTTTTGTTACATCGTCGCCTTTCACCCACGTCTTCGTAGTTCTTCCCGAAAGGCCAGGGATCGTTGCCTTGAGAAAACTGACGCACTGCGTGCCGGTTGCACCGGGAACAACGTACCCTTTGCCGGCGTAAGCTTCTTCCAAGGTCTCTCCAGTTACTTCACTTGGCAATTCCAAAATGTATGGCATCCGAAAGTCACTCCGTCAAAATCGTTCCGATGCACCGATCTACCCGTAGTTCCCTGCTTTTCCCGCGTTTCTCAATTAGTATACCCGTGGTTTTTTGCCCAATCCCGGTACGGTCCGCGAAAAAGTCATCGTAGGGGATTGCACCGGTTGCCGTTTGCGCCCCCTCCTCGTTGGTCTCACCCGATGTTGTACTTCGGCGTCACGCCGTTCAACGTGTAGTGGCCGCGGTCGCTGGCGGCTCCGTTGGCTTTCCAGATTCCGAAGAACGCCTCGCTGTTCGAGCCGTCGGCGGGGCCTTTCCACGGTTCATCGTAGGCCGCAAACATGACCGTCTTTACCCCGTTCGAGTTTGCCCAGTTCACCATCGCCTTGCAGTACCATTGGGCGTTGGTCACGTTAGCGAGGAACGCATTGGGCTGGTCCTTCTGCGAACCCTGCGTCGGCCAGCCGGTTTCGCCGATACGGATCTCGAGTTTGACGTTTTGGTTCGAGAACGCTTTCTTCAGCCCTGACAACTGGCTGGTCATACTCGCGGTCACGGCCTGGGTGAACGAAGCCTGAGTAGGGGTCTGCCCGATTTGACCGGCGATGTCCTTGTCGAAGTAGGCGTACATATTGCCATAAACATGGTCTTCGCAGGCGGACATCAGCGCCAACAGCTTTTGCCGCATGGTTGCATAACCCGGGCTTGTGTTGTCCACTCCGCCGAGTACGCCCCATTGCTGGCGCGTGGTGATGGGCAGGTTCGCCGCCGTCAGCGGAGCGCGCTTGCTCTTCGCGTAGTTGATCAGGTCAATAATGGCCTGCGCCGAGTTGGGTCCCCAAATGCACTCGTTGCCGATGACGAGGTCCACGACGTTGTTGTACGTCTTGGCTTGCTGGATGGCGTAGTCGATCTCCGTCTTCGTCCACTCCACGTTGATGAAATCGTTATTTGAGTCGGCGCCCTGCTGGTAGCACCCGGCGGACACCTTCAGAGCCGGCGGCGCTCGCAGCCTGGATGTTCAAGCGATTGCCGTCCTGGACCTTGGGGACGCCCTGCCATACGAACGTTCCCTGACCGTAGGTAGCAATCAGGGAAAAGTGCCCGGCCACCGCCTTTAGCAACTGATTCACCTGGTCGAGTGTGTAAACGTTGTAAAGGACAGGACCGTCGCCAATCCACGGTCCGACGTATGGTTCGAACGCTACGCCATAGACGCTCATGATTTTCCTTTGCGCGATCAGATTCTCGAAGCGGTCAACTCACCCTTGGGGATTCACATTCTATACCCAGGAGATGGTGGGCCGTCCCGGGAATGCGATTGGCGGTCACTTGAGTCCTTGAACCCGGTTTACAATCTAATATCGAATCAGGGTAGTGGTTCGGTCTTTATCCTTCCGGGAAATTGAGATTCGTATGAGTCATTTCAGTCGAGGCGTTCGACCCGGCGGGTGCCGCGCGAACGCGCCAGTATCAGGCATTGTTCTCGCGTGCCTGATTGCGTCTGCCGTTCTACTTGCAGCGTGCAGCCGAAGCAGGGCCGCAGGGGACCCGGCAAGTGCACCCGCCATGCCGGTTAAGGTCCAGAAGCTTGATGCCCACGAGATCGGCGATTCCTCGGAGTATGTCGCGACCATCAAATCGCGCAACTCGGCCACCATCATGTCCGACGTCGAGGGCTGGATATTCGACATTCGCGTGAAATCGGGCGACTTCGTGAAAAAGGGCCAGACCTTGATGGAGATCGATCCGCGGCGGCAACAGGCCACAGTTTCCAGTTTTGACTCGCAACGCGCTTCCAAGGAGGCCACCCTTCAGTGGGCCAAGCTCCAGTTGGAACGGAACAAGGCACTGTACCAGTCAGGGGTGGTGAGCACACAGGACCTGGACCAGGCGCAATCCAATTACGATGCTGCCTTGGCCGACGTTAAATCGCTGGACGCGCAGGTCAACCAGCAACAGGTGCAACTGAAGTATTACAGCGTGTTCTCGCCCACGGACGGGGTCATCGGCGACATTCCCGTCCATATCGGCGATCGCGTGACCAATACCACGCCGCTGACCACGATCGACGAGCGCCGCGGTCTCGAGGTGTACATTGCTGTTCCCTCGGAACACGCGCGGGACATCAAGATGGGCGCCCCGGTAGACGTGCTCGACAGCAGCGGAAAGGTATTGCTGCAGACAAAGGTGTATTTCATCTCGCCGCAAATTGATACGGCCACGCAATCCGTGCTGGCGAAAGCTCCGGCAGACCAGGCGGAGAATGTGCTGCGCTCCATGCAATTGGTGCGCGCCCGCATCACCTGGAACACGCATCCTGGCATCACGGTGCCGGTGGTCGCGGTTTCGCGCGTCAGCGGACAGTTCTTCGCCTTTGTCGCCGAGCAGCAGGATGGCAAGACTGTAGCTCACCAGCGGCCTCTGCAACTGGGCGAAATCTCAGGCAACGACTACACCGTCCTCAGCGGCCTGAAAGCTGGAGATCTGATAGTCGTTGCCGGTGGGCAGAACCTCGCCGACGGCATGCCAGTCAAGATTGAGCAGTAGCGTTCTAGCAACCCGCGCAAGTTAGGGACAAGGGGCATCTGGCTTGTTTGCTGATTTCTTCATTAAGCGTCCGGTCTTCTCGACCGTAACTTCGCTGTTCATTGTCATCGCCGGAGCGGTCTGTATACCGTTCCTGCCGATTGCGCAGTTTCCTGAACTTGCACCGCCGCAGATTTCCGTCGCCTGCGTCTATACCGGCGCCAACGCGCAGGCGGTCGAGTCGTCCGTGACCATCGTCCTGGAAGAGGCCATCAACGGCGTGGAAGGCATGCGCTACATGACTTCCACCAGCGGCAATGATGGCAGCAGCGTTATCACCATCGTCTTTGAGTTGACCCGTCCCCTCGACATCGCGGCGGTTGATGTGCAGAACCGCGTCTCGGGAGTGACGGGCCGTCTGCCCAACGAAGTCAAGAGCACCGGCGTAACTATCAATAAGGTTTCCACTTCGTTCGTCATGGCGGCGGGTTTCTACAGCCTCGATAACCGCTACGACAACGAGTTCATGAGCAACTATCTTGACATCTACGTCAAGGACGCACTGAAGCGCGTGCAGGGCGTCTCCGACGTGGAGATCTTTGGCGAGCGCAAGTACTCCATGCGCTTGTGGCTTGATCCCGCGCGGCTGGCGGCCCGTGGTCTGACAGCGTCGGACGTCGTCTCCGCATTGTCGCAGCAGAACGTGCAGATTGCTTCCGGACAGATTGGGGCCCAGCCCGCCGCCGCCAACCAGATGTTTCAGATCAGCGTCCGCGCCGTCGGACGGTTGACCGATCCGCATCAGTTCGACAACATCATTCTCAAGCCGGGCGGCAATGGCGCTCTGGTGCGGCTGGTCGATGTCGGCTACTCGGAACTGGGAGCCGAGGATTACAGCGCACGGCTTCGCTTCAACGGCTACGACGGCGTTGGCATCGGCGTGACCCAGCTGCCTACCGCCAATGCTCTCGACGTGGACAAGGCCATCCGCGCCGAGTTGGGCAGGCTCTCAAAGCGGTTCCCTCCCGGATTGCAGTACAACATCGCTTTTGACACCACGACGTTCGTGGGCGATTCCATCAGGGAAGTGGTGAAGACGCTGGCAGAGGCCATCTTCTTCGTCATGTTGGTGATGCTGGTTTTCCTGCAGGACTGGCGCAGTACCCTAATTCCCGCGATCGCAATTCCCGTCTCCCTGGTTGGCGCCTTCGCTTTCATCAAGCTGCTGGACTTCTCCATCAACACCCTGACGCTCTTCGGGATCGTCCTGGCGACCGGCCTCGTGGTGGACGACGCTATCGTCGTCATCGAGAACATTCAGCGCCACATGAGCCAGGAGCACAGCGATTCACACGCCGCCGCCTCGGTGGCCATGGGTGAGGTAACCGGTGCCGTGGTTGCCACTTCACTGGTGCTGGTGGCGGTTTTCGTTCCTGTAGCGTTCTTCCCAGGAACCACGGGACTACTCTACAAACAATTCTCCCTTACCATCGCGTTCTCTATCGCCATCTCGGCCTTCAACTCGCTGACCTTCACGCCGTCGCTCTCTGCCTTGCTGCTGCGGCCGGAAAGCGGACACAAGAATGTTTTCTTCCGCGGCGTGGAGCACGTGATGCATCGCGCCACGGCGTACTACGTTGTGGGTGCGAAGAAGGCGATCAAGCTGAAGTACGTGATGTTGCTGGTCTTCTTCGCCGGGCTGGCCGCGACCTACGTGGTGTACAAGATCGTACCTTCGGGATTCGTTCCTGATGAGGACCAGGGATGGTTCATGATCACGGTGCAGGCGCCGCAGGGCGCCTCCGTTGAGTACACCTCCAACGCGATGCGTCAGGTCGAATCCATCGTGAGCGCCGACCACGACATCATTGGTGCGTTCAGCGTAATTGGCTTCAGCTTCACCGGCAATGGTCCTAACAAGGCCATGGTGTTTCTTAACCTCAAGAGCATCGACCAGCGCGTGGGAGAACAGCACTCGGCCAGCGCCATCGTCAACCGGCTGCGCGGGCCACTGATGGGACTCACCGACGTCCAGGCGTTCCCCTTCCTGCCGCCCGCCATCGCCGGCGTCAGCAGCCTTGGCGGCTTCACCTTCGAGGTACAGGACGAAGGTGGCAACACTGTGCAGGACCTTTATAACGTCTCGCAGAAATTGGCTCGCGACGGCAACTCGCGTCCAGAACTCAGCGGCCTCTTTAGTCCGTTCACCGCAAACGACCCGCAGTTCGTGGTCAACATCGACCGCGAGAAGGCGCGCAGCTTGCAAGTGCCGATTCAGCAGATCACCGACGCGTTGCAGGTTTACATGGGATCGGCCTATGTCAACGATTTCGATTTCAACAATCGCGCTTATCGCGTGTACGTCCAGGCCGCCCAGCCATTCCGCCGCCAGCCGCGTGACATTCGCAACTTGTATGTGCGCTCCGACACCGGCGCCATGATCCCGCTCGACAACGTGGTGAACATCAGTGAGTCAACCTCGCCGCAGGTCATCAACCACTACAACATTTTCCGCTCGGCGGAAATCGACGGAGCGTCCGCTCCCGGATACAGCTCGGGCCAGGCCATCGCCGCCATGGACGCGGTGGCGAAGAAAGACTTGCCGCTCGGGTTCAACTATTCCTGGTCCGGCCTGTCGTTGGAGGAGATCCGGTCGGGCGGCCAGTCAGCCATGCTGTTCGCGCTGGGCTTATTGCTGGTGTATCTGACGCTGTCGGCGCAATACGAGAGCTTCATCCTGCCGTTCATCATCATGCTCAGCGTGCCCATGGCGATGCTGGGTGCGCTGATCGCGCAGTACCTCCGCGGCCAGTTGAACGACGTCTACTGCCAGATCGGACTGGTGATGCTCATCGGCTTGGCCAGCAAGAACGGAATTCTGATCGTCGAATTTGCCGAGCAGTTGCGGCACAAGGGGCTCTCAATCAAGGAAGCCGCGGTGGAAGCCGCGCGCATCCGCCTACGCCCCATCCTGATGACCTCATTCGCCTTTATCCTCGGAGTGCTCCCGCTGGTGTTCGCCAGCGGCGCCGGAGCGCAAAGCCGCCACTCCGTCGGCACTACGGTCTTCGGCGGCATGATCGTCTCCACCGCGCTGAACCTGTTCTTCATTCCGGTGCTGTACGTGATTGTGAAAACGCTGACCGAGCGCGAGAAGGCGCCGATAACGAGCAGCTAGAGCATTTTCATAGTTGCTGTATCCCATACCCGCAGTGGCGGAAGAAGGCTTGCGCGTTTTGAGCCGTGATGGCAGCCAAGGCCTGAGCGATCGCCGGTTCGAGCTGTTCCAGAACTCGGGCCTTCACTCCGCGCAAGAGTTGTTTCACTTTGGACCAGGCTTGCTCGATGGGGTTAAAGTCGGGCGAGTACGGCGGCAGATAGAGCAGGTGCGCCCCGCGGCTTTCGATGAGCTGGCGCACGCCCTCCACCTTGTGGGCAGCCAAGTTGTCCAGGATTACCACCTGCCCCGATTCCAGCCGTGGCACGAGCACCTGCTCCACGAAGGCGAGGAAGACATCCCCATCAGTAGGCGACTCAATGGTCATGCTGGCCAGCACGCCTGCCGTGGTGAGCGCGGCCAACACGGTCAGGGTGCGCCAGTGGCCCGCGGGCACCGCCTCCGAGACGCGTTCGGGTCGGGGTGCCCAACCATAGCGGCGGGTCATCTCCGTGGTCACGCCGCTTTCGTCGAGAAACACCAGCGCGGCGGGATCCAACTCGCTTACCTGCTCCCACCACGCCTGGCGACGCCAGAGGCTTTCGCCGCTTTCCTGCTCCTGCGCCCGGAGCGATTTTTTTTATACCGTAAGCCCAGCCGCTGCAGCCACACCCACAGTCGCGATCGGCTGATGCCGACACCGGCTCTGGCCGCCAGTCGCGGTTGCAGTTCAGCCAAGGTCAGATCGGGCTGTTGCCGGAGGATCGACCGCAACTGCTGCTCCACCCCAGCCGTCAACCGACTGGCAGGACCGTGCTGGCTCTGCGCCGGCCGCTGCTTCCGCCCCGTCCGCAACTGCTGGGCTCGAATCTTTTTGCTGTACCCCCAACTGACGCCGAACTGCTGCGCCAACTCCTGCAAGCTCCCACGACCAGCCTCGTACGCTTCCAGAAGCTTGCAGCGCAAATCGTCCGAATAGGCTTGTGGCATCGACGCTTCGCAGAGATCGCCATTCCCACTTTATCGACAATTATCCTTCCTGGATATAGCTACTAAGGAACTGCTCTAGTCTAAGGCTAAGTCTAGCCAGAATTGAGTGAGCCGCGCAGAGCGCCACCGGGCTGGGAGTCGAACGTACACCTTGCCCTAGTGACAATCGCTTCCTTGAAACCCAGATGCCCAAAAAGCGCGAGGCAACTAGGGGCGAGTGGCGATTAAGTTTCTGCGGCTCTATTGTTTGCGTATAAGTCATTTAGGACCATGAATATAGACATAGTTTGATGGCTAAGTCGCTGATTCTAAGGAACCCACGGAAGGGGTAGGCGCCACCGATTTCGCAATGTGGGAGAATAGTTCAGCTACCCGCCGGCTCAGAACGGTCATTTCCGCTGTGGCACCCAATGAGCACCCACAGACCGAAGAGCGAAAAGCGAGTAGCGAAGGGCGAATAGCGAAAACCGACCCCGCGAATCCTCTCACTCGTCACCAAGCCACTTGACGTGCGTCACAGCGTTCCGGCTCCATCCGCGGTATAAGGGAATCAGGAAACTGGGAACCTCTGGAAGGCACATCGCTGGCCGAGGGTTCCCTGTAGCGCCCCCACCACGTGGGGAGAATGGTCGCGCAAGATGGCTACAGCACAGCTCACACCCGTTGGGGTGGGCATCCACAACGTGCTCATCGCGACAGATTTTTCGAGTTGCTCCAACCTGGCCCTCAACTTCGGACTGGAACTGGCACACGGATATCAGGCGAATGCGTATGTCGTCTCCGTGCTGCCGCGCGATCAATTCATGGTTGCTGGCCCGGAGGCTTACGTTGCCGCCAAAGATGCGGCCCACCGCGATCTGCTGGAATTGAAGCAGGAATTGCGCAAAAAGCACGCGTACCTCGAGGGCGAAGACTACCACCTGTTCCTGCTGGAAGGCGATGTCGCGCAGGCAATTCTGGACTTCGCGCAGCAGAAGCAAATTGACGTGATCGTGGTCGGCACTCACGGCCGCGGCGGTCTGGGCCGGGCGCTGATGGGTTCGGTCGCCGAGCATGTCTTCCGGCACTCTCCCGTGCCCGTGCTGACTCTCGGACCTCATCTGCAACGGATCGAGCGGGCCGGCACGCCCAAGAACATACTAGTGCCCGTCGATTTCACGCCCGCTTCGCAGCGGGCGGCCCGCTACGCGGCCGCGATGGCCCGGGAACATGATGCGACCTTGACGCTGCTTCACGTCATCGAGCACTCTTCCGCTCAGAAGGGAGCGGACCGGGCACTTGCGATGCAGGTGCTGCGGATGAAAGTCGAAAACCTCGTCGGCGAAGAGATGAAAGGGCTGCGATGCAGCGCCCGCGTCGAGGTGGGACGGCTGGTCGAAACCGTTCTCTACACCGCCAATGGGGTCGAAGCCGATCTGCTGGTAATGGGCGTGCGGCCCCGGACCGGTCTGCTCGACCGCCTGATGTGGCCCCATGCGTATGAGATTGTGCGGGTGGCCACGTGTCCCGTGCTGACGGTACGCGGCGACGTTGTGGAGCACTGATTCTGAGGAGAAGGAATGTTAAGTAAATCAACAAGAAGTATTGATTCATCGGCAACAGCAGTACTGGAACCAGACTTGGTGGCGGACGCAAAAAAAGCCGAGATGAAGCGGGCGATCCTCGAGCGCTTTCGCTATCGTGCCAAGACGGTCACGCCCGATACCCACGCAAAGCCACGCTCGCCCTACTGGCAGCCAGTCGACGAAGAGTGCTAGCCGGCTGATTGCCGGTCTCCACCAATCGCTCTGAGCGTGCAATCTCACATAGTTTGAACGAACGTTATTTCGCTAAAAAGGCGATCAGCCTAGTGAATGTCGAAGTTCTCCTGATGCAGCGTGGGATCGCTCTTCACCAGAACGTTTTTGCCGGTCAAGTCTTCCAGTTCGCCAATGAGCTTGCCGTTATTGGCCTTCAGCGCCTTCGCCACTTCTGGATTGACGCGCACCGTGATGTCGGTCTTGTCGTGCAGCTTGGCCATCTTGCGCATTTCGATGTAGAGTTCGTTGCACACCGTCGGTACCGACTTCACAAACCCGGCGCCCGTGCAATACGGACAAGGTTCGCCCAGCGTCCGCTCCAGCGACTGCTTTACTCGCTTGCGCGTAATCGCTACCAGTCCGAAATCGTTGAACTGGAGCACCTTTGAGGGAGCGCGATCGTTGCGCAGCGCCTCTTCCAGCGCCTGCATCACCTTCTGGCGGTTCTTGCGCTCGTCCATATCGATGAAGTCGATCACGATGATGCCGCCCAAATCCCGCAGCCGAACTTGCCGCACGATCTCCTTGACGGCGTCCACGTTGGTCTTCACGATGGTGTCTTCCAGACGCTGGGTTTTGCCGACATACTTGCCGGTGTTGATGTCGATCGCCACCAGCGCTTCGGTTTGGTTGATCACGAGGTAGCCGCCGCTCTTCAGCCAGACCTTCGACTTCAGCGAGCGGTTGATCTCGTCCTGAATGCTGAACTCCTCAAACAGCGGTGTGTCCTTGGTGTAGAGCTTGATACGCCTCACCAGCGAAGGCTGGAAGCGGTTGGCGAAACGAACCACACGCTCGTACTCGTCCTCCGTGTCTACCCAGATCTGCGAGAAGTCGGCGTTCACCTGGTCGCGCAATACGCGCTCTACCAGATTCAGGTCGTGGTAAATCAGCGCCGGCGACTTGCTGTTCTCGGCGCGGTTCTTGATCTCGGCCCACAAGTGTTTGAGGAAGCGGATGTCGGCGCGAAGGTCTTCTTCCTTGATGTGCGCTGCGGCGGTCCGAACGATGAATCCGCCCAAGCCGTTCTCGCGCTCGCTGGTGACGATCCGCTTCAGGCGGAGCCGCTCCTCTTCCGAGGCAATCTTGCGTGAAACTCCAACGTGGTTCACGGTTGGCATGTACACCAGGAAGCGTCCGGGCAGCGCGATGTGGCTGGTAATGCGAGCGCCCTTCTTGCCGATGGGCTCCTTCGCAATCTGGATCAGGACCTCCTGCCCTTCTTTCAACAGGTCGGTGATGAGCGGTTGATGCCGGGTATTGTTGGGACGTGCGCGAAAGCCGCGGCGTGGCCCGCCGCGGCGCCCGCGGTCCCGATAACGGCGCTCGTAGCCCGGCCGTTCAACTTGCCGCTGCTGATACCCCGCTGTGGGAGACGATGCGCGGAGCTCGGCGCGACCGTTACTCTCTTCCGGTTCGCCGTTGTCTTCCTCTTCGTCCTCGGCTTCGGCGCTGTAGATGTTCTCGCCGCGCATTTCGGCGGCCACGACTTCATCTTCATCCACGTCTTCGATCTTGGGAATCCAACGCTCGGAGTAGCCGTTGTCGGAATCGAGGGTCTCCTCCTCCAGCACGAGTTCCTCATCTCCCGCCACTTCGCTCAATGCACTGATGTCATCCGGGACGGGATGAAACTCCATCTCCTCGTCTTCCAGAACTTCATGCTCGAGGGTGTGTCCCTCTGGCGCTTCTGAAGGAGCGGCGAGACGTTGAAAGTCGTGCGCCGCGGTGGTGATTGGCTGCGCCCGGCGTTCAGCATCTTCGTCCGCCGTGGAAAATGAGCCGGAATGGATCTCCGTTTCTGACTCGTCCTCCACCACGTCTTCTTCCTGGTCCTGCGGCCCGGCGAGAACCTCTCCTGCCGCAATGTCGGGCGTTTGAGCCACGTGTGCCTCCGGCTCGGAATGCGAAGGTTCCAACGGCGGGACCCTGTGGCTTTCCACTTCGTCACGATGTACAGCCGCTACTTCCTCGGATTCCTCATACCCGATTACAGCAGTTGTCACCGTAGGAGGTGCCACTTCTCTGCGCAACTCGCCTTCGACCTGAGGAGATTCAGACGGAGTAAAGGCATGCTGAGCGCCTGGGTGTTCCTCGGCCGCACTTTCACGCGGCGGCTCAGGTGTGGGCTGTTGTGCCCGGTTACGGTACTTGGAGATCGATTCTCCGGGCAGAATGATAGGTGTGTACCCGGCTGGCGGACCGAAATCGGAACGCGGGCGCCCCGCCGTAGTGGGCGGGCGCGTTTCGACGCGCGCAGAGGCAATTGCTTCCGGCTCACTGACGGTCTCGGGGTTTGATTCGGGCCGTTCCTCATTTTCTTCTGGACGGCCGCGCCGTCCGCCACGGCGACGCCGGCGTCCCCTCCAGCGACGCGCTCCCTCTGCGGAGTCGCGATCCTCGCCCGACTGAGCTTCCGTTTCCCCTACTGCCGAATCCTCTTCGACGGGGGACACGAAGTCTTCACTTATGGTCTCGGGTTCCTCTTCAGTTTCCGCTTCGCCAAGCGCGGCCGGGCCTCCGACGGAATCTGCCTCTTGTACTGGCTGCACCTTGCTCACATCCACGGCTGTACGGGGAGCAGGAATCTGGCCGAACTCCTCGTCCTCTTCGTCGCTCGGCAATTCCAGGAAATCGGAGACGTAAAGAAACGCATCACGCTCCAGGCCGATATCAACGAATGCGGACTGCATGCCAGGAAGCACGCGTGTGACCCGGCCTTTGTAGATTGATCCCGCTAAGGTGTATTCGTTTTCCCGCTCGAAGAACACTTCGGCGAGCTGATCGTCCTCCACCAGCGCCACCTTGGTTTCGTGTGGCGTGGAGGACACATAAAGTTCCTTGTTCATGGTGCTCCGGTGTTACCGGCGCGATCGAGTGAGGAGGACAGGAATAACTCTACGGGTGAATAGGCGCAGGCACACCGGGCCTCATGCCCGGATCAGAACCAGACCTGATTCGTAACACTTCACTTTGTGGAATCTTTAGCACCGTATAGAGCACGCTACCGGAGGTTTGTGGCCATCACACTCAGCTTGAGCTGATGGGGCCGTTTCCCACCTCAATCAACGTGCTTTGCAATCCTGTCCGGCCCTATCTTCCTGCGGCCGGCAATGCCCTCGTACGTGAGGGCGCTCGTAATCTTGTTGTCATTCTTCGGAAATCCGAATCGCTGTTTGTCGGATTTCCCCGGCGAATGAAACCGGCTGCTTCTGATGCGCGCCCGACGGCGCGAAATGTTTTCAACTCAACAACTAAAGCTGGGTTTCAGTTCACAAACCGGCGCATGCGGATGTTCATCACAATCCCCAACGCCAGAAACATGAACAGTACTGATGACCCACCGTAACTCATTAGCGGCAAAGGAATACCCGTAACCGGCATGAACCCAACTGCCATGCCTACGTTGATCAGGACGTGGAACGCGAGAACCGCAACCACTCCCATGACCACAAAGGCGCCAGCCCGGTCCGGGGCCGTCTGAGCGTTTTGGATCAGACGCATCAGTACTATAAAGTATAACAGCAACAAACCCATAGCGCCTATGAATCCGTGTTCCTCGGCAAAAGCGGCAAAGATAAAGTCGGTGTGCGGCACCGGCAGGAACTGCCCCTGGGTCTGGCTGCCGTGCGCCGTTCCCTTGCCGAAAATTCCTCCTGAGCCCACCGCGACCAGCGACTGAATTACCTGATATCCGCGGTGCTGAGGATCAGCTTCAGGTTCCATAAAGCTGGTAAGCCGGTCGCGCTGATAGGGCTTCAGCACGTGCCATCCCACGGGCGCAAGCAGCGCTCCCAAAAGAACAATGACCAGGGCGTGTTTGGCCTTCATCCCGCCCAGGAATAACCCCATTACGGCAATGGGCAAGTAGGTAAGCGCAGTACCGAGGTCCGGCTGGGCAAGCACCATCAGCATGGGAACGCCTACCAGGGCGCCCGCCTTCACGATGTCTTGCGCCGTGCACTCCGGCTTCGAGTCGGCGAAGTATTTGGCCATGGCCAGAATCAGCACCAGCTTCACCCACTCCGAGGGTTGAAAGTGGAAGGAACCGATTTGCACCCAGCGGCGGGCACCCAGATATTTCTTGCCAAAAATCTCCACGGCCAGGAGCGAACCAATGGAGATCAGATACAACAGCGGCACACGCTCCAGCAGGGCCTGGTAGTTCAGCACGCTGACCACGAACATGAGTGCTACGCCGCCCATAATCCAGTACACCTGCTTGATGTGTACCCCCGCGAACTTGGTGCTCAGCGTTGCGCTGTAAATCTCCACCACGCCCAGTGCGCAAATCATGAGCACCAGTATCAACAGAACCCAATCGAAATCGCGATAGGAGACATACCGGCTCATGGCTGACTCGGGGGAATCGCGGCGGCGGCCGGTGCAACCGGGGGCTTCACAACCGGTTTGTTCTGGTTCGTCCGCTCTTCTGGACTCACCGTTGGCGGCTTTGGAGGCTCCGGCGCCGGCACCTGGTTTTCAGGATGGGCCATTTCATCATGTGCTTCCGTGGCTTCGAGATTGGCAGCCGGCTTCGGCTGGTCCGCCTCATCCACTCCCGGCGCTGCGGTTACGGGCTTCGGTTTTCCATCGGCCGCGACGGTGAAGCGCCCGGCTTGCATCTTGTCGGGCTGCTTGGCATCGCCCTCGTGCCACACGGCGGCAACTTCCGCCTGCTTGCTCCCCTGTCCGCTTGCCTTGGCCAGCTCCGTCTGACGAGTCCGCTGCTTCTCGACATACGCCTTGATCACTTGCGAAGCGGCCCGCGCGGCATAGTATCCGTGCTCGCCCTCTTCCAGCAGCACGGCAACGACGATCTCGGGATTGCGCCGCGGCGTCACCCCGACGAACCAGCCATTGTCCTTGAAGTGCTTTCCTTCGGCGCCAAGGCGTTTCTTCAAGTCGTTGGATATGGTCTGGGCGCTGCCCGTTTTGCCCGCGAAGTCAATGCCCTTCAAGGCAGCACTGGGCGCCGTGCCCACCGGCGAGACCACCTGTGCCAAAGCGTCGGTGATTGTCATCCAGTTGTCTTCGTCGAGGGGAATGCTGGTTTTATCGGTGTAGTTCGCCACCTGCCTGAAGCCGGGCGGAAATTGATCAGGGAACGCTACATGCGGCCTCACCAACACTCCATCGCTGGTGATGGCGCCCACCGCGCGCGCGAGCTGAATTGGCGTGGTGGCCACAGCTCCCTGACCGATGCCCACCGAGATGGTCTCGCCCGCGTACCATTTCTGCTTGAAGTTCTTGATCTTCCACTCCTCCGACGGCATCACGCCCGAGACTTCCTGCGGCAGATCAACGCCGGACTTCTGTCCCAGCCCGAGCATGGTTGCGTACTTCGCAATGCGGCCAATACCCAACTTTTCGGCCAGGGTGTAAAAGTACGAATCGCACGACTGGTAAATCGCTTTGCTTATGCCGACTGTGCCGTGCGTGGTGTGGTTTGAGGTGATCCAGCACTTGAAGAAGCGTCCGTAGAAGGTCTTCCCGCCGCCGCAACTGATGACGAGGTCCTGGGCGATGCCTTCCTGAAGTCCGGCGGTCGCCATAATGACCTTGAACACCGAGCCGGGAGCGAGCTGCGCCTGGATCGCCTTGTTGAGCAGCGGCTTGCCCGGATCGGTCATCAACTGGTTCCACTCGTCACGCGTGATGCGGACTGCAAACGCATTGGGATCGAAGGCCGGCCGGCTGACCATCGCCGAGAATCTCGCCATTACGCGGATCCATGGCGACGATGGCGCCGTTCCGGCCATCCAGCGCTTCCTCTGCAGCGATCTGCAGATCGAGATCGATGGTGAGCTTAAGCTGCTTACCGGGGACAGCCTGGACGTCGCTCAGGGTGCCGACTTCTTTGCCGCGGCTGTTGACGAGTACCTGGCGCGAGCCGTTCTTGCCCATCAAGATATCGTTGTAGTACTGCTCGACGCCCGACATGCCCACGATATCGCCCGGGTTATACAGCTCCCATTGCGGCTGCGTCAGCATGTCTTCGCTCACCTGCCCGACGTAGCCGATGACATGCGCCATGAATCCGTTCTTTGGATACAGGCGTCGATGCACGGTGATGATGTCAAGCTCCGGCAAGTCCGCCCGGTGCGATTCGATGAACGCCAGCTCGTCAGGCGTGATGTCGTCCTTCAGGAAGAGCGGCTGATATCCCGGCACCGCAGCCATGCGCCTCAGACGCGCCCGCAGCTCGTCCGGAGGCATGTGTAGACCGGACGCAATCTTGTCGGCGTCGGTGTCGAGGTTGCGGTTCTGATCGCGCAGCAGCAGCACCGAGAACGAGGGATAGTTGTCAACAATGATGCGGCCTTCGCGATCGAGGATCTTGCCGCGCGGCGCCAGCATCGGGACCTGCTTGATGCGGTTCTGTTCGGCGAGCGTGGTGTAGTAGTCGCTGCGCGCCACTTGCAGACGCCACAGCCCGAACGCCAGAACAAGGAAAATGCCCAGCAGAAGGTACTGCACTGCGGTAAGGCGGAGCTGTGAGACCTTTTCGTCGCGACCGAACATCAGGCGTTACAACTTTCGCTGGCGCTGCTCCATTGTAGCCCGATCGAGGGGTGCAGCGCAGGGGGTTTCGCAGACACGGCAGGGCGTATGATCGAAGGAAATGCAAGAAATGAATAACCTAGAGCGATTCCACAGTGGCTGTATCCGCTTTGAAAGGGCACGCCTTCAGGCGTGCCGAAAACATAGCGGGAAGTGACCGGCTTTAGCCGCTGAGGGGCGTACCTCAGGGCCTAAAGGCCGGGTTGGTGGTAGCGCGGATCGGCGCGGTTGAAGCCGCGCCCTTTCAAGGCGGTTACAGCAACTCAGAAATCA
>CAWHWY010000017.1:0-58228 GCA_963833155.1 uncultured Acidobacteriaceae bacterium
AGCCGAAGAAATACACGATGGTCGGAGTTACAGTGTCGCCCGCGCCATTGAAGGCTTGCAACGTCACCATGAGGTACGCATACCCGATATTGCCGTAGCTGATGATGCGTAAGCAGGACGCACCCAGCCGCACGACTTCAGGATCCGACGTGAATCCGCGTATCAGAGGTTCGGCAAAGATTACAAAGAGTACGCCGATTATTCCGAGGAACAGCATGTTGTAAATGCCGGTCCTCCAGACCGACTTCTCGGCGCGTTCCGGCTGTTTCGCGCCGAGATTCTGGCCGACCAGGGTCGCTGCGGCATTGCTTAGTCCCCACGACGGCAACAGGACGAAGATCACCACGCGAATCGCAATCGTGTAGCCGGCGAGCGCCGCGGCTCCGAACGTACTGACGATGCGCACCAGGCCAATCCAGCTGGTGTGTGCGATCGCAAACTGTAAGATTCCGGTCGTCGACACGCGGGCGAGCCTTAGCAGAACCGGCAGGTTCACGCGAATCTGTGTCCGCAGTATGCGGATGCGTTCCGTCCCGCGCAGCAACCGATAGAACTGATACACCATTCCGATGCTGCGTCCGGTTAAAGTCGCGACGGCCGCGCCGGTTACGCCTAAGCGCGGAAACGGCCCGAGGCCGAAGATCAGGCAGGGGTCGAGCGCCAGGTTGATGATGTTCGACACCCAAAGCAGCCGCATGGCGATAGCCGCGTCGCCGGCGCCGCGGAAAATAGCGTTGTTCAGAAACAGCATCAGCACAACGCCGCTGCCGCCGAGCGCAATCCTGGTGTAATTGCTTCCCAACGCAACGATCTCCGGGGATGCGCCCATCAGCCGCAACAAACGAGGGGCAAACAGGAAGCAGGGAACGCCGATAGCGAGCGAAACCGTCAGCCCAAGAATGATGGCCTGCACGGCGGCGACAGCTGCATCCGCCGGGTCTTTCTCTCCAATGCGGCGTGCCACCATGGCTGTGGTGGACAGGCTTAGTCCCATGGCGACCGCAAATACGAGGCTCAGCATCGATTCCGTCAGCCCGACCGTGGCCACGGCGTCAGCGCCGAGATGCGCCACCCAGAACACATCGACCACAGCGAACAGCGATTCCAGGACCATTTCCAGGACCATCGGCACGGCCAACAGGAAGATGGCGCGGTTCAGGCTCCCAGCTGTAAAGTCCTGGTGCGAGCCGCGAAGCGCCTCACTCAGCGAACTCCAAAAGGTGGGCTGCGATTGGCCGGTGTCTGTGAAGACAGTTGGCATAAATGACCTGCAGTCTTTTGCGCCCTAGCAGGTGTGCTTAGAGCTATGCGCTTTTGTCATTCTACGGAGGACGGATCATCCGCATCAGCGGATTCGCCTCAAAGACCAGCGAGGAGGATGTGTTACCGAGGGATGAACATTTTGTAGTCTCGAGGCCGACCCAAGCCGAAACCTGGCGTACGACCAATAGTCGATTGGTCAGAAGATTGTAGCCGAAACGCCGAGAATCCAGCAAACACCGTAGCGAAAGCACACTCCTAAAGTCCCGCCGACACAAAAAAGCCGCCGGCGCGAGTGCGCCAGCGGCTGTCGCATATCCAAGCCCCGTACTACTGATTCTCGGGCGGCGTCTTGCTGGCCTGAGACGGGATCTCGTTATCACGATCCTCGGGCCTTCTCGGCGGATGGTCCGACTTGGCATCAGGTATCGGTTGATCGTCGGCCGAACTAAACGTCGGTTCCGATCCACCGCTGAACGTGAAGCCATAACCCTCGGTGTAGACCGCCTCCTGGTAGACACCACTAACGGGTGGATTGGCAATCACGTAAATCGGAAAAGCCCTGCCTCCCGCGGGGAACACAGTGGCTATATAGTCGGCCACCATGAGACCATTTTGCGAATTCGGTAGCCAACTGAGCTTCATCCCTCCAGAAACCTGCCGGCCTGCGGTCCAGGTCGTGCCGCCATTGCTCGACTGCGTGTAGCCGGCGTACAGCGTGCAGGAATTTCCGCAATTCGAGACGGGGTAGTAGTAATAGGTGATTGCCATGTGGGCCGTGCTTCCGGACGTCTTGGGGTCGATGCCCATGCCGTGAATGAAGTGGTCCACACCGCTGCCAATAGGATCAATCGGAACGCGGACGACCGAGCTCCAATGAATTCCGTCGGATGAGCTGCTGTACACGATATCGTTCGCATTGCAGCCGCTCTCGAAACGGCAATCGGGCCAGGAAACGTACACAGTGCCCGCTCCGTCCACGGCGGTGGAAGGAAGACCGGGGCTGCGCAGGCCACCCGCCTCGCCATGACTGGGAGCGTTTGCAATGCTTACCGCCGCGTTCCAGGTCTGGCCGCCGTTGGTGGACATGAAGGCCGACATGCCGCCGTTGAAATCAGCAAACCCGACAACGACCGTACCATTAGGCTGCACTACAGGATTGATACCAATTCCGTAGTCAAAGCCTTGGGTTGGCTTAGGTGAGCTCCACGTTAGCCCACCATCGGTGGACGTGGTCATTTGGATCTCGGCGTTGTCCCATCCCACGTAGCAATTCCCGAAGTACGGACTGGTCGACGTGTTATCGCAGATGATCCAGTTCTTGTCGGCATTACCGGGTTTGGAAACAAAAATGGGGTTGTCCCAGTGCAGGGCATCTTTGGAGCGGCTGACCGCGACATCAACCCCGCCCGCAATGGGGATGGTATTGATGATCCACACGCCATGCTTCAGGTCGTAGGCGACGGATGGATCGCTGGCAGCCGAGTAGGTACTGCCGTTGGCCTGGTACCACTTGGTGAGGCCGGGCAAATATCCGTTGGTCCAGGCAATCCCACCGTTGGTAGAAGTGGCCCAGCCGATGTCCATGCCGCCGCCATTAACTACGCGGGCCACCTGGAAGGCGACTACGATGGTCGGGCCATAAGCGAAAGCCCCAGGTTCAACTTCGGTCTGGTGCTGGCCGTTACCGCCGCTGAAGACGTCCTGGCTAAGTTGCCGGAAGAGACTTTGTGCACCAGCCGGAAGGACGCCGAATACGCACAGGGTGAAAATTAGAGCGAGGACTAGCGCTGCACGGCCGGAGCCGCTGCAGGCACGGGAAGAATTCTGTGTCATCGTGAATTTACCTTCTCTGTCGGTTAAGACTAGGCGGACATCATGTGTCGCACAAGTGGAGTTAACTTGCGCCGGACAGGAGGAGCTGTAGAAACCACCGGTCGAGGCATTAAAACTGTATCCTTCACCCTCACCGGATGTCAACGAAAGAACCGCGCAAATTGAGGTTTAACAATGTTTCGTCCCAAATCGGGAATTTTGCCTCCAAGAACTGTCCACAGCCGCGGCAACAGCTTATTGCGGTCACTTACGACGCGAGCACAATTTTTCCGTACGCGCCCGAGGGCTTCATCACCTCGATGTGCGCGCGCGCCGCTTCCGCCAGTGGGATCTTCTGCCCGACGACAGGCCGCAAGGTTCCATTCTCCAGTCCCGCGACCAGCGCAGCGTGCATTTGTTTGTACTCCTGCTCGGAGGTATTCATCAGCGTGGTACCGCGAATATCGGCGTCGCGTCCCATTGCGTCGCGGGGGTTGATCTCGATGGGACCGCGGCTGCCGATCACAACAACGCGGCCTTTCTTCGCCAGCACAGTCAGGTCTTTGGCCAGGTTCTTGTTGGCCAGCATTTCCAGTATGAGGTCCACGCCGCGACCGTCTGTCAGCTTCATCAGCTCGTCGAGATACCCTTCTGAGGCATGATTGAGCACCTGGTGCGCGCCCTCGGCCTGCACCAACTGCATGCCGCGCTCACTACCCGCGGTGCCAATCACCGTAAGACCCACGGCCCGGGCCAGTTGCACGGCCGCAGTACCGACCCCTCCGCTGGCGCCGTGGACGAGAACGGTCTCCGCAGCCTTGGCATCGCCGCGCTGGAACAATCCACGATAGGCTGTGCCATAGGCAACACCCATTGCAGCGCCCTGTTCGAAGCTGGCGTTGGCAGGCAAGCGGTGCACCTGGCCTTCGTTGCACAGCGCCTGCTCGGCATAGGTACCGCTGAGCGAACCGGAGACATAGACGCGGTCTCCTACCTTCACGCGCTTGACACCTGCGCTCGCCGTTACGACAACGCCGCCCGCGTCATTGCCGGGAGTATATGGCAAATTCGGCTTGACCGCGTAGGTGCCGCTGCGAATATAGCTTTCCACGGGATTCACGCCGGCGGCATGGATTCTTACCACGACCTGTCCGGAACCGGCTTGTAGATCGGGCACATCCTCGAGTTTCATGACTTCCGGACCGCCAAACTCGTGCACTCGAATCGCTTTCACAATCTTCCTCCTGGTGAAGGTGCGGGTTGGACTTCAACCATCACAACCGGATATTCGCCAGCAACTGCTCCACTTCGGTCTTCTTGTCTGCGGTGAGCGGTAAGAGCGGCAGCCGCGGAGGCCCGCCATAAAAGCCGTTGTAATCCATGGCATACTTCACGCCCGGAATACTCAACCCACCCACGATACGCTCGGCGGCCTTGGAGATGCGTTCCTGTTTCTCCCCCGCCAGTGCCGCATCGCCGTCCTTCCACGCAGCATAGATTTCGTAGCACGCCGTCGGAGCGCAGTCGGCGAAGGCTAGAATCGCCCCGACGGCGCCGGCTTCGAGCGACGGATACAATTTTTGCGCAGCACCCACCAACACCTGGAAGCCGACCTCCTTCTCGCGCGTTTTGAGCCCGCCGACGACCTTCACCGCCGCCGACGAAGGCTTCGGCGCGGAATCGGTTCCCGCCAGCGCACCCACTGGAACCAGCGCGCCGCCGTCGGCATCAGCGGTGGGCGAGATCGCAGCCTTCATCATGCGTCCCGTGACCGCAGCAAAGGTCTCAGTCACCGTCGCCTTGCGCTTGATGTGGCGCGTGGCTTCCGCCATCCGCTGTACCTTCTCGATTGAGCCGGACGATTCCTTGATGCCAATGAGATTCGGGTGCTCGGCCAGCTCAATCACCACTTCAGCGGGGATGTCGTATCCGGTGGCCTGGGGAAAGTTGTAGATGATGACCGGCAGCGGCGAGCGGTCACATACAAAGCGATAGAACGCCAGCATGTTTGCCGGGTTGGCCATCTGGCCTTTGTAGTAATGCGGTGTGCGAACCATGGCGACGTCGTAGCCGAGATCGTGAGCGTACTCCGTCAATCGAAGCGTCTCGATGGCCGACTCGATTCCGGTGCCGGCGATGAGGACCTTTTCGTTAGAAGCTGCATCGCGGGCACACTTCAGCACCTCGCGTCGCTCCTCGTCACTGAGCAGGATGGCTTCGCCCGTCGAGCCTTGCACGACAATGCCGGCCAACGGCGAGCGCGAGTAATGCTCGACGTTTTGTTCCAGCTTGCGGAAGTAGACCTTGCCGTCGGGATAAAACGGCGTCGTGATGGGAGGAAAAATTCCCTGTAGAAGCATGTGTCATCCTTCGAAGTTATGAACTCACACAAAATTATAGACGCGGCGACCGGGTACTTCGCCATCCGATCTCCTCCCTGGGGAACATAACGCTGGATGGCGATGCCAGAGCACGGGATTCGGGCTAAGTTGCGCGGAGTGCGATGTGCAAGCACTACAGCGGCTCCACGACCGCGTGTCTATAATGAAATCTTGCGACGGATTCATTCATGATTCAAACCTTATTTGGCAGCACCGAGGAAAAACCCAGTTTTCTGCAGCGCATGAAAGAGGCGGTCACGCGTACGCGTGAGAGCCTCAGTGAGCGGATTGAAGATGTTGTTGCCATTGGCAAAGAGATCGATCGTGAGACCCTCGATGATCTGGAAGCCACGTTGCTCGCGGCCGATCTCGGCACCGCTACGACCTCGACTGTGTTGGAGTCGTTGCGTGAAAAGGTAGACCGCAAGCAGGTTGGCAATGTCGCGGAACTGAAGCGTGTGCTGAAGGAGGAACTTTTGGCCATCCTCGACGCAACCGAAAAGAATCCGGTGCGCAGAGTTGACGGTGAGCCGGAAGTAATCCTCGTCGTCGGCGTCAACGGTACTGGCAAGACGACTACCATCGGAAAGCTGGCGCACACTCTGCGCGCTCAGGGCAAGACCGTGCTGCTGGCAGCCGCCGATACGTTTCGCGCGGCCGCCATCGAGCAGCTTGAAATCTGGGGCGATCGTACGGGGACCGAAGTGATCAAGAACAAACCGGGAGGCGATCCCGCGGCGGTGCTCTTTGATGCCCTGCAAGCTGCCAAGGCACGTAATACCGACTATGTCATCGTGGACACGGCTGGCCGCTTGCATACCAAGACCAGCCTGATGGATGAGCTTGCCAAGATGCGCCGTACCGCGCAACGCTTCAGCGCGACCGCGCCTCATGAGACGCTACTGGTGATGGACGCGACTACCGGCCAGAACGGATTGCAACAGGCGCGGCTGTTCACGCAGTCCGCCGGGGTCACCGGAATCGTACTAACCAAGCTGGATGGCACAGCCAAGGGTGGTGTGGTCGTCGCTATTTGCAAAGAGCTGGGACTGCCCGTGCGCTACGTCGGCGTGGGCGAGAAAGCCGGCGACCTGCTGCCCTTTAACCCAGAGGATTTTGTGAATTCGTTGTTTGACTGAGTCTTTTGTCAATTGACAATCAATTGATTATCAAATAACCTTAGCACTTTGGAGGTTGCGGTGAGCATGCACGTTCACGAAGAGGTCTTGGCGGCGGCGAATCGAATTGGAGCCCAGCGCGGTGACTGGACGTTCACTCCCTATGAGGTGGTTCGGGCACTTCCTGGGCTTAAGGAGAACTCGGTTCGCACAGATATCGTCAGCCGCTGCTGCGTGAATGCACCCAAGAACCATTTGCGCACGTGGGACTACTTCCGGCGAGTTGGGCATGGACGATATGAAGTCTTACCCAAGTACCGTATCGCTGGGCTAAGTGCGGGAGGTCCTGCCGGCGGGCCTGCTGTGGTTGGAGCCAATTCACGGCCAGAGAAGCCCGGCCATCCCTCACTGCGCGACGTGATTCACGCCGTGGTTCACCCTGACGAGGATGGATACTTCGTGGAATGCCTCGAAGTTGCAGTGGTGACGCAAGGCGATACCCTCGACGAGTTAATGCAGAACTTGAATGAAGCGCTGGGCCTCCATTTGGAGGGAGAGGACCTGGCCGCTTTGGGATTATCAAGTCATCCGAAACTACAGTTGATTCTTGAGAAACCGCTCACCCTGTGACAAAGCTGCGGCAATTGTCGGGGCGTGAGGTGGTTAAGGCGTTGGGCAGCTTCGGGTTTCAGGTCGTCTCAATCCGCGGCAGCCACGCCAAACTCCGGCGAGTTCTCGTCGGGGGCGAGCATCAAATGCTCACGGTACCACTGCACAAAAGACTGCGCCCCGGGATGCTTCACGCGTTATTTCGACAGGCTTCGCGCTATATTCCGGAAGCTGATTTGAAGACTTGGTTCTTCACTGAATAGATGACTACGCATCAGACGCCCACCGACGAGCACTTCATGCAGCAAGCGCTGGAACTCGCCAGGCAAGGTGTGGCGCTGGCTTCGCCCAATCCATGCGTGGGCGCGGTGCTGGTCGCCGAAAATGGCGAGATCGTCGGTCGCGGTACACATACTTACGAAAAGCGAACGCACGCCGAGGCGCTGGCTCTGGAAGAGGCCGGCAAGCGGGCGCGTGGCGCCACACTCTACCTGAATCTCGAGCCTTGCACGCACATGGGGCGCACCGGGCCATGCACAGACCTGATTATTGCTGCTGGCGTGAAGCGCGTTCTTGCGGCCCTGCGCGATCCTAACCCGCTGGTCGCTGGACGCGGCCTAGCCCAGTTGCGCGCTGCGGGAATTGAAGTACACGAAGGCCTTTGCGAGGTGCAGGCCAAGAAACTCAACGAGGCTTTCGCCAAATACATTCGCCACAAAACACCGTTCGTAACCCTGAAGACCGCAATGACGCTCGACGGTAAGATCGCTCCTCCCCCGGGAGAAAGTGACCCTCCCAGTGCGCTGGCGGCTAGCGGCGGCTGGATTACCAGCGAAGAAGCGCGCGCCGATGTGCACGAAATGCGTCACGCCAACGATGCCATCATGGTTGGGGTGGGAACGGTCATCGCCGATGATCCTTTGCTGACTGATCGAACTGGGTTTCCGCGCCGCAGGCCGTTATTGCGCGTTATTCTCGACTCGAAGCTCCGGCTCCCGCTCGACTCGCGCGTGGTCAAGACTGCGCGGGGCGATGTCATCGTGTTTTGCTGCTTCGCCGAAGAAAACAAGAAGCGGGCGCTGGAGACTCTAGGAGTCATCGTGGAGCAGGTGCCGATGCGGCGCCAGCCCGAAGATGGAACCCGCCTTTTTCCGGGCAGTTCGCCGGCAGTCGATGGCCGCCCCGATCTCGAACGAGTGATGGCTAACCTTGGTGGGCGTCAGATCACGAGCTTGATCATCGAAGGCGGAGCCATGGTCAACTGGGCCGCACTTGCGGCGGGCATTGTGGACAAAATTTTTTTCTACTACGCGCCGAAGATCCTTGCGGGTACAGGATCGGTCCCGTTCGCCCTAGGCGCGGGATATCGACACATCAGCGAGGCTGCCTACGTCAAAGCACTCACGTTGCACCGATTTGGAGAAGACTTTGCTGTGGAAGGGTATCTTCGTGATCCGTACGCTGGTGACATACACCTGGTGCCGTCAACGGAGAGCAGCTCTTAAATAATTCTGAGGTCATCATCATGTTTACCGGACTTGTCGAAGAGGTGGGAACGGTCGCCAGCATCGTGGAGCGCGGCGGCAATCACCGTATCACCATCAGCGCGCCGAGCACCGCCAGAGAGTTGAAGGAGGGCAACAGCGTCGCCGTGAGCGGTGTTTGCCTGACTGCGCTCGACATAAAGCCCGTATCCTTCTGCGCCGATCTGGCGGCAGAAACCTGGACCCGCACATCGTTCTCCCGCATCACGCAAGGCGCGCAGGTCAACCTCGAGTTGCCGCTCAAAGCCGATGGTCGCATGGGCGGCCACATGGTCCAGGGGCACGTAGACGGGATCGGACGATTGGTCGCTCTGGAGCCCATTGCGAATGCCGACGATTTCTGGTTGCACATCAACATCCCCGAAGATCTGGAGAAATATGTCGTGTTCAAGGGCTCGATCTCGATCGAGGGCATCAGTCTCACGGTCGCGAAGCTGGAAGGTCTCCGGCTGACCATCGCTATCATCCCGCACACCATCAAGATGACGAACCTGGGTTCGCTGAAATCGGGCGATCCTGTCAACATCGAGACCGACATCGTCGCCAAGTATCTGGAGAAGTGGACCCGACGCGATGAACAGACTGGCTCGCTGACCGTCGAACGCCTGGTGGCGCAAGGATTTTAGAGACTCACACTCGTGGCTGATGGGCTGGTCGCTGTGAGCCGAAGTAGCGCTCGAAGTCCATGGAATCGAGTTCGAGGAACTCCTGCACGATCGGCTCGTTGCAACGGGCCATCTCAGCAAAGGTCCCGAAGAAAATGGCCTTTGCCTCGTGCAAGAACATCAGGCGGTCGGCCAGCTTCTTAGCGAGCGCCATGTCGTGGGTAACGACGATACTGGTCAGCTTGAGTTGCTGCTTCAGCTTCTTGATCAGGTCGCCCAGCAGGTGCGCCATCAGCGGATCAACCATGGTGGTGGGCTCGTCGTAGAGCACGGCGTCGGGCTGCGCCGCCAGGGCGCGGGCGATCGCGACCGAACGCTTCATCCCGGTGGACAAGTCCGAGGGCAGCAGATCGCGGAACTCGCGCACTCCCACCATGTCGAGCAATCCATCAATGATCTGGTAAATCTGTTCTTCTTCGAGTCCGCCACGTTCGCGCAGCGGAAATGCGACATTCTCGCCGACAGTGAGCGAATCGAATAGCGCCCCATTCTGAAAGACCATGGTCACTTTCTTGCGGATACGCTCCATGTCTTCCTCGCCGTAGCCGGTGATGTCCTCGTAGGCGACGTGGATCCTCCCGTGGTCGGCCTTGAGGAAGCCCATAATCAGGTGTAGCGATACCGATTTTCCAACCCCACTTCGCCCCAAGACACACACCGTCTCTCCGGGCATCACATTGAAGCTCACACCGTCGAGAACGACGTTGCTGCCAAAAGCCTTGTGCACGTCCTGAAACTCGATGTAGGGCTTCTGACCGTTCATTCGCGTGCGCCTCGCTTCCCTTTCCCCACGGCAGCATCTTCCTCTTCCCGCACCAGAGCTTCGTATTCCTCGACGGTATTTACGTTACGGAAAATCCGCGGCGAAAAGCCTGCTTCGCGAATTTCTGCCTCCGAAACATAACGTGTCGGAACGCGCGGGAACAGGTGTCCGATCTTGTAGTCTCCGTCTTTCAGCGCCTGCGCTGCTAATGCGTGTAGTCTCCGGTGATAAATTGCGCAAAGCGGCTGTGGTCCGCCGAGCGCGTCCGGAACGACGATAAGTTCGCTGGCGTTGCGTGCCTGCTCCAGCAACCATCGGAGAAATTCAGCGATCATCAGCGGCATGTCCACCGACAAGACGAGATTGAGATCAGTCTCTGTCGCGCAAAGCGCTGCGTGGATGCCGCCCAGTGGGCCGCAATCCCTATAGACGTCTTCGACCACATCGCCGTACGTCGCATAACGCTCGCGCGGCCCCACGAGAACGACTTTATCTGAAGCCGCGGCTGCGGTCAGCAGCGCGCTGGATAACAACGTCTGATCGCGAAATCCCAGTAGCGCCTTGTCAGCACCCATTCGCGAGCTTCGGCCGCCGACGAGGATGAACGCGGTTACACTCTCCACGCCGACATGATACCTGAATTGACTTACCGGACTGCCGAGCACTCTACGCGCGAGCGGGCCGAAAGGTGTTGGTCTTGGGAATGCAGCCGTTGATTTCGATGGCTACGATGCGCCCGGAACGGTCTAGTTCCAGGGTCGCTGGAGCGTTAAAGACTACATCTCCACTCAAACCCGGCAATGCGATAAAGACGCGGTTCTCCACGCAGGCCGCGGTCGGATCGCGCTTCAGGTAGGAAAGGGCGTGATCATTGCGGCACATCTTGGGCAGCATGAAGCTAAGATCGGCAACGTCTCCTGTCTCGGAGACGGAAAGCGCAGCCTCCACCGAAATTCGCGAGCGAACCTCGTCCCCTTCGACCTCGACTGGAGGTTTGAAGCAGATGTAGTACTCAAACCCAAACTCTGGATCGAATTGGCTGCGATCGACTTGAAACGCCATAAGTGGCACCCCTGGCGCACCGGCCAGTTAGGAACAGCATAGTAAACCAAGCAAGTCCAGCGCGCCAAGTCACGAATCGAGCAATGCGGGAGACGACTCGTCATTCTCCGGCCATGTTCTCCAAGTCTCAGAGGAATACTTAGTCGGCCGAAGCCGCGGCGGAGATTGCAACCTCTTCTTTCTCCGGCCAAGGCGGCAGGAGTTTTACCAACACCCAGAGTATGGCGAAGGGGAGAATTGTCAGAATGATCGCGGTCAGCAATCCTTCGCGCGCGACGAAGCCCATCTTGTAAGTGGTGTACCCCAGAAAGCTCTTGGAGAAGAGCTGTCCACCGATGACAACGTTCCAGCGCATGGCGAAAATTCCGACCAGAGTCAAAGAGCCCGCAACTGCGTAAATGCGTTTGCGTTGCACGTCCGTCAGCTTCACGACCTGGGTTAGGGCAAGCAGTCCGATTGGAGCAAGGGTCCCCAATAGGATTTGGAGCACGACCTGGGAGAGGTAAAGCCGCGTGTGCACCATGAAATCCAGGCTGCGAAAAGACTCGTCGGCTTCGTAGATGCGGTGGATCAGGTCGAGCATCTCCAGGCTGAAGTCAATGATGAACGTATAGAACAAGTACTTTGCCACGGTATCGACGCATCGCATGTCGATGGCTTCGCGCCGAATCCAACACATGAACATGTAAAGCAACATCACGATCGCGATGCCCGAGACCATGGCCGAGAACAGGAACACGACCGGCATCAGCGGTGAAGACCACCATGGGTTCGCCTTCACCGACCCAAAGATGAAGCCAACATAGCCGTGCAGCAGGAACGCAGAAGGAATACCGATGACGGTAATGAGCCAGCCCGCTCGCTCGTCGATGTGCAGCGCACGTTCGCTGATGTTGCTTGAGCCGAGTGTCAGCGCGCGATACACCCGACGCTTCCAACCCGTCGTGGATTGGGACATCGCGACAATATCATGCCGGTAGTCCAGCCAGATTTCGAGCACCAGCACAGCCAGCAGGTACCACAGGTACACGAACCCGAACATAGCCATGGCCGACGAGGTGTGCGGTGTCAGGTACATCTCGAACGAACGCTCCGGATGTCCCAGGTGCAGTTGTAACGGCAACGGGGCAACAATCAGGAAGGCCAGCGCGGTCAGCAGGGCCAGCCGGTATGTGGGCTTCACTGCGTCAACCCGAAACACCCGCTCGAGCGAGGCCAGGATGAATGCACCAGCTACCAATCCCGTGAGAAACGGATAGAGCACAATCAGGACACTCCACTGGAGTTCCACTTCGTTGGGATACATGAAGCCTTCGACGGGAATCTGCACTCCGGAGTCTCCTTATCGCACCGAACCATCCAGGCCGTAGTAGAACACCTTGGCGCGGGTGGCGAGGTGGGGTTTCAAAACCTGCACGCTGTGGGTCTTTAAGAACTC
The DNA here is from genome assembly GCA_963833155.1 of uncultured Acidobacteriaceae bacterium. GTDB lineage: Bacteria > Acidobacteriota > Terriglobia > Terriglobales > Acidobacteriaceae > Bog-257. The sequence continues at coordinate 12,656 of CAWHWY010000017.1, forward strand.
ATGAATCGGATCCTGGGGATTTTTCAGGTCTGCCAACTGCCTCGTACTCGTCGGGCAAACCTCGCAACACGCAGTCGTGAGTCCCTTCGTAATCCTGTGATAACAAAGAGTGCATTTGTTTGCAGTTTCCGTCATCGGGTTGATGAAGCGGCAGCCGTAAGGACAAGCCTGCACACAGTAGCGGCAGCCCAGACAATACTTCTGGTCCACCAGAACGACACCATCGGGACTGACAAACGTAGCGCCCACAGGGCACACTTGGGTGCAGGGCGAATCGGCGCAATGATTGCACAGCTTGGGAACGAAGAAGTTCTTGCCGCCCTCTTCTTTGGCTGCCGGGAACCCGCTCTTACCGCCGTCGGGAGAATCTACCTTGGGATACTCAACCTCCCAATCCGCTACGTGGTAACGCTCCACCCAGGTGCGGAAATAGCCATCGGGGACCTGGTTCTCCAGTTGGCAAGCGCGAACACAGCTGCCGCAGCCAATGCACTTGGTGATGTCTATCAGCATGCCCCACCAGTGGTCGGTCATGTTGTAGTTGGGCGAAGCCTCGGGCGTTCCGGCAACAACATGCTCCCAGGCAAGTGCGGCAGCAGGCAACAGGATGAGCAGTTGACGGCGAGTAATCTTCATTGGCTGCCTCCAGCGATCATCGCCGGACTGTGCGGCTGGTGACAGCTATTGCAGGCGGCGCCGCTCGAGTGCTCCTCTGAGGCAACCTGCGGAAAGTTCTTTGGCTTGGCGATATTCGCTTCATGACAGCGAACGCACAGCTTGGCAGTATCCAGCTTCTCCGGCTGGACCGACGCGGGATCGTCAGCGTGCTTGGCCAGCGGCCCATGGCACGATTCGCAGGCGACGCCCTTATGCACGCCTTTGCTTTTGACCTCGAGGACCTCGGTATGGCAGCCCTCGCATACCTGATGTCCAGCGTACGAAATCGGCAGTGCGGCGATCTCGGCGATTGCCTTGCCTCGATAGTGCCCGTACTGCCCAAAACTCTGCGGCACCAGGAATCCACGCATGATCAGGAACAGGACGAACCCTACCAGGAAGACCGCTCCCAGGCGGAAGAGGTGGCCTGCATCTTTGAATCTTGTCATAGCGGCTAATAATTGAACTTCTTCGTTGATATAAGAACGAGGTCTCACCATGCCGTGTTCCAGGTCACCGGGGCAGGTGACGGCGCTCACACACGCGCGAGCCGAGGCGGCTCTGTTCCATGGTGACTAAGGATCGTTGAGCGACACCAGCAGGAACGGAGCTCTGGCTGCGAACGCCGATCTGGTCACAAACGGCTGGCAATAAGCCTTGTGCCCGCGCCTCTGATATATTTTTCGTTCCAGGCTTTCCGGAACCAGCATGCCGATTTTTTCGCCGATGGAACTCGCTAAAGAAAAAGTTGGTGCGGTGCAAGACTACTCCCTGCTGGCTGGCCGCTCACTCGGCAACATCTTTGCAAGGCCTCGCTATTTTGCCGACACACTGTTACAAGCCGACTCCGTCGGTGTCGGCTCCCTGCCGATCGTGATCCTCACAGGCTTGTTCACTGGCGCAGTACTGGCATTGCAGACCTCCAGTACCCTCCAACAGTTCGGTTCTCTGTCCCTGACGGGCAAGCTGGTGTCGCTTTCCATGGTGCGTGAACTGGGTCCGGTGCTGACCGGGTTGATGGTGGCGGGACGCAATGCCACCGGAATGGCCAGCGAACTTGGTTCCATGCAAGTCAGCGAGCAGATCGACGCCATGAGGGCCATGGGAGTGGACCCTACCAAGAAGCTGGTAACCCCGCGCGTGGTGGCCAGTGTGGTGATGATGTTCTTTCTCAGCATCATATCGGACCTGGTGGGGCTGACTGGTGGTTTTGTCATTTCGTTCTTTCTGCTGGGGCTTGATGCCAACCAGTACTGGACGACTGCCTACCAGGCGCTGCGTTTTGGCGACGTATTCATGGGGTTGTCGAAACCCGTGGTCTTCGGCTTCATCATCGCCAGCATCGGCTGTTATTACGGCATGTCAGCCAAAGGGGGCACGCAAGGCGTGGGTCGCGCCACCAAGCAATCGATGGTCGCGGCCTCGGTGCTGCTCATTGTCAGTGATTTCTTCATCACCCGGCTGCTCATGGGATTTTTCCAATACTAGCCATGTCGAGTCTCGCACCTCCCGTCGAGCAACCCCAACCGTCCCCTTCGGGTTCGGACAAGTGCGTAATTTGCTTCGAGGATGTTGCGATTGCTTTTGATCATCCGGTGCTCGAGGGCATTTCGTTTGAGCTTCCGCGGGGCGAAACGAAGATCCTGATGGGTACGGCGGGCACGGGGAAGACCCTTATCTTGAAGCTGGCGCTCGGACTGCTGAAGCCTGATGCGGGACACATTACGGTCTTCGGTGAGGACATCACGCGAATGAGCGACCAAAGCCTGTTCGAAGCGCGCCGCAATATCGGTATGGTGTTCCAGGAAAGCGCGCTCTTTGACTCCCTGACGGTGGAAGAGAACGTCGCTTATCGTCTCATCGAGGAAACTGGAAGGATCACGGACGAGATCCACGCCCGCGTGCTGGAAGCGCTGCACTTTGTCGAACTGGAGCACACAGCGAACCTCGTTCCCTCGGAACTTTCAGGAGGCATGCGGCGAAGAGTGGCCATCGCGCGAGCGATTATCACTCACCCTGAGATCCTGCTGTACGACTCGCCCACCGGCGGGCTCGATCCCGTCACCTCCAACACCATCATCGAGCTGGTTGTGAAACAGCGCGACGTCTATCAGACCAGCTCACTGCTGGTGACAAATCGCCTGCAGGACGCCTTTACCATGGCCAGTCATTATTTTGATCGCCAGCAAAATAAGATGCTGCCGGCAGCGGACGGCAATGTCCGGGATCTTCACACCAAGTTCTTGATCCTCCGCGACGGAAAGATCATCTTCGAAGGCACCGCTGCAGAGTTGCTGCGGTCCGCCAACCCATACATTCGCGAATATCTGAGTTAGGCGCTCTGGCCGACAGCCTCGGCACGCATCGCTGCAAAACGCTCCTGGAAACGCGCAACCCGCTCCCGGGCTGCGGCTGAACCTTCTACGAACTTCTGCATATTGGCGGCGAAGATATCCATGCCCGTTCGTTTGCGGATTTCCGGCAGGAAAGACTCGAACTTGGCATAGACGAAGAGCAGTTCGCTAAAGTTATCGCGCGCAAGATCTTCGTTGAGCGCGCCGCGCAGCACCAGGGACGCCGCCATGCCCCAGTATCCGAAGACCTGGCGCAGATAGGCGTTTTCTTTGCTGGAAAAGTCGTTCAACACCTTCATCACGTCGTCAATGGATTGAGGCGCAAAATCAAAAACGTACTTGCGCGCTTCGCGCATGACTGTTTCGCGGCGGAGGTCGTAAAGCTTCAGAATCAGGTCAGCATCGGCTTGTGTTGCATGTGCATTATTCATAAGGCCTCCTGGCTGGATGGGTGGGAAAAACACCACCTCTGCCTGCTTCCTGCGGCGTGAGGTGGTGTAACTTCCTGAATTTGGTTTCCGCCGCCGTCAGGCTTTCGCCGCCATGTGGGCGAAGGCTTCGCGAGCACGCCGCTCCATCTCCTCCGGCGCAACGTCCTCGACGTGCTGCCCCAACGCCCAAATGTGGCCGAAGGGGTCCTTGAGTTGACCATAGCGGTCACCCCAGAACTGGTTCGCCAACGGCATGGTCACGGTGGCGCCTGCATTCACCGCCTGGTTGAACACTTTGTCGATGCCGTCCATATACAGATTCAGTACTACGGAACTGCCACCCGCAGTCTTGGGCGAGGGGCAGCCCATGCCCGGGAAACTCGTCTGCCAGGAACAGCTTGGAGTCGCCGATCTTGAACTCCGCGTGCATGACCTTTCCGTCCGGCGTCTTGTGAACCCCTCCGATCTGTGCGCCGAATGCATTCTTGTAGAACTCCAGCGCCTTGGAAGCGTCGTTCACTACCAGGTGCGGAGTAATCGTATGCAGGCCCTCAGGAACTGGTTTTACTGCCATATCGTCATTTCTCCTTTTCTTAAGAAATGCCCGGCTGAAGGGCCGGGCGGGAGTGGAAACGCTGCCTATTATGCAACAGCCACCGGCTTTATCTCCCGCGAGTAGTCACATTTAATCGTACTTTCATCCCCGGATTTCTTCTTCCCGCGGCTCTTAGGCTCGTCGGGGTCGGTGCGTTTGTTATTCGGACACACAATGAAAGTGCCTGACTTCAGGTTCTTCTCCAGCAGATATGGGCTGCCACAATCCGGACACGCTTCGGCTATCGGCTTATACGCCGACGTAAACCGGCACTTGGGATAATTGGAGCAACCGTAGAAGAAATTCCCGCGACGCGCCTTTTTCTCCGCCAGGTCTCCGGTCTTGCACTCAGGACACTTGACGCCAATATAGTTCTGCTTGACCCACTTGCATTCCGGATAGCCGCTGCACGAGATGAATTCTCCAAAGCGGCCATGTCGCAGCAGCAGGTTGCGCCCACATTGCGGACACTTCTCGTCGAGCGGGATGTCAGGGACCTTCTTGGCCTGGTCCAGGCGGCGGGTGGTCTTGCAGTCCGGATATCCGGTGCAAGCCATGAATTGCCCAAACCGCCCGCGCTTGAGCACCATGGGCCGCCCGCAGTTCTCGCAATACTCTTCCTGCGTCGTCTCCTGCAGATCGGCAGAGTCCAGGTCCGGCAGATCAATCGGATTTTCCTTGGTGAAGGTGCAACTGTTGGGATCGGTCTTGTCATAGGCGCTGCACGCGTAGAACGACCCGTGCTTGCCCCACTTGATGACCAGCGGCGAGCCGCATCGTTCGCACTTCTCGTCGGTGGGCTTCTCCATCCGCTTCACGTTCTCCATGTGCTTTTCGGCGTATTGGAGGTCTTTCTCGAACTTCTGGTAGAACTCGGCCAGGGCATCGGTCCAGCGTTCCTTGCCGTCTTCGATTTCGTCCAGTTCCTCTTCCAGCCTCGCCGTGTACTGCGGATCGAAGATGTCTTTGAAGTTCTCCACCAGCAGGTCGGTGACGACAAAGCCAATTTCGGTGGGGATGAACTTCCCGCCAACCTTCTGCACGTACTGCCGCTCCTGAATGGTCCTGATGATGGCTGCGTAGGTTGAGGGACGGCCGATGCCGCGCTCTTCCAATTCCTTCACCAGCGAGGCTTCGTTGTAGCGCGGAGGCGGCTCCGTAAAATGCTGCTCGGCATCGAGCCCTTTCAGCGCGAGCTTCTGGCCTTCGGTCAGCAATGGGCAGTTTGTGCTTGAGTGCCTCGTCTTCTTCGTCCTTGCTGTCCTTGGATTCCTCGTAAACCTTGAGAAAGCCCTCGAACTTGAGCACCGAACCAGTAACGCGGAAGCGGTAAACCTCGTTGCCGTGCTTCGCATCAATGTCCACGGTCGTCTGGTCGAAGACCGCCGGGTTCATCTGCGAGGCCACAAAGCGCTGCCAGATGAGCTTGTAAACCTTATATTCGTCTTCCTGCAAATACTGCCTGATCGCGTCCGGATGACGAAGCGCCGAACTGGGCCGAATGGCCTCGTGCGCGTCCTGCGTGTCCTTCTTCGACTTGTACGTGTTCGCAGACTCGGGCAGGAACTGCGGGCCGTAAGTGCTCGCGATCAGTTCGCGTACTTCGGTCAGCGCTTCATTCGAGACACGGGTCGAATCCGTACGCATGTAGGTGATGAGTCCGACCGTGCCCTCGTCGCCGAGATCGACGCCTTCGTAGAGGCGCTGCGCGATGATCATGGCGCGCTTTACGCTGAAGCGCAACTTGCGCGACGCGTCCTGCTGAAACTTGCTGGTAGTGAACGGCGCGGCCGGGCTGCGCCGTCGCTCGCGCTTGTCAACCGAGCGGACGCTCCAGTCGGCGAGCTCCAGCGCGGCCTTCAGCTTGCCGGCTTCCTCGCCATTCGGGATTGCCGTCTTCTCGTCGCCGATACCGATAAACCGCGCCGTAAATGCGGGCGGCTTGGCAGCCTGCAAGTGCGCGTCGATGGTCCAATATTCCTGCTTAACGAACGCCTTGATGTCGCGCTCACGCTCGACGATGAGCCGCAGCGCAACCGTCTGCACGCGGCCTGCGGAGAGCCCGCGGCGGACTTTGTCCCACAACAGCGGAGAAACCTGATAGCCAACCAGGCGGTCGAGCACGCGGCGGGTCTGCTGCGCGTCCACCAGGTTGCGGTCGATATCGCGGGGATGCTGGAAGGCATCCTGCACAGCGCGCTTGGTGATCTCGTTAAAGGTGACCCGGCGGATGTTCACCGGCCCTTTTTTCCGCTTCTTGCCATCCACCGACTCGCCGCCGAGTTCCTCGGCCAGGTGAGCGGCAATGGCTTCGCCTTCGCGGTCCGGGTCAGGGGCAAGATAGATGGTGTCCGCCGACTTCGCCAGCTTCTTCAGCTTGGCGACGACCTTCTCCTTGCCCGGGATGACCACGTACTCGGTGGAGAAATCGTTGTCGAGATCGACCCCGAGCGACTTCTTGGGCAAGTCTTTGATATGGCCGAAGCGAGGCTTCCACCTCGTAGCCCGCGCCTAGATATTTTTGGATCGTCTTCGCCTTGGTCGGCGATTCGACGATGACTAAACCTTTTGACAATGGAACCTCAATGTGTACGAACCTAGCATGGAACGTCAGGATGGCGGCAAAAGGCAGTAGCGCTGTGTGTCGCTACTTCGCTCTTCGCTCAGAAATGCGCTGAGCTGGCTTCTAGCCACCACGACGGTCTGAAGCATCTGCAGAAACGTGTTCAGCATCTCCGAACGCTCATCACGTCATTCAAAATAATGACGTGCTCGTAGCGCATCCAAGAACCCCAGATCCCTGGCAAGGCGAAGTTCGGTTGTGCAACTCGCTGGCTGACCCGATGGCGATCTGAACGTAGCCGAGCGAGTTCACGTGCGCGGAGCGTCCGCATCCCTCAGCCAGATTCGAGCCAATCGAACGCGGCCGCGAATCTGGCTGGTCAGCCCAAACATTTCCGTTCGAGGAAAGGCCTTCAGTGACGCGATACGCCATTAGCGTGAGCGCGTGCGACTCGTCTGCCAAACTTCCAAGTTCTTCGAAATCTCTCATAGGCCACGCTTTAATTTCTCGCTTTGGCTAAAAGCTAGACAGCTAAAGGCGAAAAGCGGCTCTACTCCTCACATCGTCCGCACGTAGTACTTCCCCGGCAACTGCCTGATCCGGCCGCTCAGCTCCAGCTCAAACAATGCGCTGAAAATTTCCGAAGAGGAGAGATACGAACTCAGGCTCTCGACCAACAGGTCGATGTGGGTGGACTCATCCGACCGCAACAGCGCGAAGACCTTTTTCTCCGCCGGAGGCAGGTCTGCCGCCTCAAACAGTGATGCCGCAGCCACCGCCCTGCGATTCAGGCTGCTCTGGCGGCGTCAGTGCCAAACGGGTGTCCGCCGGCAGCGCCTCCCACACGTCCTCCCAGGTCGCGACCAGCGCAGCGCCCTGCTTTATCAATGTGTTAGGGCCCCAGGAGAGCTTGTTGGTGACGTTGCCCGGCACCGCGAATACCTCGCGGCCTTGCTCCAGCGCGCAGCGGGCCGTCACCCGCGTGCCACTAAACTCTCCAGCCTCGATCACCAACACGCCTATGGCGATGCCGCTAATCATGCGGTTGCGAATGGGAAAATTCTGCGGCGCCGGAAATGTGCCCAGCGGGAACTCGGTCAGAACCGCCCCGCCCGAGGCCAGAATCTGGTCAGCTATCTTGTGGTTTTCCTTTGGGTAGACCTCATCGATCCCCGTGCCCCAGATGGCGACAGTACGCCCGTGGGCGTTCAGCGCGCCGCGATGTGCCGCGGTGTCGATCCCGCGCGCCATCCCACTAAATACGATGAGTCCGCGAGCCGCCAGGTCGCAGGCAAGACGTTCGGCCATACCCGTGCCGTAAGGAGTGGGATGCCTGGTACCGACAATCGCAATCCCAGGTTTGTCTATGATTTCCGCGTTGCCTTTCAGGTAGAGCACGAGTGGAGGATCGTAGATCTCCAACAGCCGTCGTGGATACTCCGCATCGCCCGGCACCACGACAGTAGCGCCCTCTTCCTTCACGTGGTCGAACTCGGCTGCGGCCAGTTCCAGTGATTTACCCAACGAGATGCTTTGCGCCGCCGCCGCAGCCAGACCAGCCCCTTCTAAAGCTGTCAGGGATGCTGCGAACAGGCGATCAACTCCCCCGAAGCTCTCTACCAGTCTGCGACCACGTCCAGCGCCCACACCCGGCGTCAGTGACAATGCGAGCCATTGCAGCCGGCGGGTGACGGCGTAATCGTGGGCCCTTACTGCGGTTTCGATATCCATGGCAACTCCTGCTCACTCTCTCCCATCAACGGAGGGTAACCTACTGCATAGTTACCGTCAGTGAGCGGCGTCACCGAGTCACGTGCCGAAAGTGACCTGCTAGACTCGATGGTTTATGGCCGGTCTGAGGATCTCCGCCATCTCGTTCCTGAACACGGCGCCACTGATGTGGGACTTCGAACACGGTGACGCCGCTCGCAATTTTGCTATCGAGTACACAATACCGTCCGCCTGCGCCGCCGCCCTCGCTGCGAACCAGGCCGACATCGGTATCATCCCGGCAGTCACCTATGCCGAGATACCCCGGTTGGTCATCCTGCCGAACATCGCCATCGCGGCCAAGGACCGGGTACGCTCGATTCTGCTGGTGAGCAAGAAGCCAATCGAGGAGGTACAGACGGTCGCAACCGACTCCAGTTCGCGAACCTCGGTTGTACTGTTACAAGTCCTGTTTACAAAGTTCTTGGGAGGCCACCGGGAGTTCACGCCGCACCCTCCGTCGATTGGCGCCATGCTACGCCAACACGACGCTGCACTGCTCATCGGGGACGCTGCCCTGCAGGTGCCAGCGGACTCCGGCTTCTATCTCTACGATCTGTCGCATGAGTGGCACGAAAGAACGGGCAAGCCCTTTGTTTTCGCGTTTTGGGCGGTGCGACTCGACGCTCTGGATCGCCTGCCACCTGGACTCGATTTAGCCGAGGTATTCCAGCGTTCACGAGATCATGGCCTTCAGCCGGAGAACGTCGTCACCATCGCCAACGAATGGTCGCCGAAACTCGCCTTGAGCCCCACCTACATTCTTGACTACCTTACGAACAACATTCACTACTATCTCGACCGCGAAAACCACTCCGGACTGCAACTTTTCCTACAGTACGCGCAGGAGCTCGGCCTCATTCGAGAGGCGCCGGATCTACGCTTCCTCGGGCCGGTGGCGTTTGCAGGCTCGCGTAAATAGTTCATAAACCAGCGTGACAACCGACTCCCCGGCGGGATAGCATGTCGCTGGTAACGAACCGCGCCCAACTCAAGGAGACCCATCGTTATGAAACTGTTCAAATTCGTCTCGCGTGGGCTGCTGTTCCTGACCCTCGCCACCTCCGTCCTTCTGGCCCAAGGCACGGCTTCCAAGCCATCCCAAAGCTGGAAAGACCACTACGACGGCGCACATCGTCGAGCACCAGCTCCAGCAAAACCCCAGACAGCCAGAAGATTGACATCAACAGCGCGACTAAGGACCAACTCGATGCGCTCCCAGGTATCGGCGCGGTCTATTCGCAAAAAATCATTGATGGCCGGCCCTACAATTCGAAACGGGACCTATTGACCCGCAAGATCCTGCCGCAGAGCACCTACGATGGCATACAGGACAAGATCATCGCCCATCGAGCAACGGGCACAAATAGTAAGAGCAGCACCGCCGGTACAACTCCGAAGACGCAATGAGGACGGATGATTCAGGCCGGCACGCTGCCGGCCTTTTTCTTTTTGTGGAGATGCTCTCTCGCTGCAGATCCACCACTGAAAACTCAGTCGAATAGCCACCGCTTACGGCACGGCAGAAAAGCCGTGCCCCTTCAAGACGGGACGGCCCGATGAATAATTCAGCCTGGCACTATGGCAAGTTATACGCATAGTAGGGCCCAGTCCCTCCCGGGGTGCTCATGTTCTCGATGGCGCTAAACACGTCCCTCCCGAAGAAGAACGAGAGCCCCCAGTCAAAGGAGCCTGGATTCGGCCCCCCAAGGGTACTGAAGGCGGCGTTGTTTCCACTGAAAAGACTGTTCGCATTTTCGATGCTGAAGTGGGTTGTAGGACCGCTCTGCCCGTTCGACCCTTGATTGACGGCGGTAAGATTGTCGGGCGAACTGGTGGGGCAATACCACGAGTCGTTGGGTTTGGCGCAGGTTGGTATCCCGGTTGTCTTTGCGTCGAGGAAGAACAAGCCATTGGAGCCGCTGTCGATGAAGCTGCCCGGATAGCTTGTTCCGTTGAATGTCGTGGTAAAGTCCCCGGCATTGTTCCCACTATCGGGCACCGGGTAGACCATTGAGCTGCCCAAAGCATTATTCGATTCCGTGCCGATACCGAAGATGAGAAAACCGTTCGCCGTTGAAGTTCCGCCATCAGGAACGGACGGGAACTGGATCAGCACTCCATTATTGTCTGTGGCAAACATAGCCACCGGATTGGCCACTTGCTGCGCCAGAGCAACGTAGGTCGGATTGCACCCGGGCGCAGGGCAGTCGTAGTAAACGTCCGGAATGGTTGAGTTCTGATTGGTGCAGGCAACACCGCAATCCTGCTGGAAAAGTCCTACCCCAATCAGAGCATTGGCGCCAAAGGCGTCCACGCTTCCTCCCTCGTTTCCGTTGCTCCCGGTGCTCTGGCTGGAACAACTGCTGGGAACCGGCGGCGAACTCGCCGCAGGAATCATGATTTGCACCGGTACGGAAGAAGCTTTCTCTCCACCCACTGTGATGTCCGCCGTCGCAACCGGACCCCACACGTATCCGTCCAGAAACACCAGGCACTCATCCAGCGGATTGCCGCTGGAATCGTTCTGCTGAGGCAGAGCAATGCTCAGCACAGGAGACACAATGCGTAAGCCAGACGACCCGGTGTCCACTTCAACATGATCGATTGTCTGGCAGGTTTGCGTGCCTGGAACGCAAATGGTGATGGTGACAAATGGCGTATTGACGGTGGTCACGTTCTGGGGATCCGGCCCTGCATCCACAATCACAGGAACAACGTTGTTGGCGGCAGCGGTCGGAGTCACCGTTACGGTCGCCGTTCCCGACTTGGTAGAGTCCTGCGTCGAGGTGGCCGTCACCGTCACGGATGTATCGCCGCTCACAATCGGCGCAGTCAACAGGCCCGACGACGAGATCTGCCCTGCGTTGGCGCTCCACGTGACCGTCGAACTGAAGCCTCCAGTGCCCATAACTTGCGCCGAGCATTGGCTGGTCTGTCCCGACTGGATACTCGACGGCGAACACGACGCGGTGACCGAGGTGATCGTTGTTGTGTTCATTCCACCGCCGCTGCTACTGCTCCCTCCGCCGCAGGCCACCATGAGGGCGAGATTTCCTAGTACGAGCTGTACCGCTAGTTTACGCACGGCATTTCTCCCTCAGTGGATATCGCTGGCCCGGACGCCCGCTGGTACGAGTTGTGGAATGTAGGCCTGGCCGTGGAAGCTTCGCACGTGCCCGGTTTCGTACATCACCAGACCGGGCGTTTCGATTACGATGGGAGCGCGCCCCCGGTGCACTTTCTGCCCTGAGGGTGCCGCCTGCTGGGCCTGCTGATAGTACGGACCTAGGAGATGTTGCAGGTCCGGCGGAAACTGGCCCTCCCAGGCGACGCCGAACACCGCACCTTTCGGAGTGACGAACTCTCGAACCACGGTTCCCGTTGGCGATGTGATCTCGTGCATCACGTAAGTGTGCGCATCGACACTGCGCAGCGTTCCCTTCATACGGGCCTGGTCGGTCAGCACCGACGCTGCGTTGTCACCCAAAGCCGCCATTGCCGGCAGGGACAACATCAGCACCACCGACGAAAGCAACACTGGTGCAGCCGTTTCGGAACAAATGCCAAAGACTTTGAGGATCTTCATGAGTCCGCCCTTCACGCGTTCCTAACTCAGCGACAATAGTTCTTGGTTATAAACTCGATTTTACGATCATTGTTGCGAGTCCAGTTGCCTCTAGCTTACAACTACTGCCTTCTCAAGCCCGCGGGTTTGCGGCGCGCTTTCCTGTAACCAGTCGGAAGGTTAGAATGTCACTTCGGGTTGTAACGTTGCCATGTCTTTAACCAAAGCCGAAGCGCTGGAGATGTATCGCTCCGATGACCTGATCGGCATCGGCATGGAAGCCGACGCGGTACGCCGCAAGCTGCATCCCGAAGGCGTGGTCACCTACATCATCGACCGCAACATCAACTACACCAACTTCTGCACCGAGTACTGCACCTTCTGCGCCTTCTACCGCCCCCTCAGAGGCAAGCTGGCAAAGGAGGGCTACGTCCTCGATTTCGAGACCATCTACGACAAGGTCCGCGAGACGGTGGAGTTGGGCGGCACCGGCGTCCTGCTGCAGGGGGGGCTGCATCCGGACCTGAAGATCGAGTGGTACGAATCCCTCTTAAGCGGGTTGAAGCAGCGCTTCCCGCAAGTCCACCTGCATTGCTTCTCGGCTTCGGAGATCATCTGCATCGCCGAGGTCAGCAGCCTGAGCATCGAAGACACAATCCGGCGCCTGCGCGATGCGGGGCTGGATTCCATTCCCGGCGGCGGCGCCGAAATTCTCGACGACGAAGTGCGTTACAAGATCGCGCGCCTGAAGTGTCTGACCGACGACTGGCTCAACGTGCATCGCACCGCGCACAAGCTCGGCATGCGGACCACGGCCACCATGATGTTCGGCGTCGGCGAGACCTACGAGCATCGCATCAACCATTTCCAGTGCATCTACGACCTGCAGGAAGAAACTGGCGGCTTCACCGCGTTCATTCCTTGGTCGTTTCAGCCGCAGAATACGGCGCTCGGCGGACGCGGCTGGGATGAGGCCACCGCGGTCGAATATCTGAAGACACTGGCCATCGCACGCCTCTTTCTTAGCAATTTTGAGAACGTTCAGTCTAGTTGGGTAACGCAGGGCCTGAAGGTCTGCCAGACAGGGTTGCGCTTCGGAGGCAACGACGTCGGCTCGGTGATGATCGAGGAGAACGTGGTGCGCGCCGCCGGCGTTCGCAATTGCACTACGGAAGAGGAACTGCGCCGCATCATCCGCGATGCGGGATTCCGTCCGGCGCAGCGCGACACCTTGTACACGAAGTTCTTCCTGAACTAACGCGTCCTCGCGCTTGACTGTGCTCTGTTACACTCTTCCGCACAAGCTATGGCGCGCCTCGCTGAAAGTCTCCGCACCCAACTGTTTGCCGACCCCGCTGGCAAGTTTGTTCACGAAGTCATTCTTGACTCCTGCCGCCAGCATGCCGGCAAGATCGCCATTATCGACACTTCCTGCAGCCCGGCGCGACGTCTCACCTACGGCGCGTACGCCGAGCTCGTGGAGCGCGTCGCGCGCAACCTGGTGGCAAGCGGCGTTTGTCCCGGAGAAGTTATCGGAATTTACCTGCCGAACTGCTGGGAATTCGGCGTCGCCTTTCACGCTGCCACGCTCGCTGGCGCAATCCCTACCACCCTAAATCCGACCTATCGCGACCGCGAAGTTCGCTATCAACTGGAGACCTCCGACGCTGTCGCCCTCATCACCGACGGTTCGCTACTCCCTGGGATTCATTTTGCCGGACACCCGGTGCTGCGGAACGTGTATACCATCCGCGCTCCCGGACCCGGCGGAACGCAGCCATTCGATTTGCTCTTCAAGTCTACTGACACGCACTTGCCCCACCCGGAGCGCGACTCGCGCGCGATGGTGGCAACCCTTCCCTTCTCCAGCGGCACCACCGGCCTGCCCAAGGGCGTCATGCTGTCGCACTATAACCTGGTTGCCAACGTGTACCAGACTCTGACTGTCGGAGAGACAGGCGCGGTGAGCGAAAACGATGTTCTGCTCTGCTTTCTGCCGCTCTACCACATCTACGGGCTGACCGTCGGCTTGAACCTCTCGCTCATGCGGGGTTGCACGCTGGTGCTCATGCCGCGGTTTGACTGCGAAGGCTCGCTGCGCATCACGGTAGACGAAGGGGTGACTCTGACGCTCTGCGTGCCGCCGACCTTGCTGGCGTATTGCCGGGCTGCGGAACAAGGCCGCTTTCCTCGCGAGCACCGCCTGCGCTGGGTCAAATGCGGCGCCGCGCCGCTGGCCCCCGAGTTGGCGCGTCGCTTCAGCCGGAGTACAGGCGTCCCCGTTCGTCAGGGCTATGGAATGACGGAGGCGTCGCCGGTAACGCACGTGGGATTTTTGATGCCCGAGCTGTACCGGCCCGATTCCGCCGGAGGTCCCGTGGCACAGACCGAATGCCGTGTCCTGGATGCCAACGAAAATGAAGTCGCACCAGGTGAGTTGGGCGAGCTGGTCATGCGCGGACCTCAGATCATGCAGGGTTATTGGAAGTCTCCCGATGCGACCACCGCCGTTCTGCGTGATGGCTGGTATTGGTCAGGCGACATCGTGCGCACCGATGAGCTTGGCTTGTATTACGTCGTCGATCGCCGCAAGGAGATGATTAAGTACAAGGGATTCTCCATTGCGCCGGCCGAGGTCGAGTCGGTGCTCCTGGAACATCCCGCCGTACGCGACTGCGGCGTGGTCGGGCGCACCAATGAGGCGGGAGAGGAGATTCCCTGCGCATTCGTCGTTCTACGCGATACGGAAGTCGCAACCAGGCAGACCAAAGTTGACCTGCAGGAGTTCGTCGCCGAACGCCTCACCCACTACAAAATGCCGCGCGAGGTGCACTTCGTGCAGTCTCTTCCCCGCACCGCTTCGGGCAAGATTCTACGCCGCGAGTTGCGAAAGCTGCTGTAAACATTGCCGATGGCAGCCGCTCACACCCCAATGTGACACATGGCACGGCGTCTTCAATGCCTTTTCACTACACTGGATTCGTATTCATAGGGCCCGCTGTTGGCGGGCATATTAAGGAGCCATTATGTTCTCGAAGCGAATTGTAGGCACGCTGGTGGCGGCACTGATGATGACGCTTTGTGTTTCTGTCATGCTGGCGGCGAAAGACAATCCCATGGGCGTGGCCCCCAAGCAGACCTTGACGTTCTATGAGCCGACCGTGGTTGGCGGCACCTTGCTTCCGGCGGGCGATTACACGGTTACGCACGAAATGCAGGGCGAGACCCACATCATGATCTTCAAGCAGGTCAGCGGGAAAGCCGAGGTCAAGACAACCTGCACTCTGGTTCCGCTGAACGCAAAGGCGCAGCGCTCCGAACAACGCTACACCGAGAACGCGAAGAACCAGAAGGTCCTGGTCGAGATGATCTTCCGCGGCGACACCGCTAAGCACGTCCTCGCACCGTAGAAGTTGCAGCAACGGAGCCGTTGGTCTTGCCCCCAGGCAGGCTTGGGAGATTTCTATTGCCCTTCTCCTGAAGAGCGCTGCAAGCAGACGACAGGATGCCGTCTGCTTGTTACTTTCGTTTGCCGCAGCGGTTTTCCGCTGGTTACCTAAGTTTTGCCTTCTGCATATTTCTGTTCGTGCGGCGACGGTAAGTCCAATAGGCTGATTTACTGGGCTTGATGTCCAACCGCGACACAGCCACCGGTGCGCTGTTCCGGAACAGATCTTTACAGATGGTTGGAGGTGGGCGATACTCAGTGGCTCGGTTGGGGCCGAGAGCTAGTTCGGATTGCACCAATCCAACGGAAAAGTGCTTCCCAAATCGGGAAATTTCACCCGTCAGAATGGTCGTTAAGCCTGAAATCCGAAGTTGAGCCTTGCGATTCCTCGTTTCTTGGTACTTGGGAACGGGGTTGAAGCAATGGCCTCGGCTCAGGTAACTACGGCATACTCCAACTTCGGCGAAGTTGGAATTTCCCAGCTTAAGATTTTGTCGAGCAAGGGGTTGCGTGTTTTCAATCCGCCCCAACTTTGCGACAGGTGTAAGACCAGGCGGCGGCCGGCCCGGCCCAAGATGGCACCACAGGTAAACACTTGGGTGCGCAGGGTGGCCGGTTCGCGGTAGACGGGCAGACCAGCGGCGCGCTGAAACTCGCTGAGCAGGTTGAACAGCAGCAAGACGGCCTGGAAGGCGGCTTCGGTGGCGAAGAACTCTTGCAGACAGAAACCGTCGGCGCCGAGGTCATGCTTGCGTTCGGCGATGCGGTTCTCCATGTCGGCCCGCCGGTTGTAATCGCGCCAGATTGCTTCTGGGGTATCGCTGCAACTGGTGACGAAGAGGCGAAAGGTATAGCCGGGCACGTCCAGCAGTTTGCGGCCCACGCTGTTGCGGCCTTCGCGCAACCGTTCCCGCACCACCACGAAGCGCCGTGCGCGCTCCCACCCCAGCAACTGCACGCGGAACTCGCCCACCGAAAAGCTTTCGTCCAACGTCTTCCAGGTTTGGACTTGCTGGGCTTCGCGCTTGATCCATTTGGTCAGCCGAGCCACTACAATGTAGGGCAGCGAGCGCTGTTCTAAAAAGCTCAGCAGCTTGTCCTCGAAGAAGCCGGCATCAGCTCGGACTAAGCGGATCATCTGGCGCTGTCCCCACAGCGCAAGGGCTTCTTGGAGAAACTGTACGACGCCACGAGTTGCTCCGCAGTTGCCGCTGCGGAGCCAGCCGTGGAGCAGGAAATGGGCTTCGGCCAACACGGCCAACAAGGGATGATGACTGGGGCGTCCGTGTTTGCGCGGATTGTGGCCTTTCAACGAGCCTTGCTGGTTGCCATAGCGTTCGAAGACAGTGGAATCCAAGTCCAGGCTGTAACCGCCGCTGCGTTGCGGTAGGCGTTCCATCTGCCACTCCGATAAGGGGTCGAAGAGACGATGGACGTCGCCCATGCCAAAACGGCGGAAGAGATTGCGGATGGTGTCATCAATAGGAAAGCGGGACAGGCCCAGCAAGGCATGCAAGGCTCGATCGCCGCGTAACCAGTTGGCGTGGGCAAAGCGTCTGGCTCCTGCCAGTACGGCTATGAGAAACGCTGTGAAAGTTGCGGTGGGATCGATGTGGTTAGGAGACTTCAACTGGATCGGCATGTGCTGCCGAAGCTTCTCAACAAACCCCAGCTTGTGAAGGAAAGCTACAAAGACCGCAACCCCGCCCAACGGGGTCACGGCACGCTGCGTCTCGCGCAGAATCAGCCGCTCGTTCGACAATAGGGCGCTAATCTCGCGCGCGACTGAATTGTCCGCTGCATCTGGTTTCATCCTCCTGTTGTCTCAGATATCTACGAGAAAAGAAAACGCAGAGCTTCGGAATTCAGGTTCAGTCCTTAAGATTGAATATTTTGACCTCTAACTCCTTTGAATGGAATATTTTGCAAGGAAGGTTTTTCCCTTGCTATGTGTTTTCAATATTTTGCAGAGGACGGGGGAGGGGGATACCCGTAGGTTAACGCCCTATTTAGCAGGAGAGGTTCCCTTTCCCGAAGCTCACCTCCCAAGAAACGCGACGATCCGAGGCATGTCGCTCGCCACCGCCCCTCAAGGGGACTTTCAGGCAACGAAACTCTCCGTGTCCTCCGTGCCCCCGTGGTGAAAGGGCTTTATTGCGCGAAGGTCTGGGCGCGTCGCACGTAATGCTTCTGGAAGTAGTCGCGGTATTGCCCTGAGCGCACTTCGTCCAGCCATGGCTGGTTTTCGCGGTACCACGCGATGGTTTGTGCCAGGCCGTCGTCGAACTGCACGGCTGGCCGCCAGCCCAACTCTCGGCTGGTCTTTTCGCAGTTGATGGCGTAGCGCAGGTCGTGTCCCGGTCGGTCGGTCACGAACTGGATGAGGCTCTCGGAACGGCCGAGAGCACGCAGGATCAACTTGGCCAAATCGATGTTGCGCATCTCGCAGCCGCCGCCGATGTTGTAAACCTGGCCTTCGCGCCCGCGCTGCAAGATGGCATCGAGCGCGCTGCAATGATCGCTGACGTGGATCCAGTCGCGCACATTGAGACCGGCGCCGTAAACCGGAAGCCGCTCACCCGCCATCGCCTGCGCGATCATCAGCGGAATGAATTTTTCCGGGAACTGATAGGGTCCGTAGTTATTGGAGCAGCGGGTTACAACCGCCGGGAACTTATGGGTGTGAACGTACGCCAGCACCAGCAGATCGGAAGCCGCTTTGGTCGCAGCATACGGGCTGTTCGGCTGCAACGGAGACTCTTCCGTGAAGTGCCCTTCGTCGCCGAGGCTGCCGTACACTTCGTCGGTACTGACGTGGACGAACCGCGGCACGCTCGCTTCGCGGCATGCCTGAATCAGGTTGTGCGTGCCGTCAACGTTGGTGCGCACAAATGCCGACGCGTCTTCGATGCTGCGGTCCACGTGGCTTTCGGCGGCGAAGTGGATCACCGCATCGCATCCACGAAGTGGCTCGAGGACCGCACGATCGCAGATGTCCATCTGCACGAACTCGCAGCGGCCCAGTTGCAGCGCCGGCTCAAGGTTCTTAAGGTTGCCGGCGTAGGTGAGCTTGTCAAGAACCGTGAGCTGCCACTCAGGATGTTTGGCCAGCGTGTGATGAACGAAGTTCGAACCGATGAAGCCAGCACCGCCGGTAACCAGTAACTTCATACGCCGCGCACCAGGGCAGGTTCCTGCGCCGTTCGAAGCACTTTCTCGCGGACCATGTTGCTGGCGTGCCAGAGCGATTCGAATGTTCCTGCATCGGTCCACCAGCCTTCCAGCAACGTGTGGCGCAGCGTGCCTTCTGCGATGTAGCTGTTGTTAATGTCGGTGATCTCGTATTCGCCGCGGCCCGACGGTTTCAGTCCGCGAATGCGGTCGAACACAGTTCCGTCGTAAAAATAAATTCCGATGACTGCATAGGACGAAAGCGGCTTTTGGGGTTTCTCTTCGATGCGCACGATGCATCCATTTTCAATTACCGGCACGCCGAAGCGCTCGGGATCAGGCACCTCTTTGAGCATCACCATCGCGCCTTTGTCCTGCTTCTCAAAGCTTTTGGCAGCATCGCGAACGTCGCTTTCGATGATGTTGTCGCCCAGCACCACACAAATCTTATCGCCCTTCGCCCAAGGTTCAGCGAGACGCAGCGCGTCGGCAATGCCTCCTTCTCCTTCCTGGTACGCGAAGCTCAGCTGTTGCAAACCGAATTCCTTGCCGTTCTGCAGCAGCCTGAGGAAGTCGCCGGCGTTTTGCCCACCCGTGACAATCAGGATGTCGCGAATGCCCGCATCCACCAACGTTTGCAGCGGGTAGAAGATCATAGGTTTGTCGTACACAGGCAGCAGATGCTTATTAGTGACGCGGGTCAGCGGATAAAGGCGCGAGCCGATACCGCC
The DNA here is from genome assembly GCA_963833155.1 of uncultured Acidobacteriaceae bacterium. Taxonomy (GTDB): domain Bacteria; phylum Acidobacteriota; class Terriglobia; order Terriglobales; family Acidobacteriaceae; genus Bog-257. The sequence goes on from CAWHWY010000017.1 coordinate 31,944, forward strand.
AGCCAGAACGATACCTTTCATAAATCTCCGTTCAGATGCCACGAGCAGCAGCGCAAGGCACAGCTCGCCTCAGTTTCGCCCAGAGAACAGTTTGGGAGGCACATGAGAAAGACGAGTCCGTGAACTGCTGAGCAACAGGTTAGCGATGACTAACGATTATCAGCGAATGGCGTCCTGCATGGCAAGCCGCAATTGGGACCGCCAGTCCGGCAGCGTAATCCCGAACGCAGCTTGCACCTTGGCGTTGGAGAGCACCGAATTACGCGGCCTGCGAGCTGGCGTCAGGTACTGCTCCGTGGTAATTGCAACCACTCGCTTGGCCTTCAGTGGACCTCCGAACTCGCCAGTCTCGGCCGGCCAGTCGAGCAGTGTGTCGTAGTCTTCGAGGATCGCTTGCGCAAACCCCGCCCAAGAAGTTTGACCTGCAGCGGTGAGGTGAAAAAGGCCGCTCTGCCACGCGCCCGTTGCACTGCGCCGCTCAATCAATCTCGCAAGGATGATGGCTGTCGATTCGGCCAGGCCTCGCGCCCAGGTGGGCGCGCCGTATTGGTCGCCAACCATGCGCAGCTCTTCCTTTTCCCGAGCCAAGCGGAGCACGGTACGCAGGAAAGTTCTTGCCGCGGATGTCATAGACCCAAGTCGTGCGCAGAATGATATGAGCACATCCGCTGCCGATGATTGCCTGGTCACCCTCGAGCTTGGTCTGGCCGTAGATGCTCAGCGGACCAGCCCCATCGGATTCTTCGTAAGGTCCAGACTTGCTGCCATCGTAGACGTAATCGGTGGAGTAATGGATCACTAGCGCTCCACTGTGGGCGCATTCTTCGGCGATTCGTGCGGGAGCGGCGGCGTTGATTGCCCGCGCCAGCTCGGGCTCGCTCTCGGCCTTATCTACGTTTGTGTAAGCGGCCGCATTTGCGACAAGGTCCGGAGCAAACTCGCGAATCGTACGCGTGACTGCGTTCAGGTCAGTGAGGTCCACTTCCCCAATATCAATCGCCAGCACTTCGCCCAGCGGCGCAAGTATGCGCTGCAAGTGCCATCCAACCTGGCCGTTCGCACCCGTTATGAGCACTCGCAGACTCACGGCTGATACCTCGGCAACTGGTCGCGCGCAATCTGCGACAACGGAAGATAGCCGCTGGTCTTTCGCTGAAAGAACAGGCGATGGTGTTTGCCAGTCGATGCCGATTTCAGGATCGTTCCACAGCACGCCACGATCGTCGCTGCCGTCGTAGTAGTCGCCGCACTTATACAGAAAGTCGGCGGTTTCGGAGCGCACCACGAATCCGTGCGCGAAGCCCCTCGGGATGTAGAGTTGCAGGTGGTTTTCGCCGGAGAGCACTACGCTCATCCACTTGCCAAAGTTGGGCGAGCCGAACCTAATGTCCACTGCGATGTCGAGCACTTCGCCCCGCACCACGCGGCACAACTTAGCTTGAGGTTTGCGGAGTTGATAGTGCAATCCGCGCAGCACCCCATGGGAAGAGCGCGAATGATTGTCCTGCACGAACCGATCCGTGATACCCAGGCAGCCAGAGTGTCCTCGCGGTAGGTTTCCATGAAGAAACCGCGAGGTCCTCGAAGAAACGGGGCTTCATCAACAGTACGCCAGGAAGCGAGGTTTCGACGATCTTCGGCGCGGCCGCCCAGGTCGCGGGGATGTGCCCGCTTGCTCTTGTGTTAGCCAAGTTTTCTTGAATCGTACCAGGCTCAACGATCCCTGCCCTCACCCCATCTCTTTCCTTCGAATCCAGTTTCTGTTTCACTGACGACAGCTCCGACGTCATTGCCTGTAGCCTCTGGTGAAGGAATCTGTTTTCTTGCTCCTTTTGCAACAGACGATTCCTCAACTCGTTCACATTCGTCCCCCCAAGAAGCGGAATGATCGCTTCCAGAGAGCCCCGCTCGTCTAACCTTACGGCTTGGAGCTGTCTTAATAACAGCGGCAGCTGTGAGACTGTGTAATCCCCGACTAGTGCTGTTATTAGTCTTCTGTGCCCGGGTTTATAGTAGTTGTTAAAGAACGCCTGCCACTCAAACGTAACCCACTTAGAAGACATCGAGGAACGCGTCCCAATCAAAAGGAGGTGTCTGCTTCGCTCTAGCGACGACTGAATCGTATCGGGCCACAACTCCCCAAGCCTTTCCTTCAATGTTGCCTCAGACCAAAACACACGGAGACCACCATGAGACAGTTCCTCCCACATCGGTCTTGCGATCCCCTCGTCATCGCTGCAGAAGCTTAGGAAGACGTCGTAGTCGAAATCTTCGCCCATAAGTCACCATTTTCCCCTGTCCGGCTGCTGGAGCCAAAGACGGACAGGAATTCCTTTACCCTCTCGCAGGAACCGACGAAGCGACGATTATAATGCGTGCTTCCTGAATCTATGCTGAGTTGCTCTGCCATCATCGTGACTTATAACTCCGCAGGCACCATTGGCGCGTGCCTGGAAGCCCTCGCGCGGGAGGATTGCGAGGTCGTCGTCGTAGACAACGGGTCGCAGGATGACACGGTGAAGCTCGTAGAGGAGTTTGTCGCCTGGCACGAACTGCGACTGCTGCCCAACGATCGCAATCGTGGATTCGCTGCCGCCGCGAACCAAGGAGCACGCGCTGCAACTGGAGATATCTTACTGATACTCAATCCCGATGCGATTGCTGAGCCGGGCGGAGTGAAGGCGCTGTTGCAATGCATGGAATCAACGCAAGCCGGAGCAGCCGGAGCAGCGCTATTGGGACGCGACGACAAACTCGCGCGAGGTTTCGCTTTTCGACGGTTACCGACTCTCGCAACGTTGCTTTGCGAAGCAATGCTGGTGAACCAGTTCTGGCCGGGCAATCCCGTGAATCGGCGGTATCGGTGCTTGGACGCCGACTACTCACAGCGGCAGGAGGTTGAGCAACCTGCCGGCGCTTGCCTTGCAATCACGCGCGAGGCGTGGGATGCAATCGGCGGCTTTGACGAGCAGTTCTTTCCGGTGTGGTTCGAAGATGTGGACCTCTGCAAACGCCTATTCGAACGCAACTGTAAGATCATTTATTGCCCAACGGCGCGCTTCCAGCACAGCGGGGCACACAGCGTGAGTCAGCTGTCCTTTCGCAAGAGGCAAGTGTTCTGGTACACGAACATGCTGCGGTACGCCCGCAAGCACTTTTCGAGCGGACAAGTTGGAGTGCTGCGCGCAGGAATCGTCGCCGGGATGCTGCTGCGCTCACTCGCAGCCGTGTTTGGCGCGCGACAGACGCGGTTGAGGGAAACGCTCGCAGCGTATTGGGCCGTGATGCGCGAGGCGTGCTGACGAAAGAGTCCGCCCAGCAGATCGCGAAAGGATTGGAACCCCAACCTCCACGCCCTACTGCTTGCTACGCTCCCGCGGTCGATTCGCCGCCGTCGGTCACGAACTTCCAGAATGCGCGAATGCCCTTGGTCCAGCGGAGATCGCGCACCTGCGCAAGTTCCAGGCAGTCGCGGACGCTCTCTTCCGCGCCGCGATAGGTGTGCAGCAGGCGAAACGTCACTTGGTGTTTATCAGTGGATTCGATCGGCTCGATCACGGTCGGGAAAAACACGCCTTGACCTACGACAAAGCTTTCTGAACGGCCGATCTTGATCCTTTTCTGCGGCCCCACCAGGAGCCGACGATAACAGAATAAGAGCATGCCGTCGTCGGACAGAGATAAATGTCCATACGCCCGCCGCGGCAGCTTGCCGACCCGCGCGGTGAAAGCCGGCACTTTGTCGCCGCGATTCGCTTTCACTTTCACCCCCATCACGAGAACGCGCAACAGACTCCACGCGAAGACGGTACCGAAAAACACCATGCGCAAGGCCCATCCAAAGACCAGGGTGCTGAACACAATGACGCTGAGGGCGAGCAGCAGTCCGAGTTTCGGGGTGAGCAGGGCTGTAATTGCCAGAATTGCGAAGATCGTGTTGCGTACCGCCTTCAAGAGAAAATCGAGGAATGGAAATGGACTGATCATGGCCAATACGTCGAACGAGTGTCCCACCAGCCAGACGACAAACGTAACAGCCAAGCCCACGAGCGTGTACAGAGCGGCTGTGGCGATACTGAAAGCATGATGTACTCCGCTGGTCTCGGGCGTGGCCGCATAGACCACCGGCCCAGTGAAAATGTAAGCCAGCAGCCCTTTCCAGGAGGTGAAGCCCATAACGCGCGAAACCTGTTCCAGCACAAAGGGAAAGGCGACCAGCACCAGGGCAGCGTGATTGACAAATAGGACTTCGACCGCGTCCAGCGGCTTCTTGATGAGCGGCGCGAACCCGCCAAAGGTGGTCTTTTATGAAGATGAGGACCAGAAGAATAAAGACAGGAATCCAGAATTTTGGCTTCTGGATGAGCCGGAGCTGGTCACGCTGCACTTTGGGGGTGTGATAGTACTGCCAGGCGCCAATGACGCAGACCCCGACCAGCGGAGAGATGGCCATGCTGGTGACCGTCGCCACCGCGGTGGAAATCTTCTCGCCGCCTTTGAGTACAGTCTGCGCCTGCTGGTCGTCGTCCTTCTGCGCGACAGCGATTGCGGCGAAGAAGTCAATCCCACAATCAGAACACACAACCGGCACATGACCATCCTCACTATCCTCGCGGGAAAAGTGTACCGGAGGGAATACAAATCAACAAAAATCCCTACTCAGGAGATAGGCTTGAGCGGGCCCTCAACGACTGCAAAAGAAACCAAGCTCACCGGCTCAGCTATGTCTAGACTCTAACGACGGATGTTTCTATGTCCGCTGATTCCCGCAGCGCCTTAGAAACCGAGTCAGCTGCCGCCTCTGTCTCAAAACTAATAACCAGATCGGGCTCGAAGTTAAACGTAGCAACGTTATCCGAACTGACATGCCACTCCGTCAGCCAATAGCCCGGTTTAACGCCAGATGCCTCCTCCATACCAGATAGATACTTAACAAACCATCCTGAGGAGGTGACGCGCCTGGATGCGAATCCGAAAACCCGGTAATCTTGAAACAACCTCAATATTTTTCATGCGATTGTCGGCTTCTAGCACGGCAGCTTTAGCCAAAACCTGCTAACGTTTCGTAGAACACTCGGCCAGTCTAGTTGTTCGGTGGTCGGAAGCCGGTTAATCGGCTGACACCCTCAACAGCTAAATCCATTTGAGCGCGCGAGGTGGCCGGTTCGGGAAGTCGCTTTGAGCCATTCAATTGGGCGGCGATGCATCCCTGAGCCTGGCGGAACAAGACCAACAGATCCTTGTCCGGTATCGAGGCCAGGGTCTTCTTGTCGCTGGCTTCCGGGCCCAGACGATGCACGACTCCGGTGCGAGGGGCGGTAGAAGGGAGATCACCCGGCACCTCGGTCTGAATCGGCCTTTCTTGAGGAAGAACCGACACGGAGCGCTCGACCCCTTGGACCAGCGGAATGTTCGCAGCATTCAGTCCAACAGATCCACAACTGGCGTACCGTCCGAGTACGAGAATCAGGTCAAAATCCTTCAGCCGTAAAGCGAGGGAGAGCACTTCCGTAATTAGCGAGCACTTGACGCGGCAACTTGATTCGTTTCTGGGTGAAATGGGTCTTAAATCCGGCCGTCGTCTCCTAGAAGGATCAGTTGGTCTTTCTCGACCGCGAACTTCATCAGGCTGTTCTCTGTGACCTTGGGGTCGTGCTGCCATCGCAAGCTTACCGTTCGCCAGCGTCATGTCAATGAGCATAATACCTAACTGAAGACTTAATTGCTTCAGCGGTTTGGTTGCCAGCCAACCGGCTATGGCTAATTGAAGGGTTATATATCCGCTGCATACCTTGAGGTCAAAATCAGACATCAGTCGAAGATATTGGACCTGGTTTTCAAAACCAAGGCACAAGATCTTAAGCCGATTCGCTTCTTCCTCGTAAACTGGTGATTGCTCACGATCGCTTGGCATTCGTACTCCCCCCTACAATTAATGCATAAATGTGCTCACGTTATCGTCATTAGGGAACACACACCACGTGTACTGGATCATCTTCATCGGTGTGTGATGAACGTCGCATAGTACCTCGATTTCATCTGCCACTCTGTGTTCCTCTCATTTTGTCGTGTCTTGCAAGATCAGTCCTGCCTCGGGTGCACTAACCCTTATCGCCCGGTAATGGCAACAAGGTAGGACAACTGGTAACGATCCGAGCGCTACACCCCAATCACGCCCACCAGTTCCTTCACCGAGTCGGCGCTGTTCTGATCTCATCGTTCGAGTAGTTGCATGAACTCCTCAACGGTCAAGCCGGCGTCGGCAATGATGCGGCGGAGGGTACCGGTACGGATCTGTTTGTGGTCGGGCACGATGGCGCGGGCGTAGGGGTCGTCGCGGCGGAAGACCATATGACTCCCGCGCTGGCGGCGGAATACAAAGCCGACGCGTTCCAAGGCGGCCCTCACCTCACGGCCAGACAGGTCAGTAGGAAGCTTGGCCACGATCCCGTGTTCTCCCCTTACCCAACCCCGACTTCGACAAATTCCCTGCCCGCCTCGGTGGGAACCGGGTCCCCCGCCTCGCGGCAGTCCTGGACGTACAGTTCAATCGCCTCACGGATGTTGACCAAGGCCTCAGCGCGGCTGTCACCCTGGCTAACGCATCCCGGCAGCGCCGGAACGCTAACCACGTAGCCGCCATCGGTTTCCCGTTCTAAAACGACCGTATAGCGCACTCGTTTTCTCCTTCTTACCGACATCCTAACACCGGAAATCCCGTGCGGTGCCGGCGACAGGTCCGGCAAACGGCAACCATCTGAGCGCTACACGCCGATCACGCCCACCAGTTCCTTCACCGAGTCGGCGCTCTTTTGCAGGGCGGCCTTCTCATCGGGAGTCAGTTTGATCTCGATGATCTGCTCGATGCCATTCGCGCCCAGCTTGCAAGGTACGCCGACGAACAAGTCCGTTGATGCCGTACTCGCCTTCCAGATAGGCGGCGCACGGCACGATTTTCTTCTTGTCTTTCAGAATGGCCTCAACCATCTCAGTCACTGCAGCCGACGGCGCATAGTAAGCGCTGCCGGTCTTGAGGTACTTGACAATCTCAGCCCCGCCGTCGCGCGTGCGCTGCACAAGGCGATCAATGGTGGCCTGGTCCATCAACTCGGTAATGGGAATGCCGGCTACCGTGGAGTAGCGCGGCAGGGGGACCATGGTGTCGCCATGACCGCCGAGCACGAAAGCGGTGACATTCTCCACCGAAACCTTCAGCTCCATCGCGATGAAGGCGCGGAAGCGGGCCGAATCTAGGATGCCGGCCATGCCGATGACACGGTTGCGCGAGAAGCGGCTCAGCTTGTAGGCGGCCTGCGCCATCGCGTCGAGAGGATTGGAGACAACGATCAAGATGCAATTGGGCGAGTACTGTACGGCCTTGCCCACGACGTCGCTCATGATCTTGTAATTGGTGTTGAGCAGATCGTCACGGCTCATGCCGGGCTTGCGCGGAATGCCGGCAGTGATGACAACGATGTCGGAGTTGGCGGTATCGGCATAATCGTTGGTGCCGATGACGAACGAGTCGCGCTTCTCAATGGGCATGGCCTGCAGCAGGTCGAGACCTTTGCCCTGCGGGACGCCCTCAATGATGTCAATCAGTACGACGTCAGCCAGTTCCTTCGACGCCAGCCAGTGGGCGGCGGTGGCGCCCACGTTGCCCGAACCAACTACGGTAACTTTTTTACGCATAAGTCCTCACAGTGTCTGGATGATATGTGAAAGCAGAAATCCGAAAACTGGGGCGCGGACTTGAGCCCGCGCCCTTCCCAAAAGATGCATTTAACGCAACACTAAGCGCCCCTCTACCCAGCCCTACTTCGCCGCAAGCGCTTCCACCGGAGCCATGTTCTGAATCATGTGGCTCGCGAACTCGCTGGTCTTGACCTTGGTTGCGCCTTCCAGCATGCGTTCGAAGTCGTAGGTGACTTTCTTTTGCAGAATGGTGCGTTCCAGCGAGTCTTCGATGAGACGCGCAGCCTCGTGCCAGCCCATGAAGTCGAACATCATCACCCCCGACAACATGACGGAGCCGGGATTGATGACGTCCTTGTCCGCATACTTCGGCGCGGTGCCGTGCGTGGCCTCGAAGATGGCGTGCTGGTCGCCGATGTTTGCGCCCGGCGCAATGCCGAGGCCGCCAACTTGCGCCGCGGCTGCGTCGGAGATGTAGTCGCCGTTCAGGTTTGGAGTCGCCAGCACCGCGTATTCATCCGGCCGGGTGACAATTTGCTGGAATATGCTGTCGGCGATGCGGTCGTTGATCATCAGCTTCGCCTTCCACGCGCCCTTGCCATGTGTGGCGTAGATGCTGTCGAGGACACCCTTAACCTCCTTATAGAGGGCGTCGCGGAACTCCTGCGGGGCAAACTCCAGACCCGGCTCGACCATTCTGGCGTTTTCTTCGATGGACAACCCGGGATTCTTGTCGAGATTGTCAATGATCCAGCTCTCGCGCTCGGTGATGACCTGGTCGCGGAACTCCTGCGTCGCCAGCTCGTATCCCCACTCGCGGAATGCCCCCTCGGTAAACTTCTGGATGTTCCCCTTGTGAACGATCGTGACCGACTTGAGTTTGTTCGCCAGGGCATGCTTGATGGCCATTCGAACCAAGCGCTTGGTACCGGTGATAGAGATGGGCTTGATACCGACGCCCGAGTCTTCGCGCACCCGCTTGTTGGTGCCCGCCAGCATCTTGGTGTTGATGAAGTCAATCAGCTCTTTTGCTTGCGCCGTGCCCTGCTTCCATTCGATGCCGGCATAAACGTCTTCCGTGTTTTCGCGGTAAATGACGATGTTCATGCGTTCGGGATGTTTCACCGGCGAAGGTATGCCCTTGTAGTACTTCACCGGACGCACACACGCATAGAGGTCGAGTATCTGGCGCAGGGCGACGTTCAGAGAGCGAATGCCGCCACCGACGGGGGTGGTCAGCGGACCCTTGATGCCAATGCGCAGCTCGCGAAAGGCGGCCACAGTGTCATCGGGCAGCCAGGTCTTAAAGCGGTCCATGGCTTTTTCCCCGGCGAAAACTTCATACCAGGCCACACGACGCTTGCCGTTGTAGGCGTTCTCGACGGCGGCGTCGAATACGCGGACCGACGCTTTCCAGATGTCGCGTCCGGTGCCGTCACCTTCGATGAAAGGGATGATGGGTTTGTCTGGGATGACCAGCTTACCGTTTTCGTAAGTGATCTTGGTCCCGCTGGAGGGCAGAGCAATTCCGTTATAAGAAGCCGCCACAAGGCACCTCAAGGAGTATGAAGATAAAGGACCCTAAGCTGTAAACAGCCATGTGTCGGGATGGGAAGCGCTAGCGAAGCCGGCGGCATGCCGGAAATCGAATCATTGCGTAAGAAGACGATTCGCGGCAACTCTGCCGCGTCCGGATCAGAAAGCCTTACCGGATTCTCCCGAACTTGTTTACGTTATCACCGGGCGCTGTGAGGTTCAATGGAAACCGATGTTCATACGTCACACATAGGTGTGAGGTGGATCGGCAATGAGCTTCATGCCTTGTGGTAACGGAGATAGATCTCCCGGGTTTGCCGCAGAACTTCGGCCAGCCGCATTTCGGGGTCGAGGTTGTCGTCGGCGCCGAGCACACCCCAAAGCAGCTTCTGAACGGATCGGCGGGGGTGCTCGGCCACGGGCAGCCATTTGCGCGCGCGTCCGGTTACCAGCCGCACCAGATGTTCCAGGGTACGCAAGAATAGGGCGCTTTCTTTCAAGCACTCCTCTTCGCCGGCATTAAGCAGCCCATGCCCGCCCAACAATTGCAGCCGGTCCCACAAGTTTCCCGCCAGCCAAAGTTGATGCTGCGCCTGTAGTGCGCCGGCAAGGTAGTCAAGGTCATAGGTCCCGCCCGGGCCGGTCTTGAAGTTCGACCCGCTCTCGCTGTGCTCCAACCGGGTTCGGACGTCGTGTAACTCCGCCTCGAAATCGGGCCCCGTCGCAATTCGCGCGATACCCTCACGCACGCTTTGCACAGCCCGATCTGCGATCTCTTTATCGCCGGCGACATGCCTCATTTTGAGGTAGGTTAACGCCTCCCAGGGCTTGGCGCTTCCGAAATAAGCGGCCAACTGCATTGGCGTTACAATCAGCTCGCCTTCACGGCCGTGAGGACGCAGTCGAGCGTCCACAGGAAACACTGTGCCGTCGCGGGTATACGACGTCAGCACCTCCATCATTCGTTCCGCAACGCGTTGCACTTCTTCGTAGCTGCAGGACTCATCGCAAACAAATAACACGTCCGCGTCCGACAACAAATCGAATTCGCGCGCTCCCAATCTGCCCAGTCCGATGACCGCAAATCCGCCGGGAGAATCAGCGATGGCCAATGCAGCTTGAATGGCGGCATCGGCAGCCACCGTGTTGTCGTTCAAAGATTCGAACACCCGCCGTGACTGGAACAGATCGCGCGCACCGGAGAGAAACACGCGCTGGCGATAGTGTTGTCGCAAGATGCACATGGCCTCGGAGCGGTCCACTTTGTCTTGAGCGAGATAAACGAACACGGGATCTGGTAGTGCGGCGCCGCTTCGCGAACTGTCGTCGAACAACTCGGCAGCCTCCGAAGCCGGGCGCTCAGCTATCTGCTCCAGCAACAAAACTTCCCTCGGATGTCGCACCAGAATGTCGGTCAGATACTCACTGAATTCGAAGATGTCCAGCGCGCGCTCCACCGTTTCCGGCGCTCGCAGGACCGCACCGTAGCGTTCGGAAGTAGTCCCGGCCGAGCTCAGAAAGCGCTCGAGATTACGACGTGCATGTTGTGACAGCTCGGGCCGCCCAACCAGCTCTCGCAATCTGGGGGAGTCCATCGCCAGACGTTGCATTATCAGGCTGTAGGAATTCTCCGGCGTAACCGGAAGCTCTGCCTTCAACTCGAACTCTTGCGACTCGTCAGAACCGGGCTGGTTCTGCTCCTGGTAGATAACGCGCTGATAGATTTCCGCAACTGCCGCCATCCGGCACTGCACATGCGACAGAAATTCCTCAGACGTCAGCGCGACTGTTCCTTCGCGGGTGAGGCTTCGCGCCAGAGACTGCAACTCCGCGCGAGATTGCGGCAGACGATGAGTCTGCTGGCCATGCCGCAGTTGCAGGCGGTGCTCCAGATTGCGCAAGAACTGGTAGGCGCTCGTCAAATTGTGAAAGTCTTTGCCGGCGATGTGCTCCTTGTCGTGCAGCTTCTGTAGAGCAAACATGGTGCCACGCGAGCGCAACCACGGTTCACTCCCGCCATAAACGCGCTGTAAACACTGCACCAGGAACTCGATGTCGCGGATACCGCCGCGGTCGATCTTCACATCAATGCCGCTCTCGCCCGGCTGCGTCAGGAGGCGCCGCCGCCGCCAGATTCCAATCCTTCTCTCGAGACGCCAGTGCCGTCTTGATGGCCGCAAAGTTCAGGTCCTCGTGGTACACATACGGCTGCACCGCCCGCAGAAACTCACGCGCCAGCGCTGGGTCTCCAGCCGAATGTCGCGCCTTGAGCATGGCTTGCAGCTCCCAGTCGTGTGCAACCTGGGAGTAGTAGTGGACCGCGTGCGGCAAAGGTACCGCGGGCTCCCCTTCATTGCCCTGCGGACGCAGCCGCAGATCGATACGGAACACTGGCCCCTCGCGAGTGTGGCGTGAGAGCAGTTCGGTGGTTTGCTGCGCCAGCCTGATGAAATATTCGCGGTTGGAGATCTCGGCGCCTTCCGGCTCGGTGCCTCCGTCGTAGAGATACAGCAGATCAATGTCGGAGCTGTAATTCAGCTCGTTGCCGCCGAGCTTGCCCAGCGAAAGCACGGCGAAACGCGAATCGACCAACCTGCCCTGCCGGTCCAGCCCTTGCGGCGTTCCAAAGCGGTGTTGCAGTTGCGCATGTGTCTCGCGTAGTCCCTCCTCGATGAGCACGTCTGCGAGCGCCGATAGCTCGGCAGTAGTTTCCGCCAAGGTAGCGATGCCGAGCACATCGCGCAGCATGATGCGCACATATTCCCGCTTCTTGAAGCGGGCCAGCACCACAGCCGTGTCGGTCTCAAAGGAACGCGAACGGAACCGCGCAAAGCTCTCCTCAAACTCCTCCCGCGAATGGATGCGATCCAAGCTCCTTTCCCGCGCAAGACCGTGGAGCAATTCCGTGTTGCCGAGTAGGGTTTCGCCGAGCCAGGAACTGTACCCGAATACCACGACCGTGTAGTGGACCAGGAACGGATGCTTGTCCAGCAAGCGGAACAGTTCGAGTGACCCCGACTCGGCCATCCGCTCGAATTGATTCACCGCCGCGTCGGGATTGGGCGAGGTCATCAGCAGCGGCGCCAGTGAATCGTAAACACCCGGTGGTACCAGTTGCCGAATGCGGACGAGATTCCGCGCAGCCGTCTCGGCGTAGCGGAAGTGCACATTCGGCGGGAGGATCGTGGCATCGGATTGGAGATTTGTCGACACGAAGAAATATTCCATTCCTGCCAGGCTTGGGCCGTTGGAGGCCGAAGGTCTCCACAATGCGCAGGGAACGCATTATCTTAGCCCAGTTGGAAGCGCGGTACCCGTGGCTAAACGAGACAGGTTCCTGCCGGGCAGCGCTGGTGCCGGTTTCCTTGCGACGCGGCGGACGGTCGCCGCATCTGCTACGGTACCTGACGAAAGCTGAGGAACCTATGTACCATTACGACCCGACGACTGCGCTGGAAGAGTTGATCGAAGATGCCGTGTTGCCGAATCCTGTTCGTTTGCGCGACATGATGCTGCGCGCGCATCTTGATGCCGATCATTCGCTGGAGTATAACCGGCTTTTTGTCGAGTACCAGAAGCGGTTCGGCGAACTTCAGAAACTTGGGCGCCAGTTGCTCGAAGGGCTGGGACGAGATGCGTGAGAAGAGGAATGCCGCTAACTTTTCGCCGCGCTCGGGTGTTCTGAGGAGGAAAGCTTGAAATTCTTGCTACTGTGTGGCTTGGTCATCTTTTTCTCTCTCGCGGTCGTCGCCGCGGATTCGCGCGCAGTTTCCTACAAGAGTGGTGATGAGACGGTGAACGCTCTTCTGTACACGCCACAAGGCAAAGGCCCGTTTCCCGCGATTGTCGTGATCCACGAATGGTGGGGTCTCAATGACTGGGTCAAGGAAGAGGCGTCGAAGCTCGCTGACCAGGGTTACGTCGCACTGGCGATCGATCTGTATCGCGGTAAAGTTGCCACCACGCCTGACGAAGCGCACGAGATCATGCGCGGCGTCCCCCCGGACCGCGCGACCCGGGACCTGCTGGCAGCTACGAACTACCTTCGCGCGCAGAAGAACGTTGATCCCAAGCGTGTCGGCTCCATCGGATGGTGCATGGGCGGTGGCTACTCGCTTGACCTTGCCCTCAACGACCCGAAATTGAAGGCGGCAGTCATAAACTACGGCCATCTTGCCACCGACGAGGCAGCGCTTAAGAAGGTCAACGCATCCATCCTCGGCATCTTTGGCGGGCAGGACCGCGGCATTCCGGTGGCGGACGTAAGTAAGTTCGAGGCGCAACTGAAGGCACTCGGCAAGACGGTGGAGATTCACGTCTTCCCCGACGCCGGGCACGCGTTTGAGAACCCCAATAACAAGCAGGGCTATCGTGCGGACGACGCCGCAGAGGCGTGGAAGCTGATTGTGGATTTTCTCGCCAAGTACTTAAAGTAAGAGTTTAATGATGTTGCGTTACGGAAAGCATCTGTTATGGATTGTCGTTGCTGCCGTTCTGGCGTTCAGCACTTTGGGTGCTGAACGTGGAAATAACCTATGAGCGCAATGTGCGACACATCCCAACCAATTTCCGCCTGCGGCACCACAACCCGCCCAACCGCTGGAAAGCCTGACAGGCCTATCTGGTTGGCTCCTGAAGTTCGGCGTTACACTCTCTCCAGAATCGTCGCAATTCCCTGCCCGACCCCGATGCACATGGTGCACAGCGCGTAACGTCCTCGAGTGCGCTGCAATTGCCGCACCGCGGTCGTCACCAGACGGGCGCCGCTCGCGCCCAGAGGATGGCCAATCGCAATCGCTCCCCCGTTAGGATTGACGTGCGGAGCCTCATCCGGAATTCCCAGCTCGCGAAGCACCGCCAGCGCCTGTGAGGCGAACGCCTCATTCAACTCGATCACATTCATGTCGGAGATCGTCAGTTTCGCCAGCTCAAGCACTTTGCGCGTGGCGGGAACGGGACCCATGCCCATGATGCGTGGTGCTACACCTGCGGCTGCCGAGGCTAGGACGCGTGCTTTCGGCGTAAGACCAAAACGCTTCACGGCGTCTTCCGATGCGAGAAGCACTGCGCATGCGCCATCGTTGACACCGGAGGCATTGCCCGCCGTGATGGTGCCGTTCGGTCTAACGATGGGCTTCAAGGCGGCAAGAGCTTCCAGCGTGGTGTCGGGACGGGGATGTTCGTCTTTGTCGACGACGATGGGCGCGCCTCGGCCGGTGGCGATCGTGACCGGAACAATCTCTTCCGCAAGATTGCCGTTCTTCAAGGCTGCGGCGGTACGCTGCTGACTGCGATAAGCGAATGCATCCTGGTCCTGGCGGGAGATCCGGAATTCTTCAGCGACGTTCTCGCCGGTTTCGGGCATGGATTCGATGCCATACTGCGCTTTCATCAGAGGATTCACGAAGCGCCAGCCGATGGTGGTGTCTTCCAGCTTCAGGTTTCGCGAAAAGGCACTTTCGCTTTTTGCGATGACGAACGGAGCGCGCGACATGCTTTCCACCCCACCGGCAATCACCAGCGAATTCTCGCCTGTCTTGATCGCTCGCGCAGCGACGGAGATGGCATCGAGGCTGGAACCGCAAAGACGGTTCACGGTTGTGCCCGGAACGGTCTGCGGCAAACCCGCCAGCAGCAGCGCCATACGGCCAACGTTGCGATTGTCTTCCCCGGCCTGATTGGCGCACCCCAGGATCACATCGTCTACGGCACTCCAATCAACCGACGGATTGCGCTCGCGCAGGGCTTTGATTGGGATTGCCGCAAGGTCATCCGTGCGGACAGAAGACAGTGCTCCGCCGTAACGGCCAAAGGGCGTCCTGATGACATCGCAGATAAAAGCGTCCGGCATGAATAAAACTCAAAGCAGCAAGTCGCGTCCCTGACCAATTCATCATAACTTGAATGCGGATCTACGTGAGGCGAGGCCGACCGTCTCGGCGATCGAGAGAGTCTTGTCTCTAGTTTGTTACGCTCGGCCACCTCGTTCGGAGATTTTGAAGCGCTTCAGCTTGTTGTAAAGC
Source organism: uncultured Acidobacteriaceae bacterium (assembly GCA_963833155.1). Taxonomy (GTDB): domain Bacteria; phylum Acidobacteriota; class Terriglobia; order Terriglobales; family Acidobacteriaceae; genus Bog-257. The sequence goes on from CAWHWY010000017.1 coordinate 47,198, forward strand.
GAACTCCGTGCAATCCCGAGGCGGCGCGCAGCGCGTTCGACGGAGCCGCCTTCATCCTGCAACACGAGACTGATGTACGCGCGTTCCATCTGTCGTAAAGTTCCGGTGCTGCTGACCTGCGCTGGCGCGTCGAGGGTCGAGCTTTGGAGTTGAAGCTGATGCACGGTGAGGTGGTTGCGCTCCGTCAGCAGGACCGCCCGCTCCAGAACATTGCGCAGCTCACGGATATTGCCGGGCCAGGAATACTCCTTAAGCGCTTCCATCGCAGACTTCTCGAGCGTCATTTCACCCCGGCCACGGTCTTGCGCCAGGCGAGCGAGAAAGTATTGCGCAAGCAACGGAATGTCTTCCACGCGTTCGCGGAGTGGAGGCACTCGCAGGGGAACAATGTTCACCCGGAAATAAAGATCGCTGCGAAATTTCTGCTGCCGGACCAGGTCCAGGAGCTCGCGGTGGGTTGCGGAAATCAGCCGGATGTCGACGCTTCGGTCCCGCACATCGCCCAAACGGCGAAACATGCGGTTTTCCAGGACCTTGAGCAGCTTGGGCTGGATCTGGAGATCGATATCTCCGATTTCGTCCAGAAAAACGGTGCCACGATTGGCTACCTCGAGCAGCCCTTGTTTGGCATGTAGCGCGCTGGTAAACGCGCCCTTCTCGTGTCCGAAGAGTTCCGATTCCAGCAGTTCACGGGAAAGTCCTGCACAGTTCAGATCGAGGAACGGCTCTTCAGCGCGAGGTCCATTACAGTGGATCCAGCTGGCGAGCACACCTTTACCCGAGCCCGTTTCGCCTTGCAGCAGTATGGGACTTTCGCTGTGTGCCACCCGTCTGGCGAGTTCCTGAATACGGCGAATTGCGGTGCTGGTACCGAGGAACGGGTCTACCGATTCGCGTTTGATGGTGGAGATGGAGGCCAGCGACTGATGGCGATAACGCTGGTTCGATAGGACCCGCAGCAGCACGGCGTGGAGTAGTGACAACTCGACGGGCTTGACGAGGAACTGTTCAGCGCCGTCCTGAATGGCGCGAACAGCCGCATCTGCGGAACCTTGCCCAACCAGGGCAATGACAGGGACGCTGGGCTCCATGCTCTTAATGCGCTGCAAGAGTTCGAGCGCATCGCCGTTGGGCAGGGAGAAGTCGAGGATGGCCGCGTCTGGACGGAATTTGTGGACCTGCAGTTGCGCGTCGCGCGTGGTGGGAGCTTCTGCAACCAGATGGCCGTGCGCCAAGAGAAAGTTGCAGATCCCCGAACGGATCACTGGATCAACGTCGATGACAAGAATTCGATTTTTACTCAAGCGCTCACACCCGTCGCCGCCAACAGTGCTCGAGGGTCTTTGCAGCGCTTTCGGCAAAACTTAGATCAAGTTGGGAGCAATACCCTACCAGTCGTAGCTTGCATCGCCGATGCAGCCGTGCCGCTCGGCGTCTCATGGTCTGTAATGCTCTGCGCAAAACCTGCATCTCGCAGTGACCCCCGTCACACAGGAATGTTCTGGCATAAAAAAAGCGGACCCGGTCAGCGGGTCCGCCGAAAATACAACAGTTTGGAGGAGTCTATGCGTGTCAGGACATTGCGAATACCAAGATTTTAGCTGGCTAATGCACTTCGAAGTTCTTCACGCCCGACAACTGCAGAGCGATGTCCCAAAGGAAACGGGGGTTGTTCGTGAGATATCGCCGCCACAGCCGGCGCGGCTCTTGGCACAGGCGATCCAGCCACTGCAACCCGCACTCTTTGACCCATTGTGGCGCATCGGCGAGGAGGCCGGCGTGAATGTCGAACGCCGCTCCGACACCGATCATCAGGCTTGTGTGTAAGCGGTCGATATATTGGGCCATGAAGCGTTCCTGCTTGGGAGTGCTGAGGCCGACCCAAATGATGTCAGGCCGGCTCTGGTTAATCCTGGTAATCAGCTCCTCTTCTTCCGAAGGTGTGAGTGGCCGAAATGGCGGAGTGTAGGTCCCAACGATATCGATGGCAGGAATGAGGACCTCAAGCCTGGCGCGTAGCTTTTCCGCGACGCCGCGCTTTCCACCGTACAAGAAGTGGCGGCAGCCGTGTCGCGCCGAGAGCTTGCACAGTTGCAGCATGAAGTCGGGTCCGTACACCCGGCCCATCGCTCGATGGCCCTGCAGCCGGCCCACCCACACCGTCGGCATTCCATCCGGGAGGCACAGGAACGAGCGGTTCAAAATGTCTCGCAGCGCTCGGTCGCGCTGCGCCTCCATGATGCCATGCACTCCCGTGACGCAGATGTAGCCCTTGCCCCGCTCCTGGAGCAGAGCCTCAGAAAGCTGCAACGCCTCAGCCATGTTAACGGCATTAATGCCGACTCCAAGAAGATTGGCCAGTGCCGATCGCGCATCGCTAAACGGGGGCATAAGCAAATGTCTCGGAAAGGCGTCCTGCCTTTTCCAGTTCCTGCTCGATCCATTGATACGTACTTGCCAGGCCATCGCGGAGCTTCGTCTGCGGCTCCCACCTGAGCATGGTCCGCAGGCGTGAGTTATCGCTGTTGCGACCGCGTACGCCCTGTGGCTTGGTAACGTCGTGGCGTTTGACCAGGTTCTTGCCGGCAATTTCGCAAACCATATCAACCAGTTGATCGACGGTTACCAGTTCCTCCGTCCCAAGATTCAGCGGTGCGCGGCAGTTGCTGGCCATTAGCCGCAACAGGCCCTCAACGCAATCGGAGATAAACATGAAAGAGCGGGTTTGCTGGCCGTCGCCCCAGATGTCAATCTGCCCATCGTCGCGAGCGAGCGCCACCTTGCGGCAAATGGCAGCCGGCGCTTTCTCTTTGCCGCCTTCGTAGGTCCCGAGCGGGCCATAAACGTTGTGAAAGCGGACCACCCTTGTCTCGAAGCCGAAGTCGTGCAGGTAATATTGGCAGAGTTGCTCGGTAAACAGTTTTTCCCATCCGTAGCCTGCTTCGGGATCTGCGGGGTAGGCATCCTCCTCTTTCAGTGGCGTCACGTCTGCCAGGTTCTGCTTATATCCCGCATAGACGCAGGCCGATGAGGAAAACAGGTAACGCTTAACGCCGTTGAGCCGGGCCGCCTCCAGCATGTGAGCGTTGATCAGGATGTTGTTGCGCGCGATGTCGGCCAGTTGCGCGGTAATGTAGCCGATGCCTCCCATGTCGGCCGCAAGGTTGTAAACCTGCTGCATTTGGCTTGTCGCCTGTAGCGTGTTGTGCCAGAAACGAAGATCAAGAAGTTGGAATTCGTCGGCCGCGGTCGGTTCAAACTCGGGTTCCTTTATGTCAACGCCCCGGACCCAATAGCCCTCCTCCTTCAGCCGCTTTACCAGATGATGACCGATGAAGCCACCGGCTCCGGTGACCAATACACGAGTTGCTGTTTGCATGTTCGGATGCCCCTTTGCAGAGAGAGTGGAGATGAAGTTTCAGTTGTTCGGTTCACAGCGAGGATGGAGATAGGCACGAAACTAACGCCATAGGCACGACGTTAGGATTGATCTGCGGTCAATTCGGAAGGACCGCTTGGTAGATGTTCAGCAGCAGGTCGTAATTCTTCTCAGCGGTGTATTTCTGCTGGTAAAGGTTTTGCGCGGCTGAACCCATTGCGGCCATCTCTAACGGGTGTGTCCAGGCCCAATCCGCTTTCATAGCCAGCTCTTCGAAGTCTTGCGGATCGAAAAGCAGGCCTGTCTGACCTTCCGCGACCAACTCCGGAATCCCGCCAATGCGGCCCGCGATGGAAGGAACACCGCTCGCCGCAGCTTCCAGCAAAGTCATACCAAAAGGTTCATACCAGCGACTGGGGAACACAAGGAAGCGGGCGCTTTTCATCTGCGCTCGCGTATCCTCCGCGCTCAACTGCCCGAGCAGCTTGACGTGAGTACTGCTGGATTCCCGCACCGCTCGCGAGACTTGGTCCCGCAAAGGTCCATCGCCAGCCACCACCAGGGGAATGTGTGAAAGATGTTTCCACGCCGTAAGCATTTCCAGGACACCCTTTTCCGGGCTCAGCCTGCCCACAAACAGCGCATAGCCTCCCAAACCTCTACGCGGAGCGGGATCAGCCGCCAGGAAGTTTGGTTTGACGTAAACCTTCTCCGGCGGCAAACCTGCGGCCACAAAGTAATCGCGAGAGAACTGGCTCAAGGCCACGTAGGCGTCGACCGAACAGTTCCACGTTCCAGACAGCCGGTGCGCGCCAAGCATCATGGCGAGCGTCGCGGTCTGCACGCGCGAACCGCGATAGCACCCTCGCACCACGCCGCTGGTTAAGCTGCGCGCACACTTCTCGCAAATCTGGCCGCTGCCGTACAACGTTGCAGCCGGGCACACCAGGCGATAATTGTGCAGTGTCTGCACCACGGGAACACCCGCGGATTGACACGCGCCGTACGCAGCGGGACTCACCAGCGGCACCAGGTTGTGGCAGTGCGCGATATCGGGCCGTACTTTCGCGATGAGCTCGCGAATCTGTCTGTAGGAGCTTTGGTTCCACGTCGTGCTCACCAGCAAGGAAGCTTTTTGCAGCGGATTGTACTCTGCGATGGCCGCATTGTTTCGGATGAACGACACGACCCGATGGCCCGCGCGGCGAAGCATTTCCATTTCGTCACGCACCACGACGTCTTCCCCGCCGGGTTGCTGATACTGATTGTGGATCACCAGCACGCAAAGCTTGCGCATGTCTCAGAACCCGTTTCGCCTTGCAGCCACCGGGTATCGTGGCCCATCATCCTGCGGATGCGAAGCTCACGTGCGATATTGCCGGTGATCACTTTTCGTATCGCGCGCTTCGCTCGGTGCAGATCGGCGAGCAACCGGAAGACTGTATCCGAATGGTGGCCGGCGCCGAACTTGAGCTGCACTTGCCGGCGTTCCTGTGCGCGCCGCGCTGCCTGACTCAAGCTGATGTTGTTCCCGTGCCAGCGAAATGCGGCGACAAAACGCGGTACGTAATGAAACCGGCAACCAGCGCGGGCCAGCCTCGTGAAATATTCGAAGTCCATGCATACCCGGTACTCGCAATCCAAAAGCAGTCCCGACTCGATGACACGGCGGCGAAAGAACGTGGAAGTCGAAGGGATGTAGCAACCAAAGTACAGCAGGATGGCGGGATCGAAATCGTGCTCGACCTTTGAGCGCACGAGCTTTCCGTTGCCGTCCACAAAGAGGCAGTCCCCGTAGATGACGTCCGCGTCCGGGTGCTCTTGCGCCGCACGGGCGATAGTTTCCAGCCCGCCGGGCAGATAGTAGTCATCCGCATTCAGCCAGCCCACCAGGTCGCCAGTGGCACGCAAGAATCCTTTATTGATGGCATCTGATTGCCCATGGTCTGGCTCTGAGGCCCACCGCACTTGCGGGTAGCGCGCGAGAATTGCCTCGGTGTCATCGGTCGAGGCACCGTCCACAACGATGTGCTCGACCGCCGCGCCTTGCTGTTGCAAGATGCTTTGGATTGCGTCCTCAATGAACTCACCGCAATTAAACGACGGAGTGACGACGGATAGCGTTGGCAACGGCATCACAGGTGCTGCCTTTCAGTCTTCACCATTTGGAACATGGGGCCCTGTACGCTGGAAAACACTGCCGCCAGAATGAAGGACATTAGCGTCGTGAGCTGAAGTTCCGAGTATGGCCACGGAGCGAAGCCGAGGGTTATCACGAACTGGGCCGCTAGGTAGGCGAATGCGACATGCAAGAATGCGGCATCCTTCGGAGGCATGCATTTCGATCGCGTGTATAGCCAGCGCAGCAGAACAACGTGAAACCACAAGTAACAGAGCAGCCCGGCCGCGCCATACTTTAGCCACACATGGATCGGCGCGTTGTGAACCATCACCGATTCACTTTTCCAATTCCTAATCCGCCAGGTGGGATAGGCCGTGCCAACCCCGATGCCCATCAGCGGGGACTGCCGGACCTGGTCCCAGGCGTCTTGCAAGTCGTGCAAGTGGTCGGAGTTGTCAGCGCCAAATTCGCTATCCATCACGAAGAAGTCGAGGCTCTGAACGCGGGAGGCAAACGGCTTGCCCAGAGTGACCGCGGCGATGCACAACACCGCCGCAATCAAGACAAAGTTGCGGACGCGGTGACGCTGCTGGAGCAGTAGCAGGATGGCAGCGCCGATCGCAAGTTCCCCCCAATACGTTCGACGGAAGCAGAGCAGCACGACCAGACACGCTGACGCAGCTAGTCCGGTCCACAACAGCTTGCTGACGGCATTGCTGGAACCTTCCTGGCAACGGAACGCCAGCAGGGCCGCGAACACGATCGCGGAGAGGGCTGGCCCGTCGAAGGTTGGAATGGGAATTCCCAACAACACCTCTCCACGCCCGGTGATGTACAGCGCGTACAGAAACGCGATACGCACCGCCATATAAATGCCAAAAAGCCGGACCGCACTCTGAACATCGCCGGGAGTCTGTATCCAGAAAACCCATACGAAATACAGGCCGACGCCCAGGGCGAGTGCGCGCCAATCGAAGAAAAAGTTCGTTCCTCCGTCCACGTACCCATACCCGACGCCCGTCGCGATGCAAAGCAGGAACGCCATTCCCGGCAAGGCGAGCCGTCGAGGGAAGCGCATGACTTGCTTACGAGAGCATGCAATAGCCACCAGATGAACTAACACAAGCGCGAGAATGCCGAGGTCGATGAAACGGAAACCCGCCGCAGCTTTGGTGTAGACGAATGAACTGGGGGCTCCATTTCCTTCATGGAGGAATTCGGGCAGAAAGATGACGGAGAACAGCGAGCAGAAGACCAGTCCTCGCCAGCAACCTACCGCCCAAGGCCGTGTGACTGGCGCCACGACTGGCTCAAACCGCGGCGTCAGGCGGTGCGAGAGCGCCGTATTGCAAGCTGTAGTCATGGTTGTCGCTCGTTGCCGGATAGGGCGAACCCGGGTAGACGGACCGCACGAGCTTTTGAAAATCGAATTCACGCGCTCTGGCTTTAGCGCCTGCAGCCAGATCATTCCGCAATCCCGGCGTCGTCATGATCTCGCGCACAGCTTCGGCGCAACTGGTAGTTAGCTGGTCACGGTTCTTGCCCAGCGTCTCCAGGACGCGTCCGCAGCGCTCATTCACCATTTCACCCGGGCCGCCCAGCTTCATGCACACTATGGGCAGTCCGTGGGCCATGGCTTCCAGAACCGCCATTGCGCCCGAGTCACACAGGCTGGGGAAAAGGAACAGATCGGCGTCGCGGTAGCGATCTTCTACAGCATCCCGAGGAACACAGCCGACCCATTCGACAACTTGCGAAAGGCCCAACCTCTCAGCCAACTTCGCGAGTCTTCGTCGCGCCGGCCCGTCGCCGACAACTATAAAGCGAACATCGATCTGCCGTTGTTTGAGCTGCCAAACCGCGCGCAGGGCAATGTCCACGCCTTTCGATTCCAGCAATCGGCCAACATAGAGCATACGAACGCCGGGGCCGCTGTGCGGCGCAGCTGCGGTCGCTTGGTCTAGGTAATCGGCTGTGAGGCCGATTGCGAGCCGGACTTCGCACTTGTAACGCCATGATCGCGGAACCAGCGAAACAGTGTCGCGAGTAACAATGATTTTCTCCGCCTGGCGGAATGTCCTCCGCAGCAGCGGGTCAAATGGAATCAATCGATTGGATACGTCCCGCAGCCGTTCCCGCCAACGCTCCTGAACAGAGAAGTCTTTTCGAAGCTTTGGCGGAACCTCCTCACCGCCAGACACCGGCCCGAAATAAAACGGAATGCCCATTGAACCCATGAAGCTGGGGTATCTCACACTCACATAGGTCACGTGCTGCACTACCTCGAACGGCATTTCAGGGAAGCATTTCCGAATGTGCCGAGCGGCACACCATTGCCACAGCACGTAATACAGCCGCTTGCCGAAGAACCCCGCTCGCCAGGACTCCATCCAGCGCGGCAGATCGTAATAGATGAAGTTAAAGCTGGGACGGGGCTTGCTCTCGATCGCAGCGCGATTGCCTGCGCGCGTTAGGACCCAAACCTGGTGTCCCAATCGAGACAACTCAACGCCCCAACTCCAGCCCACTGCAGGCTCGGAGCCTCGGTCAGGTTCGCAAGCGTAGGCCGACAGCAGAATTCGCGCCAAACTATTTCACCACCAGATGAAGACCCGCAGGCTTGTGCAGGTTTTCCTCCCGCGGATCCACACTCGACTTGGCCCAGTGTCCGCTTTCAAGAGATAGCCGCATCTCCTGCCGTGCAGCGAGCCAGCGAACAATGATCTGGCTTGCCTGCTGCACATTCTCGTCCGTCGATAGGCTGGCGTTCAGATAGATCGCACGGCCCTTTGCCGCAGTGGAACCGAAATCGACCTCGCGAGCCGCGCGGAAAAGCGCGTGCTCCTCGTCCCCGGTCAGGACAAAGATCAAATCGGGCCGAAAGAGCAGGCGCACAGCCAGTGAAGACAAGCTTCGCCGGAAGAACAGGCCATCTCCGACGGCTATGATTACGAACGCTGACCGTAGTTTGTCCGCAAATAGCTTGATGGCGAGGCGAAGTCTTGACGCTACTGCGACGACACCCATGGGATGAAGCTGCGCATGGGCTGTCAGCCGAAACGCGGGCGCAACCTCGTGCCAGAGACCCTCGGCAAGCGCCGACCGGTGCTTCTTTTCTCCACCGTACACCAGTACAGACATTCCAGTTGGGTGCAAAGCACGCCTTGTCATCCGTACTCGATCCAGAAGCTTTTGCACGACCCGCCTGCCTGGGCTCTCCATCGGATCGGACGCTTTCAACTCCACAAGCAGGCCAGGCATGTGCGCTTGAAACCACGAAAGGTCACTCGCCATCAACGCCCTTTCCATAGCGCGGACCGTGGCCAATGACCAGAACTTTAGTATCTCCGCCCGGCACTTCGCTGGGTCGCGCTGGTACAGATGGCGCAACCGGCTGAGTTGAAAATCGGCGACGGACTGCTTTAGAACCTTCTTGACCAGGTAGTAGGTGAATTCGTCGGACACCGCAGGAAGATACAGATCCTTGCATCGCCGCCGACTCGCCAATACCTTTTCGGCGGACAACCACAACCTGCCTTGTGCGCGATAATCCGTCGCACAGTCGGGATCGAAATAACCGATTTCGTTTCCGTCGTCCTTTGCCATGACGAAGTAGCACGCAGAGGTCTCGTGCTGCATGGCCTGAATAAGCCGCGCGCCAGCGCGCCGGGCCGCCTGCACCAGGAGCGGCGCAACGCGATGCATATCCCGAGGATGAAACATGAAATCCACGTCCGACGAATCGCTCTGGGCATGGTTCTCGTGGCCGCCCAACACGCAATATGGAATCTCCGCCGAGTTCAATTGGGCGATGACCGCAGCAAACAAGTCCGAGCGAATGCGCGAGGGCTGCGAGAACGCTGCAACCTGCGTCAACTCCCGCGATCCCTCGACCGGAAAATCGACCGCCCGGGCCGGGAGCTTGTCCCTCGTCTGGAGCACAACGCGGAGTGTTGCCAGCAAGTGCTCGGCGTGTTTGGCTTCGCCTGCAGCCAGTTGCTGCAAGTACGAGTGTGTGACGTACGCAATCTCGAGTTTGCGGCACTGTTCCGGCGAAATGCCGATCGCTTTTGCAAACGGCTCGATGTCACTCGAGTGAAGTGCCGGGCACGCTCCGAAGAGATAGTCCTGCATGTGGAAAAAGTGAAATGCGTCTTGCAACGGCAAGCCGCCGCGTTGTGCACCCTCCCAGTCCAGCAGGACCACTCTCCCATCCGGCAAGTGTCTTATGTTCCACGGCGCAAAATCGCCATGCACCCAACAGGCGGGCAGCGGATCGGCGTCGCAGAGTTCCGGCAGGGCCGCTGTCATCAGTCTGATATCGGCTTCACAGCCAACCGCCCACAACAGTTCCTCGCGCCACTCGGCGGCATGTCCAACGATGGTTGTGCTCTCACCTGGGAGCAGCAGCGATTGCAGTAGCGTCCAGTAACTACCGATAAGCCTGCGACTGCCAACCTCGCCATTGAAAGCCGTTTGAGCCGCTGCGCCGCGTTCCTGATCCACACACAGCAGCCGGGGGGCACAGCCGTAGTTTTCGTCGGCCAGCGTGGTGAGCACGTCGGCTTCGCGGAGGATCGCCGCCCGCGCGGCTTCGGTGAGTGGCGTTTTGACGATCGCGTCACAGGTCCGCGACGCGGGATTCACGAGATGGATGACCGCTTTGCGGCGGATGCCAGGGGTGCCCGACGTAAATCAGCGGCACGGGAGGCACAGCGCCATTCCAGCCTGACGGAGCGCCAATCGATGTCCTCGATCCCGGAAATATTCACCTTCGTGACACCGGGAAGAGCCGCTAGGAATCCCGCTCGATTGGCAGCGCGGATCGCGGCCCATTTTGCTCGCGACTCCCAGCGATATGGCGACCAGCACGCCAGGGCCGGATCGACCCTGTGATGTTGTGCCGGCAACAGCCAACGCGGCGTTCCCTTCCCCGGGACCACGAGGAATTCCTGGGTTGCAGTTGCCCCACCCGGTCCTCTACCAACGGCGCGAATACCCGTTGAGCAAGATCAGCAGTCGGGGTTGGCGAGACCTCAGCCCGATCCACGGGCAGGTCGCTTAGCGACTTGAGAATCGTCGCCTTTAGCTCCTCAGCCACTTTGTCCACGGGAGACACCGCATTGATTACGAAGGCGTTTGGCAGATGCCCGAACATCTCCAGATAAGCCAGCCTTTGCCGTAGCGATTCGGCAGGCAGCACTTCGGCTTTCCTCTGCTGCACGATCTCTGAGGGAACGTCCAGAAGAACGTAGAGATCAGGACGTGGCGCCAGACGCACGACCAGTTTGGCAAACCACAGGCTCGACTCGGGCAGGCGATAACGCCGCGGGTCGATCAGGATGTCGTCGAGGTAGCGGTCGTAGACAACCAGGCGCGAGCTGCGCCGCGGCCGAATGGTGACCAGGTATCCGAACCAGCAGTCCGCCAGCCAATACAAAAGTTTGAATGCGGAAACCAACGAGCTACGCGGAGGTTTTGCGTGCGGATCTATGACTGGCGGCGAATTCTTCTCCTGCCGCCGGAACAT
>CAWHWY010000018.1:0-28810 GCA_963833155.1 uncultured Acidobacteriaceae bacterium
CCGCCAGGAAGTTGGGTTTGACGTGAACTTTATCCGGCGGCAAACCTGCGGCGACGAAGTAATCGCGCGAGAACTGGCTTAAGGCGACATATGCACCAATCGAATGGCTCCACGTGCCAAACAGCCGGTGCACGCCGAGCATCGTGGCGAGCGTCGCGGTCTGGACGCGTGAATCGCGATAGCACCCGCGCACCACGCCGTAGGTTAGGCTGCGCGCACTTCTCGCAATTCTGGCCGCCACCGTACAACGTCCCTGCCGCGCACAGCAGGCGGTAATTGTGGAGCGTCTGCACCACGGGAACACCGGCGGATTGCACGCGCTGTCGCGCGGGACTCACCAGCGGCACCAGGTTGTGGCAGTGCGCGATGTCGGGCCGCACTTTCGCGATGAGCTCGCGAATCGTCCGTATGAGCTTTGGTTCCACGTCGTGCTCACCAGCAAGGAAGCCTTTTGCAGCGGGTTGTACTCTGCGATGGCCGCATTGTGTCGGATGAACGGCACGACGCGATGGCCGGCGCGGCGACGCATTTCCATTTCGGCTCGCACCACCACGTCTTCCCCGCCGGGTTGTTGATATTGGTTGTGGATCACCAGCACGCTAAGTTTGCGCATGTCTCCGAACCCGCTTCGCCTTGCAGCCACCGGGTATCGTGGCCCATCATCCGGCGGGTGTGAAGCTCGCGTGCGATATTGCCGGTTATCACTTTTCGTATCACGCGCTTCGCTCGGTGCAGATCGGCGAGCAGCGGGAAGACCGCATCTGAGTGGTGGCCCGCGCCGAACTTGAGCTGCACCAGGCGGCGTTCGTGTGCACGTCGCGCTGCCTGGCTCAAGCTGATGTTGTTCTCGTGCCAACGAAATGCGGCGGCGAAACGCGGTACGTAGTGAAACCGGCAACCGGCGCGGGACAGCCTGGTGAAATATTCGAAGTCCGTCGCACACCCGGTACTCGCAATTCAAAAGCAGGCCCGACTCGATGACACGGCGGCGAAAGAACGTGGATGTCGAAGGGATGTAGCAGCCAAAGTACAGCAGGATGGCGGGATCGAAGTCGTGCTCGACCTTTGACCGAACGAGCCTTCCGTTGCCGTCCACAAAGAGGCAGTCGCCGTGGATGACGTCCGCCTCGGGGTGCTCTTGCGCCGCACGGGCGATAGCTTCGAGTCCGCCGGGCAGGTAGTAGTCATCCGCATTCAGCCAGCCCACCAGGTCGCCGGTTGCACGCAAGAATCCTCTGTTGATGGCGTCGGACTGCCCATGGTCTGGCTCTGAGGTCCACCGCACTTTCGGGTAACGCGTGAGAATTGCGGCGGTGTCATCGGTCGAGGCGCCGTCCACGACGATGTGCTCGACGGTCACTCCTTGCTGTTGCGCGACGCTTTCGATTGCGTCCTCAATAAACTCGCCGCCATTAAACGACGGCGTAATGACGGACAGCGTGGGCAATGACATCACACGCGCTGCCTTTCGGTCCACGTTTGCAACATCGGGCCCTCCGCGCTGGAAACCGCTGTCGCCAGAATGAAGGAGATCAGCGTCGTGAGTTGAAGTTCCGAGTAAGGCCAGGGAGCGAAGCCAAGGGTCATCACAAACTGGGCCGGTAGGTAGGCGAACGCGACGTGCAGAAATGCGGCATCCTTCGCGAGGCATGCATTTCGATCGCGTGTACAGCCAGCGCAGCAGAACAACGTGAAACCACAGGTAGCAGATCAGGCCGGCCGCGCCATACTTCAGCCAGACATGGATCGGCGCGTTGTGGACCATCACCGATTCACTCTTCCAATTCCTGATGCGCCAGGTGGGATAGGCGGTGCCAACCCCGATTCCCATGACCGGTGACTGTCGAACCTGGTCCCAGGCGTCCAGCAAGTCATGCAAGTGGTCGGCGTTGTCGGCGCTAAATTCGCTGTCCATGTGCAGGAAGTCGAGGCTCTGAACGCGAGCGGCAAACGTCTTTCCCAGAGTGATCGCGGCAATGCACAGCACCGCCGCAATCAGTGCGAGATTGCGGAGGCGTTTGCGCTGCTGGGCCAGGAGCAGGATTACGGTACCGATCGCAAGTTCTCCCCAGTAGGTGCGGCGGAAGCAGAGCAGCACGACCAGATACGCTGACGCAGCTAATCCAGCCCACAGTAGCTTGTTGACCGCATTCCTGGAGCTTTCCTGGAACGGAAGGCCAGCAGGGCCGTGAATGCGATGGCGGAAACGGCCGGCCCATCGAAAGTTGGAATGGGTATACCGAGCAACGTTTCCCCTCGCCCGGTCAGATACAGCGCGAACAGAAGCGCGACGCGCACCGCCATATAAGTTGCAAAAAGCCGGACCGCGCTCTGGACATCGCGGGAGTCCGGATCCAGAACGCCCACACGAAATACAAGCCAGCTCCGAGGGCGAGAGCGCGCCAATCGAAGAAGAAGTTGCGTTCCTCCGTGCAGCGTGGCCGTACCCGATGCCGGTGGCGATGCACAGCAGGAAGGCGAATCCCTGGCAAGATCAGCACTCGCGGAAAGCGCACGATCGGCTTGCGCGAGCACGCCACCGCAACCAGATGAACCAACACCAGCGCGAGAATTCCAAGGTCGATGAACCGGAAACCCGCCGCAGCTTTGGTGTACACGAATGAACTGGGCGCTCCATTTCCTTCATGGAGAAATTCGGGCAGAAAGATGACGGAGAACAACGAACAGAAAACCAGTCCTCGCCAGCAACCTACCGCCCAAGGCCGGTGCAACCGCGCTGCGACCGGCTCAGAACGCGGCGTCAGGCGGTAGCGAGAGCGCCGAGTTGCAGGCCGTAGTCATGGTTGTCGCTGTTGCCGGATGTGGCGAATCCGGATAGATGGAGCGGACGAGGTTTTGAAAATCGAATTCTCGCGCGCGGCTTCTCGCGCCGGCAGACAGATGAATCCCGCAGTCCCGGAGTCGTCATGATCTCGCGCACAGCTTCGGCGAAGTCAGTGGCCAGCTCTTCCCGGCTCTTGCCCAGACACTCGGTATGACCCGTCCGCAGCGCTCATTCACGATCACCCCGGACCACCGAGACCGGCACATACCACTGGCAGGCCGTGGGCCAGGGCCTCCACAACCACCATCGCGCCGGCGTCACGCAGGCTGGGGAAAAGGAAGCAGATCGGCAGTGCGGTAGCGATCTTCTACAGCGCGCTCCGAGGAAGCCAGCCAACCCATTCCACAACTCCGGAAAGCTCCCAACTGCTGGCCAGCTTACGGAGACTTGGCTCTGCGCTGGCCCGTCGCCGACGATGTGAAGCGAACATCCGATTTGCCATTGTTTGAGCCGATAAACCGCATGCAGGGCGATGTCCACGCCTTTCGATTCCAGCAATCGGCCGACGTAGAGAATACGAACGCCGGGGCCGCTGTGCGGCGCAGCCGCGGTCGCTTGGTCTAGGTAATCGGCTGTGAGGCCGATCGCCAGCCGGACTTCGCACTTGTGAACGCCATGATCGCGGAACCAGCGAAACAGTGTCGCGAGTGACAATGATTCTCTCTGCCCGCCGAAATGTCTGGCGCAGCAGCGGGTCGAATGGAACCAAGCAATTCGATACATCGCGCAGTCGTTCCCGCCAACGCTCCTGAACAGAGAAGTCTTTACGCAGCTTTGGCGGGACCTTCTCACCGCCAGACACCGGCCCGAAATAAAATGGGATGCCCAGGGAACCCATGAAGCTGGGGTATCTCACACTTACATAGGTCACGTGCTGCACTACATCGAACGGCATTTCAGGGAAGCATTTCCGAATGTGCCGAGCGGCACACCATTGCCACAGCACGTAATACAGCCGCTTGCCGAAGAACCCCGCTCGCCAGGACTCCATCCAGCGCGGCAGATCGTAATAGATGAAGTTAAAGCTGGGACGCGGGCTTGCTCTCGATCGCAGCGCGATTGCCTGCGCGCGTTAAGACCCATACCTCGTGTCCCAATCGCGACAACTCAACGGCCCAACTCCAGCCCACTGCAGGCTCGGACCCCCGATCCGGTTCGCAAGCGTAGGCCGACAGCAGGATTCGCGCCAACTATTTCACCACCAGATGGAGACCCGCAGGCTTGTGCAGATTTTCCTCCCGCGGATCCACACTCGACTTGGCCCAGTGTCCGCTTTCAAGAGATAGCCGCATCTCCTGTCGTGCAGCGAGCCAGCGAACAATGATCTGGCTTGCCTGCTGCACATTCTCGTCCGTCGATAGGCTGGCGTTCAGATAGATCGCACGGCCCTTTGCCGCAGTGGAACCGTAATCGACCTCGCGAGCCGCGCGGAAAAACGTGTGCTCCTCGTCCGCGGTCAGGACAAAGATCAAATCGGGCCGAAAGAGCAGGCGCACAGCCAGTGAAGCCAAGCTTCGTCGGAAGAACGCGCCATCTCCGACGGCGATGACTACGAAAGTTGACCGTAGTTTGTCCGCAAATAGCTTGATTGCGAGGCGAAGCTTTGACCTCAAGGCGACGGCGCTCATGGGATGAAGCTGCGCATGGGCTGTCAGCCGGAATGCCGGGCGCAACCTCGTACCAGAGACCCTCGGCAAGCGCCGACCGCTGCTTCTTTTCTCCACCGTACACCAGTACAGACATTCCAGTTGGGTGCAAAGCACGCCTTGTCATCCGTACTCGATCTAGAAGTTTTTGCACGACCCGCCTGCCTGGGCTCTCCATCGGATCGGATGCTTTCAACTCCACAAGCAGGCCAGGCATGTGCGCTTGAAACCACGAAAGATCGCTCGCCACCAATGCCTTTTCCATCGTGCGGACCGTGACCAATGACCAGAACTTTAGTATCTCCGCCCGGCACTTCGCTGGATCGCGCTGGTACAGATGGCGTAACCGGCTTAGTTGAAAATCGGCGACGGACTGCTTTAGAACCTTCTTGATCAGGTAGTAGGTGAATTCGTCAGGAACCGCAGGTAGATACAAGTCCTTGCATCGCCGCCGACGCGCCAATACCTTTTCGGCAGACAACCACAACCTGCCTTGTGCGCGATAATCCGTCGCACAGTCGGGATCGAAATAACCGATTTCGCTTCCGTCGTCCTTTGCCATGACGAAGTAGCACGCAGAGGTCTCGTGCTGCATGGCCTGAATGAGCCGCGCGCCAGCGCGCCGGGCCGCCTGCGCCAGTAGCTGCCGCTATGCGATGCATGTCCCGAGGATGAAACATGAAATCCACGTCCGACGAATTGCTCTGGGCATGGTTCTCGTGGCCGCCCAACACGCAATATGGAATCTCCGCCGAGTTCAATTGGGCGATGACCGCAGCAAACAAGTCGGAGCGAATGCGCGAGGGCTGCGAGAACGCTGCAACCTGCGTCAACTCCCGCGATCTCTCGACCGGAAAATCGACCGCCCGGGCCGGGAGCTTATCCCTAGTCTGGAGCACAACGCGGAGTGTTGCCAGCAAGTGACACGGCGTGTTTGGCTTCGCCTGCAGCCAGTTGCTGCAAGTACGAGTGTGTGACGTACGCAATCTCGAGTTTGCGGCACTGTTCCGGCGAAATGCCGATCGCTTTTGCAAACGGCTCGATGTCAGTGGCGTGAACTGCCGGGCACGCTCCGAAGAGATAGTCCTGCATGTGGAAAAAGTGAAATGCGTCTTGCAGCGGCAGGCCGCCGCGCTGTGCATTTTCCCAGTCCAACAGGACCACTCTCCCATCCGGCAAATGTCTTATGTTCCACGGAGCAAAATCGCCATGCACCCAACAGGCGGGCAGCGGATCGGCGTCGCAAAGTTCCGGCAGGGCCGCTGTCATCAGCCTGATATCGGCTTCACATCCAACCGCCCACAGCAGTTCCTCGCGCCACTCCGCGGCATGTCCAACGATGGTTGTGCTCTCGCCTCGAAGCAGCAGCGATCGCAGTAGCGTCCAGTAACCACCGATAAGCCTGCGACTGCCAACCTCGCCATTGAAAGCCGTTTGAGCCGCTACGCCGCGTTCCTGATCCACACACAGCAGCCGAGGGGCACAGCCGTAGTTTTCGTCGGCCAGCGTGGTTAGAACGTCGGCTTCGCGGAGGATCGCCGCCCGCGCTGCTTCGGTGAGTGGCGTTTTGACGATCGCGTCACAGGTCCACGACGCCGGATTCACGAGATGGATGACCGCTTTGCGGCTGATGCCAGGGGTGCCTATGTAAACCAGCGGCACGGGAGGCACAGCGCCATTCCAGCCTACGGAGCGCCAATCGATGTCCTCGATTCCGGAAATAGTTCACCTTCGTGACACCAGGAAGAGCCGACAGGAGTCCTGCATGATGAGCAGCGCGGATCGCGGCCCATTTTGCTCGCGATTTCCAGCGATAAGGCGACCAGCACGCCAAGGCCGGATCCACCCTGTGATGCTGCGCCGGCAAGAGCCAGCGCGGCGTTCCCTTCCCCGGGACCACGAGGAATTCCTGGGTTGCAGCTTGCCCCCACTCGGTCCTCTACCAACGGCGCGAACACCCGTTGAGCAAGATCAGCACTCGGTGTCGGCGAGACTTCCGCCCGATCCACGGGCGGGTCGCTTAGCGACTTGAGAATCGTCGCCTTTAGCTCCTCAGCCACTTTGTCCACGGGAGACACCGCATTGACTACGAAGGCGTTTGGCAGATGCCCGAACATCTCCAGATACGCCAGCCTTTGCCGTAGCGATTCGGCAGGCAGCACTTCGGCTTTTCTCTGCTGCACGATCTCTGAGGGAACGTCCAGAAGAACGTAGAGATCAGGACGTGGCGCCAGACGCACGACCAGTTTGGCAAACCACAGGCTCGACTCGGGCAGGCGATAACGCCGCGGGTCGATCAGGATGTCGTCGAGGTAGCGGTCGTAGACAACCAGGCGCGAGCTGCGCCGCGCCGGCCGAATGGTGACCAGGTATCCGAACCAGCAGTCCGCCAGCCAATACAAAAGTTTGAATGCCGAAACCAGCGAGCTACGCGGAGGTTTTGCGTGCGGATCTATGACTGGCGGCGAATTCTTCTCCTGCCGCCGGAACATCGGCCGGAAATGGAATTGTCGTATCTCCTGAAACGGCAGCGACCCGTCGCACGCCAGGCGTTTGATCGCGGCCGACTTCCCTGCCCCATCGGGCCCGAAGACCGCCAACCATAAACCGCGTTGAATCTCAGGCCTGGTTCTCGTGCCCACAGTTCAATACCTGCCGTAGATCACCACACCGACGGCCATTTGCAGGGCCGAAGTCAGGCCCTTTTCGGTCCATTGTTTGGCGCCGCTGACGGGGACGTACAAGATGTCTTCGTCCTGGAGTGTGGGATCGGAGGTCTGATTGGCGAAGATCTTTTTCAACGGCAGATCGGTTTCGGTCCGGCCCGCAGATGTGTTGCGGATCAATTTCGCGTCCAGTTTGGCTGTTTTGTTCAGACCCTGCGCCAGGGCCAGCGCCCGCAACACCGTGATGGTGTCCTTGTTTTCGATAAGGTAACCGCCGGGCCTGCCCACATCGCCGACGACGTAGACGATTCCCGCGCGCGCGACCACGATGCGGTCACCCGGCTCGACCTGTGTTTGCGATCCAGTCTGCGCAGAAACGCTCAAGTCCACGCTGACGACCTGGGCGGAAGAATTCTTACGAGTCAGGAGAGCGGTCTTCGAGGCAGCGGAAGTCGGCCCGCCGGCAATCGAGATGAAGTCCAGCACACTGCGTTTGCCTGCAATCGGATAGACTCCAGGGTTCTTGACTTCGCCCATGACGGTGACCCGTTGGGTCACGTATTCGAGCACGAAAACCTCGACGTGCGGATCGCGCAAAATCTCCCGCTGGCGGAAACGTTGTTCCACCGAGATCTGTAATTGTTCCGGAGTGAGTCCCTTCACCTCGACCGTTCCACCCACCGGCAGCGTGATGTTCCCGTGACTGTCGACCTGGAACTTACCTGAAAGCTCGGGTGTGTCGAAGACGCGAAGCTCGAGAACGTCACCCACATCCAGCAGCAACGCCCCGCTACTGGCTGCAGCCTCAATCGTGTTGGCCTGTTGCGGCTGATCAGACCCTGCTGGCGATGCCGTTACGTCAACCGGCACAACGCCCGCAACAGGAGCCTGCTGAATGGTTTTGGTCTCTGAAACCTGCGCCCGAAGCGCAGCGACGGCGGAGCATGCGGCCAGGGTAAACATAAGAGCCCATTTCATGACTGGAAATTAGCTGATTCGTGGTAAAGAAGCAGCACCATTACCGGAGTGCATTTCTGTCCCTGCAACAGAGCGGTACGCGTGGTAGTAGCCGTTCTTGCCTTGTAGATCCACCCCGTTGAGTACGATTCCTGCAACGTTGACGTTCGCGCGCTGCAATACGTCTCGAGTGTGACGCAGCACTTGCCGGGTCGTGGTGTTGGCGCGCGCTACGAGCAACACGGCATCCACACGAGACCCCAGCACAACTGCATCGGTAAACATCGAGACCGGCGGCGTGTCGAGGACGACATGGTCGTACTCGGAGCGCCAGTGGTCAATCAAGTCCACCATCTTGCTGGACGCCAGAAGCTCAGCCGGGTACGCAGGAGGCGCACCGGAGGCAAGCATGGCCAGACCATGTATCGCCTCGCCGTGTAAAGTGGCATCGCGTTCCGTGCAGCTGCCAGTCAGAATGCCGCTTAGACCCGGATTCTGGGAAATTCCGAAAGCCTCATGCAACGACGGCTGCCGGAGGTCGGCATCCACCAGCAACACGCTTGCACCCTGCTGCGCCAGCACCGTGGCACAGTTCACTGCGGTGAGTGTTTTTCCTTCCGACGGCAGCGAGCTGGTGATCGCCAGAACCTTCGGCGGACTTCCGTTGGCACACAGTAGAAGCGACGTGCGCAGGCTGCGATAGGATTCGGCTGCCTGCGAATGTGGCTTGTTAAACGCGACCAAACGCAACTGGATGGTGCGCTCGCCAGGTGGAAGCTTTTTCCATTCGCTGCCCAACTCGCCAGCGCCAACTTGAGGGATCGCCGCCAGGGCCGGCAAACCACTGACGCTCTCAACTTCTTCGCTGCTTCGAATCGAGGTGTCGAGCGCCTCCAGACCGAGCGCGAAGAGCAGTCCGAGGCCCAGCCCTGCACCCAGGCCCAGCAGAAGATCGACCACGGCCCGCGGATCGACGGGTTCGGAGGGAACCTGCCCCGCCTCAACCACGGCAATGTTCGCCGATGCTAAACCCGCTACGATGCCGGCTTCCCGCAGCTTTAACTGCAAGGTCTGGTAAAGCTCTTGAGTGGCCTCAACCTCGTGCTTAAGGATCGCGTACTGGGCCGCGCCCTGGTTCAGGTCGTAAGCCTTCTGCTTTTGTTCCTCAAACTTGACGCGCAGCATCTTCTCCGCGTTAGCGGCAGCGAGGTATTCGTTCTTGTAGCGGTCAGAAAGGTTCTTCAGCTCGACGTTGATCGCGCTCTCCACCTGTGTCATCTCGTTGGCTAGCTCGGCCAGCTTGGGATAGCCTGCGCCAAACTTGGTGTTCAAGCGCGCATACTCCACGCGCAATTCGGCCTGCTGCGAGCGCAGGACTTGCAGTGTCGGCTCGGGCACCATGGACGCGATCAGTTCGGGATTGCCGGAAGCGGCGATGCGGTGGCGCGCCTCCTTCACCATGCGGTCCGCCTCGGCCGACGTCAGCTGTTCGTCAATGCCCTCCAGCTTTCTGGTGACGATGTTGTCGGTTTCATCGCCCCCGATCAATCCTCTCTGCTTTTGCAGCTCGGCCAGCGTTTCCTGCGATTGGTTGGCCCTGCTCTTCAGGTCGTCCATCTGTTTCGACAGCCAGCTCGAAACCTGTGTGGCGGCATCGTAACTGCTGCGAAAATTGTGCTCCGTGTAGCTGCTGACCGTGGAGTTGACCACGTCTGCCGCCAGCTTCGGGTCCTTCGCGCGGAATTGGACGGTGATGATATCGGTCTTGGGAACGATCTCAACTTTCAGGGCCTTTTGGAAGCGGAGCAGCAGGTGGTCGCGTGCCTGGGGTGATAACTGACCGGGATTTGTGCCGGGCGGCTGGAACCACTTCCCTGCAAAGTCTTTCCTCTCCACCATCTTTAGCTGCTTCATGACCCCAAGAGCAATTGTGTTGCTTTGCAGAACGGTGATCGCGCTCTGCAACTGGATGGTCGGATCAGAAGGTCCCAGCACTCTTGAGGTCAGTTCGTCGAGGCCCATGGAATTCGTCCCTGCCGGACTTACCTCGATTCGTGCCGTAGCCTCGTAGCGAGGACTCTTGACGACGACGTAAAGCCCGGCGAGAAGCGTGCAGGCGAGCGCCCATGCCGCAATGAGGAGTTTGCGCTTGCGCAACATTCGCCAGACTTCAGTCACTAACAGGTCGTCCGGCGGCGCGCCATGAAGCGCAGCATAGCCTCGGTGCTCAGCAGCCAGCTGTGGGGTATCGGGCGTGGTAGGAAATATCACTGTAGTCAGTGTTCGTCCGCTGAGTGACGGTCCATCAGGCCAGCACGCCCGCGACCCGTGCAGCCACGGGCAGCGTCACCGGCTGAGGAGAAAGATGAATGCCGTGCCACAAATATGGCATGCTCTCGGTAATCTGGAGCGGACGTCCCACACTGTAGTAGAGAAAACCTGCTGCCGCCATGCGGCTCGGATCATACAGATTGCGGCCGTCAACAATGATCGGCAGCTTCATCGCACTGTGAAGTCTCTGGAGATCCAGTGTGGCAAACTGCTCCCACTCTGTCAGGATGAGCAGCGCATCGCGTCGCGCCGCGGCCTGATACGCGTTTTCTGCGTACTGGATCACCTTTGGCGGTAACACCTCTTTCGCTCTGGGCATCGCGGCGGGATCGTAGGCGCAGACGCTGGCGCCCTCCTTGACCAACTCCTGGATGATGGCGATCGCCGGGGACTCGCGAATGTCGTCGGGACCACCTTTGAACGCGAGTCCAAGGACACCGATCTTCTTGCCGCGCAGGGTCCATAAGGCAGTGCGAACTTTTTTCACGAACAGCCGGCGCTGCTCGCTGTTGACGCGCATGACTTCGGCGAGCAGAGAGAAGTCCACACCGCATTCCTTCGCCACGGAATGAAACGCAGAAACATCCTTGGGAAAGCAGGAACCCCCATAGCCGATGCCGGCATGCAGGAACTGCTCGCCAATGCGGGGATCGGAGCCAAGCCCCGCGCATACTTGGTCGATGTCGGCGCCAGCGGCCTCCGACATGTTGGCAACCATGTTGATGAACGAAATCTTCATCGCCAAGAATGCATTCGAGGCATGCTTGATCAGCTCTGCACTTTTGGCATTGGTCACGATGAGGCGCGCGGGACCTTTCTTTGACCGGGGAGACGGAAGGGCGTCTTCCCTCTGGTAGTAGCTTCCTTCCGCCAGCGGTTGATAGATGCTATACAGCATGGCGGCACTGAAATCGTCATCCACGCCCAACACGATACGATCGGGATAGAGAAAATCTGTGACCGCCGTTCCTTCCCGCAGGAATTCCGGATTCGAAGCGACAAAGAACCGGCCGGTCGGCGCTCCGTGCAGCGATAGCACCTTGCGAACCGATTCGCAGGTGCAAACCGGAACTGTGCTTTTCTCCACAATCAACTTGGGCTCGCTGATGGCGGAAGCGATCTCGGAGGCCACCGATTCCACGTACGATAGATCGGGCTCTCCGCTTTCGGCCTGCGGAGTTCCCACTGTGATAAATACCGCCTCCGCTTCCCGCACCGAGGAGGCGATGGAGGAAGAAAACGTCAGCCGGCTTCCCCGATGCCGCTCCAGAAGCTGCGGCAGCAGGTCTTCATGGATGGGTACTTCGCCGCGTTCCAGGGCTGCGATTTTGGCGGTGTCGGTGTCGACCGAAATCACGTCGTGGCCGACCTCAGCCAAGCACGCCGCCGAGACCAACCCCACGTAACCTGACCCTACAACTGCGATGCGCATGGTCTTCTCCTGAACTCGCTTCCAAGCCCTGGGGACAAATCAGATTCCCCGCCCCGCGAAGAGCAAAGTGTGCAATAGGATGGCAACATCCATAAAGAGGCTGCGGTGGCGGACGTAGTACAGGTCGTACTCGATGTTTTCGTGAATCAGAAAAGCGCGGTCGGCGCTCAACTGCCATAACCCGGTGATGCCCGGCTTCACAGTAAGCCGGCGTCGCTGCAGCGGCGTGTACTGCTCCACAATGAACGGCATCTCCGGCCGAGGTCCGACCAGCGACATGTGGCCGAGCAGTACGTTCACCAGTTGCGGCAACTCATCGAGGCTGGTGCGGCGCAGGAACCGGCCAGCGGGCGTGATGCGCGGGTCATCTCCCGCTCCGGGAGAATACGAATATTGCGGGGCGTCACAATACATCGTCCGAAACTTGTACATGGAAAACCGGCGCCCGTCTTTGCCAACACGGTACTGCCGGAACAGCACATTTCCCGCCGAAGTTGACTTCACCAAAACGGCAATCAAGGCGAAAAGGGGCGCCAGCAGGGCCAGCGCCGCTGTTGAGATGGCCACGTCAATCGCTCGCTTCGCAAAATCGCCCGCGACGCGGTTCTGGCCCTTGGAGAAATGGGCCAGCATAATGCCGTCGAAGTTGGCGTAGTCGATCCAGAATTCCGGCTCCGAGACGTCTTCCCTGACGAAATATGTGTCCAAGCCTGCCGAAGCAGCCAGCCTGAGCATCAATTCACGATCTGCATCGGGCGTTGCGATGACCAGTACTCGGGCCCCCAGCTCTCGCAACAGCTCAGGGCATATCGGCCCAGCCAGCACCTTGGTCGCTCGCTTTCGTTGATACGAGGATTCGTAAATTTCCAGTCCTAGCGTTTGCGGATCGCCATCCACGAACGCCACCGGATCGAGCCCGAACTTGGGAGAGCGCAGCAGCGCTGAATGGATGCGCCTGCCCAGTGTCCCGGCACCCACAATCACCGCATTGCGGGTGCCGTGACCTTTGCTGCGCAGCAGGCGCAGGACCTTGTGCAGCTCCAACTTTCCTAAGGTGACGAAGACCGGGATGGTCACGAGAGCAAGCACCACGACCAGCCGCGACACGTGCTCCGTAGTGAAGTACGCGACCAGCAGGGCCAGCAGAAAGCTCTCCAGCGTGACCCGCAACACCCGCTCGGTCTCACGGATGGCCAGAAGGCTGACATAGGGCCGATAGCCGCCGTGGCGCTCGAGCAGGATCACGAAGAGCAAGGCGAACGCCGCGGCCGACAGCAGCAGCTGCGACGGCGGGTATTGCGCCTGATTCTCCGCACCCATCAGCCGATACAGGGCATAAGCGCAGCCAACCGCGGTGATGATTGCCAGCACGTCCACGCATCGCTCAGCGGCGTTGACGATGACGCCGAGCAGATTTCCGGATGCTACCGTCGCGCTCGGGCTCTGGCCGAAAGTTGCTGCGGGGAAAAATTCGCCCAATGCAGCTGGCGCCGGGGGATGAAACTGAGAAGCTGCCATGACTCGGACTTTCGCTGATCAGTATTTGGAAACGATGAGGTGAGCGCGCGATCAGACTGGTTCCACATCCGCGCGATGGATGTTGATGGCGACGGACTTCATGATCTGTTCCACGGTGATGACGAGACGGGCGCCATTCTGCTTCTCGACCAGGATGCCTTCCCATCCCGCAAACGGGCCGTGCTTGACCCGCACACGATGTCCAATTCTTAGAAACGGGTGCGGCTCCACCATGCTGGCGTGTGCCGCACAAGTCCGCATCCTCTCGATTTCTTCCTCGCCAAGAGGAACCGGTTTGCCCGCAACAGAGACGATGTTGACCACTCCCACCGTTTGCAGCACAGGAATGCGTTCCTCGGTGGAGACATGAACGAATACGTAGCCAGGAAAAAGCGGGGCCATGCTACGCCGAACGCGGTCGCTCCAGCGGGAAAATCTTTCGTAAGTCGGCAACAACGACTCGACTCCCTTGACGCTGAGCTGGTCAGCGACGTGGCTCTCATGCCGCGAGCGCGTGTAGGCGGCCAGCCAGCACCGTTCTCTCACCCTGTTCATTGACGAAGTGGCGCAATGTATGGCTCCGCCATTGCAACTCCCATCATGGCGGAGCCACGCGGTTAAGACAAAGGGCAAGGATGGTTATCTCAAGCCGGGCCTGACTAACCACAAAAGTCTTACTGCACGCTAATCTAACGTGCCAGTAAATGACTGCAACTTATCTGCCATCACGACAGGCTCGTCATAAGTAACTAATATGATGGGTACTGTGCAGTTTGGTAATCACCTAACTGATCGCACTGAGTCCACAATCTGGACAAATCTGTCCAGACTTTAGACTGGCGGCCACCATCAACCCAGGCATTACAATCGCTCCTTCACCTCACGCTTCAGGGAGAACGTAGAAATGCGGGTACTGGTCACCGGTGGTGCGGGATACATTGGAAGCGTGGTTGCCGACCGCTTGCTGCGGGCTGGACATTCCGTCACCGTGCTCGACAACCTCAGCAAGGGCCACCGGGAAGCCGTTCCGGCGCAGGCGGAGTTCCTCTTAGCCGACACCGGCGACCAGTCGGCCATCGACCGGTTCTTCGAGCAGGACCGATTCGACGCCGTGATGCACTTCGCGGCCTTCATCGAAGCCGGAGAGTCGATGCTCTCGCCGGAGAAGTACTTCGACAACAACTCTGCGCGCACGCTCAGTCTGCTGCAGGCGGTCCTGAAATACTGCGTTCCGCGCTTTGTGCTTTCGTCCACCGCGGCCGTATATGGCGAGCCGCGGCACATTCCCATAATGGAGGACGATCCGCTGGAGCCGACCAACGCTTATGGCGAGTCGAAGCTCATCGTCGAGCGCATGCTGACCTGGTTTCACCGAGTCCATGGATTGCGATACGCCAGCTTGCGCTACTTCAACGCCGCTGGAGCCACAGCCGAGCGTGGCGAAGCGCACAATCCGGAAACCCATCTGATTCCGCTTGTGCTTCAGGTTCCGCTGGGCAAGCGCCCAGCGATTTCCATCTTCGGCACGGACTATCCGACAAAGGACGGCACTTGCATCCGCGACTACATTCACGTTGACGACCTGGCAACAGCGCACCTGCTGGCTCTGGATGGGTTGGAAGAGCACTCGCAACTCGTCTGCAACCTGGGAAGCGGCAACGGATTCAGCGTGCGCGAGGTCATCGAGATTGCGCGCAAGGTAACTGGACACGAGATTCCAGCAGTGGAAGCGCCCCGCCGCGCAGGTGATCCGGCGGTGTTGGTTGCCAGCTCAGAAAAAATTCGCCGAGTGTTGGGTTGGAACCCGCAGCACTCGGACGTTGAGAGCATCATCCACAGCGCGTGGGCGTGGCACAAAAACAGGGACTAAGGAGTCGAGTCCCAGGGGTCAGCGTTATGTTTCGGGTGATGCGCGATCCGCCTACGCTTTCAAAGACGGGTGGAATTTGGCAATCCACTGCTCGATGACTGCAACAAATTCCCTGGCTTTCACCACAATTTCCTCCGCTTCCGTTTCCGTAGCGACAAAGGCGTCGTCATAGTCAATCACGTTCCGCTTCCGCCGACATCGGTCGAAATAATCGCCGTACGGGTCCGCAGCTTTCCCAATCGCCCGCTTAACGGCCTCAAAAGAAATCCTATGATGCCCAGCGCCAGCGACGCGATAGCCGGCACATGCCACCGCCATTTTTGCGGCTTGCAGTGCGGCGTTATAGGCCGTCGCAAAACGCCTGTCTGCCGACAGCCCATCTAGCGACGCGTCCGCCAGGTCGCGGATGATGACGGCCCGGAGACTGTCTAATTCTTTCTTCGAGGTCCTGTGGCGCTTAACCTCATGGCTGGCGAGTAATTGCCTCCAAGTCACGCTGTTCACCTTTCACGAATTGAAGTCGGCCCTTTAGCACGGTGGTCAAGAAGTGGTCGCCTTGAGCAACTTTCTTGCGAAATTCCTCCACAGAATAGCTGGTCACGTTTATTTCCCTGCCCAGGCGCTTCTCGGCTTTGCGGAGGGCCGGCGCAAGTTCTGCCAATCCCACCTTCCCGATGACCATCAGGTCCACATCGCTGGTGGCGCGTTCCTGGCGGCGTGCCACCGAGCCATACACGAAAGCACAGACGATTTTGTTCTCAAACGTTCGCAGCGCGGCCGCCAGAGAAGGGATTAGTCCGGCAGTTTTTTCGAATATGCTCCGCAAGTCGCGGAAGATTGGCGAACGCGTCTCGGCTTTGAAGTACGCTCTGCGACCATCCCGGCGCTGCTCCAATACGCCACTCTGGACTAAAGCAGCCAGTTCCCGTTGCAGGCTGGAAGGGGTTGTATGCAGGAACTCTGCCAACTCCGAAAGATACCACCACTTGTCCGGGCGGGTCAGAGTTGCCGTAAGCACGCCCTGCCTCACTCCAGGGAAAAGGCTGTCCAGTATCGCAACGTTACGCATAATGCGTACATTATTACGCAAACTGCGTACGTTTGCAAGTGGTCCGGATTACCCTCTCCCACCCAACCAAAAGAAGGTTGGGTGGGGCACCCGGCGAGGAACAATACGAGGGCCAGACGTAAGAAGCATCATGAGCAGACCTGTTCAGCCTTACCCGACCAGCTAATGTGCGGGAATCGTGAGTACCGGCTGGTTCTGGGTTGGGCCCGTGTTGACCATGGTGAAGAGCATCATGATGAGGGAAAACATCTGCTTGGATTCGAGGTCGCCCTTGTCGATCCAGAACCAGTTGTTCTCGTACTTGACCGACACGAATGCGTCAGTCGGCACAGACTTCCCACTGTGGATATAAATCAGGCGGACCAGGCCAGGAACAGCCTTGCCCTGTTCAAACCCGGGAAATGCCCACCCTCGCGCCAGGTCTTCGGAGGGCACCCCTACTTCCGCCGCCATGGTTTGCATCAAGCCGAGGATGGAGCGGGTAATGACCGCAATTTCCCTATCGTTGCTGGGCACGGCGCCGAAGCGAACCTGGTACTCAGAAACGGCGGGATCGAGCTTCAACAGTCGCCGTAGTTCCGCGATATCCAACTGGATTTCCGGCGGAACCTGTTCCGTGCGGAAGGTCATGAAGCTCACCAGCTCCTCGCCGGCTTGCTTCTTGACCTCGATCCTCACCGCACCCGAAAGCTGGATCTTACGCGCCAACGCTCGCGCGCGATGAAAGTCTGGATCGGCAGGCGTAATTCCCTGCAATGTCGCCTCTTGATTTCGCAAGCCATTGATCGACGCCACCGAGGCGAACAGGATGACGTCGGCCGGCATTCCGGCCTCAATGCTGGAGAATATCGCCTCGGGCGGAAATGGAGTCGCGAGGCCGCGGATGAACTTGCTGCCGGTCAGCGGAGTGTAGGTGATGGTGGGGGTGTTGCTGTAGGTTCCGAAGCCGCCCACCGTTGCGTCAGGTGTTTGGTGGTTCGGAACGATGTTCCCGGTTGCATTCACTCCCTGCACCAGCGAATAGCTGGCCACTATGTTCCCCACATCCACAAAGATGGGGGGGGCGAGGTAGCGCACCTTGACGATGTTCAGCAGGGTTTGCTCCTTCCAGGAATCCGAGAGGGAGGCCGCGTACAGATGACGATCGCGCGCCACCGACTGCGGGCCGATGGGGCGGTAACAGCCTGTGGCGCTCAGAGCGAGCGCACAGACGGCGCAGATGATCTTCTTCGTTCTTGACGGCATGTGGAGGTGTTCCGTTACTGCCTCGCAAAGAATACGGTATTTTCCGTCTTGCGCATATGGCTGTGACGGCAGTCACACTTCCACTCCCTGCCCTGACACCGACGTGCGCCGCCCTAAATTCGTGGAAGGTTAACGATATGGTAAATCGAAAGGCAGAGCAGCAGGCCAGCCACAACAATCAGCCCAATCCGCACAGAGCGCACCTTGAACCGCTGGCTGATGGCGGTGAGCAGGAGCACCGTTGCCAGCATCACGGTTTCTCGCACGTAGTCGTCGGCGTGGTGGCGCGCCACATCACCCTGCTCAAAAATGTCTGAGGACTGCTCAGTCAGCCTGTCTGCTTCTTCCGCCTTGGAGCTGCGATATTCGGGCATGTGGAAGGGTCCGGGGGGAGCATTGGGGTTGTTGAGTGGATCAGTCTTCTTCCAGGCCTCAAACGCCGGGCGGAACTCAGGGAAGAAGCGACGCTCATATATGTCGGCGAGCTTTTTTTGCCCGCTGGTTTCAGCCTGCAGCCACTGCGCCACCGTGGCGGCGTCGTACAAACGCTCGTAGTTGGCAGAGGCGTCCGCTCGCGCGGCTTGCACGCGCTGCTTACTTGCCAGGGCGTATAGCTTTGACTGATGTCCGGTCCAAAGCGCTGCCTGGTATCCGCTCCAGGCGGTAGTAATGGCGACGATGGCGAGCACGATGCCTTCGACGATCTCCACGGCCTGGGGCATTCGGTTCTCGCGTTGCTCTTCGTGTTCGCTAAGGCGATGGGCCACCTCGATGTTGGAACCTCCACCTTCCGGCATTGTGATATCTCCTTGACGCTTCCTCGAGGCTAGGCAAGGCACAATCCGACGACCACGCGCGCAAGCTCAAGAGGCCTTCTCATGCATCCAGCTTGGAAAAGGCGGCTGCCTCCTTCGCACTCGAAGCCCCTAGCCCCTCTGGTATCCCGCACCGCGCAGGGCCGTACCAAAGGCTTTCATGAAATCGTCCACATGCTCCTTCGTGGCCAGCGGCCCCATGACGCCAACGCGGAAGATCTTGCCGGCCAGTTGCCCGAAGCCTCCGGCGATTTCGATGCCGTGTTCTTTCAGCAGGGTCGCGCGAACCTTGGCGTCGTCAACCCCTTGTGGCACCTTGGGCGTGTTCAGGTTCCAGATGCGGTCCTTGGGAGCAACCAGCATCTCCAGACCCAGCGCTTCCACCTGCTTCACGAACTCCAGGTGCGCCTCGTGATGGCGCTTCTGGCGGTGTTCGAGGCCTTCTTCTTCGATCAGGGCCAAGCCTTCGTGCAGGGCATAGAACATGGTGGCCGACGCGGTGTGATGGTAGCGGTGCGACACCGTGAGATAGTCGGCGATCAGCTTCAGGTCAAAGTACCAGGAACGGTTCGGCGTCTCACGCGCTTTCAGCCACTCGGCCGCACGTGGCGAAACTGTGATCGGCGACAGCCCCGGCGGGCAACTCAGGCCCTTCTGCGTGCAACTGTAGGCGATGTCAATTCCGATCTTGTCAACCTCCACCGGCATGGCGCCCAGCGACGTCACGCAGTCGGCGATGACCAGCGCGCCCACCTCGTGCGCCGCCTTGCAGATGGCCTCGCCGCGCTGAAACGCGCCGGCAGAGGTCTCCGCCTGTACGTACATGACAACCTTCGGCTTCTCTGTGCGGATGAACTCAACCGCTTCGTCATCGCCGAAGACTTCGCCCCACGGCTTCTCGAAGCGCACCAGTTCCGCGCCCTGGCGGCGCGCCATCTCCGACATGCGATCGCAGAAGAAGCCGTTGGCGAACGACACCACCTTCATCCCGGGCACGACGAAGTTGGAGATGGCGGTTTCCATTCCACCGCTGCCGGTCGCCGAGATGACAAAGGTCAGCTCGTTGCTGGTGCCGAACACCTTGCGCAGCAGCCGCTGGATGTTGGCGGAGATCTCGAAGAAATAAGCGTCAAGGTGACCGACGATGGGTTGCGCCAGGGCTTGATACACGCGCGGATGGACCTGGCTCGGACCGGGGCCGAACAGCAGGCGCTTCGGAGGATGAATCGAAATATTTTCCATGACAGCAGGTTTTTCCAGAGTAGTAGCCATGAGCAACTCCTTATCGGTAATGCGTCCAGTATAGCCAGCCGAAGCGAACGAGACATGGCCATCCGTCACAGGGCCGTGTGCGCTGGCCGGACGAAACGCAGCCCGCCCAGTCCCTTATGAAAGTGAAAGCAGCGGAGCGTTTCGCCCTTTCCCCGTCTTCTTTCCCCTGCCGCTCTCGCATCCAAGCAAGACCGGTATAGAACGGGCGGCCGCGCCTCTCGAGCCCGACGAGCCATTCCCTTCTCCTGCAATAGCTTGGACCGTAATGTGGAATTCAGTTGACATTGTGTCGAGTGAGGCGCAAAAAGGGCACAACGCGGTACGACAGTCTGTCCAACGCCAAGAAGACTACGGAACAATCAGGCAGAAGTTTGCCCTCGCAGGGAGTGCGACCGAAACCCCCGCTCAAGACCCTGGATGGCGCCCGGCGTTCCGGCAACCCTCGCTGGGAAGAAGGAGAACAGGTATGGCATGTCCAAAGCAAAATCGTAGTTGGACGTTTGGTGTCGATCTGTGGGTGACGGTCGCGGCAGTCGTGCTGGCGCTGCTGATGATTGTTCTCGCAACCCAGGTGCATGCGCAGACGTTCACGGTGCTTCATAGCTTCACCGGTGGGGCGGACGGCGGGAACCCGGCTGCCGGCCTGGTCATGGAGCGGAGGACGAAACGGTTACAGGAACGTGTGGAAGATCACGCCATAAACGGTTGCCAGTGGCCGGTTGGCGGCCGCTAGCTGTCAGTTGCTGAATGGAACATCCCACAATGTGGGATTAGCTGGAGCGGGGTTGCAGGGCAATCTTCGGTCAGGAGAGGAGAATCATCATGACGAGCCCAGATCAGAGTCAAGATCGCAGATTGGGAACCAGGCTACGCGCGTCAGCCTTCGCGCTGGCGTTGGTGATCGTGTTTGCGTTCACCGTCCGCGCAGCCCCGGCGCAGGCGCAAACCTTCACCGTGATTCACACCTTCACCGGCGGAGGAGACGGGGCACACCCCTTTAGCACGTTGACGCTTGATGCAGGAGGGACTCTCTACGGAACGACCACGTGGGGAGGGCCCAATAATTGCTCTCCTCCGTACGAGTGCGGCACAGTCTTCAAACTGACCCATAGGAATTCCGCCTGGGTCTTGCAGACGCTCTATACCTTTGATCCCACGACCGGGAGCGATGGCTATGCCCCGGCAGGCCAACTCGCCCGGGACCCGGGTGGCCTTCTCTATGGGACAACGCAAGCGGGAGGACCCAAGGGAGAGGGTACCGTGTTCGAATTGAGGCCATCACCTACCCGACCAGTTTCCATCGTGGCCCCTTGGACGGAAATCAGGATTCATGACTTCGACTTCACTGGCCAGGAAGCGGTTGGGGATCTGCTTCTCGACTCAGCAGGCAATCTTTATGGCACAACCTGTTTCGGCGGTGCCAACGCTTCGGGCAGAGTTTACAAGCTGACACCTTCTGCTGGCGGGTGGACTTACGCTGTCCTGTATAGCTTCAGCGGCGGCTACGACGGAGGTTGCCCCTACGCTGGCGTGGTCCTCGACGCCGCGGGCAATCTCTATGGCACCGCTTCGCAGGGCGGCCTTTACGGCGAGGGCGTTGTGTACCAGGTGACTCCGTCCGGTTCCGAGACGGTCCTGTACAGCTTCACCGGTGGCAACGACGGATCACTCCCGTATGCCGGCGTGATCTTCGACCCGACAGGCAATCTCTACGGCGCTACTGCTTTCGGCGGCTCGGGCGGTAGCGGTGTGGTGTTCGAGCTGTCGCCAGGCAACGGAGGTTGGTCCTACACCGAGATTTAT
Source organism: uncultured Acidobacteriaceae bacterium (assembly GCA_963833155.1). Lineage (GTDB taxonomy): Bacteria > Acidobacteriota > Terriglobia > Terriglobales > Acidobacteriaceae > Bog-257. The sequence goes on from CAWHWY010000018.1 coordinate 21,470, forward strand.
CCCCTTCCGGGCGGCGGATGGGGACCCTACGAAAGACTTGTTATGGACGGGAGCGGCAATCTTTATGGCACGATGTATAAGGGAAGCTCTTCCGGATACGGCTCAGTCTTCAAACTGACATCCTCCAACGGAGACTGGACCTACACCTCGCTCCACGACTTTACCGATGGTGATGATGGGGCAAATCCCTACGGGGGCCTTGTTATCGACTCCAACGGCAATCTCTATGGCACAGCAGCTTATGGTGGCTCACTGGCTTGTTCGTCCGGCGGCTGCGGCGTTGTATTCGAGATCACGCCGTAAGGCGGCTGGCGGCACTGAACTAACAGGTCCCACAATGTGGGATTGACTGAAGGCGTATAGCAAGGTTTCGTTTCAGTACCACGACTTTATATACCTGAGGACTCAGGTGGGGTATTCAGCGAGAGGAGGAGCCTACATGCGCAGCTTACGAAACATCGCCAATCTGTCAATTCTGTTTACAATGACGATCCTGATGGCCGGATCGACGCACGCGCAGACCTACAATGTAATTCACAACTTCAACGGCCCTGACGGCAACAGCTCCCAGGTGGGCTTGACTTTGGACAGGGCGGGCCGCTTGTACGGGACCACGCGGTACGGGGGAAGTTCCGGAGGTTTCGGGGCCGGCGAAGTCTTCCAACTGACCCGCCAGGGTTCCGGCTGGGTACTGAGGCCGATTTACGATTTTACCGGCGGGTACGACGGACGAAGTCCCTACTCCAGAGTGATCTTCGGCCCGGATGGAAACCTCTACGGTACGACCACGTTCGGAGGCCTGTATGATGCCGGGGTTGTTTTCAAGCTACAGCCGCCGATTTCAGCCTGCAAAACCGCGAACTGCCCCTGGAGGGAGACTGTCTTGTACAGTTTTACCGGGCAGAGCGACGGAGCCGTTCCCGAAGGCGACCTGGTTTTCGATCAGGCGGGCAACATCTACGGCATCACGTTCGCGGGCGGGGAAGGCAATTGTGTTCCTCTTTTTAACGGATGTGGCGCGGTTTATCAGCTCACGGCTTCACAGGGAGGCTGGAACCTGACCATCATTCACACCTTCACCGGATTGGCTGATGGTGGAGCGCCAACGGGCGGCGTGATCCTCGATCAAGCCGGCAACCTATACGGCACAACCTACGTCGGCGGCAGCTCCTCCCTCGGAGTGGTCTTCGAGTTTACACTCGATGAATCCGGGTGGACCGAAAACATTCTTCACAACTTCGCCGGCGGAAGTGACGGAGCCAATCCCCGGGGCGGACTGATCTTTGATCCCTCCGGGAGCCTCTACGGCGTCACGGTACTTGGAGGCAGTCTTACTTACGGAACCGCCTTCGAGTTGCAGGCAACGAACGGTGGGTTCAGCTACAGCATCCTCTATACCTTCGGGCCGGAGGCCGAATCGCCCGTAGCCGCGCTCACCTTGGATAGCGCGGGGAGTCTGTATGGCACCGCCAATGGCGGCGGGACAGGCGGTGCGGGCGCGGTGTTTGAACTGACGCCATCGGGTGGGAGTTGGATTTACACCTCGTTGCACGACTTCAGCTACGGCACTGGCGGATATCCGGACGGTACCGTGATCTTCGATGCCCACGGAAACCTCTACAGCACTAGTCCCTATGGCGGCTCGGGCAATGATGGTGTCGTATTTGAGATCACGCGGTAGAGCAGGCGTCAGAGGCTGGTGGTTAGTTTTCAGTTCCGGCTAGTCCCACAACGTGGAATTTGAACCGGGTGGCCTACGAACCGGGCTTTGCAAAGGAGAAATCATCATGACGAGTCAGGATCACAATCGCATTCGGATTCTCGGCAGCGGACTGCATGGCGTGCTGGCGTTGGCAATCGTGTTTGTGCTGAGCGTCGCTCGCAACCCCGGCGGCGCAGGCGCAAACCTACTCCGTCCTGCACACTTTTTACCGCTCGTCCGATTCGGGTTTCCCTTACGCCGGCTTGACCATGGACAAGGCGGGGAACCTTTACGGAACAGCCTACGCAAATTTTGTTTGCAACGGAGGGTATGAGTGCTACGGGGTCGTCTTCAAGCTCTCCAACAAGGGCGGGGGCTGGACCTTCACGCCGATCTACAGCTTTACTGGGGGTGCGGACGGGTCCTATCCTATCGGCGGCGTCACCATCGGGCCCGACGGCGCTTTGTACGGAACCACAACCGAAGTTTTCACCGGCAACGGCACGGTCTTCAGGCTGGCGCCTCCGCCAAGCGTCTGCAAGAGTGTCACTTGTCCGTGGACACAGAGGGTGCTGTACCAATTCGCTGGTGGCTATGATGGAAAGTTTCCTTATGGCGACCTCATCTTCGACGCCGCCGGTAACCTCTACGGCACAACGTACGGTGGAGGGCAATATGGGAACGGCACAGTTTTCAAACTCACCCACTCGGGCGGCGGCTGGACGGAGAGCGTGTTGCACAGTTTCTATGGAGGAAACGACGGAGCGACTCCTGAGAGCGGCTTGGTCTTCGACAAAGCCGGCAACCTCTACGGAACCACTTATGCGGGTGGTCATTCCGGCTGCTCTTCCAATTATGGCTGCGGCACGGTTTTCCAGTTAACGCCCGCTGGGGACGGCTGGACGGAAAGTGTTCTCTATTACTTTCACGGCAAACCCGACGGGGACGCTCCTTATGCCGGCCTGATTCTTGACGGCTCCGGCAATCTTTACGGTGCCGCATCGGCCGACGGCCCCAATGGCGGCGGCACGGTTTTCGAGCTTGCCCCTTCGAACGGTGGCTGGACCTTTAACCTGCTCTACGCACTTACCGGGAATTCCGGGAGCGGCACCCCAAACCCAGGTCCCCGAGGCACCCTGGCTATGGATGCCGCCGGTAATCTCTACGGCGTCACAATCCAGGATGGGGGCAAGAATACCGGCACGGTCTTTAAGCTGACTCCCTCCAATGGCGGTTGGGCGTACAGCCAGTTGTACTTATTTTGCCAGAACGGTCCTCCCTGCCCCGACGGGGCTTGGCCCTGGGCCGGCATGATCCTCGACGGTAGGGGAAATCTCTTCGGCACGGCGATAGCCGGTGGCTACGGCAATGGGAATTGCAGCGGTGGCGGTTGCGGCGTCGTCTTCGAGATCGCGCCGTAAAGCGGTGGGCAGTATTCAGCCAAGGAGGTCCATCATGGCGAATCAATCACAACACCGGAGACGGATTTGCAACGTAAGTTTGTGGCCCGCAGCACTGGCGACAGTTGTCTTGGCGCTGGCGGGTTTCTTGACCCCGGCAGCGCAGGCGCAGACGTTCAACGTCCTTCATGCCTTCACTGACGGAGCGGACGGGGCGCTTCCCTACTCCGGCTTGACGATGGACCGGGCGGGACGGCTTTATGGAACCACACTGACCGACTCTACGGGTGGAGGCACAGTATTCAGGCTGACACAGAAGGACTCGTCATGGGTTTTTGCGCCGCTATACCATTTCACCGGAAACGGCAACGGAGCCTGGCCGGAAGCCAGGGTGGTCTTCGGGCCAGATGGCACACTTTATGGCACTACACAGAAAGCGGGAGGCGCGTACTTTGACGTCGTTTACAACCTCCGTCCCTCAGCAAGTGCCTGCACATCCGCTCTCTGCGCATGGAGCGAGACAGCTCTTTATAAGTTTTCGGGCACCGACGGATACAACCTCGACTATGGCGACTTGATTTTCGACCCGGACGGAAATCTGTACGGCACGGCGGAAGTGAATGGCGACGACTGCTACGGTGGCGCGCCCGGCGGCCACCGCCCAGCGTGCGAGCGCGGTGATCCGGGATGCGGCGGCCCCTACGGCAACGTTTACAAGCTGACTGCTTCGGCGGGAGGCTGGACTCGCACCGCCGTGTATTCCTTCACCCAATCCTATGATGGCGCTCAGCCTGCCAGCGGCGTGATCCGGGATGCGGCGGGAAACCTGTACGGCACGGCGATGACCTGCGGCGGTGGTCCAGGCTGCCCTGGCGCCGGCACTGTCTTCCAATTAACGCCAGCGGGTTCCTGCTTTCAGGAGCATACTCTCTACACCTTTACCAATGGCGCTGATGGAGGGATTCCCGTCGCCAGCTTGATTGCGGATGCAGCAGGCAATTTCTATGGCGCTACCTCGGTAGGCGGCTCTGGCGGAGGCGGAACTGTTTTCGAACTGACGCCTTCCAATGGCGGGTGGACGTTCCAACTGCTGTATTCCTTTACCGGTTCCGGCAACACACCCGGGCACCTACGAAACCTTGCCCTCGACGCGGCGGGTAACTTGTACGGCACAACCTACAGTGGCGGCGCTTATGGGTTGGGCTCGGTGTTCAAGCTGACGCCCGGCAACGGCGTTTGGACCTATACGTCGTTACACGACTTCACCAATGGTAATGACGGCTCCCATCCGTATAGCAATGTTGTGGTCGATGCCAACGGCAATCTCTACGGCACTGCATCCGCGGGCGGACAGAACAACTACGGTGATGTCTGGGAGATCACGCCGTAGAGCAGTTGCTAGTCCCTGATCACTGCGCCCCCGGCCGGAGATTAGTTCCCGGTACAATGATAGCTATGCTCGTCCCCGTCCGGCTGCTCTCGATTTCCTTAGCTGCACTGACGATTTTGCCCATGTACGGCCTCGCGCAGACCGAGCAGCCCACTCGCACCGCGGAAGCAGCTAAGGCGCTCAGGAACGATCCGCTGCACGTGTTCAGCGAGTCGGTGCAGGCGCTGTCAGCCAGCGTGACCAAATCCGTGGTGCAAGTTCTAACCAGCGGTTATGCGCTGAGCAACGAGAACCAAAAGACGGACACGGCGTATTTCGCTCCGGAGCACGGCATCGGTGCAGGCGTCATCTTGTCGCAAGACGGCTTTATCGTGACCAACGAGCACGTCGTGCAAGGCGCCAGGAAAATCCGCGTGCGACTGCAAGGCTTGGAGAAGCAATCTTCGGCCGCGCAGTCTGAACCACTCGGGCCCATTGAGGCCACGCTCGTCGGCCTGGACCACCAAACCGACCTCGCGGTGCTGAAGATTGACATGACCGGCTTGCCTGCGCTCCAGTTCGCCAACTCCAACGAGCTGAAACAGGGACAAATCGTCTTTGCCTTCGGTAGTCCGCTGGGACTGGAGAACTCGGTCACCATGGGCGTGGTCAGCTCGACCGCGCGGCAAATCAGTCCCGACGATCCTTCCATCTACATCCAGACGGACGCTCCCATCAATCCCGGCAACAGCGGCGGGCCGCTGGTCGATGTGGATGGTCGCGTGGTCGGCATCAACACTTTCATCCTGTCGCAATCGGGCGGCAATGAAGGCCTTGGCTTCGCCATTCCCAGCGACGTCGTGCGCAACATCTACGACCAGATTCGCACCGAAGGCCATGTGCATCGCGGACAGGTTGGCGTCTTTCTTCGCACCATCACTCCCGAGCTCGTCCAGGGATTGCATCTTCCGGTGAACCGCGGCGTGCTGCTGCAAGATGTAAGTCCTGGTTCGCCGGCGGACAAGGCCGGTCTGAAAGTCGGCGACATCGTCACCAGCGTCGGCGGCAAGCCGGTGGACGATGTTCGCCAGTTCGCGCTCGACCTTTACACCTACAAGATCGGACAGAAGGCCGAGATCGGCGTCCTGCACGACGGCAAGGAGACAACGCTCTCGGTGCCGGTAATCGAGCGGCCCGACGATCCGACGCGCTTCGCCGATTTGGTCAGCGGCCCGGACAATCTGGTGAACCGCATCGGCGTGGTTGGGGTCAACATCACCGGAGAGCTGAAAGAGCTTCTCGGTAGCGACTTGCGCATTCCCGGCGGCGTGCTGGTTGCCGCGAAGACCCCTACCAGCACGTTGTTGGGAGAAGGTCCGCAGTCGGCGATGTTATCCACGCGGTCAACGGCGTTCCCATTCAGGACCTGACGGAATTAAAGCAGCAGTTACGCCAGATCAAACCAGGACAACCGATCGTGCTGCAGATCGAGCGCTCGGGCTTGTTGAGTTATCTGGTACTGGAATCGGAGTGATTCGAAAGATCGGCTTCTCGGAGGGCTGAGGAAGAGCACGCTAGCCAGAGGGCGCGTCGATCCGTCACTTCGTCGCCGATCGAGCCGACGGCTGGCCGCCGGCGTCCGCGTAGATCAGGCATCAGTCACGGAATCGGTCGGTTGGACCACCCGTCCACCAGAAGGAAGAAGGTTCAACATTCGGTGCGCCGGATACGTCCACCCAGACCCAGCTACGCCACTTCCAGACGGATGAGCGAACTGCAGGTTTCGAGTACTTCCTCCCTCGCTGTAGGTCACGGCCCACGCTGCCTGGCCGCAGGCGCCACCATTGTCAGCGCGACCAGTGTTTTCCAGTTCTCGGCCAGCAGGGTACCATCGCCTGATCATTGCTCCACGCGAGAAGTAATACGTGCTCTTTGCCACCAGCGAGAAGGTCGCCACCATCGTCCTGCACCAGAACTTGGCGCTTCGCTGGTTGAGAACGTTGTCAATCGTAACGCCGAACATGTGGTCGTTACCTCGGGTTACGAGGAGCCCGCCAGCGTTGAAGATCTGGTGAACGAGGTCCCATTCGTCACGGTTGTTGATTCGGCTAAGGTAGCTACAGCACCAGCCAGGACCGAGTTCAGGATCAGGTCGTTGTTGTTGTTCCAGAGCGACGACGCCTGGAACCGAAGCCTCCGCCTGCTACCGTTCCAGAAGCTCAAGCCCTCTACGTCAGTTCCCGCCAGCACGGATCATAATCGCTTCACCATCGGTGGCAGTCTCCCGATCGCCGATACAGCGGGGTATCTTTTCAACCGTTCCAGTTGGATAGTGTTTTGATCTCGGCAACAGCCAGCAACGCTACCAACGCTACTAGAGCCAGCATCGCAGGGAGCACATAACGCGAGAATCGTGTCAAAGTGGCCTCCTTGGTCTCACTTGGAGCCCGCGAACGCTTCGGAAGTCGGCACTGGAACTTCCGAAACGGCTAGAACAAAGTACATTCCCTTGAAGTGACGAGCAGTCACTTCGCGTGAGATTCACTATGTATCTAGCATGTCAACTACCACTCTGATGAGCTGTTTTGTTCCGTCTTTTCAACCACTTAAGTTTCGTTATCATGTAGTTAACATGCAACTCCTTGCATTAACGTTCCCGGTGATTATCCCTCCCAGCACCTCAACCTCGAATGGAAAGCTGCAAGCTCCGATCCTTATGCTACCAGCTTGACAGGCTACCAGCTTGACAGCAGTCAGGTGCGAGTTCGTTCTTTGACACTGTTTTCCAGCGACTGCTAGTATGAGGTGTTCGGCGCGAACTCCCTCCATAGCCAGCGTCCCCGTCGTCTAGCCCGGCCTAGGACATCGCC
>CAWHWY010000019.1:0-163785 GCA_963833155.1 uncultured Acidobacteriaceae bacterium
CTGCGCGAGGCTTTCCATCCTGCGGTGGGATTTCTCTACGGATGGGTCTTGCTGCTGGTTATTGAAGCTGGTGGCATGGCGGCGGTCACCGTGACCTTTGCGCGGTATCTGCTGGAGTTGACGGGATGGCGGCTTGCAGAGCGCACGGTTGTGGTTCTCACGCTGGCAGCTCTGACGTTGATCAACTGTCTCGGTGTGCGTCTGGGCAGCCGGGTGCAGAGCATCCTGATGGTAATGAAAATTGGCGCCATCGCAACATTAATTGCAGCAGGTTTGTTTTTGGTGAAGACGCCGCATCCGCTCTGGCCTCCCGTGCTGGATCGCAAACCGTCGCTCGACCTGGTTTCCGCTATTGGTGCGGCCATGGTTCCAGTGCTGTTTGCCTTCGGCGGGTGGCAGACGGCGAACTTCATCGCAGCGGAGGTGAAGGATCCGGCGAGAAACTTGTCGCGGGCACTGGTGATGGGGGTGGCTGGCGTGATCGTGCTCTACGTGGGCGTTAACCTTGTCTGCGTACGCACGCTGGGGCCGCAGGGGTTGGCGGAGACAACGGTTCCTGCGACTTCCGTCATGCGTATCGCGATGGGTGATGCCGGCGCTCGGCTGATCGCAATGGGCATTGCAGTTTCGACCCTCGGCTTCCTGAGCCAGTCGATTCTGACCGCGCCGCGCGTGTATTTCGCGATGGCGCGCGATAAGCTCTTTTTTCAGAGTGTTGCCAGAGTGACCGAGCGGACGCATGTTCCCGTGGTCGCCATTGTCCTGCAAAGCGTGTGGACGCTGGTGGTCGCGCTTTCCGGCCGTTACGAGCAGATCCTGAATTACGTGGTGTCCATGGATTTCATCTTCTTCGGACTGACAGGAGCGAGTTTGTTTGTGTTTCGCAGACGGGAAGGGCCGGCTGTTGCCGAAGGCTACCGCGTCCCGTGGCACCCGTTTACTACGGGCTTGTTCGTCCTAGTCTGCTGGCTGGTGGTAGCAAATACGATTTACAAATATCCCATGAATAGTCTGCTCGGTATGTCAATTTTGTTGCTTGGTATACCGGCGTATGCCCTATGGGCTGCGAAGCAGAAAACACAGGATGGGAGACGCTGATGCCATCGCGGGTGCAAAGCGGTTCGCCATACATGCAATTTGCCAAACTCCGCTCCGGCGCCAAGTTCAACCTGGCGGCCAGCGGCATCATGAGCTACCCCTTGGCGGAGCTGCCGGTACGGCTTGAAGACCTGGAGATCAACGGCCCGGACTTTTATGGCTATTTGCCGTTGCTGGAACGGCTGGCGCGGCTGAACGGCGTACCACCGGAGTGCGTGGTGACGGCTGCTGGTACGTCGATGGCCAACCATTTGGCGATGGCGGCGACCGTTGAGCCCGCCGACGAGGTGCTGGTTGAGCATCCGACGTACGAGCTGCTGGTGAGCGTTTTGCAATACCTGGGTGCGAGCGTTCGCCATTTCGAGCGCAGGATGGAGAATGGATTTCGCATTGATCCCGAAGAGGTGGAACGGCAAATCACGACGCGCACGAAGCTGATTGTCATTACCAACTTACACAATCCAAGCGGGGCACTGGTAGACGAAGGAACGCTTCGCGCAGTTGGGGACATTGCGAAACACCACAATGCGCTGGTGCTGGTTGATGAAGTGTATCTGGAGGCAACGTTCGACCGACGGCCGCCACCGGCGCTGCATCTTGGGGAACAGTTCCTCGTTACCAGCAGCTTGACCAAGGCATACGGGCTGAGCGGCTTGCGATGCGGCTGGGTGCTGGCCGCTCCCGAGCTGGCGAAGCGGATGTGGCATATCAACGATCTTTACGGCGTAAACGCAGCGCATCCGGCGGAGTTGCTGAGCGTGATCGCACTCGACAATCTCGACCGAGTGGCTGCGCGCGCGCAGCGACTTCTGGACACGAACCGGCGGACCCTGGATACATTTCTGGAATCTCGGAGCGATCTCGAATACTGCCGGCCAGAATTCGGCACTATCATTTTTCCGAAACCGTCCTGCGGCAGCGTGGATGAGCTTGTTCGTCTGCTGACAGAAGAGTATGAAACCAGCGTGGTGCCGGGAAGTTATTTCGACATGCCACAGCATTTCCGGGTCGGGATTGGGGGCGATCCGGAGACGACTCGCACGGGGCTGGAGCGACTTGGGCTAGCTTTGGACGAACTAAGAGCGTCGTAGAGGTCTGGCCACTACTTGTGCAACCATTACCCCTGTGGTGCCGGGAGGGGGACTCGAACCCCCACAACCCTTTCGGGTCTGCGGATTTTAAGTCCGCTGCGTCTGCCAGTTCCGCCATCCCGGCGAGGGAAGGAATCGCTATCTACGGTGGACCGCCTTTGGGGTTTCCAGGCGTGAACAATCTCAAGGGGTGGTTCCGGCGAGGCGTCGCACCAGGTTCAGTCTCGCACAGCCGCAGCATCGCCCGCAATCGAGGCCCGGCATCTACTCTTTCCATGCGCGTATGCGTGTTGCAGGTTCAGACAGCTACGCCGGCTTTTCCTGGGACAGCACGCGAAATGGGCAACTACATCCGGAACGGCGACAAGCCGTTCACACCCACGGAGCTGCGACTGGCCCGCTTGGAGACGTACATGGCCTGGTCAGCGGCGGCATAAAGCTGGTCCGGGTCACGGCCGTCGTCGGGATACAAAGCCAGTCCGATGCTGAGGCCGGTATGAATCAGTTTTCCTTCCATCTTGAACGGCACGGTGAACGCCATTTCCAGGTTTGAAACCAGGACCTGGGCCCCTTCCGCATCGGCCACATCGCTGACCACGGTGAACTCGTCGCCTCCGGACCGGGCCAAGGTGTCGGAGACGCGCATCCGGCTGGCAAGCCTCATGACCACCTGCTGCAAGGTCAGATCGCCTATTCGGTGTCCGTACGTATCGTTCACATTCTTGAAGTGATCGAGGTCGAGCAGGAGAACCGCTACCTTGTTGCCCTTGCGATTGGCGCGCGTCAGGGCCTGCTCCAGCCGGTCCTCCAGCAGCCGCCGGTTGGGCAGTCCGGTCAGTTCATCGTGATAGGCGAGATAGTCACTCTTCTGAATTTGATCTTCCAGAAGTAAGAGAATCATGCCCACTGCCACGAAGTACTTGGGAATGTTCCACACCTCGGACTCAACATGCACTGAGGGCGCGAAGCTGTCCAGGGCCTGTCCGACAGGGAATACAGCGCCCCAGGCGACAAAGCCAAAGACGGTCGTCAGGACGCCAACCGTTGTGCGGCTGAAGCGACGCCAGAAAAGGGCCGCAACAATAAAATTAAACGCCGCGAGGAGGAATATGATACCGAGATCAGGTTTGCCGCGCGCGACTGCCCAAACTACTGCGCATGCCAGGCCCACGCATCCGATGGACAGACCCACCACATAGGGAGTGGCCTTCCGGTAGAAATTCCAAATCATGAGCAAGGCGCCGCCGAGCGCGACTGCAATTAGGGCGTAGTAGAAGATGTGGCTGGTGACGTCCCAAATGACTGCGTCGGTGTAGGTGAGCGCCGGAAACCCAATTATCGCGGCGAGCAGAAGTTGACGGCGACGGTCAGTTGCAACCAGAGATACTGAGATCAGAAAGGCAATGCTGGCCGCTTCAAGAGCATTGATACTGACCGCGGTCGCCAGGCGGCCCCACAGACCTTGTTCGGTGTTCACAAACTGGGCCACGAAATGTATGAGGACAAGAATCCAGCCCGTCAACCAAAGATGCAGTGGCTCATTGCTTCCTTGACGCAAGATGGCGCGAAACACTACGACTAGAATCGCGAGAGCGATGAGACTCGGAAGCGTGTTGAAATTCATAGCTGGTCCGTGGCGCTTTGCGGACGGAGTAGCACCCTGATCGTGGCGGCTACTCTGTAAGGAATCTACCAGAAAAAAGGCGGGAATTGCCGAAAAATCAAATCGCCGGCCAGGTTTGGCTTAGCTCAGTAGATATTTTTCCCGACGCAAAAAAGCCCTTCGAGGTATCTCCAAACCGATCAGGACTCCTAAGCCCCGTTATCGTACCTTTACATCTGGCTCGACGGACATCCCTGGGCGGAGCAGCCCCTCCTGGTTGAAGTCAGGCTTGTCGTTGCCATCGAAGTCGATGCGTACCGGAATACGCTGTACGACCTTAACGTAGTTGCCGGTAGCATTCTCCGGCGGTAACAGGCTGTACTTGGCTCCGGTTGCGCCGCCGATGCTGGTGACGTGGCCATCCCACCTCCGCCCGCCATAAGTGTCAACCTTGATCCTGACCAGCTGCCCCGGTTGCATATGGGCAAGCTGGGTCTCCTTGAAGTTGGCTGTGACCCAGACGTCGCGGAGGGGTACGATCGCCATCAGGTCCTGGCCGACTCCAACGTTTTGGCCAATCTGCACGGAGCGTTTGCCCACTACCCCGTCCACGGGAGCCAAAATCGTCGTGTAACCCAAATTCAGTTGTGCCTGATCGAGTGCTGTCTTGTAGCGCAGCGCCTGCGCTTCGGCAGACTCAGCCTTTGCCTTCGTGGCGGCCACCGTGTTTGGGCTGGCATGCGCGTTTTTCAGCTCCGCGTTGGCTTGTTCGACCCGCGATTCCGCCATTTTTACCTGCGCCTCGGCCGACAGAAGTTCCGCCTCTCGTGCGCTGACCGTAGCATTGGCGGCTGCAGCAGCGGCGATGGCCTGATCGAATTGCTGCTGCGAGATCTCATGCTTACCCAGCAATTGCTGGTAGCGTTCCACGTCTTTGTTCAGCTTGACGGCATTCGCTTTTGCCTCAATGACCTGCTGTTGGGCCGCTTCCACCTGCTTCTGCGCGGCCGCCACGCCGGCTGTCGCCGAGGACATGTCAGCGATGGCGGAGCGGATCTGGCTGACCGAGCCTACACTCTGCACCGGCACTCCGTATTGGGCGGCCTGCGCTTGTGACAATGCATCCTGGTAGTCGGCTCTGGACTTATTGAGCGCTACCCGGTAGTCCGTCGGATCGATTTGCACCAAAACATCGCCCCTATGCACCACCTGCCCGTCATCGAAGTTGACCTTTATGACCTGCCCACTCACCCGCGCGCTGATGGGATAGATGTGCCCATCAATCTCGGCATCGTCGGTGCTCTCCCAGTGACGGCTGTCCCACCAGAACCAGCCCACCAGCAGAACCGCCACAATGACCACCAGGAACAGAATGGGTCGTGCCGCACGATTCTTCTGAAGGAAGCTGCGGCGGTCTTCTTCACGCCCGACCGCTTCTGGATCGTGGTGCTCCTCGTGGTTCTGGCGTTGAGGCTCAGAGTGTTGGAGATCGGGTTGCTCAGTCGTACTCGGACTCATCTGTTGTTCACCTGTTAGCGATTATCTGTGAGGAACCGGATTTGCATTTTGCTGCAGGGAAAGTGCTGCACCGCTCGTTCCTGTCGGCCCGGGTACAGGATTGCTGCTGGGCGGCGTGCCCTCATTTGGAGGCTCCGTGCTGCCCGGCTGGCCCAAATATTGCTTGACGACCTGCTCGGCGTTCCCGATGGCGCGCGCCAGCAGGACCTTCGCAATGTTGTGCGCATACAAGCTGGCGATGTATTGTTCGTTGGCGGAAGCCAATTGTTGCTGGGCTTGAATCACCTCAACATTATTTGTAACGCCCGCGGCGAAGCGGTCCTGCGATTGAGCCAGCGTCTGCTGCGAAAGATCGAGTCCCAACCTCGCAACTTCCACCTGTTGCGCGGCCGCCTTCAGGTCGAGGAGTGCGTCTTGAACATCCTGCTCGATGCGTCCTCTCAAGTTGTCCACTTGCGCCTGGCGCTGCTTGAGGATCGCATCGGCCTGCTGGACGTCGGCCTCCACTTTTCCACCTAAAAAGATGGGGATTCGTAACGTCGCCGCCGCCGCCCAGTTGGGGGACATGGCGTCGGGAGTCGTTCCCAGCACGCCGTATTCGCCGCCGAGATCGATGGAGGGCAGTCGCTGCTTCCATGCCGCCTCGCGGCTGAGTTGCGCTGAGCGCAGGGAAGCTAACGCCGCCTGATAATCGGGACGCGTTTGCAGAGCTCGTTCATAGGCGGTCTCCAGCTCTATCTCCGGAAGCGGGTGATAGGGTACGCGGTTGACCAAACGAAACTTCTGCTGCACCGGCAGCCCAATGGCGCGTGCCAGCGCGATACGCTGCTTTTCCAGATTGTTCTGCGCCTGGATGAGCGCCTGTTGCTGCGCCTGCATCTGTACCCGAGCACGCAAGGTGTCGATTTGGGGCGCCAGCCCGGCGCTTTCCTGGTCTGCCGCCAACTGGTACAAAGCCTGTGCCGTCTTGTATTCCGCTTCCGTAGCCGTCACCCGCGATTCCTGGGCGATGGTGAGCAGGTAGTTCGCGCCCACCGCCAACACTACCGTGTCGCGCGCGTCGCGGTAGGTGAACTGCGCGGCCTTCACGTTCTGGGTGGCCGCTTGAATGTTATTGATGGAATGGAAGTCAAGTATGGTCCAGGCTCCTGTCGCGCGCAGGTCGGATATGCTGAACGGGCCTACCGACGTGGGAAATCCGGGAAAGGTGAACCCGAACTGCTTCAGATTGAGTTTTTGCTCTTCCTCGCTGAACGAGCCGTTGACCACCGGCGCCAGATCGCTGTAAGGCGCGAAGGCGAGCGGCGATTGTTTGGTCGGTCGCCCGGGCGGCCAGATACAGGCCCAGGTTGTACTTAAGACCGCGATCGAGAGCGTCCTCGATGGTGAGATCGAGGATCTCGGAAGTGGCCTTGCCCTGCGGAATCGAGCCTGCATAAGGGTCCTGGTTGCGATTGACGACCTGCTCAGCCGTAGGCAGGTTGGAGAGCTCCGCTCCGCTCTGGGCCCAGGCCGAAGATACCGCCAGCAAAACAGCCGCCACGGCAGCTAAGACTGTCCAGACGATCGGGAAAGCATGAGGTCTGGCGTTGTGTTCTGCCGGTTTATCGCTGTATCTGATGCTAGTACACGCATGTATATATTCCATCGGACAAGCCGTTCAAATTTAGATGAATTACCAGACAGCAACGTTGCGCAAAAACCCGGATGGTTCACCAGAAGGCTTTTGAAGCCACGCACTTACTATTTTAATTCCGGTATAAGCCTACTTCACTGGTCGATGGCCGGCTCATCAGGTCGCGTATCGCATCCTGTACCGACTTACCTTGCTGTAGGATGGCGTGCATCTGCTCCGTGATCGGCATCTCGACCCCAACTCTCTGGGCCAGGCCGACCGCTGCGTTCGTGGTCAATACACCTTCGGCCACCATGCCATGCATGCCGGCGATGATGGCGTCCAGCTTACGGCCTCGGCCCAACTCAAGACCGACGCTGCGATTTCGGGAGAGGCCGCCTGTACAAGTCAGCACCAGATCGCCGAGTCCCGCAAGCCCCGCCATGGTTTCCGACCGTCCGCCGCAAGCCACTACCAGCCGGGTGATCTCCGCCAAGCCGCGGGTGATGAGCGCGGCGACGGTGTTATGCCCGAGATTCAGCCCAAACAGAACGCCGGCGGCAATGGCGACAATGTTCTTCAAAGCGCCGCCCAGTTCAACGCCGACCACGTCGTCGTTGGTGTAAACGCGAAACCGTGGGTCGCTGAATTCCCGCTGCACAATGGCCGCAAGCTCCTTGTCGGAGGACGCGATTGTGATCGCCGTGGGGTCGCCTTTCGCGACTTCCTTGGCAAACGTAGGCCCGCTTATCGCGCCAATCCGTGGGACGAAGCCCGTTGCTCGTGCCGCTCAACAGTTCGGTGATGACTTCGGTCATGCGCAGCAGGGAATCGTTCTCGATACCTTTGGTGGCGCTGACGAACAGCATCTCCGGCCGAAGATGTGGCAGCATCGCTTGAAACACGCGGCGAGTGTGATGCGACGGCATGACGCTTACGACAATCTCCGCGCCATGCAGCGCCTCCTCGAAGCTGTTGGTGGCGCAAACCGTTTCCGGTATCGCGTCGCCCGGCAGAGAATAGGTCGTTCACGTGACGGTCGCGGACGCTCTCGCACACCTCGCGCTCGTGAGCCCACAACCGCACCGGTGCGTCTGCTTGCGGCCCAGCACAATGGAGATTGCCGTGCCCCACGCGCCCGCGCCAATGACTGCGATTTCGCTCACCAGCAGGCTCTCTTTCATCGCCAACGATTCTCCGTGCCAGCCATCAGGCGCCGGATGTTGTCTTTGTGCCGGACGATGATCAGCAACGACGACGCGGCGATCAGCAGTAAGATCGGCAAGGTCGTGCGCTCGGCCGGATTGAGCCACCATACCAGCAACGGAAAGGCCGCCGCCGCAACCATGCTGCCCAACGAGATGTAACGTGTGAGCGCAACCACAACCACGAACAAGACGAGAGCGACGAGAATAGCGCGCGGCGCGAGTGCTGCAAATGCCCCCACCGCGGTTGCGACCCCTTTCCCACCCTTGAAGCGCAACCATACCGTGAACATGTGTCCCAGGATGGCGCAAAACGCGGCCAACGCTGCCAGCAGGAAAATCGTATGACTGCCAATAATCGGCGTCTGATCGTGGAGGCTCGTCGCGCCTCCGCCTTCAATGCGTCGCGATCCCGCCAGCCAGAGCGCAAACGCGACCGCCGCATATCCCTTCAACGCGTCGAGCAGCAACGTAGCGACAGCAAGTCCCTTCGATCCGGTACGCGCAACGTTGGTGGCGCCAATATTGCCGCTGCCCGTCCGGCGCACGTCCTCTCCGCGGAAGATGCGCACCAGCAGGTAGCCGAAGGGGATCGATCCCAGCAGATAAGAAACTACGGCGATGATGAGTGTCAGCTTCGTCAAAGGCGTGGTCAGAGGCGCGATGCCTCCATCGGGTAGCGCGACAGCTTAGTGTACTTGGCGCCCGCCGGCGACAGTTTGCTCTCGTAGAGAAAGAACTCGCGCGCCGTCATTGTACCGAACTCCAGTGACGGCAGAGTTTCGAGCTTGGCGCGGACCCGCTGCAAGCTGGCGGCCGCTCGATCACCCGGAGCCGGACGCGGACGTCCGCTGCCCGCGCGTGCCAGCGTCAAATGTGGCTTGAACGGGCCGTCGTCGCGTTCAAAGCCGAGCGGCTGGAGCGCCTTTGCAATCGAACTCACCAGCTCCTGCAGATGCTCGTCTGCCTCGATGCCAACCCAGAACACGCGCGGCGATTTCGGGTTAGGGAAGAACCCGGCGTTGCGAAACGCGAGTGCAATCGGCCAACCCTTCACTTGCCCCAGTGCCCGTTGAATCTCATCCAGCCTTTTCGTTTCGCCGAGAAACTGCAGTGTGACGTGAAAGGTTTCCGGCCCTACCCAGCGAACATCCGGGGTCAACTGGCACATCTGGTTGCGGAAGTCGGCAATCCGGTTGCGAATGCCAGCGTCAATGTCGAGAGCTACGAACAGGCGCATACGATCACATCAACATGCGGCGCACCAGGTCGAGCGCCTGCTGGCTCGCCCAGCGGCGAATGCGTTCGCGATCTCCCGGGAAGCGCCGCTGTACGACTTCCTGCTTGCGGCCATCGGTGACGGCAACATACACCAGCCCCACGGGCTTCTCTTCCGTGCCGCCGCCGGGACCTGCAACTCCGGTGACACCGACGCCGATGTCGGCATTGCAGATCTCGCGAATGTTCTCCGCCAGGGCCAGAGCGACCTCCTTGCTCACCGCGCCGTGGGCTTCGAGCATCAGCGGCGGAATGTCGGCGAACAGCGTCTTCATATCGTTGGAGTAAACCACCGCTCCACCCAGGAAGTAGCGCGAACTACCGGCCACCGACGTGATGCGCTCGGCGATCATTCCTCCGGTGCACGATTCGGCGACGGCCAGCTTGGCATTGCGCATCTGCAGGTAATAGCCGACGATCTGTTCCAGCGATTCTCCGGAGGAGGAAAAGACAGCGTCGCCCAGTTCGTCTTCCAGTTCTCCAGCCAGCCTGTCGACCGCGGCTTGGGCTTCCTCTTGCGTCCGCCTGTCGCGCGCAGATGAAACTCGACCTGTCCTTGGCCCGACAGTACCGTGGTTTCCACTTCGGGATGTTTCTTATAGATCGGCGCGGTGCGCGCATCGGCGGCCGACTCAGGCAGCATGGCGGTCTTGAGCACGCGCGTGCCGATGGCTGCCGGTGGCACGACAGCGCGCAGACGAGGCATGCACTGCTTCTCCCACAACGGCTCGAGTTCGTGTGGTGGCCCGGGAAGCAGCACGACGATGCGCGATTTCCCGTCGCATTCGGTTTCGAGCCACTGACCCGGCGCCGTGCCCCTGGAATTCGGTAGCACGGCCGCACCCGGAATAACATCGGCTTGGCGAGCATTGTTGTCCGGCATCTGCAGACGCCGCTCCGCGAAGCGCTTATACATCGCGGCCGACGATGTCGTGATCGCGTTTCAGCTCCACGCCCAGGGCATCGGCCACGGCTTCGCGCGTGAGGTCGTCTTCGGTCGGCCCGAGCCCACCCATGAAGATGGAGATGTCGGCGCGACGAATCGCCGTTTGCGCCACCGATGCGAGGTGTTCGCGGTTGTCGCCAACAATCGTCTTGAAGGCGACGCTAATCCCCAGCTCGTTGAGTCGGTCGGTGAGGAAAAGGGAATTCGTGTCCTGCCGCGACGGGGTGAGCATCTCCGAGCCGACGGCAATGATTTCCGCGATCACAAGTTCAGTCTAGCATCGGAGATTTGAACAACCACAGAGGCACAGAGAAAGCGATTTTCCTTGTTTTAAGCTCGGAAGAATTTACTCGGTGCCTCTGTGTCTCTGTGGTGGACTTAGCTTTCCGGCGCCAGCCGTCTGCCTTCGATGTCCCAGGAGAGGTGATGCACGCCGCTGGTGGTGGCGAGTACAGCCGCACCGCCGGGAGCAAACGCCAGTCCGACCAGATTGTGTCCCGAAACGACCAGCGCCGCCTCACGATTCGGCGTGACTTTCACGATGCCGCGCCGGCCATTGAGCGACGCCGCGACATAGAGGTTTCCGTCCACATCGACCGCCAGTCCTTGCGGGCGGCCCAGGCCGCGATAGAAGACGCTGACCTCGCCATGCGGATCGATCTGGTGTATGGCATCGAAGCTCGAGGTGGTGGGACCGGTGACGTAGAGGTTCCCGTTGTTGCCGAATGCCAGATGATAGGCCGACACGCTGGGCTCCAGCATGGCGAAGACAAAGATCTGCCGGTCGCGAGCGATCTTAAAAATCGTTCCACTGCGATCGCCAACATAGAGATTACCTGCGGGATCGAAGGCAATTCCAGTTGCGACACCCATGCCTTCCGCGTAGGAGGTCATGGTGCCGTTCTGCGCCACTTTGTACACCGTTCCGTCGTAACGCGAAGAGACATACAGGCTGCCAGCACGATCCAGGGCCAGCCCGGTTGCGTTCATCATCTCGTGCAGGAATGGCTTCACGTTGTAGTCGGTGTCAATGCGATAAATGGCGACCGGTACCTTCTGTCCGCGTGAGCCGGAAAAGGTCACGTAAATATTGCCGTCCGCGTCGATCGCCGGATTCGCGACCGGATGCAGGTTCTCGGCGATGGGCACCGCAACCTGCAGCTCCCCGGGGTTGCTCTGGTGGCCATTCGTGGCCACCACCACCTCTCCCGACGCCGCGCCGTCGGGAACGCGCGCCACGATGAACTGTTCGGAGCTGATGATGATCGATCCGTCCACGTCGCCGAAGCGAACGCTGGGGCGTCGCAGTTCGGCAGGCCGCAGGCCACTGCCGGTGATGCGGACCTCGCCCCCCGGCAAAGCACATGCCGGATCGACCGCGTCGATATGTGGCTTGCCGTTCACATTCTTCGTTCCTGCTTTTCGGTCCATGATCAGTCTCAGGTAGACGCGGCTTTTAGCCCTGCGTCCAAGTTGTCTCCGTGGTGGCGGCTTCCGAGTCCTCACCAGTACTCGATTGTGAATTTGCGGTAGAGGGCAAAGGCTAAACTTGCCGCAAATCCAGCCCCGCAGGGGAGCATCTCAGCTTAGCCCAGGGCGGAAGCCCTGGGTAAAGTGGCAAATCGACTTGAGCCCCGTAGGGGCGGCACAGGTCTCACGCAGATACTTTATCCCTCCGTCAGGAAAACCGCCTTTAATGCACGAGCGCAAAGTGAACCAACAGTTGCAGCACAATCAGCGCGTACACTCCCGCGCCGAGGTCGTCCACTACGATACCCGTTCCTTCGGGCAGCCGCTCGAGGCTTCGCACCGGAGGCGGTTTCACAATGTCGAATACCCGGAAAAGTATAAAGCCCGCGAGCAGCACTTGCCACACGATGGCACACGCGAGGAAGGTCACCAGTTGCCCCGCAACTTCGTCAATTACCACATGCGAGGGATCTTTCTTGCCACAGCCGCGAGCTTCCAGGGTCGCTGCTGGAATTCCAACCGCCACCACGATAACGATCAGCAACACGATGACGGGAAGTCGCGCCGCTGCCGGAAGATGCGACCCCAGCAGCCACCACAGTAACGCAGTGGCAAGCGATCCCCACGTCCCCGGCCCGGGGCGCATCCTTCCCACGCCAAAAAAAGTGGCGACCAGCGTTGCCCATCGCGGTGCTGCCTGACTCATAGCCACTTCACTCGGTGTTCTTGTTGCGCTCGTTGGGGTAGTTGGAATGGCCGGTCTCCGGATCGTTTAGCGGGCTGGAGATGACATAAGCACCACTGGCCCATTTGCCCAGGTCAATCGAACGGCAGCGCTCGCTGCAGAACGGGAACTCGGGATCGCGGGCCAGCACGATTTTCCTGCAGGTCGGACAGCGTAAGCTGCGAGCGCGTTTCTTCGGCATGGAGCAGTAGTCAGAAGCCAGTCGTCAGTAATGTCAGTAATCAGTAACCAGTCGTCAGCCCAGTCACTGGCGCGCGTTTCAAGCACGATTTCTTGAAGGGGCGCGGCTTCAGCCGCGCCGTTCCGACAGCATGTACCGGCCGGGCTTTAGCCCCTGCCCAATTAGTAGCCAGATGTCAGTACAGTCGCAGCAATTCACGCTTCCTCCGAAGCCTGAAAACTGACAACCGGCTGCCGACAACTGTCGTTACACAATTCGCGCTACCAGATCGTAATCGTGCGCTTCGGTGATTTCGCAGCGATAGAACTCGCCCTCGCTTGCATCCTCGCGCTCGCCGAAATCGTTCACGTAAACCGTGCCGTCGATCTCAGGAGCGTGCATCGCCGTCCGCCCCTCCCACAGCCGCTCAGTTTCGGCCGACGGCCCTTCCAGCAGCAGATCGAATTGTTGTCCAACCAGCCTACGCTTGCTTTTTCGGCTGACCTGCTTCTGGATGGACATTAGGTTCTTACGGCGGCGCTCAACTTCCCGGGCCGGGACCTTGTCCCCCAAGTCAAACGCCTTGGCGCCCTCTTCATCCGAGTAGCCAAATACGCCGAGCCAATCAAACTGCACCTCGCGAACGAACTCGCAGAGTTGCTCGAAGTCGTCTTCGGTTTCACCCGGGAAGCCGACGATGAACGAAGTCCGCAGCGTGAGACCCGGAATTGCGTGCCGCATGTGTTCGATGGAGCGCAGGAAGATGTCTGCGCCCGCCCCGCGTTTCATGCGCTTCAGCACCGCCGGCGAGGCGTGCTGCAACGGCACGTCGATGTACGAGCAAATCTTGTCGTGAGCGGCGATGGTCTCCAGCAGCCTGCCGGTGACCTTGTTGGGATAGGCGTAGAGGAAGCGCACCCAGCGCAACTCGTCGATCTGAGCCAGCCGCTCCAGCAGCAGCGCCAGCCCGTCCTTCAGGCCCAGGTCTTCGCCAAAACAGGTGGTGTCCTGCCCGATCAGCGTGATCTCTCGCACGCCCTGCTGTGCCAGCCGTTCCGCTTCGGCAATCACCGACTCGAACCGCCGTGAGCGAAACTTGCCGCGCAACTGCGGGATGATGCAGAACGAGCAGGGATGATCGCAGCCCTCGGCAATTTTGATGTAGGCCGAATACTTCGCTGTGGCCAGCAGTCGCGGGGTGTTCTCGTCGTATAGATAGTTCGGCAGGTCGGCAATCGCGCCGTCCCAAGCTTCCTTCGAGAATCGGCCGGCGGCTTCACGGGCCTTTCCTTCAGAGCGCCCATTCAGGATGACGAACGGCGAAGGCGACTGCTGGCTTGGCCCGATTCCCGCGGCGTTGAGGATCTGCTGCAACTCACCCGTGCCGACGACCGCGTCCACTTCTGGAATGTTCTTCTGGATCTCGTTGCGGTAACGCTCGACCAGACAACCCGCGACGATCAATTTCTGCGCCCGTCCGGCAGCCTTGTGCTGGGCCATTTCCAGGATCGTGTCCACCGATTCCTGCTTGGCCGAATCGATAAACGAACAGGTATTCACGACAAGGATGTCGGCATCCTCGGCGTGCGAGGTGATCTGGGCTCCGCCCGCTGAGAGGAGGCCCATCATGACCTCGCTGTCCACCAGGTTCTTGGGACAACCCAGGCTTACAAATCCAATTTTCTTAGGAGCAGCCGCGGTGCTCTCGTCGGAACCGTGGTCTCCAGGCCGCACTGTACTTGCGCGGATTGGGCTGAGGGGAGCGTCGAGCAGGGCTACAGAATCAACTTTTGAGGTCATGCAATCTCTTCATTCTAGCATTGTTTTCTGCGGGTTCCCGGAGCTGCGGAAGGTCAACTGCTTGCTTTCTGCGCCCGCCGCAGTCGCGGCGACGAGATGCTATAGTTGAGTGTCGGGCGCTGGTCCCGCGCAACGCAATCCTGTGAAACCCGCCAGGTCCGGAAGGAAGCAACGGTAGCAGGCCAGTGCGTGTGCAGCGGTCAACTGGCGCCTGGCTTATTGGCTCTTCGCTGTTCGCTCTTCGCCTTTCGCAAATGCCCCAGATTCCAAGCCCTCAGTAAAGATCAAACAGCAAAAAGCGTCTTGCGAAAGGCTAATAGCGAAAGGCGAATAGCGGTTCCATAGACTTTCCCCCTCGTATCGTTGAGAATGAAGGCTCGTTCGTAACCGCCATTCCTGGAGGAGTCGATTGCCGAAGCCGATTCGCGCCAAGATCACGGCGTTGGGCACCTACGTGCCGCCCCGCGTCCTCACCAACCAAGATTTGGAAAAAATGGTGGATACCACTGACCAGTGGATCCTGGAGCGCACCGGTATTCGCGAGCGTCATGTGGTGGACAAAGGTATTGCGGCCAGCGATCTCGCTGTGGAAGCGGTTAAAAAGCTCGTAGAATCGTACCCCGTTGATCTCCAGCAGATCGATGTAATCATCGTCGGCACGGTTACCCCCGACATGATGTTCCCCTCTACTGCGTGCCTGGTGCAAGACAAGTTGGGCATCAAACGCACCTGGGGCTACGATCTGTCGGCGGGATGCTCCGGTTTCCTCTACTCGCTGAACGCCGGCACCGAGTTCATCGCCTCCGGCAGGTACAAGAAGGTGCTGGTAATCGGCTCCGACGTCAACTCCTCCATGGTCAATTACGAGGACCGCGCCGTGTGCATCATCTTCGGTGACGGTGCAGGCGCAGTGCTGCTGGAACCGGCGGAAGAGGGAGAGGACGGAATCATTGACTACGAGGCTCAGGTGGAAGGCGCGGGTGGACAGTTTCTCTACATGCCAGCCAGCGGCAGTCTGCATCCGGCATCACACGAAACAGTTGACAAGAAGATGCATTATATTCATCAGGATGGACAGCAAGTCTTCAAGTATGCGGTGAAGAAAATGACGGAGATGACCGATCGGGTCTTGCAGAAAAACGGGCTCACCGGCGCCGACGTGGATTGCTTCATCGCTCATCAGGCCAACAAGCGCATCATTAATGCCACCGCCGATCGCCTGAAGATGCCTATGGAGAAGGTCATCATCAACATCGACCGCTACGGTAATACCACGGCCGGTACTATTCCCCTCGCCATGCAGACTGCTCTGGAAGAAGGCAAGCTCCAGAAGGGAAGTCTGGTGCTGCTGGCCGCCGTCGGCGCCGGGTTCACCTCGGGTGCCACGTTGCTTCGCTGGGCGTACTGAGCGGCGGTCGACGCTCATACCTGAGCACTCGGTCAACTCGAATTGTCGAACCAATCTCATCCCGATTCCGTAGTTACACTCATGCAGCCGCAACGCTGCAGTCCGGGGATGTTTGTCTGGCTCCTCGCCTTTGTCGTCGTACTGCTGCTGATGTTGTTCGCCATCGCTGCACGTTCCGCGCCCGCAGATTCCTCAGGCGATCTGGCGCTAGTCGGCGGCAAGGTTTACCCAACGCCCCAGGCTGTTCCCATCCCGAATGCCGTTGTTCTCATCCATGACGGCAAAATTGCGGCCGTTGCCAGGCGCGACGAAATAGAGATTCCGAAGTCGGCGTACATCATCGAGTGCGCCGGTCGGGTCATCACTGCAGGATTCTGGAACAGCCATGTGCACTTCACCGAGGACGCTTGGAAAGACGCAGCCACGGCTCCGGCGGCGAAGCTCGAAGAGCACATGCAGACCATGCTGACCAAATGGGGCGACACCACGGTCTTCGACATCGGATCGTTCCCTCAGGACACGCTCGCGTTGCGCCACCGTGTGGATAGCGGAGAGATAGCCGGCCCGAAGATCTATACCACTGCCGGAACGATCTTTCCCGAGAACGGCATTCCGGTTTACATACCCAAAGACCTGGCACAGCAGTTGAAACCGTTTGAAGCGGCCACCCCCGCCGATGCCACCCGGCTCGCAAAGCAATCGCTCGAGATGGGCGGCAACGGTATCAAAGTGTTCGCTGGATCGATCATGGGCCGTGACAAGGTTGTGCCCATGCCGCCGGAGGTCATCCACGCAGCCGTCAACGTGGCGCATGCAGCAGGGAAGCCGGTCTTCGCGCATCCTTCGAACCACGCCGGCACCGACAACGCCCTGGCCGGCGGAGTGGACATTCTGGCGCACACGATTCCGATGGAACTTTACTGGACGCCGGAGGAGTTGCAGCGCATGAGGGAGCAGCGCGTGGCGCTCATTCCAACGTTGTCGCTGTTTCCCGACGAAGTGCGCAAGGAAGGCGGCTCCGAGGCGGCGAAGGCGGAAATACTCAAGAACTCGATCGCCGAACTCAAGACCTACTTCGATAAGGGCGGTACGATTCTCTTCGGCACCGACGTCGGCTACACTCAGCTCTACGACACCACCAGCGAGTATGAATACATGCTCCGCGCGGGCATGTATTTTCGCGACATCCTCGCCTCGCTTACCACCGCGCCCGCCGTATTCTTCAAGGCCGGAAAAACCGGCAGAGTAGTGATAGGTGACGCCGCCGATCTGGTCGTCCTCGACGGCGATCCCGCGGTTGACGTTCGCAACTTCGCCAAGGTGGACTACACCATTCGCGCCGGCAAGGTGATCTACAAGAAGTAAACATCGCGCGTTCGCGATAGCTGGGTGCCCCGTTCTAGCCCGGTTTTGGCTAGGGCGGGGCAGTTACGGCTTATCCCATCCCCGCAAGCGTGGCCACCAGCGACCTACGTTTCGGCAATACTCGACATAATCCTCGCCGAACTTCTTGCGCAGTGTCGGCTCCTCATAGAAAACCACAAACAGATGCACACCGAGAGCAACGGCCGCTACGACGGCGATCGCCACCGGGTTGGCGTGTCCGAACACCACCCACAGCCCGATCCACCCGGCTGCGAAGCCCAGGTACATGGGGTTTCTCACGTAGCGGTAGAAGCCCACCACCACCAATCGCTGCGGCGGAGCCACGGGCGCCGGTGTGCCGCGTCCCGTCCATCCGAAATCCCAAACGCAGCGTAGGGCCACGGCAAACCCCAGCACCGACGGAACCGCCGCCAGCCATCGCCAACGCGCCGCGCCTGCCGTGTCCACGTGGAAACCGAGCCACCCGGGCAGCAGCCAGAACCACAACGTGAAGAACGCCGCGCCCACGGCCAGCGACGCCACCGTGGTGAGCCATTGCTCGCCGCGCGCGACTGCCCGGTTGCTTCCAGACTGTTCACCCGCCATCGGCCCTCCTGTCGCGCAATTATGGCGCAAGACGTGGTCGCGCGTGAGCGTGGCCCACGCTACCACTCCGTGGGGCACCCCTCGGGATTGTAGCTTGGTCCACACCCGCTAATGCGACAGGAACAGTCAAGGTCCCCCCCTCCTTCGCCTGCAACCTCGAATCAACGACTTAGCGAAAAATTCCAGGCAAGAACTTGAGCTACAAGAACTTACACGTAAATCCTTGAGCAGCAGCGGGTTAACGGTGATTGTCAATGGCCAGTTGTCAGTGGCCAGTGCAAACCGACGGGCGGTTTGCCGACCGCCAAGTGCGTTCCCAAGCTTCATCGCGTTGTCCTCGCGCCAAAATGGTGTCGCATCTGTGATCTTCCTCTGCCCGGTCATCGAAGCCGACGCCCGCAGGCACACACGAGCGCCGTAGGCGCGGCAGGCCGCTTCCGTGCCGCCCCTCGGACGGGGCTCGGGCTGAAATTTCACGCTCTACCCAGCACTCCGCCTGCGGCTCCGTGCTGGGCTAAACTGAGTCGCCCCTACGGGGCTGAATCGCTGCCAGTTTGGTGTTCTTCTCTCACCGCTACCTGACGGGTCGAGTTCTCACACAGACTCAGCCTCGCTGGGCCAAACTCTGTTGTCCCACAATGTGGGACTCGTTGCTTTCACCTCCTGAACGGCAGTTTCCCGTTCTCCGTTATCACTTATCCGAGGTGCCGGTCGGCTTGCTCGTCGCATCCGTCGCGTCGCCGGACGCCGCGCTCTCCGGCGACTTCCTGGCTGCCAGGGCGGCCGCTCGCATGGCGGCCAGGTCTTCGCGGTCGGCCTTCTCCCGGGCTTCGGCTTCGGCCCGCTCCTTCTCATAGAACGCCTTCTGCTTGCTGCTGGTGAACTCGCGGCCATTGCGGCGCGCCGCGGCCACCACGCGATGGGCTTCGGCCAACTGGCGCCGTTCGAGGTCGATCTTTTTCCATTGCTTGCGTTCCAGTTCGTTGCCGCGCTGCTGGTAGGCTTTCTCGCCCTCGGTGAAGAGGACCTCTTCCAACTCGATGTCCTCTTGGTTGACCCGTTGCCAGGGATTGCTGCGATACGCCGACGGCTGGGCCTCGGTGATCGCGGCCGCCGCGGCGGGCGGAAAGACGACTTCCGGAGGTTTGCTCAGGTCCAGGTCTTTTGGAAGCCCGAACTCCTCTTCGAAGTCGGGATACTCTTCGGCGCGAGGGCTGGTGCTGGTTTGCTCGTCGTACACGGCGAGGCTCGGCGCAGCCGTCAAGCTACGCAGATTGGAGGAGGCCTGCTGCAACCCGTAGAGCATGAGGCCGGCCAGCTTGTGGTCGACGAGGCCGGCGGCGAGCGCGTCCATCACCTGCTGGAGCGCGACGTGTACGGCGTTCATGTCCTCCAGAATTGGAAGGACGATACGATAGGGCTGGCGTTGTGCCAGCGCACGCGCCATGCGCATGCGCCGGCCCAGCGTCCGGAGATGGGAACGGCAATAATCCCGCCCGCGCAGCGGGGGAGCTTGACAGAAGACGCCGTCTTCTTTGATGTGACGGCAATGATTTAGAGACATGATTACCCTCGTACCTTTCTGAGGGTCTAGTTTTGACGAGGCAGCTAGCCGCTAGCAACTAGCAACTAGCCGCACGTCACCACGCTCTCAGCCTATGCACAAGTCAAGGGAAAAGTCAGTGATATTGGAGCCGACGCGCTTACGAAAGTAACCACATCTTTGTGGGGTGATTGGGGCCCAGCATCCCACCCTTTCGGCAGGAGCTCCCACCCAAGCAAAAGAAGCTTGAGTGACGGACCAGCGCACCCAAGGTTACGTGGCACTATCTGTTTGACACGGCGAGACGTCGAAATTAGGGTGGCAATAGGCGACCTAAGGAGACAATTGCCCATGACCGGAATTCAGTTCGTAACCGATGAGAAAGGCCGCAAGGTGGCCGTCCAAATCGACCTGAAAAGATACGGCGCGATGTTAGAGGATTTTTGGGACGGGCTGATTTCGGAATCGCGCCGCAAAGAAAAGGGAATTCCCTACGAGCAGTACCGCGCGAACCGCCTGAGGCGCAATCGCTCACGTGCTTAAGTATTTTCTCGAAATCAGACAGTCGGCGCAAAAGGAATTGGATGCGTTGGACGATACCCTGTTTGCCCGAATAGATCGTAGGATTCTGGCGCTGGCCGATAACCCGCGACCCGCAGGATGCAAAAAGCTGAAGGGCTACAAAGATCAGTGACGCATCCGGGTAGGTGACTGGCGCGTGGTCTACATCATCGACGACGCGGCGAAACTCATCAGTGTCATGCGCATTGCACACCGGCGCGAGGTATACGAGCGATAAGTGCGGGCGCTCTCGTCCCCAGTAAAAGCGAATCTACAACTGCTCGCCATGGAATACTCCCACCCAAGCAAAACCGGCTTGGGTGGGGCACCCGGCTATTAATGTTAGTCCAAGACCCCACAAAACCCCTCCAAGAATCGAAATCCTCTGCATTTTCGGGCCTCTCTTTTCCTCCTTCATCGCGTCTTGGTGCACCGGGCAGGTAACGGTTACCGCTTTCTTTTATGAAGTTGCCGTATCACTTGCTCTTGCGTCACACCCTCTGCTCTCAGAATCGCTGCACAACGATCCGGCGATGCAACGGCAGCAGCCAACAGGTGCAAGGGGGTGAGAACAGAATGGCCCCGGTTCTCTTGAAGTAAAGTTCGCGCCAGACCAAGTGTCTGTTTTACCGCTGACGACATGCGTACCTCAGCTTCGGGAGGGTTCGGGCTGGAACACTTTAGGGCCGACTCAAGCTGTTGAAGAATTCTCTCGCTAGCGCTTGCGGCAAGAAACCTCGGCGCCGGTTGAACTGTCGGAACCGACCGCAACGAGCCTACCGAAAATTCCGGAGTCAGGGACAGTGCCTGGGCAAACCCCATCTGATCCTCGACGACTAGGCCCCAAATCAGGTCGCCAATCTCCATCGCAGGGGAACCGCGTATTCCCGCTTTTGCACGCGCGAGAAAGAGTACTTGCCGCGTCCGCTCTGAGTAGCGACGAGCACCAACTTGCTTCCCGAACATCTCAACCTCACTTGGGAGTGCACGGACCTGGGAGTTGCGTCGTCTCCAAACAGATAGCCTGCGTGCAGGAGTATGCTCCACTCTGGCGGTAAGCCACGGAGCGAGTCGCCTTCAGCTCCCCTAAAACCGAACTTGCTCGCAGGGGCTTTTTTGCCACTGCCATCTGATGGAAATTCTGCATAGCGGCGTAGTATGCGGCCCGATCCTGCTCGGATAGGCCGACCTTGGCGTGGTGCTTCTCCGTGTTGGTTGAATCGGCTGGAGTATCGAACATCGAGTGGACGCTGAATACCGCCGAGGCCGCAGCCTCGTCGGGGATCAACTCGGGGTGTTCGTTTCCGTTGATGGTGATCTGCTGGGCCAATGCCATCGCCGAGAGCAGCAGGAAAGGCACGAGCAGCTTTCTCATCCTCCGTCTCCTTTCGGCGGCTTAGGCCGGTCTGGTTAAGGTGATGTTGATTTCGAAAATGGGCGACTTGGTTTGGCGAGATCCGAGGCAGCGGGAGAACACGCCGATAAGGGTGGTCTGTTGACTAGTTGAGAAGAGCCGTACGCTTTTTCACACTACTCTGGCGATTGCGAACGAGTCTGTGAGGAAGATCACGTTCCTTCGTGACGCTGGAATGCCACCCACCCTTTCGCGTGCGTCTGGCGAAGGCTGGGAGCAAGCTCGCGTCTCAGTGGTGAATGGTCTTCTACCGAGCGGAGACTGCCAATTCCCCCCCTACTTCGCCTTGATCTTCTCCCGCTCTTTGGCTGCGTCCAGCGGGCGAACCGGTTCGGTCATGCGCGCCGGGATCGAGGATCTCCTTGATCTGCTCTTCGGTCAGCTCGCCGCGCGAGCGCGCAATCTCGATGATGGACTTGCCGGTCGCGACCGATTCCTTGGCAATCTCCGCGGCCTTGGCGTAGCCGATGTACGGATTCAGCGCCGTCGCCAGCGAGACCGTGCTCTGCACGTAGAAGTCGGTGCGCTTCTGGTTCACGGTGATGCCCTTGATGCAGAACTCGGTGAGCTGGCGCAGCATGTTGGTCATGATGGTGATCGACGTCAGGACGCTGTAAGCCATGGTCGGCATCATGACGTTGAGTTCGAGCTGACCGGCCTGCACCGCGAGCGCGACGGCGGTGTCGTAACCGACGACCTGGAAGGAAACCATCGCGGCCAGCTCCGCCATCACGGGATTGATCTTGCCCGGCATGATGGACGAGCCCGGTTGCAGCGCCGGCAAATTGATTTCTGCCAGACCGGTGTTCGGGCCCGAGGAGAGCAGGCGAAGATCGTTGGAGATGCGAATGACTTCCAGCGCCAGGTTGCGCAGCGCCGAGCTGACCGATGACATCGCCAGGTTCGACTGCATGGCGTAACGCATGTCGTCCACCGCGTGCAGCTTTTGTCCGGAGATGCGCGCCAGGTTGGCGATGGCCTTCTCGCGATAGTCAGGATGCGTGTTGATGCCGGTGCCGACCGCCGAGCCGCCGAGTCCGATTTCGCGCAGAAGTTCCGACTGCTGCTCGATTGCTTTTTTCGCGCGCTTGATCGCGCCCGCGTAGGCATGAAACTCCTGCCCGAGACGCATCGGAACGGCGTCCATCATGTGCGTGCGGCCGGACTTGAGGATGTGGTGAAACTCTTTGCCCTTGGCTTCCAGCGCGGCGCTCAAGCCGTCGAGCGCGCCATACAGTTTCTCCAGCTCGAGCAGCGCGGACAAACGCATGGCCGTCGGAAAGACGTCGTTGGTTGACTGGCCGTAGTTGACGTGATCGTTGGGATGAACGTGCTTGTACTCGCCGAGCGTTCCGCCCAGCAACTCGGCCGCGCGGTTGGCGATGACCTCGTTGCTGTTCATGTGGAAGCTGACGCCCGCGCCGGCCTGGAAAACGTCCACGACGAATTCGTCGTCCCACTTGCCTTGCTGGACTTCCTTGGCGGCTTCGATGATCGCGTTGGCGGTCTTCTCATCCACCAGGCCGAGTTCGCGATTGGCGAGCGCCGCGGCTTCCTTCACCATGGCGATGGCGCGAATGAGCGTCGGATGCGCGCGTCAATCCGCTGATGGGAAAATTCTCCACCGCGCGCGCCGTCTGAATGCCGTAGTAAACGTCGGCGGGAATTTCCTTGGAACCGAGCGAGTCCTTCTCGCTGCGCGTGCTGCGACTTGGTGACGTTCGACATGAATTCAGTCCTCCCCAAGACAGATTATCGCGCGATGGCATCCGTTGCGCAGTTTGTACGAAGCGAACGACCTTCTACAATGGCGAAACATGGCAACGAACTCTGAAGAGCCTGCCTTCCGCCAGCCGAGCGCGATGGAGCGTGTCTTCAACGGTGCTTCGGATTCCTGGTCGGACTCGGTCTCGGCATGAAGCACAACTACCTGCTTCGAGGTGCGCGGGCGCAAGAGCGGGAAGTTGTATGCGACGCCGATCAATCTGTTGGAGATCGACGGCAAGCGTTTGCTGGTGGCTCCTCGCGGACGGACGCAGTGGGTGCGCAACGCCGAGGCCGCGGGAGAAATCACGCTGAAGAAGGGCAGCTTCCGGCAGAGCTTTCGCTTGCGCGCCATTCCGGACGCAGACAAACCGCAATACCTGAAGGCCTATCTCGATCAGCTTCAAGACGACCGTGCAGCGATACTTCCCGGTTCCCGCCGGTTCGGATGTGCAGGCGTTCGCAAGTGTCGCAGCAGAATTATCCGGTGTTCGAGCTGGTGAACGAGTGATCAGTTGCGAATGGCCAGAGTCAACTGCTAATTGCTAATTGCTCCCGGATTCGCCGTGTAATCATCGATCACGCTTCGACAGCGTGGGACGATCGTCGTCCGGTTGATTCGACGGCTGGCCATTTTGACCGGCATTGCTGTCGGCGGTCTGCGTCTTGCGCAGCGTGGGCTTGTTGACGTCCTGGGCCTGAATCATCTTCTTGCGGTTCTCCAGCGACGCCAGGCGGGCCTTCACGTCGTTGAACTCCGAGGTGTTGACGATGTATTCCGGCCGCGCGGGAAGAATGTTGCGGATCTCCTGCCTGGCTCTTCTCGATGCGGTCGGGCGTTTGCGGATGGGTGGCGAAGGCCTTGGCCAGTGTTCCGGGCTTCGTCTTCTCCTGCGCCTTGATCTTCTCGAAGAAGGAGATAAACGCCTGCGGATCGTAGCCGGCTTTGTACATGTATTGCACGCCGAGGTAGTCGGCCTCGGCTTCGAAGCCGCGCGAGAACTTCATGAAGGTGAGCGGCAGCGCTATCTGGATAGCCATACTTGCCGCCTCATAAATGCCCCAGTTGCTCACAAAGATCAGCGGAATGGTCGCCATTTGGGCGTAGTTGGCACGGGTCATTTCGCGGGTCGCGTGGCGGGCGGCAACGTGCGCGATCTCGTGCGCCATCACACCGGCCAGCTCGGCCTCGTCATCGGCTGCGAGAATGAGGCCGCTGTTCACGTAGAAGAATCCGCCCGGCAAGGCGAAAGCGTTGATGTCGTCGGAGTCGATGACCTTGATGGTGAACGGCACCTTCGCGTCGGAGTTGCGGACCAGGTTTTGCCCGATGCGGTTCACGTACTCGGTGACGATCGGGTCCTTAATCATGCGGGCGCTGGACTCGACCATCATGGCGTACTGCTTGCCCATCTTGATCTCGGTGTCGTACGAGTACCAGTCGCCGATGCCCTTGCCCGAGCCGGGCTTGCCGACGTTGCGATTGCCAATGTCGTCAATGTCGTTCTTGCTCTTGTCGTGCGTGGCTCCGGGCGCGTCCGGCTGCCGGAGGCGCGTGCTGGCAGCGGCGTCTGTAGGTGCGGTCGAGCTTTGAGTTGATGAAGGTTGGGCCTGATCCGGCGAATTGACTGTCGCCTGCGTGGACGGTGTCTGCGATTGCGAGCTGTCCTGGGCAACCGTAGGCAGAGCGAGGCAGACACTCAGCAGAATTGCGTTCGCAACTGCGAGAGCGCGTGACTTCATGGGAAACTCCAGTGCCTTGCGCTGAACCCACCTTGCTGGGGTGCTTCTGCGCACATTATATGCTTGGAGCGGGTTTGTGGCGCATTGGATTTCCGTGGACACAAAGATTTTGCAATTCCACAGCGGGCGCCGAACTTACCAGAAAGCGTTAGAATGAGCGGTTCGTCCCCGCAGGAGGACACAATGGCAACAGCTACGTCAGCAGATTCGAATAAGGTTACGCGCCGGGTTTCGGTCGAGGAATTTGTCACCGGACTGCGCAAACTTCGCGAGGCCGACTTTATGGGAGTGGTCGGCACGCTGCAGTACATCACGGCGAATCCAGTGGATGCGGAGTCGCTGAAGCCCTACCTGTTCTGGAACGCACAGCACTACACGCGCAACCTGATCGACAAGACCGATCTCTACGAACTGCTGGCCATCTGCTGGGAAGTCGGTATGCGCAGCTCGATCCACAATCACAAAGGTCAGAACTGCTGGATGGTCGCTCCCATCGGCCGCCTGGCGGTGCAGAACTATCGCTTGATCTCGGAGGACCTCGTCACCCAACGCTGCGAGATCGTGCCGACCGACGTGGTCGAAATCACGGCGTCAACGCCAGTAGCCGTCGATCCGCTAAATCCGGTCCATGACGTCCGAAATTGCCGCGAATGGGGCGAGCGCGCCGTGAGCCTGCATGTTTACTCGCGCCCGTTCGACTCGTGCATTGTGTACTCGGTGGAGCAGGGCAGTTGTGGCGAGATTGGGCTGAACTACACGTCGATGTACGGGAAGCTGGTGTGAAGCGGCGGCATTAGCAGCTATAGCTCGCCGCACTGTCCGTTCGTATCAGGGCATGACTTTAGTCGTGCCGAACAAGCGCAGAAAAGATCGGGCTTTAGCCCCTGCACCCTGAAACAAGGTCCATCAGGGGCTGAAGCCCAAGTTCCTTGTTGAATGCACTGCGGCACGGCTGAAGCCATGCCCTGATACAAAGCGATTTATGACATGGGTTAGATACGTTTTCGTCTTGAGCGGATTACCGAGCGCTAAGAAATGCCGTCAGCAACTCCCACCAAAGCAGTAGGGAGTTCCATTGCAGATGCTCGGAAGAAGCTGAATTCGCTAGGACTCCTGCTGCGCTGTTTCTATAATCATAAGGTCGGGCTTGGCCCGGATTCCTAATACGCTCTTTCTACGGTGAGGCAGTAATGACGGTCATCAAGCAAGACGATCTCATCCAAAGTGTTGCTGACGCTCTGCAATACATTTCCTACTATCATCCACCCGATTTCATTCGCAGCATGGCGAGCGCGTACGAGAAGGAGCAGTCGCCCGCGGCGCGCGACGCGATGGCGCAAATCCTGATCAACTCGCGCATGTGCGCTGAAGGCCATCGGCCCATCTGCCAGGACACTGGCATCGTGACCGTCTTCCTGAAGGTGGGAATGAACGTGCAATGGGACGCCACCATGTCGGTCGAGGACATGGTGAATGAAGGTGTGCGCCGCGCCTACCTGCACGAGGACAACAAGCTGCGCGCCAGCATCCTGGCCGATCCGGCGGGAGCACGCAGGAATACCCAGGACAACACTCCTGCTGTCGTGAGCATGACGCTGGTTCCCGGCGACAAGGTGGAAGTGATTGTCGCGGCCAAGGGCGGCGGCTCGGAAGCCAAGTCGAAGTTCGCCATGCTGAACCCGTCGGACTCCATCGTCGAGTGGGTGCTGAAAACCGTTCCCACCATGGGCGCGGGATGGTGTCCTCCGGGCATCATCGGCATCGGCATCGGCGGCACCTCGGAGAAGGCCATGCTGCTGGCCAAAGAATCGCTGATGGAGCCCATCGACATCCAGGAGCTGATGGCGCGCGGGCCGAAGAACACGCGCTGAAGAACTGCGCCTCGAGCTGTACAAGAAGATCAACGCGCTGGGCATCGGCGCGCAAGGGTTGGGCGGACTGACGACTGTTCTCGACGTCAAGGTGAAAGACTATCCGACGCACGCCGCCAACCTGCCGATTGCCATGATTCCCAATTGCGCCGCCACGCGTCATGCGCATTTTGTGCTCGATGGCTCGGGCCCGGTCGCGCTGGAACCGCCGTCGCTCGATGACTGGCCGACAGCTGACCTACGATCCCGTCGGCGCGCGCCGCGTCAACCTCGACACCATCACGCGCGAGGAAGTCGCGACCTGGAAACCCGGCGATGTGCTGCTGCTCAATGGCAAGCTGCTCACTGGCCGCGATGCCGCGCACAAGCGCATGACCGAGAAGTTGAGCAAAGGCGAGCAGCTCCCCGTAGACTTCACCAATCGCTTTATCTATTACGTGGGACCTGTTGACCCGGTTAGAGATGAAGTTGTCGGTCCGGCTGGTCCAACGACCGCCACGCGCATGGATAAGTTCACCCGCCAGATGCTGAAAGAGACTGGACTGCTCGGCATGGTGGGCAAGTCGGAGCGCGGGCCGGCCGCGATCGAAGCCATTCGCGACCACAAGGCGGTTTACCTGATGGCCGTCGGCGGCGCGGCGTATCTCGTCTCCAAGGCCATCAAGAAGTCGCGCGTGCTGGCCTTCCACGACCTCGGCATGGAAGCCATCTACGAATTCGAGGTGCAGGACATGCCGGTCACGGTCGCCGTGGACGTGAACGGCAACTCGGTGCACGAGAGCGGCCCGAAGGAGTGGCAGGCCAGGATCGCGGAGTTGGTAGAGATCGGGTAACAGTAAGGATACCTCAACGGCAGTGCCGGGGGTCCCCCAACGGCCTAGGAATGCAACTCGTCGAGCTTCTTCCACAAGGGATCGAGAGGAACTTCAACCGGGGGATTTGCGATCACAAGCTTTCCACCGGCTGCCAGCCGCCCTGGCTGCAGTCAAAGGCCTTGCGGCGCATGGGGTCAATGACCCAGACGTTGGCAACGCCCATGGCACGGTAATCGTCCAGCCGGTTGCTGATAACCGGGAGACGCGATCTTCGGGTGAGAGCACTTCGATTATGGCTGACGGTGGCCGGGCAACAGCAGATTCCTCACAGGGTCTTGAAGCGGAAGCATCGCAATGATCGGCAATACGGACTCTCGTCGGCGCGACTCGCAGTCGTGCCCGGACAGGCTTCCAAGTACTGCCACTGCGTCCTCGTGTGCTTGCAAGCCACTTGATGCAGAACGCCTGCTCGAGTCAATGCATCGATCCAGTTGCGCTCCTCCAACTCGCCGCTATCGCAGTCCGGCTCGAATCCGCTCATATCCACCCTTTCCTGTGCTAATCTACGCCCCGTTGATATCGGTTCTTCCAGGTGATTGCGTTTGACCGACGGCACATCCACAACAGCTCGCGTCCGGCACGGGATCTCCCAGACTCGACCCTTCCGCGCAGCTCCCGGCGGATTTGCGGCACGCGATCGAGGCTTTCTGCGATGCAACCACACTGCGCAAGCGCCATGCCAGCTTCGTCGCAGATCGTCCGTCGGACGCGCGAGGGCCGGCGCCGGATGGAGCAACCCCGCCTGCTCACCCTGGTGCAGCTTCTCGAGAACGACAGCGAATTGCGACAGCGTGTGCAGCATTCTCTTGGGGAGATGCTTGCCCAACTGGATTTCCTTTCCCTCTTCGCCGAAACCGGTCTTCCGTCTGTCCATTCGTTTACCACCGAAATCATTCAGCGCTTGACGGCGAAGCTGGTGCCCTCAGCCCGCGAGGATTCGGATGCGCGCAAGCTAATGATCGACCTGTATTCCTCGGAGCGAAACGCGAAACAATTCGCGGCGCTGTCGTCCGAGATCTTCGAGCGCATTGTCAGCGTGCTCGCACCGACCGACGCGCCCGAGTTTTGGCAGCGCCAGGAGCGCGATCTGGAAGAGGCCATGCGGCTGCTAGCGGCGCGAATCAGCGGTCTGGGGCTTCAGTCCGAGATGCGGGAACGCTCGACGGCTTCAGGGATCGCCCATTCTCCGTTCTACGAACTGGTGCATACGAGCGAAGAGTTGCTCGCGCCCAGTTCTCCCGAAGCGGCTCCGGCTGCCCTTGATGCCTGGAAGCAGGTCGTGGCCCGTTGCCGTGCGGAGATGGAGGTGGTTTACGAGCATATGGAGTCGGCCGGCATCAGCGTCGAGCTGGTCTTCGACCTGAAGACCATCCAGGCCTGCCTGGTGCGAATGGAGGCCATAGCGAAGGTCCTGACCGCGACCGAGCCGCACGAACTGCTCGCCGCCGTGCAGGCTCTGCTGGACAGGCTGATCGAAGGCAACATTTCCGACAAGCAGATCTCGTCGCTGCTGCGCGAGAACCTCAACTTGCTGGCGCGGAAGGTCGTCGATCGCACCGGAGACACGGGCGAGCACTACATCGCCAACAGCAAGCCCGAATACTGGCTGATGTGGCGGGCCGCCATCGGCGGCGGGCTGCTCACGGTATTCACCGCCGCCGTCAAGCTGCGCATCATCGAAGCGCACCTGCCGCCATTCGTCGAGGGATTCGCCAGCGGGACGAACTACGCCGTCAGCTTCGTGCTGCTTCAGGTCTTCGGCCTGGTACTCGCCACCAAACAGCCGGCGACGACGGCAGCCGCATTCGCGCGGATCATCCGTGACCACCGCGGCCGCCAGCGCTCCAGCAAGCTCACCGATTTCGTTGCCCGCATCACCAGTACGCAATTGGCCGCTGCCATCGGCAACGTCGTGGCCGTTTCGGCCGGCGCGGTTTTGTTCGAGATGCTGTGGAGGGTGATCTTCCGCGAGTCGTATCTGCCGGAGTTGAGCGCGACGCACGTGTATGACACGCTCAATCCTTTTGCGTCGGGGACGGCGCTGTACGCGATCGAAACGGGAGTGATCTTGTGGCTGGCTGCGCTCGCGGGAAGCTGGATAGAAAATGCCGCGGTTTACTATCGGCTGGCCGAAGCCTTAGCACAACATCCGCGTCGGCTTACGGCTAGGCGAGGCATTTTCCCGGAAGATGTCGCGCATCGTCAAACACAACATTGGCGGCTGGGCTACCAGCATCGTACTGGGATATCTGCTGGGCTTCACGCCGGTCCTGGGAGAGTTCTTCGGACTGCCGCTCGATGTGCGGCACGTGACGCTGTCCAGCGGCACGCTGGCTTTGGCGGGGGCGCGTTTTGGCACCGCCAGCCTGGGCGACCGATGGTTCTATCACGCGGTGGTCGGAATCGGCGTGATCTTTGTGCTCAACCTGTTCGTGAGCTTCACGATCGCGGCATTTGTGGCCTTGCGCGCCTACGATGTTGGTCCACGCGAGCAGTGGAGCATTCTCCGCTTCCTGGTTACCGACGCGCTCAGATCGCCACTGCGCTTTATTGTACCGGCGTATGACGAAGAGCAGGCTCCGCCGCAGGAGGTGCAAGGCGAGCCGTCGTGAGCGATGCAGGGCAGGTGTGCCTTGCGGAGATCCATAGTCACCGCGAAATGTGGGTGCACTGACCGGCGACAAGGCTCTGCTACACTTAACCCTAATGGATCACTAGAGTCCAGGTCCTGGGGAATCAAGACGAGGTGAGGCGTTTCTTGCGTTTAGTGCTGGTTTTTTTGCTGATTTTGTTTACCGCTTGTGCATTTGCGCAGCAGAGCGATGCGCCTTTGGCGCCAGTCGGGCCCTCGGAAACAACCCAGTCCTCCTCCGGGGAGCCGCAAACCAAACCGGGAACTCCCTCGCCATCCCAGGCGGGAACCACCGGCCTGCCGGACGGTTCCGAGCCAACCCAGCGTGCAGCCGGAAATTCCCGTCTCGAAACAACAACCCAAGCGGATCCTCGGCGTCATGCCCAACTTTCGCGCCGTCAGCGCTGGAGCGATCCCGCCGCCGCCCACGCACAAGCAGAGCTTCATACTTGCCACCCAGAACAGCTTCGATTATTCGTCGTTCATCTTCGTGGGCATCACCTCCGCTATGGCGGAAGGAACGGATGCCCACCCGCAACTGGGTAAAGGCATGGGTGGCTTTGGGCAGTACTACTGGCGGGGCTTTGTCGATAAGACGGACGGCAACTACCTGGTGCTCTTCGCCTTGCCCGCCATTTTTCATCAGGACGAGCGTTACTTTACCATGGGCGAGGGCGGGTTCTGGAAGCGCGGTTTCTACGCTGCCTCTCGTGTTCTCATAACACCTAACTATCACGGACACAACAGCTTCAATATTTCGGAGTTGCTGGGTCGCGGCATCGCCCAAGGGATCTCGACCACCTATTACCCGAGCCAGGACCGCACCGGCGAAAAGCTCGCCGTCAAGTACGCCTATGCCTTGGGACGCGACGCTCTCACCAATATCTTTCGTGAGTTTTGGCCGGACATCGCCACGCACGTGCTGCATCGCCACCCGTAAGTCTGGGCCCAATCATCCGCATCCCACCCCCATGATTGACCGCGCTGGCATTGGTTCGGACGCACCCCACGGCGGTGGCCGGTGGACTGTAAACCGCCGCTGCTAGCGTGGTACGATTACAGCTAAGGAGACGATTGTAGCTGTGCGGGCTGCGAAAAGAGGTATCGACAAGATGTTTTTGCGCCGGAGCGTCCGGGGATTGGTCCTTGGCCTTGGAGGTTTGCTCTGGCTAAGCCCATGTGTGCTGCCCTGCGGCTTTCCGATGCTGGCGGCGGCCCAGTCTCAGTCTCAGCAGCTCCCGACGGTCCAAGGCGGAGAAACTGGTACCCCTGCCGCCCCGGGAGCAGGAGTATCCGCTGGCGAACAGCAGCCAGATCGGCAATCGTCTGGGAGCATCAGCGGAACGGTGGTGGTTCAAACCGGAGCCGTCGCCGTTGGCGCTCAAGTGCAACTCACGCGCAACGACCAGTCCCCGAAATCAGAGCTATTGTCTGGCGAAGATGGGCAATTCTCCTTTGCCGACGTTCCTCCCGGGCCCTTTCAGCTCACAGTTACAGCGGCAGGTTTCGAAACCCAGGTATTCTCTGGAACGCTGAGCCCGGGAGGCGCTTTCATTGTGCCGCAGATCAGGCTGGCTCTTGCCCCCGCCGTGACGGAGGTACGGGTCGGAGGCACGGCATTCGAAGTGGCCCAGGAGGAGATTAAGGAGCAAGAGAAGCAACGTGTGCTCGGCTTCATTCCAAACTTCTATGTCACCTACGTCCCCGATCCGGCTCCTCTGGCGCCGAAGCAAAAGTTTGAGCTTGCCTGGAGGTCGGTTATCGATCCTTTCACCTTCGTCGCAGTTGGCTTCCTCGCGGGAGCTCAGCAGGCGGCGGATGAATACGGGGGATACGGGCAAGGGGCAGAAGGTTACGCGAAACGCTTCGGCGCGGCCTACGCTGACGTTTTTGCGGGTACCTTTATCGGAAGCGCCATACTGCCATCTCTCCTAAAACAAGATCCACGTTATTTCTACAAGGGAACCGGTAGTACTGGATCGCGGCTTGGGTACGCGCTCGCTAATGCCGTGATTTGCAAGGGCGACAATAAGAAGTGGCAGCCGAACTACTCCGGGATTATCGGGGCCTTCGCAACGGGTGGTATCTCCTATCTTTACTATCCACCCGGCGATCGCGGTGGAGAATTGCTGGTTGAAAACGCCATGCTCAGGCTTGCTGGCAGTGCCGTGGCCGGTGTCTTCCAGGAATTTGTCCTCCGGAAATTGACGCCGCATCTTCAAACCCACGCTCAGACCCAGCCCTGACCCACCAATCGGCGAGACTTTAGCCGGAGAACCGGTCCAGCCTGAAAGGCGACAGATCGATTGCCCCCGGTCGCGCCAGCGCCCATGCCGCCAGCGCTTCGCCGATGGCCGCCGAATGCTTGAATCCATGCCCCGAGCACGCGGAAGCGAACATGACGTTTTCGCAATCACGAAAAGTATCAACGATGAACTTCGCGCCCGGCGTAACCGTGTAGAGACACGTCGTGGCGCGCAGGCATTCACCGGACACATCCGGGAAACGCGGCCCAATGTATTCGCCGTACATGGCCGCGATCTCCGAATCGCTGACCGTGCGCGTAACGGCATCGGGATCGACGGTCGCCTCGTACTGCTCGGTGG
This sequence comes from uncultured Acidobacteriaceae bacterium, assembly GCA_963833155.1. Lineage (GTDB taxonomy): Bacteria > Acidobacteriota > Terriglobia > Terriglobales > Acidobacteriaceae > Bog-257. The sequence goes on from CAWHWY010000019.1 coordinate 32,918, forward strand.
CAATCTTCAGTCCGCCGCTAGGACCGTCAATTGCAGGGAAGCCATAGAGCATGTCGCGCGGCCGATTACCCACGATCCAGATGAACACGGGAAACCTCTCCGCGCCGTATAGCTGCTGGTTCTTCGCCAGCGCAAACCAGCACAGCACCTGCCGATAGATGCTGAAGTAACTTGCGTACTCTGCCCCAAGCAGCTTCTGCACCCACGGCCCTGCGGTGACGATGGCTCGCGCGGCCGAATACGTAGCTCGATCGGTCTTGACCACGACTGCGCCACGCTTGTCTTGAGCGATGTCGAGTACAACCTCCGACGTAAAGACTTCTGCGCCCATCTGCCTTGCGAGCGTCAGTTGCGTCTCGATGCACGCCTCGGGACGAAGAAATCCTGCGCCGCCTTCAAAGTAGCCGATCTCGTCGCCGATCAGATGGAACTGCGGATAACGGCGGCGGATTTCCTCGGCGTCCAGGACCTCATGCGCAATGCCAAACTCCCTGGCGGTACGAATGGTGTCCTGGACGAAGGAAGTTGACCCATGATGATCGCCGGAAATGCTTTGCGAAGCCAGAATCAAAGCGCCGGTGCGCGTCAGCAAACTGCGTCCCGTGGCTGCCTCCAGCTCTTCCCAGATCTGGTTGGAGCGCAGCACCAGGGGCACGAAGTCGCGGCCTTCACCGATGGCCTCGCGAGTAATCCGGGTGTCGCCGTGCGACGAACCGCGATCGTGCGGCGGGTCGAAGCGGTCAATGCCGATCACGCGCGCGCCCAGGTTGGCAGCCTGACACACCGTCGCGCTGCCCATTGCGCCCAGGCCAATGACTAGGACATCGGCGGTGTTCGCCATAGGCGCATAATAAGGGATTAGGGCGGTTCGCGTAGAGCCTTGTCCGGAGCGCAATCACAAATTACGCTGTCATCCCGAGCGAGCCCGCCGCGGGCGAGTCGAGAGCCTGCCCTGAGCCAGCGACGGTTTCGCGAAACCGTCCGTGAAAACAGAAGCTAAACGAGCATGTATGTTTCGCCTTAGATTCGCTTTCATGGCTTTGCATCCATCCTGTCATATTCCATTGATCCTCAATGACTTGCTCGTATAGCTTCTGGAGAGCCAGCGACGCTTTCGCGAAACCGTCCGTGAAAACAGAAGCTAAACGAGCATGTATGTTTCGCCTTAGATTCGCTTTCATGGCTTTGCATCCATCCTGTCACATTCCATTGATCCTCAATGACTTGCTCGTATAGCTTCTGGAGAGCGAAGTCGAAGGGGACCCGCTGTTCCGGACCCGCTTTTGCCGTGGTTGGTGAGCCTGCAACACGAGCCCGGAGGGCGAAACAAACGTAGCCCAGCACGTGAGTGCTGGGTAGAGTGGAAATCGATCGGAGCCCCCTTTAGGGGGCGGCACACAAGGGCTGCGCTGTGGCATCCGATCAGAGCCTTGCTCCCAGCCTTCGCCAAAAGCAGGCGAAAGCTGCGGTACCCGGCTGCGCTCAGCGTAGCCTGCAACCTCCGCAAGTGGAAGCCTCTTTCATGCGGGAGTGGCGGAGTACGATAGCTCAACAAAGCCGTTCTTGTAAGCGACCACGTCCTTCAAATTCCACCTCTCCTCCGTCAGGGAACCACCGAACAGCCGGAGTCCTTCACCCAATAGGACAGGCGCTATCGTCAACTTGATTTCGTCCACCAGGTCGAGTTCGAGAAAGCGCTGGCACAACATGGCACCACCCACGAGCCAGATGTTTCGATATCGAGGTGCGAGTTTCACGTCAACTAGTGTCTTGAGATCGCCCGAATAGAACTCGACGCTCTTCCTCGCCGGCGGCCATTCTCTGCCGGTCACCACTACGGCCGGAGTATCGCCATATGGCCAGCCCAGTTCAAGCGCGTGTTCATACGTGCGGGAACCGAGCACATAACAATCTATCGCTTTGAGGAAGGCCGCAACTTCTTCCTCCGAAATGGAAACCCCGGCTTCATAGACGCTTCCAGTGTCATCTAGCCAGGAGACACTGTTGTCCTTCTTCGCGATGAAACCATCCAGACTGGAAACCATGTGTAAGGTTACACTTCGTCCTGTTGCATTTCCTTGGCTGCGTGACATAGTTCCTCCTCGCTTTGGCCGAGATCGATATGCGTTGGGATCGACTGGAACGGCGTCTTTGCTGGGTGCCCCGGGTCTCGCGCGGTTCGAGACCCGGGACTTCGTTCCCGGATCACTGGGATAGTGTGCTCTCCATCACAGCCCGGGGCAAGCGTTCCTTGTACCTTGTTTGCATGCCTTGGGGCCTGGAACGCTGGCATGGCGGACACGACCTGCACTTCCTCACCAAGCCGCGAGTCTCAGATAGAACCATGGTTGGCAACTTGCCACCGCCAGGCTTGTGCAGCTTTCAGCAACCCAAGGACGTTGTAGCGTGGACGTGAAACCACCACAGAACTGCGGATCTCCGCTATCAAGCACGACCCAGGGGGGCTGGATGTCAGAGAACAACCTCTCTTTCCAGCGAAGGGAAAGGTGTTTTTCTCTTGACATCCCCTCTCCAAGAACTCATTTAGATTGCCGCCGATGTTATCTGGAGGCCGAGTTTCGCTGCCTGTTTCCGGAGCATGTGGAGCTGTTGATTGCGGTATCTCTGCTCGTAGTATTCACTGCCTTTGTCGATGTAGCTTTGCCCGATACTTCAGCATTCGATACCCGAGCCGGGCAAGGCGGTGGGCCATGGCGGTGATGGCTTTCGGGGCCCCCACCCTGGTGCGTAAACGGCGGTATTGGGCCCCGAGATAGGTATGGCTGCGCATCTGGTAGGTGTCGTACATCTCCAGTTCCTGCTGTAACACAAACAGCAGTTCCGCACGCCAGTTGCCCTCCAGGCTTCTGGCAATCTCTTCCGGGCTGGCCTTGACTCGGGGAATCGCGAAGTTCAGCCAGTTTCCCGGCATCGCGTTCTCCCGCAGTGATCGCGCGTAGGATCGCCTGTCCGGTCAGCCCGCTGATGTCGCTGATCACATTGGCCAGTTGCAGATTCATCTGGGTCAGTGCTTTCTGCATCCGTTGCATGCAGGTCGCTGCACCATGTACGTGCTCCGCTCGTTGCCGCCAGTACGTGCGTAACACCCGAATCTCCGCCGGCGGTTGGAACGAGTTGTTCAGCAATCCATAGGTGTGCAACTTCAGCAACCACTGGCTCTCCTGCACGTCGCTCTTGCGTCCGGGCAGATTCTTGGTGTGCCGGGCATTCACCAAATAAACCTCGAAGCCGCGCGCTTCCAGAATGTCGTACAGCGGAATCCAATAGACGCCGGTAGACTGCATGGCTACGGTCTTCACGCCACAGCTTTGTAACCAGTCCGCCAGACGATACAAGTCCGCGGTAAAACACTCGAAGCGCCGCACCGGTTGCGCGTCCCGGTCGGGACGTACTGCCACGTAATGGGAACTGTTGCCCACATCGATCCCGGCTGCCTGCGGATGAATCACGGTCAGGCCTGGGTCCTCCGATTGCAGGCGTCGCGCCCACTCCTTCTTCTCTCTTCGGTTCTGCCACAGCTTCTTCTTCACCGTCATCCCTGCTCTCCTGCATGAAAAATGGGATTCGGTTCGGCCCGGTGACGAAAGGTTGAAAAATCTCTCCAACGGGGTCAAAGCGCCGTGGTTGGGACGGCCCTGCCACCATGCCAGCGATCGCCAGTACCGGAGCCATGCTTTTATGCGGGCACAGGAAGCGCCATTAGGAAGTCGGCCTTAGCTTGCCGAATCGAATCCGCAATCAGAGTGGCAGAAGTCGGGAACGCTAAACAAGTTCTTGGCACCAGTGAATACGCCCAAGGCGCAGTCGGATGCTTTTATAGAACCCGGCGCATGATAAGCGATGCGGGAGTCGGAGCGTGTCAAGTTACGAAGCGGAGTCAAACTGAGTCGTCCCGCATGGCGGGACTGGTCCATGTGTAGGCGTTTTTGCAATGACCTTCAAGTAATGAATAATATCCACTGTATTAGCCGCGGGGGTAAGCCCGCGGTCAGTGGGAAAAATAACCGAGCCGCGTAGCGACGGCATAGCTGCGACACAGACACCGTAGAGACGGCAGAATTCTAAGACGCAGGGCAACTCTATAGCTGGGCGATAGTTTTGACCGTCTTTCCGTTTATTTGACAGGCAAGTTCCTCGCGTGATACTTTCGCGCCCCAGTATAAGACCTGCGACGCAGAGCGCCGTGGCTGTGGGGCTGCCGCTCTGTTCTGTGTCGTGCATCCCTCCCTTTCCTAGAAGACCGCAAGGAGTGAGACCATGCCAGTACTTCGTCGATTGGCCATGTTGGCTGCAACTACGTTTATAGCTTTTGCGCTCAGTTCACTTCTCCCGATGCTCTGCAGCGTGCGTGTTCAGGCGCAGGGCATGTGTTCGCAGGCTTACTTGGATGAGCTTCCCACACCGGTGCCGATACCTCCTGCAGTCAAGGTGGTGCAGTTGGTCAATTGTTCCAATCAGGTGCTGCTGGGCGCCGCCAACGCAGCCCATCAGGCGAATAAGCCTGGATTCCCGGTTTTCCCACGCGAGGGAACCTGGGTCATGCAACCCTTACCCCAGGACCCGAGCGATACCTCGAATATCCTGACCATAGACATACCGCCGGAATGGGCGAGCACCAAGTGCGCGAACGGTGTAGAGGACTGTCCCGCCCTGGGGCCGAACTTCTGGGCCAGAACTGGCTGCCGCTACGATGTCGCTACCAACCGGGCGCAGTGCGAAACCGGCGGCTGCGCCAGTCAGTACGATTGCAGCTCCGGAGCCTGGGGATCGCCTGGGTTCACCTCGATCGTAGAGTGGACGTTTGTGGATCAATATTCCAACAACTTTGATTATCCCGATATCAGCCTGGTGAATGGCGCCAGCATCAACGTGGACGTCGAGCCCGTTGGTGGTTCCCCATCGAACCCTAAAGATATCTACGACCAACACTGGTTAGCCTATAACTATCCCCTCACGGTGCATGGAGGGGATTTGCGAGCAGAAGCTAACTGTCCCAGTTTCAACGGCACCGATAGGTTCACTCTCAAACGCTCCGACATTGATAAGTCGGGTGTCTTCGGGTATGTCATCGTGGATGCTAACGGCAATCCAGTGATGCCACCAGGGGACAATGTGCTAGCTTGCTTCAGTAATTGCGGGAAGTTCAAGTACCCGGAGGAACCCGCGATGAAGTGCGATCCGACGACAGACCCCAGGTGCTATGCCTGGAAGACATTTTGTGCGCCTACTGGCAGCCTATACGGGAAGCAATGTAAGGACGACAGCGACTGCGTAAAGGTCAACAACGGTTTGGACATCCACGCTTCGTGCTGGAAAAGGACGAATCCCAATCAGGCGCTCGGGACCTGCGAGCTCCGGGCTTTCTACCGAAACCACTCCAGCCAGTGTCCCGACAACCCGGGTTCCCCGGCCTCGAAGATACCTTGCACCTTTGCCTACGGCTCCGCTAACCCCAAGGATCCCACACACCCGGATTACGCTGACCAGCCTCCAACCGCTATGACCCCATCCTACGCAGGGCTTTGCTCGGGCATCATCGGCCCGGATGGGAGGCAGGTGGCTTGCATTGGAGACGATACCATTCACCAGGTGTTCCACGGTGCGTATAGCTGGCCCAACGATCCTGAGGTCTTCGGCGGCGACGCGCCGCTCTACCGCATGATCTTCGCGCCGGGAGGTACAACCATCCCGATTACGCAGGCCGAGAAGGGCGTTCCTCTTTGCAAAGACCTGCCCAGTAATTACAACTACAGCAGCAACTACGACCCGCCCAACCTAAGGCCGTGCAGTGCCCCCGTGGACTACGAAGGCGCCGTATTTGCCGTCGCCAAGACCGGCGGTAAAATTTGGGCTTGTAACCTTGACCAAAGAGGCGCCGGCAATGAAGGCGTTATCTGCCGCTGGCATGCCCCTACGACGGACAGTGGTTGCATCCCTCCGACTACCGACAAGTACGTTACTAAGAGCGCGTGCGGTGTGGTTAGCTCGGGTACCTCGCTGGTCTCCACCGATATCACCCCCAACAGGGACGACCCCTTGTTTGTCGAGGTGAGCATCTCGAAGCAGGCGAACAACGTCAGCCTTCCTGCCTCGGTCACCGGGTGTGCGTCATCGTGGTCACTGGTCCAGGGAGGGTCGCAATTCATTAACACCAGTCAAGGACTCGCGGCCTGGTACCAAGGGACCGCAAACACCAGTTCGCAATGTCAGGTCACGGTGACGCTGGCAGACGCGAATCCAGCCGCACTCAAGGTTTACGATGTGCCGAAATTCAACGGGACGGTTGAGACTACCAGTGTCAACTCCGGAAATTTCGTCTTTCCAGGCAACGGTTCGTTCCCGGTGGTGAGCGCAGGTACGGCCACAACTGCTTTCGCGAAGGACTTGGTGCTGGGCAATTTGCTTCAGGTGAACCAGCAGTACACCCCGATTACCTATTGGGTGGATTGGCTGACCAATAGCGTGGACACAAGCAACTTAGACTGCCAGTTCGGTAGCATGAGGGGCTACCTTTATTGCCCGACCGACGACGGTACGGACTACCTGTCCGGCCAGGGGCCTAATTCCAGCAACACGGATGCCGGCCACCAGTTTGTGGGACCCGGGCAGCACGCGCTGTGGCGGCATGCCCAGGGCTTAACCAGCTTTGGCTGGGGAGGCGTGGCGATTTACGTTGAACTCAATCCATAGCGGGAGCCCGTCCCGACTTCGGACATGCCCTTCTGGCGGGTGGACCCGCGTTACTGGGTCGGATAAGTAATTAAGAATCAAGATTATGCGATAAGTCATTTGTTTTCTATTATTCGTGGCCAAATTCTGCGCAAGCGACTGATTCTAAAAAAAGGAGCGCAGGGGGAGGGGGGGGTTGCCAAGCTTAGGCGGAAGGAATGGCCTCGACCCAACGTAGAGCATAAGTGCTTCAGAATCAGGATTATGCGATAAGTCCTGTGTTTTCTATTATTTGAGGCAAGATTCTGCGCAAATTGCTGATTCTAAATAAAGAGCGCAGGGGGCGGGGTCCTCTCATCATCGGACGCAGTTCTTGCAGGTGCTGAACCGCAGATCCCTCCGCTCGGACTAAAGTCCTCGGTCGGGATGACAGGGCGAACAGCGAACAGCGAAAAGCGAAAAGCGAAAAGCGAAAAGCTGTTCTACTGCTGGACGATTTGAATGGCCTTGGGATGAACCTGCTCGTTCTGAATTTGCGCGGCGTCCCAGCCTCCGCCAAGCGCTTTGACGAGGTACACCGACGTGACCATCTGCTGGCCAAGGAGCTGTGTGGCCAGTCGCTGGTTGGTGAGGAGCGCGGATTGGGCAGTGATGACATCGAGGTAGCTGGTGACGCCGCCAACGTAGCGATTGTTGGCAAGCTCCAAAGCGCGCCGAGCATCGGCCACAGCAGCGTTCTGTGTGGCGTCGGCTTGCGACAGCGTGTTCAGTCCCGAGAGCCCATCTTCCACTTCCTGGAACGCCGTCAGCACGGTCTCGCGATAGTTTGCCACCGACTCATCGTAGGCCGCTTTGGTGGCCGCGAGATTGGCGCGGTTGCGTCCGCCCTCAAAGATTGGCTGCAGCAGATCGCCGCCCAGCGACCAGATCGCGCTGGGAGCAGTGAGCAGGTTGGTGATGTCGGTGCTTTGCCATCCGGCGCCACCGAGGATGGTGAATTGAGGATAGAAGGCTGCTGTGGCCACTCCGATGAGAGCGTTCTCGTACGCCATCTGTCGCTCAGCGGTGGCGACATCCGGACGCCGCTCCAGCAGATCGGAAGGCACTCCCAGCGGAACCGGCGGCGGAGTTGCATTCAGCGGCCTGGCTGGAACGCTGAATGTCGGCGCGGGATTTCCTGTGAGCACGGCGATGGCATGCTCAAATTGCTGTCGCTGTTGCTGTACCAGGTAGAGTTGCGTCTCGGTGGAATCGAGCAATGTCTGTTGTTGTGCGAGATCGAGCCCTGAGGCCACTCCACCCGCATGCCGGTCCTCGACCAGTTGCAGGCCTTTTTGCTGAATGGTCACCGATTCCTGGACGACGAGCGTTTCGGCGTCGAGTTCGCGCAGGGTGAAGTAGTCGGCGGCAAGTTCGGCAGTCAGCACCAGGTTTACGTTGTACAAATCAGCCGCCGTGGATTGCAGCGATGCGTTGGAGGCTTGCAGACTGCGCTTGACCTTTCCGAAGAGATCGGGCTCATAATTCAGCAGGAACGGAATCCCGAAATTGTTCTGAGTGAGCGGGTTGCCGAGTGTCACAACCACCGGGCGATTTCCTGAATATCTGGTCCGCGATGCGTTGGGATCGGCGCTCAGGGTGGGAAAGTATCCGGCCGATGCTACACGCGCTAGTGAGCGCGCCTGGTTGAGCCGGTCTTTGGCCGCCTCCAGCGATTGGTTGGCTTGGAGCAGTTGTTGCTCATAGCCGTTCAGCTCGGCATCGTTGAAGACTTCCCACCACGCGCCCTTGGGAATCGAGTCTTTGGGCGCCGCTACGCGCCATGGTCCTTCCGTCTTGTAGGCCGTCGGAGCCTGCACCGGCGGACGATGGTAGTTCGGTCCCACCGCGCATCCCGCCAGGAACCCGCTGGCGAGGAGACCGAGCGCCAGGGTCAGCCGCCTCATGACTGCTGGCCTCCCCGGTTTTCGGGCGCTACATTGACTTGTTGACCTTCCTCCAGGGAATCGGCGGGATTGATGACAACGCGGTCCCCCAACTCGACGCCGCCCAGGATTTCCAGAGTCGTGCCATAGTCTTTGCCAATGGTGATCGGTCGCAGATGGACTTTGCCATCACTGCCCACGACGGCTACGCTCGCGCCTTCCTGGCGAAAGAGCATCGCATTCACCGGGATGGTGACTTTCTGTGCATCGATTCCGGTACGGAAATGGACTTCGCCAAACGATCCCGGCAACAGACTTCCGTCCCGGTTAGGTACGTCCACTTCTGTCAGCAAGGTGCGCGTCAAAAGATCGATCGCTTGCGCGGTGCGCACAACCGTGCCCTTAAAGTTCTGGCCGGGTAATTCGGACAGAGTCACCCAGGCTTCCATTCCAGTTTTGATTGCAGGTGCGTAATTCTGAGGGACGCTGACGTATACGCGTAGTGGATCGACGCGGGCAATGTCGAACAGCTCTTTACCTGCGGCTCCTCCAATTGAGCCGGCGTTGATCAAAGCGCCCGGATCGACGTTGCGCTTGGTCAGCACGCCGGAGAACGGCGCGTAAACGTGCTTGAACGCTTCCAGTTGTTCCAGACGCCGGACATTGGCGTCGGCGGCGTCGAGGTTTGCCTTGGCCTGCTCATATCCGCTGGCCTGTTGATCGGCTTCCTGTTGCGAAACCGAGTCGGTCTTGCGCAGACCTACATACCGATCAGCGTTGATTTTGGCCAAGTCCATCTGGGCCAGTATCTGCTGCCGGTTGGCGCGGGTCTGCATCAATTCCTGGTCCACCTCAGGCGTGTCGATGTCGGCCAGCAGCTCGCCTTGGGTGACGCGGCTGCCGATGTCTTTGTACCAGCGCAATAGATACCCATTGGTGCGAGCGTAAATCGGGGACTCTTCGTACGCCTGCAAGGTTCCCGGCAACACCAGTTCCTCGTCGGGCTTTTCCGCCGTGGGATGGATGACAGCCACTGTGGGAATGGATTCGCGCTCGGTCTCCTTCGCCAGCACTCGGCTGTCGTGGATGCGCATGAGCATCGTGATCACGGCACCGATGACCAACAGCACCAGCACAAGGCCAATCAACAGCAGCGCCTTGCGCGGCGGCGCCGGCGGAAGCTTGGGCGGCGGTGTTATCTCCGGCGCCTGACGTTCATCGTCCAAAAGTTCGGGATTTGAGTGCGAATCCATACCAGGTGCTTCTTGTTCAGTTTCTATCATTTTATGACGGTTTCAGCCCAGCTTGTTTTGCCTCTCGGCGGCTGTGAATCAAGGCAAAGATGGTCGGCACGAAGAACAGGGTAGCTACGGTTGCGAAAATCAGACCGCCGATCACGGCCCGTCCCAGTGGGGCATTCTGCTCGCCGCCCTCGCCCAGGCCGACGGCCATCGGCAGCATACCGATGATCATGGCCAGCGCTGTCATCAGCACGGGTCGGATACGCGTGTACCCAGCTTCCAGCGCGGCTTGTACGGCGGGAATGCCGGCATGCATCCGGTCTCGCGCGAAAGAAATCATCAGAATTGAGTTGGCGGTGGCTACTCCCATGCACATGACCGCTCCAGTCAGCGAGGGCACACTCAGGCGGGTATGCGTCAGCAGCAGGATCCAGCAGATGCCGGCCAGGGCACCGGGCAGCGCGGTGATGATGATGAACGGGTCAAGCCAGGACTGGAAGTTGACGACGATCAGGAAATAGACCAGGACGATGGCCATCACCAGCCCGATGCCCAGACCGAAGAACGAAGACTGCATGGTTTCCACTTGGCCGCGAACGATGATGCGGGTGCCGCGCGGCAAATGCTCCTCGAAAGGCTTGAGGGCCTTCATCGTGTCTTTGGCCACCGCGCCCAAATCGCGGCCCTGCGTGCTGACGTAAACGTCGATCACAGGTTGCACGTTGTAATGGGAGACGACTGCCGGCTTGGCGGTGGGCGTTAGCTCTACCAGATTGCTCAGGACCTGGTAATTCCGCACGTTGGGGTTGTTAATCGGCATCCCCATCAAGTCCTGAAGGGAAGTGACATGATATTGCGGAGACTGCACCGCAACCTGGTAGGTGACGCCGTTCTTGGGATTCAGCCAGAAGTTGGGCGTAGTCTGGAAGCTGCCGCTGAGCGACACGAGCACGCTCTGCGCCACGTCGCGGGCACTCATACCAACCTGGGTGACTTTGGTGCGATCAATCCGAAGGTCGAGTGTTGGCAACGTGAGCATCTGCTGCACATGGACATCGGCGGTGCCGGGAATCTGTTTCAACCGGTTGGCGATTTCCTGCGCGATGAAGTAGTTGCCCTGCATGTCAGCGCCGGTGACTTGAATATCGATTGGAGCCGGCAGCCCAAAGTTCAGGATCTGGGTAACGATGTCGGCGGGCTGGAAGAAGAACTCCACGCCAGGAAAGCGGCGCGGCAATTCTTCACGCAGCTTGCGGATGTACTCCCCGGTGGGATGGTGATGTTCCGTATTCAGGCCAACCAGAATTTCCGCATCGCTGGTGCCGATCACTCCGGAATTGCTGTAAGAGAGATTGAGCCCCGAATAGGGCAGTCCGATGTTGTCGAGGATGGTCACGACTTCATCTTTGGGAATCTGCCGTCGCAGATACTTCTCGACGTCATCGGTCAGCCGCGCCGTTTCTTCGACCCGTAGCCCGGCGCGGGCTCGCATATGAAGCCGCATGAGGCCGGCGTCAACCGAAGGGAAGAAATCTTCGCCGAGGAAGAACACCAGCCCCATCGACAAGATGCAGAAGGTGAGAAAGCAGGCCGCGAATACCTTTTGATGTCCCAGGGTGGTTTCCAAAAGCTGGTAATAAGCGCCGCGGAACTTATCGAATTTTTGCTCGAACCCTCGTTGATAACGCCCGAAGATCGTCTTTGGCCCTTCCGCTCGATGCTCATGCCCTCGCATGATGTACATCACCAGCGTCGGGATCAGGGTCCGCGAGAGGAAATAGGACGCCAGCATCGCGAACACCACAGCTTCCGCCAGCGGCACGAACAGGTATCGCGCGACGCCGGTGAGAAAGAACATGGGCACAAATACGATGCAAATGCAAAGCGTGGAAACAAACGCCGGCACTGCAATCTGGGCGGCGCCATCGAGAATCGCCTGCTTCATCTCCTTGTTTTGGGCGAGATTGCGCTCAATGTTTTCAATTTCGACGGTCGCATCGTCCACCAGAATGCCCACCGCGAGGGCCAGGCCTCCAAGGGTCATGATGTTGATGGTTTCGCCTAGCGCGCTCAGCAGAATCACCGACACGAAGATCGAAAGCGGGATCGAGATCGAGATCACGATCGTGGGACGCCAGTCGCCCAAAAACAGGAGGATCATCATAGCCGTCAGCGCGGCCGCGATCCAAGCCTCGCGGATGACTCCATTGATGGAGGCGCGTACAAACAGCGACTGATCGAACAGGGGCTTGATGGTGATGTCTTTGGGCAGGGACTGCGCGGCAATTGGTAGGATGCTCTTCACTGCGCCCACAATGGTCAGCGTGGAAGCACTGCCGATCTTGTACACCGACATGAGCGTGCCGCGAACGCCATCCTGGCGCACAATGTTGGTCTGCGGGGCAAATCCGTCGCGGACATGGGCGACGTCGCGCATGTAAATCGTCGAGCCGTTGACCGTCTTTACCGGGAGGTCGTTCAGCTCGGCAATTGTCTGCGGAGAGCTGTTCATTTCCACCTGATATTCGAGCGGTCCAATTTTGGCCGAACCCGAGGGCGTAATCAGGTTCTGGGAATTGATGGCGCTGACGATGTCAGCCGGAGACAGTCCGTTGGCCTGGAGGCGAGGGATGTCCAGATCGACCTGTACCTGCCGTATCTTGCCGCCGTAGGGATAGGGCATGGCTGCGCCGTGCACGGTCGCCAGTTGTGTGCGCAAAAAGTTCTGACCGAGGTCGAACAGTTGCTGCTCCGGCAGCGTCTTGCTGCTGAGGCCGAGCTGCACGATGGGGGTCGAGGAGGCCGAGTAGGTGATGATCAGCGGCGGGGTTGTGCCGGGCGGCAGGGCGCGGATCATGGTCTGCATCATTGCCGTCACCTGGGAAAGCGCCGTCTGTATGTTGGCGCCCTGCCGGAAGAAGATCTTGATGACTCCGACGCCGTTCACCGATTGCGACTCGAGGTGCTCGATGTCGTTGACCGTGATGGTGATGCCGCGCTCGGAGTTGGTGACGATGCGGTCGGCCATTTCGCTGGGCGCAAAACCGCTGTAATTCCACACTACGCTGATGACGGGTATGTTGATGTCGGGGAAGATGTCGACAGGCGTGCGCAGAATAACGATGGGCGTAAGGATGATGAGCACCAGCGCCATGACGACGAAGGTGTAAGGACGCCTAAGCGCGAGTGCAACAATCCACATCGGTCGGGCACGACTCCAATCGAAACTGGAGGAGCGCTCTGTTCGCTCCTGCGGCCACCAGCATCAAGCAATCTAAGATTCGATACGGTACGTCTTGGATCCAATATATGCTATGGTGGGTCATGCGGCAAAGGGTTTCTCAGCAAAAATCGGAGCAAGAGCAGAAGCAGAACAATGGGGTCAAGCGTCTGCCCGGTCGGCCACGGAGCGAGCATTCCCGCCAGGCAATTCTTTGCAGCACTCTGGGCCTGTTGCAACGTACCGGGTTTCCCGACCTTACGATTGAGGCGATCGCGGCCGACGCCGGCGTCGGCAAGGCCACCGTGTATCGCTGGTGGCCCACCAAGGGCGCCTTGGTGGTGGACGCCTTCGCCTCCGGCGCGGAACATCAGCTGCACTTCCCCGATACCGGCTCGGTATACCAGGACATGAGCTTGCAGATGAACCAGTTTCTGGGAGTTCTGCGCAGCCGCCGCGGACGGATTGTTGCGGCCTTGTTGGGCGCCGGACAATCCGATCCCGAACTGCTGGCGGCATTCCGCGAACGCTTCCTACGGCCTCGCCGTCAGGAAGCCTATAAGACCCTGCGCCGCGGCATCGAACGTGGTGAGCTGCCCAGCAGCCTGGACCTCGATCTCGTGCTGGACACGCTCTATGGGGCAATCTACATGCGCTTTCTCATTCGTCACGACGAACTCAGCGAAAGCTATGTGAGGGAGGTGTGCCGGATGGTGCTGGGCGGTGCGGCAGAGAACTCGCACGCGTCGGCGCCTAACGGTGCACGTGAAGTACGCAAAGCCGCCTCGCATTGACACGCTTCTTTCCTCATCAGTACGATTCGTTCATTCATGCTCAACTCCATCTCTCTCTCACGCTTCTCGGGCTCGAAATCTGACGTAACCCGGATCCGTCGCAGTGCGCTTGCTGCATTGCTGGTCTTCTCTCTGCTGGCGACAGCGGCGCCCACTTCCGTCGGTCCTGCCGATCCCAAACTCTACCTCAACGAGGTCAAGAAACTAGCTGCCCCTGATATGGAAGGACGCGGCGCCGGGACCAAGGGACTGGCGAAGGCTTCGAAATATCTCGAGCACCGTTATAAGTCGCTGGGACTACAACCCGCGGGTACGAATGGATATTTACAGCCGTTCACCGTTACCACCGGCGCGAAGCTGAAGTCGGACAACAGCTTTGTCGAACAGATCGGCGACAAAAAGCAAGCCCTGGTGCTCAACCAGGATTTTGTGCCCGCGAGCTTTTCGTCCTCCAGTTCGTTCACCGGTCCCGTAGTCTTCGTGGGCTACGGCGCCACCGCAGATGAGTTTCAATATGACGATTATGCCGGTGTGGACGTCAAGGACAAGATCGTCCTGGTGCTGCGCTACGAGCCCGAGATCTTCGGGGAAAAGAGCGGCCATCAGGGGCTGACCCAACATTCGCAATTGATCACCAAGGCGATCAACGCACGCAACCATGGTGCGAAAGCTGTCGTGCTTCTTAATGGAAAGCTGGGCGATGGTGAAGAAGATCTGCTGATGCGTTTCGGCAGCGTGAGCGGCCCTACAGACGCCGGCATCCTGCTGCTGCAGGTGAAGAACGCAGTCGCCGGGAGCTGGTTCCAGGCAGCGGGCAAGTCGCTCGCCGATATTCAGCAGCAGATCAACCACCTCGGCAAGCCGGCATCGTTTGCCTTCCCAGACACCCTGCAACTCTCTGTCAAGGTGGACATCGAGGCGACCCATGCGCGCGTGAACAACGTCCTTGCCTATCTGCCCGGCAAGACCGCCGAGTACATCATCATTGGAGCGCACTATGATCACCTTGGCCGCGGTGATTCCAACTCGCTTGCTCCTTCGCAGATTGGGCAGATCCATCCTGGCGCTGACGACAACGCTTCCGGGACAGCCGGGGTGCTAGAGCTCGCGCGCCTGTTTGCGCCGATGAAAGGGAAGCTCGATCGCGGAATCCTGTTCGCCTCGTTCTCGGGCGAAGAGCTTGGTCTGCTGGGCTCATCCGAGTGGGTAAAAGAACCGACGCTCCCGCTCGACAAATGCGTCGCCATGCTCAACATGGACATGATTGGCCGCATCAAGGACAACAAGGTTTACATCGGCGGAGTGGGCACGGGCTCGACCTTCAAGTCGATTCTGGAGCAAGCGCAGAAAGGGTCCAAATCCAACTTTAAGATCGAGTACTCAGCGGGTGGTTATTCGGCCAGCGATCACACCTCATTTGTAGCCGACAAAATCCCAGTGCTGTTTTTCTTTTCCGGCCTGCACTCGGACTATCACAAGCCGTCGGACACCTGGGACAAGATCAACGCGCCCTCAGCCGCGCAGTTGCTCGACATGATTTCGGACGTCACGCTGCAGTTGGCATCTGCGCCGGAGCCGCCCAAATTCGTCACCGTGGTCGAAGACAGACCAATCGGTGGCATTTCTGGTGGCGGTGGAGGATATGGGCCTTACTTCGGATCGATCCCCGATTTTGGAGAAGTCAAGGACGGAGTTCGTTTCTCTGACGTTCGTCCGGGATCGCCCGCTGCCAAGGCCGGACTGCGGGCTGGTGACGTCCTGGTGCAGTTCGGCGACAAGCCTATCCACAACCTGTACGACTTCACCGATGCTCTTCGTCGCAGCAAGGTAGGACAAGTCGTCGAGGTGAAGGTGATTCGCGATGGCAAGCCAATCACGGCCAGCGTGAAACTCGAGCAGAGAAAATAGTCAAAGCCGCGAGAGCGACGACCTACCCGTGCCAGGCTGCCCAGCGCTCGGCGCACCAGCACCAACTGTCCCAGGTGATAGGCGTTGTGGCTGGCAACCAGCAGGGCCTCGCGCAGTAGCGTTTGTCCTGTGCCGTGAGGCAACGGGGCGAACAAGTCGCGAGAAGGATCGGTTACCAGCTTTCGCATCGCCTCGACATGTTGCTCAACGGCCTTCACGCTCTTGCGCCAGGCATCAGTGCTTGGGGGAGCCGCGGTTTTAGGCCAATAACCTTCCGGCCATTTCGGCGACTTGTGACGGGCGTCGCGGCTGAATTCCAGGATGTCCCAAAGCGCAAGCCGGATGTGTTCCAGCAATTGCCAGGCCGAATAGGGAAACCCTTCGGGCACGCGCCCAAGGAGCGCGGCAGGGAAGCCGTCAACCGCCGCGTGAAAGTCGGCGTGCGCTTCGTTCCAGTCGATTACCGTTGCAAGTTGTTGACGTAGCAATTCATCGCGGCTCATCAGCACCCTCACCGTTTGCAAATGTCAGATGTCAGATGTATTTGCCGGGCTAAGGGATGTCAATTCAGCGTACTCGGGACGATCCCTAACGATCAACCACTACCGGCCGCCGCTGCCGGCGTTGCCGCAGGATTCTGTTCGCGGCCGGATTTATCAGTACGGTGAAGCCATTACGTGCGTTGTCGTCACCCACCTGCACCAGGGAGGCGCGTTGGCCTTCAATGCTCCCGCCCAAGACGCGACCCAGGCTTAGCAGCGACGCGCTGCCACAGATCTCGCACCTCTCGCCAGCGCTGTTGCTGATCATCTCGCAGTCGGCGCAAAGCACCGCTTCCACCAGAGGAATGGAACTCAGCTCCAGGCCCCACTTGCGCGCGTTGTCCATGGGAGTTTCTCTACTCTCTACCGTAGCGGGCCCAGGTCGCGCAGGGAAGCGCCTTTTCGCGGAGGAAGCAGAAGAGTAACTAAGGCGACGAAATGAACGCGGCAGGGAATGACTATCCCGGTATGCCAGCCTCGGCGGGCGGTAGCAGATTGTGGTTGAGCGCGAACAGTGCCAACTCCAGCCGGTTGCCGACCCCCAGTTTGTTGAAGATGTTAGTCAGGTGGCGCTTCACGGTTTCTTCGCTGATGCCGAAGGTTTGCGCGATGTGCTTGTTAGTGCTTCCTTCGGTAATCAAGCTCACCACCTCGAGTTCGCGCGCGGTCAGGCCGAAGGTCTTGCGCGGCGGCGGAGCGGTTTGCGCGGCGAGATCGCGCAGCACCTGGACGAGATTCTGCACCGGGCGCCCCTCCAGCCAGTACTGTCCCTGCATGACAGCGCGAATACACGCCGAGAGATGGTCGAGGACTGCATCTTTCAAAAGGACGCCGCGGGCGCCGAGTTGCAGCGCTTCCAGGATTTGCCGCTTGTCGATGAGTCCGGTCAGGACGATGGTGCGGGTGTTCGTGGTTTCGCCAGTTAGTTCGCGCAAGGCATCCATGCCTGGCATCTTAGGCATGGCGAGATCCAGAAGCAGGATATCGGGCCGGAGTGTGCGCACCATGTTGAGCGCTTCGATACCGTCTTTGGCTTCAGCGACGACCTTCATCTGGCCGTCGGCCTGCAACATGTTACGCAACCCCACTCGAACCACTGGATGATCGTCGGCGATCAAAACCTTGATGGGCGCGGCCAATAGGATTCCCCCACTTCACAAAAGTTGGTCTTGCTATGCTGCCGAACCTTCGACCGGAACAACTGCCGGGCCGAGCTTTCTCGCCAACTCCGCCTCCACGGCTTCGAGCGCCTCCGAAGTCTGGTCCAGCAGGCGCGTCGCGTCGTGAAACTCGGAGTTGCGGCCCATCAGTTCCAGATCGGCGCAGCACCGTGCGACCACGGTTGCTCCAATGATCAAACTGCTCCCTCTCAAGTAGTGCGCCCGGTCGAGGAAATGCGCGGCGTCCTTTTGCGCCAAGGCACTAACCAAATGCGCCAGAACTTGGCGAGCTTCACGGAGATAATCCCTGTACAGGGCAGTCAGTTCTGCGGGATCGGCGGTCGTCGCCTTCTGTAAGCGCTCGAAGACTTCAGGAGCTACGGAATTATTAGTCACTGGCGCTGCGCTGCCACCCAGCTAATACCCTGTTAACACATAGGTAACCCTTTTGTGCTGCTTTCGTCAAGAAAATGCTTGGCTACTCTCCGCGGTTGTTGCGCAGGATACGGGCCAGAGCGATTCCGCCGACCGCCATGGTCCCCAATGTTGCCAGCGCGCGCAACTTGGACTTGCGCACTGCGCGCTCGTGTTCCCGAACCACAGCCGCCTCCGGCAGGTCGCCTTCCGCCGGCCCTTGATGCAAGGCCAACTGCAGCACCTCTGCCATGTGCAGTGCGTGGCGAGTGGTCAATTGCGAAATCTGCTCGCGACAACTGAATCCATCAGCGACGATCAATTCGGTGGGTCGTGAATGCCGCACTGCAGGCAGGAGCGCGTGCTCGCCGATCTTGACGGAAACATCGTACTTGTCCCGTTCGAAGCCGAACGCGCCGGCCATTCCACAGCAGCCGTCGGTAAGCGATCGGACCTGCATCTGCATTTGTTCCAGAAGCGCTCGCTCGTGCCCGGCACCGCGCAGGATGGCCTTGTGATGACAATGCTCGTGCAGCACCGCATCCATGGGCAGCTGCGGCGGACGGTAGTTCGCCTTTTCCACCAGAAATTCGCTGAGCAGGAAGGTGCCCTCCATGATCTGGCGCGTCTCTTCGCGCTCTGGAAACAAGCCGTGAATCTCGTCGCGCAACACCGACCAACAACTCGGTTCGAGCAGCACAATTGGGATCCCCTGCTCGACATAAGGCACGAGCACGCGCATCACATGACGCAGGTACTGTTTTGCCTCATCAAGAAACCCATGGTCGTACAAAGGCCGCCCACAACAGACATGCTCCATCGGAACCAACACTTGGTAACCCGCATGTTCGAGCACCTCGGCTGCCGCCCGTGCAGTGTGGGGTACGAAATAGTTATTGAACGTATCGGCAAACAGCAAAACCTGGGGCCGCCCGCCGTCTCGCTTTGGTCGCTTGGCAAACCACGTCTTAAAGGTCTCCGGAGCAAATTGTGGAATGGATCTCTCTGGCGACATTCCTACTACTGCTTTCATCAGCTCGCGGCTTCCGGGCGTCGCTGTCAGCAGGTTCACCAGCCCTGGCCACAGAGACGCCACGCGCGACCACTTATCAATATGACCAAATGCGTACGAGTGGCGGGGACGGAGGCGTCCCGCCCAGTAATGCGAAAGAAACTCTGACTTGTACGTCGCAATGTCCACGTTGACGGGGCAATCGCCTTTGCAGCCTTTGCAGGAGAGGCACAGGTCCAAGGCTTCTTTGACATTCTCGTCTCGCCAGCCGTTCTCGATGGGCGAGCCCTGCAACATCTCCCAGAGCAGGTGGGCGCGCCCGCGCGTGCTATGGATCTCCTCGCGCGTCGCCATGTAGCTGGGACACATCGTCTGGTTGTCGGCACCATCCGCGCTTTCCCGGCGGCACTTTCCCACGCCGACGCAGCGCAGCGTGGCGTGCGCCAGGCTGCCATTGTCCTCCGGGAACTTGAAATGGGTCTGCGGTTCCCAGGGACGGTAGTCGGCACCCAAACGCAGGTCAGAGTCGAGCGGGTTCGCATCGATGACCTTGCCCGGATTCATCTTCCATGCCGGGTCCCAGATGCTCTTGAATTCGCGGAACGCGCTCATGATCTCCGGGCCGAACATGAGGGGCAGCAGCTCGCCGCGCGACTGGCCATCGCCGTGTTCTCCAGAGAGCGAGCCGCCGTAGTTAGTCACCAGCTCCGCGGCGGCTTCGGCAAAGGCCCGGTAGTTTCGGATTCCACCCTCGCTGGTCAGGTCGAAGGTGATGCGGCAATGGATGCAGCCCTGGCCGAAGTGCCCGTAGAGCGCACAGTCGAGCCCATGCTTGTCCAGCAGCTTGCGAAAGTCGCGCAGGTATTCTCCGATCTCGGCAGGAGGCACCGCGGCGTCTTCCCATCCCGACCAGGCCGGTGGCTTCCCGGGAACAAAAGCGGTCGCGCCCACACTTGTTTCTCGCAGCGCCCAAACCGCTTTCTCGTCGTTCTTGTCGTCGTAGAAACGAATTGCCGGAGGATGCGACTTGCGCTTCAGTTTGGCAATCAACTCATGGGCGCGGGCGTCAGCCTCTGCTTGGGATTCGCCGGGGAACTGCACCATCAGCCACCCTTTGCCCTCGGGTAATTGCCGCAAGGCCTTAAGGTGCAGGCCCTTGGTCTGTAGATTGTCGATCAGCTTGTGGTCGAGGCCCTCCAATCCGATGGGCTGGAACTTGACGATTTCGGCTACATCGTCGCCAGCCTGGTAAACGTCCGGATAGCCAAGCACGAGCAACGTCTGATAGGGCGGGTTGTGGACTAGGTTCAGGGTCGCTTCGAGAACGGTGACGAGCGTACCCTCCGAGCCCACCAACGCACGCCCAAGATTAAAGCGGCCCTCCTGGTTGGGAATGAGCTGGTCGAGGTTATACCCAGAGATGCGGCGTGGAATGTTGGGAAAGCGCGCGCGAATTTCCTTTTCGTAGCCGAGGCGCAGCGCTTTGGTCCGAGACAGAATCTCGCCAACACGCCCTCCACGGCCAATCGCCTCGTCCATGTCAAACTCGGTCATCCAGCCTGCGGTCATTCGCGTACCGTCGAAGGTCAGGATCTCGAGTGACTCGACGTTGTTGGAAACGGGACCGGCCATCTGCGCATGGATGCCACACGAGTTGTTACCGATCATGCCGCCCAGAGTGCAGTATTTGTGGGTCGCCGGATCAGGACCAAAGGTCAGCCCGTACTTGCTCGCTGCGCTGCGAAGATTGTCGAGAATACAGCCGGGAAGAACCCGGGCTACTTGGCGTTCGGGGTCGATTGCAAGGATTTGGTAGAGGTACTTGCTCCAGTCCAGCACGATGGCGGCATTGCAGCACTGCCCGGCCAGGCTGGTGCCGGCTCCCCGCGAAAGAATGGGTGCGCCAAATTCCCGCGAAATCCTCACCGTTCGCACTACGTCTTCCGCGCTCCGGGGAACCACGACCCCAATCGGCACCTGACGATAATTGGAAGCGTCCGTGGAATAAGCGGCGCGGCTTCCGGCGTCGAAGCGGACCTCGCCCTCAAGTTGAGATTTCAACTCAGCTTCCAAGCTTCGCACGTCAATGTTGTTGGTGGGCGAATGTCGAGGTGCGGTTGAGGACTTGGACTCGAGAATCCTGAATGGGCTCATGCGAAGTTCTCCTCAAGTTGAAGATCGCTGGGATCTGCGAACAATTCGCGCCGATCCCTAATCCTACGTGAAGCGCAGGCGCAAGGATGCCCCCAATGCGTGGAAAAACGCTTGGAACTGCGTACCCCCGAGAAAACAAACGGATTGGCACGTAAGTGCTTAGAGGGAAATGAGATGCTCTATCACTGTGCAACTACTTGCACAGTTGGCCCAACGTCAGAAACCGGCGGTCTGATTACAAACAGATTAGGCGTTCTGCTTCTGGAAGAGGAATTGCAATGACTTATGTGGCTGTTGTGTGCCAAGGGGTCTAGTCTATGAAGAAGATGACGTTGGTTTTGGCTGTTATGAGCGTTCTGATAGTTCTCTCAGTCTGTGCGGTAGCCGATCCGACCGGTACTGACGAGGTGTTTTTCGAGGGGAACGCCTATTGTATCGGTGTCGACAGCTGTCCCAACTTCGCCACTTGGGGCGGCACGGCAGGTGGGTACGTCGTACTCTACGACTCCGACGGCAAGACGCCGAGTGACTACCTTTGGATTAACTTCGACGGCACCATGACATTTGAATCCGAGCTTCCCGGCGGCGGATTCGCGCAGCTTCCTCCAGCGGGCCTACCGTTTCTGGGCGGTTTGGTGGAGAACGGAAGCCTCCAGGAAATTGACCAGTTTTTCCCCGGCGGCGTGACGCGGCCGCTGTTTATCGAGAGCGAAGTTGATACCCCCGAACCTTCGACTCTCTTGCTATTCGGCCCGGCGGCAGTGTTCCTGTTCAATCGCGCGCGGCGTTTTAGGCGCAGCTAGGACAGCGGACACGGGTTTTAATCCCCGAGGAGTGGTTCGAAGTCGGTACCACCGCCCTCGGGGGTTTCTATTTCGCACGCACCGCGACGTCTATTTTTCCACGCACCGCGAAGTCTCCGACAGACTGCCCACTGTCCCGATAGGGCGTTGCCTGAAACATGTTGGACAAGCTACCAGCCTTCTGGGAAGTTGCAGTTCGTAAGGCAAAGAGAAACGCCAGACCTCGGAGACTGAGGGTGCTGGCGTTCTCCTAAGCTCCGCGCCGGTTTATGACAACCCCGACGGTTACTCTCAAAGAATCGCGGCTAGGGCGTGATCTGCACGACAACGCCGAGGTTATTTTCGCCGCCAGAGGCCGAAGTGCCGTAGAGGTGGCCGCTCGCGTCGAAGATCAAGTTGCTCAACGGAAATTGCCCGTCGTTACCGCCGGTGAAGTCGTGAAGCGAGCTGTACTTCCAACTGCCGTTCGAAGGAGTCAGTTTGAACCCCGAACCGAGAAGGTAGGCGCCATCCTGAAACGTTGTACCGTAGAGATTGCCAGCTGCATCCTCAGACAGGTTGCTGATAGGGCCTTGAATTCCTGTCAAACTATAAAGCACTTGAAATTGCCAGTTGCCGTTGGATGGCGTTAGCTCGAAAACCGTACCGCCAGCGCCGGCACCGCCGAGAACGGTGGTGCCGTAGAGATTGCCTGAGGCGTCGAAGATAAGGCCCGCGTCGGGTCCCTGTCCGTCTAGTAAGTCTTGAAAATTGTACAGAACATTCTCCGTCCAGCCGGAGCCGGAGGGTGTCAACTGAAAAACTGCTCCGTCGTTGTTCGCGCCGCCACTGTAGGTGGTGCCATAGAGGTTGCCGGATGGGTCGAAGATTACTCCGCCGTTGGGGTATGTTCCGTCACTGCCGCTGCCAAATTCATGAAGCGTGCTCAGCGTCCAATTAGCGTTCGAGTGCGAAAGCTGGAACACCGTGCCACAGCCCAGCCCCCCGCATCCCTGCGGAAGGCCACCTAACGCGGCCGTGCCGTAGATGTTACCCGCTCTGTCGAACACCAGGTCGCCCAGGGGCTCGGCTCCGTCCGTGCTTCCCGTGAACCGATGGAGCACGGTCTCCTTCCAAGAGCAAACGGCAGTATTGCAGGCAAGTCTGAACACCGTGCCGCAGCCGGTCATGCCACATCCGGCCCCTCCTCCCTGAAACGTCGCACCATACAGTGCGCCGTCCGGCCCGATGACCACTCTGGCTCGAGGGCCGGCCCCGTCACTGCCTCCTGCGAAAGTGTAGATCGTGCTGAAGGTCCAGCTGGATCCCGAGCGCTTTAACTCAAACACCGTACCGTACCCGGTCCCACCCGCCGAGGTCGTGCCATACAGATTTCCTAATCTGTCCATGGTTAAGCCGGCGTAAGGAGTGGCCCCGTCATTTTGACCGGTGAAGGTGTAAATTACTTTGAGCGTGGCGGCCTGCGTCGTTTGCGTCGCGGCCAGTGTCAGCAGAAATGTGATCGATAGGGCCAGCCCGGCAGTTGCCGCTCTTCGCCCCATACCGAAATTGCGAAACCCGTCATACCGTACGATTGCCAAAATGATTCTCCTGTTCCAAAGTGAGGATTGTCCTGACATGCTGCTGCGTCCGCCCCCAAAACCAGGGAGCTGCTACTTCGACCTGCCTGATATCGAAGCCGCGTCATTCCTTCTTTGTCTTGTCGGCTTTCTCGCGCACGCATGCGGCGCGCTGTAACCAACCGAGCCTTAGGGAAATAATCGACAACGCGGCCAGAAGACGTTGCTGTAGGCGGACGGATGGAACCCCGCAGTTTACATGGCTGAGCGAACATGTCAAGTACTAAGGTGGCTTAGTAATACACCACTAACATGTCATATAAACGCGAAGAATTTGATTGTCGTCTAGGGTTGAAGACGCAGCCAAATGTTTGATAAATCGCCATGACTAGCCCGCCACTTTAGCGCCATTCGCGTGAAGTCTTTCGCAAGAAATTTACTTTTCAAGTCCATGATCTCCTTTGCGACTCTAACCGTGCTGTTCGGAGGCACTTTGGCCAAACTGGGCCGTTGACCCTTACCCTGCCCCTCCCCCCTCCTCCTATATCTTGCCTTTGGCAAGACTTCGACCAACTTTCAATGACTTACGGATAATTATGTGCCGATAAGTACCTTTCTTTCAAGATTTTACCAATAAACAAAACAGAATCAATATTTTACGAATATCTCTGCAAAATATTGATTCACAATGAGTTATAGGTATAATATTCAAAAATAAAGACTTAGAACACGGGTACCCCAAAAAACCGCCCGTCTCAGGAACATCACCCTGATCCCCGGATGCATCAGATCGACCTAGAAAGGAGAGGAGCGCCGACAGCCGGAGATTTGGGCCATCGGGCTTCGGAACCGACTTGTCAAAGAACTCGATCTCGTCCAGGCACACAACCTAAGGTGCTGGCACACTGGGTGCCGATGTCAGAGTATCCCGGTCTTCTGGGTTGTTCAAGTTACAAAGGTACAGCTAGGGTAACTGTACTTTAGTAACAACCAGGGAGTGCGGTAACCATTCTCTCGCCACTGTGTGCATCAAAATTTCCTGTCTGGCTATTCGGGTGCATTCCCGACAGGTTCATTTACTCCGACCTGCGCAGGGGGGACGGACACCAACGCAGTTGCCACGGCGCCGAAGCATCACTGCTCATCGCTGCTGGGCGAGCAACTGTGCGAGCATGGCTTTAGCGTTGGGATCGTCTGGGGTGAGTTGCACCAACTGTTGCGCGTAATTGACCGCGGACGGCAAGTTTCCCTTGTCGCGCTCAAAGGCGATTAAGCCCTCCAGCACCTGGCGATCGGCGGGACGGCGCTGATGAGCCTGTTGCAAAACTGCGATCGCCTGGTCTGGCTGACCGGTGGAGTTCAGCGCGACCGCATAGACATAGCTGTACCGGACGTTGCCCGGTTGCAGCATGGCTGCCCGGGCCAGCAGGATGAGCGCCTCCTGGTATTGCTTTTGCCGGACCTTAAGCAAGCCGAGAGCATGGACCGGCTCGGCAGCGTCGGGTGCTACCGCAATGGCCTTCCGCAGCCACGGCTGCCCTTCGTCGTCGCGGTTCTGCATCCGGTAGAGGTCGGCGAGGTTGATCATGGCGGGAACGTACTTGGGATCGAGCCGGAGCGCGGTCTGTAACTCGCTTTCCGCGTCGCTGGGACGGCCCATTTGAACGTAGAGTAGCGCCAGGTTGACGTGGTCCTCGGGACGCTCGGCCGCTGCCATCTCGCTGGCGATCAACTCGGAGATCGCACGATTGAGAGCAGTCTTCTGGCCCTCCTGTAGCAGCTCGGGCGATGTTCCAGCTAAAAGGCGCGCCGCCTCAATGCGGACTGACCGAATTGGATCAGTGAGCAGCGGCGCAGCCAGGTGAACGCGGTCTTGCGGTGGCAGCGGCTCCAGCGCCCGCACCGCCTCGCGGCGCACCAGCGCGTCGTTATCGCCGAGTGCGGCCTGCACCGCGGGCACCGAGGCAGGAGTGAGGTAATCCGGAAGCAGGTTGAGCGCGGTGGCGCGAGCGATTCCGGGCTTGGCAGTGTCGTTGATCAACGCAGTCAAGGATTTCTCTGCGTTCGGCAATCCGCGGCGGCCGGCATCGAGGGCTTCCACGAAGTGCGCTTCCTGCCTGCGGTTCGGACCGTACCACTTCACAACCGTTTCCGCGGCCCAACTGTCGGGCTTGTCTTTGTGGCATTGATTGCAGGCGTTGGGCGTGCCGTAAGCGGTGGAGAAATCGGGACGCGGCACGCGGAAGCTGTGGTCGCGCCGGGTATCGACAACCATGTAGGTGTGGGTCGGCATGTGGCAGTTGACGCAGAGAGCCCCGGCGCTGTCAGGCTTGTGGTGGTGATGTTGCTCGGCGCCGAACTTCGCCAGGGAGTGGCATTTGCCGCAGACCGAGTTCATGCTCACCTGCGGCAGTTTGGCGCTGTGCGGATCGTGGCAGTCCGAACAGGTTACGCCCTCGCGATACATCTTGCTTTGGAGGAACGAGCCCCACTCGTAGTCTTCTTCGAGGATCTGGCCGTCAGCATAATAGACGCCTTCTTCGAGAAGGCTTGGAATGTAGGCGTCGAGGTAAGGCTGGCCCGGTTGATAGTCGTTGGTGATGCTGTGGCGGCGCGAATGACAAGGCGCGCAAGTGTTGATCTCGTTATGCGAGCGAGCTTGCCCCTTCCAGTGCATGGTTCCGGTGTCTGGGTCCGAGGTCGACCACAATCCGCTGGCAGGCTTCAGGTCCACGACGAGGCCGTTCGGGCCGTTGTCCGGCTTGTACGCTCCCTTCTTGTGGGTTTGCGCCCAGGCCACATGATTGGAGCCAGGCCCGTGACACGATTCGCAAGAAACATCGATCTCTGACCATGTGGTGGCGTAGCTGTCCTTGGCAAGATCGTAGTTCTTGCGCAGATTGGTCGAGTGACACTCGGCGCACATGTAGTTCCAGGTCTGGTTGCGCCCCGTCCAGTGCAGCGGATCGGAAGGAGCGATCTTCTGGTCGGGATAGAGGTCGAACCAGTGCTGGCCGGCTTCCGCCTTGCCGCGCGAATCCCAAGCCACAACGAAGGCCTGCATCCGGCCGTTCGGGAAGGGAACCAGATACTGCTGCAACGGAGCAACCCCAAACGTGTAAGGCAGACTGAAATCCTGCGGCTTGCCATTAGGGCCGCCGGTGTTGACGTAGAACTTGCCATCCTTCCTGAAGAAAGTGGAGGTGACGCCATCCTTCGTGAAATGCGCATCGCTGAAATTTCCCAGGACGGTGGATTCGCTGGCCGTCTGCATGGCCTGGGCGTGGTGGGAAATGCGCCAGAGTCTCGTCTGCTCTTCATGACACGGAGCGCAGCGCTCCGCGCCGACGTAGGTCGCGGTTTGCGTGAGACTCTGGCTGCTTGGCCGCTGTTCCAGCCGACGATCGCCACAGGAGAATGGCAAGAATGACCGCCGCGACGACAACGCCAAGGACAACCCTCACGCGAAGAGAGCTGCCGGGGGTCGATTTGGGGTGAGTCGATTGGTTGCGCAATTATCTCTCCGGCAGTTCGCTGGAACCAGAAAAGCTTGCAAGGCTTCCGATCATGCAGGTTTGGAGTCGAGAGCATCGACCCTAATGCCGGCTACGGCCATGACCATTGCCGCTGTCATGTGTTTTAGTGTCGCACACGACGGAAACGGGAGCGAGAGGAACGCGTATGGATTCAAGAGTGTGTTGCGATGTCTTCCTTCCGCATGCAGGAAAAGAAGGAAATCCGGTCGTTCATGACCCGGTCTCGCACGGTGTAAGCTAACGCTATGTGCCGGTCGTCAAGCGTTGCCAGTGCTGGGATCCGGCCCTGAAGTGTAAAGGTTGTCGAGGATGGCCTGCTTCAGGTCGGCAGTACTGTCTCCGGTACGAAATTAGATGGCGACTGGCTGGCATGGTCCGCTCCATTTGTACTGCGGTCGCTAGAAGTTAGAAAGCCAGAAACGTTGCATGTTACGTCTTTGTAAATTGTCCGGCCGGCTGGCGGCGCGGGCCTCTGCCGGATTCATCTGGACTGTATCCTTGATGCCGGAAGACCATCACTGGGAGACTTCCCAGTGGCACGGTTGTCCACCGGCTGATAATTTCGAAGCCGCTTGATGTCAGGAGGCACCATGAAAGCGACACAAACTCTTCACGATCTCGGCCAGAGTCTCTGGCTGGACAATATCACACGAGACCTGCTGGATAGCGGCACGCTCAAGGGCTACATCGGCGAGTTGTCGGTCACCGGACTAACTTCGAATCCAACGATCTTCGACCAGGCCATCAAGAAAAGTGCGTCCTACGATCCGGCAATCCGCGAAAAGCTCGTCCAAGGCAAATCCGGGGAAAAGCTCTTCTTTGAACTGGCATTGGAGGACCTGACGCGAGCGGCCGACCTGTTTCGGCCGGCCCATGATCAGACCAGAGGGTGTGGACGGCTGGGTGTCGCTGGAGGTTTCGCCTCTGCTGGCCTATGACACGGCTACGACTCTCGCCCAGGCCAAAGAGCTGAGCGCACGCGCCGGCCGGCCCAACCTTTTTATTAAGATTCCCGGCACGAAGGAAGGTCTGCCGGCGATTGAGGAAGCCATCTTCGCTGGCGTTTCCATCAATGTGACCCTGTTGTTCTCCCGCGAACAATATTTGGCCGCGGCTGAGGCCTACCTGAAAGGCATCGAGCGTCGCATCGCTGCCGGACTGGACACCAAAGTTGGGTCCGTAGCCTCGGTATTTATCAGCCGATGGGACGTTGCTGTGATGGGCAAAGTACCCGAGTCCCTGCGCGATCAACTCGGCATTGCGATCGCGAAACGCACCTACAAGGCCTACTGCGAAGTTCTGGCGTCGCCACGCTGGCAAGCGATTGTGAAGGCCGGATTCAACCCGCAGCGGCTGTTGTTTGCGAGCACTGGCACCAAAGACCCCAGGGCTTCGGACGTGCTCTACGTCAAATCTCTGGCCGCCCCGAATACGGTGAACACGATGCCTGAAGGCACGTTGAAAGCTCTCGCCGATCACGGTGAAGTAGGCGCCATAATGCCGCCCGACGGCGGTGATTGTGAGGCCGTGCTGGCGCAGTTCGCGAAAGCCGGTGTCGACGTTCACGCTCTGGCGGCCCAGCTTCAATCCGAAGGTGCAAAGTCATTTGTCAATTCCTGGAATGAACTGATGGCGGTGATTGAGTCCAAGAGTTCCGCCCTCAAGGAGAGTATGTCTGCATGAAAGTTCTTGCCGTTGATGTAGGCGGGACGAATGTCAAGATCCTCGCTACCGGGCAGAATGAGTCGCGAAAGTTCCCGTCCGGTTCGAAGCTGACCCCGAAGCAGATGGTCGCAGGGGTTAAAAAACTGGCCGCGGATTGGCCGTTTGAAGTCGTGTCCATCGGCTACCCCGGCCCGGTGTTGCGGGGGCGACCAATCAATGATCCCTACAATCTGGGACCCGGATGGGTGGGGTTCAATTTCGAAAAGGCATTCGGATGCCCGGTGAAGGTCATTAACGACGCGGCCATGCAAGCCTTGGGCAGCTATAAGGGCGGGAGGATGCTCTTCCTGGGCCTGGGTACCGGCTTGGGCTCGACCATGATTATCGATGGCGACATCGAGCCGATGGAGTTGGGTCATCTGCCTTACAAGAAAGCCACATATGAAGATTACGTGGGACTGCGGGGATTGAAGCGGTTTGGGAAAAAGAAATGGAGAGGCTACGTCGAAGACGTGGTTGCGCTCTTCGTCAAGGCGCTGGAGCCCGACGATGTGGTGCTCGGCGGAGGCAACGTGAAGCATCTGAAAAAGCTGCCAGCGCATTGCCGGGCAGGCGAAAATGCAAACGCCTTCCAGGGCGGTTTCCGACTATGGGCCGAAACGGTTGACAACCAGCCATCCCCGCTGGTAAAGACGCGTGCCTCTTCCCATCGAGTGGATGGTTCGGCATTGAAAAGCAAGGCCCAAGCAGCAGGAGCGTGAGTCGTGGCAAGAGCTCTCACTAAACCAAAGTCCCTCAGGCGTCGCCCGGCATGGAAAGCTCTTGCGACGCATTACAAGCAGATTCGTGACACCCATCTCCGGCAGTTGTTTGCGGACGATCCCGGACGCGGCGAGCGTTTCAAGCTCGAAGCTGTTGGACTGTACTTGGATTACTCCAAGAATCGAATCACCGGCGAAACGCTGAAGCTGCTGATTCAACTCGCGGAAGAATCGGGTCTGCGCGAGCGTATTGATGCGATGTTCCGCGGCGAGAAGATCAACATCACCGAGAAGCGCGCCGTTCTGCATGTCGCGCTGCGAGCTCCCAAGGGGGACAGGATTGTCGTTGATGGCGAGGATGTGGTCCCGGCAGTTCACGCCGTGCTCGACAAGATGTCCACCTTCAGTGATCGCGTTCGCGGTGGCGAATGGCGGGGCCACACCGGCAAACGCATTCGCAACGTCATCAACGTTGGCATCGGCGGCTCCGATCTTGGCCCGGTGATGGCCTACGAAGCCCTCCTGCATTACAGCCAGCGCGACATGACCTTTCGCTTCGTCTCGAATGTTGACGGTACGGACTTCGCGGAAGCGGTTCGGGACCTTGATCCAGCAGAGACGCTGTTCGTCATCTCTTCGAAGACTTTTACGACGCTGGAGACTATGACCAATGCGCACAGTGCCCGCGATTGGTCGCTCCGGGGCTTGGGCGGTGACGAGAAGGCGATCGCGAAGCATTTTGTCGCGGTCTCGACCAACACGGCAGAGGTGGAGAAGTTCGGCATCGACACCGCCAACATGTTTGAGTTCTGGGATTGGGTTGGCGGGCGCTACTCCATGGACTCGGCCATCGGGCTGTCTACCATGCTCGCGGTTGGTCCGGAGAATTTCCGTGCCATGCTGGACGGCTTTCATCAGATGGACGAGCACTTCCGCACCGCGCCGTTCGAGCAGAACTTGCCGGTGCTGTTGGGGCTGCTGGCCGTCTGGTACAACGACTTTTTCGGGTCGCAGACCGTCGCCGTCCTACCCTACGAGCAGTACCTGAAGCGCTTCCCGGCATACCTGCAGCAGTTGACCATGGAGAGTAACGGCAAGCACGTGACCCTTGCCGGCAGGAAGGTGAACTACGATACCGGGCCGATTTACTGGGGTGAGCCGGGCACCAATGGCCAACACTCCTTTTATCAGTTGATCCATCAGGGAACCAGGCTGATTCCGTGCGACTTCATTGGCTTCTACAAGACGCTGAACCCGCTTGGCCAGCATCATACCTTGCTGATGTCCAACGTATTTGCCCAGGCCGAAGCCCTCGCATTCGGCAAAACGCCTGAGGAAGTCAAAGCTGAAGGAACGCCGAACTGGCTCGTGCCTCACCGGGTGTTCGAGGGCAATCGGCCATCGAACACGATCCTTGCCGATCAGCTCACGCCAGAGACGCTCGGCAAACTGGTTGCCCTTTACGAGCACTCCGTGTTCACCCAGGGGACCATCTGGAATATCGACTCGTTCGATCAGTGGGGTGTCGAGCTGGGCAAGGTGCTGGCCAAACGGATCATCGGCGAACTGGAGAGCACGACCGAACCCGAGCTGACACACGACAGCTCAACCAACGATCTCATCCGGCGCTACCGGCAGCATCAATAGACGCAAGGTGGGCAGCCGGCATCGAGGGCATGCGGGAGGGGAAATGGGCACCCAAACGAAGACCGAACCTGCAATCTCTCCTTTGGCGGGCAAGCCAGCTCCAAGGGAATTGCTGGTCGACCTGACTCGGCTGGAGAAAGACTATTACGAGAAACGGCCAGACGTAAACGATCCCAACCAGATGGTCATTTTCGGCACCAGTGGCCATCGTGGATCGTCGCTGCGCAGCACGTTTACCGAGGCCCATATCCTTGCGATCACCCAGGCCATCTGCGAGTACCGGCGCAATCAGGGAACCGATGGTCCGCTCTACATGGGCAAGGATACCCACGCGCTGTCCGGCCCCGCCCAGCGCACCGCGCTCGAAGTCCTGGCCGCCAACGAAGTGTCGACCGTCATCCAGGAAAACGACGGCGTCACTCCCACCCCTGTCATATCCCGAGCGATTCTGGTTTACAACCGCGGTCGTAAAAACCATCTTGCGGACGGCATCGTGGTCACGCCTTCGCATAATCCGCCCGAGGACGGTGGCTTCAAGTACAACCCAACCAACGGCGGACCAGCGGACACGGACGCCACGCGCTGGATCGAGGACCGCGCTAACGAATTGCTACGCGGGAACAACGCTGGCGTGAAGCGGGTTCCGTTTTCGACGGCCATGAAGGCGGCGGGCATTCGGCACGAAGACTTTGTTCTGCCCTACGTCAAGGACTTGCGGAACGTGGTTGACATGGAGGCCATTCGCGCTGCCGGGCTGAAGTTGGGAGTCGACCCTCTCGGGGGGGCGGCGCAGCCTTACTGGGAGCCAATCAACTCCGTCTATGGACTGACGATTGATGTTGTCAATCCCAAGATCGACCCTACGTTTTCGTTCATGACGGTTGACCACGACGGCAAGATTCGTATGGACTGCTCCAGTCCCTATGCGATGGCGCGCCTGGTTGGGCTCAAGGACCGGTTTCAGCTCGCGTTCGCCAATGACGCTGATTCGGACCGGCACGGCATTGTCACACCGTCGGCAGGATTGATGAATCCCAACCACTACTTGGCCGTTGCGATTCAATACCTGCTTACGCACCGCGATCGTTGGTCTGCGGATGTTGTGGTCGGGAAGACGTTGGTCAGTAGCAGCATGATCGATCGGGTCGTGAACAAGCTCGGCCGTCGTCTGTCCGAGGTCCCGGTCGGCTTCAAGTGGTTTGCGCCCGGACTGTTCGATGGATCGTATTGCTTCGGAGGGGAGGAGAGTGCGGGAGCGAGTTTCCTGCGTCTTGACGGGACGGTTTGGACGACCGACAAGGACGGTCCGATCATGGACCTGCTGGCGGCTGAAATCACCGCCCGGACCGGCAAGGACCCGGGTGAGCATTTCCGCGAATTAGCGGCTGAATTCGGCATGCCGTACTACACTCGCATCGACGCGCCTGCGACAGCGGAGCAGAAAGCTGCTTTGGACAAGCTTTCGCCCGAATCAGTGAAAGAAGCGAATCTCGCGGGGGAGGCGATCACCGCCAAGCTGACCCGCGCTCCGGGCAATGGCGCTCCCATCGGCGGCTTGAAGGTGGTCGCCAAGAGTGGATGGTTCGCAGCCCGGCCCTCTGGCACCGAGAACATCTACAAGATTTACGCGGAGAGCTTTAAGGACAAGTCTCATCTGGATCTAATCGTGGAAGAAGCTCACGAGATCGTAAACAACGCATTGCCGTAACCCCGGGCGGCCTTTTGGCCGGGGGACGGCCAAGCGGTGTTTTGCGCGGTGGGTAAACCGAAGCTGTGACAAGATATCTGCTGCCCAAACCTGTGGAGTGCATCTTCCTCCGTGTTGCTCGGTAATAGCTGTCGCTACCTTGGCGGCGCCGACCACAGTTTGGAGAGCAACCCGAGGGCTTCATCCGGCTGCGGATGCAATTGCTGCATGGTCACTGCGAAGTAGTTACCTTGGTTCGCCGGGTCCTCTGCAAACAGCAGGAAAAAGTCATCGACGGCCCTGGCGATCGGGATGCCGCCAACCTGGTTGCTGAGCCCTTGGAGCAACGCATCCTTCACACCGCTGGGACCTTGCTCGTAAGCCTCCCTGGGCAGAGCGATGGTCATACGAACGCCCGGCTCTGAGTCGGGTATCCTCGGTGGCTTTGCCGGCTTGCCACGCGCCGTCGTTGACTCTCCCGGTCGCAAGTAGAAGTCGACCTTCAGTTGCTGTGGAAGGGCTACCAGCAGGGTGTTGATGGTGCGAATGTCTTCGCCGAGTGTGGTTGCGGCCAGTTGCCAGGACCTCGCTGCCTCGGCATCGCTCGCATCGGAGCTTTCTTTTGCCTTCTGAACGGCAAGATTCTGAAGCTTGGTTAAGTAAGGCACTCCCTTGCTGAATAGGAAGTTGAAGCACTTGACCGTGCTCCCAATCACATGTCCCTGAATGTCGCCGTTATAGATGCCGGTGCTGGTGCCGGTGTCGGGATAATCCGGGTCAAGCGACTTCGCTTGCGAACTGGTTCCTACGCCGAGTTTGGCCAAAACCTCCGACGGCAACGGACCGTCCGGGTAGGAGAACTCCCCGGCTGCCTTTCTGATCTGTTGAACCAGCTTGTCGTGCGCCGCGCGGTTTTGCTGGGGCGGCAGGTTCCAAATAAACAATTCCAGCACGTCTTCAAAGATCGCGCCGGGATCCTGGTAATGCTCCGCCGGAATCCCCATGGACAGCATGGCCGGCGACTTCGACATGATGATCTGCGGCGCAGAGGTCGCAGAAGGCGGTGGAGGGCTGACAGAAAATCGAATGCCTATGACGCCGTTGTCGGGGTTCCTGGGCTGCCAACTCAGGAGATCGACCCACGGACCCTTCGCGTTACGGATGAGTGGATTCAGCCACTGAACGGCCTGGTTGACGTTTTCCGTGGCGTTGTCGATCAGGCTTTTGCCAATGGGATGGGTGTCCTGCAGCGCAAACTGTACTTCCGTGGTGAGCACAGGCTTGATCCCGCTGGCGGGCGGAGCGTGGATAGGAGAGGCGGCAACAGGGACGGCCGGGGTGGGAGCTATTTCTCGAAGGGCAGCCAGCAGCGGTTCGGTGGCTCCGGCCTGGCGCAACTCTGATTCGGTGTCCGGCGTCATCTGAAAGTCGATGCCACGCTGGCGCACCAGCGTTTCCACGCGCTTGGCGGAAACGTTGCCTGTAAGCAGCGTGAGTACGTCCTCTTTGGTGAAGGGCTTGGGCGAAGACTGCGCGTGGGCAGATCCGGCCACCGCGGCGACGACCGCGAGAAACAGACACGCAGCGAGCAGTGATCGGTATATCCTCATCGCCCGAGTCATTTAGAGCCGATCTTCAGCGCCTCGAAAAGCTCTCTGGCAGCCACGACATTATCATCCTCTCTCTGCTTTCCGAGGTAGACCCAAAAGCCGCAATGTTGTTTCTTGTCCGAAAATTGCACGTCAAATTCAACGGCACTCCTAGATTGGTTACGCGGAACAACACTACTCAGGGGCACGTCGAAGGAGTGCTTGGCAGATGAGTAATTCGCGCTGAAGCGAAGCCTACCATTTCCAACGGTGATTCTCCCTGAATAAGTTGAAGTTGAAGATGGAAATATGTTGCTGCAACCGATGTTGCCGGGAAGGGTTAGCGCGTTCCCCGCTGCCGATCCGGGAGCAGAATTTGCGCCGGTCGCTCCAGGCCCGCCAGAGGATGCCGCTGGAGGGGTCCTTTGAGTGTTTCGCTCTAAGTGCACCGACACTGCTAATGTTTCGCCAGCCACAAGGTCCAGATTTTCTTCATGGTCAGGATATCCATCCAGTGAGACACGCAGCTTGTGCGAACCGGCTGTAAGCCTCGAAATCCTTAAGCGACCCTCGGCGCTAGTTCTGGCGATCAGTTCATCATCAACAAAGACCTGGGCGCCGCCCGGATTCGTCGTTACAACCAGCGTTGGCGGCTTGGGAGCCAGGTCTCGAAGGGTGGCCAGTAGTGGATCGGTGGCTCCGGCCTTGCGGAACTCCGATTCTGTCTCCGGCGTGATCTGGAAGTCG
The DNA here is from genome assembly GCA_963833155.1 of uncultured Acidobacteriaceae bacterium. Classification (GTDB taxonomy): domain Bacteria; phylum Acidobacteriota; class Terriglobia; order Terriglobales; family Acidobacteriaceae; genus Bog-257. Next base: position 67,972 of record CAWHWY010000019.1, read on the forward strand.
ATGCCGCGCTCGCGCGCCAGCCCTTCCACGCGCTTGGCAGAAACATTGCCAGCAAGCAGCGTGATCACATCAGCTTTGGTGAAAGGCTTGGGCGCAGGCTGGGTCTGCGCAGATAAGAGAACCGTGGAGGCGCAAAGCAGGCAGATGAACAGTGCGGAGAATGCTGTTCGCGTACAGTGGGGCGCAGGTACGTGCATGACCCTTCTCACGTGTCGCGGTATCGGATGAAATAATAACGCGCTCCACTGCGGTTTTGAAACGTTATCTTCCCGCTTGGTAATGTCTCAGTTTGAAATCGCGGGCACTGTCGCGTTACACTTTATGGCTATATTTCGTTCGAATCCACAAGGCGCTGAGGATTACGCCAGCGATAGCTGCTGGCTTACCCGATCACGTTTGGAGCATCGAAGAGATTGCGCAAATGGCAGAAGCATATATACCGAAATCAGGCAAACGCGGTTCTTGCGAAAAAAGGGCAATAATATAGTCGACAAAATCGATGCTGTACACTTCGTGCGTTGTTGGGAGTGGAAATATGGCGTTCCTGTCTTATGATGGTAGGCGTGGAAAATTAAGGCTCGTAGATCGAGATGGTAACCAAGTGGGCGAATGGGACGCTGATAATCGCGTTACTAATGCAGTACTTCAAGAGTACGGTATCAGCGGGCTTCCAAATGGCGACTATCTCGTGCGGGATAAACATTATCCTTCGCATGATGACGAGCCATCTAACTACACAAGCCGCGGGTCAGTCGGACCTGCCGGAATCCTCAAGCTCCGACCGTTCCTAGTGAATGGAAAATTACATAAAGATGTGGGTGTACATGCGGGCCGCAAAGGTGCCCCAGATCAAAGTCCTCAAAGGGGGACTGGTGTGCATCACGTAACCCATCTTTGCGTTCGCACTACCGACGCGGCCATGTCCTTGATACGGGCCACTGGATTACACGATCCGATCACGGTGCTGAATGTGCGTGGCAACGATCACGTAAAGGGGCATCCCCAGCCTTGGATTGGATTTCATCGATAATCGAAATATCCGCGCTGGCGATAGTCCTGTGATTCATCTTCTCCGAAAAGAAGCAGAAGAAATTTCAAACTGACACACTACCTCCCGCTTGGATTCCTACGCTGTCGGTCGTATCATTTGGCCACCAGCCACTTTATGAAGTACTGCGACAAATGCCGGAGCAGTTATCCCAACGAGTTCAACGTCTGTCCCATCGACAATGCTGCGCTTCGGGTCACTTCCGAGCTCATTCCGGGGATGACGATCCGCGACAAATACCTCATTCTCGACAAAGTCGGCGAAGGCGGCATGGGGGTGGTGTACCGGGCGCGGCACCTGGCGTTCAACGAGATCCGCGCGCTGAAGGTGGTCCACCAGTCGTACGCGGAGGACCGGGCGTTTATCAAACGCTTCAAGACCGAGGCCATCGTCGCTCGCAAGTTGCTGCATCCCAATGCGGTTCGCATCGACGATCTGGATTCGACCGAGGACGGCCGGCCCTTCATCGTCATGGAATTGGTGGAAGGGGGCAACCTCAAGGCCCTGATCGCCGAAAATGGCATTCTGTCCGTAGGCCGCGCCCTCGATATTGCCGCCCAGGCGGCAGATGCTTTATCGGCAGCGCACCGAATGGGGATCGTACACCGCGACATCAAGCCCGATAACATCCTGATAACTCGTTCGCCTGCGGATGGGAGGAGCGACCTGGTCAAGGTGGTGGATTTCGGAATTGCCAAGGTGCGCGAAGGCACGCTGGATGTGGGCAGCGGATACGGCAACACCCGAAGCGGGATGATTGTCGGGACGCCGCAATACCTGTCTCCTGAGCAGGCCATGGGCATGCAGGGAGACCAGATCGACGGCCGGGCGGACATCTATTCGTTGGGAATCGTTCTTTATGTGATGCTGACGGGGCAGTTGCCGTTCGACTCCGACACGCCGATGGGATTCCTGTTGCATCACGTCCAGACCCAGCCGGTGGCTCCGGAGGTCATTCGCCCCGACCTGCAGATTCCTGCTGTCGTGTCGGCGCTGTTGATGAAGTCACTGGAGAAAGATCGAGACAAGCGGTTTGCAACTGCGGGCGAAATGGCGCAAGCTTTGCGAGCCGTCCAAGGGGTGCGGACACCAGCGAGCTACCGGCCGTCAAGTCCGGAGCTCCCCACTCTTCCCATGGAAGCCAGGGATTCCGAGTACCGCCAGGCGCCTCCGAGTTCACACCCTAGTCCAAGACCAGTGCCCGCTCCTGCGCCGATGCGCGCTCCGGAGCCGGCGCGCGCTGCCGAGCCGCCACGCCCGCAGTTTTCAGAGCCGCTAGGCAGCCGGCCATTACAGGAGCCTCTGCTGGATGGTCAGAAGAGGTCCGGCGGAAAAGCACTGATTTGGGCTGCATCGGGCGCGGTTGTGCTGGCGGTGGTTGTCGTCGCGGCGGTCTACATTTCCGGCGCTTTTGACGGAGGTCGCAACCGGAAGAATTCGCCGAGCCCGAGTGTGACCTCGGGCGCTCAGACAACGCCTACGCGGCCGACGAGCAATCCAGTGGTGCAACCGAGCGGTTCCTCCGGAACCAACCCGACGAAGTCCGACGTTGAGGCTGGTTCCGAGTCGAAGCCGGCAGAGTCGAAGCCAGCGACCGAGACTGCCAACTCCACGGCTCGGCAGAGCAAGAAACAATCCGCAGCGGCGAAGAAGACAGCGTCCTCGGCTACAGAACCAGCCGAGAAACCTAAAGGGCCGGACGTTGACAGTCTGATCTCTGACGGCAAGCGGGCCGCGGATAGAGGGGAGTACAATTCAGCCATTGCCAGCTATCAGAAGGCATTGCAAGCCGACTCGAACAACGCCGCAGCAAAGGCTGGATTGGATAATGCTAAGAGCGCCAAGAAAGCAGAGGAGCAGGTGTTGCAGCAGCACTGAGCCAGCGTTCGCGCGCGCGAAGACTCTGGTCACTCACGACAAATAAGAAGGCGCACCCACGATTGGGGCGCGCCTGATGAGTCAGGAACTCCGAGGCCGAGCTTACTCTTTCTTCTCTTCGCTGGCGGCGGATTCTTCGGCGACCGGTTTGTTCTCGGCTTCTGCGGTTTCCATGGCCTTGCGGGTTTCTTCCGCACGCTTAGCGCGAAGCTCGGCGCGCTTTTGACGCTTCTCGTCGAGGGTCTTCTCGCTGCCGAGGAGTTCGACGTAGGCAATGTCGCCACCATCACCCTTGCGGAATCCGCCATGAATGATGCGCAAATAGCCACCCTCGCGGTCGCCGTAGCGCGGCGAGATGGTTTCAAACAGTTTGCTCACGGCCTCACGCGTCATCAAGTAGGACGCGGCTTGCCGCCGCGCCGCCACATCGCCGCGCTTGCCGAGGGTGATCATCTTCTCCACGTGCGGGCGCATGGCCTTGGCTTTGGTGACAGTGGTCTCGATACGCTCTTCCACGATCAGCGAGGTCACCAGATTGCGCAGCAGCGCGCGCCGGTGCTCGGTGTTCCGTCCCAGTTTCCATCCTGCTCTACGATGACGCATTTCCGTTCCTCAGGGGCTAAAGCCCCTACCTTAGAAAACAACCTTTGACGCCGGGCTGAAGCCGGCTCTACCAAAACCAGGCTCTACCAGCCTAGTAGTCCGAGTCGTTGCCGTAGCCACCGGACATGGACAAGCTTGACGCCGCGGTCGTCGCGCCGGGCACCGCGTTTCCGTGCTCGTCGATCTTCATACCCAGGCCCAACCCCATCGAGGACAAAATCTCCTTGATTTCGTTGAGCGACTTGCGGCCGAAGTTCTTGGTCTTCAGCATTTCGGCTTCCGACTTCTGCACCAGCTCGCCAATGGTTTGAATGTTGGCGTTCTTCAGGCAGTTGTAGCTGCGGACCGACAGCTCCAACTCCTCGACCGAGCGATTCAGGTTTTCGTTACGAATTTCCGGCTTGTCGCCGGCGTGGGCGGCCTGCGCCTCCAGCTCTTCCTCGAAGTTGATGAAGATGTTCATGTGGTCCTTCAGCAGCTTCGCGGCAAGTCCCAGCGCATCGGCCGGCGTGACCGATCCGTTGGTCCAGATTTCCAGGGCCAGCTTGTCGTAATCGGTGATCTGTCCCAGACGCGCAGCCTCCACTGAGTAATTGCACTTGCGCACTGGCGAGTGGACGGAGTCAATCGGAATGAACCCCAAGCCGAGGTCTTCGTCGAAGTTCTTGTCCGCCGAAACGTAGCCGCGACCTTTTTTCAGCCGCATCTCCATGTCGAGCTTGCCGCCCTCGCTGATGGTTGCGATGTAAACATCTTTGTCGAGCACCTCAACGTCAGCGTCAGCCTCGATCATGCCAGAAGTGATGACTCCCGGCTTATCGGTGCGCAGGTAAATGGCCTTGGGCGCATCCCCATTCAGCCGGAAGGGAATCTGCTTGAGGTTGAGGATGATGTCAGTCGCGTCCTCCACCACCCCGGGAATGGATTGAAATTCGTGCAAAACGCCTTCGATCTTGATCGCTGTGACAGCGGCGCCCTCAATCGAGGACAACAACACGCGGCGTAACGCATTGCCAATGGTGGTACCGAAACCACGTTCGAAAGGCTGCGCCCAGAAGTGACCATACTTGTCGGTGAGTGTCTCGGTGTCGGTAGCCAGCCGTTTCGGTTTTTGAAATCCCTTCCAAAGCATTCGTAACTCCTATCGGTCAGTTCGGCCATGCTGCACGGGCGATGCCCGGCTGATCTGGCTCGAAGATTGTAGGAAGCGCGGAGCGGATAACTCCGCGCCGCAATTCATTACTTGCTGTACAGTTCTACGATCAACTGCTCATTGATGGGCAGGTTGATATCGTTGCGTGTGGGCAGCGAGAGCACCCGGCCCTTATAGCCGTCGCGATCCACCTCCAGCCAGGAGGGCGGCGGCTGATGGCTGGCAAAGTCTTTCGCAATTTCCAGGATGACGAGCTTGTTGCTCTTCTCCCGCACCGCGATCTCGTCTCCAACATTGACCTGGAACGAGGGAACGTTGACCTTCCTGCCATTCACGGCCACGTGACCATGACGGACCAACTGGCGGGCCTGACGGCGCGCCACCGCGAAGCCCAGGCGGTATACCACGTTGTCGAGACGGCGCTCCAGTTGCTGGAGCAGCATCTCGCCGGTGACACCCTTGGTGCGGGCGGCACGCTCGAAGTAGTTGCGGAATTGGCCTTCCTGGGTGAAGTAGATGCGCTTCGCCTTCTGCTTCTCGCGAAGTTGCAGACCGTAGCCGACGATTTTCGCCTTGCGGTCCTTGCCATGCTGGCCGGGAGCGAAGTTGCGCTTCTCGATCGGACACTTGTCGGTGAAGCACTTTGAGCCTTTGAGGAACAGTTTCATGCCCTCGCGGCGGCAAAGGCGGCATACTGCGTCTTTATACCGTGCCAAGTTACGTTCTCCTTATGGATGCAGCCTGTGCATCCGGCTATCGATCGGTTTACGGGCGCTTGGCGGCCCTTCGTCCCGATCAGAAACAGTTGTCAGTAATCAGTTGCCAGTGGGTTAGCGGTTAGATGCGTCAACCCATCTACCCGACGCTAGCCGCCTAGCTTGGCGCTTGCCAGGGCAAAACCCCGACAGTCCCCTGACCACGATCCACTGCTGTTACACTCTGCGACGCTTGGGCGGACGGCAGCCATTGTGGGGCACCGGGGTGACGTCGCGGATGGAACGCACGTCCAATCCCGATGCGGACAACGCGCGCACGGCGGACTCGCGTCCCGACCCCGGACCGCTCACCCGCACGTCAACGACACGCATGCCATGATCGCGCGCCTGATTGGCGGCGTTCGCGGCAGCCTGCTGCGCCGCGAAGGGCGTGCCCTTGCGCGATCCGCGGAAGCCCAGCGATCCCGAGCTCTTCCACGACACCGTATTTCCCGTGGGATCGGTGATGGTAACGATGGTGTTGTTGAAGGACGCCTGAATGTGCACCAATCCATTGGGAATGTGCTTGCGTTCCTTCTTCTTGAACTTCTTTCCGCTCTTGCCTTTTTTGTCCGCTCCGGCGGACCCCGCTGGTTTCGCCATGTTTTATGTCTTTCCAGTCGCTTTCTTCTTGTTCGCTACCGTGCCCTTGCGCGGGCCCTTGCGGGTGCGAGCGTTGGTGTGGGTGCGCTGTCCGCGAACCGGCAGGCTGCGGCGATGGCGGTACCCACGATACGACCCGATTTCGATCAGTCGCTTGATGTGCATCGAGACGTCCTTGCGCAGGTCGCCCTCGACGTCACCTTCCTGCTCGATGACCTGGCGAATGCGGTTGACCTCGTCTTCATTGAGGTCGCTCACCTTCTTGACAGGCTCCACGTTGGCCGACCCGAGAATGCTCTTGGCGCGCGAATCTCCGATGCCGAAAATGTAGGTCAGCGCGATAACGATGTGCTTGTTGCGCGGAAGATCCACGCCTGCAATACGTGCCATAGTTGCTCCAAACTCTTGTAGTGCCTAACCTTGCCGTTGTTTATGCTTGGCGTTTTCACAGATCACGCGCACTACACCGTGACGGCGAATCACCTTGCACTTGTCACACATCTTCTTGACTGATGCCCGTACCTTCATGATGACTTCAATTCCTTTGGCTATTTATAGCGATACACAATGCGACCCCGGGTCAAGTCGTAAGGCGATAGCTCCACCGCGACCCGGTCGCCGGGAAGTATGCGAATGAAGTTCTTGCGCATCTTGCCGGAGACATGCGCCAGTACCTGGTGCTTGTTCTCCAACTCCACTCGGAACATGGCATTGGGCAGCGGCTCCACGACCACCGCCATTACTTCAATCGCGTCTTCCTTACTCATTCAACCCCTGAATAGTAGTCAGTTGCCCGTTGTCAGAAACATCTGGTAACTGACAACTATTCCGTTAAAATCATTGGCCCATTCTTCGTCACCGCAATACAGTGCTCGAAGTGGGCGCTATAGCTTCCGTCTTCGGTCACGGCAGTCCACTTATCGTCCAGCAGTCGCGTGCCCGGCTTGCCGATGTTCACCATCGGTTCGATCGCCAGCACCATACCGTCGCGCAACTTCGCACCATGCCCCGGAGTTCCGTAGTTCGGGACTTGCGGGTCTTCGTGCAGCCGCGTACCGATACCGTGTCCGACGAACTCCCGCACCACACTAAAGCCGTTGGCCTCGACAAGTTGCTGCACCGCCGCTCCGACATCGCCGACGGTATTTCCCGCACGGGCCGCCTCGATTCCCCGAAACAGCGACTCACGGGTTACTTCAAGGAGCTTTTGTAACTCCGGCGAAATCTGGTCGCCCACTGGGACAGTAATGGCCGAATCACCGTAGTAGCCGTCCAGCACCACACCGCAATCGAGTGAAACAATATCTCCCGCCTTCAGCACCCGCCGCTCTGAGGGAATGCCGTGTACGATCTCGTCATTCACCGATGTGCAGAGCACGCAGGGGTAATCGTAATAGCCCTTAAACGCAGGCTTGGCGCCCAGGTCCCGGATCTTGCGCTCCGCCACGCGCTCCAGGTCCATGGTGGAAACACCTGGCGCTACGATTTCCTTTGCCGCCTCGAGGACCTGACGCACGATGCGCCCGCTACGCCGCATTTTGTCGATTTCCGAGCGTGACTTACAAACGATTGACATTCTCGAGTGCGCTAAACATTTGTGTAGCTACCGCTTCCACCGGCTGATCGCCGTTCACCTCGATCAATCGGCCGCGGGCGCCGTAATAGTCCACCAGGGGCAGCGTCAACTGCTCGTAGGCTTTTAGGCGTTCCGCGATAACCTCTTCCGTATCGTCCCGGCGCTGCACTAGTGGAGTGCCGTCGGCATCGCAGATGCCTTGGACTTTGGGAGGCTGGTAATAGACGTTGTAAATAAGCCCGCAGGTGGGACAAGAACGACGTCCGGTAAGCCGTTGCAGTAGTTGATTATACTCTACTACCAGGCGGATCACAACCGGCGGCGCACAGGCCTGCCGGCCTTGCGCGTCCTTGCCTGCCCGCATCTTTTCCAACTGCCCGTCCAGCCACTCGGCCTGCCGCACCGTGCGCGGAAAGCCGTCCAGAATGAAGCCTCGAACGCAATCGGGTTGCTGCAGCCGGTCCGCGACCATGTCGCAAACCAGTTCGTCGGGAACCAGGTCGCCGCGCTCCATGATTCCTTTGGCCTTCAGGCCCAACTCAGTCTTACGAGCCACATTGTCCCGCAAGATATCTCCGGTGGAGATCTGTGGGATGCCAAAGGTCTCAGAGATCAGCTTGGCCTGCGTCCCTTTGCCTGCGCCCGGCGGCCCCAACAGGATAATGGGACCGATCACGCGCTGCCTCTCCTTAACGCTCACTGCCGCCGAAGTCTGCGCTCCCATGTTCAAGTACCTCGAGACCCGAACATCGGCCCTTTCTGCCCGCTAGAGCGGGCCGGAGCCTCCCGGTAGCTCCGAATGCCAGTGGTTAGTGGATATGGCTAGTGGCTAGTGGATAGAACCCACTACCACTGAAGCTTCTATCCACTATCCACTATCCACTAACCACTATCCACTATCCACTAACCACTATCCACTGCCTTACCACGTCGCCCTGCGTCCGCGAATGCGCCCGCTGCGCGGGGTAAATCCTTCATAGTGCCGCATTACCAATTGCGACTCGACCTGATTAACCGTGTCCATAGCGACGCCGACTACGATCAGCAGCGATGTGCCGCCGAAGTAGAAGCTGACTCCCAGACCGTTCGTCACCCAGGCCGGCAATCGCTCGAAGAATGCGCCGATCACGCCCGGCAAGTGGTTGAGGTGAATGCCGGTGATCATCCACTCCGGAATGAAGGAGATTAGGATCAGATACAGCGCGCCGACCAGCGTGATACGCGTCAGAATGTCGTTGATGTAGTTGGCCGTCCGTGCACCCGGCCGGATGCCCGGAATGAAGCCGCCGTACTTACGCATGTTGTCCGCAACCTCGGTGGGGTTGAAGACGATGGACACGTAGAAGTACGCGAAGAAAATGATACCTACTGCGTAGAGCAGGGTATAGAGCGGCTCACCCCAAGACAGCGCTCGCAGCATCGGGCCGAAGTAACGATTGTCTTTGAAAAGCGCGCCGGCAGTTTGCGGCAACGTCAGGACTGACGAAGCGAAGATGACCGGCATCACGCCACCGGAGTTGACCCGCAGCGGGAGATGAGTAGACTGCCCACCCATGATCTTGCGGCCGACCACGCGCTTGGCGTACTGCACGGGAATACGGCGCTCGCTGCGTTCCACGAAGACGATGAACGCCACCACGGCCACCATCAGCACCACGAGCAGTAACATCGCCGGCACGGTGAAAGCACCCCAAGCCTGGTTCTTCACTTTGTCCCACAGGTCGGCCACGCCGCGCGGCAGGCCCACCACAATACCGGCAAAAATCAGCAGCGACATGCCGTTGCCAACGCCGCGCTCGGTGATTTGCTCGCCCAGCCACATGATAAACACACTACCCGTGGTGAGGGTCAGCATGGTCATCAGAATGAAACCAACGCCCGGGTTGTTGACGAACGCTACACCACCGCTTATCGTCTGCCGTTGCAAGGTAATGGCGATGCCCAGCGACTGCACCGAGCTCAGCAGCAGCGTGAGATAGCGCGTCCACTGGGTGATTTTCTTCCGTCCCAGCTCGCCTTCCTTCTGCAGCTTGGCCAGCGGCTCGTAAACCACCGTCATCAACTGCAGAATGATGGATGCCGTAATGTAGGGCATGATGCCCAGCGCGAAGATCGTCAGCCGGCGTAGCTGGCCACCGCTGAACAGGTCAACGAAGCCCAGGAAGGTGCCGCGGTTCTGGTCGAAGAACTGCGAGAGCAAATCGGCGTTTATACCCGGCGTAGGAATGTGTCCGCCGAACCGGTACACCGCCAGCAGCCCCAGCGTGAACAAGATGCGCTTGCGCAGATCAGGAACGCGGAATACATTGGCCAACTTCTCAAGCATGGAAAACCTCAGTTGCCAGTTGTTAGGTATCAGTTGTCAGTGGGTGTAGGAAATTGACCACTTACAATTGGCGCCTGCAACTTACCCAAACCATCAACTCTTTGACCACTTGCCGTCACTGACAACTGACAACTGGCCACTGACGACTTCTTATAGGACCTCGACCTTGCCACCGGCCTTTTCGATCTTTTCCTGGGCCGTCTTGGAAAACTTATGAGCACGCACCGTGATGGCGGCCGACAACTCGCCCTGGCCCAGCACTTTCACCAGCGTCTTCTTGGAACTGACGACACCCGCTTTGCGCAGAAGCTCGGGAGTGATTTCGCTCTCACCCAGGCTGGCCAGGCGCTCAAGGTTCACGACCTCGTATTCGGTCTTGAAGATGTTGGTGAAGCCGCGCTTGGGCAGACGGCGGTGCAGCGGCATCTGGCCGCCTTCAAAGCCGCGCATGATGCGGGAACCGCTGCGTGACCGCTGGCCTTTGTGGCCGCGAGTTGAGGTCTTGCCCATGCCCGAGCCCATACCACGGCCTACGCGCTTGCGCTTTTCCGTTGCTTTTCGTGGTGCCCGTAAATTGCTGAGATTCATCTTTGTACCTTACCTGTCGAGTTGCCAGTGATCAGTTGGTAGTTGTCAGTTTTCCATACTCCGAGACTCCACGCCAACGCCTCGAGCAACTGGCAACTTATTTTGCCGCTTGCACAATTACCACCAGATGCGGGACCTTGGCCACCATTCCGCGGATCGAGGGCGTGTCTTCGCGCTCAATCACCTGGTTCAACCGCGTGAACCCAAGTCCCTTGACCACCAGCTTGTGCTTGACCGGCGCAGCGATGGCAGACCGTACCCACTTGAGCTGGATCTTCGTGCCCGGCTTTGCCGCCTCCACCTGTGTCTTCTTTCGAGTACGCGCCATGATTACAGCTCCTCGACCGTCTTGCCGCGCTGCGCTGCCACGTCCTTGCGATCGCGCAGTTTACCGAGCGCGTCGAACGTGGCCTTGATCACGTTGTGCGGGTTGGTGGTACCTATGGATTTGGTCAGCACGTTCTGCACCCCAGCCGAGGTCATCACCGCGCGGACCGCGCCGCCGGCAATCACGCCCGTTCCTTCCGGAGCCGGCTTCAGCATCACCATGCCCGCGCCATAGCGGCCCAGCACCTGGTGCGGAATAGAGGTCTGGGTCAGGTTCACGCGCAGCAGGTTTTTCTTGGCCGCTTCGATACCCTTGCGGATGGCCTGCGGAACTTCCTTCGCTTTGCCCGAGCCGTAGCCCACGACCGCAGAGGCCGGATCGCCCACGACTACCAGTGCCGCAAACGACAGGTTCTTGCCGCCCTTGACTACCTTGGTGACGCGGTTGATCGAGACCACCTGGTCCTTGAGCTGATACTGGCCGGCGTCAAGCTTTTTCTTAACTGTTGGCATTACCGTTGCATCTCCTAGAATTCCAGTCCGGCTGCGCGCGCCGCATCGGCCAGCGCTTTGACGCGTCCATGGTAAAGGTACCCGCCGCGGTCGAAGACCACTTTGCTGATGCCTTTCTGCTTGGCCCGCTCGGCAATCAACTTGCCGACTTCCTTGGCCGAGCCCACATTGCCCCCAGTCGGCCGCTTGTCGCCCTTGATGCCCTTGCCCTTTTCCACCGAGGTAGCCGACACCAGCGTGACACCCTGGGCGTCGTCAATGACCTGGGCGTAAATGTGGTTCACCGAACGATAAACATTGAGCCGCGGGCGCTCCGCCGTGCCCAGGATCTTCTTGCGGATCCGGGTATGCACTTTTTGCCGCGTCTGATCTTTCGAAGTCTTGGTAATCATTGTCCTCTTAGCTCTCAGCTACCTTCACGAAATTAACATTCGATCGACTACCGGCCTCAGATCCCTCGCTGCGCTCGGGATAGCCGCGCCGGGCTCAGACGCCCGGCAAACGCGGCTACTTCGCTCCGGTCTTGCCCACCTTCTTCTTGAGCCGCTCGCCGGTGTAGCGGACACCTTTGTTCTTGTACGGATCCGGGCGGACGCAGCGAGCGCATCTCGGCAGCAACGAAACCCACCTTCTGACGGTCAATACCGCTGACCGTCAAGTGCGTCTGCTTGGGATCAACGGTTACGGTAATACCGGCGGGCAGAGGGTACTCGATGGGATGCGAATAACCCAGCGTAAATACCACCGTGTCCTTGCCCTTCAGCTCAGCACGATAGCCGATGCCGACGATATCCAGTTCCTTCGTCCAGCCCTTAGTGACGCCTTCCACCGAATTGTTGACCAGGGCGCGCACCAGGCCGTGTATCGCCGCTTTGGAGTCGTCTTCGCGGACAACCATGATGTGGCCGTCGTTCTGTTCCAACTTCACGCCGGCAGGCATGTGCGTCGTGACTTCGCCCTTCGGGCCCTTGACCCGGACGGTATTGCCTTCCACGGCAAAGGTCACACCCTTCGCCAGCGGGATCGGTTTGTTTCCAATTCTCGACATAATTCGCTCTCAGATTCAGCTGTCGGCTCTCAGCTATCAGCCATCAGCTTGCTATTCCAGGTTCGGGCATCGCGTCGCTCGGTCATCGAGCCACCCTTGTCCCATGGTCAAGAACTGTCGCTCCACACGCTGTCAGCTCTTACTGAGGGCTGATAGCTGACGGCTGACAGCTAGTTAGTAAATCTCACACAGGACCTCGCCGCCGACACCTTCCTTGCGCGCCTGCCGTCCGGTCATTACGCCCTTGGGCGTGGTCAAGATGTTGATCCCCAACCCGCCAAGCACGCGGGGAATGTCGGTGTGCCCGACGTACACGCGGCAGCCCGGACGCGAGACCCGCTTCAAGTCCGAGATGGGCGACGAGTTGTCGGGGCTGTACTTCAAGTACACCCGCAGGACCTTGCGGCCCTCCTCTTCCGTCGCCTTGAAGTTGGCGATATAACCCTCTTCCTTCAGAATGCGGGCCATCTCGACCTTGAGCTTCGAGTGGGGAACGTCCACCTTCTGGTGGCGCGCCTTGATGGCGTTACGAACACGCGTCAAAAAATCCGAGACCGGATCGGTCAAACTCATGTGCTTTCTATCTCCTCAAATCGTCGCCCGTTAGCTTTCCGCGAACGGTTCGCGCCAACGCTTCACCGGCGTTGCTCAAAGAACCAGCGGCGACGGACTGCTGCTTGCTGACAACCAGCAACTGGCTACCAGCTTGACTTCGCAACCCCGGGAATCTCGCCCCGCAGCGCCAGCCCGCGAAAGCACAAACGGCAGATGCCGAACTTGCGCAGGTAGGCGCGCGGACGTCCGCAGAGTTTGCAGCGGTTGTGCTGCCGGACCGAAAACTTGGGCTTCTTGTTCGCCTTGGCTACATGTGATGTTCTGGCCATTGTTTCCTTTTTTCTTCTCGCTTCTTGCCTTTCGCTCTTTGCGAAAAAACCATACTTGTCATCCCGAGCGAGGACTCCAGTCCGAGTCGAGGGACCTGCTTTTCTGTGCCGTCCCTACGCGACTCGGTTCTTCAATTCACGCTCACCCAGCGCTTACGCGCTGGGCTAAACTCTGTCGCCCCTTCGGGGCTCCTCTCTCGAATACTCGTGTTCCATTGGCAAATACCAAGGTTCCCTTCGCCAACTGACAACTGACAACTGGCAACCGGCAACTGGTTACTGCCGGAACGGCATGCCCATATGTTTCAAAAGGGCACGCGCCTGGTCGTCGTTGCCGGCCGAGGTCACAATCGTGATATTCATGCCCTTCAGCTTCTCGACCTTGGCATAATCGATTTCCGGAAAGATCAATTGGTCGCGCACGCCCAGCGTGAAATTTCCACGTCCATCGAAGGACTTCGTCGGCACACCTCGAAAGTCACGGACACGCGGCAGTGCGACATTGACCAGCCGGTCGAAAAACTCGTACATGCGATCGCCGCGCAGCGTTACCATCACGCCGATGGGCATTCCTTCGCGCACCTTGAAGGCCGCGATGGACTTGCGCGCCTTGGTGACGACCGGCTTCTGTCCGGTAATCTGGCTGACTTCGGTCGCTGCCGGGTCGATCAGCTTCGCGTTCTGCGTCGCATCGCCCACCCCCATGTTCACCACGATCTTCTCCAGCCTGGGAGCTGCCATCGGGTTTTCGAGGTCGAACTCTTTCATCAGCGCTGGGCGTACTTCCTTGACGTAGCGGTCGCGCAAACGTGCGGTCGCACGATTGGTCGCCTTCGGCCGCGCCGGTTTACTTCCCGGCTGTTCGGCGGCTGCTTCCATCTGTTCGGGCTTGCCCTTCTTGCCCTGCGGTTTGCCCTGGGCGGCTTGCGGCTGCCCTTTTTGCTTCTTCTCGTCTGCCATTCTTTCGTTCTACCTTTCTCACGGTTTCGGGTCTTGCACCGGTTCGTGAGCACTTCAATGTGCCGCCCCTGCCGGGGCTCGCCCGCTATATGAATTCTGCCTACCCAGGCCTTCCGCCCTGGGCTAACTTCAGTTCCGCCCGTCGGGCTGGAGTGGCGGCAATTCTCAATTCCTCGCTAGATCTGCATTAGGCGTGTGGTCAGTGTCTATCCACTAGCCACTAACCACTATTTCTCCAGCGTTGCTCCGCATCGCTGACACACGCGCACATGACGCTCGCCATGCTTCTCGTGTCCCACACGCACGGGCCGGTTGCAGGAGGCGCACATCAGCATCACATTGCTGATGGAAATCGGGCTTTCCTGCTCGGCGATGCCGCCTTTGATGTTGCGCTGCGGATTGGGGCGCACGTTCTTTTTCACCATCATTACGTGCTCCACCAGCAGCTTGCTCTCGTCGGGCATGACGCGCAGGACCCGGCCTTGCTTGCCTTTGTCGCGCCCGGTGATCACCCGCACCTGATCGTTGCGGCGAATGTCTACACTCTTCTGCATCTGTCTTCTCTCTGGACCTCGCGGCCGCCTCGACTAAAGAACTTCGGGCGCCAGGGAAACAATCTTCAAAAACTTCTTCTCGCGCAGTTCGCGGGCCACGGGACCGAACACACGCGTCCCGACTGGCTCGTGCACATCGTTGATCAACACCGCCGCATTCTGGTCGAAGCGGATATAGGTGCCATCACGGCGACGATGCTCCTTGCGTGTGCGTACGATCACGGCCTTCACCACCGTGCCCTTCTTGGCGGTGCCGTCCGGGGACGCTTCTTTCACCGCGGCGGTCACGATGTCACCCAATCCTGCGACCAGACCCGTGGAACCGCCTAGCGGCAGAATCATTTGCAGCTTGCGCGCGCCGGAGTTGTCGGCGACATCGAGCATGGTCCTCATCATCACTGCCATAGTCGTTTCTCCTTGCTACGCGCCTACACCACTTCACTGACAGGAGCCGCCTCAACTGGCGCTACCTGGGCTGCGCGCCGCACAATCTCCTTCAACTGCCAGCGCTTCAGCTTGGAGAGGGGACGCGTCTCTTCAATCTTCACGAAGTCGCCGAGATGCGCGGTACCCTGCTCATCGTGGGCATAGAACTTCTTACTGCGCGCCACCACCCGCTTGTAGAACGGATGGGCCTTCTGCCGCCGTACCTCGACCACGATGGTCTTGGCCATCTTGGTGGAGACCACTTCGCCAATCAGAGTTTTGCGGTGGCCGGCTTGGACTGCTGTGTTGTTTGCGGTTGTTTCGGCCATGACTTACTTCTTCTCCGTCGCAGCCTTCTTCGTGGCCGCCTTCTTCGTCTTTACGGTCGCGCTGGTCGCCGCTACTGTAGTTGAGGCCGCTGCCTTGTTCGCGAACGCGCCGTTGCCGCCGGCTAGTTCCTTCTGGCGGGCCACGGTTTTGATGCGCGCGATGTCTTTTTTCAGCTCGCGGATCTTCTTCAGACTCTCGGTCTGGCCCATCTTCAATTGGAACTTCATCTTGAAGAGCTGGTCAGAGAGCTCGCGCTGCTGATGAAGCAGTTCGGCATCGGTCAAATTGCGAATCTTCTCTACATTCATGTTTCGAATCCTTCGGGCCCCCGACAAGCGCCGCCTTTGCGCTTGTTGGGGCTCTTAGTGCACGCCCTCGCGCTGCACGAACTTGGTCCGCAGTGGCAGCTTGTGCGAAGCCAAACGCATGGCTTCGGCAGCGTCGGTGGCCGATACCCCTTCCATCTCGAAGAGGATCTTGCCCGGCCGCACCACCGCGACCCAGTGGTCCGGCGCGCCTTTGCCCTTGCCCATACGGGTTTCAGCCGGCTTCTTGGTGACAGGCTTGTCCGGGAACAGGCGGATCCAGATTTTGCCGCCACGCTTGATGAAGCGCGTCATCGCGACACGGCTGGCCTCGATCTGGCGATCGGTGATCCATCCCGGCTCCATGACCTTCAAGCCGAAATCGCCGAACGACAGCTCGCCGCCGCGCCAGGCTTTGCCGCACATGCGCCCGCGCTGTTGCTTGCGATACTTCACTTTCTTTGGCATCAACATAAGTAATCAGCCTTAACTTTTTGTCATCCTGCGCCGACTAAAACACGCCCGACTGCGCGGTCTGCGGCTCGCGGCGGCGTTCCTTGAATATCTCGCCCTTGTACACCCAGCACTTCACGCCAATGATGCCGTAGGTGGTGTGCGCCTCAGCGAAGCCGTAATCAATGTCGGCGCGCAACGTGTGCAGCGGCAGGCGTCCCTGCAGGTACCATTCGGAGCGCGCGATTTCGTTGCCGTTCAAACGCCCGCTGACCCGCACCTTGATCCCCTTGCAACCGAAGCGCAGCGCCGAATCCACGGCCTTGCGCATGGCGCGGCGGAAGCCCACGCGCTTTTCCAACTGCAGCGCGATATTCTCGGCCACCAGTTGCGCGTCCAGTTCGGGCTTGTGCACTTCCTGGATGTCCACATAGACATCGCGGTTGGTGCGCTTCTGGATCTCCTGCTTCAGCTTGTCAATCTCCGTGCCTTTGCGGCCGATGATGATGCCCGGACGCGCGGTGCGGATGATGATGCGCAGCTTATTGCCGGGACGCTCGATCTCGATCGAGCTGACGCCCGCCGACTTGAGCTTGTCTTTCAGCTCGGCCTTCAGCTTGACGTCTTCCAGCAGCAGTTTGTCGTAGTCACGCTCCACGAACCAGCGCGACCTCCACGGCTTGGTAATGCCGAGGCGGAATCCGTAGGGATGTACTTTTTGTCCCATAGTCTTGTTTCTTCTCCGCGGCGACTGTGCCGCTTTCGACCGCCGCATTCGCGGCGGATGGCAAACCTATTTCTTCTTGGCCGGCTGCTTAGCCGGGCCCTTCTTTTTCTCCGCGGGTCTCTTACCCGCCTTTTTGGCCGGCGCCTTTTTCACTACTTTCTTGGCAACCTTCTTAGCTGGGGCGGCCCCCTCGACTGTCTCAACCAGATCGGCCTTGCCGTTGCCGGATGCCTTCTCTTCCAGAGCGATTTCCAAGTGCGAGATGCGCCGCTGATAGCGATACGCGCGGCCCATCGGTGCCGGGCGAATACGTTTCATACGAGGACCGTCGTTGGCGATTGCGCGCTTCACGTACAACCGGTCCACATCAACATCGAGGCCTTTCTCGGCGCTCACATAGTTGGCATTCTCCACCGCCGAACGCAGAAGCTTATACAGCTGCGGAGCGATGCCCTTCTTGGCGAATAACAGCGTGTCCAGCGCCTCTTCCACCCGGCGACCTTTGATAAGGTCCAGCACCAGGCGCGCCTTTTGAGGCGAGACTCGCACGTAATTCAGTTTGGCTGTGAATTCCATGTTGTCTCCTTACCGCGCCGGCGGTGCTGGCTTGGCCGCTGTTTCTGTTGCCGCCCTCACCGAGTGACCTTTGAAGCTGCGGGTCATGCTGAACTCGCCCAGTTTGTGTCCCACCATGTTCTCGGTGACATAGACCGGGATGAATTTCTTGCCGTTGTGCACCGCCAGCGTGTGTCCCACCATCTCGGGGATCACAGTCGAGCGGCGCGACCAGGTGCGCAGCACCTTTTTTTCGTTGCGCTGGTTCATGCCGTCGATTTTGGCTTGCAGGTGCGAATCGATGAACGGACCTTTTTTGGTTGAACGTGCCATATCGTCTCAGTCCTACTTCTGTCTGCGGGTCACGATGAACTTATCGGTCCGCTTGTTGTTGCGCGTCTTGTAGCCGCGTGTCGGCTGGCCCCAGGGAGTCACCGGGTGACGTCCGCCGCTGGTCTTGCCTTCACCACCGCCGTGCGGGTGATCCACCGGATTCATGGCCACGCCGCGGTTTACCGGGCGGCGTCCGAGCCAGCGAGTGCGGCCAGCCTTGCCGATGGAGATGTTTTCGTGGTCCAGGTTGCCGACCTGTCCGACCGTCGCCATGCAATCGACCAGCACGCGACGGGTCTCGCCGGAAGGCAGCTTGAGCAGCGCGTAGTCGCCTTCTTTTGCGACCAACTGGGCCTGCGCTCCTGCCGAGCGCGCCATCTGCGCGCCCTTGCCGGGCTTCAACTCGATGTTGTGCACCGTGGTGCCGGGAGGAATATTGCGCAAGGGCAGGGCATTGCCTACCAGAATGTCGGCCTCGGGGCCGCTGACGACCTTCGCGCCCACCTTCAATCCAACCGGATACACGATGTAGCGCTTCTCGCCATCGGCATAGTTCAGAAGGGCGATGCGCGCCGAGCGGTTGGGATCGTATTCGATGGAAGCGACGATGGCCGGAATTCCGGACTTGTCGCGCTTGAAATCGATGATGCGTAGCTTGCGCTTGTGGCCGCCGCCGCGGTGCCAGATGGTAAGGTCGCCGGAGTTGCGGCGCCCACCGGAGCGCTGCTTCGGTTCCGTCAGCGGCTTATAGGGCCGGTTCGTCGTCAGGTCATCGTTGACCGTGGTCGTGGTGAACCGTCGCGTCGGGGTAACCGGTCTGTAGGTTTTGATTGCCATATCTCTACTCGTTTCTCATCGCGCGGCCGCGATCATTTGCAGCCACTTGCCACTCATGCGGTTACAGGTTCTCCGCATACTCGGGCATCTTCTCACCCGCCTTCAACCGCACATATGCCTTCTTCCAGTCGGGGCGATATCCTACAAACTTGCCGCGACGGCGTTCTTTGCCTTCGAAGTTGGCCGTGCGTACCGAGTCCACTTTCACCTTGAAAATGCTCTGCACCGCCTGCTTGATCTCCGTCTTGCTGGCCTTGACCGCGACCTCGAAAACCAGCGTCGCTTCGGTTTCTTTTACGCCCAGACCCTTTTCGGTGATCACCGGACGGCGAATGATCTGATACGCCGACTTCATTACGCCACCTCCGCGTGCTTGCGCTTGGGCGCCGTGGCCTTCAGCGAATCCTGCAACTTTTCCAGCGCCGGCCGCGAGAAGATTGCGCTCTCATACCGCAGCAGGTGATACGGATGGACCTGACTGCCCGCCAAAAGCTCGACCCCTGCGAGATTGCGTGAGCTGAGGTGCAGGTTCTTTTCGGTCTCGCCGATGTACTTTTCAACCAGAAGCGTCGTGCCCTTGGCATTCAGCTTATCGAGCGTCTTGCGAAAGTCTTTGGTTTTAGCTTCCTTCAGTTCAAAGCTCTCCACCACCACCAGCTTGCCATCGCCAAGCTTTGCCGCCAGCGCCGAGCGCAACGCGCCCAGCAGCTTCTTCCGTGGAAACGCGTAGTCGTAGGAGCGGGGCTGAGGTCCGTGCACCGTACCACCGTGCCGCCAGAGAGGAGAGCGAATAGAGCCCACGCGCGCGCGTCCGGTGCCCTTCTGCTTCCACAGCTTCTTGCCCGCACCGCTTACCAGCTTGCGGTTCTTGGTGGCGTGCGTTCCAGCGCGTTGCCCGGCGCGGTAGTGCTTTACCGCTTCCCAGAGCAGGTCCTCGTTGACTGCACCGAATACTTCATCGGCCAGCTCGAAGGAGCCCACTTTCTCGCCGCCCAGATTTACCACATCAATCTTCGCCATAAGTTCTTCCGTAATTCAGGAGCATCCGCCCCTGTTCAAATTCTCGTACCGAACAGCAGATCCCTCGCTGCGCTCGGGATAGTGGCTGCGGAGCTCGCGGCTCGCAAACTCGCTCACGCCCGCAAAACGCCACTACTTACTCTTCTTCGCTACCTGGCGCTTCGAAGCCTTCAACGGATCGACCGTGCCAGCGCCGCTGAATCCACGACGCTCTCTCGGCGGCTTCTTCGCCTTGGTAATCACAACATAACCGTCCTTCGGTCCCGGCACTGCGCCTTCGACTACCAGCAGGTTCTCGTCTTTGTCAACGCCCAGCACGCGCAGGTTGCGGGTGGTGACGCGGTCGACGCCCATGTGTCCCGACATCCGCATACCCTTGAACACGCGGGAAGGGAAGGCCGATGAACCGATCGAACCGGTGATCTGAAACATGGACCCGTGTGATGCAGCGCCGCCGCCAAACTTGTGGCGCTTCACCACGCCTGCGAAGCCTCGGCCCTTGCTGGTCGCTACCACGTCCACAAACTTCTCACCCTCGAACATGTCCACCAGCACTTTGTCACCAACCTTGGCGCCGTCCTGACCGTCACCGCCGTCGATCACGATCGGCACCTCGCGCAGGAAGCGCATAGGCGGCAGGCTGTGCTTGGCGAAATGTCCCTTCATCGCCTTCGTCAGCCGCGATTCCTTGATGAACTCGACCAGCCCGATCTGGGCGGCATCGTAGCCGTCCTTGGTGACCGTCTTACGCTGGGTTACGAAGCAGGGGCCGGCCTGCAGCACCGTGACCGGATGAACGTCACCCTTATCATCGAAGAGCTGCGTCATGCCAACCTTCTTACCGAGAATTCCGTTGACTGCCATTTTCGTGTCCTTAACTCCGCTTCCTGTTCCGGAGTTCGCTGCACCGGGGGCCATCGCCGCAGAAGCTTTGTTGTTCTAGCTAACTTACTTGTGTTCTTTTCCGAATGCCTTAATTTCCACGTCCACGCCGGCCGGAAGCTCCAGCTTCATCAGTGCGTCTACCGTCTGTTGCGTCGGCTCGAGAATGTCGAGCAGGCGCTTGTGAGTGCGAATCTCGAACTGCTCACGCGACTTCTTGTCCACGTGAGGAGAACGCAGCACGCAATACTTGTTCTTCACGGTTGGCAGCGGAATCGGTCCCGCAATTTGTGCCCCTGTGCGTTTCGCAGTGTCCACGATTTCGCCGGTGGACTGGTCGAGAACGCGATAATCGTATGCCTTCAGCCGTATGCGGATTCGTTCTTTGCCAATCACGTTCGTTGTCTCTCTTTAGATCTCAAAGATCTTTTTTCGGGCTCGTCGCCCTGCGGTCTCTGCCGCGGTTTACGAACAGGTGCAGCGGCCAGCGCTGCACCCAGAAAAAACTACGCAATAATTTCGGTGATGGTGCCGGCGCCCACGGTGCGCCCGCCTTCGCGGATGGCGAACCGCAAGCCCTTCTCCATCGCCACCGGCGTGATCAGCTCGATCTCCAGTGCCACGTTGTCGCCCGGCATCACCATCTCCGTGCCTGCCGGCAAGGTCGCCACTCCGGTCACGTCCGTCGTGCGGAAGTAGAACTGCGGCCGATAGCCCTTGAAGAACGGCGTGTGCCGCCCGCCTTCATCCTTCGACAGCACGTACACTTCGCCCTTGAACTTGGTGTGCGGCGTGATCGAGCCCGGCTTGGCCAACACCATGCCGCGCTCCACGTCTTCCTTCGCCGTGCCGCGCAGCAGCAGGCCGGCGTTGTCGCCCGCCATGCCTTCGTCCAGCTGCTTCTTGAACATCTCCACGCCCGTCACGACCGTCTTGCGCGTCTCGCGGAAACCCACGATCTCCACGTCCTCGCCCACCTTCACCTTGCCGCGCTCGATGCGGCCCGTGACCACCGTGCCGCGCCCCTGAATCGAGAAGATGTCTTCGATCGGCATCAGGAACGGCTTGTCCACGTCGCGCGCCGGCAGCGGTACGTTCTTGTCTACCGCGTCCATCAACTCTTCGACCTTGGCCTCCCACTGCGCTTCGCCGTTCAGCGCGCCCAGCGCCGAACCCCGCACCACCGGCACATCGTCGCCTGGGAAGCCGTACTTGCTCAGCAACTCGCGCACTTCCATCTCCACCAGGTCGATCAGCTCGGGATCTTCCACCGCATCGCACTTGTTCAGAAACACCAGCACGTAGGGCACGCCTACCTGGCGGGCCAGCAGCACGTGCTCCTTGGTCTGCGGCATGGGCCCGTCGGTGGCCGCCACCACCAGAATGGCGCCGTCCATCTGCGCCGCGCCGGTGATCATGTTCTTGATGTAGTCGGCGTGGCCGGGACAATCCACGTGCGCGTAGTGGCGCGCTTTGGTCTCGTACTCCACGTGCGCGGTGGCGATGGTGATGCCGCGCTCGCGCTCTTCTGGAGCGTTGTCGATGGAGTCGAAGGAACGGAACTGGATCTTGGGATTATTCTTGCCCAAAACCTTGGTGATGGCCGCGGTCAACGTGGTCTTGCCATGATCGATGTGCCCGATCGTGCCTACGTTCACGTGCGGCTTGCTGCGGTCAAATTTCTCTTTCGCCATTGGAGCTCCGTATCTCTGTCAAGTCTTCGTCTATTTCTATTGCGGCGGCTTCGAAGCCGCCAAAACTATTTTGTTCCTGCCGGACTCCTGCCTTGCACTTTGGCCACGATCTCTTCGGCCACGGCGCGCGGCGCCTCTTCGTAGCGCGAGAAGTGCATGGAAAAGGTCGCGCGGCCCTGGGTATTGGAGCGCATATTGGTCGCATAGCCGAACATTTCAGCCAGCGGAACCATGGCCTTGATCACCTGCGATCCGGCGCGATGCTCGAGGCCTTCAATGCGCCCGCGGCGGCTGCTCAGGTCGCCGATGATGGTGCCCATATATTCCTCAGGCACGACCACTTCCACCGACATTACCGGCTCCAGCAGCACCGGGCTGGCTTTGCGCGCAGCCTCCTTGAAGGCCATCGAACCGGCGATCTTGAAGGCCATTTCGTTGGAATCCACATCGTGATAGCTGCCATCGTAGAGCGTGGCCTTCACGTCCACCATTTCGTAGCCGGCGAGAACGCCGCCTTCCATGGCTTCCCGAATGCCCTGGTCCACCGGCTTGATGAATTCCTTAGGAATCACGCCGCCCACGACTTCGTTGACGAATTCGTATCCCTTGCCGGGCTCGTTCGGCTCCAGCCGAATGCGCACGTGCCCATACTGGCCGCTGCCGCCGGTCTGGCGGATGTACTTGCCTTCCGCCTGCGACTGTTTGCGGATGGTCTCGCGATACGCCACCTGCGGCTTGCCCACATTGGCCTGCACATTGAACTCGCGCATCATGCGGTCGACCAGGATTTCCAGGTGCAGCTCGCCCATGCCGGCGATGATGGTCTGGCCGCTGTCAGGGTCGGTCGAAACCTTGAAGGTTGGATCTTCCTGCGCCAGCTTGCCCAGCGCGACGCCCATTTTTTCCTGGTCACCCTTTGTCTTCGGCTCGACGGCAACCGCGATCACCGGCGCCGGGAATTCAATGGACTCAAGCACGATCGGATGATTCTCGTCGCAGATTGTGTCGCCCGTAGTGATGTTTTTCAGGCCGACGCAGGCGCAGATGTCGCCGGCATAGATCTCCGTGATGTCCTCGCGTTTGTTGGCGTGCATCTTCAACAGGCGGCCGATTCGTTCGGTTCGCGAACGTCCACTGATGTAAACGCTGTCGCCCTGCTTGAGATGGCCCGAGTACACGCGAATAAACGTGAGCTGCCCGACAAATGGGTCGGTCATGATCTTGAACGCCAGCGCGGAGAATGGCGCGTTGTCGTCGGCTGGACGTTCGATCTCTTTCCCTGTGTTCGGGTCCTTCCCCTTCACTGGGGGAACATCAAGCGGCGAAGGCAGATAATCAATAACCGCATCGAGCAGCGGCTGTACACCCTTGTTCTTGAAAGCGGTACCACAAATCACCGGAAAGAGTTTCATCTTCAGGGTGGCGCGGCGCAGTGCCGTTTTCAGCTCGACTTCGCCGATGCTTTCGCCTTCAACGTACTTATGCATCAGCTCATCTTGATCGTCGTTCTCGACGACGGTCTCGACGAGGATCTGATGATAAGCCTGTGCCTTTTTCTTCAGCTCTTCCGGGATCTCCTCGATCTCGTACTCGGCGCCCATGGTCTCATCATTCCAGATGATCGCCTTCATGGTTATGAGATCAATGACGCCCTTGAACTTGTCTTCCTGGCCGATAGGCAGCTGAATGGCCACGGGGCGGGCGTTCAGGCGTTTGCGGATGGTGTCGACGGCGTGCTCAAAATCCGCGCCCATCTTGTCCATCTTGTTGATGAAGCAAATCCGCGGCACCCCATACTTATCGGCTTGGCGCCACACGGTCTCGGATTGAGGCTCAACTCCATGCACGGCGTCAAAAACGGCGCAGGCGCCGTCGAGCACGCGCAGCGAGCGCTCCACCTCAGCGGTGAAATCCACGTGGCCAGGCGTATCGATGATGTTGATCCGAACGTCGTTCCAGAAGCAGGTGGTAGCCGCCGACGTGATGGTGATGCCGCGCTCTTGCTCCTGCGCCATCCAATCCATGGTCGCCGTGCCTTCATGGACCTCACCAATACGGTGCGTGCGTCCTGTATAGAACAGGATGCGCTCCGTGGTGGTGGTCTTACCGGCATCGATATGGGCCATGATGCCGATATTCCTGCAGCGGTCTAATGGATCCTGTCGTGGCAAAATCTTTTCCGTTTCTCGCAGCCCCTGGCGCCTTGCCGGAGCGACCTACTCGAACCCTTTATCGCCGCCCAAGGGCGGCAGAGGCCGCATTTCCTACCAGCGGTAGTGGGCGAAGGCTTTGTTGGCCTCGGCCATGCGGTGTACATCTTCTTTCTTCTTGATCGCAGCCCCGCGATTATTGGCTGCGTCGAGCAACTCGTTAGCCAGTTTGTCCACCATGCCTTTTTCGCCTCGTCCGCGGCTGTACGTCAGAATCCAGCGGATGGCGAGAGAGGTGCGGCGGTCGGCGTTCACTTCCACCGGTACCTGGTAGTTGGCGCCGCCCACACGGCGGGTCTTCACTTCCAGCACCGGCTTGGTGTTCTCCACGGCTTTCTTGAACAGCTTGATCGCCTCATCGCCACCCTTTTCCTCGAGCTTCTTCATGGCCTGGTAAAAGATGGACTGGGAGGTGCTCTTCTTGCCGTCCCACATCATAGAGTTAACGAACTTGTTGACCAGCGTGGACTGGTAGACCGGGTCTGCCAGGGGTTCACGCTTCGCGATATGTCCTTTTCTCGGCATAGAACCTCGACTAAGCCTTCGGCCTCTTGGCCCCGTACTTGGAACGGCCCTGCTTGCGGTTGGCGACACCGACGGAATCCAAGGTGCCGCGAACCACGTGATAACGAACCCCCGGCAGGTCTTTTACGCGGCCGCCGCGGATCAGCACAATCGAGTGCTCCTGCAGGTTGTGGCCGACGCCGGGGATATACGTCGTAACCTCGATGCCATTGGTCAGCCGCACGCGGGCGACCTTACGCAGCGCAGAATTCGGCTTCTTGGGTGTCTGGGTATACACACGGGTACAGACACCGCGCTTCTGCGGACAGGACTGCAGCGCCGGACTGGCCGTCTTGTAATTCGGCGCCGTCCGGCCCTTACGCACCAGTTGATTGAATGTAGGCACTCTTTGCAGCTCCTTCGTTCTTAAAGCCAGGTTTGGGCTGGCACAACTTTCACCAAACTCTTGGCCGCACTCGGCCACAATTGCGCGTCTTCTTCTGCAACGCGCAAAGCTTATCCCATTTGGGACTGGGCAGCCGCTCACCGCCCATACTTCCCCGCATACACACAGTCCCCGGGGAATGTCGGTTTCCGATCAGATTAGACTAACGACGGTGGCACCGTGGTCGTTCCGCAAACTGGGGCTAAAAGCCAGTGCGGAGATTCAGAACGAGGGCACTCCGTTTCGTTGCCTCGGCCCACATACCCGCAGGAAAGCTCCAGCGGAAGCGCAGGCACGTTTCAGCGAGGACATCCTGCGACATTCGTTCCACAGGACGCGATACATTACTACAGCACAGCCAAACACCACCGGCAGGCCAAACATAACTCGCGGAACCATACAAATATAACAACTCTGCCACGGCTCGTCAATCATCGCGGAGCGAAGTTGGATGTCCCGCGGACGCAGACGCGAAACCATGCATCACGACAACAACTCAGCAGTGCTGGGGTTTCAAGGTTCGTCCGACAGCACGGTTAAGAGTCAGCGGTGCTTCATGGATGGGCGGCTTGCCGAAAGCGCTGACAGCTTCTACACTGAGGGCTTTCCGTCAGGAATTATTTCGCTTTCATAGATCCGCCGGATTTCCGGTCTGGCGGGGAGGGTACATGCAGCGGTTCCCCGTGGCTTCTGTCCTGGCTGCACTTTTATCAGCCGTTCTACTTTCATTGCTCGCCGGTTGCGGAGGCTCCAGCAACACAACGCAGGCTGTTGCCAGTATCACTCTCACGCCGACTACCATCTCGCTGAATGAAAGAGATGTGGCGACGCTCTCCGCAGTGGCCAACAACTCGGCTGGATCGATCATAGCAGCCGACATAACATTCACCAGCAGCAACAACGGCATCGCTACCGTCTCCAGCGGCGGCCTGATATGTGGCGGCGTGTGGGACGCCAACATCATCAATTGCAACGCCACCATCGGGCAGGCTGGAGTAGGACAGGTCACGATAACCGCGACTTCCGGGAACGTCACCGCTACGGCTACGATCTATGTGCATTTGAAGGTGGACCGCGTGGTGGCCTACCCGCCCGGTGGCTGCACCAGCATGGGGCTGCTTGTGAACGCAACAACCAAGGCCTTCAGTACCTCGGCGCCGGGGTGCTCGCAATCTTCGCCATGTGACATTACGTCCACCGTCGGGCCCATTACGGTTAGTTCAAACGACTTGACCATAGTTGGCAACTCAGCTGGGATCGAGGGGACTTACTCTTCGCTTACGAATAGTCCGACGTACCAATCGGGCGGAACGATTACTGGTACGAACGGCCAAACCTGCAATCTATCGAACTTCGCGGTAGGTGGCTCATCCGGCATCGATCCCACGTACTCTTCGGCTACGAATACCCCAACGTACACCGGGGGCGGGTCGATTATCGGTTCAGCAGGCCAAACCTGCAATCTATCTAACTTCAACGGCGTTATTGGTGCAACGGCCACCGTAGCCTTAACGGATGTGGACACGATTGCCGCCGGAACGCGGCTGATAATCACGGCTGAGGGGTATGGTGCGACTGCAGCACCAACAACGGCCATCCTGGGCAATGGCTCAGCCTCCTGTAGCGGCACGGCAACAGTCGCCACCGCGCTAACCAGCATCAGCGGTGTTGGTCTTGGTGTTGTTGGCGCCACCGCCACGGTCGCCTTGACCGGTACGAATACGATTGCCACCGGAACACGACTCACAGTCACGGCGTCCGGGTACGGTGCAACCGCACCACCAACGACGGCCACACTGAGCAATGGCACCGCTACTTGTAGCGGTACGGCCAACGTCATTACAGCCCTAAATAGCACCAATGGCGTTTTCACAGCGGAAGCTCCCGGTTCAACCACGATCTTCGCAAGCGTTTCGGGAGTGAACGGCGTCAGCGTTCCATACATTACGTGTCCTGCGGTTTCCATCGTTGTACACGACGCCAGCTCCTCCAACACGTCGTTCACCTTGAGCAAAGGCAACACGCAGCCGCTCACTGCGGACGTTTACGATAGCAATGGCCAATACATCAAACCGAATCTCACGTGGGGCTCGTCGTCCCTGGCCAGTGTCACCGTCGCCACCGGGACCAACGGCAACAATCCTGCAACCATCACAGCTGCCGCTCCGGGAACGGCATCGATTACCGCTTCTTGCAGCTATCCAGACTGCAACATCAACCTTCCCGCGCAATATAGCCTTAACGTGGTGACTGCGACGGTGTCCGGCGGCACCACAACCAACGTCTATGCCGCAAGCACGAATTCCACTACAGTTGTCCCGATCAGCACTTCGACCAACACGCCGGGCACCGCCCTTACGTTGCCGAACCCGCCGAACTCAATCATCACTGACCCGGCAGGACACTACCTTTATTTGGGATCGAGTTCCGGCTTGACGGCGGTTAACCTCACGACCAACGCGGTCGGCACCTATCCTGTAAACGGAGCGGTCGTGGCGATCTCGCCGGATGGCAACTACTTGCTGATTTCCGACGGCGTGGCGAACGTCATTTATTACTGGAGCGTCGGCACTCAGACTGTTTTGTATACCAGTTACGGATTCACTACCAGATCCAGCTCTTATACCCCCGATAGCAAATTCAATGAGTGGTTGACCGGAACTGATCTGGCGTTTGGTTTGCAGACCGGGTTGAGCGGTATGACGGCGTTGCCGTACACGACGAATGCGTTGGGTATCAGCGCGCAGGGCGGGCTGACCTATATCACGGGAAGCAATCCCAATGAGATTGACATGCGCTCGACCTGTAACCAGACTGAAGTGCAGACGCTTTCCGCGAACGCTCCTACGCTGATCGTCCCCATTCCCAACGGTACAGGCGCCGTGGCTGCGGATTCGCCTTCGATTGACGTAGTGTCCACTCCGGGGACATTGAACCAAGGTTGTCCCATCACGACTCAGAGCACGATCAGCTCCGTGGACATGGGAGTTGGCGCCTTTAACGCCCGGCAGCTTTTCTATAGCTCTGACAGCTCGCGCATGTGGATCATCAGCGACTTGCCGGAGCTCCTCACATTGATCCCGTCGACCTCGACACCATCGGTAATACCGTACTTTGGCGGGGCCACGGCTTACGGCGGCGGCATCACCCTCGATGGCGCGGAGGTGTACGTTGGTACGAGCGACGGCACGGTGCACCGTATTGACGTCGCCTCCAGCACGGACGTGCAGCAGATCGCCGTCAACCTGAAGGATTCCAACGGGAATCTGGTAACGCCAAATCTAGTGTATGTGCAGCCGCACTAAACGGAAGCGCTCGCACGCAGGGCCCTCCACCGATGGGGGCTTTGGTTGGAGCGCCTCGCCGGGATGAGGCGGTTCTCAACTCTAATGTCATTCATGGTTCGCATTCCGGAATCGTGAGTTGTCTACAAATCAAGCGAGAACTTCTGCGATATACTGCGCTCGCAACACCAAATTTTTTCGAGGTCCATTTTCATCATGCCGGCGAACGCAGTTGAAGTCACATCTGTTCCCTCCACTGCTGATTTCAAGTCCCTGGAAGAAAAAGTCCTTCGTACAATTGAGCTGCTGAAGTCCGCCCGCGAGGCCAAAGCTGCTGCTGAGCGCGACGCCACCCGCCTGCGCGAGCAGCTCAATGAACGCGAGGAAGAGGTTGACACTTTGCGCCACGAGTTGGTGGCTTTGCGACGCGAGCGCGAGGAGGTACGTACCCGAGTAGAAAAGATGCTCGACCAAATTGAGGCTTTGACGACGGAAGAATCGGCGTGATAATCGAGAAATAGAGCGGGCACTAAGGTCCGCGACAAGGAGTGTTTATCGATTCGGGCGCAGCCGGACATGGCTGCGCAAGGGAGATTTGAGGGAGGCTAGCTTTGAGTCAATCCAACGGCAGCAGCAGCAGCGTCCGTGTCGAGATCTACGATCAGACCTATCACCTCCGGGGCTCCGACCCGGAGTACATCGCTCAATTGGCCGCCTACGTGGACACCAAGATGCGGCTGATCTCGCAGCAGGCGTCGACCGTGGATTCCTTGCGTGTCGCGGTACTGGCCGCGCTGAACATCGCCGACGAGTTCCATTTGCTCAAGCGCAAACACGACGGTATTGCCAGCGACTACAACGCGCGGGCTGAGCAGTTGGCAGGCGCGCTCGACGAAGTACTATCAGAGCCACGACGGGCCGGGTAAGACTCCGCCTGCGGTAGCACACACGGCATGCATCGAAAGACGATATCTTAATACCTTCCAGATTTCGTGTCTTGCCGTGTTCCCGTGGTGTGAACTCTCTCGATGAACGGCACGTAAGCTGCCAACTATCTGCTTGGCCCCTCTTGTCATCTTCCTACCTTTTGCATAGCATCTGAGGCAATAGCCGGCCTGCAAAGTTGGTGTTGGTGGCAACCGTTTTTTGAACCAATGCTCAATGAACAGGGGACCCGACTCGCATTCGGTTCGGTGTGCGATGTTCCGCCATGCGGAAATGCCTAAAGAGCCGCGGCGGGTTCCCACCGTATAGGACGGGTTCATTGACGGCCCACCCTTCACGGCCCCGCGGGTCGGCTTTTCTAGTGACCGCTGGTTGCCGCTGAACCCGCCAATCCAGCTTTGCATCTAAAATGGACACGTGTTCCCTCGTTTCCTGCACTTTGGCAATTTCGGCCTGCCGACCTACGGCCTGATGGCCGCCTTGGGTCTGATCTTCGGCCTCATGCTCATCGTTAAGATTGGCCGCGAACAGGGCCTCGATCCCGACAAGCTCTGGAACCTCGGCATCATCGCCATCCTGTCCGGCATTTTCGGCGCCAAGATCCTGATGGTCCTGGTTGAGCTCGGGTACTACCGCGAGCACCCGTCCGAGATTTTCAGCCTGTCAACCTTTCAGGCGGGCGGCGTGTGGTCTGGCGGCTTCCTGCTTGCGCTCATCATGTGCGTCTGGTACATGCGCCGCAACCATATGCCCGTGCTTCGAACTTGCGATGTGTTCGCTCCCGGTCTTGCGCTGGGACACGCCTTCGGCCGCGTCGGCTGCTTTGCCGCAGGCTGCTGCTATGGCCGCGAGACACACGTCCCCTGGGCGGTGACCTTCCATAATCCGCTGGCGAATGAAGTGGTTGGAACTCCGCTCAACGTGCCGCTGCATCCCACCCAGCTCTACGAAATGGTTGCGGAGCTTTGCAACTGCCTCTTTCTGGTTTGGCTCATCCGCCGCAAGAAATTTGAAGGCGAAATCATCGGCACCTACATGATCATCTACGGTGTCGCCCGCTATTTCATAGAGTTTTTCCGCGGCGATCCCGGACGCGGAGAGTTCCTCGGCTTCATGTCGGGAACGCAGGCCATCGCTCTATTGCTGGTGATCGGGGGTGGGCTGCTCTGGATGCGCCGGGTCGCGCTCGCCCCACCAGTAGCGGTGAAAGCGGCCAGGTAAGAACAGGAACCAGTGTTCACCACGGAGGCGCGGAGGTCACAGAGGGAGACAACCAGGACTTCGGTGTCGCCTGTGGCTTTCGTCTCTGTGCAATTTGGTCAGCTTCAGACCTGACATCTGCGATTCCTTACCGTCTCCGCACCTCTACGGCGAACCGCACCATGTTGTATCCTCGTCGCGGATGTCCGGCACGCTTTCCTATCATGATTCTTGTCACTGCTGATGCGGCTGGCCAGCGGCTTGATCAATTTCTGACCACCCAAATTCCGGACGTTAGTCGCGCTCGCGTGCAGCAGCTGCTTGAGCAAAGGAAGGCTCTGGTCAACGGGTCAGCATCGAAACCGTCGCTGCGATTGCGCGGTGGAGAGCAGATCACCATTCTCGGCGACCCGCAACCCGCGCCGCTGCGGGCCATCGCAGAAGACATCCCTCTCGACATTGTCTACGAAGATGACGATCTGGCGGTCATCAACAAGCCCGCCGGAATGATGGTGCATGCCGGTGCGGGGGCGACCGATGGCGAACGAAACCGCGGCACTCTCGTCAATGCGCTGCTGTATCGCTTTGGCAAGCTGTCAGGAATGGGTGGCAATGTGCGTCCAGGAATCGTGCATCGTCTCGACAAGGAAACCAGCGGGCTGATCGTGG
Organism: uncultured Acidobacteriaceae bacterium; assembly: GCA_963833155.1. Classification (GTDB taxonomy): domain Bacteria; phylum Acidobacteriota; class Terriglobia; order Terriglobales; family Acidobacteriaceae; genus Bog-257. Next base: position 99,607 of record CAWHWY010000019.1, read on the forward strand.
TCGCCAAGAACGATGCGTCCCATCACAATTTGGCCCACCAGTTCTCCAGCCGGCAGGTGAAAAAGCGCTATGTAGCTCTGGTGCATGGCTGGCCGGCAAAAAGTGGAGGGACCATCGACAGTGAGATCAGTCGCGACGCGGTTCGACGTACCCGGATGACCACGCGCCGCACCGGAGGACGCGCAGCAGTGACGCACTACGAGGTCCGCGAGCGCATACAGTCGCCGTTCGGAAAGTTTGCGCTGCTGGACGTGCGCATCGAGACCGGCCGCACTCATCAGATCCGCGTGCACCTGGCGTCAATTGGCCATCCTGTGGTGGGCGACACGCGTTATGGAGCCCCCCACGACCTGCGAGCCATCCCTGTTCGAAGAGTATCGGCAAAGAAGATTTTGGAAGCACATAGTTCTAAGAGCGGGACTAGCAGTGCACCGCAGAAGCGCGGTGCGCTCCGCCTCAATAGGAACTTCCTGCACGCGGCGGCCATCGAGTTCGCGCATCCACGCACCGGCGAACCGCTTTCGTTCACCGCGCCCTTACCGGAAGGGCTCGCTCAATTTCTTCGGGAGTTGCATGAGTAATCAGTAGGTCCAGCACCCACCCGATTCTCCTCTTGTGCCTCTGTGGTCAATTCCAGCAGCAGCTATAATGAATTTCAATGAAGTACTGGTTAATCCTGATTGCACTGACGGTGTTGCCGTGGGGGCTCGCTGCACAGAATCCCCCACCTGAGCAGCTTCCGACGGCGCCCTCGGCGACCAAGTTCCCCCCGCAGCAGACCGCCCCGGCCGCCCCATCCGAGACCGCTAAGGATGGTACTCCGGCACAGGCAATGCCTCCAGCGACTCTGCGTCCTCTCCGCAGACCAACACCGGCGCACCAACCAACATCACGCCGCCTCCGGTTCCAGCAGACCAAGCGGCGAAGTCGAACGCGCTTCCCAGTTCATCCGCCGCCAAACCCGTCGATAAAACTGACCTCGGCGATACGCCTGACGACACGCTGACCACGATTCGCAAGCGCGTGGACGAAGTGAACGTGGTCTTCACCGTGACCGACAAGCGCGGCCACTACGTCAAAGACCTCACGCAGAGCGACTTCCGTGTGTATGACGACAACAAGCCGGCAGAGAGCGTTCGCTCGTTCAGCCGTGAGACCAACCTGCCGCTCCGGGTCGGCCTGCTGATTGACGCCAGCAACTCGGTGCGCGACCGCTTCAAGTTCGAGCAGGAAGCAGCGATCGAGTTCCTGAACCAGATCATCCGGCGGGTCTCCGACAAGGCTTTCGTCATCGGCTTTGACACCACCCCCGAAGTCACGCAGGACATGACCGACGACACCCAAGCGCTGTCGCACGGTGTGCGGATGCTGCGTCCGGGCGGTGGAACAGCCATGTACGATGCCATTTATTTCGCCTGCCGTGACAAACTCATGCAGGACCAGAGCACCGGCGCCACGCGACGAGCCATCATCCTGCTTAGCGATGGCGAGGACAACCAGAGCCGGGTCTCGCGCGAGGAAGCGGTAGAGATGGCGCAACGCGCCGAAGTCATCATTTATGCAATATCGACCAACACCAGCGGACTCAAGTTGCGCGGCGACAAGATCCTCGAGCACTTCGCCGACGAGACCGGAGGCAAAGCGTTCTTCCCGTTTAAGATTCAGGATGTTGCCGACGCATTCTCGCAGATCCAGGATGAGCTGCGCAGCCAGTACGACGTCTCCTATAAGCCGGCGGACTTCGCGCCCAATGGCAAGTACCGCAAGATCGAAATCCTTGCCGACAACAAGAAGTACAAAGTGCGGGCGCGCAAGGGATACTACGCGCCAAGGCAGTGAAGCAGGGTATCTCCGTGCCCCTATGCTGAATTACTCTTGAAGCCATGGGCCGCATCCACGTTCTCTCCGAAAACGTAGCCAACAAGATAGCCGCCGGTGAAGTCGTCGAGAGGCCTGCGTCGGTCGTCAAAGAATTGCTGGAAAATGCGCTCGATGCCGGCGCGCGCCGCATCCGGGTGAACGTCGAGGCGGGTGGCAAGAAGCTCATCCAGGTGACCGACGACGGCTGCGGCATGGTGCGAGACGATGCGATGCTCGCCTTCGAGCGCCACGCCACCTCCAAGATCCGCAACACTGATGACCTGCTGAGCATTGCGACCCTGGGGTTTCGCGGCGAGGCGCTGCCCTCGATCGCATCGGTAAGCCGGCTGAGATTGGAGACCCATGCCGCCGAAGACGGCGCTGGTACGGTGATCGAGATCGCTGGCGGCAAGCTCTTGACCGTGGAAGAGGCGGGGCTGCCGCCGGGAACTGCGATCACGGTACGGGATCTATTCTTCAACATTCCGGCAAGGCGAAAGTTCCTTAGGGCCGAGTCCACCGAGCTGTCGCACATTGCGTCGCTGGTTACGCACTACGCCCTGGCGCACCCTGAGATGCATTGGGAGCTTCATTCCGCCACCAACGCGATGCTGATCGCACCGCCGGTGGCTGACCACTCACAGCGCATCTACCAGGTCTTCGGCAAGGAGACGCTTGACCAACTGATCCCGCTGAGCGCGCTGCTGCCGCTGGCGCGCATTGGTCTGCCCCAGCCTCCGCCGTGGCGGCGCAGCGAAGAGGAGGAGCCGCAAGAGCCGGTCAAGGGCGAGGTGAAGTTGCATGGCTTTGTCTCGCGGCCGGAGATCCAGAAACTCAATCGCAACTCAATCTTCATCTTCGTGAATGGCCGCCTGATTCGCGATCGCGTGGTGCAGCACGCGCTAACTGAGGCCTATCGCAACATTATCCCGCCCACGGTATACCCCGTGGTGCTGCTCTTCCTGGAGATGCCGTTCACGGAAGTTGACGTGAACGTGCATCCATCGAAGACCGAGGTGCGCTTCCGGCAATCGTCGGTGCTGCACGATTTCATTCGCGATTCCGTCCGGGCCGTGCTGATGAAAACCCGTCCCGTGCCGGCATTTATGACGGAGATCCGCGCGCAGCCCACGGCGTCGCCTTCGCTCACGCCTGGGGCGGGCGATTTTAGCGACAGAGAACTGCACGTCACCGAAGCCGATGCGGCCGTTGCGTTGCGTCCACCGGAAATCCCGCCCTTCAGCGCGCGCCTGCAATTCGAGGGCAGCGGGTTCGCCGTCGAAGGCAACGCAGCGGTGCCGGTCGCTCGGTTTGGACCGCAAACCTTCGGAGGTCCAGGTCAGGCGGCCGCTGCCATGTTTCGCGGAGAGAACGCCTGCTCCGCAGTGGTGGCTGACGACGATGCGCCAGTGGGCCTGGAATCGCTGGCAACGCTGAAGCCCGTCGCCCAGATTCGCGATTCCTTCATTCTCGCCATCAATCCGCAGGGGCTGTGGATCATTGACCAGCACGTCGCTCACGAACGCATCCTGTTCGAAAAAATCTGCAAGGAGCGGCTGGCAGAATCACCGCAGAAGCAACAGCTTCTGATGCCGCTCATCATCGAATTGACGCCCGGCCAAATGGCGGTGTTCGCCGAGATATCCGATGAACTGCACCGCAATGGCTTCGAGGTTGAACCCTTCGGCTCGCGCACCATCGCGGTTAAGACCACCACGGCTGGCGTTGGGGCGGGCGATGTCGAGCATCTGCTGCACGAAATCCTCGAGCAGTTTGAGCGCGAAGAGCAGACGCTGAACCTGGAGAAGATCCGCACCAACATCGCCGCCAGCATTGCCTGCCATGCGGCCATCAAGGTCAACATGCCGCTGGAGCAGAACAAAATGGAATGGCTGCTAAGCGAGCTGGCCAAAACCGATTGCCCCATGAGTTGCCCTCATGGCCGCCCGGTGGTTCTGCGGTATTCTGTTAAGGATATCCAGCGGGCATTTAAGCGCATCTGATTTCGCTTCCGCAAAAACCCCATGCAGGAACAGCAACTACAAGAGCTGCGCCGGGAGAAGTGGCGCTTGAACGGGCAGCCCGTCGGCACCTTGGAGGAGGCGCGCGAGTTCATTGAGTCCGTCGGATTCTGCCTGCTCTATCCGCAACGCCCGCCGGTGTTGGTCCCGACTTTCGTGGGCGCATACAAGGGTAGCGACGAAAAGTTGCCGACGGCGCAGATGGCGTTTGCCGATGCCGGGGCGCGCGGGGCCAAGGAGTTGATGGTCCGCCTGCTACGAGAGAAAGCGGCCTATGAGGCAAACGTCTTTCCTGAAAACAATTTCATCATATCGGCGTCGGTGTTCCCGTACTTCTACGGCTTGGTTGGCGACCGCAACCCGCGCCAGCCGCCGAAGTCCGGCGCGCGTTCGGAGTACTCCCCACTCGCCGTAGATACGTTCCACATCATCCAGAAGGAAGGCCCGATTTCGAAACACCGGGTGCGTGAGTTGCTCGGGGGTGACATCTCGGAGGCGGCCCTGGACCGCGCCTTGGACGAACTCTGGGCGAAATTACGCATCACGCGCGTGGATTACAAGCACGACGAGGGCGTGTTCTGGGACGTGCTCTTTCGCTGGTCGCCGCAGGCGGTGCGTCAAGGCATGCACGTTTCGTTTGCCGAGTCGCTGACGGCGTTAGTTTCGAAGTATCTTGACTGCGTGCTGGCCGCGCAACAGGAAGAGGTCGAGCAGTTCTTTTCCAGAATCATCGGCCGGGCGCGGGTGCGCGAGGGCATCCATGCGTTGCAGGCCGCACGTGAACTCACATACGTGCACGTTGCCGGGCGCGTGATGCTGCAAGTCTCGTCGCTGCAGGCGCCGCAAACCCATCTTGCAGACCGTGAATTCAAACCGAAGCGACGATTCGAGCCGCTTCCGCCACGGCCGGGCATGCCGCTGGTAGAGCGGCGTCCCCGCCAGTCCGCCGAACGGTCGAAGCCATTAGTTCCCAAGCGGGACACCAGCAAGGAATGAGCATGACTCGCAAGTTAGTCATCGCCATCGACGGCCCCGCTGGATCGGGCAAGAGCACGATCGCCGCTCGTCTGGCGAAGAAACTCGGCTACGTTAATCTCGAGAGCGGCGCCATGTATCGCGCGTTGGCGCTTAAGGCGATAGAGCATAACGTTTCGCTGGATGACGCCGAGGCGCTGCGAAAGCTGGCGGAGAATACCGTGATCCATCTGGAACCACGCGGCGAAGGCAACCGGGTGCTGCTCGATGGCCGCGATGTTTCGCAGCGCATTCGCGAGGCGGATGTGACCGCAGCGGCCTCGCGCGTTTCCATGCACCAACTGGTGCGACAGTTGATGGTCATGCGCCAGCGCGAGTTGGGCAAAGACGGCGGCGTGGTCATGGAAGGCCGCGACATTGGGACTGCCGTATTTCCGAAGGCGGACGTGAAGGTTTTTCTCGATGCCGATGCCAGCGTCCGTGCGGAGCGCAGAGTCTTGCAAAATGGCTCGCCCTCGCCCGAGGAGGCGCAGCGCGTGCTGGCCGAGATTGCCGCTCGTGATGAGCGTGATCGCACCCGGCCGGCATCACCGCTCGTCCCGGCGTCCGACGCGGTGCACATCGATACCACGCACAAGAACATTGATGAAGTGGTGGACGAGGTGGAGGGGATTGTGAAGAAAGTGACGGTGGACAGGGCTTGAAGCTTTGAGTTTCTGAAAACTCTATCCGCCATCCACTAAAGCAAGGAGGCGCAGATTTTTCTGCGCCTCCGCTGTCTATGCTGAATGAAAACTATCCCTTCGCGATTCGAATGTCGCCGGTATCTGCGGTGATCTGCAGCCTGGCGGCGCCGTTGCCAACCGTCCCGCTCGCCTCTGCTTTGCCATTGGTCTCATTGACCTTGATTGCGTTGAAATCGGACGAGATATCGCCCTTGCGGGTAGTCGCCTCAATCTGGAAACCAGCATTCGAGGGCAGGGTTAGAGTGATGTCGCCGCGCTTGCCGGTGATCGTCATCCTGCCCACAGGCAACTTGCTGGCGGCGCGAACTTCAATGTCGCCATTGGTGGTTTCAACTTGCAAGTCGCCGGAGACGTCCTCCAGGTGAATCTCCTTGGACCGCGTGACCACCCGGCTAGGCCCGTTGAGATCATTACCACGCACGGAATCGGTCGCAATCTCAATTTCTCCCGGAACGGATGCGATTTCCATGTCGGAGCGTGACGATTTGAAAGAGGCGGTCTTGGCGATTTTGCTCAGGCGGATGTCCTGAAAAACGTCGCCACTGAGATGGACTGCGCCACCACATTCATCGACGCTAACGTTGTCGATATTGCCTTCTATATCGAGATCGCCGCTGATCTTGGAAGCGCGAACCGATCCCTTCTCCATATTCAGCTTCGCAGCGCCCGCGATACCGTCCAACGCCACGTCGCCACGCTGCAACGACACCTTTACATCGGCCTTGCGGTCGTTAATGGTCACATCGCCACGTTTGCTGGCGATATCGAGCAGGGCATCCCGCGGCACGAAGATATCCATGTCGCTTTCGACGCCGTGATCACCCGCTCCATTGGTGTTGGCGTTCAACAGCACAGCACTGCCGTTAACGGTGACTTGTGGCCGCGTGCTGTCGTTGTACTTGTTGGCTTCGTTCTGGTTCTGCGCGTACAGCTTCTTGTGGACAACGACCCGCAGCGTGTTGTCATCGGAGGGCGAGATGTTCAGGCCCCCGTGATCGCAAACCACGCGCAGAGTGCCTTTAGCCGGGAAAGACTGCTGCAACGTATCGTCGTAGGTGTAAGCCGTACCGAAGATGCCGCCTAGGTTGTCGTCCATCTGGATCTGATCGCGAACGCCTCCCCAATCGATGTCGGAACTGTAATGGGCCGACAACCCGACGGCGACAATCAGAATCAGAAGCAGGACAGTTCCTGCTCCCAATCTGCTGCTCCTGTAACCCTGGTGCTGTCCCATGGAGTGTTCGATCAGCCGAATCACACCGAAGAGGATGAGCAGCAGCGGCCACCAATGGCCGAACCAATGCCAGATGGGAACCCGCACGCCCAGGTTTCGCAGCAGGAACACGAGGCCGATGACGATCAGCACCAGCGGGCCGGCAATCGAGCGGCGATAGCGGTACGGCGGCGGATACTGCGCCGGTACGGGTGGCGGAGGATACTGACCAGTGCTAGCCATTGCGCACCTCCGGATCGTCAGGTCTGTTCCAATCCGCACTCGGTGTGACTGGGGCTGCCGGAGCAACCAGAGGCGGCGTCGCCACGGGACTTTGCGGCTGTCCCGGATATGGCGCCGTTCCGGAACGCTCGTCCCGGGATACCCAGGCGGGCGGTCCGGAGCCGTATTCGCGCGGCACATGACCGGCCGGGGAAGCGTTGTGTTCGAGAAAGAGCACGAGGCCGATGACGATCAAAAAGGCCGGCCAGGTACTGCTGAAATCTAACCAGCGCAGATGCGTGATCTGGTCGAGCAGGAACAGCACGCCCAGTGTGATCAGGACGGTGGGTCCCATGAATCCATGAGCACGGCAACGGCTGCAGGAGCAATAAGGGTTGTACCGGTATCTCATGATGTCCTCCTCACCACGCCCTTCCAGTCCTGCGCATCAGGACGCGAATCCCGAGGGCAATCAGCACCAGCGGCCAGAAACGCCAGAGACTGTGGAAGTTGAACACTCCAATTTCATCGAGCAGGAACAATACCCCCAGTCCGATCAGAATAAAAGCACCAACGGGCACCCGCGATGGCGGGCAACATTCCTCATCTACAGGTTGGCCCTCCGGAAGTGGGGCTGGATTGCCGCCTCCCGTCGGTACAACGCTGGCAGCCACGCCAGGCGCTGCACCGGCATGCTTACTGGGCCCCGAGAACAGGCTGTTGAAGCCGAACGGATCGGGCGCGGGCAACCCCATTTCCTTAGCGCGCGCCGTTTTGTAGGCCTCAATGGGCATGTAGATCACGAACGCTGCGATTGCCAGCCCGAACAGACCACTCACGTTATCGGCCATCCAGATTAGGGTGGCGAAGATCACCACGTGGACGAAGCCCTTGGCAAACTCGCCGTTATACATGGCGCCGACGCCGGGAATGAATCCCAGGATCGCGGCCAGTCCAGGACTCGGCACCCCGGTTGAAGGTTTGGCACCCGGAGGCACGGCAGCAGGGCCGGGTGGCGGCATGGTGCCGCTCAAATGCGAGGCCAAACACTCCTCGCAGTAAATGACGCCACGGACGTCACGCGCGCAAGTGCTGCATAGTGGCTTGCCACACGTGCGGCAATATGCGGTCGCGGGAACGTCGGCATGATTGGCGCAGTTCATGCTGTTCTCCTATTCAGCCGGGCCTGTTTGATCACTTCATCCTTTACCTGATCGCTCGAAGGCGGAGATGAGGCCAAATCGGGCTGGCCCATCTCGTGGTTGTAGTTCTGATTACGGCGATCCTTGTCTTGCTGGTAATCGCTCTTCGGTTGGTTCGCTGGCGGTTGCGGCGTCGGCTCCTGTTGCTTATTCGGAGGAGTCGCGACGCGGCGCAGGTCGCGCACCCGGGTTTCGATCTCATACACCAGGCGTATGTTCTCGTAATAGCGGACCACGCGCGCCTGGGTCGAGTAGTAAGTCTTGCTGATCCCCTTTGCGCTCATGTCAATGTGCCGCAGATCGGCAACATGAAAACCGGCGATGCTGAGCAGCATGGTGATGGAGAAGAACGCCATACCAAACGACATCGCGAAGCGCGGCGTCACCACCGGAGCAAATACTGGAGAGAGCCGGCCTTTCAGCCGCACCAGCCAGCCTTCGCCCTTCGGAGCCACCACGGCGCGCGCCTCGGGAATCTGTCCAATGGTCTGCGCCAGAATGTTATGCACCAGGTTGCGCGGCGCCTCGATTTCGTCCAGCCCCTTCAGCCAGTGCATACCGCTGCTGGCCTCTTCCACCATGGTCCGGCAGGCAGGGCAGGAATCCCGGTGCGCCTCAAAGGCAGCCAGGATCGAGCCGTGCAACGTGCCATCGATGGCTTCGGCCAAGAGGGCCTCAACCTCGACGCATTGCATTCCGGGTTGGATATGGTCTGCCATTTTCCTTCAGGGTCCCTGACAAGCGCCGCTTTTGCGCTTGTTGGGGCGGTTCAGTTTACCTGCTTGTAATTACGTTGGAGCAGCCGTGCAAGTTCCGTTCGTCCCCGATTTATGCGACTTTTCACAGTTCCTTCGGGCACTTTCAGCACTATGGCAATATCCTTGTAGTCCATATCCTGCAAATCGCGCAGGATGACCGCCTCCCGCAGCTCGGGCGAAAGCTTCCCTAGGGCCTCGTGGACCATCTTTTGCGTCTGCTGGCTCCGCATACGCGCCTCGGGCCCAGCGGACGGGTCTTCCAGCTTCTCGGCCAGCGTCAAGCCCTCCTCCTGGCTTCCCGGCGCCGCGTCCAGCGAGTCAGTGACTCTGTCATATTTTCCTTTACGGAAGTGGTCCACCAGCAGGTTGCGCGTTACCGTGGTGACCCAGGTCATGAACGAGGCCCGGGTGGTGTCGTATGTGCTGAGCGTCCGGTACATCTTGATGAACACTTCCTGGGTCAGGTCAGCCGCGTCCTCTGCCGAGCCGGAAAAGCGGTAGCAGATGTTGTAGATGCGCCGATGATACTGTTGAACAATGTCCTGCCAGGCCGCAGCGTCGCCAGACACACAGCGACGGACAAGGGCATTGACGGCTTGGCTGTCGTCCAATCAGCGCTCCCAAGGACGTAACTCCCGGCCCAAATCCTATTCACTGCTGGTCACTTATACGAGGTCGGGAGCCAGAAGTTCGATCAAGACGGACGAGTTCCAGGCTGTTTGACGCAGTCTCCAGTCCGCCCCAATTCGCCTGCATTGTAGCAGGGTGGCGAGCATCCTTTTGTCGGCGTTGATGGCCGCAGCATACCGCTTGCTACCGATCCTGCCTCAAGCCCAGCTGGGCTCCGTGCGATTCTTGGCACTCGCATCAATTGAGTGCCAATCTTGACAGTAGGCCGCCTGATTCTTAGAATAAGTATGGCGTATTGTAACGTTGCTATCGGCTAAACTATTGTAAAAAGGCGGCTTACGCCTCATCTATGAGCGCACCAGAAGGCATCGGACGGCGGGAACGTGAGATCCTCACGGCGATCGTGGAGACCTATATCTCCACCGGCGAACCCGTCGGCTCGCGCACGCTGACCCGCGGCAATCGCGAGAGCCTCAGCGCCGCCTCCATTCGCAACGTTATGGCCGACTTGGCGGATGCGGGATTCCTGGAACAGCCGCATACCTCGGCTGGGCGTGTGCCCACCACAAAAGCCTATCGCTATTACGTGAAACAGCTCACCGGGGAAGCGCGTCTGTCGCCCGCGGATGAGAGCCTGATCCAGGGAAATCTGCAGGGAACGCAAGATGTGCAAGAGTTCATGGAGCGCACTTCGCACGTGCTTTCGCTGATCTCCCACGGTGTGGGCGTGACCATTACACCGGGTCCCGGTCAGCACAATGCCCTGGAGCATGTATATTTCCGGCGCCTGGGCGACAAGAAAGTCCTGGCGGTCGTGGTTATGCGCAACGGTGTAGTGCGCGACCGCGTGCTGCGGCTGAGCACGGATCTCCCAGCGGCCGATCTGGAAGCGGCAGCCGCCTACATTAACCAGAACTTCCGCGGCTGGGAGATGGAACTGCTGCGCAACGAGATTGCTAAACGAATTCAGCAGGAGCGCAGTGAATATGATCGCCTGATGCGGTCGGTGGAGCAACTCTACTCTCAGGGAGCGCTCACCACCGAGGGCCCGGCGCAGGCCGTGTACGTGGAAGGCGCCTCCAACCTGGTGATTACCGAGCAGGACAAGGAGCGGCTACGTCAATTGCTGGCAACACTGGAAGAAAAGCAGCGTGTTGTCGATCTGCTTTCGGCTTATCTTGACGTGCGCCAGGAGGCGGTGCGCGTGATTGTGGGTCTCGAAGACGCCATGCCGCATCTAAGTAATTTTGTGCTGATTGGAACGCCGGCGCGGGTGGGCGACGAAGTCATGGGTTCGCTGGCCGTCATTGGCCCGACCCGTATGGATTATGAGCACACCATAACCGCGGTGTCGTACATCGCGCGCCTGTTCGATCAAGTCTGGAACGAATCGACATAGAACCGCGTGCGCCCAGCCCGCGTCTGGAATAGAAAGCATTTATGCAAGCAAAGAAACATAATGGAAGCTCCAGCGAGGGGGAGTTGGAACTGGACCACGAACTTCCGCCAGCCGAAAACGATGACGAACCTGCTGCGCAGGCAAGCGGCGGCGCGGTCGCGCTGGAAGAGCCGCAGTCCGAACTGGAGCGGGTTAAAGCAGAACGTGCTGCGTATCTTGACCGCGCCGCCCGGCTGCAAGCGGAGTTCGACAACTTTCGCAAGCGCAACGCCAAGGCGCAACAGGAATACCGGGACTACGCTCTCGCCGACGCGCTCAAAACCCTGCTGCCCATTCTTGACAGCCTCGACAACGCGCTCAAGACCAACGCTGCGTCGCTGGAAGATTTTCACGCCGGTATCGAACTCATCGACAAGCAGTTTCATGATGCGCTGGCCAAGCTGGGCGTACAGCCCGTTCCCACCGAGGGCGAGCCGTTCGATCCCAATGTCCACCAGGCCATTCAGATGGTTGATACTGACACGGCCGAGGACAATCATGTGCTCGATGAGTTGCAGCGTGGCTACCGCTTGAAAGACCGGCTATTGCGGCCGGCGATGGTGCGCGTAGCCCGCAATCCCAAACACTAGGTAAACACTTCTGGCCACTAACGTAAAACGCGATTACTACGAGGTGCTGGGCATCTCCCGCACCTCCACCGATCAGGAGATCAAGAGCGCTTATCGCAAGCTTGCCCTCCAGTTTCACCCTGACCGCAACCCCGATAATCCTGCCGCGGAAGAGCGCTTTAAGGAGTGCAGCGAGGCGTACGCGATTCTCGCCGACTCCGAGAAGCGTGCGCGTTATGACCGCTTTGGCTACGCGGGCGTTGCCAATGGCGCAGGCTTCGGCGGATTCGACGCCACCGTATTCAACGATTTCCAGGACATCTTCGGCGATCTCTTTGGATTTGGCGACATCTTCGGCCAGCAACGAGGTGGACGCCGTTCGAGGGCGCAACGCGGCGCTGACCTGCGCGAAGACCTGACCCTCGAATTCGAGGAAGCTGTCTTCGGGGTCAGCAAGCAGGTGCAAGTCCGGCGGATGGAAGAGTGCGAGCAGTGCAAAGGCACTGGCGTGGCGCCCGGCAAGTCGGCCATCAACTGCACCACCTGTGGGGGCCGCGGACAAATGCGTTATCAGCAGGGCTTCTTCGCCATCTCGCGGACGTGCAGCACCTGTCAGGGCTCGGGCAAGCTGATCGTCGATCCCTGCAACCAGTGCAAAGGCCAGGGCCGCGTCACCCGTGAACGTACGGTAAAGGTCAACGTGCCCGCGGGCGTCGAAGAAGGCGCTCGCATTCTGTATTCCGGGGAAGGCGAAGCGGGACTTTACGGCGGCTCTCCCGGCGATCTCTATGTAGTGTTGCACCCCAAAGAGCATTCTTTCTTCGAGCGCAACGGTAAGAATCTCTTCTGCGTCGTGCCCATCTCGTTTCCGCAGGCGGCTCTTGGCACTGAGATCCAGGTGCCAACCCTCGATGGCGAGTACACATTGAAGGTTCCCGAAGGTACGCAGACCGGCACCATATTCAAGGCCAAAGGCAAAGGCGTGCCGGTGCTGAATGGCCGCGGACGCGGCGACCTGCACATCGAGGTAAAAGTGCAGACTCCGGCCAAGCTCAGCCAGCGGCAGCGCGAGTTGCTGGAGGAGCTGCGCACCATGACCTCGATGGAGAACAAGCCCGTCAGCCGCTCGCTACTGCACAAGGTGAAGGACATCTTTCAGTAGCGCCGGCGCGTAGACTCAATTCGAGGTGTGAGTGAACTGGCGTGGATCACAATCGCGGTCCGGCGATCCATGATGGCGATGCGTGCAGCGAAGGTACGCGCGTTCCTGTTAGCGTGATCGCTGACGGTAAACACGCCGGAACAACGGATTGCGCTTATCCGCAACTCACAACCGATGACACCCGCGCCGCCTTTAAGTTTGCCGAGGTCTCGCACGTAGCTACGAGCGAATGGCGAGAAGCGAACCGTGAAGAGCGAATTTCCCTTGGATAAAGCCCTCCGCATTTACGCCTGGTTTCTGCTGATCGTGACCGTGTTGCCGGCAGCCGCGCGGCTGGTGAGGCCGAGGGAGCTGGCGCGCATCCTGCTGGTGCGTTATCAGAATCCGCAGCGCCGCAAGCGGGCCCGCATCGGCGGGCTCATTTTTTTGGGACTGGGACTCTTCGCCATTCCGTTTTTACTTCGCGCCGAGATGCGCCAGGAGCGCTGGCTCGTCATGGCGGTGCTGGTGGCCGTGGTTTCCGCGCTGGAGTTCCTGCTGAACAGCCGCCTGTTCAGCGAAGATGACCTTACCCGCCAGAACCGCGTCTTCGGCGGAGTTTATGCCGCGATGGCGATTGCCGTCGCCCTGCTGCTCTTCACCCGATGACCCGACGCCGCAACTCATAGGGCTGTCATCCCGAGCAAGCGCCGCGACCGTTTGTTCCCGCGCCGTTATTTGGCGCGGTCGCGGCGCGAGTCGAGGGATCTGCTGTTCGCTTCCAAACGGCTTTAAGCGACAAAGCTGTGTAAGATTGTTCCCTTACCGCTCGTTCGTCTATGACCCGCCGCCGCTGGATTGCCGACGAGTTTTCCGCCGACCGCGCTGCCTTGACCGGCGCGCACGCCGCACATTTGTCGCGCACCTTGCGGGCGCGGGTTGGCCAGGAATTCGAGGTTGCCTGCGGCGAGCGCGTGCGCAGGGCGACCGTCGCCAGCGTGAGCGACGATCGGGTGGAGTTTGCGCTGGGTGAGGAAGTCACGGCGAGTGCGGTTGTGCCCATCACGCTGCTGCTGGCCATCTTCAAGTTCGATCGCATGGAGTGGGCCATCGAAAAATGTACCGAGCTCAACGTGACAACCATCGTTCCGGTCATAGCGCGCCGCTCGGAAAAGCATTTGACATCGGCTGCCACCAAGCGCGTCGAGCGCTGGCGGCGCATCGCGCGCGAAGCCGCCGAACAGTCGCGCCGGACATCCCCTCCCGAAATCCGCGATCCGCTGAAGCTGAAGGATGCGCTTGAGAAGAACGTAATTGAGAGCTCGGTTGAATTGTCACGGTGCGGTGTACCGGTTGAAAACCAGCCCCGCAGGGGCGGAACTGATTTTAGCCCAGGGCGTAAGCCCTGGGTACAGTCAGAATTGGATCGGAGTCCCGTAGGGACGGCAGAGGTTCTCGCGGAAGCATCAGCGGGCGGCGCTGGGACACTGCAAGAGGGAAGCTACGCTTCGGGTGACTTGAAAATCGTTCTCGCTGAAACTGAACGCGAGGTCACGCTCATCGAAGTACTCCGCGCCCACGGCAATGTCACCGCGCTGGCGCTCGCCGTCGGCCCGGAAGGCGGCTGGACGGCGGACGAGTTGCAGCTCTTCGAACAATCAAACTGGATCGCCGCCTCGTTGGGCGACACCATCCTCCGCGCCGAAACCGCTGCGATTGCTGCGCTGGCGATAGCTAGAGAGGGACTTGGCAACCAACAGCCAGCAAATACACCTTGACGGTTTCACGCCCATCGCCAAGACGGTTTCGCGCTGTCACTCTTTGTGCACGATGCCGGTGACGCCGGCAACAAAGAAAGTCGCCAGCAACCAGCCCAACAGAATCTGGAGCCGGAGAAACCAACGCACCAGGGGTGGCCATGCTGCTGCCGGGTCGGGCTGCCACTTCTCAGCCTGGTCCAGCTTGACCAGCGGGAGGGAATTCTCCAGCGAGTAGATCGGAGCAGAAAAGGCAGGATAGCGGGCAGGAAGTTTGCCCCCAGGTTTCTTCAACTCGGCGTGGGCCTCCTTTTCGGTAGGAACAATCCCACCCTCTGGATAACTCTTGGCATAAACAAACCATCCCAGCAAAATTAGGCATGCGAGCGCCCGAACGGCCCGCTTGGGGTGGTAGCCATAACCGATCGTCCACTTCAAAAGCAAGCCCCAGAGACGAGCGAGGGCCCCATGATCTTCTTCATCTCTGCGCAGGTCCTCCATTTTCTCCAGCACGCGCAGGGCCCCTCTCTTATCCCCGGAATCCCGAAGAATTTTCGCCAGTTGCAGATAGGGCTGCATGCGAAACGGGGACTTGGGTTGCCGCTCGAGCCATGCCAGCCTCTTGTCAACGTCGAGGCGTCCGTCTGAGGCGATCCGCCCATAAACAAAGCCGTCGAGAATGAGGTAGTGCTTGTTTTCGCTTTCGTCCGCGTCGCCCGGGGGCCACTTTGTCGGCTTGGCATCGACAGGTGAGCGGGCGTCGACATACTTCAGGCCGGAATCTATCAATGCGCCCGCCGTGGCGTTTGTCAGGTCGAGGGTTGCCTTCTGGAAGTTCCCGTCTCTGCAATCCAGCTCGCCGCCAATCTGCACTCCTTCCAGGTAAACCCTGTCATCGGCGCTGAAGCCGTCGCTTAGGAAGACCGTGCTCTTTACGACAGCGCGAAAGGCGTTGAGTGCGTCGCCGCCGGGGTTGGTGAAACGGGCGCCGGAGCAGTCAATCTGCCCGTCGATCTGCGCTAAGGGCAGCAATACCGCGCCGTTGGCCGTGAACGGCATGTCCTCTCCTTTCGCGTTCTTGCCGCTTCGGAGGAAGACATTGCCCTTGACGTTGATTCCGTCGGCACTGAGCGCATAGCCGCCTTCGTTGGCAAAGGTCCCGCCGATGCAAGCGAGATCCCCGCCAATCTGCGCGCCCAGGAGCCGAACTTTACCCTCGGCGGTGAAACCATTCTGCAGGAACACACTGCCCTTGACATTAATCCTGTCGGCGTGGAGCGCATTGCCGTTTTTGTTCTCAAAGGTCCCACCGTCGCAGTCGAGGTTGCTGCCAATCTGCGCGTCCAGGAGACGAACTTCACCCTTGGCGGTGAATGGGGTGTCCTCTCCCTCCGCGTTCTTGCCGCTTCCAAGGAAGACATAGCCCTTGACGTTGATCCTGTCGGCACTGAGCGCATCGCCGCCTTCGTTGGCAAAGGTCCCGCCGTTGCATTCGAGAGTCCCGCCAATCTGCGCGCCCAGGAGCCGAACTTCACCCTTGGCGGTGAAACCATTCCGGAGGAACACATCGCCCTTGACGTTGATTCCGTCGGCACTGAGCGCATGGCCGCCTTCATTGACAAAGGTGCCACCGATGCAAGCGAGATGCCCGCCAATCTGCGCGCCCAGGAGCCGAACCTCACCCTTGGAGGTGAAACCGTTGCGGAGGAGCACATGGCCCTTGACGACGAGTCCGTCGGCGATTATCCCTTGGACCAGACTGCCCTGTAGGTCGAGTTCTGATACCTCGGCCCGGCTTAGGTCGATGGCGCTCTCTCACCTGGCAGCGCTGAAGCCCCAGTTGAAAAGGAACATTGACGAATGAGAGGTCAAGCTTGCCGGTGACGTCGGCCCAGTACACCTGGATTCCCCGCGGGTGAACCTGTTTCCGGGCTTGCTGGTTGATGCATAACCAGGCCAGCAGCTCGGCCCGAATCTGGCGCCTGTCCGTCCACTTGTCCGCATGCTCAGGGTCGAATTTCCAGCCCGGATGCTCGCGGTCCGACCATTCGTCGTCAAGCTCCGAGCAGTCTGCCTCATCCCCGCTGGAAACATTCTTCAGCAGCAACTTCTCGGCGGCAGTGAGCGGTTTCTTTGCCAGTTCGGGTCTGAGTTCGGGCGCGGCTTGCGCCAATGCTGTCAGATTGTCAGCTTGCCCTTGAGGCTGCTCGTCCATGGCTTTGTCCTGGGAAGAGAGGTTTATATCACGGGTACACAAAAATGCGGTGGGAATTCGACGACACCTTGCTCCTGTCCCCAGTAGCTCCGTTCTCGTCACATGGGTGCGTGACCCATGCACTTGCCTGTGTCGGCGGGGCACGATATTAGTGGCAATGAGGACGAGGTTGTTGTGTCCTCTCAGGCCGCGCCCAGTGCGCGGGCCGGAACGCTCTTTGAAAAGCCGTCAGCCATGGGCCTTCAGCCATCAGCTCTCGGCTGCGTAGCTTTTGCTCGCGGTAAGTTGATAATCAAGCTAATCATAATTATCAGATTGATTTGATTATCATGATTAGCTTGCTTATCGCGGTTGCGTTTGGCCACTAATGCCAAGTAACTCACTGTGGTGTAATAGCATACGTACGCGACTTGACCCACCAGGAGGTTGCTTAGACCGCATGATCCTGCGCAACAGGGGAGGGGGAGGGGGTAGGCCAGCAGAGTGCCCGTCGGTCGGGCTATTCTTCCTCTAAGTCCTTGCGAATCAAGATTATGCTATAAGTGCTTGCGGTTCAATAATTTGCCGCCAAAACCTGTGCATAATGCTGATTCTAAAGAATGGACAAGGGGGACGGGCCCCGACTCTCAGGAATCCAGGTTAGTGGGCTAAGAGTGGAGCCACGGTCGCCGGTTGCGATGGTAAGGAATTGGGGTTTGGGGCTGACGGCTGATAGCTGACGGCTGATGGCTTCTCACCAGTTCGACGGCAGCGAGTCGCTCAGCTCCGTCGTCAGTGTCCACTCGATGGCCCTCTGCTGCTCGCGTGTCAGCTTCATCCCGTTGCGCGTCAGATAAAAGACGTCATGCGCGACGGCGCCTTCGGTATCGATCAGTGCGACTTCGATGCTGCAATTCTCATCCGCCAGGGTTGAGCTGATGGTATGCAGCAGGCCCGGACGGTCCTGCGTGATGACTTCCAGCAGCGTGCTGCTGGGGGAAGATTCGTCGTCGTACCGCAGCCGCGTTTCGACTTTCAGCTTTGCCGGCTTGGTGTCGGCCTTGAGGCGCGATTCCAGCAGCGGGTCGAGCGGCGCTTCGCGCATCAGGATTTCGATGACCGATTTCTTGAAGCGCTCACGTTCCGGCGGATTCAATTCCAGAGTGTGGAACCGGTCTTTGAAATAGAAGCTGTCAACGATCACTCCGGCGCGATTGGAGAACGCGCTGGCCTTGGTGATGTCCATGCCCCAGCCGTAGAGAATTCCGGCGAGCGTGGAGAACAGGCCCGGACGGTCGGCAGTCACGACGGTGAGCTCATGCTGCCCGCTGACCCGCCGCACTCCGAGTTGCACCGGCTCTTTGCGCAAATGACTCGCCATTTCGAAGTGCAGGATCACCTGCTCGGGCGAATGTGACATCAGGTAGCGTTGCGGCAGGCCGTCGAGAAACTTGAGCAATTGCGACCGGTGTTTCGGCAGCAGCGCAGCAACGCGCTCCACCTGTTCGGTGCAGACTTCGGCGTGGAAACGCTCTTCGTCCACGCTGCGATCGAAGTAAGTAGCCGTACCCGCGTATAAGCGCCACAGGTTCTCGGCCTTCCACGGCGTGAGCGCTTCCGGATTCACCGACTTGATGTCGGCGAGCGTCAGCAGCGTCAGCATCTTCAGCCGCTCCGGCGTGCCTATCTTGGTCGCCAACTCGCGCACGGTTTCCGGATCGTAGATGTCACGCCGCCGCATCGTGGAGGACATCTCCAGATGGGTCGCGATAAGAAAGCAAACCGTCTCCACGTCGTCGGCGGAAAGTCCCATGCGCTCCACAGCCGCCGCTCCCAGTTGCAGGCTGTTGTGGACGTGGTCGGTGCCCGCCAGTCCTTTGCCGGTATCGTGCAGCAGCAGCGCCAGGAAGAGCAGATCGGGACGCTCCAATTCCGCCAGCAGCTCGCCAAACGGTTGCAGCCATTCGACGTCGTTGTTCCTCAGGCGGTGCAGCACTTCGATGGCCAGGAAGCTGTGCTCGTCCACGGTGTAGCGGTGGTAGAGATCGCGGAGTACCAGTGAGTCGATGGTCTCGAACTCCGGAATGGCATGCGTCAGCAGGTTGAGCGAATGCATCACCCGCAGTGCTTCGGCCGCATGTGGTTGCACCATCAGTTCGCGTAAGTGCTCCCACAGGCGTGCGTCCTGCGGCATTGCGTCAGCAAGTGCGCGATGGGCATTCTTGATGCGCCGTTCGGTTTCCAGGCTCAGGGCAACGCCGTGCCGCGCCATGAAGGTAAACAGGCGCAGCACGACAACGGGATCGCGGGCGCCCGCGGACTGCTGGAGAAAAACGCGGCCGTCCACCACTGAGAAGTCTTGGTTGGAGACACGTGAGCGCCAGCGCTGGAACGAGCGATACAGCGAGCGATCGCGCGGCACCTGCTCCAGCAATTGGGTGGTATTGCGGTAATTGGTGCGGGCGTGCCGGAAATACAACCGCATCCATTCGGCAGACGAGATGGGCCCCGACTTGGTCGCGATTCCCTTGGCCGCCAGCTCGTCCTGCGCCTCCCAGGTGACGACGTTCTCGTCGCGCTTGCTGCGGTAATGCAGATAGCAGCGGCTGGCGGAAAGAAACTCCATCGCGTCCAGCAGATCGCTGCCGTCGGAGTTCTGTTGCAGGTTCAGCGACCCAGACAACTTGCGTCCGGAATCGAGCGCCGCGATCGTGGCCAGCCATTGCGCGACGTGCGTATCGCGCAGTCCTCCTGGTCCGTCCTTGAGATTGGGCTCAAGATGGAAGATGGTGTTGCCGAAACGGAGGTGCCGTGTGCGCGTCACTTCGGCCAGCCGCTGCACCAGCACGTCGGATTCGCGCACCACCAGCTGCGGCAGGATCTTGCCGTGCAGCCGCTCGAACAGCGCCGCTTCGCCGGTCAGGAAGCGGCAATCGAGCAGCGAGATGGTGAACTCGACGTTGTCCTGGTCGAAGCGCGCGCAGTCGTCGAGCGTGCGCGTGGCCGGACTGACGCGCAGGCCGATGTCCCACATCTCCTGGCAGATGCTGCGCACCGGATCCTTCGCCCAGCCGCGCCGCGCTTCATTCTCCGCCAGAAAGAGAAGGTCAACATCGGAATGAGGAAACAGAGCGCGTCGGCCGAATCCGCCCAACGCGATCAGCGCAACGCCGGAGCCGGCACGCGTGGAAACGTTCTGCTCCCAAAGCTGAAGAGCGAGCCTGTCGACAACTGCCGTGCGGTCGCGGACCGTGGCTTCGCCCGAGCCGTTGGCTTCGAACTCCCCGCGCAGCCGCTCGAACTCCTGCCGGTAGTGCGAGCGCAGTGTGGAGTCGGCCGCCGGGCTGGGCATGGTTCTCCTGAACGAAATCAGGCAGATGTCGTCACAATGCAGTTTCGCCGCGCTCGTCGTTGCGGATGCGAATCGCATCGTCGATGCGCGACAGGAAAATCTTGCCGTCACCGATCTTTCCGGTGCGGGCGGCGTTGGTGATCGCCTGGATCGCGGAATCCACCAGGCGATCAGGAAGCACGGTCTCGATCTTTACCTTGGGCAGAACGTCCACGGTGTACTCGCGTCCGCGATAGAACTCGGTGTGGCCCTTCTGCCGCCCGTGCCCCCGAACCTCGGTCACCGTCATGCCTTCCACTCCGATTTCGAGGAGGGCATCTTTGACGGCTTCGAACTTCGAGGGTTGAATTACTGTCTCCAGCTTGGTCATAAGTTCCTTAGAAAGCAGTGGCTAGTGGTCAGTGGATAGTGGCTAGTTTTCCCTGCCATCGCCGCAGACCTTCGCCAAACGAAACCCATCTCTGTCAGATCGCAGCACGATATAGCTGCCGGTGTTTGCTAGCCACTAGCCACTAGCCACTAGCCACTGTTCATGGCAGCGAGACCTCCCAGTAGTAGCCTTCTTCGCCGTGCTGCGTGAGGTCGAGGCCTTGCACCTCGTGCTCGGCCGGGACGCGAAGCCCGATCGCGAAGTCCACAACTCGAAGGATGATGTAGGTGCCAACCACCGCCAGCACAATGGCAATTGCCACGCCGACCGCCTGGTTCAGGATCTGGTGGTAGTTGCCGTCAATCATTCCCGATGCCAAGGCGTTGCCCTGGGCATCCTTGAATATCGGGTTGACGAGCTTGGTCGCGAACACTCCGGTCAGCAGCGCGCCGATGGTGCCGCCCGCGCCGTGCACGCCGAAGGCGTCGAGCGAGTCGTCATAACCGAAGGCAGCTTTCACCTTGGCGACCATCAGGTAGCAGCCCACTCCGGCGATCAGGCCGATGAGCAACGCCGGCATGGGGCCGACAAATCCTGAGGCCGGCGTGATCGCAACCAGCCCAGCTACGCAGCCGGAGATCGCGCCCAAAGCGCTGGGCTTGCCGTTGCGGATCCACTCCGCGACCGCCCAGCCTATCGCCGCGGTTGCGGCCGCAAAATGTGTCGCCACGAATGCACTGGTCGCCAGAGCGCCGGCGCTCAAGGCGCTACCGGCGTTGAATCCGAACCAGCCCACCCACAGCAGACACGCCCCGATGAAACTCAGCACCACGCTGTGCGGCATCATCGGCTCTTTTGGATAGCCGAGGCGCCGCCCAAGATATGTGGCGCAAACCAGCGCCGACACTCCCGAGGTAATGTGGACCACCGTGCCGCCGGCGAAGTCGAGAGTAGGGAAGCGCCCGCCGAGGCTGGCGTTCAGAATTCCTCCCTTGCCCCACACCATGTGCGCCATGGGCGCGTAAACCAACAGCGACCAGAGCCCCATGAACAGCAGCATGGCGCTGAACTTCATCCGCTCGGCGAAGGCGCCGCTGATGAGCGCCGGAGTGATGATGGCGAACATCAACTGGTAGATCATGAATGTTTGTTGCGGAATGGTGGCGGCGTAATCAGGATCAGGCTGCGCCCCTACGCCGCGCAAAAAGGCGTGACCTATTCCGCCGATGAAGCCAGTTCCCGATGCGAAGCAAAGGCTGTACACGACTATGGACCACAGCACGGTAATGAGCGCCATCATCGCGAAGCTTTGCATCATGGTGCCCAGCACATTCTTCTTGCGTACCAGGCCGCCGTAAAACAGCGCCAGCCCGGGGCCGGTCATCATCAGCACCAGCGCGGCGCTGACCAGCATCCAGGCATTGTCGGCCGAACCTTTGGCGTCGGCGACCTGCTGCTGCAATTGCGCGATTTGCGCCGCCGGATCAGGGGCAGCCTGGCGTCGATTGCGCCGCCAGCGAACCGGCCAACAGAATCAGCAAGAGAAGGAATGGCAAGAACTTCCGAACCAACCGCATGAAAGTACTCCCGTTAACAAAGCTGATATCAATCGAGCTACAAGTGCCTAAAGGAGCGTGCCTGGGCGCGGCGAAACACATCCGGCCCGCGAAAAATCGGAGAGATAAGAGTCGTGTCAACGGACTGCGTCGGGCAGTTCCGTTGCGTTTAGCTGTAAGAATTTGAATATCTGGTTTTGCGGCGGATGAGAAATTCAAACTATTTATGGGCGGTATTAGTTCCGGTTATCGGGAAGTCGGCTTCGCCTCAGGAACGAAGCGTCCCGCTAGCGAACCGCAGTCATTCTGGGGACCCAAATGGGTTGTTCCACGAAGGGCATCTCGTCATAGGTGCGGCCATCCAATAGACGCCCTGCTTCTCCTTTTCGGATACCGCCCCACTGTTTGAAGAAGAACGGTACCTGATGTTGGCGACACTGGCTGCGGATCGAGATGACCCATTGCCGCAGCATCGGTCTCGCTCCGAATCCGCTTTCACCGCCAACAATCACCCAATGGATGCCGGATAGGTTGACGGTCCCTAAATCTTCCAAGAGAGGCTCAATTGACAAGAATTTTATGGCTGCTGGTGCAGAACGCAGGTGCTCGACCCTGGGTAGTCCATGTTTTCTGTTTTCAACACTGACACCCCACCAAATGTGGGTTTTAGCAGCGGCAAATCTCAGACGTGTCTTCAGCAAATGTCGCATGCGGGTAGATCGCTTCGTAAGCACCTGAAAGGTATGCCAGTGGGCACGAACCATCACATCCACAACGGAAGCAATGTAGTCGTCCGGAACGGCATCATGAAACAGGTCACTCATGGAATTGACGAACACCCGCCTTGGCGAACGCCATCGCAACGGTTCCTCCAGCTTCTCAGGTACTAGCCGAAGGTCAAAGCCTTGTTCGTAGGGATGGCCTTTGACGCCCCGAAACCGCTCCGCAAATACAGCGGCATAGCAGTGTGCGCAGCCGGGACTGATTTTGGTGCACCCTCGAACGGGGTTCCACGTTGCGTCAGTCCACTCGATTTTAGAGCGGTCAGCCATGCAACATCCCCCGCTTGCGGTAAGCGCCGAAGATGTCTGCCACGATTTTTTCAGCGGCAGGTTGCTGCGCAGCAAAGAACAAGTAGTAAATAATTGCGCCCTTCGAATTCCGCATTGGTGCGGGCTCCGGCACATGTTTGAAACCAGCAGCCGTTCGCAAGCGTTGGCGAAAGGCTTCGGCGATAACCTCATTGGGCTGCTTCTCAGGCTCCCCGAACAGAGTTGTATCCGTCCGATAGGCCACATCCCGCCAGGATTCGTCTCCCCAAAAAGCGTTCATGCGCTCCAAGTTCTCAGGTGACGCCCCTTCGCTGCGCCACAGGACATTTCTATTCATGTCGAGGACTGGAAAATTCAAAAAGATTTCAATGGTTCGCAGCTCGGCGGCTTTGGCAATCACGGTCCAGTTGAGATTGAGTTTATACGGGTCGAGTATGCATAATGCTCGCCGATAATCTGAATAGCGGATCTTGGGGAACACCTCGGAAAGGAGTACGTTATTGGCATCGCCGCCGTAAACCTCCACGTCCTTCCTGTCGGCGGTCAACTTACGCAACTCATCGACCTTCGCCGCATTCAGATCGATCAGATAGAAGTTCTCAAACGGTGGCTCGATCTGAAGAGCATTGAGAGGACTGCCTAGAATAAGGTCCTTCGTCCGTTTGGAAATATGGTGCCCAGCCCCTGCAAACGCATCAATGTAGGAGTGGTGCAGTCCATTGTTGGTCAGAATTGTGGAGTACGCAGTCGCATACTTCGTGAGTATCTCGAGCTTGAGTTCCGACCACACCCCCACCTCGTCGTATCGCAGCGCCTTGGATTTTGTGCGACTCACTTTATGTATTTCGCCATTCTTTCGCCCTGAGGTCAAGAAGAATCTGGCCGCACGAACCAGCGCAAGAACCATTTCACCTGCCAATGGGGACGGCGATTGCGCCAATCGGCCCATTTTGGAACCCGCCGGCATCGGGGTTTCCCCGATGTTCATACGTCACAAAGGGCTGTGACTTTAGTCGTTGCCCTGAGCCGGGAAAGAGTTAGAATAGAGTTGGAATTGAAAATGATTTTCAACTTCATATTCGGCCGTCATAAGAAAGCGCGTCATCGCAAGGCCAATGCGCTGGCCGACCTGCGCGTCGGCGAGAGCGCCATCCTCTCCGAACTACAACTGTCTCCGCCGGTGGCGGAGCACCTCATGAATCTCGGTTTCGTGCCCGGTCTGGAAGTGACGGTCGCGCGCAGCGGCCCCGGCGGCGATCCTCGGGTGTACCGGGTCGAGGGGACTGAGATTGCCATGCGCCGCGATGTCTCGCGCCACATCCATGTGGAGCTGCTCGGGGCGCCGGCCTTTGGAGACTGACGCATGGGAGCGTCGACGATGAGCTGCCATGCGGTGGCGCGGCCCAGTGACGAAACGCTGGGCACAGCGTATCGCACGATCGCCGTCGTCGGCCCTCCCAATTCCGGCAAGACCACGCTCTTCAACCGGCTTACCCGTCTGCGCCAGAAGGTCGGCAACTTTCCCGGCGTAACCGTCGAACATCACACCGGCTACGTGCGCGACTCGGACGGGCAGGAGATCGCGCTCATCGATCTGCCCGGCGTTTACAGTCTCACGCCCAAGTCCGAAGATGAGAAGGTCGCAGTCGATGTGCTGACCGGGCAAATGCCGGGTACGCCGCGTCCCGACGCCATCATTCTGGTTTTGAATTCCACCAATCTGCACAGCCACCTTGTGCTGGCGGCCCGCGTGATCGCGCTCGGCACACCCACGCTCGTGCTGCTGAACATGGCCGATGAACTGCGCAAACAGGGCGGCCATGTAGACGTGCTTTCGCTGGCGCGTCAATTGGGGACGCCGGTTGCACTCGTTAGCGCCACGACCGGTGAAGGAATTGTGGCCGTCCAGAACTTCCTGGACTCCGCTGTCGCCAGCCCCGAGCCGTTGGAGCTGCCGGTGGTTGGCAGCACGCGCGGCTATCGCGAGTGGGCGGTGCGCGTGGGCGAGAACGCGAAGTATCGCCGTCCCGCCACTCCGGTTTGGACGCAGCGGCTCGACTCCTTGTTCTTGCATCGCATCTGGGGGTCGGTGATCTTCGCTGTCGTAGTCGTCGCCGTATTCCAGACCATCTTTGCCGTCGGGCAGCCGCTGTCAAATCTGCTGCAACGTTTCCTCGACGTTACCGGCGCACAACTCGGAACGCATCTGCCGCCGGGCATGTTCAGCTCGCTCATCATCAACGGCGTGTGGAAGGGAACTGGCTCGGTCTTGGTCTTCCTGCCGCAGATCCTGCTGCTGTTTCTGGTAATTGGAATCCTGGAAGATTCCGGATACCTGTCGCGCGCCGCAGTGATTGCGGACCGCACCATGTCGCGCGTGGGATTGAACGGCAAGAGCTTCATTCCGCTGCTGTCGGCTTACGCCTGCGCGGTGCCGGCGATCATGGCGACGCGCACCATCGAGAGCAAACGCGACCGCATCGCGACCATCCTCATTGCTCCATTCATGACGTGCTCGGCGCGCCTGCCGGTGTACACCATGGTGATCGCGGCGTTCCTGCCGAACCGACCGCTGCTGGGTGTGTTCCTCGGCACCCGTGCCATGGCGATGCTGGGGCTGTATGTTCTGGGTTTCCTCATGGCCGTGCTGACGGCGCGCCTGCTGAAGTCAACTATCCTGAGGAGCAAGGATGCGCCGTTCATCCTCGAAATGCCGCCCTACCGCTGGCCCACGATCTCGTCGCTGGGATTGCGGCTGGTCGATCGCGGCAAGGCGTTCCTCTATCGCGCGGGCACGGTCATTATGCTGGTCACGCTGCTGCTGTGGGCAGCGACCAACTTCCCCATGCATCACGGCCAGCCGCCTGAGGTGCAGAACAGTGTCGTCGCCCAAGTGGGACATGCGATCGAGCCGGTTATCCGTCCTCTGGGCTTCGACTGGAAGATCGGCGTCGGGCTGGTGACCTCGCTGGCTGCGCGCGAGGTGATCATCGCCACTCTGGGCACACTGAATGGAGTCGATCCGCAGTCGCACGCTACGGACTTGCAGGCCGCGCTTCGCCACGAACTCACTCCGGCAGCCGCCGTGGCGCTGCTGGTGTTCTTCGCCTTCGCGATGCAGTGTATGTCCACGCTTGCCGTGGTGCGCCGCGAGACCAATGGATGGAAGTGGCCTGCACTGCAGTTCACTTATATGACCGTGGTCGCCTATATCTCCGCCCTCGCGGCCTACAATGTCGTCGGGCACTTCACCGGCTAAGAACGACCTCAGCCGGAGTAAAATAATCCAACAGGAAATTCGGATGGCCACCCTCCAGACATCGCTGGCAGAATACCTGCGGACGAGCTATCACCCAGACCGTGACTTTGTTGACGGTGAGGTGCAGGAGCGCAACTTGGGAGAATTCGATCACGCGGAGGTCCAGACCTTCCTGGCTAGCTGGTTCTATCAACACCGTCAGGAGTGGCAGATTCATGTTTTGACGGAGATGCGAGTGCGGGTATCGGAGCAGCGTGTGAGAATCCCGGATGTGTGTCTGGTTGCACGAGGCCAGCTCATCGAGCAAGTTCTTACCAGGCCTCCGCTCGCTGTTATCGAGATACTTTCTCCCGAAGACCGCATTTCGCGCTATAACGAACGGCTTGCCGATTACCGGCAGATGGGCATTCCGAATGTGTGGGTCATCGATCCCGCTAATCGAATGGGTTATGACTGCAGCACCGCGGCGTGGTTGCCAGTCGAAGAATTTCGCGTCGCCGAAACGCCAATATTTCTGCGGCTCAGCGATTTGTGGAGTGAGTTACAGGCAAGTCAGTAAACGGCCAGCCTCTTTACTTACACCCGCGCGCCACACATCTCCTTGACCAGTCCGGGCAGCACATCGCCCGCCTTGCCCAGCACCACCTCATCGAAGAACATGCTGTTGGCCGGCTCCTCGGGGCCGATGTAGATCGCTTTGGCGCGATTCAGGCGCGCCATGCGGACGAAGCTGGCGGCGGGCTCGACCACTCCCGAGCTTCCGATGGTGAGCAGCACAGTACAGATTTTCAGC
This sequence comes from uncultured Acidobacteriaceae bacterium, assembly GCA_963833155.1. Lineage (GTDB taxonomy): Bacteria > Acidobacteriota > Terriglobia > Terriglobales > Acidobacteriaceae > Bog-257. Next base: position 126,715 of record CAWHWY010000019.1, read on the forward strand.
TCTTCGAAGATGCGGTCCATGCCAAACGGCACTTCGCCGAACCAGCAGATGTGGGGACGCAACAGCGCTCCGCATTTCGGGCAGGTCGGGATTTCCGCCCTGGTGAGATACAGCCGCTCGTCCTCGAAAGGGGCGGTGCGGCAGCCCTGACGCGAGCAGCGAGTCTGCATCAGGCGGCCGTGCATGTGCATGATGCGCTGCGAGCCGGCCTGCTCGTGCAACGAATCCACGTTCTGCGTACACAAAAAGAAGCGGTTGCCCAGCGCGCGTTCCAGATCAGCCAAAGCACGATGGGCAGAATTAGGAATAACGCTGGCATGGCGTTTACGGCGCTCGGAATAAAACTGCCACACCAGCTCCGGGTTGGCGTGAAACGCCTGCGGCGTGGCCACCTCTTCCACGCGATTGCCGCGCCACAGCCCGTCGGCGCCGCGAAACGTAGGCAGGCCGCTCTCGGCGCTGACGCCAGCCCCGGTGAGTACAAATACGCGATCTCGCGACGACAACAACTTCATTACTGACCAGCCTGCGCGCCCGTCTGCGAGGCTGCACCGCCTTTCAGATACTTATCGAACCACTCGACCGCGCGGTGAATGGAATCAATCTGGTTTTCGCGCTTGGAGAAGCCGTGGCCCTCCGCGGGATAGTAATGTGCGTCCACCGTCCTGCCTTCCTTCTTCAGGATCGCCACCACCTGCTCAGCCTCTTCTTTGGGCACGCGGATATCGTTCTCCCCTTGCAGCACCAGCAGAGGCGCCTTCTCGTTGCGGATGTATTTGATCGGTGAGGCATTCTCCCAAATGGCCTTGTCTTTGACCGGATCGCCGAGCAAGGTTCTTTCATACTGCTGCAAGAGCGGGTCTTCATGCTGCAGCATGGTGTACCAGTCGATAATGCCGAACATCTCCACCGCGGCGGCCCAGATGTCCGGGGTCTTGCCGATCGCCATCAGCGTCATGAAGCCGCCGTAGGAACCGCCGGTGATGCCGATCTTCTTCGCGTCCACATAGCCGGTGTCGATGAGGAACTTGGTGGCATAAACCTCATCCTGCAGATCGCCGCCACCGAGGTCCTGATAATTCGCCTTCTGAAAGGCCATGCCGTAGCCGGTCGAGCCGCGGACGTTCGGCGCGATGCAGATGTATCCGCGCGATGACAGCGCGGCGGCCATCGAGTTGAAGTAGTCCACGGTTTGCCCTGTAGGCCCACCGTGGGGCAGCACCACCGCCGGGTTGGAGCCATCGCGCTTGAGGTTGAACGGCACCCAGACAAACGCGCTGATCATCTTCCCGTCGAAGCTCTTGTAATGAACGAGCTGCGCCGCCGGCAAATCGGTGGGGTCCAGACCGGCAACGGCAGAATAGGTGAGCTGGCGAGGCTCTTGCGCCGCAAGATCGTAGACCCATAAGTCAGAGGGCCGTTGTGAACTTTGATGACTGAGCAGCAGCGACCTGCCATCGGACGAGAAGGCAGTAGGAGTTCCGTCGATGCTGCGTTAAGCCGTCGGGCATCGCGACGGCGTGAGCTTTTCCGGTCGCGATGTCGTACAAGTAAGTGGTCGACCGACCGTCGGCGTTTACCTCGTAGGTGGCGTACTTTCCATCAGGCGAGAAATTTCCGCTGGAAGCCTCCCACTCTGTGTCGGTAATCCACTTCAGTTGCTTGCTGGCAATATCCAGTAAGGCAGCGTTTTGATATCCGCCCTTCTGATTGGAGGTGACCAGCACGGTCTTGCCGTCCGGCGAAATTGCGCTGGCGCTGAACAGCACCTCGCCCTTGTGAGGAGTGAGTTCCTCCGCGTTGCCGCTGGAGACCTCGATCAGGTAAACGCTCGCATCGGTGAACGCAACATTGCCACGGTTGGCGAGGATATACTTGCCGTCGTTGCTCCATTCCACCGCTTGCCACAGGTGGTCCTTGGTTGGCTCGTTGGTCAGCTTCTTGACCTGGCGCGATTTCCATTCGAGCAGCGCGATGTCCACGGTGGGCGATGTCTTCGGCTTGTAGCTGAAGGCGATGGTCTGCCCGTCCGGAGAAAACAACGGCCCATTCTCAGAAATGTCAGGCGTGCTGGTCAGATTGACCGGCAAACTGCCCGCACTGCGGATGGCGAACAGGTCATAGTATTCGCTGCCACCGAAATCCTGGTCATACACGACCTCCTTGCCGTCCGGTGACCAGACAGCGCCGAACTGCCGGTCATCAGAGACGGTAAGCTGCAATGGCCATCCGCCGCTGGCGCTCACCTTCCACAGATTCATGCGGCCGGTGAAATTGGTGCTGAAGACGATCTCCTTCCCGTCAGGCGACCATGCCGGCGAAGAGACGCGCCGGCTGTAAAAGAGATCTTCGATGGAAACCGGATGCGCCGACAGATTTGCTGGCGAGGAGATTGACTTCGGATCGGTCGCCTGGCGATCCTTGGGCGAGTCGGCAGCCAACACCGCTGCCGTCAAAGCGAGTAGAACGAACAGAGTTGCAAACGCTGCGCGGATGGCGCTGCTGTTTCTGGGCATGAAATACCTCCTGAGAAGCCTGCTCTGAGTTACCCCGTCGCCCGAAGCACAGCGTGCCGGGACGTTGCTGCGATGTGTGCCCGTCTAGTTACAAAATGCCGCTGCGTTTCTATATACTGAATGATTCGGCAAGCGTCCGTTTGTGGCTCCAAAGCCAGTGGCCGCATCGATCCTGCCGGTAGGGAATCTATAACTATTATTGTTCTTAAGCAAATGCCGTCGCCCGCATTCGGGAGCTGCGGCCGGGGAGCTTGTCATCCTTGTCCACCGTAATGATCAACGTTGACAGCGAAAAGCAGGAGCGCGCCATGGACGCGTTCCGCCGCTGGGGCTATCTGCAAGCCAATCTCGATCCTCTGGGGCATTTCTCTCCGCTCCCTCATCCCGAGCTCGACATCGCTGGAGAAACCGCCGACGCCGCCCGTCGCATTTATTCCGGCAGCATCGGTGTCGAGTTCATGCACATTCCCGATCCTGAGAGCCGCCAGTGGATACAGGAGCGAATGGAGTCGGCGCAGCAGGAGCCCGTGGACCGTTCGCAGGTCCTCGACCAACTGGTTCGCGCTGACATCTTCGAGCAGACCATCCACTCCCGTTACATCGGAACCAAGCGCTATTCGCTGGAAGGGAACACCGCGCTGATTCCGCTGCTGGACGAAATCCTGAACTCCGCTTCCGACAACGGCGCCGAGCAGGCAGTGCTGGCGATGAGCCATCGCGGCCGCCTCAACGTCATCATTAACATTGTGAGCCGGCCGGCAGCAGAGATCTTCGCCGGATTCGAGGATGTCGATCCGCGCAGCGTGCTGGGCGGCGGCGACGTGAAGTATCACATCGGCGCGACCGGCCTCTTTAGCGGCGCAAGTGGCAGGCAGGTGCGCATCCACCTGGTGTCGAACCCCAGCCACCTCGAAGCTGTCGATCCCGTGGCGCTGGGTCGCACGCGGGCCAAGCAGACGCGAGTCGGACGCGATGGCAAACTCAAAGTGGTACCGGTTCTCATGCATGGCGACTCTGCCTTTGCGGGGCAGGGCATCACGGCGGAGACGCTGAACCTTGCCAACCTGCGCGGCTACACGGTCGGCGGAACGGTGCACATCATCGTCAACAACCTCATCGGATTTACCACGAACCCGACTGATGCGTATTCCAGCCGCTTCTCGTCCGATCTTGCCAAGCGCTTGCCCATTCCCATCTTTCACGTGAACGGCGAAGATGCCGACGCGGTGGTGCGTGCCGGCCGTATGGCGCTCGAATATCGTTACGAGTTCGGTACTGACGTGGTGGTGGATCTCATTGGCTTCCGGCGTCACGGTCACTCCGAAGTAGACGATCCCACCATTACTCAGCCGATCCTGTATCGCAAGATCAAAGACCATCCCATGCTGTACCAGATCTACGCCAGGAATGTAGGTCTCGATCCTCAGCCGTACGTAGAGAAATTCCAGGCCGAGCTCGACGCCGCGCGAGAAGGCCGGCAAGAGCATGGTCAAGAAGCCGCCCATGCGCCAGTTGCCCAGCTACTGGGCCCCTTATCATGGCGGGCCCTACAATCCTGCCGATGAGGTGGACACCGGGCTTTCGGCGGACAAGCTGCACGAGATCACCGATGGACTGGTGAAATATCCTGAGGACTTCCACATCCATCCCAAGGTGCAGAAGCTGCTGGAGCAGCGCCGCGAGATGGGCTACGGCAAACGGCCGCTCGACTTCGGAATGGCGGAAGCGCTGGCTTTCGGTTCGCTGGCGGTCACAGGGCACTCCCATTCGGTTGAGCGGGCAGGACAGCCGCCGCGGCACCTTCAATCAGCGGCACTCGGTGCTGATCGACATCCAGGACGAAAAAGAATACGTGCCTTTGTGCCATCTGGCGTCCAATCAGGCGCGTGTCGAGATCTACAACTCCGAGCTCTCCGAGGCCGCGGTGATGGGCTTCGAGTACGGATACACGCGCGACTTCCCCGAAGCGCTGGTGATGTGGGAAGCGCAGTTCGGCGACTTCGCCAACGGCGCGCAAATCATCATCGACCAGTTCATCGCCGCCGGCGAAGACAAGTGGGACCTGCTGACCGGACTGGTTTTGCTGTTGCCGCACGGGCACGAAGGCCAGGGCCCGGAGCACTCCAGCGCCCGCATCGAGCGCTATCTGCAGCTCTGCGCCCGCGACAACATGCAGGTCGTCCAGCCCTCGACGGCGGGGCAATATTTTCATCTATTGCGCCGGCAGGCGCTTGCGCAAGTGGCGCAAACCGCTTATTTGCTTTACCCCGAAGAGCATGCTCCGTCATCCCGAAGCGTTGTCGCCGCTTCGCGACCTGGAGCGGCCGCGCTTCTTGACCATCATTCCCGACGAGGGGGCGCTCGACGCCAAGCGTGTGCTGCTCTGCACCGGCAAGATCGTTCAGGAACTGCGGATGGAGCGAAAAAAACTCAAACTCACCGCACCGGCCATCGTTTCTCTCGAACAGATGTATCCCTTCCCCGAAGACGACATCCGCCAGGTACTCGGCCGCTACAAGAATGCCCGCGAGTTCATCTGGGTACAGGAAGAGCCGGCCAACATGGGCGCGCTCTCGTTCGTGACGCCCAAGCTTAAGCGCATCCTTGGCTCCAAAATGCGGAGCATCAAACGTGCCGCGAACTCGACTCCGGCAACCGGTTCGGCTAAAGCCCATGAACTGGAACAGAAGACGCTGATTACACTCGCCCTAGGCAGGCCGGCGTAGGGGTTTCTGCATCCCGCTTCGCTTTGAAAGGGAGTCAGCTTTGCCGAAGGCGAACTTTCGTCTCCGCAAAACGGAGAGCTTTCTCACCACCAAAGTCTTGGTTGCGAATTGACTCAGGTGGTGAAGTAGGCGTCGCATGGACACTCCTAAAGATGCGCATTGATCGGCATCGAAGATTGGCACCTCGTGGTGTTCCTGATACGACCTAAGTTGTAGAATTTACGCTCGATTGCCGATTGCTCCTACGGAATCTGGGATACCCCAAATAGCCCTCCTACCAAAAAAAGTAGCTCCTCTTTTGCGACAACTGTAACTTGCTGAAAACAAGAGAACACAGAATGGCTACTGTCGTGCACTACATGTGGTGGGGCGTTCTTAATATTGTCCCCCCTCGAATTCAGGAAGAAGTGGAGAGAGCGATGAATCGAACTGCACTGCGAACAATTTCCTTGCTTGCGATTCTGGCGTTATTTTCCGTTTGGGCCTTTGGCCAGGCCGAAACGGGCCTGATCGCGGGTACCGTCAAAGACGCAAGTGGAGCCGTCGTCACCGGTGCCAAAGTCACGGTGAAATCCATAAACACTGGCCTTACGCGCGACGGGATTACCAATTCTGCAGGTATCTTCACCATTCCGAATCTGCGACCCGATAACTATGAAGTTGTCATCGAGGCCCCGGGCTTTCAGAAGGTCACCCAGACGGTTAGAGTGGCCGTCGGTGCAGCTACCGACGTGTCCACCCAGTTGAAGGTGGGGGGCGCGGCCACGACCGTGGAAGTGACGGGAACCGGCGAAGCTGCCACCGTCAACACCGAGAATGCGACCATGTCGGCTGCCATCGGCTCGCAACAGGTTAACGAGCTCCCGACGATGACTCGCAACCCTTATGATCTGGTACAGACTGCCGGCAACGTGGTCCAGGATACGAATAGCAACCGCGGCGCGGGTTACAGCATTAACGGTCAGCGTTCGGCCTCGACCGACATTCTGCTGGATGGCGGCCAGAACGTGGACCTGTTTACCGCCACCGTAGGACAGACGGTTCCGCTGGATTCGGTGCAGGAATTCAGCGTGTTGACCAACAACTTTTCGGCCGAGTATGGGCGCGCCAGCGGCGGCATCGTCAATGTCGTCACCAAGTCAGGCACCAACGCTTTCCATGGTTCAGCCTACGAGTACAACCGCCTTTCGGCCCTGTCCTCCAACACCTACCAGAACGACGCCACCGACACTAAGAAGGGCGGCTTTACCCGCAATCAGTTCGGGTTTGCCGTTGGTGGGCCGATCATTAAGAACAAGCTGTTCTTCTTCAACAACACGGAATGGATCCGGGTGCGCAGCAATTCGCCCATCAGCTACGACATCATCGACCCGTCATCGTATTCCCAGTTGGCGCCTGCCAGCCAGGCCTTCTTCTCTCAGTATGGCAACTTTGCCCCGGGCGTTACGACTACCTCCAAATTTCCTTGCGGCGGCGGCTCGAGCCTGACGTGCGCCGCGGTTACCTTCCCGGTGGTTACCGATGCCGGCGGCGGCGCCCCGCAAAACACCTGGATGGAAGTGGCCCGTGTTGACTACAACATGTCGGACAAGAACACCATCTTCGGGCGCTATGCGTCCTACAAAGAGTCGGACTTCCCCGGCTACGTTAACGCCAGCCCCTATGCCGGCTACAACACCGGCCAAACCAATTACGACCAAAACGTTACCATCAACTGGACCCACGTCTTTACTCCCAGCGTAGTTAATACGTTCAAGGTCATCTACAACCGCATCAACGGACCGAACCAGCCGCTGGCCTCCGCTCCCATTGGTCCTACGCTGTACACCAGCAGCTCAATTCCGGCGCTGGAAAATGGTCTGCCTTTGGTATTCCCGGGGTACAGCGAAACGACGCCCGGTAATGCCATTCCCTTCGGCGGACCGCAAAACGTGTACCAGCTCATTGATGATCTTTCCTGGACCAAGGGCAAACACCAGTTCAAGTTCGGTGGCTCCTTCATCAAGGAAAAGGACAACCGTACCTTCGGCGCGTACGAAAACGCAGTCGAGTACCTCGGCAGTAAGTTGAGTACGGGACTGGCTAATCTGACCGCCGGAACCATTTACCAGTTCCAGGGCGCCATCTATCCGCAGGGCGAATATCCTTGTCCCAAGAACGAACAAGGCCAAGTCCAGGTTAGCCCGGCGTGCACCTTGACTCTGCCGGTGGGGCCACCGGCGTTCAACCGCAACTACATCTACAACGACTTCTCCTTATATGGTACGGATGCGTGGAAGGTCACGCCCCGCTTAACGCTAAACCTCGGTCTGCGCTGGGAGTACTATGGCGTGCAGCATAATTCCAACACAGCCCTCGACTCCAACTTTGTCTTCGGACCGGGAGCCACAGAATTTAACCAGATTCGCAACGGTCAGGTGAAGCTGGCTTCTCAGGGCGGTGTGTTTTGGCACCCCGATTACGACAACATCGCTCCGCGCATTGGTTTCGCCTACGACGTGTTCGGGGATGGAACCACCAGTATTCGCGGTGGGTATGGCATCAGCTACGAGCGTAACTTCGGCAACGTAACCTATAACACCATTCAGAATCCGCCGAACTATGGCGTGGTCAGTCTACAGTCTCTGGTGGACGTCCCGTACAACATGCCCGTCTTCACTGATAATGCTGGTCCGCTGGCGGGTACCGGAACCAAGGCCTTGCCGGCAGTTAGCCAGCGTGCGATTAACCAGAACATTCAGACCGCCTACGCTGAAACCTGGGACTTTTCGATTCAGCGGCAGATCATGAAGAACTCGGTACTGGCATTGGACTATGCCGGATCCCACGGTATCCACCTCTATGATATTGCCAACGTCAACCCAGCCTCCGGGGGCAACCCTGACGGCTTTGGCGGCGGCAATACCTACCTGGGCGATGCTCACCTCGGCAACCGCATCAACTATCAGTACAGCAACATGAACTTCCGCAGTGACAACGGCTTCAGCCACTACAACGCCCTCAACGTGCGGTGGACCAGCACCAATCTGCTGAACAAAGGGCTTAACCTGACCGTGAACTACACCTGGTCGCACGCCATGGACAACTTGTCGTCCACGTTCAGCGAAATCTACGGCGGCCAATCCGGCGTCTATTACCTGGGGTACATTGACGCCTTTAACCCCAAGCTGGACTACGGCAACGCGGACTTTAACGTCCCCAACCGCTTCGTTATGAGTGGGGTATGGGAACTGCCGTGGATGAAGAACGCCAGCAATGCAGTCGCACGGGCAGTCCTCGGGGGCTGGGCCATGGGGTCCATCTTCAACGCCCATTCGGGTAACTACTACAGCGTGTACGATTGCAGCAACTTTAACGGCACCTCTTGTCCGCTGTGGGTTCCGAACCAAACCAGTCCGCTGAGAGGCGGGAACATGGGTGCTGCAGGCGCCAACCTGTTTAACTACATGCAATTGCCGAGCTCTGACGGTACGGTAGTTAACCTGGGTGACTCACTCGGCCTGCCCACCTGTACCGGGCTGGTCCACAACGGTTGCACCTACACCCAGAGTGGCTTGCCCTACCCTGGCCGCAACGCCTATCCCGGGCCGGGCTACTGGAACATCGACATGAACTTCTACAAGAACTTCAAGATCACGGAGCGGTTCACCATGCAGTTCCGTGGCGAGATGTATAACATCTTCAATCACCACAACCTGTACATCACCGGTCTCAACCTGGATGCGTCCTCACTCGCGACGCCGTTTGTTCAGGCCGAGAAGGGCGGCATCTACGGTTATGCCGGTCAGCCGAGCGACGAGCGCCGCAACATTCAGTTCGCTCTGAAGCTGATGTTCTAGTTGGTTGATTCGAGATTGTAGAAGTTGCAAGACTTGGGGAGCCTTCGGGCTCTCCTTTTTTGTTGACGTTTTCTGGGATTACCTGAAGGAATGGGTGAATTGCGATCGACATGCGCCGCGCGTCCATGCAAGTGGGCACTTGCACTGTCTAGATTTTCATCGTTTTCGTACGGAGAATTGACTTCGTATTAACTTGGATATGAATAGCCCTTCAGGAGCCTAAACCGCCCTCCGGATCACGTTTGTTCTTGACTTGGCGCGGTATGTGCCCTTATCCTTTTTTGTAATCGCCAGGTTACCAGGATCAGGACCAAACCGCGCCACTCATCGATAAGTAGGCGCTTACTATCTATCTCCGCAGTTGTGCAGATGCACTGGCGGCCAGCGGAGGATTCGCTGAGTTTTTCTATCGAGAGTAGAGATTCCCCACTTTGGTTAGGGAACGACTCGGGAGCGACGAACCTTCAGCAAACACCTTGCTGCTAAGTGAGGATGGCGAAGCCTTGCCTATGATCAGTGGCCCGATAGTGGTGTCAGCTCCTTGGCCAGAACAACGGGCTGAAGAGGTGGTCGTTGCCTCGAGGCTAACGTCGCAGTGGTTCGCCGTCTACACCACCCCGCGGCACGAGAAATCGGTGAGCCGCCACTTCGAGGTTCAGCAAATCGAGGCGTTTCTGCCGCTTTATCGGTCCACGCACCGCTGGAAGAACCGGTGCCGCGTCAGCGTCGAGCGGCCGCTGTTTCCTGGCTATATCTTCGTGGCTCTGGAGCGGTCCGATTATGTTCGGGTGCTGCAGACGCCTGGCGTGTTGTCACTGGTTGGTTCGGGACGGGAACCCTCGCCCCTGGAAGCTTCCGAAGTCGAGTCCCTGCGCTCGGGGCTTCCTTTTCGTGAATTTGCGCCGCATCCTTACTTGGTTGCAGGCGACCGGGTCCGGATCCACTCCGGCCCTTTTGCCGGTATGGTTGGCGTACTAGTCCGCAAGAAGAATAGTCTGCGAGTAGTCCTTACGCTCCATCTCATCATGCAAAGCGTTGCCGTCGAGATCGGCATCGATGAGATCGAGCCTGTCAGGATGTAGCTCCCGGAGCCCCCATCTCTTTTCCCGCTTAAGGTGACCAGGTGAAGAAAACCGCGGAAAGAAGCATCACGGAAGTGCGCCTAGTCGAGGCGGCTGTGCAATTGTTCTCCCGGCAGGGTTTCAAGGGCACGAGTACGCGCGACATAGCTCATCTGGCCGGCGTAAATGAAGCGACCCTGTTCCGCTATTTTGCCAAAAAGGCCGATCTTTTTTGGATGGCGGTGGAATCACGGTTGAATCGCTTGAAATTTGGGCGCGAGCTTCAAAACGGCCTGGCCACAGACCTTGATCCAGACATTGTTGTGCCGATGCTGGCGGCATTTATCGTGGAGAATACCTCCGAGCATCCGGAGCTGGTGCGGCTGCTGTATGTGGCGCGCTTTGAATTACCGGGGGCCGACCGGCTGATCCGCGAGCACGTGGGGCCAATCTTTGATGCCGTACGTGCCTATTTCACCCGGTGTGCCGCCAAAGGCTTGATCCGAGACCTCGATCCGACGATCGCGACCCTCGGGCTGGCGGGCGCGGTGAGTGCGCACTTTAACCTGCGCGAGCTGTTTACGGGGCAGGACATAGCTTGGGACGCGCAAAGTGCAGCGCCGATTTATGCACAGTTCTGCCTGAATGGGCTCCAACAGAAACCGAAGCCGGATTAGGGCGGGGCTTCACCCGGAAGTCACCGTGAAATCTTGCAGACTATTCATGTATGAAGAGGTGTCTGGTTCAAGCAAGGAACAATCGGGAGGGAGATCAAACGTGAAGTATTCGCTGGCAGTAAACATCAATCGACCTTCATCGACGGTTCAGGACACAGTTCGACGACTCGTGGAACTGCTGGATGGGCGGACTTTCGTCGCCCTGATACTTGTATTTACGCAAGCAGCCTATGGCGTGCCGCAGAGCCAGCTAAGCCAGGCCGCATGCCCTCCAGGCAGCACATCACCGTCTTGCTTGGCAGCACCCCAAACTCCGGCAGCAGCACAGCCGCAAACCCCGGCAGCAGCACAGCCGCAAACCCCAGTGATCTTGCTGGAGGATGGCAATCCTGCGAAACAGGTTACTACGCCCAGGCGGCCCCAGACTGAGCTCCCGAAACCAGAGAAGGAAAAGAAAGTCGAACTGACCGACTTTCAACAATTGGTGCAATCCTCGTTGGGCCAGGTGCTACCCATCTACGGCGCCAGTCTCTTCGAAAACGTTCCCAGCACATTTGCTCCGGTGGACCACATTCCGGTCACGGCTGATTACGTCATCGGCCCGGGCGACGAACTCATGATCCGCGCGTGGGGCCAGATTGATCTCGATGTCCACGCCAGTGTGGACCGGAACGGCAACGTCTTCCTTCCCAAAGTCGGAAGCCTGAATGTCTCCGGCCTGCGGTATGCGCAGATCGAAGATTTCATGAGGTCACACATTGGCCGCATCTATCAGAACTTTGACCTGAACGTGACCATGGGTGATTTGCGCTCCATCGATATCTTTGTGGTTGGTCAGGTGACTCGCCCCGGACGGTACACAGTCAGTTCGCTGAGCACGCTGACCAATGCGATCTTTGCCTGCGGTGGACCCTCATCGCGAGGCTCCATGCGGGAGGTCCAGTTGAAGCGTGCGGGAAAGATCGTGACCGAGTTGGACCTGTACGATCTGTTGATCAAGGGCGATAAGAGCAAAGACGTTGTCCTCCAACCGGAAGACGTGATTTACGTCCCGCCCAGTGGTGCAGAGATTGCGATGGGTGGGCAGGTCAATGTGCCCGCAGTTTATGAACTCAAAACAGAAACCACGCTTTCCGAAGCCATGCGGTTGGCCGGCGGTCTTCCTAATACCGCCTACACCGGCAAAGTGTACGTCGAGCACATTGTGGACCACCGCGTGCGGAGCGTTGAAGAGGTCTCGCTAGACGCGAAGGGATTGGCTCATCTCCTGGCCGATGGTGACATTGTCAATTTCACCCCGATATCTCCGAAGTTTGAGAATTCCGTCACCCTACGGGGCAATGTAGCGGTTCCCGGAAGATATCCCTGGCACGCCGGGATGAGGATTAGCGATCTGGTTCCCAACCGCGAATTTCTCATTACCCGGGAGTACTGGAAGCAGCAGAACTCAATAGCCCTGGCAGCGGAATTCAGCGGCCCTCAGACGGGCGGAGTCACCGGCACCGTTAACAGTGTCAAGCGCGGAGCTCCCGAGATTGACTGGAACTACGCGGTCGTCCAGCGCATGAACCCCGAAGATCTTTCAACCCAACTGATTCCGTTCGATCTCGGTAAAGCCATCCTGGGCCAGGATGGAGGAAACAACGTGGTGCTGCAGTCGGGTGACGTAGTCACCATCTTCTCGCAGGCCGACCTCAAGGTGCCGGAGGGACAGCAGACCAAGTTGATCCGGCTTGAAGGCGAGTTCGGATCGTCGGGAGTTTACCGCGTGATGCCAGGCGAGAAGTTGCGGGACGTCATCGAGAAGGCCGGAGGACTTGCACCTTCAGCGTACCTGTACGCGTCGCTGTTCACTCGCGAATCGGCCAGGATTGAGCAGCAAGCCCGGCTCGACCTGGCGATCGCGCAGGCCGAACGGAACCTGGCGACCAGCACGGCCAAGCGGGCGCAGGGTGCTCAAACCGCTCAGGAAGTCTCCGCTGCAAATGCGACCTTCCAGGCGGAGCAGGTTACACTCGAAAAGTTGCGTCAAGTGAGGGCAGATGGCCGCATTATATTGAACCTCCACCCGGAGGACCACACCGTAGATTCCATACCGGATATCCCGCTTGAGGATGGCGACCAGTTCTACGTGCCCAGCCGGCCGATCGCGGTGAATGTGGTGGGCGATGTGTACAGTGCGGGTTCTTATATCCAGCAACCTGGCAAAACGGTGAACGCCTATTTGAAGAACGCCGGCGGGCCCACCCGCGATGCGGATGCGGGGAGGATCTTTGTGGTGCGGGCGAACGGCGCCGTGGTCAGCAAAGACACCGCGCCCAAGTTCTGGTCCGGCGGATTCGACAGCATGGTCATGATGCCGGGGGACACGGTGGTGGTTCCGCCGAACACCGACAAGGGCGCCGGACTGCGCAATTTCAAGGACTGGTCGCAAATCCTGTTCAACTTCGGGTTAGCGGCCGCCGCGATCAACGTCTTGAAGTAGCACAGCGAGGCCGGAATCAAAGTCTGGTGTGCCCGGTCTTCCTTTCTGCAAACATGAGGATGAAATTCAGGATTGATCAATTAACAGTGGGAAAAGATCGCCATGTATCGACATCCAAAATCGCCTGACTCCGGGTTCGGTACTGCCCTTGAGAACGGCATTGCCCCGCCAGAGTCGCCACCCCAAATCGCGCCCCGGGATGAACCTGATGTGATCGAGCTTCTGCTGGTACTGGCGCGCGAAAAGAAACGCATCCTGCAGATCACGCTTGCGGCGGCGGTATTGGCGACGATTGTCTCGTTTCTGATGCCGGCCATGTACACCGCGACGGCGACGATCCTGCCACCTGAGCAGAAGCAATCGGCCTTGAGCATGATGCTCGGGCAGCTCGGGGCCCTTGCGAAACTGGGCGGCGCGTCCGATCTGGGGTTGAAGAATCCTGCCGACCTATTTGTGGCCATGCTGAAGAGCCGGACCATTGAAGACGATCTGATAAACCGCTTCGATCTTCGCAGGGTCTATAAAGTAAAGCGCTACCAGGATGCCCGCAAGAAACTTGACGGCCGCAGCGAAATAAGCGCGGGCGACGAGGGGCTGATTTCCGTCTCGGTTACCGACCGAGAGCCAAAGCGCGCCGCCGAAATCGCCAACGCCTACGTGGATGAGCTCTACTCCTTAAATCAGAAGCTCGGCATTACAGAGGCCGCCCAGCGCCGGAAGTTCTACGAGCAACAGATCAACACGGAAGGTGAGGAGCTGTTGCGAGCGGAATTGGCGTTGAAGCAGGTGCAGGAAAAGACCGGGCTGGTCCAGCCCGATGCTCAGGGGAAGGCGATCATCGCAAGTGTGGCCGACATGCGCGCTCAAGTTGCCATCCGCGAAGTGCAACTCCAGGCCATGCGTTCCTATGCAACTCCGAACAACCCCGAATTAAGGCGCGCCGAAACGGAGTTGGCCGGCCTGCGGGGCCAACTGGCCAAACTAGAGCGCAACCCGGGAGCGCTCGGTAACGGCAATATCGAGATCCCAACCCGCCAGTTGCCGGAGGTCGAATCGGAATATGTCCGCCGGCTGCGCGACCTCAAGTATCACGAGACGCTCTACGAATTCCTGGGCAAGCAATTGGAGGCCGCCCGGATTGACGAAGCCAACGACGCTGTAACCGTGCAAGTGGTGGACAAAGCAGTGGAACCGGAAAAGAAATCCAGCCCCAAGAGGCTTCTCATTGTACTGGGATCAGCGATCGCCGCTTTCGTCCTGTCTTGTATAGGAGCGATCTTTCTGGAGGCGCTGCGGCGCAAACGAGCAAGACCCCAATGAACGCGCTCGGCTGGCGCTCTTGCTCCATTCCTTGAGGTTCTCCTCGTGGAATTGATGACCGGCGTTTGACCTAAAACGCCGCAAGCCTGAAGCAATGAGTACTGCGTCCCCGCACATCGTTTACGACCGACTGCTCCTGCCGTAGAACTCGCCCTGAGCGGGGCCGTTAGCTTTGGCTGATTATTCCTGTGATGATCTCAACAATGGATACCACGACACTCGTCGCGCTGCACGGCACGTTGATGATAGCGGTGATATTTCTGGTGTCGCGGAAGTATGGGTCGCTGCTGAACCCGGTGTCCTTTTTCGGCGGCTACTTCTTTGTCGCTAGCGTTCTCAGCCCGCTTCTATTTCTCCACTTGCACTTGTTTACGGCTTCTAAAAATGCGATCAACTACACGGTTCTACTGAGTACGTTGTACTTCGCCACCCTGGGCGCGACGTTTCTGTTGACCTCGTCCCCGCTCCGCAAACCACTCGCCGCAATCGTGAACATGAGCCGGCCATTCACCATCAGGTCGCGCACGGATTTGACAGCACCGGCAACTGCCTTGCTAGCGCTGCAATTCGTGGCTCTCTACATTACGTTGATGATAACCAGCGGAGTCGGCCTTATGTGGCTGACCAATACTCGTGAGGCGTATCAGTATCACCGCGCAGCTGTGGGCGTTTGGTGGTCTCTTTCCCAGGCAACTTTGATGTTGCTGTTCCTGGCTACACTTTTTCGCCGCGCGGAAACCCGGCTCAACGCCCTCTTCTATACAGTCGCATTTGCTACTGCGGCGATATTCCTGGGATCAAAAGCGAGCGCGCTAGCCTACGTCGTACTTGCAGCGTTTTATATCCACTATTGCATTTCTAGAATTCGAACCTCGACGCTAGCGCTCGGGTCCATGGTGCTGGCAGCGCTGTTTGTTGCTTTACAGCTGATTCAGCGAACGGCCGCCAACCTGCTGGATGCTTTGGCTTACTTCGATTATTTCGCCACGTCGGCAGCTTTCCTCGGCAGGTTTCACCAGTTCGGTTTTCGATACGGCGCAGTTATGCTCTCTAACTTATGGTTCTATGTTCCCCGCGCGTTGTATCCAGGGAAACCATTCGGCTATAGCGGAGTGCTGATCGTCGAATGGATGCATCCCGGTCTTGCAAAGCGCGCAGGCTATACACCTGGTTTGTTGGCGTGGGTCCCCGGCTATGCCGATTTTGGTGCAGTTGGGATCATCTTGTACGCCGTCGTCACAGCTTGGGTTGCTAAGGCCGCGTTCGAGCGATTCCTGGTGTATCGAGATTTCTTGTCGCTGGTCCTCATGGCACAACTGGGTTTCATTTCCTACATTGAGCTGTTTCCTAACGCTCCTTTCCCGATATTCTGGTTGTGGTTCATGGCGGAGGGGCTAATGTTTTGGACTCTCAAATCGCTTCGGCCAGCTACTCTGACCATGGTCGCGGGAGACGGATCAGTTGTTGCCCCCTCGTGAGGTAACGAATGCTATCGCTGATCGTCGCCACCGTTAACCGCGTCACGGAAGTGGAGCGATTGCTTACCAGCCTCGATGCCCAGACCTTTAAGGAGTTTGAGGTCATCTTCGTCGATCAGAACCCTGACGATCGTCTGCTACCCATACTACGCCGCCATGAAGGCCTCAAAATACGGCATCTCCGCTGTGAAAAGGGGGTGTCTCGCGCGCGCAACGTTGGGCTCCGCCGAGCGCAAGGCGACATCATCTGCTTTCCCGATGACGACTGCTGGTATCCCGAGCAACTGCTTGCCACGGTGACGCAATGGTTCGAAGAGCATCCCGAGTTCGATGTGTTATTCACAGGGGCTCGCAATCAGGACAACGAGCTGATGACTCCCAAATGGGCCCCCGGTCCGGGTCGTTGCACCAAGAAAAACATCTGGCACTGCGCAGCCGGAGCCTTTACCGGCTTCCTTCGCAGGCGAGTAGTCGATACCGTAGGTTTTTTTGATGAGGAGATTGGCCCCGGTACACCGTCCAAGTATCAGTCTGGCGAGGATATTGACTACTTCATTCGCCCTCTTGAATGCGGTTTCACTATTTGGTACGAGCCAGGTCTTACGGTCCACCATCCGGAGATGCAAGCGGTTGACCGTCTCCGAAAAAGGGTGTATGGCTACGCCTTAGGCGTCGGGTATGTATTGCGTGTCCACGGATATTCCCCGTGGTACTTCAGCAAGATTCTGGGACGCTCCCTTGGCGGTGCCGTCCTGAACTTCTTCCGGGGAGACATAAAACGGGGGCGCATTTATCTTGAGCGCGCAGCGGGACAGTTTGAGGGCTACGTCTATTGCCCGAGAGATCGCAGGCGGTTCCTCATGCCCTCAAATCGGTAGTTACCGGCACCACATGACAGCCTCTATGCGACAGATTGCTCGGAACATTCTCCATTTGGGGTCCGGCGAAATGCTGGCGAGGCTGTGTTCCATCACCATCATCATCCTGCTGGGCCATCGGTACGGCGTATTTGTTGTCGGTGTTTACTCCCTGGGAATGACCGTTGCCTACTACCTGCAGCCGGTGATTGACTTTGGCCTACAGCACATCGGCGCGCGGCTCATGGCCCGGCATCCGCAGTCGGGAAGCGAGATCCTTCACCGCGTGCAGCGGCGTCGGCTGTTAATGGCGGGCGCGGCCGTGCCCCTCGTCATAATTTATGCCTTAGTGGCCAAGCTGCCGCCGGACATGAAGGTGTGGTTGGCTGTCTTCTCGGCCACGGGCGCACTGTACGCTCTGTCGCTCGACTGGGCCGCCTGGGGCCGGGAGCACCTTCGCATGGTCGGCCTGTCTCGGTCTCTCGTGCCCTTTTTCATCTTGTTTGCGGTACTGGCGGGACGACCCAGCGGCAGGCAAGCGCTGTGGTGGGCCATGGCAGGCAACGCCGCCGGTTTTCTGTTACAGGCCACCGTCTTCCGCGCATGGTGGAATCGGCATCGCCCAAGCGAAAGCGGGACCGTCGATAATTTGAGCGAGATTGAAGAGGAGCTTGCCTGGCGCCGCACCAGCATCATGGGTGCGGCATGGCTTACAAACATGGCCTTTCATTCCGTCGATATCTTGATGCTTGGGGCCATGGCCAACCCGGAACAGGTCGGACTCTACAGTGCTGCCTACCGCTTGCTGAATCAAGTCCTGGTCACGTACTACCTCCTTACGAACGTGCTTTATCCAAAACTCTCCCGGCAGACGATTGAAGATCGGATTCGCATGCTGCGTCCGCGGTTCTTGCTGCCCTTGTTTGGGGTGGGAGTGATTCTCGCAATGGGACTGGTGATGGTTCGGGGCGGTCTGCTAACGATTTTCTTCGGGCATCAATTCCTGGCGGCCGCTTCGCTTCTGTTCGTGCTGGCATGGTGCATTCCACTTGACTTCCTTACATCCTATTTGAGCATCGCCTATATTGCCTGGGGCATGGAGAAGAGGGTCCTGCTGTGTACTACGGTTGCAGCCGCAAGCGACATTGTCTTGAACCTGATTTGGATCCCGGTCTATGGTGCCCGGGCCGCAGCCGTCAATACCGTCATTTCCTACGTAGTCTTTCTGACCAGTCTGTCGCTGGCAAGACGGTCCGCGAAGGAGCTGGCTGTAGGGCCGCAGCCACAGCCGGGGCTGGCAATCTGACAGCAGGTTTATTTTTCGTAGGCCCGGGGAATAAAGTTGAAACCGGAAATGCCCAGGAAAGGGCTTCGATGCTAAGCCTCAGGACCTTTAGCAAACGTCTGCTACCGACTCGTGTGAAGCGAGTGCTCCGGTCAGCTGCTTTTCAAATGTTGGATCTGACTTGGCAGCTGCCTTCAAATCTAAAGATTCGCATCCGGAGCCAATCCGATTGGGTCATCTACAACGAGATCTTTGTCGGTGGGGACTATGACCCGGCTATTTTGATGGCGCTGGAACGCGCCAAGGGCAGCGGAGAGTTTCAGGTTCTGGACCTGGGGGCAAACGTCGGGTTCTTTTCTCTCCGTTGCGTTGATCTTGTTCGCCGCCAACAGTTGCAAGGACTGTCACTTCGCATTACAGCCATCGAAGGGAACCCAAAAAGTTATCGAGAGCTGCAACTGCGGCTCTGCAATCAGAACAATGTACCATCGTTCACTGCAATCAACGGCTTGGTGGGCGACAGAACCGGAACTTCAGCAATATCAGACTTAGAGTCTAGCGGTCAAAACCGAGTTGGGGTCAGCCGGTCTCAAAAGCACTTTCTGGTTGATTATGTTGACCTAGAGCAGGTACTAGGCAGAGGGAGAATCGGATTACTCAAGTGCGACATCGAGGGACGAGAACTTGTTTTTCTTCGGAACTATCCCGAATTGTTGCGACGAACCGACGTTGCTGTTTTTGAGCTCCATCCTCAGGATTGTGATGAAGAAGAATGCATCTCGCTCTTGAGAGCAGCGGGTCTCACCATGCAGACTGTGTTGATACAGAAACCCCCTCTCACAAACGTCATGATGGCTTCGCGTCCTCCGGCGGGGCGATCGGCCAAGGAACTGGCGGCCGGGGCGCAGCCCCAGACGGAACTGGTCGTCTAGGCAAAATGCGGGTTCTCTACGATCATCAGCTGTTTTCTCTGCAGAACGCCGGCGGCGGCTCCCGCTATTTCTACGAATTGATGCATTTTCTGGCCACCGTGCCCGATGTGCAAATCGAATTGCTGCTGGGAATGAATGGGTCGGTCCATCCCCTGCAAGACTTGGCCTCGGAGAGAGTAACCATTAGGTCTCTTCCTGGCTCCGTCCCTCCGGGAATACGGCGATTCCTGGTGAACGAAGCTTTCAGCAATGCCGTCGCGCCCTTCCGCGGAAAAGTGGATGTATATCACTCAACTTTGTACCGCCGCGTGCCCCTGGTGCGGGCGCGGCGGATTGTCGCTACCCATCATGATTGTGTGCACGAACGATTTCCGGAGTTGTTTCCGGATGCCGGGAAAATTCGTCGTGCCAAGCAGCGATTGTACCGAGATGCGGATGCCATCATCTGTGTCTCCGAATCGAGCCGGAAGGACCTGTTGTCCTATTACCAGGTTAGTGCCGCTAAGACCCGCGTCATCCATCACGGAATAAGCCCATTGCCCCGTTGCAGGGATGCGGCCCAGAAGCTGCGAATGCATCTACGACGCGAGTACATCCTGTTCGTTGGCTCCCGTGCACCTTACAAGAATTTCAATGCCCTACTGCATGCATTCCACGACACGGGATTGTATGATTCGGTGGATTTGCTGGTATTGGGAGGCGGCCCCCTCACCCCGGAAGAAAGGACGATGATGAGCCAGCTCGGGCTGAACGAGAGCGTAATCAGCTTGCCGGCCGTCTCGGATTGCATCCTCGGGGAAGCTTACGCGGGAGCGCGGCTTTTTGTGTACCCATCCCGGTGCGAGGGCTTCGGTTTTCCTCCGCTGGAAGCCATGACTGCCGGTTGTCCGGTCCTGGCGAGCAACACGTCCTCCATTCCAGAAGTTTGCCAGGATGCTCCCTTCTACTTCGACCCGGAAGACCAGGGGTCCTTCATCCACGCCCTGCTGGTTGCGATGAATGATCAGGAAGCACGCACTCAGGCGATCAACAAGGGCAGCGAGGTTGCCGCTCAGTATAGTTGGAAGCGATGCGGAGAACAGACACTGGCGCTCTACCGCGAGTGCCAGTAAGCAATCACCCAGGGACGCGGCGCAAAATCCATGTCGTCGTTAAGACAGCTTCTGTACAGCGATCTAGCCCGCCAATACGAACTGGAAGGGCGACCTAACGTGCGGCCTAATTTTCTCCGCTTTATCATCCGCTTGCTGCACTATCGCTTTTTGCCGAACGTCTTGTGCCGTACCAGCAGGTCGGCGATGCTGGCCGGAATTCCGCTGCTTCCCAATCTGCTGACCTACATCAACCTGGTGCTGTTTGGTTTGGAGATCACCCCTCGCTGTGAAGTGGGTCCAGGTGTTTTCTTTGCCCATACCTCAGGTGTTGTGATCGGGGCACGGCGGATCGGCAGCAATGTGACCCTCTTACAAGGAGTAAATCTGGGCGCGAAACACCTTGACATGGGATTCGACCCAGAAGCTCGTCCGGAAATCGGAGATAACGTGGTCCTGGGAACGGGCTGCAAGGTCCTGGGCCCGATTCGCATTGGCGATAACGCGACAATCGGTGCGAATTCCGTGGTGGTGGACCCAGTCGAACCGGGTGCAACCGTGGTTGGTATTCCCGCGCGGAAGGTCGGGGCGAGGCAATTGACAGATGCAATCTGACAAAGTGCTCATCACCGGAGGCCTTGGCTTTATTGGGGTCCATGTCGCCGGGCTGCTGGCAAGTCAGGGGCATCGTGTTCTGTTGTTCGATAACCTGAGCCCGCAGATTCACGGAGCCGTACCTGACCGGTCTGCGCTACCGCTGCTGCGAGATGATCGCGTGCAGGTATGCCGCGGCGATGTGCGCCGGCAGGCTGATTGGGAAGAAGTCTTGCCCGAGGTTGGATGTGTGGTCCACTTGGCAGCGGAGACCGGTACTGCGCAGTCCATGTACGAGGTTTTTCGCTACGCGGAGACGAATGTCAGTGGCACGGCATTGTTGCTCGACTACCTTGCCAACCGCAGCCACAAGGTCAGCAAAATCATTCTGGCGTCTTCCCGCTCAGTGTATGGCGAAGGCGCCTATCAGTGCCCACAATGCGGTTTGGTTTATCCTCCGGCGCGGTCAGAAAGCATGCTGCGTTCCGAGCAGTGGGAACCTGCATGTCCCGGCTGTGGTGGCCCGATTGAGGCCGCAGCCACGCCAGAGGACGCCAAGCTCGCACCAACGTCGATTTACGCAGCTACCAAGCTGGCGCAGGAAGACCTGGTGCGCATTACGGCCACGGCGCTGGGAATCCCCGCCGTGATCCTCAGGATACAGAACGTGTACGGGGAAGGGCAATCGCTGAAGAACCCTTATACCGGCATGCTTTCCATCTTCTCGAACCAGCTTCGGCTGGGAAGGACCCTGAACCTTTACGAAGATGGACGGGAGAGCAGGGATTTCGTCCATGTCTCCGACGTGGCCCGTGCGGTTGCGATGGCTGCGGCCTGCGACGCGGCCGATGGCTGCACGCTGAACCTTGGTTCCGGGCGCGCAACCAGCGTTGAAGAGATCGCTCTTCTCCTGCAGGAGCACTTTGGAAGTAAGATGCGTCCCGCGGTTTCCGGCCAGTACCGGCTGGGTGACATTCGCCACGCGCTTGCGGACCTCACCGCCATTCAATCGCGGCTTGGATTTGAGCCCCTGATATCGCTGGAGGAAGGCCTGGATCGTTTCGCGGCGTGGGTGAAGACGCAACCCGTCGAACCCGACCGTCTCGACAAGGCGACGCAGGAGTTGATGGTACGCGGCCTCATGCCTGAGCGTGCCGCACATGCCGGACGTGGGTCCGTTCCGAATGAAAGCCGCCAGCGATCGCCCGCTCAGCACGGACAACTTCTTCCCCAGCAAGGACCAGAAGGATGACTGAACCACTGCTCGACCTGACGATCATCATCCCCAGCTATAACACCCGTGACTTGTTGCGCCAATGCATCAAGTCAATCTACCAGCACACCATCGGTATCAGCTTCGAAATTATCTGCGTTGACGATAACTCGCCGGACAAAAGCGCCGACATGGTGGCGCAGGAATTCCCCGGGGTAATCCTGGTAAGAAACACCGTCAACCAGCTTTACGCCAGGAACAACAACCTTGGGTTGGGTATGTCACGAGCGCGCTATGCGTGCCTTTTAAACAGCGACAGCATGCTAATTAGCAATGCCTTCCAGCGTCTGATTGAATTCATGGACGATCATCCGGAGGCTGCCACTTGCGGGCCGAAGTTGCTGAACCCTGACCTGACCGTGCAGCATTGCATTCGCCGCTTTGCAGGTGCGGGAACATTTCTGCTCCAAGCCATCAACTGGCATAAACTCTTCCCCGCAAGCCGCCTGATGAACCGCTATTACGCGACTGACTTCGACTACTCGAAACCCCAGCCAGTCGAGAGCATCGGTACCACCGCTTATGTCGCCCGGCGCTCGACATGGGAACGAGGCGGGATGCTGGATGAGCGGTTCCGGCTTGCGATCGTCGATCTAGCCTACAACTACATGCTCAACTGCAAGGGATACAAGGTGTACTATACCCCTTGTGCCGAGGTGGTCCACTTTGGCGGACAGAGTATCAACCAGAATACTCTGGCATCGCTTCGCGATCAGCGCCGGGCCCTGATCGACTTCAGCGAGCATTATGATTACTTCGGTAAGGGCAGGTTAATCAAAGTGGTAGTTCGTGCCGCTGTTCTGGTCCGCTATTATCTTAAGGTGGCGGAATATCACCTGAGTTCCGACAAGCGTGTGATCAAAGGTCCCGGCGCCCCCAGCAAGGAGCAGGCCGCAAAAGCTGCCCTGGTGGAAAACTCGAAATAGCGGGCGTCAGATGCCAGGCTTTGGTGCAAGCTGGTTTTTCGTAAGCTTCAGGAGCCATCCTCAAGAAATAACCGTTCTGGAGATTACGGGGAAAATGCAATTCGTGACATTCGCTGCCACTTCGATTAACGATCACTGACGTCTACTTTTAGCCGATATCCAACTATGATAATACATGTAAATCCCACTACAAGGGCAAGTTAGTGCGAATTGCAAGTACTAATAAGTACCGACTAGCATAGTTCTTCGGTATTCCAGACGTGTAATTTCCCGCATATCTTACAGGCACCTTTTAACCTATTTCCCAGACAGAAATATATTAGCCGTCTGCGCGTTACTGTGGAGTCTTCCGATGAACCGCCCTGTGCGCTTTATTCTGTACAAACCGATTGTCATCGCGCTTGATGTCTTGCTGGTCAACGCCGGGTTTCTGTTCGCGTTTTACATGCGGTGGGGCCATTTGGCAACGCGTCCGCAGAACCTGCGGGCGTACCAGCACCTTGCCGTTCTGATCTCGGTGGTAACCGTTATTGCCTTCCACTTGCTGGATCTTTATCGTGACTGGCTCCGCAGGTCGCTCCGGCACGTCGTGTACTCCATCATCATCGCGACCGCCATGACGTTGTTGGCAACCATGGCCTTGGGGTTCTGGGGCCGGCAATTTGCCTTTCCACGCAGTGTGCTGGTTCTCGCCAGCATCATCCAGATCGTGTTTGTCTCAACCTACCGTATGCAGATGCGTCGGTTGTACCGGCGCTGGTTCGGGAACCGCCCCACGGTTGTAGTGGCCGAATCGCAAGACGCTGGATTGGTGGTAGCAGGGAAGTTCCAGGACCAAAGCCGCGGGTTGTATGCCATCGAGCAGTGCCTAAGGCGTTCCGAGCTCAAACCGCCCTACTCTGAACTTGATCACGCTCAGACAGTTGTCTTGAGTCAAGGTGTTGAAGGTAAGAACGACATCGTCCTGCACTGCTTCAGGCAAAACAAAGAGGTCCTCGTAGTTCCGAACCTTTCCGAACTCACCGTCTTCGGGGCTGAGACGCGGGAAGTAGACGATCTTCTGATCTTCGGAATCCAGCCGCATCGCTTGAATCCTGCAGAAGAATTGTTGAAGCGATCCATGGATTTGCTTGGTTCTCTGACCTTATTGCTCATAAGCAGCCCGGTGCTGCTGCTGGTCGCGGTCCTGGTTCCTCTGACCTCGAAAGGGTCGGCCTTGTTTCGCCAGGAGCGCGTGGGAGCGAACGGTAAAGCGTTTCACATCCTGAAGTTCAGGACCATGGTTGCGAACGCTGAACGAAACAGCGGTCCCGTGCTGGCCAGCGAGTCGGATCCACGCATTACGGCCTTGGGGCGTTTTCTGCGTGCGACCCGCATCGACGAGCTGCCGCAATTGTTTAACGTGCTGAAAGGCGACATGAGCCTGGTAGGGCCCCGGCCAGAACGAGCATTCTTCGTGGAGCAATTCGAGCGGGAATTCCCAGCTTATGAACTCCGCCATGCGGTCAAGCCGGGCCTCACCGGACTGGCCCAGGTTGTGGGCCGGTATAGCACCACGGTAGAGCGCAAGCTTCACTTCGACTTACTCTACATCTACAACTACTCTTTGCTGCTCGATCTCAAAATCCTGCTACAAACCATTCGGGTGGTATTACAGAGGGAACAAGCAGCCGGCTTGACGCTCAAGACAATGCCCCGGCGTCCACCAGAACATCTAGCGGGCATTCCGAGAGTGCATGACGCCATGAAGCAGGCGAGTTCCTCGAACGATTAGTCCGGCAAGGGCTTTTCCTGCCACTTAGGCCGTCGCACCTTGCGTCGTATCCTGCGAAAAGAGTGTACGAATGGCCGCGAGATGAGCCACGCCACGGAGCCTTTGCTGAACAACCGTCTCAGACCGGCTTCGGCGCTCGCCATACAGCGCATCTCTTCCAGTGCCAGGCCCGTGGCGTGCGTCCTACGACGGTAAGCCGCAATTCGTGGATCAAGCTGCGGCGCCCATTGGTCAATCATCCTGAGCGCTTCCTCGTATACCTTTTTTCTGCTCTCCCGCCACATATTGCTGCCGTGCATGCGATACCAGCAGACTACTTCCTGCACCGCGCGGGCCGGGTATTGCCGCGCAACAGCCACGTAAAGGTGGTAGTCGGGGGCTATCTCGACGGAGTCGGGAATGCCGCCGGCCTCTTCTACCGCCGCGCGGCGAAGGACAGCCGAACTCATCGCGATAAAACAGCCACTGCGGAATAGTTCGCTGAAAATGTCGCCTTCGGGCAGTGGTGTGAACTCATGGGCCTGGTCATACTCGCGCTTTCGGCCATTCCGCCAAAAGAGCACCGTGCGGCCGTAGATGATGCCGGTGTGTTCGTCAGCCAGCGCCATCTGCTTCTCCAATTTGGTGGAAGTCCACAGGTCATCCTGATCCAGAAAGGCGAGCCATTCGCCTGTCGCCTGCCGAATGGCATTGGTCCTGGCTTTGCCCAGCGGCGTTTCTTCCGGCGACAGAAAATAGCGAACCCGCGGGTCCTTATACTCAGCCACGATGCGCGCGCTGTTATCCGTGGAACAGTCGTCCCAGGCAATCAGCTCCCAGGCAGCAAAGGTTTGGGCCATTACACAGTCCAGCGATTCCCGCAGGTAGGCGGATCCGTTACGAATGTTCATGATGATGCTGACCAATGGCATGGGAAATTAGAGCATATTCCGATTTGGTTTAACGCGCTTGGCAACCTGGCAAGCCATTGCCGTCGCCAGCCTGGCGCATTCCGGGTACGGCACCTGCCACGATGAAGATCCGAACCATCTTTGTGTCCTTCGTACGACTGGCTACGGGTGAGGTCTTCGGACGAATAGCGACGTTTGCGCTGTTTGCGTATATATCTCGCTATTTCGGAATCCAGGTACTCGGGATCGTGGCCTTAGGCCAGACCGTCGCCTCCTATGTGATGGAATGTTCCGACCAGGGTCTCAAGCTGGTGGGAGCTCGCCTGCTGGCGCGCAAGCCTGAACTTGCTTTGTACGTTGTACCGTTCGTTCTCAGGCGGCGCGCAGTCTTGGCCGCGGCCGCGGTCACGTTGGGCGCGCTTTATGCGATTCTCGGCCCAATTCCCCCCGACGCAAGGGCGTGCGTGCTGGCCTTCGACTTCGCCGTAGTTCCTTACGCTTTCGCACTGGACTGGGTGGCTTGGGGACTCGGTCATTTTGGGGTGCTTTCGATCTGGCGGAGTGGGGTAAGCGTCGTGTACGTGGCCCTGGCAATTGTCGCGATGCGGCTCACCATGCGTCCTATCCCCTCGATCGCGGGCGCCAATATTCTGAGTGCCCTACTGGGAGCGGGGTTTCTGACGCTGCTATGGAAGCTGCGCTGGGGCCCGCCACGCAGGAAAACGCTGCCGGATTCGCTTTTGACTGTGGCGGCCGACGAACTGCGGCCAACGCGGGTTTTTGCTCTCGGGCTATCGAACCTGCTGAACTTGGTGTTTAGGAACGCTGACATCCTGCTACTGGGCGCGATGACGACCACGCATGAGGTGGGACGATACAGCGCGGCCTGCAAGCCGTTGTACGTTATCTTCATGGGATTCTGGTTGCTAACCGATGCCCTGTATCCACACCTGGCGACGCTGGAAGCCGGACGGCGCGCGCAGAGCGCGCTATTGCTGGCGTTGGTGGCTCTCGCCTTGCTGGCTTCGGCGGCTGCTCTTCTGTTAGGGTTCTTTACTCCGCGCATTCTCACCTTGATCTACGGCTCGACCCTGGGCGCTGACGGACTCTTCCGAATTCTGCTGATCGCACTGCCGCTGGATTTCTGCTTCTCCCTCATCTGGGCTGTCCTGGCCAGCCGCGGACATGATCGTGCTGTGCTCTATTTGACTGCAGCCGCGGCCAGTTTGAACATCGCTCTGAACCTCGTATTCATCCCTCGATTCCAGGCCAAAGCCGCTGCATGGGCAACGGTCGCTTCCTACGCTTTGCTATTATCATCGGCACTGATTTTCGTCCTGAGAAGGAAAGTTCTCGCTGGTGTGGAAAAGCCAGACTCGATACCGGCGCCTGTTTGGGCCTAGCGAAATCTTAGTCAATGCTCCCGGCTGTTTGGGTGAGCGGGCTCTGCGGCCGGGATGGGCTCTGGGACGGCCCCATTTTGATCGCCCGAGGTTTTCCAATAGGGAGTCAGAATATTTCGACGCACGATGTGAAATCCAAACATGAATGGGCGCTTCAACTGGGAAGTAATGGATCCTTGGGTAAGGAGGCGTGCCATCCCATGCACTGCAGTATGCGGGCTTCGAATTTCCTCCAAAGCGATGGCGGTAAAGTGCCGCCTGCGGCACCGTGCAACGGTGCTCCAGTCAAGGGAATCCGCCCAGTGGTCTACCAGCCATAGCGCTTCCTGGTGCATGGCGATGGCGGTCAGCCGCGACATGTTGGCCTCATGCATCCGGTAGCGGCAGACCACGTCTTGTACCGCCCGCGCCGGACGGCGGCGCGCCACGGCGACGTAAAGGTAATAGTCCGGAATAATTGCAATGCTCTCAGGTATTCCGCCAATCTCCTCGATGGCCGAGCGACGGAATACCGCAGAACTCATCGCAATGAAACAGCCCTTGGTAAACAGTTGGGTGAAGAGGTCGCCTTCCGGCAATGGCTCGAACTCATGAGTCTGGTCGTAATCGCGTTCAGATCCACCGGGATAGAACCTGACGGTCCGCCCGTAGATGATTCCAGTGCTTTGGGCCGCGAGCGCTACCTGCATTTCGAGCTTGCGCGGCATCCAGAGGTCATCCTGATCCAGGAAGGCCAGCCATTCGCCGCGTGCCTGGCGTATGGCCCCGTTGCGCGCTTGGCCGAGCGAAGTTTCTTCGGAGGAGAGGAAATAGCGAATTCTTGGGTCAGAATATTGAGCGATTATTTTGGCGCTGCTATCGGTAGAGCGGTCGTCCCAAACAACCATCTCCCAGTCAGTGAGGGTCTGCGCCAAGACGCTGTCCACGGCCTCGCGCAGAGTGGAAGCGCCATTGCGAACGTTCATGATTACGCTGACTTGAGGCATGTTCCTTCTGCAAGCTATGCAGAGCGAAGCCGATTGCCGGAGCTCTCACGGGACGTGGTAATCAAGCAATAAAGAAGCAGTTCCCAAAACGCTACCGCGATGGCAGTGACGCCGAATTGCAAGAAAACCCGGTCCCAGTGATAGGCGAACTGAGAGGCACTCACGACCATTAACCCACGCCACACTCCCGTCGCAGCCGCTATAGCGCACATGATAAAAGCAAGCGAGACACGGGACTTGAACTGGCGCGTCGAGGCAGCGGCAGCAACGGGCGTCGTGTGGCGATACCACACAAGAATCCACGCTCCCAGAGCGAACAGCCCAACGAACGTGCTTGCGTACTGCAAGATTCCATATCCGGCCATCCATCCTGCACCTGGCATCTCGAACTGGGACTGCAACCAAACCAGATGTCGCCACGGCCAGGTACCCGAGTGGGTAAATGCGTCCCACACCAAGTGGGTCGCGATACCGAGAACGATAGAGAACGTTATTGCCAGCATTCGCGAGAGGCCGCTGAACTTGAACTCTCCAAGCTGGCCAAGTCTCTGTTGCATGCGGACGGGTAACAGTCCTGCGATAGGTTTCTTGATAGCGAAATGAAACAGCCACAGCACCGCGAACGAAACCGGCAGCGTGAAGAGCAGCACGCCGGGGAATTCGTGGCCCAAAGACCGGTATTCGACGGTGGCAATCACATAGGGGAAGTCCGGCGCCATGCTGCCGACAAGAAATGCAGACCAGACGAGATTCAATCTTCTGAGAGGCAGCGCGGCGGCTGCGTGAGCAACAGTGAAGGGCATAAGTTCAAAAAATCGGCAACGGCGATTCTTGCGGATGCGGACTGCTTGCAGTATAGCTGAGTGAATCGCGCGGGCGCCTTCTGATCCTGTGACCCACCGTCAACAACCAACTTCAGATCAGCTATAATTCTTACAGATTCTCAACTCCGATCGAAGTAACTGAATGAGACGGGCTCCCCTAGCGGGCAAGAAAACAGCAATCTGTGAAGACATTACCGATCTGCCGGCAGTTGCCGGCGGAACTCCTGTACGCTCGCGCGAGAATCGCCTGGTTTTTGGAGCGCCATCGCTTGGCGAGGAGGAGATCGCCTCGGTCGCCCAGTGCATTCGTAGCGGCTGGATCGGCTTGGGAAGCCGCGTCGAGCGCTTCGAGCAAGAGTTTGCACGCTACAAGGGTGCGCCGTACGCGCTGGCGGTGAGCAGCGGCACTGCCGCTATTCACCTCGCCCTCACCGTCCTGGGAATCGGCCCTGGCGATGAGGTGATCGCCCCCGCGATGACGTTCTGTTCCACCATTCACTCCATTGTTCACACTGGCGCCAAGCCTGTCCTGGTGGACTGTCGCCCTGACACCTTTAATATCGATCCGGCACAAATCGGGCAGCGAATTACTCCGCGAACTAGGGCGATCCTTGCGGTGCACATGTGTGGCCGCAGTTGTGAGATGGATCCCATCCTCGACGTCGCGCGCCGGTACGGTTTGCGCGTGATAGAAGATTGCGCGCACGCCATCGAGTCCACCTATCACGGCAATGCAGCGGGACTGATGGGTGACATCGGTTGCTTCAGCTTTTATCCGACGAAAAACATCACTACCGGTGACGGTGGCATGGTCATAACCAGCGAACCGGAATTATTTCAGCGAGCCAAGATCCTTTCCTTACAAGGGATGACGGCCGGCGCCTGGAGCCGGTTCGTGGGCGAGACGGGCGGCTACGAGGTCATCGCAGCAGGCTTCAAGTACAACATGACCGATCTCGAGGCGGCGCTCGGGTTGCCGCAGCTGGCGAAGATCGAGCAGCGCTGGCGGCAGCGGGAGCGTCTCTGGTTGCAATACAACGAGCAACTGAAGGGACTTCCGCTCTTGCTCCCGGTTACCGAACCGGACTCGCGTCATGCCTACCATCTCTACACCCCGCTTCTCGTACTGGAAGAGCTGCGCGTCGGACGTACGGAGATCATTGCCGCGCTTGAGGCCGAGAACATCGGAGTCGGCATCCATTATGTTCCTGTACATCAGCAGCCCTACTACCGGCAGCAGTTTGGATTTGTGGACTCAGATTTTCCCAATGCCGTGTGGGTAGGCGAACGCACCCTGTCGCTGCCCCTCTCGCCCGCCATGTCAGAGCAGGATGTCTCCGATGTGGTTATGGCACTCACTCGCATTTGCCGCTACTACGCAGCTTCCGCTTGATGCGCTAAGGTAGCGCTCACCCGCTCATTACCGCCTTTCGACTACAGGATAGACATAGGCCTATGCGCACCACGGGGCATTATGAGCATACTTGAACGGATTCTGAGGAACTGGAAGGATAGCGCCGAACTCGGCCCTACGTTTCCATTGAGGCACATTTCAAGATTGCTTGGACGGAAATATCACATAACGAGCATTAAGCGAGCAGGAACAGTACACATCCGGCCTAAGTCTTCAGATGCCCAGGCTTTCGTCGATATCTTCCGGCACAAAGCATACGATTTGTCGGGCTGATGCTCAGTTCTCCCGCGCGTGGGAGACCTATCAGCGCATCCTCGACGCCGGACAAACCCCCATCATCATCGACGCTGGTGCTAATGTGGGGGCTGCCTCAATCTGGTTCTCGCGGCAATTTCCTCAGGCACACATTCTTGCGATTGAACCTGATGCAGAGAATGCCGAGGTATGCCGCTTGAATACCCGTGACTTGCCAAGCATTAAGGTCATCGAAGCTGCAATCGGTTCCGAGCCTGGTTGGGTATCGTTGATCAATCCAGACAATCAGGCTTGGGCCGTGCAGACAATACGAAGCGAAGATGGCAGTATTGCCGTCCGGACTATTCCGGAAATTGTCCTTGGTGAGCAACAACCCGCCAAAATATTTCTTGTGAAGATTGATATCGAGGGTTTTGAGGATGATTTATTTGCAACCAATGCAGATTGGATCGATGAAGCCGAAATTATTATTATTGAACCACATGACTGGTTATTTCCCGGCAAAGGAACAAGCAGGAATTTTCAGAAGGCGCTTGCCAGCCGAAGTTTTGAGATATTGATCTCCGGCGATAGCCTTATCTACTTTCGACTGCCTACCCAGAAGTAGCCCAATCCGCAAATCAGAGAATGGTCTCGTTGCGAATCGCAAAACGCCCATTCAGGTTAATGCATAAACTCCAGACGAAAAACAGGCGCCAGAGCGCACTCCTCAAAGGCCTGCTCGCGATAATTCTGTCCTGCCTGGCTCTGACCGCCGGACTAAGTAGTGCGGGCGCGCAGCAGCCTTTACCGCAAGCGCCCTCTCCGCAAGGTGGAGGTCCCGTTCCCGCGAACTCGGCGTCCGACTCCTTCGATGCGCCTCCCACACACCCAAACGAGTCCAAATTTATTGTGCATCTGGCGGAAGACCAGAAGGACATCTGGACCAGTCCCTTCCACCTGAAAACCGGGGATTTCAAGTGGCTGGTGCCGGCGGCGGGTATCACGACGGGACTGATGGTCACGGATCCCCAAAGTTCCTATGCCATGCGCCTGGGCCAGTTGAATGCGTGGAAGACCATGTCCGATGTGGGCTTGGCATCGGCGATCGGTATGACGAGTGCTGGCTACATCTGGGCGCGTATCACTCACAATGAGCGCGCGAGAGAGACAGGAGTGCTGGCTACCGAGGCCATGCTCAACGCATTTGGCGTGGATTACGCCATCAAGTACGGCACCGGGCGTCTGCGTCCCTATCAATCGAACTATCAGAACGTGTTTTTTCAGGGCGGCACTTCGTTTCCTGCCAGTCACGCCGCCGTAACGTGGGCATTCGCCTCCGTCGTAGCGCACGAATATCCCAATCCCTTCGCCGAATTTGCCGCGTACGGATTGGCCCTGGGCACCAGCATCGCACGCGCTGCCGCGGAACAGCATTTCTTGTCCGACGTCTTTGTTGGCAGCGTGATGGGCTACCAGGTCGGACGCCAGATCTACAAGAAGAGACATGACGCAAAACTCGACGACGATTTAAAGGTTGTCGCCGAGCAAACGTCAGCGATTCGTCCGGGCACCTTGGCCAGCACCTACGTTCCGCTGGACAGTTGGGTCTATCCCGCGCTGGAGCAACTGATTGGACGCGGCTACATCAAGACTGCTTTCCTGACCATTAGACCTTGGACCCGAATGTCGTGCGCTAGCATGATGGTGGAGATGCATGAAGGCGTCGAGGGGCACACGGACTTACCGCCGCAGGTCTTTCAGCTGCAGAAGTATCTCGACGCGGAGTTTGCCGAGGAACTCGAGGCGCTGGAGGGAAGGCCGGTCGAGTCTATTCAACTGGACACACTCTACACGCGCACGCTGGATATTGCCGGCAAGCCCCTTAACGACAGCTATCACTTTGGCCAGACGCTGATCAACGATGAAGGCAGGCCCTATCAGCAAGGCGTAAACAACATCACCGGATTCACGGCCCGTGCCCAGGACGGGCGGTTTGCTTTCTATGTGTCGGGAGAGTACCAGCACTCGCCCTCCGCACCAGCGTATTCACTGCTGGAGCGCTCGGTAATCGCTGAGGTGGACCTGAACCCCTTGCAGCCGGCCACTCCGTTTTCCACCATTGACCGCTTCCGGCTGCTCGACACCTACGTGGCGATGAAGTTTGGCGGGTTTGACTTCTCGGTCGGCAAGCAAAGCATGTGGTGGGGTGCAGGTGAAGGCGGCGCACTGCTGTTTAGCGATAACGCCACACCGCTTTGGATGAGCCAACTGAATCGTACGACGCCCTTCAATATTCCCGTAATTTCGAGAATATTAGGTCCCATCCGGACGGACAGTTTTTTTGGCTCCCTGGCAGGGCATCAATTTCCACCCGGGCCATATTTTTTCGGACAGAAGTTCAGTTGCAAGCCGCTTCCCGACCTAGAGCTGGGAATCAGCCGAACCGTCGCGTTTGCTGGCGAAGGACACGTACCTCTGACCTTCGGCTCCTACTGGAACAGCTTTACCAGCTTCACCAACGTGCCAACCAGTGTCAAGTTTTCCCGCAACGATCCCGGCGCCCGGCACGCCCAGTTTGACTTCTCCTGGAGGTTGCCTAAGTTGCAACGCTGGTTGACGCTCTACAGCGGGTCGATTGTTCACGATGACGTGAACGCGTTGCCGAACGGACGGGCCGGAATCAATCCCGGAATTTACCTGACCCATTTTCCGAAGCTTCCCAAGCTCGACTTCCGCGCCGAGGCGGTGTATACGGACCCTCCAGGCGCTACCCAGCAGGGGGGGCGCTTCCTCTACTATGAAATCGTTTACCACGATCTGTATCTCAACGACGGCTACCTGATGGGAAGTTGGATTGGCCGCGAAGGCAAGGGTTATCAGGCGTGGAGCACCTATACGATGACTCCCCAAAGCAGTATTCAGGCGAGCTTTCGCTACGCCAAGATCGACAAGGACTTCATTCCCAGGGGAAGCACACAGTGGGACGGGACCATTTCCGCGATGCTCAGAGTTCGCAAAGAGACTCCAGCTAAAGGCTTTTCTCCAGTATGAGTCATGGCTGGAACCGGTCGTGGCACCCACGCGCCAGCGAGATGTTACTACTTCTGTGGAATTTACCTGGTGGCCCGGCCTGGCGGCCAAGCGTCCGCTCTCCGCTCGCTAGAAAGTGCAACTGCCCCTGCATTGCACTCCCCGCCGCACTCACTATTTTCCCCGGTAGACTTCACGCCCAGGCAACCGGCGTCCATTCTCTACGCATCGAATGTGCAGTTGCAGCTCGGGCATGCATTTTGACAACAGCGAAGAACATACTTGCTGGGGGCCTCATAGAGCAGGAAGCAATCGACCGTGCCAAACAGGGTGATGCCGAGAGTTTCGAGGCTTTATA
This sequence comes from uncultured Acidobacteriaceae bacterium, assembly GCA_963833155.1. GTDB lineage: Bacteria > Acidobacteriota > Terriglobia > Terriglobales > Acidobacteriaceae > Bog-257. Next base: position 160,691 of record CAWHWY010000019.1, read on the forward strand.
TGGTCTTCATAAGCGGCGCGTGTACTCGCTCTGCCTGCGCATGACCGGCAACGTCGCAGAAACCGAAGACCTGACGCAAGAGGCCTTCCTCCAGGTTTATCGCAAAATCGGCACCTTCCGTGGCGAGTCCGCGTTTTCGACCTGGCTGCACCGGCTGACGGTAAACATAGTGCTGATGCATCTGCGCAAGAAGGTTATGCCCGAGGTTTCGCTGGAGGAGACCCTTGAGCCGCCGCAGGAAGACGGGCCAACGAAGGAGGTCGGGACGTGCGACAACGTGCTCGCCGGTTCCATCGATCGCGTGAACCTGCAGCGCTCCATCGAGCGTTTGCCTTCCGGATACCGTATCGTGTTTGTATTGCACGACGTGGAAGGCTACGAACACAACGAAATTGCCAGGATGATGGGTTGTTCCATCGGCAACAGTAAATCGCAGCTCCATAAAGCACGAATGAAGCTGCGCGAATTGCTAAGGATGAGCCAGGCCGAGAGGGCCGCAAAGCGGTAGAAGAATAAAGAGCGTTTCAGGAGGCGGGAGGTGGGAGACCGGCGAGGTCACGCGACGGACTACGTCGCTCCAGATTCCGGGAGAGAGAACCCATGACGTGTGCGGAGTTTCAAAAGGTTTTACCTTACATTATTGACGGGGGCGGCAGCGAGGAAGAGTGGCAGCACCTTGCAACCTGCGAGGTCTGTACGGATGCCGTCGCCGATTTGCGTCACATCGCCGAGTGCGCCAAGCTGCTGGTGCCCATGGAAGACCCCAGCCCGCGGGTGTGGAACGAGATATATCGCTGCCTGGAGCGGGAGGGCCTGGTCAAAACTGCCGGGAAGGATTCCTAAAGCACACATTCTTTCCACAGATTCTCGGTGGGACAAAAAGAAGACATCGGACGTGGCGCTCCTTCGGGAGCGCCGTTTTTATTTTGGGCGGAGTCGTTGCTTACCCTTCCGTCGGGTTCCTACGCCTGCCTGGATGCGACGCTGCCCGGTCGGGATACCGAGGTGCTTCGATGCGCTCACCGGGCCCACCCAAGTGTTTACCTGTGGTGCCATCTTGGGCCGGGCCGGCCGCCGCCTGGTCTTACCCCTGTCGCAAAGTTGGGGCGGATTGAAAACACGCAACCCCTTGCTCGACAAAATCTTAAGCTGGGAAATTCCAACTTCGCCGAAGTTGGAGTATGCCGTAGTTACCTGAGCCGAGGCCATTGCTTCAACCCCGTTCCCAAGTACCAAGAAACGAGGAATCGCAAGGCTCAACTTCGGATTTCAGGTTTAATTAGGCTTGTTGGCATTCCTTCCATCAGTTACCATTAAGCACTCTCCAAATACAGGCTGCGGGTGAGTCATGTCGTCTACGTGATTCTCTTGGGGTTCCAGTAGCAATCAGGGCGAAACAAGAATCGGAGCTGTTTCACAAAGCTGCGATGTTGATGAAACCGCTCCCAAGGCGCCGGTGGCAGAGGTTCGCCCTCTGCATGAAATAGGCGGCTTGGAGTACGTCGATGCGGTTCGTTTTGGGGAAGACTAGACAAAGGGACTTAGATTTCGTTCAGGAGGAACAAGAGTTCATGAAGGAAACCAAGATTGCAAGAATCGCATTTGTCGTAACCCTGTCATTGGCAGCGCTTCTGCTGCTCTGTGGCACAGCTGTTGCTCAAAGCGCCCAGATCCAGGGCGTCATCGATGGACGCAGCGGCGCCACCATGACAGTCAAAACCCAGGACTCCGGGAACGTGGTCGTACTGCTTTCGGACAGCACCCAGGTGGAAGAAGTCGAAGGCGGGCTGCACATGCGAAAGAAGACGATGGGCATGACGGCTCTGGTGCCCGGCCTGCCGGTTCAGGTGAAAGGGTCGTACAACTCCAAGAACCAGTTAGCAGCCGACAGCGTGAGGTTCAAAGGCTCCGATCTCAAAACCGCTACTGACATTCAAGCAGGCGTAACCCCGGCCGAGCAGCAAATCCAAGCACAACAGCAGCAGATGGCCCAGCAGGAAGCGCAAATCCAGCAGCAACAGCAGGCCATGCAGCAGCAACAGCAGCAACTAGCGACCGAGCAGGCCAAGATTGACGCCAACAAAGCGGCCATCGCAGCCGCCAACAAGCGCTTTGGTGAACTGGGTGACTACAACATACTGGGCGAGGTTACGGTCTTATTCGGAAACGGCAAGGTGGCGATTGACCCACAGTACAAACCGCAACTGCTGGACCTGGCCAAGAAGGCGTTGACCATCGACGGCTACGTGATTCAGGTCAAGGGATATGCATCAGCGGTGGGCTCTGCCGCTCTGAACCAGAAGTTGAGTACGGAGCGGGCCAACAACGTAACCGAGTTCCTGGAGCAGCAGGGTCACATTCCGTTGACGAACATGCTGGCGCCGGGCGCGATGGGCACGGCCAGGCAGGTGGCTCCAGACAACACAGCGGAGGGGCAGGCTGACAACCGCCGCGTCGTGGTCAGGATTTTGCAGAACAAGGGCATCGCTGGCAACTGAGAAAGTGTGCGGGGAATGGCTGCCAGTCCTAAGGCTGGCAGCGCTTATGCGATTGAGTTGGGGTTTTGGTTCGGCTGGAGAATGCTTGCGGATGCGTCGTGACTCTGGAGAGATCTCGGGGATCCGGTTAGTCGCACGGCCATGCGGCGACCCTCAAGAGGTTGCTTTTGTTCCCGCTGCCGAGCTAGACTTTGCGACACTCAGGGACAGTTTTGTGGGGGCGAACTCCCATAGACCGGAGGCGGGCATTCTTCGCCCGTTGTGTGGGGACCAACTCGCCGCCACCCCAGGGGCGGAGACAGGATTTCCTTGCAAGGAGGAATCGAATGGATTTTGCAGCTGGCGTTCGAAGACTGGCCCTCGGGGCGCTTGCTTTCTCGAGCTTTTTCGCGGGCGGCAGTGCGACCGCCCAGCAGGTTACAGGTACGTTGGGTTCGGCCGACGCCACCACCACCATCAACGGGAAACAAATTCCGCCCCCGCCCCCGAAGTTCGGCGGCGTGATCAAGGAAAGCGCCAAGGATTCCACGCCCTGGTGGCCGCCGCGTGTGGTGCCGCCGAAAGGCGCGCCCAACGTGCTCCTCATTATGACCGATG
>CAWHWY010000020.1:0-102554 GCA_963833155.1 uncultured Acidobacteriaceae bacterium
ATGACAGCATGAAAATTTCTGCGGTCATGCAGTAATCCAGGTTAGATGTGCACCGCGGGTTCGATGCTCTCAGAGTCAGTAGCGCGACCGCAATTGCAACCGTAGATTCTATGCACCTAGTCGATGAGCGTCACAGCACCAGTGCTTAGCTCGTAGTAGCCGGCTACGACCTTCAGCTTGCCTTCCTTTATCAAGCCGGAGACGACCGTCGATGCCTGGCTCAGGAGCGTCGCCTGTATCTTGGCATTCGCCTTGGTGGCGGCTTCGAGATTCGGCCCAGCCTGATCTACCGCGGGTTGGATGTGTGGAAACAGCGCGCTAATTTGACCGGGAACGCCCTTGCCCTTGATGGTTGCGCTTACAGCTCCGCAATTGGCGTGTCCCATTACCAGGATCACCTTCGTCCCCAGAACGGCGGCCCCATATTCAAGACTCCCGATGATCTCAGGCGTGATGACGTTGCCCGCAACGCGGGTGACAAAGATGTGGCCGATACTTTGATCGAAGACGAGCTCCACAGGCACGCGAGAATCCGCGCAGGACAAGACCGCCGCGAAGGGCTCCTGCTTTTCAGCAGTGTGTTGCTTGAGAATGCCGAGATCCTGGTCGTGCGCGGTCAACTTTCCCGTCGTGAAGCGCTTGTTGCCTTCCATCAGTTCGGCCAAGGCTGCGTCTGGCGTGAGGGTGCTCTGTGCCCGCGCCGGCAGCGGGGCTGCCAATTCCAGGCCAGAGGCCAGCACACCGGCCACAGCTCCGGCTGCGCCCATTTGCAAGAATCGGCGCCGGGATGGTTCCTGTTTCGACAAAGACGAGTTCATTTCTCCTCCTCTGGCATGAAATGTTTTATGTAGCGCCCCTGGTACGCATACCCCAATACGCGATGCCATGCATTATGCACTATCCGCTTACCACTGTGCACGAGCTTAGCTTTCCCGCTGTACCACGAACTCCGGCACCCAGAGTAGAACGCGCTTGATATGCGAGTCGGGGAAGGTGCAGATGGCCTCGCGCGCCTTGTTGGAGAACTCGAGGGCGCGGGCGTAGGCCGCGTCGATGGAGCCGTTGCGGTTCAGGATGGCCACGATGTCAGCGGGCGTAATGCCGTTGAAGCCGCCGTTGCTGAGAACGGATTCTATGGTGCTGCGCTCCGCTGGGGTGCAGTGCTGGAGGGCATGCAATACAGCCATGGTCGCCTTGCCTTCGCGCAGATCGCTGGCCACCGGTTTGCCCAGTATTTCTTCCGACGCGGTCAGGTCGAGCACGTCGTCAACGATCTGGAAAGCCATACCGAGATTGCGCCCGTACTCTGCGAGCCGCCGCTGATCGGCCTCGCTGGCGCCGGCAAGAATTCCGCCCAGCTTCATGCACACCGAAAACAGGCAGGCGGTCTTGCGATAGATGAGCTCGAAGTGCTCGTCCATGGTGATCGCCTTGCCAAGCCGCTCGATCTGTAGCAGCTCGCCTTCGACCATGGCCTGGGTGAGGTCAATGAGCGTGTCGAGGACCTGAAAATTGCGCTCCTGCACGGCGATCTTGAAAGCCTGCATGTAAAGCCAGTCGCCGGCCAGCACGCATTTTGCGTTGCCCCATTGCGTGTTGGCAGCGGGACGTCCGCGTCGCGTTTGCGCTTCGTCAATGATGTCGTCGTGGACCAGCGTCGCGGTATGAATGATTTCGACCACGGCACCGAGCTTGATGGCGCCGTGGCCGGTGTAGTTCATCAGCTTGCAGGAGAGCAGCAGCAGGGCAGGGCGCAGGCGCTTGCCGCCGCCCGCGCGCAGGTATTCACCGATCTCGGTAATCGCCCGCACGCCGGAAACCGTGTCGCGGCCGAACTCGCGCTCGATGGCCGCGAGATCGTCGTGCAGCAGGTCGAAGACTTCCTTGGCGTTGTGGGTTACGGCCGTACTCAAATATTTGCCCCGTCAGTTGGATCGGTAATTCGTGAACTGCATGTCGATGCCGAAATCGCTTTGTCGCAGCATGGCGATGATTTCCTGCAGTGTATCGCGGTCCTTGCCGCTGACGCGAACCAGATCGCCCTGGATGGCGGCCTGCACTTTCTTCTTCGAGTTCTTGATGAGCTTGACGATCTCGCGCGCCTTTTCGATGGGAATGCCTTGCTGCATGGTAATGCGCTGGCGCACGGTCGAGCCGGCCGCCTCTTCGATCACGCCATACGTAAATGCCTTTAGAGGAACGCCACGCTTCACCAGCTTGCTTTGCAGGACATCATTGACTGCCTTCAGCTTGAAATCATCTGCCGAGGTGAGCACCAGCGCCTCTTTGCCATCCATCTGGACGTCGGACTTCGAGTCCTTCAGATCGTAGCGCGTGTGGATTTCTTTCAGCGCCTGCTGAATGGCGTTGGAGACTTCCTGCAAGTCCACCTTGCTGACAATGTCAAAGGATTCGGCCATAAGCAGTCCAGTGTAACAAGAGAGGCTGTTTTTGGCTGCAACCAGATAAGGTCGCACCTGCTGGGTCTGCGTGCAAACCCTGTCGCCGCCTACGGGGCTCAGATTAAATTCCCGCTTTACCCAGCATTCCGCCTGCGGCTCCATGCTGGGCCAAACTGATTCGCCCCTGCGGGGCTGGTTTCTCGACACTTCATTTGGTCACGAAGCAGTTTTTGGCATCCCGAAAAATGCGCCGAAGTTCTGCGCGGTCTGGTGGCCAACTTCTTCCGCGAGGTCCCGCGCAGTTCGCCGATCTGGCGGGCGGTCTCGACTACATACGCCGGTTCGTTGCGCTGGCCGCGATGCGGCACGGGCGCGAGGTAGGGACAGTCCGTCTCGACGAACATGCGGTCGAGCGGCACGATGCTGGCTGCATCGCGAATGTTCTGCGCCTTAGGGTACGTAATGTTGCCAGCGAACGAAATCACAAACCCGAGATCGAGTGCGGCGCGGGCGTGTTCTACGGTACCGGTGAAGCAGTGCAGCACGCCGCCCAGGCCGCTGGAGGCCCAGTGCTCGCGAACCAGACGCAGCAGGTCGTCCCATGCGTTCTCGCTGTTGTCGGATGGGCGGCAGTGAATGACGATCGGCAGCTTGGCCGAGCGCGCCATCTCCATTTGCTGCACGAAGACGCGCTGCTGCACATCGCGCGGCGAATGATCGTAGAAGTAGTCGAGCCCGATCTCGCCCCAGGCGATGACTTTGGCGTCGCGTGCCAGGCGTTCGAGTTCGCCAAAATCTGCCTGCTTCGCGAGTGCCGCTTCGTGGGGATGAATGCCGACCGTGGCATAGACGCCCTCATGCTGCTGAGCGAGCTTGATGGCGCAATCGAGCGTGCCGGTGCCGGGGCCGTCGCCATTGCCGATGGCTAGGATGGTCGTGATCGAGGCTGCCTTCGCACGGGCGACGACTTCCGAGCGATCGGCGTCAAAGCGCTTGCCGTCAAGATGGGCATGGGAGTCGGTGTACATCAGTGGATTCTGGACTGTGACCGGTGGGTAGTTCCAAGTCTTAGTTCCCGCAATCCCCCATCTCTCCACACTCGGGAGATACCCTCAAGCGGGTATCGGCACTTCAACGCGAAATCGCGGCAGTGTACTTCTACGCCAACATTGGCCCCGAGCCGATCAACCGCCTCGTCGATCTGGCCCAGCCCAGCCCGTGGTGCCCCGAGCACAAGGTGCTGAGACTGCGGCGCGGTTGACCAGCTTACCATTCAACTAAGCAAGAAGATCGCATGAATCAGGCCACCTATGGCACACCGGTGGATTTCCTCCTAACCATTTTCGACCGGTCCTGGACCCTCTGGTGGCACGACAATGATGCGTCCGTTTGCCTTAATGATAATCGTCAATCCATCATTTCCTCCGAGGATCAGGCGGCCACCCGCAGGCGGATGCCGCGGGACTTTCGTTTGCTTGAGTGGTGGGAAATTTATGGTCAACTCGGCCGAGACATCCGCCGCATCCGTGGCTAGCGGAGCCCCAACACTGTTCATTAACCACTCAAAAATCTCCTGCTCACCATGAGGCAGTGCATGATGTAAGTCTTCCAGCCGTTGTCCAAGCTGCTCAAATTCTTTCGCGGTTACCTCAACCGCTCCGTTCTGTCGCGGCATATTTTCCTCCCTTTACTCACGAGTGAAATGTGGAAGTTATGGAATAGCCAAGTATTCCAAGGTGCCCTTTTTTATACTCAGCCTCCGGTCGCACCTGTGGTAGCGGTTGGTTCGCTCAAGGCGGACTGGGCGAAACATGTGATCCTAGCCGGGTAGCTTACACCACAGCCACATAAAGGTTTGAGTTCAACGTAGTCCGTCTGCAATGCCGCGGCTGGAATCGGTTGGCCGGCAGCGCGCAAGTCGTCAATATGGAGCTCGATCGCCTCTCTCAGCAACTGTTTTGTCTCTTCTAAGGTACTGGCGGCGACGCCTAAACCCGGTAAGTCGGGAGCATAGGCGCTCCAACCATTGTCCGTCTTTTCAAACACTACAGCGAATCGCATCACTTTAGCCCCGCTTGCTTGAGGACGTTGCAGGCTTCATGTCCTGTCCCGGATGACCAGCGATGGTCACTGTGCCGATCTTACCAGGATGATGATACTGCCGGTGGCTGCCGACGGTACGGACAAGATATCAGCCATCTTTCTCGATCAGCCTAATTACATCGCGCACTTTTGGTGAAGGCATTCTGGTCGTTGCGACGCAATAAGCTTACTTCAATTTTGCCCCTACCGGCACATCCTCCAGAAACCCCGCCAGCACCGGCAGGCCGTCTTCGCCGAAGGAGGCCGCAACGATCATGCCGTTCGACTCCAGCCCACGCAGCTTGCGCGGTTGCAGGTTGGTGACGATGACGACTTTGCGCCCGATCAGCTTTTCCGGCTCGTAGGCCTTCGCGATGCCGGCGACGATCTGCCGCACCTCACTGCCGATGTCAACTTCCATGCGCAGCAGCTTGTCGGCGCCCTTCACCTTCTCGGCAACTTTGATCTGGCCCACGCGCAACTCAACCTTGAGGAAGTCGTCAATCGTGATTTTGTTGTCAATCGCGGCGGGCGCTGGCGCAACCACCCCGTCGCCGACAACGGGCGGCGACGGGGGGGTACCCGGCAGTTCCGGCGCCTTGGTTTCAGCGTCTTTGGTCGCGCTCTCCGCAGGGCCTTGCTGTTCCATCTGCTGCATCCTTTCGACCGTGCTCTTGTCGGCGCGCGGGAAGACGGGCTCAACTTTGCCGAGTTTGGCGCCAAGTTGCAATTGTCCCCACGCGAGGGTGCGCAGATTTAGCTGGCCGATCTCGCCGAGTCCAAGCTGCGTCCAGATGTGCGCCGTGGCATCGGGAATAATCGGGTGAGCAAGTGCAGTCACAACGCGCAGCGCCTCGGCCGAGGTATAGAGAATGGTCGCCAGCCGCGCGCGCGAATCCCGGTCGTCGCGCTCGGCGACGGCCCATGGCTCGTTCTCCACGATGTACTTGTTGACTGCGGCAACCAGCGACCAGGCGGTCTCCAGGGCACGCGAGAACTGAAACTGCTCGAATTGCGCGTGAAACTCCGCAATGGTTTGTTCGGCTAGACTGCCGATGGCTTCATCCGCAGGCGTCCGCTCGCTGGGTGACGGATAGGGAACCTCGCCGTCGAAGTAGCGCGTGATCATGCTGAGCGTGCGGCTCGCCAGGTTGCCGATGCCGTTGGCGAGGTCGGCGTTGAAGCGCTGCACCAGGGCATCGAAGCTGAAGGAGCCGTCCTGCCCGAAAACGATTTCGCGCAGCAGGAAATAGCGCAGTGCGTCGCCACCGAGGGTGTCGAGAATGGTCTCGCTGCGCACGATGTTGCCGCGCGACTTCGACATCTTGCTCTCTTCGAAGAGCAGCCAACCGTGCGCGATGATCGACTTGGGCAGCGGCAGATCGGCGGCCAGCAGGAACGCCGGCCAATACACGCAGTGGAAGCGCACAATCTCCTTGCCGATCATGTGTACGTCGGCTGGCCAGTAGCGTTCCAGTTTTTGCTGGTCCGCCGGATCGTCGGAGCCAAAGCCAATCGCAGTCATGTAATTGGCCAGCGCATCGAGCCAGACGTAGATGACGTGCTTGGGATCGTTGGGTACCGGAATGCCCCACTTGAACGAGGTGCGGCTGACGGAGAGATCGCGCAGGCCGCTGCGCACGAAGGCGATCACTTCGTTGCGCCGCGTCTCCGGGCGAATGAAGTCGGGGTGCTCGCTGTAATACTTCAGCAGGCGTTCTTCCATGGCCGAGAGCTTGAAGAAGTAGTTTTCTTCGTGGACGGTTTCCGTGGGACGCCCGCACTCCGGGCAGGGCGCGCCGGGGCCAGCGGCGTCAACGTAGAGCTCGTCGAATACGCAATATTGCCCGCTGTAGGAACCCTTGTAGATGTAACCGCGCTCCTGCAGCCGGGTGAACATGGCCTGCACGCCGCGCATGTGGCGCGGTTCGGTGGTGCGGATGAAGTCGTTGTAGGTGATCCCCATGCGGTCCCACAGCGCGCGGAACTCGCCGGCGATCTTGTCGACAAACTCGCGCGGCGAACAACCGGAGGCCGCCGCTGAGCGCTCAATCTTCTGACCGTGCTCGTCGGTGCCGGTGAGGAACCAGGTGTCCGCGCCCATCATGCGCTGACGGCGGGCGATGGCGTCGCACACCACGGTGGTATAGGTGTGGCCAATGTGCGGCCGCGCGTTCACGTAGTAGATGGGCGTGGTGATGTAAAACTTCCCGGGGTTATCCATTCTTTCGGTCCAGATATACGCGGATGGCTTCCTGCATCACGGCCTTTAGCGGCACATGATGCTCGACGGCGATGCGCCGGCAATCTTCGTACTCGGGGGCATATTGCGACACCGTTCCATTGAGGCTGGCGACCTTCATGCGGACCTCGCCCCACCGGGTGACGACCGCTTCGTGACGCCGCGGCAGGCAGTGACGCTTCTCATGGCGCGTGCGAACCCCGAGAGTGCTGCTCTCGCGGAACAACAGCGCGCGCAATTTCTCCTCCTGCTCCGGTCGCGCCAGAACCGTGAGCAGCGTGCCGGGACGGTTCTTCTTCATCTGCACCGGTGTCGTAAAAACATCGAGCGCGCCCTCAGCCAGCATGAGATCGACGACATAGCCGATGAGCTGCGGATTCAGGTCGTCGAGATTCGCCTCCAGAATCGCGATCTCTTCGTCGGCAAGACTTGCGCGGCTATCGCTGGAGTCGAACATCGCCGCTTGCGTCTCACCAACGCTGAGACGCAGCACGTTAGGGTGGCCAGAGAGGTCGCGCGCGCCAGCTCCGTAGCCGATTTTTTCGGTGGTCATCATGGGTCGAGGTCCGAAGCTTGAGACTAACACCTTGAGGATGGCCGCCCCTGTCGGCGTTACCAGTTCTTTCTGTATGTCGCCGGAATAGATCGGCGCTCCCTGCAACAACTCTAGCGTGGCTGGCGCCGGCACCGGCATCACGCCGTGCGCGCAGGCGACCGTTCCACTGCCAACATTGAGCGGCGAACAAATGAACTGCTCGACACCGAGCGCCTCGGCGCCGACGGCGGCGCAGAGAATGTCCACAATTGCATCGGCGGCGCCAACTTCGTGAAAGTGGACGTCCTCCACGCTGACGTCATGGACCTTCGCTTCCGCAGCGCCCAGCGAGCGGAAGATTTCGCTGGCGGTGCGCTTCGCGTACACGCTGACGGAAGCTGCGGCGATGATATGCAGGATGGCGGTCAGTTGGCGGTCACGGTGATCGTGTGGCCGGTCGTGTTGGTGCGAATCGCCTACGGCATGGCGATCGGCCCAGAACTCCTCGCGTGGCATGTCCTTCTCGCCACTCACCACGACGTCGAGCTTGGTAGCAGAAATGCCCGCCCGATCGACACGCGAGAGCTCCAGACTCGCTCCAATATTCAGGCCGGCAACGATCTTCTGGAACAACTCGAACGGAACTCCGGCGTCGAGCAGAGCGCCGAGGAACATGTCGCCGCTGATGCCGGAGAAACAATCGAGGTAGGCAATGCGCATGGGAGCCGCCGAATCGCGACGGAAAACTTCATCATAGGTAAGGCCCGATGCAGCGTCAAACCTCGTGTCATTCCTGCGTTTGCTACAATCACAGCTTCTGATTCACCACAGAGTTCCCATGAGTGCGACCGCTCACAACTGGTCATGAAAATGGTGAGGTTTGTGTCAGGGCACGACCTTGGTCGTGCCGAAGAGAGCGTTGGAAACATCCGGCTTCAGCCGCTGCAGAAGCGCTCGCAGAGGCTAAAGCCCAAGTTAGTAGTGAGACCTTTTCGGCACGGCTGAAGCCGTGCCCTGATACAAATCTTCTTTCGCACTTGTCAGGGCGGCTGTTACCAGACGAAGAGCGAAAAGCGGACTTGACCGTGTACCTCGAACATCAACAACAACTCGCCAGCGCTGTGCGCGCCTTTCTCCGCGAGAAGTACCAGATCGATATGGCCAACGTGGTCATCGATCAGCCGCCGTCGGTGGAGATGGGTGAGTTCGCCCTGCCGCTGTCGTTTGAGCTGGCCAAGCGTCTGCGAAAACCGCCGCGCAAGATTGCGGAGGAGATCGCGGCAGAAATGCCGCTGCCGGATGGCTTCGAGAAGCTCGAGGTTGCAGGCGCGGGATACATCAATGCGCGATTGAAGCGCGACGAGGCGGCGAAGGCGTTAGCTCAGGGCACAGCGCCGCCAGAAACCAGTCATGAGGGCGAAGGTGCTGCCGATGTACCTGGCAAGATTCTGGTCGAGCACACCAGCATCAATCCCAACAAAGCGGCCCACATCGGGCACCTGCGCAACGCCATTCTTGGCGATGCCTTCATGCGTCTGCTGCGCGCCGCAGGCCACACCGTGGACGTACAGAATTACATTGACAACACCGGGGTGCAGGTGGCCGATGTTGTGGTCGGATTCATACGCCTGGAGAAAAAGTCGAAGCAGGAGATCGCGGAGCTGATCGCCTCCAACGACCGCTTCGATTATTACTGCTGGGACCTCTACGCCCAGGTCTCGCGGTGGTACGACGAAGACAAGAAAAATCTTAAAGCGAGACTTGAAGCCTTGCATGCTATCGAGCAGGGTGGAAATGAGATGGCAGAAGTTGCGGAACTCATCTCAACGGCCGTTTTGCGGCGTCATTTGGAGACAATGGACCGGTTGGATATCGAGTATGACTTCCTGCCGCGCGAAAGCGAGATTCTCCACCTGCACTTCTGGGAATCCGCGTTCGAGCTGCTGAAGCAGAAGGGCGTCCTCTACTTCGAGACCGAGGGTAAGAACCAGGGTTGTTGGGTGATGACACGTCCAAAGCCCACGCTGTCGGAGAAAAGCGCGGAGCACCCGGATTTGGAGGAGGTCAAGACCGGTCCTGACGAAGATGCGAAGGTCATCGTGCGCTCCAACGGCACAGTCGGCTATGTTGGCAAGGACATCGCCTATCACCTGTGGAAGTTCGGACTGTTGGGGCGCGACTTCGGCTATCGCAAGTTTTATCGCTATCCCAACGGTCATGATGTCTGGATCTCGGCCGAGCACGGCGAAGCCGACCATCCACATTTCGGCGGCGTTTCGGCGATCTACAACGTAATCGACTCACGGCAAAGCGATCCGCAGAACACCGTCGTCGAGGCCATTCGGCTGCTCGGCTACACCGGGCAGGCTGCGCACTACACGCATTTCTCCTATGAGATGGTCGCGCTCACGCCGCGTTGCGCCACCGACCTAGGCTATGAGGTCAGCGAGGAAGATCGCAGCAAATCTTACATAGAGGTCTCGGGGCGCAAGGGATTCGGAGTGAAGGCGGACGACCTGCTCGACGCGCTGATCGCGGCCGCGAAGAGGGAAGTGGACAGCCGGCATCCCGAGCGGGAAGAGCAGGAGCGAGCTCGCATCAGCGAGCAGATCGCTATCGGCGCGCTGCGCTATTTCATGCTCAAGTTCACTAAGCAATCGGTCATCGCGTTCGACTTCCAGGAAGCGCTCGCCTTCGAGGGAGAAACCGGACCGTATGCGCAATATGCCGTAGTGCGTGCGATGAACATCTTTCGCAAGGCGGGGGTCGATCCGGCGCAGGCGCTCGCCGCAGAAGTGGACTATGGGCGCTATTTCGCCGACGAGAGCGGCACCGAGATCTGGGAGCTATGGTTGCTGGCGGGGAAGACCTCGTTCGTCATCGAGCAGTGCATTGCGGCGACTGAACCGGCGTTTGCGGCCAAGCACGCGTTCCAACTGGCGCAACAGTTCAACAATTTTTATCACCGTCACCACATCCTCACCGAACCGGACGAAGGGCGGAAGAAGTTCCTGCTGGCCACCGCCGCTGTGGTCCGCCGCGAACTGATCAACGTGCTGGGCGTGATGGGGATAACCGTGCCGCCGGTGATGTGAGACATGCTTAGATCATAAGGGAAGCTCCTCGCCGTGGCGAGATTTGCTGCCGGCGGGGTCAAACAGCATGTAATACGGCAGTGGATTTGTAGTACAATTGGCATAAGCATGAAGGCGAATATACAGGCACGATTGGATCCCAGATCTCAGGTGGCGTTGGAAGGATTGGTGAGGCGCCTGGGATGGACTCCGTCGCGGGTGGTACGTGAGGGCATTTACTTGCTGGCCGCTTGCTATGGTACCCCTTCGAAAAGGGTCATGGGGGTGGGGCGGTTTGCCTCAGGCGTTCCTGACCTCGGCTCTAACAAAAAGCACCTGAAGGGTTTCGGGCGTTGAAACCGGCACTGCTCGACACTGGCGTGATTGTTGCGCTACTCGACCGGAGTGAAAGGCATAATGCCCAGTGCAGGACTGTTATCGCCGAACTGCAGCAGCCGCTGGTGACTTGCGAAGCCGTGATTGCGGAGAGCTGCTATCTCCTACGACAGATTCCCGGGGCAGCGGAGGCGGTCCTGGAGAATGTGGCGCGCGGGGTTTTTCAGATTCCTTTTCAACTTTCACGTTCGGCAACTTCTGTGCAAAACATCATGCGAAAGTACCAGGACCACCCAGCAGACTTTGCTGACGCTTGCCTGATCCATCTCGCCGACGAACTGAATACCGGGGATGTCCTTACGCTGGACCGGGATTTTGAGCTCTACCGCTGGCGCAAGATTCGAACCTTCCAACTGCTGGTCGATCTAAACTGACCGCGGGCAGATGCATCTGGCACAATGAGCTTTATGCTAAGAGTCAAGCGGCTCGCACCCGATGCCGTTCTGCCGACGGTCGCTCATCCCGGAGAAGACATCGGCTACGATCTCTACTCCTGCGAGGACCTAACGATTGCCGCGCACAGCGCCGCCGGCGTGCACACGGGCATTGCCATCGAGTTCGTGCCCAGCGCGGGCGGCATCGTGAAGACGCGCTCCGGACTGGCGAGGAAGCGCCTGATGTGCAATGCCGGAGTAATTGATGCGGGCTATCGTGGTGAAATCATCGTGCTCCTGGAGAACCTCGGCGAAGAAGCGTACTGCGTTCGCAAAGGCGACAAGATTGTGCAGTTGTTGGAGCATCCGTTCCTGGCGGGTGAGGTGGTGGAGGGAGAACTGAGCGAAGCTGTGCGCGGTGCAAAGGGATTTGGATCCACCGGCAAGTAATCCTATTCAGGTCTGTTCCTGGCCACAAAAAACTGGCGGCACTTTCCTTGCGGGAACGTGCCGCCTTTTGGTCTTAGACTGGCCGCGCTACTTTATCGCGATGGGATATTGCGGAGACGCAATGCCGTTGGCGACAACCTCCAGATAGCTTGCACCGGTTTCCATGTTGGCGGGAATGTCAACGTGGGTGTAGGTGGGTCCGGGATAGCCGACGGCCATGGTGCTATGTCCGTGGGTGCGGCAATAGAAAACGTGCCCCGTACTCTTATTGGTAATGCGCACGATGGGGTAGTTGGTGGCGTCCTGGTAGTCATCGCCGTAAGCACCCGCCTGCGAGACGCCGTTGAAGCGGTTGCCAAAAAGAACGATCGAACTGCCGCGGGTATAAACCACCTGCGTCAGGAGAGCGGATGGGGCGATCCCGGGGTAGGAACTTCCAGGAGAAGTGTAGATTTCGACGTCGCTGCTGTAATCGGTGAACAGGATCTGTCCGGTGGGAAGCACCAGCATGTGTCCGTACCACGAGGAATCCTGGGCGCTGTTGGGGATCCCCGGAACCTGGTTCAAGTTGGCGCCGTCCCATTCGAAGAAGATGGAGCCGTTATTGAAGATTCCCGGGCTGGTCATCATCAGGACGTTACCATCGGGTAGCAGCGCCGCTGGACCGTCCGCAATGTCAAGACCGTTAGGGAAATCAGGGCCGGGGGTCCAGGTACCGGCGCTCGCGTTGTAGATGGAGGTGTGGCCGGCGCCAGCGCCGTTCGCTCCGGTGGCAAAGACTGTACCGTCGGGCCGCAATACCGCGGGACCAACTTCATACGAGCCGTGGGAATCCCACAGTTGCACGATCGTACTGCCGGCGCTGCTCCAGGAACCTGATCCGGGATCGTAGAGCTCGGAGTTTGTGCCGGTGGGGTCGTTTCGATTGACATAAGCATCGACCGTCAACACCTTGCCACCGGGCAGCAACGTCCATCCCTCCTCGTCGTTCTCGTCGAACTTGCCAGAGCCGGTTGACGTCCAAGTCAGCGCGGAAGCGTTGAGCAGGGCCTGCTGTGAGGTGCAGCAGTTGGCCATCATGAACGTCCCATTAGTGAGGATTACGCTTTGGGCATCGCCGATGCTGCTCCATCCGCTTGGGGGGTTAATCGGCGTCCATACGTTGGCCAGCGGGTCGTAGATGGCGCCCATATTGGTCCAGACATAGTTGGCGAAATTTTGTTCTCCGCCCTCGACGATCAATCGTCCGTCGGGCAGCACCGCCGAGGCGAAAAAGAGCGGGCCATAATTCGCTGCCAGGGAGGCCATCTGCGACCAGGTTCCGTTGACGTAGCTGCCGTTGATGTCGGGAGTCAGCTTATACCACTCGGAATATCCGTTGTTGGCGCCCTCATGGTGCACCATGACGGTGCCATCGGTGAGCAGCAAAGCCGAGCCGGCGGTGAAACTAGGTTGGTTGGTTAAGGGTTGCCACGACTGACCGCTGGCCATTCCGACTGCTGCCAACAGCATGAGTATGGCGAATCCGGGCATTCGCAAACGCTTCATTGTTCTCCTCAGTTGGTAACTTTGTTTCGGGGCAGGTTTCAACGCAAGAGCTTCCGCGCGCCACACCGACAAAATCTCACACAAGTCTCAGGTGGGCAATTGGGATGGAAGAATCTAATCTGAACGGCGTTGTAAAGTCAAACCTGGCGTAACGAAGCGCGATTTCCATGCCTCTGACGCGATCCGCGTCGGTCCGGCGCATGAAAGAAGGCGCCATGTTCAAGGAACGTGGCGCCATTCGTTTGCAGCAGCGGTCGGTATTGCCCCGTTACTCTACGACAATTGGGTACTTCTGAGACGCAATACCGTTGGCGACTACTTCCAGGGTGCTTGCGCCTGTAGGGGTGCTGGCGGGTATATCAACATGGGTGTAAGTGGGGCCTGGATACCCAACCGCCATCGTGTTGTGGTCATGGGTGCGGCAATAGGTAACCTGCCCACTGGACTTGTTGGTAATGCGCACGAGCGGGTAGTTGGTGGCATCCTGGAAATCATCCCCGTAAGCGTTGGCTTGCGAGGCGCCATTGAATTTGTTGCCGAACAACGTGATCGTACTCCCTTTCGAGAGGGCGACCGAAGTCAGCAGGGCCGACGGCGCGATTCCCGGATACGGACTTCCGCTCGGGTTGTAGAGTTCGACGTCGCTGCTAAAGTCGGTCAACAAGACTTGTCCTGTCGGCAGCACCAGCATGTGTCCGTAATAGGACGAGTCACTGGGGCCATTGGGTGGGGCCTGGACCTGATTCAGCTTAGTTCCATCCCACTCAAAGAAGACAGCGCCAGTGTTGAACACGGTGGGGCTGGTCATCATCAGCACGTTACCGTTGGGCAGCAGTGCCGCTGGACCATCGGCGATGTCGAGGTTATTGGGGAAGTCCGGGCCCGCAACCCAGGTATTGCTGCTCGCGGTATAGATGGCGGTGTGGCCGGCGGCGCAACTGTTGGCTCCGGTGGCGAAAACCGTGCCGTCGGGCCGCAAGACATCAGGACCCTCCTCATAGGAGGCCCTACCCGATCCGCCGCAGTTGGCGGCCGAGTCCCACAGTTGAACCGGCGTATTGCCCTGGCTGGTCCAGCTTCCCGAGTTCGGATCGTAGAGTTCGTAGTTCATTCCGGTCGATATGTACTTGAAGACGTAGGCATCCACGTCGAGTACTTTTCCACCAGGTAGCAACGTCAAGCCTTCCTCGTCATACACGTCGTACTTGCCCGAACCGGTGGAGGCCCAGGTCAAGCTTGAGGCGTTCAGTAGGGCGGTATGGATGGGCTGGTCGCAGCAGGATCCCAGCATCCAGGTTCCGTTGCTCAAAACCGTGGCGGCAGCGTCGCCGATCGAGTTCCATCCGGTGGGAGGGGTGACGGACGTCCACTTGTTGGCTACCGGGTCGTAAATCGCTCCAAGTTTCGTCCAGGCGGAGTTACCGTTGTTGTATTCTCCGCCCTCGACGATGTACCGGCCGTCAGGCAGCACAGCGGAGGCGAAATACAGGGGGCCGTAGCCGGAGGGCATGGTCGCCACCTGGGTCCAGGTTCCCGTGGCGTAGTTGCCGTTGCTGGCGGGGGTTAGCGTCCACCAGTTACCCCAGGTGCCGCTGTTGCCGCTTTCGTCATGAACCAGGACCCGGCCATCGGTGAGCAGCGCCACGGCGCCGGCGCCGATGTTGGGTACGTTGTTGACAGGTTGCCACGGCGATTGCGCGCTGGCGAGTGCAGCGCACAAGATGACCGCAGCGAAGAAAGACATTCGCAGTTGCTTCATTTTTCTCCTCAAGTGGTTACTTTTGTCAAAGGCAGGTTTCTATTTGCACCGTCGCCGCCCCACAACGGCAAGGCATTACGTCCGTTTCAATTTGAGCAATTGGCCGACGAGCAATTTGGATGAGGAACTGTACTCTGGGTCGGTCTGGAAAGTCAACATACTACGCGAAATACTATGGCCCTCGTAGAAGAAAGGGCGAGACGTTCCGGCGGAACCTTCATGGCACTAACTCGAGGCTATCGAGCCACATTGGGAGAATAATTGGGGTTGTTTACGATAGTCTGCTGCGCGAAGACGGCATCCACACTTCTCTCGGCTGCCGGGAAATCGCGCGACCTGCGCCGAGCTTCAGAGATGGCGATTTGGGCTTCGTCGCCGTGGCCGGTTTGCTCCAGCACTCGAGCCAACAGAAGATAACCAACGTCGGAGGGTTGAATTTTGATGCCTTGGGAGTATGCCTGTATGGCGCCGGTGGGGTCTCCAGACAACTGCGAAACAATGCCCAGAGCCAGCCACACCTCTGCCTGGTTTGGGTCGATTTCCAGCGCCTTCCGAAAATTCTGTCGTGCCTGCTCGAAATCTCCCAACTGACGATAGGCAGAGCCCATCCGGGCAAAGGTCGTGGAGCGCACCCAGCGATTTTGCCGGACTGCGCCATCGGTGAGCGTTATCGCCTTTTGATACTCTTCAATCGCTTGCCGCAGATCGCCATGTTGCTGGTCATAGGCGCCGATCGACATGTAGGCCGAGGGGTCCTCCGGGTTCATTTCCTTCGCGGCCTGAAAGTGAGGCAGGGCTGCGTCAGGGTATCCCTTATCCATCAACGTTGATCCAACGATGTCCTCAGCCATGTAGTTGCCACGCGTAACCTCCAGCGCGTGCGACCAAAGAGTAAAGTTGTCTTCCCAGAACCCGAGCTGGCGGTAGGTGAGGGCGGCCAGCACTAACAATGCTGCGACACTGGCGCCACGAAGCCAGACGGGAGAGAGACGCCATTGCTTAGCGAAGTCCGCCACTCCCCAACACACCAGAAGGAACAACCCAATAAACGAGAGATAGGCGTAACGATCGGCCATCGCCTGGCGGTTTAGCTGCACCAGACCGATCATGGGCACCAGGGTCCCGAGGAACCAAAGCCAACCGACCAGAGGATACCGCCGCCGGCGTTCCACAATGACCAATCCGGAGATAGCGAGCAAAACCACGAGAGCCGCAAAGACCTGCCACGCCTCAAGGGAAGTTCCCGGATGAGGGTAAAAGAGGGCCAGGCGGGATGGCCAAAACGCTTTTCCGAGATATCGGACGTAGGAAACAACGGCATTGCCCAAACGAAGGGAAAGCGACATGCGGTTGTCAATGCTGCCAATCGCTAGCTGTGACTTCATGGTGACCACGGCACTGGCCGCTGCAAGCGCGAAAAGCGGCAACTTTTCCAGTGCTAGCCAGGAAAAGGTTTTTTGGGGGAATACGACGCTTGTCCGCGTCTCCGACGAAGCGCCTTGGCTTCCGGGGAACATTCGTTCCAGGGGCCAATAGTCCCAAAGGAGCAAAACAAAAGGCAGCGTGATCACCTGCGGCTTGGCCATTAATCCCAGGGTGAAAAGTCCCGCGACCAGAATGTAGCGTCCTACCTGTGGCCTACGCACATACCAGCGATAAGCTGCCAACGCGAGCAGGAAAAATGCCATGCTGAGAAGGTTCTTGCGCTCAGAGATCCAGGCTACCGATTCGACATTGATGGGATGCAGGGCAAACAGCGCGGCCACCATCGCGCTGCGGCCAGCAAAGCCCGTCGCCTGCTGCAACATCCAGAACAGCAGGACTACATTCAAAACGTGCAGGAACAGATTTTCGTAGTGGGGGCCAGCGGGATCGAGACCAAAAATCTGCGTGTCCAGGGCATGGGAAAGCCAGGTAAGCGGATGCCAGTCGGGAACGTCGGGAGTGACGGGCCCAAAGGAGGTGAATGCCCACTTGACGGTGTCCCAACTCAAGCCGGCGCGGACGTGCGGGTTTGCATAGACATACGGGCCGTCGTCGAAGTTCGCAAATGGGTGAGTGTGGACCGGGTAGTACACAAGAACGGTCGCGACTACCAGGAGAAGTCCAAGCCAAAGCACCCACTTGGTGCGCTGGACGCCTTTGACTGACTGTTTGCGAGTCTGCCGATCTCGAGATCGAGAGCGCGGCTTGGTGGCGGGAGAAGACTTCACAGGAAAGGCAGGTCCTCAGGAATTTCCCTGCTCACTTTGAGGACGGGAGCCAGTTTACACCGAAATCGCCACGCTTCGTTCCACATTGGAAGGCTCTCGTCCGAAATCCTCCCGCAAGATTGCCGTGCTGCCAGGTTGCGACGGCGGTTCCAAAACCGCTACGCCTTCTCGGGGTCTCCAGCTAAATCAAGCTAGAGTGCGCTCGCTCCTCTCGGCGGCATTTCTAGTTTCGCTATGACTGGTGTGAGTCCTGTATTTTATGTCCTTACGGTATAGTGTCGCTGACACTTTTTTCGCGACTGTTGACGTCCACAAGCGTCCGGAGGCTGGGCCGGGCACGCGGGGTAGGTGTGCGATTTGGCGCGGCCAGGTTGACGCGATTGGAATGATGAGACTTCCGTCAAAACTACTACTTTTAGCGATGGTCGCCGGGGTATGTATGCCTTCCGGTCAGGCGCAGGACCTTTCTCCGCGTGCCTACGTCATTACCCCAGTGCATGCCAATGCAATCACGCTGACTTGGTCCTTCTACGACGGCAACATTGACTACAACGGCGCGCTGCCTGTTAGCGGCGCCACCGGAACCTACAGCGTACCGATCCTCAGCTACTACCACGCATTCAGCTTCTTTGGCCGCTCGGCCAACATCGTGGCTTCGTTGCCTTACGCATTCGGCAACTTTCAGGGGACAGCGTTTGGCGCGGAGCAGCACCTTTACCGCTCCGGGCTTCTGGATTCGGTCTATCGCTTCTCGGTGAACTTGAAGGGCGGCCCGGCCATGCCGCCGCAGAAGTTCATGAAATGGAGGCAGAAGATGCTGCTGGGTGCCAGTCTCAAGGTGATGGCTCCGACCGGTCAGTACGATCCGACGAAGCTAATCAATTGGGGCACCAACCGCTGGTCCTTCAAACCGGAATTCGGCTATTCCCAACGCTGGGCCGGCAAATGGATCGTCGATGGCTACTTCGGAGTGTGGTTCTTCACCACAAATCCCGATTTCTGGTCGCGCAACAGCTTCTATGCCGGCACCCGGTCGCAATCGCAAAACCCAATCGGGGCCTTGGAAGGGCACTTGAGCTACGATTTCAAGCCCAAGCTCTGGGCGTCCCTGGACGCCAATTTCTGGTTCGGTGGTGCAACCAGTGTGAACGGTGTACAAAATTCGGAGACATACCAAACGAACTCCCGTCTCGGAGGCACGTTTGCGGTCCCAATCACCAATCACCAGTCCCTGAAATTCAGCTACAGCAATGGCACCTACATCCGGTTCGGTGGCAACTACCAGAATGTCTCGGCGGCGTGGCAGTATTCCTGGTTGGGCAGGCCCAAGTAGAAGTCATCCTGCCACGCAACTCATCGCGTTCAAGTAGAAGGGACTGACGCACGTCAGTCCCTATCTCGCACGCGATTGTGCTGCAGCCGGTTTTCCTTACTTCTGCAGGCTGCGATGGCTTACGTTCGGCCCGACGGCCGCGTCAGGCGGCGCCACGGAACGATGATCGATTCCGACGGTGCTTTGCGTAATTCCAGTCGAGCTTGTCCTTCCGGCAGTGGTGCCAGCAGTCGTGGTTGAAGGTAACCTCACCGTGCCGTGTGCTACGGGCGGCATCTGCCTCGCATCTGGCTGTATCGCATTTGGCATGTATCTCGGACCACCGATCGGGTTCGCCTGAGTCATGCCGCGATTCCCGCCCATCGGCGCGCGTCCGCGCTGCGCGAAGCCCACGCCGGTCAGCAAGCCCAGCAGCATGGCTGTGAGAATAATGTTTTTCATAAGCATGTCTCCTATTCCGATTGACTAACTTGCTCTCAGTCAGCTCCCACACTTAGAAACCTTGCGGCCTGTTTCGAGTTGCCTCACTCTAAGGCCGCCGGTTCGTGGAAGCTCGAAACGCAAGCGGTTTCAGTCAACCACCGAATAAGGAGGGTTGCAACGAGGATGCCAGACATTCGATGGTGAAATTATTGGAGTTAGCCGTGCCCTGCGGCCAAGAACAGGAAAGTTTTACGCGCATTGGGAAAAGGTTGCATGTTCAGAACGAGCGATAAACAAACGGTGTTGCGCCGGCGCTTTGCGCGCGCGTCACCAGCCAGGTTGCAACCAGTAGCGCAACTGCGTACATCGGCATCAGCCACACCCAACGATCGCGCACCATGGTCGTGATGATCTCCGAGCGCGCCCGCGCTTCCGCCGTTCCCAGTCGCTCGGCGTGGCGATCGAGGCCCGCGATGATGAGTAGCACGGTTGCGTAACCAATTCCCAGAGCGAGCACCAGCAGATACAGCGTCACAGGAAGGAAGTGCGTGAGATAGCTTGCAGGCGACACGAGAGCGGTGAACATGGTGCCAGCTTGCGGCAGGGAATTCGCCCGGAAAAAGATCCAGCCAAAGCTGACGAGGGTGATGGTTACGAGCCACGAAAGCGGCGTCCACAGCGCAGCCGGAGGCTCCCAGTTGAAGCGCCGCTGCACCTGCTGCACCTGGCGATGCAGGACCAGCAGTATTCCGTGATAACAGCCCCAAAGCACGAACAGCACGCTGGCTTTGTGCCACACGCCGAACAGCACCATCGAAATCACCAGCGCCAGATTGCGCCACCAGATTTCACGGCGCAACGTCGCCAGCGGCAGAAACACGTAATCGCGGATCCAGAAGGACAGCGACATGTGCCAGCGCGTCCAGAAAATGGACGGTGTGGTGGATGCAAACGGCCGGGCGAAGTTTTCCGGCACCGTGAAGCCCAATATCTTCGCCGCGCCGATGGCGATGTGCGAGTAACCGGCAAAGTCGAAGAAAAGCTGCAATCCGTATCCAAGAGCCAGGCACCAAACGTCCGGACCGCTCCAATGCTTGACCTGATCGAAGCCAGCATTGATGCCGCCTGCGTTCAGGATTCCGCGCCCCAGCAGTTGGCCCAACTGCATCATCAGCGCGCCGGTCGCAATCCGGCAGAGTCCGCGTGCCATATCGCTGCGTGGCACCGGCTCTTGAGAGCGAAACTGCGGCAGCATGTCGGGCAGGCGGCAGATCGGCCCAGAAATCGCAACCGGAAAGAACGCCATATACAAGGCGAACTCGGCAAACGATGGGTCGAGTTCCTCGCCACGATATAAATCGAAGAGGTAACTCATCGCCTGGAAGGTCCAGAACGAAATCCCCAACGGCAGAGCAATGTGGGAAAACTTTTGCAGCGAGCCGAGGGGAAGGGAATCGGCGAATCCGGGAAGATACTTGAAGCTGCCAAGCAGCAGCAGGTTGCACACGATGCCGATCCACAGGACGAGCGCGGAAGATCTTCGCCGCAGCCACAGGCCGAACAGGAAGTTCATCACCGTGGAGGCGAGCAGGACGCCGGCGAACCAGAGTCCCCAAGTTGCGTACAGCGCGTAGCTGCCGGTCAGGAGAACTACCTCTCGCACACTGCGCGAACGGACTCTGGCGAAGATCGCCAACCCAATCAGCAGCGCGACGGCATACAGGATGACTCGATACTCAGCAGTCAGCATTCAGCAACTGATTCACTCAGCATTCCATAAAGTAGTGAACCTCGGAAGCCCTGGCAACGGAAAAGTGAAACTTGGAAGCGCGACGGGCTGGGGGTTCGACTCTTTTACGGCTGGAGTGTCCTCCCAACCGAGGGCTTCAGAGACTGTGTGGCGACCGGCGTCGCCGCTACGCGGCTCATCTCAATTTGCCACTTTACCCCGGGCTTGCTTGCACCCAGACACCGATCGGAAGTTTGCCACATCATCTGGAAGAGCTGTAGTTAACTGGACAATCAGATTTCAGTTCCATCCATTGCCGAAATCTGAACAACTGGCGACCCAAAGCTGTAAGACAACCATGAATCCTGTATTGTCTGTCTTCCTCGCCCAGTCTATTGGCCAGTGCTCAGTTGGAAGAGCTGGACGCGAACGTTTTCCGTATCCGCGACGTAGAGGCGTTTGCTTGCATCGACCCATAATCCCCTCGGAGCACCAAACTCGCCCATTCTGGAACCGGCTTGGCCGAAAGAAGCCTGAAGTCCGCCATCACGGTTGTACATCCTGACCTCAGAAGTGCCGACATACGAAACATAAATGTTGCCGTCCTGATCTAGTCCCAGCCCGTTTTCTTTGTGAGCCTCCGCACGGGAAGCCTTCAGAACGCTGAAACCTCTAAGAAGGTTGCACTCCAAGTCCATGATCTGAACGCGTGTCCCCGCCGTATCCAGAACAGCAACTTCGTGATCGCTCACTGCAATTTGCGTCGGATCGTTAAAAGCTCCCGGACCGGTATTGTTCCTGCGCTTTAATTCTCCTTTGCTGGTATCGTCGCCCTGTTTCCCCACACGCTTCAGGAGATTGCCTTCCAGGTCAAGCATAAAAATAAGATGGCGAGGGCTGTCGGCAAGATATAAATGGCCCGCTTTGCGGTCAATTGCAATACCGCTGGGACGTTGATACGCGTTCTCGCCGTGGACGTTTCCGATGTAGCGTAAAAATCTTCCGTATTGGTCGTAGACCAAAACCATTCCACGCTTGGAATCGGCAACGTAAATATTGTCTTCCCCATCTACAGCGACTCCGGCCGTTGACTGGAGTCGGTGGCCTTGCCCGCCAAGAATGCTGAAGGAGGTTTTTCTCTTCGAGTCCAGTACGTGTACCGCCGGAATGCTGGGATCGCTAAGGATGACACGCTGCCGGGAGTCGGTGGTCAGGTGTTGCGGCGTCCGCAGCACCCTTGGCCGGCCGTAAACGAGGGAAACAAAGGCATCCCGACCGTTAACCGGAAGGGAATGCGCTTCCGGCAGAGCCATGGCGTGCGCCCGTGGCTCAATATCGTCCACCACCCGCAAGCTGGAAGAAAGCATCCAGGGAGGGGCGCTGCTCTGTTTTGCGTCCTGCTCCGATGGACCTTCAGGGGGTTGCACCTTCATCGAGTCAAGAAAACGACTGAGCTTCGATGCCCCTCGAAACATTCCGTCGGACGAAAACATGCCAACATATACCAGTTCGCGGCCTCGCCCAAGGCTGAGTCTAGGAAAGGCGCGCACGGGTTGCTTGGGAGCCTCGGTGCGCAATGGCGTAGGCCGGCCGCCAGCAGATGTGCCGGTGTCGTCAAGCGCTCGGTTCGGGCCGGGACTAGCGAGTAGAACCGTTATTAGTGAGAACGCTGTAATAAATCGAGTGGCGCAAAGCAGCTTCATGTCCATCGTCCTTGCGGTATCGAACCGCTAGATTGGATCTCGGTCTTAGACACCAATCGTTCTGGACTGCCGTTTAGTCAAACGCCTGTGAAGCCACACAGAACGACGAAGCGTTAGCGAAGTCTAGCAAAGGAAACCCGTGGGGGAGATCGAACTTCCGAGGGGCGGAAGGGCTGTGCTTTTCCCGCGGACACCTACCACTCCGCTCGACAAAGGGCGCGGCTTGGCGATTAGATCGTAGTTCATTAACAAGCAGGCGGCTGTGACTTCGATCACGAGGCAATGTTCGGCGAGCGCCGAGACCGCGCGTGGCCGGTATTTCAAGGTAACCAGAATCCTGGGTGCAACAACCTTCTTCCCCGCCTTGGGCGAGGAGGCGGGCACAAGTCGGTGACCCACATCTAGCTCAACCTTGGAATGGCATGCCCGAGCACGTCCAACCAACCTTTTTCTGAAAACTGCTCCTGATTTCCGTTGTGGGAACGGCGTAGCTGTGGCTAAGACCGGCTGGCTTGGGACGAAATCTTGACGGTCAAAAAAAAGTGCGCTGGAAACCCGCGATGGGTGTATAGTGCGGGCTACTCGGTACCGGGACGGAACGTCTAACTTAAACCGTAACCATCAGAACTGCGGTTGTGCATCCAGGAGGTGCAAATGGCCACCGTTTCCTTTGCTACTAACATTCTTCCATTGTTTACCACAACAGACATTGCTCACATGGCAGGCATGAACGTGATGCTCGCGGAGTACAGCTACATGTCTGTTCCGGCAAATGCTCAAAACGTGTTAGATCATTTGAATGGGACAACTCCACCGGCTATGCCCCCGGGGGCACCATGGCCGCAGAACCAGATCGATCTCTTTCAAGCCTGGATAAACGGCGGATATCAGCCTTAGCCGACGGGCAAAGCCGTTCCACCAAAAACCACTAACTGCAGGGATGTCGCAGTAAGAACGGAGTTGCACCATGAAGATGCTTTCGACCGTTTTATTGGTGGTAACCATCTGCAGCATAACGGCACTCTCGCAGGCTCCTGCGAAGAAGGAATTCCAGGTGTGCTCGAGCACGTACGCGTTATGCACGAAGGCAAAATGCAGTCCGATCAAGATACTGCAGACACCCCTCCTGTTCTCGTGCGGATGCGATGTGATGACCGGTTACTCCTTGGGCAAGCAACCTTGTCAAGAAAAGCCGGAAGAAACCAGCGACGGCCAGTTGATACGGTCACGCTATTTCCCAATCAAGACCTACGCGAGGTGTTCGAACAACCGGCCCTGGGCAATGTGCCTGGATTCGCCTTGCATTGTCGATAAGAAAGACAAAACTAAGGCGAAGTGCACTTGCACCGTGGAACAGGGTTTAGGGGATTACGTTGTCTACACGGAGAACCTTACCGAATCGACGTGCACATCTGATTACCTTTCGTCGGCAACGGTTGACGACGTGGACCAAGCCACCGACTTCCTGGCGACTTATCCCGAGCTAGGCCTAGCTCCGTACGACTTTAAAGTCTTCAATGTTCTGCACAAATAGATGTTTGAACCAGGGTCGCGAAAGGCAGCGTCCCCCAAAAACAACGTCAGCCACCTAAACACAAGCATCAGTGTGCGAAAAGAAGAGAGGAAGACTGTATGAAGAAAGAAAGCGTCGTCGCGATCGTGGTCCTTTGCTTAGTCGCGCTAGTTGCGCTTAAGCTTGCCAGCAACCAGCCCTCAGCGCGGGCATCCAATCCGGAACCAGCCGCTCCAACAGCGAAAGGTTCGGTGAGTCCTACCGCGTGGCAAGTGCCGGTAGATGTCCCAACGAAGACCCCAACCCAAACCGACTGGCTGAACTTTGGCTGGCAGACCTTCGTCGCCCTGGACTGGCCGGCGCTTTCGCCCAACTCCCAGGGAGTCATGGGGCAGCCTGACACCAACTCGACGATAGGCGCAACCGCCGCCAATGGCGCGCTGGTTCCCGCGGTGTGGAGTACCTTTCGGGATGTGAGCACTATTATGCTGGCCAACGGCACAGACCCGGGAGCGACGTACAATCAGCCGGTTACCGTCGCCAGTAGTTGCCCGGCACTGGGCAGCAGCAATCCGGTTGCGCCCGGCTTCCAGCCGGAGTACATCGACAACTCGACCTTTTCCACACAGTCGAAGCTTAACGCGGCGTTGGCCAAGAGCTACGTCAATCAAGCGTCTACCGGGCCCCTGGTGGCTCAAAACGGCTGGTACACCTTGGAGCAAATCCTCGTAGCTCCCTCCGAGTACGCCTACATCCAAGGCAATGGCTACTACTTGGGAGCGAACCAAGTGGCCGCCTTTAACGGGAGTAGCAAGTCGCTGGCGCCGTTTCCAAACAACGGTCAAGGCATGGGCTTGCCGTCTTATGCGCAGTATGGCGCCTTGGAGATAAAAGCGGCTTGGCGCGTGCTTGATCCGTCGACCGATAAGAATGTCATCCCGCGCTACTACAAGCAGTGGGGCTACTTCATGCAGGCTGACGGGAAGACGTGCCAGGGACCGACGCTGTTCGGCTTGATCGGGTTGCATATTCTGCGCCTCACGCCTTCGACCGAAGCTACCTGGTTCTGGGCGAGCTTTGAGCAAGTGGACAATACCATGCCGCCTTCGAACATTCCGGCGACTTTGGCAGCGGCCAACACTCCCAACGGCAACTGCACCGGCCAGTACAACGTGACGCCCGCAGCGATCAATCTGGGCGTAAATATTCCCTGGAACAGCTCCAACAAGGCCAATAATATTTGTCAAGTTACGCCGATACCTCAAAACGTACAGACGGTCAATCAAAGTTGGCAAAGCCAGCTGCAGGGTACGGTCTGGCAGTACTACCAGATGGTAAACACGTTGAATCCCTGCTCTGCCGCCCCTTGCTACAACTTCCCGCCCATTCCCCCTACCCCCAGTAGCCCCACCATCAACGTTAGCACTTTCGCCAATACGTCCATCGAGTCGTATTTCCAGTACGCTAACACTACATGCATGTCCTGCCATGGGTACGCAGCCGGAGACGGAGCGCCTTCGACGATGACGGCCAACAACCAGATCTTCACCTTCGTACTACAGAACGCGTACTGGCCTGGCGCGCCGGCCGCGGCCAACGAGAAGTTGCTACGCCTCTTCCGCAATCCACCGAAAAGCAAGCTGGTCGTGACCCCGAAAGCTAAAGCCGAGGGAAAGTACAAGAACTGAAGTCGACCCTGGTGGAGCGCTGGGCTTACCTGGAGCCGCCGAAAGTGGTCACGCAGTAGCCAGAGTGTTGGCTGAAGCTGGTCGCGGTTCGGCGGCGTCATTCCAATCCGTCTTAGAAGCCGCTGGGATGAAGCTCATGGCGCGTTCGGTGAGAGCGGTAATCGTCAGGCTGGGATTCACTCCCAGATTCGCGGCGACGACCGAGCCGTCGCAGACATACATGTTCCGGTATCCGAAGACGCGATGACGGTAATCGACCACGCCATTCTCGGCGGAATCGGCGATCACGCAGCCGCCCAGGCAGTGCGCCGTGCCCGGAATGTTGAACAGTACTTCCGGCAGCATGCTCATGGCAGTTCCGCCGGCTAGACGAGCAACCTTCTCAGCAAACTCATTTGCCTGCGGAATATAGGTGGGCACCTTCTCGCCGCGGCTGACGAGGAACTTGCGGAAAGGCCAGAACCATAGGCGCTCCCAGCACATGTCAATGTGAGCGTCGAGCGCCTGCATGCAAAGCAGGATCACCGTTTCTCGTGCCCAGCCAAAGGGCTGGAACAGGCGGAAGGTCCTGATGGGATGGCGCACGGACGAGAACCACAGGTTCTTTAGCCACAGCGCAACTCTCGTCGGGCCGGGCCGTCCGCCGGTCAGGATCGTGCACCACGCCGACATCGCATCGGAGCCTTTGGGATAGCGCACCGCTTCGATGTGGGTGTGCTCGTCGATATAAATGCCGGAGCCGATCGCCACGCCTTTGGACAAGTCGTCGCGCGAACCGGGCACTCGAACCCCGATGAGCGACTCCGAGTTGGTGCGGATGTGTTTGCCCAGCCGATCGCTGATGCGCGGCAACGAACCCTTGGACTTGAGGCGGAAGAGAAGTTCGGTTGTGCCCAGCGACGAGGCAGAAAAGACGACCGCGCGGCAAGTGAATCGTCGCGGATGCCGGTTCAACCAAGCGGTGGACTTCACGGTTGAGACTTCGTAACCATCGCTGCCGTCGGGCTTGCTGTTCAGCGGCCGAACATCCACAACTTTGGTCTCGGGATAAACTGTCGCGCCGCGCTTTTCGGCGAGGTAGAGATAATTCTGGTCGAGCGTGTTCTTGGCGCCGTGGCGGCAGCCCATCATGCATCCACCGCAACCGTTGCAAGTGGTACGGTCGGGACCTTCTCCGCCGAAAAACGGGTCGGGAAAGGTCTGGCCGCTGGGCTGGCCTTCCGGCGACTGAAAGATGCCCACGCTGGTGGGGTAGAAGGTGCTGCCAACCCCCGCCTCCTCGGCTGCGCGCTTGAGCAGGAGATCGCCCGGCCCGAGAATCTTGTTTTCGATAACGCCGAGCATGTTCGACGCAGTGTCATAGTGCTGCGGCATCTCGGCCTTCCAGTCGGCCAAGCCCGCCCAGTATCCGCTATCCCACACTTTGTCAGGAGGCCGCAGCAGCGTGCTGGCATAGGTAATCGATCCGCCGCCGACGGCGCAGCCATGCAGAATGGTGACGTGCCCGAAGAAGCGCATGTTGAAGAATCCACGCAGCGCCAGGCCGGGGCGCCAGAACCAGCGGTGGAAGGACCAACTGGTGAGCGGCAGATTTTCAGGCGTCCAGCGGCGGCCCATCTCCATGACCGCGACCTTGTAGCCCTTCTCGACCAGCCGATGCGCGGTGACGCTGCCGCCGAATCCGGAGCCAATGACGATGAAGTCGAAATCGCATCGATCGCTTTGGCGCGGCACGGCGGGGTCCTCGGTTGTCGGTGTCATGGCGGGACGGGTATTACGACTCTACAGGGCAGTATCTCACCGGCTGTTGTGCGTTTGACGCAATCCCGCGAGGAAAGTTCGCGGCGATTCCCAAACTGGAACACGCGATCCCGCCAAGCATGGAAGGGAACCAAACAAGCCAACGCATGGCCGAGCCGGTTAATGAAGCTGACAAATGCCCGTCCGATCTCGGTGAAGGCCTCTTGGCGGGCCCTCAGTGGTCAGAACTGTCATTTACGGCTACTCGGCCCTTTTAGTAGTTGCGCGATTCTCCGTCAAGTAGTAAATATTAACGATTCGCTATCAATCCCTTGAACTATTCTGTTCCGCGAAAAGCAATGGGAGGAGAGGAATTCCGTGTCCAGGAACGGCAAGAAAGGCAAGAAGGCCAACAAGGACAAGAAGGGAAAAAGGGCCCCACAGCCGGCCGGCACGGTTGTAGCGGTCGCGGCGGCCTACGCCGACGGCACGCCTCTTGATCGAGTGCAATATCTGGAAGCCAAGCTCATCCTGAAGCCTGACCGCTTCACCTCGGTGCAGGCCTTCCGCGACTTCGGCAAGATCGTGAAAAGCACAGCGAAGAAGGTTGGTGTTGGTTTCGTAGAGGACCGTGAGGCTGGACTACGACCACAAGTCCGGGAGATCATTTTCGGCGACACCCCGGACTTCCGGCTCTATAACAACGCGTTCATTCTGCGCCGGCGCATCTCCTATGTGGATGGCTTTCCTGTAGGCGATCCAGAAATCGTATTCAAGTTTCGTCACCCCGATGAGCAGCAAGCGACGGCCATGGACGTGCGCCCCAAGATCGCGGGCAAATACCGCATCAAGTTCAAAGCCGAGGCCCTCCCTCTCAAGAACGAGGTTGGCGGATATCGCATTCTTTACTCGCACAACTGCCAATTCGGGATGAGCCAAATGCATGACTCCGACAAGACCTCGATGGCCACTCTGGTGAAAGTGTTTCCGGCGCTCGCGGCCATCAAGAAGTCTGATGAAGAGAGAATTGCCCTGGTGAACGGAGGCATCGTGGAAGAGGTCTTGCTTCCGCTCGGCCAGTTGGACTTCGGCAAGGCCTTAGTGG
Organism: uncultured Acidobacteriaceae bacterium; assembly: GCA_963833155.1. GTDB lineage: Bacteria > Acidobacteriota > Terriglobia > Terriglobales > Acidobacteriaceae > Bog-257. The sequence goes on from CAWHWY010000020.1 coordinate 28,310, forward strand.
GCAAGTGCGATATCGGGTTGTGGCGGACTCGTGGCGAGCATAAATCTCTGGTGGGTGAGTTTGCCTTCCAGGTCAAGTTCGACCGCAAAGAAGACGTCGCGGAAAAGCAGAAGAAGTTGGCAGCCCAGTTCTACGTCACGCTGCAGAACGATGTGCAGGATTGGCTGGCGCTGGGCGTGACCAAGACGGGGATGGTGTACCGCCTCAACGGAAACGAGCCCCAAAGCCATGAGTGACACTGCCGTAAATCCCGCTGTCCAAACCGCTGGGAGCCTTGCGCCAGCGATCGCGGAAGTCTCGATAGGCCAGATCTTCCTCGAGTTCCTGATCATCGGCGCCACCAGCTTCGGCGGTGTGGTGCCTTACCTTCGCGGCAGCCTGGTGACCAAGCGGCACTGGGTTGACGACAAGCAATTTGTCGAGATGCTTTCCATTAGCCAGAGCCTTCCTGGTTTGAACGCCACCAACATGGCGATCCTGGTGGGCGAGAAACTGCGTGGGGCGCTGGGCTCTCTCGTTGCCATCATCGGCGTGTGCCTGCCGGGCGCCGTGCTTATGTACGTCGTGGGCCACTATTACCGCATCCACGGAGACCATATCTGGATCACGGCTGCGCTGAAAGGGGTGGCGGCGGCGGCGGTTGGACTGATCCTGGCCACGGTTGTGGGGCTTAGCGAGAAGTCGCTAGCAGGCAAGTTCGACTTCGTTTTCATGGCGCTGACGGTGATTGCTGTCAACCGGTTGCACTTGGGGGTTCCACGCGCGCTGATAGGGGTCGGGATCCTGGCGATTCTCTTCCACTATCCGCGCAAAGAGCAGAAAGAGAGTGGGACCCAATGAACCAGATTCCGGCGCTTGTTCGCGTGTTCGCATACCTATCGCTCCTCACCGTCGGGGGCGGCATGGCAGCATTTCCCGAGATGAAGGAGCTGACGGTCGAGGTGCACAAGTGGCTTACCTTCCCGCAGTTGATCCACCTTTACAGCGTGGGCCAGATGGCCCCCGGCCCCAACATGATGATGATCGTCTCCATCGGAGAGTGGGCGGGTGGAATGCTCGGCGCTATCGCTGTACTGGTTGCGTTTTTCGGACCTACGGCGCTACTCGCGTTTGTGGTCGCCCGCGGCTGGAAGAAACTTGAGAAATGGCCGTGGAGGACCTCCATTCAACAGGGACTTGCGCCGGTTTCCATCGGACTCCTGCTGGCTGGCACTTTCACTATGGCGAAAGGGGCGATCACCGGCGTGGAAACTGGGGCAATCGCCGTTGGCGTCCTGCTGATCTTGCTGAAATACAAGATCAACCCTGCTCTACTGGTCATAGGCGGGGCGGTGATCGGCGTGCTCTCGTTCATGCCCAAGTGATGGTTGCTCTTCGCCGTGCACTGCGCGGGCGATTCCCAGCCTTAAGAGGGATGCGCACAGCTAGTGCCCGGTCCTCCGGCAGTTGTCCGACGAGTTGGCCCGGTGAGATCCCCTTGAAGGTCATCGGCTTCAGCAGCGTGATGGTCGCGATCATCATGCTCATTTTCTATCGCTGCCCGCCAGGGAAGAGAAACTTCCAACCATTGGCCACGGCGGCCGGCCCAAGTCCACGTGCCGACGGTAGGTTAGGCTATTTGGCGTGAGGAACAAGAGACATGTGCGTTAATCCGGAAGCACTCAGAGGACAGGAGGCAAGCACTGCCCAGGTCTTCGGTTAATCCGGCAGGGTTTCCTCCATGCTGGTGGGGTTGAACGAATATGAAGATAGGAACCGCCTTCAACATCCGTATAGCCACCTTGAGTTTCGCCCTCCTTTTTGCAGCACCTCTGCTGGCGCGGGACAACACCGACGTCATTGTCATGAAGAACGGCGACCGGCTGACCGGCGAGGTGAAAGGGCTCGACGCGGGCGTGCTCTACATTAGCATGAGCTACATTCTCGGCACCTCCTCGGTCGACTGGTCGAAGGTGGCGCGCCTGGAAAGCAAGCAGTTGTTCATTGTTAAGACGCAGGACGGTTCGGTGTACAAAGGGACACTCAACACCGCCGAGACGGAGGCGGGCAGGCCTATCAAGATCGAGGTCGCCGAAGCCCCGGAGAAGCAAACGGCGATCGAGCGGTCGCAGATCGTGGAGATGGCCCAGACGTCCGACAAGTTCTGGCAGCGATTCAACGGTGACGTAAACTTCGGGACTACCTACTCCAAGGGAAACGAAACGGTGCAGTACAGCTTGAGCTCGGAGGTGGACTATCTTCGACGACGCTGGTCCGCGGGTGTCTCCTGGAGCTCCAACCTGTCCTCCAGTAGTGGCGTCACCGCTTCCACGCGGAACGAGATAACGCCGACCGCTCGCCATCTTTTGCCCTGGGACAATTATTTTTACGCGGGGCTGGGTGACTTCCTGCAAAGTTCGGTGCAGGGGATCCAGCTTCAAGCTTCACTTGGCGGAGGCATAGGGCGCTACTTGAAGAACACCAACCGGGCGACCATCTCCGTTCTCGGGGGTTTTGCTTGGCAGAACACCCAATACAATCAAAATACGCTTTCCGCAAATACACAAAATCTCGGCGCTGCCGTGCTGGCCAGCGAAGTGAAGCTGTTTAAGTTCAACAAAACCAATGTGGACTTTGCGGGTGTTCTTTTCCCGGTCCTTACGGATCCTGGCCGTGTCAAGTTCAACATGAATGCCACCTACTACATCAAAATCACAGGTGACCTTTCGTGGAACATCTCGTTTTACGGCAACTGGGACAATCAGCCTCCACCCCATTTCTCGGGGAGCGACTACGGCACCAGCTCGGGGCTGAGTTGGAGCTTTGGCATGAGGTGAAGGAAAGATTTAAAGAAGATGTCAACCTGGTCTCGGTATCCCACATTGTACGAGATCAATACCTGGGTCTGGTTTTGGGGGCTTAGGGTTTGTTCATGCTTCGTGGCCTAACCCGTCTTTCCCATGGCTCAAATAGTAATGGACGGCCGGGGTGATGATGAGCGACAACACCATAGAGATAGTGATGCCGCCGATCACCGCAATAGCGAGGGGTTGCAGCATCTGTGAACCGGCGCCGATCGCTAAGGCCAGAGGCAACATTCCGGCCGCTGCCGCCAGGGCCGTCATCAGAATAGGACGAAGCCGACGGCGGCCGGCCTGGATCATGGCATCGTGCGCCGAGAACCCGGCGCGGCGGAATTTCTGATCAGCGTCAAGCAGAAGAATTCCATTCTTCGCCACGATACCGATGACCATGATCAGCCCCATGAACGACGCAATGTTGAAGGTGATACCGGTGATCAGCAGTGCAAGAAATACGCCAGAGGTCGAGAGGAGCGCCGAAGCCAGGACCGACAGTGGCGCTGCCAGCGTGCGGAACTCAAACAGAAGCACCAGGAACACCAGTACCGTGGCCAGTACAAGCACCAGCATGAGGTCGCGAAACGATTTCTGCTGCTCTTCGTAGGTACCGCCATACACCACCCGTATCGAAGGCGGCAGATGCAGATCGGCAACAGTTTTCTGCACTGCCTTGATCGCTGTGCCCAGGTCGGTCCCTTCCAGGCGGGCGGTAACGGTCACGTCGCGCTGCAGGTTCTCGCGGCGGATCTCGGTCTGCCCAGGCAATTCGGTGGAGGTTGCCAGCGTTCCCAAGGTGGCGGTGCGTCCAGTCGCGCTGTTTAGCAGCGTGTTGCTCATGGCGTCGAGCGAACTGCGATTGCTGTCCGGATAACGCACGCGAACGGTGTACGCAATGTCGTTGGTAATGATCGGCGTGGCGGCAGGCTCGCCTTCCAGAATCGCGGTCGCATCGACGGCGACCTCTTCTGCCGTGAAGCCGGCTCGCGCCGCAACCGATGGATTCACCTGAAAGACGGTAGCGGGGTTGCTCACCGTGTTGTCGATGCCGTTCAGGATGTCCACCACGCCGGGAACCTTACTGATGGCATCGGCGACCCACGGCGCCCACTGGTTCAGGACCGCGGGATCAGGCGAGAATAGTTTGATCTGCACAGGCTCAGGCGCATTCGACAAATCGCCGATCATGTCCTGCAGCACCTGGATGAACTCGACATCGATTCCTGGCTCTTCCTGTTTTATCGTCGCCCGCAGTTCGGCGGTGACATCGTCTACGCTGCGGTTGCGCTTGGTCTTGAGCTTGACGGCGATGTCGCCGGTGTTGGCTTCAGTGACCACAGCCAGGCCGAGCTGCAGACCGGTACGCCGGGAGTAGCTCTCAACCTCAGGGACTGCGCGAATCATCTGCTCAAGATGCCCGACCACCCGATTGGTTTCCTGAAGCGACGTTCCCGGCGGCATGATGTAATCGAGCACGAAGCCGCCTTCATCCATCGCAGGCAGCAGGTCGGTGCCGAGCCCTTTGTAGCAGAAGTACGACGCGATGACGAGTAGCACGCCGAAGATGGCGATCCACCTTGGCCGATCGAGAGCGAAGCGCAGGCAGCGTTCATAAAAATCCACGATCTTGCGGAACACACCCGTGATGGATGCCTCTTCGGCAGCCAGCAACCGCTCACTTTCGCTCAGGTCCCTGCGCCGGGCGGATTCTGGCGTCTCATGCTCCTGGTGGATGAAATATTGGCTGAGCGTTGGGGTCCACGTTAGCGCCAGCGCCAGCGAGGTCAGCAGCGACACCCCCACGGTGATGGCCAGCGCACGGAAGAAAACACCGGTGACGCCAGTGGTCGCGATCAATGGTACGAAGACCACAATCGGCGTGATGGTGGAAAACACCAGCGGCGTGGTGATTTCCCTCAGCGCGCTACGAATCGCTTCCAGGCGGCCTTGACCCGCATCGCGATGCAAGGAAACATTTTCGACCACCACAATGGCGTCGTCGATTACCAGCCCCACGGCCGCCGCGAGGCCACCGAGCGTCATCAGGTTAAAGCTCTGATTGAGCAGCTTGAGCGCGATAAATGTGACCAGCACGGTTACCGGGATCACCAGCACCGCAACGATTGACGCCCCCCAGTCACGCAGGAAGAGCACCATAATGAGCGAAGCCAGGATGATGCCGATCAGGATGGCGTCGCGCACGCTCTTGATGGATTCAGTGACGATTTCGGACTGGTCGTAAAAAGGCTGGAGCTGGATGCCCGGTGGTAGCGACTGCTGGATGCGTGCGATCTCAGCATGAACTTCATTCGCTACCTGGACGGTATTGCTGTCGGGCTGTCGGCTGATGTTTAGCAATATCGCCGGTTTTCCATTCGCCGTGACCACCGTGTAGACCGGCTTGACGCCCGGCCCAACCGTGGCCACGTCACCAATATGTACGGGAACTCCCGCCGGGGTGGACTTGATCACGATTTGAGAAAGCTGTTCCGGGTTGGTGACCTGTCCATTGACCAGTGCGAGATACAGTTGATGGTTTTGCTCAAGCAGTCCGGGGGAGTCAATCAGGTTCGTACGTCGCACCGCATCGAGAAGGTCGGCGACGGTCACGCTTGCGGCCAGCAGCTTCGCCGGGTCAGGGGTGACCAGGAATTCAGGCTCCTGTCCCCCCTGGACCACCACTGTGGCGACACCATCCAGCCGGTTGAGACGAGGCTTGAATTCGTAGTTCGCCATGGTCCACAGTTGCGTCTGCGAAACGGTGTCCGAGGTCAGGCTGTAACCGATGATCGGAAAGCTGGCAAATGTCAGCCGGTGCGTCTGGAGGGTGGCCGTCGCCGGCAGGTCGGTACGAATGTGTGACAGCGCCGCGTCAACCAGTTGCAGAGTGGTCACCATGTCCACATGCCAGTCGAAAAACAGGTCGATTTCGGCAGACCCGCGGCTGGTGATCGATCTGACCTGCTGCAGTCCGGGTACGCTGTTTACTGACTCCTCGATCGGCCGCGTAATGGTGACCATCATCTGATCGATGGGCATGACGCCGTTGTCCACACCAATGATGACGCGGGGAAAATCGGTGGTTGGAAACACCGACACCGGAATGGTGAAGGCCAGGTACACACCCGCCAAAGCGAGGACGATGATGAGAAAGATCACCGACTTTGCATAGCGCGTGTACCAGTAGCGTTCGTCAGCCGGCCCGGTGACGCGCACGCGATCAAGGATGCTTTGCCAATTCATTCGCTGGTCAGTCTTTCTTTCCGGCCGCTGGCTTTTCGCCGCTGGCATCGGGTTTGGACTCAGGCGCAGGCGCCGCCTCCGCAATCTTCACCCTGGTGTTATCAGGTAGGCCATACGCGCCGGTGATGATGACCTTCTCGCCGCCATTCAATCCTTTGGTAATTTGCAAGCGATCGCCCTGGCGGATGCCGGTTTCCACGCTTACCTGATGGGCCTTGCCGTCGGCTCCGGCAACCATGACAGTGGTAGCGCCGTCCGGGGTCTTCAACAGCGCGGACACGGGCACGACAATCGCATCGTTCACAGTGCGCGCGATCATCTCGACGGTTGCCGTCGTCCCCGGACGCAAGCTTCCCTCCGGATTGGGTGCGGCGACCCACACCTCGACCGTCGTACTGTTGGGATCGAGCGCAGGACTTACGAGCGTGACTTTACCGGCAACTTGAATGTCGCCCGGCGCCGTAATGGTTGCAGCATCGCCGACTTTCAGCGCGACCGCGGCGGCCTGAGGAATGTGCGCCCGCGCGATCACCGACGAGGTATCCATGACGACCAGCAGCGGGGTGCCTGTCGGCACGGTTTCTCCAGGATAAAGGGGCCGCTCCGTGACCACGCCATCGATTGGGCTGCGGATCTCCGAGTAGGAGAGCTGGGCCGCGGCGCCCTCATATTTTCCTTTCGCCGAGGTGAGTTGCCCTTTGGCCAGCTTCATTTGGTCCTTCTTGCCGACCGCCTCTAGCGCGGTCAAATGTCGCTGCGCGATTTCATAATTTGCTTTTGCCTGGGTCAGCGCCACGGCCGACTGATCGAACTCCTTGCGCGGCAACGCGCCTTGTTCGTAGAGGACTTTTCGGCTGTCGTAAATTTTTTGCTGCGCATCGTACTCCTGCTTCGCCGCCTTTAAGTCGAAGTCTGCCTTCTGCCATTCCTCGGGAAGACTCGACGACGTGGCAATTCCGTAAGCAGCCTGCGCCTGCTCATATGCTCCTTTGTTGTCAACTTCGGCTGCCGCCAGATCGCGATTCTCCATGACGGCAAGTAGTTCGCCGCGATGCACCGGGCTGCCGCGATTGACGTATAAGGCCTTGACGGGCGCGGTGATTTTGGGCGTGAGCGCGGCCTGGTCTTTCGGGAAGAGGATGGCATCTGCCGTGATGACTTCCTCGATCTTGCCGCGTTCGGCGACCGCCGTCTGCACCGTAACCACCGGCTCTGCCTCCTTTTCGCCCTTGGAGCAGGAGACCGTCATCATCGCCATGAGTCCTACAATGAGGGATATCAGCATGCCCCTGAGAAAAGTAAATGTTTTCATCATCAGAATGCTCCCGTGAGCGTCTGCAAGTTCGCGATCGCCAGGTGATAGCGCGCCTCACCGTCGTGATACGCGTTCCGCTCCGCGGTCAGAGTATTCTGCGCGTCCACCACCTCCAGTGCAGAAGCCTCGCCCGCCTGATAACGCAGGTTCGTCAGCCGGAGGCTTTCCGCCGCCAATTCAGCAGAGCTACGGAGAGTGTCCAGTTGTCCGTGTGACGTCTGTGCCTCCGAATAGAACGACTGCAAGTCGGCGAGCGCCTGCCGTTGGGCTGCGCTCAGTTCCACCTGCGCCTGGTGGCGCTGCAGTTCGGCCTGCCTGACTTTGCTTTGCGTCGCACCCCAGCTAAAGACGGGTATGTTCAGGCTTGCCACCGCCGAGTAGCCGAGATTACGAAAACCGTTGCGATCATTAACCGCAAACTGGTTCGCATCGATTCCATAAAACCAGTCGACCGTCAGCGACGGAAGAAGCCCGGCGCGAGCCACCGTCACCTGGTTGTTTGCGACGGCAAGGGCGGCGAAGGCAGCCTGCAACTCCGGATTATTGTTCCTGGCCATCTCCTGCACATCGGACAGCGGAGGAAGTGCCGGCGCGGACGCGAGATCATCCACCAGCGTGAAGTCTTGAAAGAAGTTGGGGAACACCAGCACCGCCACTGCCAGGCGAGCATTCTCTTCCCCGAGTTTGGTGTCCTGCAACTGACGCTGCAGATCGTTGGCCTGGATCTGCGCCTTGACCACATCCGAGTGCGCGACTTCTCCACCGACTTCAAGCTTCTTACTGAGGTCCAGGAAATGCAGCGCCTCCTCGGAAGCCTTCGAGACGCTGATCGTCTTGGCCTGCGCCGCGAGCAGTCCGTAAAACGCCTGCACCACCGTCACCACCAGCCCCCGCGCGGCAATCTCCGCCCTTGCTTTTGCGAGCGCATGTGCGGCCTTGGCCCGCTGATAATCGGGCAGTGAACCGAAGCCAAATGCTTCGTGCGCGATCCCCTGGCTAATGTACTCATGGGGGCCGTTGTTGGCGATATACACACCCGAGGCGGTGCCGTTGGGTTGCGTGTAGATAAAGCTGTTGCCGTAATTCACGTTCGGCAGCAACGCGGCCCGGGCCTGCACACGGTCCTCGCGGGCAAGTCCCAGCTCGGTGAGCGCCGCCTGGAATTGCGGACTGTTTGCTCCTGCTCTTGCAATCGCATCCGCCAGCGTTAGCGCCACGCTGGCCGAATTCTGCGAGGCTGGCATTTGCGAAGAGGACGGCGCTTGCGCCACCTGTGCTTCCAATGCCCACGCCGCGAGAAGCATGCCCGCACTGGCGAATTTGAGAATCCTAGTCGTAAACAAGAGTCCCTCTCGGATCGAGCCTCGTTCTCCGCCGAGGCAATCGACTTGATAACCAGCATTCTCTCAAACTCCGTTCGACGCCGTGTCCGGCAGGTGCGGTCCCTCTCCGACAATAAGAAATTGCCTGCGTCAGTAGGTGTCCTGGTACTCAACCTTACAAATGCTGGCTTATTCCGAAATGACCAGTACTTTAAACGATTCCAGAACTATTTGTGAACGCGGCTTCGCAGTAGGAGGGCCTGTGAAGCTTGCCGCGGATACTTAAAGCTGCTGCGTGCTCGTATCCAACGCCATCGTTTTCGAACCCGGTCGGGTCGGCAGTGTCTGCCTGACATGGTAGGTGCTATTCCCGTTTTTCTCGATCGATGTCTGCGTTCCCTCCCCATTGAACGTGAAAACAAGCTCGGATTTCCCGTCGTACACGACAGCATCGCAGTCATCGCCGATGGGCAAGGTCTGTCGTTCCTTTCCGTCCTTGAGACCTACGACCGCAAGCTTCTTGTTTCCACAGGAAGCAAACGCTGTACCATTCTTCACGTCCACGGCCAAGCCGGTGGGTTCCTCGCAGGGGCCTAGAGGCCATGCCGCCCTCACTCTGCGCTGTGCTGCATCGATGACCGCCATCGAATTGTCGTCAGCTATGTTTACGTAAGTTAGCTAGTGAACAAGGCCAGGGTAGAGCCGAACACGGTGCAGGGTCCTCCGCCACTCGAAGATTCAGACGACGCTGGATCTTTATACGCAGAGGATGGTGATGAAACACAGGCGGCTCCGGGAGAGTTCATGGCGGCCCTGGGATTAAGAACGGAAGCAATCCAATGAATTGTGAATTGCATTGTGGATCGGGATTTTCAAGCCATCATTCCATAAGTTCTTTGGAATGATGGCGGGGTCGACGGGACTCGAACCCGCGGCCTCTGCCGTGACAGGGCAGCGTTCTAACCAACTGAACTACGACCCCGCTTGCGCGGTTGTTGCCCCGCTCTGGGGCGCGTCACCTGTCTCCATTGTACTGTACGGGGTGACGAATGTGGTGGGCAGTGCAGGACTCGAACCTGCGACCTCCTGCTTGTAAGGCAGGCGCTCTAACCAACTGAGCTAACCGCCCGTCGTACGCGCCTCCCGCGAGGTGGTACTAGAGCGGAATCAACTGTTTGAGTCTACATGACGCTCCTGGTGCGGTCAAACTCAGGAGGGCAGGAAAAGCGCAGGCCAACGGGAGGTGACATCGAACCAGCTAGCCGAACCCTTCGGGTGACTGCGCTACACTGAACCCGTGCGCAGGCTTATCGTCAATGCCGACGACTTTGGAATGACTGCGGGCATTAACCGAGGCATCGCCGAAGCGGAACAGCGCGGCATTGTAACGTCGACAACCCTGATGGCGAATGCTCGGGCCTTCGACGACGCTGCCGCCCTGGCTCGTTCGCTGGCCGGTAGCAATCCGCACTTCAGCGTGGGATGCCACGTCGTGCTGCTCGATGGTGAGCCGGTGCTGCCGGCCGAGCGGGTTGCCAGCCTGCTGCAACCGGGTGAGCAAAACGGCAGCCACTTTCGCATCAAGCTGAACGAATTTGTGGCGGCTTCGTTTCTGGGCAGGCTCCAGGCAGACGAAATTGAAGCCGAAGCAGTTGCGCAGATCCAGCGGTTGCAAACGGCGGGAGTCGAGCCCTCGCACTTCGACACGCACAAGCACGCGCACATGTTTCCTGCGGTGCTGCGGCCGCTGTTGCGCGCTGCACGGGCGTGCAATGTTCCCGCTGTGCGCAATCCATTCGGCCAAGTGTGGCCCCTGCCGCTTGGCGACGTGCTGCGGCGCCGACAATTGTGGAAGCGCTTTGCCCAGCTCAACGTGCTGCGTAACTTTGCCGCAAGGTTCCGCGACGAAGTGGAGGCGCACGGTTTGCGCACAACCGATGGTTCGGTTGCGGTGCTGGTAACCGGCATTCTCGACCTGAAACTCTTCAGCACGATTGCGGACAATCATCCCGGAAGGGACGTGGGAATTCGTGTGCCACCCTGGCTACAACGACGCGGAGCTTGACAAGGTGAGGACACGGTTACGCCAGTCGCGCGCGCAGGAGTTGGAACTGCTGACCTCGCCGGGAGCCAGGGAAGCTTTGCAGCAGCGGGGTATACAGCTGATCAGCTATCGGGAGCTGTGAAAGTGGCTGTTCGCTTTTCGCTCTTCGCCTTGGAATTCTGAGCGTCTTGCTCGGCCCTTGGCAAGAGTCAGGACGTGAGGATAAAGCGAAGAGCGAATTGCGAAAAGCGAATTGCGAAAGGCGAATAGGCATGAATCCTCTCGCACTCTCTAATGCCGAATACCGGGCCGTCTTCGAGCGCGTCACGCAGCTCGCGCTGGAGTATCTTGCGTCGCTTGACGAACGCCCCAGCTTCCCCGGTGTGAGTGGAAGTGACACTCAAGCTTTATTCCGCAATCCATTGCCGGAACATGGAATAGGAGTCAAGCGCTCTTGACGACCTCGGGAGCGTGATTGACAGCAGCCGCGCCGGCGGACCACGCTTCTTCGGCTACGTGATGGGATCGGGCGAACCAGTTGCTGCCGCTGCTGACCTGCTGGCCAGCGTGCTCAACCAGACCGTCACGGCGTGGCGGTCCTCGCCCTCGGCGGTGACGTTGGAGCGCGTGGTCGTCGGCTGGCTGGCTGAGGCGATCGGTTGTGCTGGATTGACGGGCAGCCTGACCGGCGGCGGATCGTCGGCGAACCTGATGGGTCTTGCCATGGCGCGCGAGAGCACGCCTCCCCGCCAACGAAAGCGGCGCGCGGCCGGGAACGATCTACGCCTCGGAACAGGTGCATATGTCGATTCCCAAAGCGATTGCGCTGTTGGGGATCGGACGTGAGCATCTTCGCCTCATCGAATGTGATGACGAGTTCCGCGTGCGCACCGACCTGCTGCGCACAGCGATCGCTCGCGATGTGTCGGCCGGGATGACTCCTATTGCAATTGTCGGATCGGCGGGAACGGTAGCCACCGGCAGCATCGATCCGCTACATGAGTTAGCCGAAATTGCGGTTGAGTACGGAGCATGGTTCCACGTGGACGGCGCCTATGGTGCATTGGCCGCCATCGCCGAACCTCAGATGTTCGTGGGTTTGGACCAGGCGGACTCGATATCGCTCGATCCCCACAAATGGCTTTACCAGCCGCTGGATTGCGGATGCCTGCTCTATCGCGACGCCTCCGCAGCGCGGCGTGCGTTTTCGCACACGGGTGATTACGCCAAGTCGCTGCTGGACGATCCGGTGGAAGGATTCGCGTTCTTTGACGAGTCCATTGAGCTCTCGCGCCGCTTTCGCGCGCTAAAGGTGTGGCTGTCGTTGCGCTATCACGGCCTTGCCAACTTTCGCGAGGCCATACGCAATGACCTGGCGATGGCGCGGCACCTGGCTGAACTCATCGGCAACGAGACTGAACTGGAATTGCTGGCGCCCGTGACGCTCAGCGCAGTCTGCTTCCGTTACCGGACGGAAGCAGATTCCGACGCGCTAAATCAGAAGATCCTGCAGCGCATAATACGACGCGCGAAAGTATTCCTCTCGAATGCGAGCATCCACGGCCGGTTCGCGCTGCGGGCCTGCATCGTGAACCACCGCACGACCGCTGCAGATGTGGAGCAGGTTGTCAGTGAAGTGCTTGCGGTGGGAAGGGAACTGACGCAATGGGCATAATCCGTAGTCATGCAGACCGTATCGCAACTCATTTCCTCGGCAAGACGACGACGCCATCGTGACCACGGCCCCGTGCCGCGCCGACCTCGCCGGTGGCACGCTCGACATCTGGCCGCTGTACCTGTTTCATCCCGGTGCGGTGAGCGTAAACGTGGCGCTGAACATTTTGACCGCATGCCGGATCACGCCAAAAGCTGGGCGGGGAATCGTGCTGAAGTCGCGTGACACCTCGCGTGAAGAGCGCTTTACCAGCCTTGATGCGCTGCTGGCGACAAAGTCGTACCGGCATCCCTTGGCTGCCTACCTCGTTCGGTTCTTCCAGCCGCGGGGCGGCTTCCTGCTGGAGACGTTCTCTGAATCGCCTGCCGGAGCGGGCATCTCGGGTTCGTCGGCGCTGATGATCGCCACCAGCGCCGCGCTGGCGCGCTTCACGGGCTGCAAGATGGACATCGAACAGATTCGCGTGATCGCGCAGAACGTAGAGGCGCAACTGATCCGCGTTCCCACTGGCTGCCAGGATTATTATCCCGCAATGTATGGCGGCGTGAGCGCTGTGCATCTCGAGACCGGCGGCATTCGCCGCGAGTCCATACCGGTTTCGCTGGAGGAGGTGGACCAGCGCTTCGTGCTCTTCTACACAGGAGCGCCTCGGCAATCGGGGATCAACAACTGGGAGGTCTTCAAGCAACACATCAACGGCAATAAGCATGTGATCCGTAACTTTGATCAAATTTCGCGTGTCGCGCAGGCCATGCATGGGGCACTCGCCAGCGAGCAATGGGACGAAGTCGAGCGCCTTATGCGCGAAGAGTGGACGCTCCGGCGCACCAATGTGCCGGGCATTACCACGCCACTCATCAACAAACTGATTGCCGTGGCGAGGCGGCGCGGAGCACGGGCGGCCAAAGTTTGCGGGGCCGGAGGCGGAGGCTGTGTGATCGTTCTGATTGAAAAGGGAACTCGGCAAAAGGTGGAGGACGCCATTCGTGAAAATGGCGGCCAGCCGCTCAACTTCAAGGTGGCCCGCAAGGGTCTCGCTTTCCGCTCGATGCGGAAGCGCAGAAGCAACCAAGTCTAGCCATGTTTACCACCAGCCCAGGACGATTGCATCCGGTATGGGCGTTCGTCATCTCTGCGGTGTTCTCGTTCGCGGTGTTCTTGATCGCAGGAGTCGTCTCTGAGGCGATTTCTGGCCAACGCTCCCTGCTCCTGGAGGTGATGTTCCGCGCGTTGCTGGCCCTGTTGCTGATCGGCCTCTATGTCTGGCTCCTGACAATCGTCGATAACGTCCACGACCACCGCATCGCGGCCCTGGGCTTGCCGCTTTTGGACGGCTGGCGCGGACAATTCGCGACTGGCTGCATCGTGGGATTGGTGCTCACCAGCTTGGCCGCGCTACCGGTCGCAATCTGGGGACACCCAAGTATTCACTTTCGCCTGGGTTTCTACTTACTGCCGAGGGATGGCGCTGTGCTGGTTGTTCTTTTTGTGGGCGCGCTCGCGGAAGAATTGATGTTCCGCGGTTATCCGTTCCAGCATCTGGAGGAGGGGATCGGAGCGATGGGCGCCATCGCGGTCTTCTCGGTCCTGTTCGGCGCTGTGCACCTTTTGAATCCGGGCGCCAGCGTCTGGGGCCTGATCAACACGGTGTTGATCGGGATTCTGCTCGCCATCGCATACCTGCGGACCCGGGCGTTGTGGCTGCCGTGGGGCATTCACTTTGGCTGGAACGCCACTCTCGGATTTCTGTTCGGGTTGCCGGTCAGCGGGCTGCGGATGTTTAACGTCGCGGTGCGCACTTCGGTAAGCGGTCCGCAGTGGATGACGGGCGGCAGCTACGGCATCGAGGCCAGCGCGACGGGAACGATCGCGGTGCTGATTGGTCTGGTGATCGTCTGGAGGTTGCCGGTCAGGAAGATCAGTTGTCAGCGGCCAATTGCCAGTCGTCAGTTAGCGGAAGCAAGTGCTGACAGTAGCGAACAAAATGCCCACGACAGGCCGGTCGGCGATGGGAACTAATAGACCGCCGGCTGAAAAACTCGTCTCGACAGTCGCTTTGCAGGGACGCACCACTGCAAAACCGATTACCGAGGTAGGTTTTGGCGGCAACCCGCTCCTTTCGAGTCTTCACTGACAACTGACAACTGACAACCGACGACTGGCAACTCAGATTCGGCATATAATGCAAGCAACCGGGTATTCCCATGAACCGCCCCTATCTTCCGTTGTGGGCCACAGCAGTGTTGTTGCTGGCTCTCCCCGTTTTTGCCGACGACACCAAACCGGCCGCCCCGCCGTCGGGAAGAATCACGCCGCAGACCCGTATGCTGGTGATTCGCGATCTCACCGCGGAGCACTGTTTTGCGCGGCGCTCCTTTCCCATGGGGCGCAGGGGCTTCGTGATCAAAAACGGAGTGGTGACTCCGAACGATGCGCAGGTGGCGCAGTTGATCGCTGAGAACGGATTGGTGGCCAAGCCAGGCGACAAAGTCGTCATTACCAATGTTCTGATCGAGGATAAGGCCATTGTCCTCGAAATCAACGGAGGACCGAAAAAGAAGGAGAAGTGGTATCAGCACATTCAAGTCGGCGCGGGCCCTGTCATGACTACACCGGGACCGGCCCCCAAGAACCTGGATGCGAAAGGTTCCGTAGTGACGCTTGACTTCGACAGATATGTGCCTGAGATCACGGGTCAGCAGGTGCGCGACATGTTGTCGCCGGTTCTGGATTTTAAGGCGCTCAATCAAGCCGAGGCTTATGAAAGGACCTTGCCGCCGAAAGTGCAGGATGCCATCAAGAACCACCAAGTGCTGGTCGGCATGGACCGCGACATGGTGATCTATGCCAAGGGACGTCCGCCCAGGAAAATACGCGACAAAGATGAAAAAGGACAGGATTACGAGGAGTGGATTTACGGCAGTCCTCCGGAAGAGGTTGATTTCGTGCGCTTCCAGGGCGAGGTAGTTTCACGCCTGGAGATCATGACCGTCGATGGGGAGAAGATCGTGCGTACGCAGAAGGAAGTGGATTTGCCGTCGGCGGAAACCGAGGTTGCCGAGAAGAAGTCGGCGGAGACGCCAGCGGAGAAGCCGGCCAACGCTCCGACGCTGCGCCGCCCCGGCGAACAGCCGGAATATCCCACAGATCGCGGTTCCAGCGGAGGCAGCAGCTACCCGCCGTCGAACAACCCGTACCCGACTCCCGGGGGCTCACCTTCACCTACGAATTCGCCGGATCAATTGCCACCGCACTCATTTGGCGTGCTTGCCGCTGCGCCGTTACACTGATGGTGTGAGGATCGCACTCGGCCAAATCAATACCCTAATTGGGGATTTCAGGGGCAATTCCGCAAAGATCATTGATTATTCGCGACGCGCGCGCAGTGCAGGTGTCGATCTCATCCTTTTTCCTGAACTGTCGGTGTGCGGTTATCCGCCGCGTGACCTGGTCGAGCGTCCGTGGTTCGTGGAGCGTAATCGCCAGGCCGTGGAGGCCATCGCACGCGAGACCGAAGGCATCGCAGTGATCTGCGGTCTGGTGACGCCGGCCAAGTCGGCCACCGGGAAGTCGGTGTTGAATTCGGCCGCGCTGTTGCTTGACGGCAGGATCGCCTTTCTTCAATCGAAGCGGCTGCTGCCGTCGTACGATGTTTTCGACGAGATGCGCAACTTTGCTCCAGCCGAGTTCCAGCAACTGATTTGCCTGGGTAACAAGCAGGTGGCGCTCACCATCTGCGAAGACGCGTGGAACGACAAGCACTTCTGGGACCGGCCACTGTATGGTGTGGATCCGGTGGAAGACTTGATTGGCGCGGGCGGACAAATCCTGCTGAACATCTCAGCCTCGCCTTTCTATCTGCGGAAGCGCGAATTTCGCCAAGAGATGCTGGAGGCGGTCGCGACCAGGTATCGCGTGCCGGTCGCCTTTGTAAATCAGGTCGGCGGCAACGACTCTCTGGTATTTGATGGATCCAGCTTTGCTCTGGGGCCCGACGGCAAGGTCATCGCGCAAGCCATGTCGTTCGAAGAAGACCTCGTCTGCTTCGACACCGAGTCGCTGACCGGAGACATCCACCCTCAGGATGCGGGCGTCGAGGCCAGCGCCTATGCCGCGTTGGTGTTGGGTACTCGCGATTACGTGCGCAAGTGCGGCTTTCAGCGAGTTGTGCTTGGACTGAGCGGGGGCATCGACTCCGCACTCACTGCCTGTATTGCGGTGGACGCGTTGGGATGCGAAAACGTCATCGGCGTCGGCATGCCGGGTCCATACTCCTCGCAGGGCAGCATTGACGATTCGGCGGAGCTGGTGAAGAACCTGGGCGTTCGTTTTGAGACGCTACCGATCGGCGACATCTTCAATTCCTATTTGAAGTCGTTGAAACCCGTGTTCGCCGGTCGCGGGCCCGACGTGACAGAAGAAAACGTTCAGGCGCGCATTCGCGGGTCTTTGCTGATGGCGATGTCAAACAAGTTTGGTGCGCTGCTACTGACTACAGGCAACAAGTCGGAGATTGGCGTTGGCTATTGCACTCTCTACGGCGACATGTGCGGCGGTTTGGCTGTGATCTCCGACGTACCCAAGACGCTGGTGTATCGCCTGGCGCGATACGTGAATTCGCGCTCACCGGTGATTCCGGTGTCTACCATCGAGAAGGCGCCTTCGGCAGAGTTGCGGCCCAATCAGAAAGACAGCGATTCGCTACCGGCTTATGAGGTCCTGGATACGATTCTGGAAGACTACATAGAGGACAATAAGTCTCCGGAGACAATCGCGGAGCAGCGTGGCTACGATCTGGCGCTCGTCCGCAAAGTGGCCCACATGGTGGACCTGAGCGAATACAAACGGCAGCAGGCGGCACCGGGGCTGAAGATCTCTGAGAAGGCCTTTGGTTTTGGCCGTCGTTATCCGATTGCTGCGAAGACGGAAATGTAGCTAAGTTGGACCACAGAGACAAAGAAGGATAGTCTTGCGGGCCGCAATGCATTGCGCTCCCGTACCCTCAATGTCTCCGTGGTGAGGTTTGCGTATTTTTCTCCGTGTGTCTGTGCCTCTGTGGTGACACAAATTTGGAGTTTTCCGAAAGGAACCATGAATCGTAGTACTCGTGCACTGTTGTTAATTACCCTGGCCCTGGCCAGCCTCAACTCCATCGCGCAGACACCGAACGCTGCGCCTGCAAAGGCCGCTTCCAGCGCCTCCGCCAGTTCGGCAACGCTTCCCAGTGAAGCCACCTTCAACGCGTTCCTGCAGAAGATGTTTGGCTGGAACTCGAATCTCACGTGGAAAGTAGTCGAGATCAAGCCTTCGGAGGCCACCGCGATCTCCGAAGCTGTCGTCGTCTTCAGTACTCCGCAAGGGCAGCAGGCGCAGAAGATTTATGTGACTGCCGACCAGAAGCACGCTTTCACCGGCGAATTCATGCCGTTCGGCGCCGATCCCTTCGCCGAGGCGCGACAGGTACTGAAAGACGCCAACGGGCCCTCCCATGGGCCGAAGGACGCGACCTTGACCATCGTCGAGTTTGGCGACCTGCAATGTCCAGCGTGCAAGCGGGCCCAGCCGAACATCACCAAGTTGATGGAAGAGGAACCCAAAGCCCGGCTAGTGTTCCAGAACTTCCCGTTGGAAACCATTCACAAGTGGGCGCTGACGGGAGCGAAGTATGTGGACTGCCTCGGCCGCCAGGACAATGATGCCGTATGGAAGTTTATTAGCCTGACGTACGATCACCAGGCGGAAGTTAACGAACAGAATGCCGACCAGATGCTGAAGGGTTACGTAAAAGAAGCGGGCGGCGACCCCGATGCCGTAGCTGCCTGTGTCGCCAGGCCGGAGACGGAGAAACGCGTCCGGGAGTCGATAGCGCTGGGCGAGAAGGTGGGGATCAACAGTACACCGACGTTTTACATCAACGGCCGCAGGCTCGTGGGCTTTGGAGACAACGTTCCCTACGACGTCGTGAAAGAGATGGTGGACTTCGAGGTCGCCAATGTGGGGAAGTAGCCGGGTGCCCATACGGGCCGTACCGCCAGGACTTCGTTAGCCACGGATCTGCACGGATCGTCACTGGATCGAAGCAGGGAAAATCCGTGTGCATCCGCGGCGATCCGTGTTTGTCTCTTTCCCGCATCCGCGTTGACTGCAGTACCAGCATCCAAGTCTGCACTCCACGTCACGAATCCCAGTGACAAAAGTATTACAAACGAAACTCGCTTAAGTTGATAGTCTGGGGCTGCTTCTCACGTGCACAGTCGCTGAGGGCAGCGGACTACAACCTAGGGGGGACATGACTGGTAAAACGAACATCAACTGGTTGACCACGAGCATCATGGTCGCATTTCACATTGGCGCAGTTGCCGCGCTATTCATGTTTAGCTGGAAGGCGCTGGGCGTCGCGCTGGTGTTGTACTGGGTCGCGGGAAACCTGGGCATCGGCATGGGCTATCACCGGCTGCTCACTCATCGTGGCTACAAATGCCCGAAGTGGCTGGAATACTTTCTGACCGTCTGCGCCACCTTGGCGCTGGAAGGCGGCCCGATTTTCTGGGTGGCCACACACCGCATTCATCATCAGCTCACCGACAAGCCGGGCGATCCCCACTCACCGCGCGATGGTGGGTTCTGGGCGCATATGGGTTGGATCCTCATGGGCAAGACCTTTCACAACAACAACACTGAACTGCTGGCCTACGTGCCCGACCTTCGCAAAGACAAGTTTCATCTCTGGATCAGCGAGTATCACTGGGTGCCGATGACGGTCCTGGGTCTGGTCTTGCTGGCCGTCGGAGGATGGGCGGTCATGTTCTGGGGGATTTTCCTGCGCACCGTGCTCCTCCTGCATTCGACATGGTTCGTGAACTCAGGGACGCACATGTGGGGCTCCAAGCGCTTTGCCACCGACGATGACTCGCGCAACCTGTGGTGGGTCGCGTACCTCAGCTTCGGCGAAGGCTGGCACAACAACCATCATGCGCACCCGCAATCGGCCCGCCATGGACTGGCCTGGTATGAGTTCGACATGAATTGGTATGGCATCCGGACGCTACAAGCGCTCGGGCTGGTCTGGGATGTGAAGCTGCCCAAGCTGGGATCGGCGCGCATCCAGCCGGTCATGAAGCCGGTCGTGCAACCCGAAGTCGTGCCGGAAGAGG
The DNA here is from genome assembly GCA_963833155.1 of uncultured Acidobacteriaceae bacterium. Taxonomy (GTDB): domain Bacteria; phylum Acidobacteriota; class Terriglobia; order Terriglobales; family Acidobacteriaceae; genus Bog-257. Next base: position 47,900 of record CAWHWY010000020.1, read on the forward strand.
AACTGGTTTCGGTGTAAGCGAGTTGCAAGCAAGCTGCGAAGGACGGCGTCATTGGCGCCGTCCTTTTTGTTTTTGGCGCGCGATCTCGTACAGATTCTCTGATAGCAGATTTTGATATTTTATGCTAATGTCTCCATCATGAACGTATCGTTGACTCGGAAGCTGGAACGCTGGATCGGCAGCAAGGTCAAAGAGGGCAAATACCAAACCGCGAGCGAGGTGGTTCGCGATGCTGTGCGGCAACTCGCCGAGCGCGAAGAGCGGCGCAAGCTGGAGCTGGAGCGGCTGCGGAGAGAGATCGACGTCGGTTTGGAGGATATCCGCAAAGGGAGGGTGGCGCCTCTCGATATGAAGCAGGTCAAGGCCGAGGCACGCAAGGAGCTGGCTGCTCGAAAGTTGAAGCGGGTTGGCTAGCGTTAGACATACGGCGACCTCACGACGTGATTTGAAGGAGATCTGGAGGTACGTCACAGCCGATAGCGAAAACGCGGCCGACGACCTCCTCGATCACATCGAGGAAGTTCTTAGGTTACTCGGTCAATCGCCGCTACTGGGCCGAACACGCGACGAGCTAAGCGCCGGTATCCGTAGCTTTCCAGTTGGCAATTACGTCATCTTCTACAAACCCCACAAAGATGGCATTACCGTAGTTCGTGTCTTGAGTGGCTACCGTAATCTGGATGTACTGTTCGGTGGATAATGTCGCCCGAGCGACAGCTTTGTTGCTGAGGCGACTCCTGATTTCGTTCCCAATTAAGCCTTTTCCGAGAACTGTTAGCAGTCGCGATACAATTGCGTCTCAGGTAGCCTGCCAATGAATCCGCTCCGCCTTGTTGCACCTCGCCTTGCGCAAAAGTCTCCGGGTGTTGCTGGCTTTTGCATTCTGGCAATTGCGGTTGCCCTGTTGTCGCCCTCGGAAATTCACGCCCAGAAGCAGGAGATCGTCTGGAGCGCGCAAGAGAAGCCGATCGCCGAGCAGATTAAGACCATTCGGCAGGTGCCCGACGATATGAGGGCGCAAACCACCAAAGAGCTTGCGCTGCAGATCCGCCAGTTGCCGGCCACGCCGAACAAACTTCGACTTGCCGTCGCCCTCGCCAGTCGCGCGACCGAGGGAGACTTTGGCCACGACACGTTGCAGGAGGTGGCGACCACCTTGGCTGACGCTCTCGGTCAGCAGCCGGTACCCGATGAAAAGGGCCAACCCGCCGCTCCGTATATGGAGCTTGCCGAATTGGTGCGCTATGAGCATGTGACGACCACACTGGTTGCTCCGCAATTGAAGGCTGCCATGGCTAAGCTGGAGGCGGATGACCAAGCCCGGCAGAAGGCTGACTTCACGCTTACGGACCTGCAAGGAGAGACCTGGAAGCTGAGTGATCTGCGGGGGAAAGTTGTGCTGGTGAACTTCTGGGCGACGTGGTGTCCGCCGTGCCGCAAAGAAATGCCCGACCTGGAAGCTCTCTACAACCGGTTTAAAGATAAGGGCTTGGTCATTCTGGCGATTTCCGACGAGGAGGCCGAAAAGGTACAGCCTTTTATTACCGAGCGGAAGATCACCTATCCGGTCATGCTTGACCCGGGACGCAAGGTCAATGAGTTGTTCCAGGTCGAAGGTATTCCCAAGAGTTTCGTCTACAACCGTGAAGGAAAGCTGGTGGCCCAGTCGATCGATATGCGCACGCAGGGGCAATTCTTGCAAATGCTGGCCCAAGCTGGAATGCACTAATGCAGTGGATAGTGGCTAGTGGTTAGTGGATAGTAGTCATTGATCGCCCGTCGGTCTGGCCGTGAAAATCACAAGAACTGCATTACGCGATACCGCCTTTCCCAACTCGCAGCTTTGCCCACTAACCACTTTCCACTAACCACTTTTCACCAGGAGGGGGATTGACTTCGGCGGCTTCGCGATCCAGGAAGAAGAAGACAACTCAGCAACGGATCCCCTGACCGTGCCGATACGCGCCAGCCCGCCGCGCCCAAGCGGTGGATACTCGTTCTCGGCCTTCTTCTGGTGGTGGCAACCATTGCGCTGTACTTTCCGCTCAACCACCATCCGTTCCTAAACTATGATGACGACGAATACGTAACCGACAACATCCACGTAAAGGCAGGGTTGACTGGGGAAACGGTCACATGGGCGTTCAGCACCTTCGATGCGGCCAACTGGCATCCCCTGACCTGGCTCTCTCACGCTCTGGATTACCAACTCTTCCAACTGGAACCGGCCGGCCATCACGACACCAATCTTGTGCTGCATCTGCTGAACGTCGTCCTGCTGTTCTGGGTATTGTGGCAGGCCACAGGCTATGCCGGCCGCAGCCTGATGGTGGCGGCGCTGTTCGCCCTGCATCCCATCCAGGTCGAATCGGTGGCTTGGGTCGCGGAGCGCAAGAACCTGCTGAGTATGTTGTTTTTTCTGCTCGCGTTGGGTGCCTATCGCTGGTATGTGCGCCAGCCACGCCTGGGACGCTACGCTGCCGTCATGCTGCTCTATGCTCTGGGCCTGATGTCGAAGCCGCAGGTGATTACCCTGCCATTCGTGTTGCTGTTGTGGGATTACTGGCCTTTGCGGCGAATGGCGATCCAGGATGAGAAGTCCAGTGACGCGACCGAGCCTGCCGCGATCTTTCCGCAGAGAAGTTTTTTCTGGCTGGTGAAAGAGAAGCTTCCGCTCTTCGCGCTCTCGGCAGCCAGCGCCGTCATCACCATGCGGGCGCAACGCCTGGGCGGCGGGATCAATCCCGATAGCTCTCTGTGGACCCGCATGGCGAATGCCATCGTCTCCTACGCCCGATACTTGGAACAGGCTTTTTGGCCGGCGCGCCTCGCGCCCCTCTATCCCTTTCCTGTAGGTTCGATCAAGGCGTGGCAGATCGCCGCGGCAGCAGTTCTCGTTATAGGCATCACCTTCGGGGTGATCGCGGGGCGTCGCCGCCGCTATGTGGTGGTTGGATGGTTTTGGTTCGTCGGAACGCTGGTGCCGATGATTGGCCTGGTACAAGTGGGCCGTCAGGCGATGGCCGATCGCTACGCGTATCTGCCCTTCGTGGGTCTGTTCGTTATGGTTTGTTGGGGCGCAGCGGACTGTGCCCAGCAGCGGCACATTCCCGTCGCGTGGCAAGCCGGCGCAGGTGTTGCGATCTTGGCAGCTCTGGTGGCGTTTACCCACCATCAGATCGACTTCTGGGACGACAATGTGCGGTTGTGGACCCATACGCTTCAGGTCACGGAGGGCAACTATCTGGCGGAAGACAATCTCGGCAGGGCGCTGCAAGCGCAAGGTAAATCACAGGATGCGATGCCGCACTTCGCGCGGGCGGCGGAAATCGAACCCTCTTACGTCTTCGCCCACATTCACATCGGCATCTATCAGCATCAGCAAGGGGACTTTCAAGGCGCGCTGCAGCAGTATCAAAAGGTCGTAAGCCTGACCCAGAATGACATCGCTCATTATGCAGAGGTCAGGCACGAAATCTTCGCCAACATGGCCTCGGCCTACGCCGGGCTGGGAGACTTCGCACAAGCGCGAAAGTCGCTGGAGTCGGCGGTCAGCCTGAACCCCGATAGCGCGCAGGAGTGGACGAACCTCGCCATCATGGCCCAGAAGACAGGCGACGTTGAGCGAGCGATACAGGCGTATTCCGAAGCCGTTAAGCTTCAACCCACGCGACGGGGTTATCTCCTCCTGGCACGCGTCTTGCAACAGGCCGGCAGGCAACAAGAAGCCCAGGCGGCCATGCAGCAGGGCATGGCGATGGTAGACACAGCGCAACCGCAGTAGAAGCAAACGGCCCGGCCAGCCATGGTTCGATTCCGGCCATTGATCGCTGGCCATCAGCCTCTTGTTTGCTATCCTGACCTCGTCCCATGCGCATCACCAGCCGCAAAACAGCCATCGCGTTTTTTGTCACACTGGGCGTGTCGCTGGCCGCGGCCGCCATGGTGCTCAACATCAGCTGGATCATTCTCAATTGGCGCGAGCTGGTCCCGCTGGTTCTAGGTGTGATTTTCTTTGGCTTCATCATTGCTGGAGTCATCCTCAACACCATCTTCCTGGTGCGCGAGATTCGCCGCAACGAACAGCAGAACAGCTTTTTGAATGCGATGACGCACGAGCTGAAGACGCCCATCACTTCCATTCGCCTCTACCTTGAGACGCTGCAGAAGCGCAACCTCGACGAGAGGCAGCGCAACGAGTTTTACCAGGTGATGCTGGAAGACACGCAGCGACTGATGGGCACGGTCGAACAGGTACTGCGAGCGGCCCGAATCGTGCAGAAGAACGCACCCCTCTTGCGGGCAGAAGTCGTAGTCGGCCCGCTGGTGCAGGAGACCGTAGATCTGGCGCGCTCGCGTCATCATCTTTCGTGCGAGGCAATGGACTGGAAATCAGACGGCCAGCCCTCCGAACGGCTTTCGGTGATGGGCGATCGAGAAGAGCTCTTCACAGCGCTGTCGAATGTGCTCGATAATGCAGTGAAGTACTCTCCAACCGAGCCGAAGATTCGCGTCGAGGTGGTCACGCCCGACCTGCGCAGCGTGCAAATTCGGGTGCGCGATAATGGTGTCGGCATCCCGCGAGGCGAGCTAAAGCGTGTCTTCAAGCGCTTCTATCGCGTGCTTACGCCTGGCCCAATCCAAGTGAAGGGCAGCGGCTTGGGGCTGTTTATTGTGCGCGCCGTCGCCAGGCGCCACGGCGGCGACGCTTACGCCGAGAGTGAAGGGCCAGGCCAAGGTACCACGGTAACCATCCAATTGCCGAGGAACTCGAAGTGAACGAAATCCTGTTGGTTGAGGACGAAGAGCATCTGGCGCGCGGGCTAAAGTTCAACCTCGAGGCCGAAGGGTATCCAACCAGCGTAGTGGGCGACGGCCAAACCGCACTCGACCTGCTGCTGGAGAAACATGGCCACTTCGACCTGCTGGTGCTCGACGTTATGCTGCCCGGCAAAGATGGTTTTGCGGTGGCGACCGAGTTGCGCAAAGCCAGCAACTACATACCCGTGCTCATGCTGACCGCCCGCGGTCAGCCGGAAGACGTGTTGAAGGGATTCGCCGCCGGGGCCGACGACTACCTGCCCAAGCCGTTCGATCTCGCCATCCTGCTGGCGCGCATTCGCAGCCTGCTTCGGCGCCGGGATTGGGGACGCAACCTGCTGACGAATCCGGCGGCGCCCGTTGCGGAATCCAAAGCTGCCGATGCGCTGCGCGAGTTTGAGGTGTACGAGTTCGCCGGAAAGCAGGTGGACTTCGGCACGCTGGAGCTGCGGGCCAACGGTAAGGTGTTCCGCCTGACGTTGATGGAGGCCGAATTGTTGCGCCACCTCATTCGGAACAGCGGAAAGATCGTGTCGCGCAAGTCCATTCTGGAAGAGGTCTGGGGTTTGCGCGAGGACACCGATACGCGAGCTATAGACAATTTTGTCGTGCGGTTGCGCAAGTACATCGAGAAGGACCCTTCGCACCCCCAGCACCTGCTGACGGTGCGCGGCGTGGGATACCGATTTCTGCCGGAACCAGCCGCGCTTTAACTTGATCTCGCACCTTGACCGCCCGCGGCCTTCCTCCTCATCGTCGTTGTTTCCTTCCTCATCCAGGCGTAAACTGCACGCGCATCGCCCATGTGACGGCGGTCACGGTAATGCGCCGCGGTGCTGTGTACCATGTGTCGTGTCAGGACGCCTGGCCGCTGCCGGTTACACCGGCGGAATCGAGACGACAGCTCCCGCCACTCTCCGAGCTGTTGCGGAGTTGACTTATGCCTATTCGTCGTTTTCTCTTCGTCATTATCTTCGTCGCCGTCTGCGCGCTGATTGCGTTTTCGGGGTTCGCGCAGGAGAGCGTTCGCGCCACGGTCAGCGTTACCGTTGGCGACGGTTCGCCAGTTCTCGATTTGAAGAAAACTGACTTCTCGTTGCAGGACGCAGGCAAGCCGCGCACCATCGACACCTTTGTCTCGCCGCAGGCGCCTGTTAACGCTCCACAGCTCGAAGCTAACGAGTACTCGAATGCTCCCGATGCGAGCCAGTCGGGAGCTATTTTCGTTGTGCTCGACACCATCCATACCCGCTTTATTGAGGAACGCAATATGCGGGAGATGATCCTGAAATTCCTGGGACGCGCTGCTCAGGTCAAGCGCGATGTTGCTCTCGCCATCCTCAGCCCCAAGGGACTTCGCGTCTATCACGATTACCAGACCAGCTCGAACGTTTTGCTGGCTGCGCTGATCAAAGCGGGACTGGGTGGTATGAAGGGCGGGACTCCTCCTCCGGGCGTGAATGATGCAGAGGTTACCGCCGAGGCTGCACGGCTTACAGCCTTCAGCAAGGGAGATCTCTCCAATGCAACCCCGACAGACCAATTTCTTATCACCAACGTGGACATGCCGCTGATGATGCTCCAGGATGTAGGCTACGGCGTTTACGGCCTGCCCGGGCGCAAAGCCCTGGTTTGGGTGACGAACGCCATTCCCTTCGACATTGATCCCAAGACTTTCCAGTTTGTTTCGCCCAAGGAGTCGAATTTTGGGGCTGCCGTAAATGGAGCACAGACTGCAGGCATTAAGGATGCGCTGCCCAGCGATCAGGTCAAACGTCTTATGCCCATCTGGCGGCGCAGCGTGCGTGATCTGTTCGAGGGTGGGGTGGCAGTTTACCCGGTGGAAGCACAAAACAGCTGGAACGCCGGCAGCGATGCGTTCACTCAGACCCGGATGAGAATCCTGGCGCAGTTGACCGGCGGGAAGGCCTTTTACGGCGCCAACGATCCGTTTCCGGAGATTCTCCAGACGAGTAACGGCAACGTCGCGGGGTACGTCCTGGGGTTGGCCAGAGAGGCGAATGCCAATCCCGAATTCCATCGCGTGCAAGTGACAGTGAACAGGCCAGGGTCTGTGGTCAACGCTGCTGTGGGATACTTTCCCGCCGAGGGGACCTTGAAATCGCGTGCCCAGGAGGATGTGAGCCTGGCGCTGCAATCGGCGCTGGCGTACACCGGCATCGTGTTCAGGATCAAGTTTACGGGCAACGAAGATAGCGCCGGCAAAAAGAAAGTCAACATGGTGATTTCGCTGGCCGGGGACTCGGGCGTGCTCAATGAAGTGACACGCACCGTTGATGTCGCCCTCGCAGCAGTGGCCAAGGACGCGAAAGACACGACCGTGGGCAAGCTGGACGAAAATGCGGGTGGCCAGTTTCCTCCCGAGGCGGTGGCGCAAATCAAGGAACTCGGCTTCCAATTGAAGCGCTCCATCGAAGTTCCAGCGGGCGATTTTACGCTGCACTTTGTCATTCGCGACAACCAGACGGGGCGCACGGGAAGCCTCATCGTTCCGCTGAGAGCGAAGTAGAGCTGGCGAGAGCTTGCACACAGACACAGCGCGGTTTGGCTGCAAAGCGAGAAAGGTTTTGACGCCGCTGCCGCCGAAAGACCCAGCCAAGTGCCATATCTCTCTCGGGTTCGCTCTTAGGCTGTCCCTATTGGAAGAATTCGGCTTCCGAGCAATGTACCTCAATTCCTCATTCGATCCCCACGCATTTATTAGCGAACAACATAAGGCACCACGATGCTGCCAATTCGGCCATTCAAGTTATCCCGCACGATGAAACGCAGCGTTAGGTCTCCACGGGGCACGTGCAGCGTATCGCTATAAGAAACTCCGTGCTGGAGTATTGATTCGGCAGTCTGCGACTTTAGTGTGCCTTCCACCGTCTTGGAAAACTTATCGACGAGTTCTCCCGTAGGAGTCGCTGCCGCGGCCACCAGTTCGAGGCTCATGTAGTGATGGCCCGAGGGGTCGTCCATGAGCGAGGTGGGCGGAATTTGCAACTCGAAGCTTAGAGGTTGCAGTTGGGTGTCGGCACTCGCGGTTCGCTTCACCTGCACGGTGAACGGAATGCCGGAAAAATCAATAGGCGAAATCAGAGCGTAGGAAATGTCGCGACGTCGCGCTTCGTCGGTATCAGGCGCGTCGGTAAGGTAGAAGTAGCCGCTCCTTGCCATCACCTGCGCACCGGGACGGTTGACCGCGACCTTCAGAGTCCGCCAGCCGGGTTTATTGTTGTTCTTGTCGCGGTAATAGCCGAGCAGGTAATAGCTTTCCGAATCGGAAACAGCATTGTGCAGGCAGGACGCAAGGTCATTGGTGCTGTAACACGGACTTGCCCCGGTCATCTCGGCAAAGTTCCGCATGGAGGTGTGAAGAAAAAATTCCTGGGACGCTGCCTCCGTGCCAAAGTCGAGGGTGCCGTTCTGCAGGCTGTTGAGTACTTGCATGTGCACGTCCGCTCCCGGAAAAGTTACAACCACACCCCGAGCGTCCGCCGGATATACCGCGACGTTAGCGTCGGCTAGCTGCTTTACCGTGCGCTCGTAGAGCGGACGAAGAATCTGCAGTTCATCATCACGCAGGAACTGAGACTCGTTGGTGGAGGATTGGTTTGCCTTATACGGGCGCGCGGCGCCGTCCTCGGTATACGCGCTGGGGACGCTGTCGGGGTTGTACGCGGGAGCACTGCTGCCTTTCCGCTTGGGGCCTACCCTGCCGTAATACGTGAGATTCGGCAACAGGTACGTGCCCGGATCGTCGAACGTGAAAGGGAAAGCCCCGGTGAACCAGATAAGCGTCTTGCGGCCGGGAATGCCGGAGAAGCTCTGGGCCATCATTGACAGAGCTTCCAGAGTCCTTGTCAGTCTTTCCACCAGCCGGGAGCTGTCCTGCGGGGAGTCAGCCTCGACCCAGGAAAGAACGCCCAGAACTGCCGTGGACTTCTCCTGCGAGGCAGTAGGGCTGGCGTCCGTGGCGCTGGATTCCGAAGCTGTGTGTGGCTTCTTGCCGGAAGCGCGCTCAAACGCAGCGGTAAGCGATGCGGTGTCGGTGGTGAAGTCGTGGATCAGGCGCAGGCCATTTGGCGTGATGGCGATAAGTGAGGTCGGCTCTTGCAAAACCGGATTGTCGGCCAGAAATTTCAGGATCTCGTGAGTCAACCAGGATTGGTGCACGAATGGAGTATTAATCGTATCCACGGCGATCATGGTGAGTCGCGGCGCTTCTCCATAGGTCTCAAGCTCGTTGCTGAAGAAGTTGTCGCTTCCGGCCCGCTTCGGCACGGGACTAGTCCTAGCAGGCTTCACAAAGGCAATTTGCTGGGGGACTCTGTCTTCGAAAATCGTGAAGTCGTTCTCGGTCAGACCCGAGACAGGTTGCTTGCCCTGCCGCACAACAACGGGAACAAGAACTAGGTGCGTGCTCGACGTGAAAGTGTCGGCGGCAGACTGCTGAGCCGTCTGTGCATTTGCAAAGCCGACAATGGCCAGACAATAGATGGGCCAAAACCAACAGACGGCCCTTACACCATCCCATAGGAATCTCCGAGCGACAATACCTCCCTGAAACCTTACGCGAGAAGCCGTCGAACCACCGCAATCGACGGTGTCTCGGGTAGGGAGGAAAGTTCCCTTTGTAAAAACGTCATATTCGAGGTCCTTATTTGTACTCATTGTGTTTTCTAACTCACCATAGGTTGGGGCACCCACTCTAGATTCCAGGCGGCTTCTTCAGTATAAAGAAAGCCCAGCAGATAACGCCGCCACCTGGCTAACACAACTCGCAGTCGGACGAGTTTCAGCTAGAAGAGGCAGTTGTCAGTGTTATACTCGCTTTCCTGTGCGTAACAACAATCAACGACGTCGTCGCCGCTCGCTATGCACGCTTGGTAGGACTGTGCGTCGTAGAGATTGCTCCTGAAGCATCGCCGGAAGGCTATTTCATGACCTCCCCGCCTGCACGCCAAGACCTCTTGGTTCCCGTATCCGGAGTTAATCGAGTACACATGATAATTCGTGTCAAACCAAGTAGCAGTACTGGAACAATAGTTTTGTTGATTGTCACAATTGGACGTGCAGGACACATAAGTACCGCCATAGCATTGTTGGGGAGGGCCGGGACATTGCATAGTACAGGTGTAATTGCAGTTGACATGCTCGTCGGTGCATTCAGTATATTGTCCTTCGGCCGCGACGCTTAACGCCAAAACCGATGACAAAATGGTGAGAGAGGGGTATCTATTTCACTCAGGTACCCCCAATGGGTTGTGGTTTCAGGGCCAGTCTGCCGGTGCGGACCGGATGATCGCCTTGTAAGTTGTTGGCTCCACGGCGTCTTGTCCAGCAAGCCGTCGCCGAAGCGTCCGGAATGCGCCGCATCCGAATCCGCCCAATCCCTTTGCCGTCCTCCTCTGCCGCCACCACAATCAACGCCTTGCTCTCGGTCTGCCGACCGCGCAAACCCTCTTCCAGCCCACCCAGATAGGTTTCGTCCGCCTCCACGCTTCCCGAGAGTCGTTCCCGCCCGGGTCTTACCATGGCTCGCCGCAGTTTGTGCAAACACACCCAAGCCGTCTGGTAGCTTCCCAAGCCCAGAACCCGCTGGAGTCCCAGGGCGCTGATCCCATTCTTCTGACTCGTCATCCACCACATCGCCCGGAACCAAACCGTCAGGGGCGTCCGGGTGCCCTGAAAAATCGTTCCCGCCGTTACCGAAACCTGATGTCCGCAGCCGGCGCACTGCCAGCGCCCGGATCGCAACGGCCAAGTTTTGCTCTCCCCGCAGCGTAGGCATTTGCATCCCGCCGGCCATCGCAGGCGGAACAGATACTCCCGGCACGTTTCCTCGCTGCTAAATCGAGCTTCGAGCTCCGCCAGAGTCCGCGGATAATCCTCCACCACCCGTTCCATGGGCCACCACACTACCTGTAGTGGTCACCTGAGTCAAATGGATACCCCTCTGGTGAGAATCAAGGCGGGCACACCACAGGGCGAGAGTTTTCTCATGGTATTTCTCCTCTTATGTCATTCAATACCTCGCTGGGTGGGATTACTTATTGGGAAAGTAAGTGCGTTGCTGATCTCGAGTATAGGTCCCTTCTCGAAGAATGAAAAGCGCAGGTCATAAGAAAATGGATTCAATTCCCAAACTGGGAAAAACGAAACGCACAATTATGAAGCCGCCTCTAGTTGCTAATTGCTTCCTCCAAATTCCAACGCACGAATACCTGTAAATTGCCACACTCGCGGCCCGCCGAAGGCAGATCGCAGCCTCGCAGCCAGTGTTGGACTGCGCTGCTCTAGGTCGTCGATCCCAGGCCCGCTGTCGTACAGCACCACCCAAACGTGGCGGAATTGCTGCGGGTCGGAATTCAGGGCTCGGAGCAGGTCGCGTTCGTCCTCGCCACCGTCATAGAATTGTGGCGCAAAAACGTGGACCGCTGGCGGATTTTGCCGGTCGCGGTCGCGATAGTAGTCGAGCATGATACGCGTGTAGAAGGGAAAGAAAACTACAGCGTCCCCAGACTGAGCTGAGGCAAGGATCGCGCTGCTGGCGGCGCGCCAGTCTTCGCGTGGTTTGTGATAGTCCTTTACGATCGACGGTATCGACATCGCGCACAGCGCAATCACCATCACAACGCCGGCGTACATTTTCCTCAGCGCAGTCATTCCGACTGCTGCCAGCAGGACCATTGCCGGCAGCGAGAAGATCAGGTAGCGCTGCATAAAAATCGGGTGACGCAGCGAAACCAGGGCCGTAATCACAGCCGGCAAGAAAGCCCACGATAGAATCAGCATCCCTCGCCAGAAGGTTTCAGAATCACGCCTGCGGTCATGCACAATCGCAACCAAACCGGCGGTCCAAAGAATCAAAGCGAGAAAGGTTTTGACGCCGCTGCCGCTGAAAAACGCTGCCAGGTGCCATATCTCTCTCGGGTTCGCTTGCGGCATCCAGATGAAGTGCAGGTTCTCAGGCGAGGCGCGAAATACATAGCTCAGCCCAGGCACGGCCAACATCAGGATCAGCAGCCCGCAGAAGATCACACGCCGCCAGATCGCTGGCGAGGTCTTGCGGAACAGCAACGAGCAGACCTGCGCCACCAGCACCAGCGCAGCAAAGTCATGACTGTAGAAGGCAAGTAGGCCGAAGACGGTCCACAGCACCCAGTCTCTGCGCCGTCCTTCTTCCACCGCGAGCACAAAAAAGGACGAAGACAGCAGCACCAGAAAGATGGTCAAGGTATAACTGCGGGCTTCCTGCGAGTAATAAACGTGCATCGGACTGAACGCCAGTAGCGCCGCCGAGGCCAGCGCTGCGCCGCCTGACACCAACCTCCGCGCCACCACGTACATCAGCGGGACCGATGCGATTCCGAACAGCGCAGACGGCAGCCGCAGCCACGCCTCGCTTAGGCCGCCGTGAATCCAGGCGCGCATCAGCAGAAAATACACCGTCTGCAGATTGGCTTCGCCGTACCACCAGACCCACGCGAAGTGCTGCCATGAAGCGCGAGCCAGCGCCACGGTTGCGCCTTCGTCCAGCCAAAGACTCTTGCTGCCGAGATGCGACAGGCGAAGCCAGGCCGCTGCAAGCGTTAGAAGAAGCAACAACAGGACCGCAGGCGTGTGCGTTGTTTTGCGAGCCGCCGCGGTCTGCTTCGTTACATCGCCGGCCACTCCACGCTCGCTTGCTAAGGCCATAAGCAGTGAATGTTACCAGTCCTTTCGGCAACTGGCCCCGCGTAGTGGCACGCGTCAACCTCCGGCAACCGTCTCGACGTTTGGTTTGTCATCGCTGGCCGGCGCGGGGTCCTTTCTGGGCGGCTGTGGCGAGCTTGGGTTGTGGCCCACCGACTCGCCCACACCGGGCGAGGACGCTTCCTTTTCGAGGCGCCGCCGATGTAGTGGCCTTGGCAGCCGTATCCATTGTTTCGGCTGACGCGGCGTCGCTAGCGGATTCGTTCGGCTCCGAGTCAGGGGGAATCTTCGGGCAGGTCCCCTTCGACTACACTCAGGGCAGGCTCTCGACTGCTAGCTTCGCTCGTCGCTCCGTCGAAAATCATTTACCACGGAGACACTGAGGACACGGAGTTTTTGATTTCCAAAAAGTATTCTCCGTGATCTCCGTGCCTCCGTGGTTGATTTTCATCCCTATGGGCTGGGCCGCAGGCCCATGTGGCACTCGGGATGACCGCGCGCGGAAGATGAAGTGATTAAAGCCGAAAGCAAACGGTGAACCACTGTTATCGCGCCCGCGCCAGCACCAGAGTAATGTCGTCGGGCTGCTCGCCGCCGGCGATCCAATCGGAGACGGCGCCGGTCACGATGTCGCTGATGCGGGCCAGAGGCTGGTGGCGATGCTGCTGGATAAGCTCGATCAGGCGCTCCTCACCGAACTCGCCGAATTCGTTTTCCGGCTCGGTGATGCCGTCGCTGTAGGCGACGAAAATGTCACCCGGCTCCATGACGACCGTGCTCTCGTGATAGCTGACACCGTCGAACAGACCCACGACCGTGTCCGAAGTTTGCAGCCGCACGACGCGGTCCTTGCCGCCCAGCACGAGTGGCGGCAGATGCCCGGCCGTGGAATAGGTCAGCGCATGTGAAGCCGCGTCGTAGCAGGCGAGGAACATGGTGGCGTATTTTTCGATGGGAGTGCTGCGATAGAGCTGATAATTCAGGGTTGCCATCAGCACCGCCGGCGAAAGCGAGGAATCGCCGTTGCCGTCGCTGCGACAGTACATCGGAAGGGCACCGCTTTCGGTGACGCCGGCCCCGACCGCGACCGAAGCCAGGGTCCGCTCCGGCTCCAGCGAATAGGCGCGCACGAAAGCGTGCACCGTGGCCATCAGCAGCGCCGCCGAAATACCTTTACCGCTGATGTCGCCTACCGCGAGCACGAGCCTGTCTTCGCGCAGGGGGATAAAGTCGTAGTAGTCACCGCTGACAGTGCGCGCCGGCCGGCAGATGCCGTGCACTTCCAGCGAGGGCAGGCCGGAGAGATCGGCAGGGAAGAGCAGGTTCTGCACTTCGTGTGCGATGGCCAGCTCGCCTTCCAACCGCTGCTTTTCCTTTTGCTCAGCGATCAACTTGGACAGCGATTCACTCATCGAATTGAACGATTGCTCCAGTGCTGCCATCTGGTCGCTGGTGCGAACCTGGATGCGGTGAGTCAGGTCACCGCGATTAATGTGCCCGGTTGCGTCGTAGAGCTCGGCCACCGACTTGGTGATGCTGCGCGTGAGTCGCATCCCAATGATCAGCGCCACCAGCTCGATCAGGCCGAAGAAGATGGCGATGCCGGTCAGTACATCGAGAACGATGAGGGACTTCTCGCCGAGGCTGCTGAACAACGTGGAGTACAGCATTGAGGGCCGTGTGTCCACCAGCATCAATCCGTCCAGGGTCTTGCCGGTTTGCCAGTCGACGGCGCCGAAGCGCGTGCCAAACGGAAAGCGGAAGTCGAAGCTGTTGACCGGCGACGGAACCTGCCCAGCCTCCACCCGCCCGCTGTCATTGGACAGGCTCACCGTGGCGTGCGACTGGCCTACCCCGATGGTCAGGGTGTTGGGCCGGGAGGCGAGGCGCTTCGCCGCATCCGGTACTGCGGAAGAGTGCAGCGGAGGCGCCGCCATCGAAGAGAGCGTCGCAGGTGTGGAGGCGGAAGGCTGTGACGCAGGGGGTTCGCTGCCCTCGCCCTCAGGTGGAAGGATGGTGACCGACCCAAGTTGCGAAGCGGCTCCGCGCAGCAACTCGGCATGGAGTGGCACGTTGGAAATCACGGTAAGGTGACGCGCGCCTTCGTCAAAATGCTTCACCACGCGGAGATGCAGGCGGTGCCCATCCAGCACGACCCCGCCGAAGTCGCCCTTGATCTCGGCCGGAACCTTGATTGGCACGGCCTCGGCGCCCTGGCGGTCCGGCGGGACGACGAAGCCGCGATCGCCCTCCCATACCGTCACAGTGCGGCGGCGAAAACTTTCCGCCGAGGCGCGAGCGATTTCCGTAGCCAGTTGCTCGGTCAGCCCGCCGCTCCTTACCAGGTTGCGAAGTTGACCTGCAAGCGCAGTATTCGCCGCTTCCAAGTGCTGCAATTGCGATTGCAAGTCGGCCGAGGCGACGTAGGTGGCAAACTGTCCGCCCAGCAGGTACATGGCGACAAGCGCCATGGCCATCACCAGAATGATGGGAATGACGCCAATGAAGACGTAGGTGACGATCAAGCGGTTGCGCAGCCGCCACATGAGCCGTCGGCGGACCCAGCGCAACATCATGACCATACCGCAGGCCACGAAAACATACAGAATAAAACCGGCCCAGCCGCTCAGCATCGTGCCCGAAGGCGAGCGGGTGATCAGCCGCAGCAGTTCGAGGAGCAGCGCGAGGCCGCCGAACCAGAGCGTCGTCTTCCCCAGTTTGGTTTTGGGGCGCAGGACGTGTTTCAGCCAGGCCTTGATTTGGCTCGGATCTGGAAGCTTGGGCACCATAAAAACAGTTGTCAGTAGTCAGTTGTCAGTTGTCAGTGTGCATGTCTCCAGAATGGTCGCGGGTCAGACTTGTGTCAGGGCACGACTTCAGTCGTGCCGTAGCGACGAACTATTACAACGGCTTTAGCCGCTGACGACAGGGGCTAAAGCCCGTTGAACAAAGAGCGAACCTTTCGGCACGACTGAAGTCGTGCCCTGACACACAGCGATTCTTGAAACTCGCTCTCGTCAGCTCGAGATCATATCTGACCAATGACCACTCACCACCGACAACTGCTAAATCTCCGGATAGAGATCGAAAAATGCCGCCACGCTAGTCCGCAACTGCTTCTCGATGTCTTCCTTCGAACCCTCGACGATGTGCAGAGTCACCTGGGTCTCGCGGCCGTTCTTCAACTTCACCGTGCCTGCCCCGACCTCTGCGATTTCCTCTGAGGGCAAAAGACGCATGCCGTACACCAAGGTAAGCTTTGCCATGCTCACGATTCTAACCGTTTCGCAAACAACCGGCACTTGTTAGAATCCGGAGGGCAAGGGCGTCATACGCGATCCGGGTCGGAGACACCGTTTTGGCATTACCTGTAGTATGGCCTGTTCGCACCAGCTATCCTTCAGCCCTACAGCAGACCTCACGTAGAATTGGTGCGAACTGCTCCCACATGCAAACCTCGTCGCGCCTACTGTCATCCCGGCGGCACCGGTGGCTAGCCTGAAGGAGAAAAAGGAATGCACTCTCAGACAACCGCTGTAAAGTTGACACTGGCTGCCCTTGCCATCTCAGGCATGTTCTTGGCAACTCGGGCCTTCGCCGCCGACATAAAAGGTCAAGTGATGGGCGGAGGAGCGCCCATCGCCCAATCCACGGTGACACTTTGGGCAGCAAGTTCTGATGCACCCAAACAGCTCGCGCAAACCAAGACCGACGACGAAGGCCGATTTGAAGTGAGCACCGCGGGAGCGCCGGCCGATTCGAGCCTCTACCTCACGGCAGGCGGAGGCATTCCTGCGAGAAACAAGGCGGGTGGCAACAATCCGGCGATCGCGCTGCTGGCCGTGGTGGGCGGCAAGCCGCCGGCACGCGTGGTCGTCAACGAGTTCACCACCATCGCGTCCGTGCTGGACGCACGCCCAACTCATCGACGGCATGACGATCAAGGGCGCACCACTGCAGTTGCGCATTGCGGCGGGCAATGTGCCCAACTTCGTTGACCTGGAAACTGGCGGGTGGGGCGGCACTATCCAAGACCCGCTCAACAGTGGCCAAACGCCGACGATGGCCAACTTCGCCACGCTGGCCGACCTGCTCTCCGCGTGCGTCAATCGGGTCAAGAGCGGATGCCTGCAGCAGCCTATTCGAAGCGGCTACACCACCGGGTTGGGGCGCTCCAACAAATACCCTAAATGCCGCCGAGGATATCGCACTTTTCCCCTGGCACCAGCCCGACAAACTTTTCGCCCTGCTTCGCCAGTTCTATTCAGTGTCGCCAGCCAATCACATGCTCGAGGTCCCTTACATGCCGTACCTCAACTGGGCGCCCAGCGCGTGGGTGCTGCCGCTCAAGTTCACGGGCGGAGGGTACGTGGCGGGCGGTAAGTGCATGTTCGATAGCGAAGGCAATCTGTGGGTCGGCGACAACTTCACTGTCGGCTGGCAGGGGCAGGACTCGCTGTGGCAGGGACACGCGACCAAGTTCGCGCCGAACGGCCGACCGCTCTCGCCGATCACCACGGGTTTTACGGGCGGCGGCATGGAAGGCGGCACCTTCGGCGCTGCGGTTGATTCCCACGACAACGCGTGGTTCACCACGTACGGCAGCAAGACCATTTCCGTATTCGACAAGAACGGGAAGCCACTGACGCCGCCTGAGGGAATCAACTTCGGCGGCCGGCTTGGCCTGATGCAGGGCGTGATCGTGACGCCGAAGGGAGACGTCTGGGTGTTGGGGGTTGAGAAAAGACAGCTCGTCTACTTCCCCCAAGGGGACATAACGAAGGGCCGGATCGTTTGCGAAGGCGACAGCGCTGAGCCCTGCAAGTCGTTCATGGCTCCGTTTCACCTCGCTATCGATCAACAGGACCGGATATGGGTTTCCAATAGCGGTCTTCCACACGTTACCCGCTTTCCCGCCTCTGACCCGACCAAGGCCGAGAATTTCGATACCGGAATCAACAATAGCGGTCTAAACATCGACAGCCAGGGCAACGTGTGGATTACAAATCGGTTCGGCACCGGCGTGCTGGGCATGGCCCACCTGGTTGACATGGCTGTGCGCCTGAAGGCTGAAGGAGTTGCGGCGGCCTCGGATTACCTGACGAAGACCATGTCGGAGCAGCAAGGAGGCACCATGAACGGTGGCAGCGTCACGCTCCTGCGCCCTGACGGCACGCCGTATCCGGGCTCGCCGTTCAAGAGTGGCGGCCTTCCCGGTCCTTGGGCGGTGGTGGTGGACGGCAACGACAACGTCTGGATTTCCAACTTCGCCATGCCCAGCAGCCCGATCGTGGAGCTGTGCGGCGTGCGAACCGAGCACTGCCCGCCCGGCCATCACACCGGGGACCAGATTTCGCCCCCTGGCGGATACGCGGGTGGCGGCCTGCAGATGCAGACTGATCTCGGCATCGACCCGGCGGGAAACGTCTGGGTGATGAACAACTGGCAGGACATCGACAGCTGTATCGGCACCCCCAAGGAGGCGCTATCGACGCGCTGCGGCGGGCAAGGCGTCGTGATCTTTTACGGTATGGCGAAGCCGGTGCGTGCTCCGCAGATCGGACCAGCGAAGCCGTACTAGTACACACGCCGCACAACCCACTCCTTGGATAGTTGGCGTGAAATCGCCTTGTCACCCGTGATCGGCAAACAGATCATAGCGTCAGTTGAAGCCTCTGTGTTCCAGGCTCTTATTCTGTGGTACGCGGCGCTCCGGCGGACGCTTTGCATCTTCCGGCGCGGAAGGGAATCAAACTGATTTCTATGTCAGATAACGTTCGCAATGTCATTATCATTGGTTCCGGATGTTCGGGGCTGACAGCGGCGCTTTACGCCGCACGCGCCAATCTTAGCCCGCTGGTCATCGATGGCCATGAGCCCGGCGGCCAGCTCTCCATCACCACGCTGGTGGAGAATTTTCCCGGCTTCCCAGATGGAATTCAGGGGCCGGAGCTCATCGACAACATGCGCAAGCAGGCCGCGCGCTTTGGTGCAGAGTTCCGCGCTGGTCACGTCGTGAAGGTTGACCTCAGCCAGAAGAGCGCAGACCTCGGCAAAAAGCCGATCGAGGTCAATCTGGGCCGCGAGACCCTGCTCACGCGCACGCTGATCATCGCCAGCGGCGCCTCGGCGCGCTGGCTCGGCTTACCGAGCGAGCAGGCGCTGATTGGCCACGGGGTTTCTTCCTGCGCCACCTGCGATGGCTTTTTCTTTAGCGGCAAGGAGATTGTAGTGATCGGCGGCGGCGACTCGGCCATGGAGGAGGCGCTGTTCCTCACCCGGTTCGCCACCAAGGTCACTATCATTCATCGGCGCGGGGAATTCCGCGCTTCGAAGATCATGCTCGACCGCGCACGCAAGCATGAGCAGATCCAGTTCCTGACCGACACGGTCGTGGATGACGTTTACGACGTCAACAAGAGGGAAGTGACCGGACTGCGCCTGCGCAACGTGAAGACGGGCGAGCAGTGGGACTTCCCGACCAGCGCCTTGTTTCTGGGCATCGGACATACGCCCAATGCGGACTTCGTGGGCGACCAGCTCAAACGCGACGGCGAGGGCTACCTCATCCCCGAAGGTTACGTCTGCTCGCGGGCGCCGGGAGTCTTCGTCAGCGGCGATGTGGCCGACCGGCGTTATCGTCAGGCGGTAACGGCCGCCGGCACGGGATGCATGGCCGCGCTGGAAGTGGAGAAGTATCTGGAAGAAATAGGGAAGTAAAGCCGCGCTATGGGCGTGAGGCGGGTCAGAGTCTTGTCATCCTGAGCGGAGGCGGCCCGTTGTTGGCCGCCGAAGTCGAAGGACCCCTATAGCGGCGTGACGTTTCTCGAAACCATGCCAACCCCTACCGACGATTTCTCCCGCGCTGACGAAGCTGCGCAATTCATCCTCGCGCGTACTCCGCTGCGCCCGCGCATCGCAGTGGTTCTGGGCTCGGGACTCGGCGCTTTCGCCGAGGAACTGCGGGACGCGGCGGTCATTTCCTACGCAGATATTCCGCATTTTCCGACGAGTACAGCGGTTGGCCATGCAGGCAAGCTTGTCCTCGGCAAGCTGGAGGACGTTCCGCTGGCGGTCATGCAGGGCCGCGTGCATCTGTACGAGGGCTATTCGCCGCAGCAGGTCGTGTTTCCGGTGCGCGTGCTGGGCCGAATGGGAGTGCAAGCTATCATCCTGACGTGCGCCGCCGGCGGCATCAACACAGGTTATGCGCGCGGCGCGCTGGTGGTGCTGCGCGACCACATCAATCTTCAGGGACAGAATCCGCTGATCGGGCCAAACGATGATCGGCTGGGGATTCGCCATCCCGACATGACCGACGCGTACAATACGCAGTTTCGTCAGTTTGCACTCGACGAATGGATGCGGCTCGGCGGAATCTACGAAGGCGTATATGCAGCCGTCGCCGGTCCCAGCTTTGAAACTCCCGCGGAGATCAGGTTCTCTGCGCACCATCGGAGCCGACCTGGTCGGCATGTCAACCGTACCGGAAGTGATTGCCGCGCGCCACATGGGGCTGGAGGTGATGGCCATCGCGTGCGTAACCAACATGGCTGCGGGCATCACGGGGGAGAAGATCACGCATGAGGAAGTGCTGGAGACTGGGGAACGTGTTCGAGGTAGGTTTCTCGCACTGGTGCGAGCGGTGGTGCCGAAGGTCGCGCGCTATCTGGACGACCGCGGACCAACGGATTAACCCTGCTGTCACGTGGCAGCTCAAGCCGTGAGCTAAACTGGTTTGCTCATGCCCGCTGCGATCTATCTCATTGGCATCGCCGGACCTTCGGGGTCAGGTAAGAGCTTCCTGGCGCAGCATCTCAGGGGCCCGCTGAAGGCCGAGGTCCTGGAACTTGACCGCTACTATCGGGACCTCTCGCACCTGTCACTGGATCAACGTGTGCGCATGAACTTTGATGCTCCTGAGGCCCTGGAGCACGAACTCCTGATCGAGCAAGTCGCGCAATTGCGAAATGGCGAAACGGTGCGGCTTCCCGTGTACGACTTCACCACCCACACTCGGACTGCGAGGACGGAAATTCTACGGCCATCGAAGGTCATCATCCTGGAGGGGCTGTTTACGCTATATTGGGCCGGCTTGCGCGAGCTACTGAGCACCAAGGTTTACGTGGACCTGAACGACGAGCTCTGTCTAGCGCGCCGCAAAGCACGCGACGTGCGTGAGCGCGGTCGCACTACGGAATCGGTGGTCGAACAATATGAGGCAACGGTCGCTCCCATGGCGCGACGTTACGTGCGTCCGACCTTCACCCACGCGGATGTGGTGGTGATCGGTAACGAGCGCATTGAAGATGGAGTGGCGCGGGTAATGGAGCATTATCGAGCGCAGGTGGCTCGCGGCAAATTACATCTTGTGGCGGAGCGCGCAAGGCGATGATTCGAACAAGCCTGCCCATAACGTTTCCGTTTCTCGCTGTGTTGCTGCTCTGACGGCTGCGGCGCAATCGCCGGCGCAGAAGAAGGAGCTTCCGCTGCCTTCCAGCAAGACCCTGGATCTGCCAGTTCCGGGCGGACCGCAGCGCACCAACAGCTTTCCAACTGCAATCGCATTAAGTCCTGATGGGAAGTATCTGGCCATTCTGAACAACGGCCGGGGAACTGCGGAGTCCAAGTTTCAGCAGTCGATCGCTGTGCTGGACCTGACGAGCAACCAGGTGCGCGACTTTCCCGACTCGCGCCTCGCTATCAATGCCAAGCAAACCTATTTCCTCGGCCTGGCGTGGAGTAGCGATGGCACGGAACTCTATGCCTCGATGGCATCGTTAACCGATCCCGAGGGCAAAAGCCCGGGCGATACGGGTAACGGCATCGCAGTGTATCGGATGCAGAACGGCGGGTTGAGTCCGGAGCGGTTTGTGAAGCTTCCGATGGCAGCGCTTCCGAAAGGAAAGCGATTTACCTACCACGCCAAGAGCGTCGCATCGGGGCAGGCGATTCCGTATCCCGCGGGCCTGGCGGTTGTGAAGTACGACGGTGGTGATGCGCTGCTGGTTGCCGAAAATCTTGCCGACGACGTCGTGCTGCTGAGTGTGCGAACGGGGAAAGTGCTGCAACGCTTCGATCTGAGCGTTGGCAAGTACATTCCAACGAGCTTCCCATACGGTGTCGTAGTGAACCGCGATGGCACGCGCGCGTGGTGCTCGTTGTGGAACGCGTCGCAAGTGGCGGAGCTGGATTTGCGCTCCGGGAAGGTGGTGCGGCAAGTCGCGCTGATGCCGCCGAAGACCGACATCGATGCCTCGTCGCATCCCACGGCGCTGTTGCTGAGTCCGGACGAGCGGCGCCTCTACGTGACCCTCTCGAACCGCGATGCCGTCGCCGTGATCTCGGCCGGCTGACGGCCAGGTTGAGCGATATCTGGACACACGCTTGCCGGGGCAGACCTACGGCGGCAGCTATCCCAACGCGCTGGCGCAGTCGCAGGATGGAAGCAAGCTGTATGTGGCGAATGCGTCGTCGGATGCGGTCGCTGTGTTCGACACCACAAAATCAGACGGCAATCACGCCGCGTATTTCATTCCCACCGAGTGGTACCCCACGGCTCTGGCGGTGCATGGCGACGAGCTGTTCATCGCGACCGGCAAAGGCGAAGGCACAGGCCCGAATGCCGGATGGGAAGACAATCCTGCGCATCCCGGTAAGCGGCAGCATCCGTACATCCCGTCCCTGATTCGCGGTTCCATTGCGCGCGTGAACCTACCCGCCGCGGAGCGCGATCGCGAGAAGCTGACGCAAGAAGTCGTGCGCAGCAATCAGATGGAGGGCCGCACGGGAGAGATCAGCTTTCAGCGCGGCGGCAATCCCATTCATCACGTCATCTACGTCATCAAGGAGAACCGTACCTACGATCAGGTCTTCGGCGACATCCGCGAGGCCAACGGCGATCCTTCGCTGGTGATGTACGGCGAAGACATCACGCCGAACCAGCACAAGCTGGCGCGGCAGTTTGGCATTCTCGACAACTTCTACGACAGCGGCGAGGTTTCCGGCGATGGGCACGTGTGGTCCACTTCGGCCATCACCAGCGACTACACCGAGAAGACCTGGCAGATCGTCTATCGCGGCAAGGAGCGCGGTTACGACTTCGAGGGGATCGTGGGTGACGTTGTCCCGATGGACATCGGCATTCCGGATGTGAATGATCCGGCAACCGGCTATCTCTGGGGCAATCTGGCCCGGCACAACCTGACCTACCGCAACTACGGCGAGTTCGTGGACACGCGGTGGTGCGAAGACTTACAGCAGAACAGCCCGGCGTCCACTGGCGCTCCTACGGAGCATCCGCCCGATTGCGCGCGCAAGGAGGTCAAGCCCGGGGAAGACCTTCCCGAGAAGCTGGGCGGTGGCAAGAGCCCATACAAGTTCGCGATTCCCTTGATGGCGTACGACGCGGCCCACCAAACCGGAATTGCGCGGGCACTTTGATCCGAACTACGCCGACTTCAAAGTCGAATACCCCGAGCAGTTCCGCGCCGATGAGTTTCTGCGCGAGTTTGCCGGGTTTGTGCAGGCGCGCCAGAGTGGCGCCGGCGAACAGTTGCCGCAGTTCGTGCTGTTGCGGTTGCCCAATGACCACACCGCGGGCACGCGTCCCGGATCGCCGACGCCGAACGCTTCCGTCGCCGATAACGATCTCGCGCTGGGCCGCGTGGTGGAAGCCGTCTCGCACAGCCCGTACTGGGACGACACAGCGATGTTCGTGCTCGAAGATGACGCGCAGAACGGCGCCGACCATGTGGATGCGCATCGCAGCATCGCGCTGGTCGATCAGCAAGTATTCGCCGGGGACGCCGCAGCAGCCCGCGGTCGATCACCACTTCTACACCACCGTGAACATGGTCCACACCATGGAAACGCTGCTGGGGCTTCCGCCCATGAACAACAACGACGCGCACGCCCCGGTGATGGCGCCGTTGTTCACCGGCGCGGGCGACCAGCCTCCGTTCAAGGCCGATTATCGCAACCGCGACAACGGAATGATCTACCAGGCGAATTCCGCGAACGCGCCGGGAGCGAAGGAATCAGCCAAGCTGAATTTTTCGGTGGCCGATGCGGCGGACACCAATGTGTTGAATGCGATCCTGTGGCGCGCCGCCAAGGGAAATGTCCCGATGCCGGCGCCGAAGCATACGGTCTTCCCGGCGATGTTCCGGCTTCCCGCGACGCTGACGATGACAGATAGCAACCTGCGATAACCTCGGCGACGCCGGGATTTGCGCGTGTAATTCGAAGACCGTTGAAAGTTGAGTTGTCATTCTGAGCGCAGCGAGGCCGCGGGTTTTGGCGACGGGCATCTGTTGCCATCGAAGTTTACCCGACTCCCGCGGGTAAGTTACACAATCCGTTACTCTTTCAACTCTGGTGTTCGCGTGCCGAAGTAATGCATTAGAATGGCAGAGAGTCCGGGCGGGGTTGCGCGGCATCGTGGACGAGTCCAATTCGACCGGGTCTGGTGAGGACGGCGCACCTCTACACGACGACCATCCCTCTGCCAAGCCGCTTCGCAGGCAGACCGATAGGTTGCCGGACGGGAGTCACCCCACAGCGGACGGCCCCTCTTTTTCTATGTCATCCCCGGAATTTCTCACGCAGGTCCCGCCGTCCGAGGTTTTGCGGCAAGCCATCCTGCGGCACATACGCTATACCCTCGTACGTCCGATGTCCGAGCTGAAACCGGCGGATTACCTGAAGCCGGTCTCGCTGGCCATTCGCGACCGCATCGTTGACCGCATGCTGGAGACCGAGTCGCGCTATCGCCACAAGGACTCCAAGAAGGCTCTATTACCTCTCGATGGAATGGCTGATGGGGCGGCTGCTGGGCAATAACTTGTCAAACTTGCGCCTCGAGGAGCTTTGCCGCGAGGTGCTGGCCAGCTTCGGAGTCAGCCTTGACGATGTAATGGAAAGCGAGATCGACGCCGGGCTGGGAAACGGCGGCCTGGGGCGCCTGGCAGCTTGCTTTCTGGAGTCCCTGGCAACCCTCGGGATGCCGGGGTTCGGCTACGGCATCGACTACGAATACGGCCTGTTCAAGCAGGAGATATTCAACGGCTTTCAGCGCGAGAAGCCGGACCGCTGGAAGGCCAACGGCACTCCTTTCCAGATTGAGCATCCGGAAGAAGCGGTGAGCATTCCGCTGTATGGCCGCATGGAGACGCAGCAGGACGCGGACGGAAATTCCACGCAGACATGGGTCAACTACAAGGTGGTTGTCGGCGTGCCGACCGACATGCCGAGCGTTGGCTACCTGGGGCAGACGGTGAACTGGCTGCGCCTGTTTACGGCCCGCGCCTCGGAAGACTTCGACATCGAGATCTTCAACCGCGGCGATTATATCCGCGCCGTCGAGCAGAAACTGGCCTCGGAAAACATTACCCGCGTGCTGTATCCCTCCGACTCGGTCATGAGCGGCAAGGAGCTTCGCCTGGTGCAGGAGTACTTCCTGGTGGCCTGCGCCATCGGCGACCTCATGCGGCACTTCAGCCAGCAACACTCGAATATCGAACTATTGCCGTCAAAGGTCGCCATCCAGATGAACGACACCCATCCCAGCCTGGCCGTGGCTGAGTTGATGCGGGTGCTGACCGACCAGCACGGCGTGCCTTGGGAGAAGGCGTGGGAGCTTACCCAACAGACGGTGGCCTACACCAACCACACCTTGCTGCCCGAGGCGCTGGAAAAGTGGTCGGTCCCGCTGATGGAGAAGGTGCTGCCCCGCCACATGCAGATCATTTACACCATCAATGAGAAGTTTTTGGGCGAGGCGCAAGAGATTTACAAGCTCGACGAGGAAAGCCGGCACAAGAGTTTCGATCATCGAAGAGGGCTACGAAAAACATGTGCGCATGGCTCACCTGTGCATCGTGGGCAGCCACTCGGTGAATGGCGTTTCCAAGCTGCACACCGAATTATTGACGAACTCCTTAGTGCCTGAATTTGCAAAGATTTGGCCGGAAAAGTTCAACAATAAGACGAATGGGGTGGCGCCGCGCCGCTGGTTGGTGCTGGCCAATCCGGGGCTGACGGAACTCATCAGCCGCACCCTCGACGAAAACAAGTGGGTCACCGACCTCAACCGGCTGCGCGACCTCGAACCCTTTGCCGAGGACCCGGAGTTCCGCGAGTCGTTTAAGGAAGTGAAGCGGCAGAACAAGCTGAAGCTCACCGAAGTCATCCAGGACCTCACCGGGGTGGTGGTCGATCCGGACTCGATGTTCGACGTCCAGATCAAGCGCATTCACGAGTACAAGCGGCAATTGCTGAACGTGATGCGCATCATCCGCGATTATCTCGGCATTGTGGAGCGCGGCGAGATGCCGGCAGTGGCGCGCACGTATCTTTTCGCGGGCAAGGCCGCCCCGGGATACTGGGCCGCCAAGCAGATCATCAAGCTCATCCACAGCGTGGCGGAGGTGGTGAACAACGACGAGAAGGTGAAGGACCTGATCAAGGTCGCGTTCCTGCCCGACTACCGCGTGTCGCTGGCGCAATTAATCATGCCGGCCGCCGACCTGAGCGAGCAGATTTCGATGGCGGGAATGGAAGCGTCCGGCACCGGCAACATGAAGCTGGCGATGAATGGCGCGCTCACCATCGGGACCTACGATGGAGCCAACATCGAGATCGCCGAAGAGGTGGGCGACGACAACATCTACATCTTCGGCCTGCGCGCGGAAGAGATTCGCGAGATGCAGCAGAAGGGCTCCTACGATCCGCGCGACCGTTACGAGAACGATCCGTCCGTGCACGAAGTGATGGACGCGCTGGCGTCGGACCGCTTCTGTCCCAATGAGCACGGGCTGTTCCGCTGGATCTTCGATGAGTTGGTGCATCGCGGCGACCGCTATTACCACATCGCCGATTTCCCCGCCTATGTCGAGACGCAAGCCCTGATTGACGGCGAATATCTGGAGCGAGGAGATGTGGTGGCGCAAGGCGATCCTGAACGTCGCCCGGATCGGCAAGTTCTCCAGCGATCGCACGGTCACGGAGTACGCGCGCGACATCTGGCACATCGGGCAATTCGAAAGGGCAAACCATCTGAAGGCACCGGCCCGCGCTGCCGCGCCCGCGGCCAAAGCCAAAGCCTGAACCCGCCGCTGTACCAGTGAGCCCGCGCCGGAAACCGAAGAGAAACAAGTGGCGGACTGAAAGCGACCGCTGATTGCGCGGATGAACGCGGATTCTTATTGACGGTTGTCATTCTGAGCGCAGCGAGGCCGATTCTTGCCGAGCGGAGTCGAAGAACCCCTATAGCCACAAGAGCATCAACATTTTCGAGATTATAGGGGTCCTTCGGCTCCAGCGGTGTCGCTGCGGCGACACCAGCCTCCGCTCAGGATGACATACCAAGAAATTCACCCGCGGAATCTGCGGCTGACGTTTTCCTAAACTGCTACTCCTGGCGCTTGCACTCGCTTGGGAAGAAGCTCTCCGATGCGGCGGATTTGCGCTCCTACGCCACGCAGCTTTTCTTCGATGCGCTCGTAGCCGCGGTCGATGTGGTACACGCGGTCGATGATGGTTTCTCCGTCGGCCACCAGCGCTGCCAGGACCAGCGAAGCCGATGCGCGCAGGTCGCTGGCCTGCACGGCCGCTCCGCTCAGCGGAGTCGGTCCGCGAACCACGGCGCGGCTGCCTTCGATCTTGACATTCGCTCCCATGCGCACCAGTTCCTGGGCGTGCATGAAGCGGTTCTCGAAGATGTTCTCGGTCACGACGCTGGTGCCCTCGGCCTGCGTCGCCAGCGCCATGTACTGCGCCTGCATGTCGGTGGGGAAGCCGGGATACTCTTCGGTGTTTACGTCCGCACTCTTCAGCGGACCATCGCCGATCACGCGCACCGAGTCGCCGTTGGTGACGCACCTGTACGCCGCACTCCTCCAGCTTTTGCAGCAGCGCGTCGAGATGACGAGGCTCGCAGCCGGATACGAGCAAGTCCCCTCCCGTCAGCGCGGCGGCGATAATGAACGTGCCGGCTTCGATGCGGTCGGGAATGATGCGGTGCCGCGCGCCATGCAGTTTCTCCACGCCCACGACACGAATGCGGTGCGTTCCCGCGCCCTCGATCTGGGCTCCCATTTTGCTGAGTAAGGCCGCGAGATCAACTACCTCCGGCTCGCGCGCGCAGTTTTCCAGGACGGTTTCGCCGTCCGCCAGCGTCGCCGCCATCAGCAAGTCTTCCGTGCCCGTCACGGTGATTTTCTCGAAGACAATGCGCGCTCCCTTGAGCCGCTCGGCGCGGGCTTCAATGTAGCCGTGCTCCTGGGAGATCTGAGCGCCCAGCTTCTCCAGCCCTTTAATGTGCAGGTCGATGGGCCGCGCTCCGATGGCGCATCCGCCGGGCAGAGACACGCGGGCTGCTTTCATGCGCGCGACCAGCGGCCCCAGTACCAGGGTTGAGGCGCGCATGGTCTTGACCAGTTCGTACGACGCTTCGGCGTTCACCAGATTGCGGCAGCAGATGGTGGTACGGTGCTGCGCGCGCCCGTAGCCCAGCTCGACTTCAGCGCCCATCGCCGCCAGCAGCTTGCGCTCGGTCTCGATGTCGCGCACCTGGGGAATGTTTTCCAGAATGACCGGTTCTTCGGTGAGCAGTGCAGCGGCCATCGCCGGGAGAGCAGCATTCTTCGCGCCGCTCACCCGCACCGTACCCAGCAGCGGATTGCCGCCGCGGATGACAAACTTGTCCATGGAAGGATGTCCTAACCCAATACTGCGAACGCCGAACCTATGAATCACGGCGCTGACCTCAATTCTACTTGGAGTGTCAGCCAAAGTGGCGCTGGGAACCTGCTTACTTTCCTGATACGGAGCCTCGATCAGCGCAATTTACTCCTCCGATGGAGAGGACACAACAGGTGGTTGGCCTCAGATCGCAGAGTCTGCAAATAAAGTTGTGGAAATCCTTCGGGAGACCTGAATTAGAGCACGAAACACAGCCTTTCAAACGGCAATGGCGCGTCGTTTGAGGGCGAAAAGAGCGCGCTTTCTATCTTCAAGGGATTGTTGAGGCTGGTCACTGGCTGACGTGACTTTGCGCACTGACAAAATATTTTGAGCGACTATCCTGCACTTGTCTTGAAAACGCGGATTTCGGTGCAGGTTTGACACTCCGAGAAGCACATCCGTACGAGGAGACATGCCGTGATGAAGACGAGAGTCGTGGTTGTGGCTTTGCTATCGCTTGCTCTTGCTCTGCCGGCGTTCGGCAAGACCTACAAGAGTACCTATCCGGTGGCTTGCAGCGAGGTGTGGAGCGCGGTGAAGGACACCCTCAGCAACCCGGAGAACTACAGCGTGGAGGAGAGTGACGACACCCAAATGAAGGCGACCTACGACGTGAATCACTCCGCTCACGTCAACATTTCGGGAACCCTGCTGCAGCGCAAAAATCATGTCACCCTCGTACCAAAGGGATCGGGCTGTGAGATGCAAGTGGTATCGAACTATAGCGGATGGGAGCACAACGACCAGGGTGACTTCAAAAAGCGCGTGGATGAATCTCTGGTTAAGCTGAACACCGCGACGCCTTCCCAGCCCGCTAAGCCGGAGCCTCCGGCCAAGTGAGTTCGGCAGGATCCTGCGGCGCTCCTTCCCGTATAGGGGTTCTTCGATTGCGGCGGATCGCCTGAGCGACCCGCCTCCTCTCAGATTGACACCGCGAAATGGGCGTCGAAGGAAATCAACCGCATGCGACGCTGAGGCTCTTGCGCACCTCCGCTGGAGTCGTATATATTGCCAATGTATGATGTATATACACATGAGGCTACGTTGATGGCGGTAACACTAACATCCATTCGGCTGGACACCCATCTGGCCGACGAGGCGGCAAAGGCCCTGGGCGTGAAGTCACGCACCGAGGCGGTACATGTCGCGCTGCGCGAAATTGTCGCGCTCAAGCGCTTGAAGACTCTGATGAAGAAAAACCGCGGGAAGCTCTCTTTCGCGGGGCTGGATGAGTGAAATCATCATCTTCGACACCTCAGTCCTGGTGGACGATTTGCGAACCGGGTGTCATCAGGAACGCTTCGAGTCAGTCTCTGGCCTGGTAAGGACCTCTGCCGTCGTGCTGGCCGAGTTGTGGCGCGGCGCTCGCAAGATCGCAGAGCGCGAATTTCTGCGCGCCCTGCAGCGCAACCATCCCGTGCTTTCACCTACCGCGGGGAACTGGCTGGAGTCGGGACAACTGCTGGCGAAGATCGGCGCGGACAAGGGATTTACCCCGCAGAAGCTGCGCGACCTGCATTTCGATGTGCTCATTGCCTTGACGGCGCGGTCGCACGGTGCCCGCCTCATCACTTCCAACCGCGCCGATTTCGAGCTGATCAACAGCCATTGCAAATTCAAGCTGGAAATATGGACGGCTTGATGGCGAAACCTCCCGTGCTACACTGCGCTTAACTTCGGCGAGTCGAGAACTCACGTGCTGCTGGAACTGCGGGTCGAAAACTACGCGGTCATCGACAACATTGCCGTGGAGTTCGCGCCCGGCCTCAACCTGCTGACCGGCGAAACCGGGGCCGGAAAATCCATCCTGATTGACGCGCTCGCGCTCCTGCTGGGCGACAAAGCTTCGACCGACGCAATTCGCCATGGGACCGACAAGGCTGTTGTGTCGGCGGTTTTCGAGGCCGATTCCCACGCCATCGCTGCGGTGCTGGAATCCAACGGCATCGATGGCGAAGAAGAGCAGCTCATTCTGCGGCGTGAGATTGCGGCCGGCGGCAAGGGCCGCGTCTTCGTCAACAACCAGCCGGCGACGGTCACCGTGCTCCGGCAACTCGCGCCGCATCTGGCGGTGATCCACGCGCAGAACGAAGCCGTGCTGGCGTTCGATGCCGCATCGCGCCTGGCGCTGCTGGATTCGTTTGCCGGTGTTGACGGGGCTGCTGTGTCGGCTGCCTTCGACGCCTGGAACCAGGTGCGGCATCGCATCGCCGATCTGGAGCGCGACGAGCACGACCGCCTGCGCCTGCTGGATCTGTGGAGCTACCAGCGCAAGGAGATCGCCGACGCACGCTTGCAGCCCGACGAGGATACCAAGCTCGAGGCCGAGAAGCGCGTGCTGGCCAATTCGGAACGGGTTTACACCGCGGCGATGGCCGCCTATGACGCGCTGTACGAGAGCAACACGTCCGCGGCGGCTTCCATCCGAATTGCAGCACGGCAGGTCGAGGAGTTGTCGCGCTTCGATGCGCAGTTTCGCGACAAGCTAACGGAGCTGGAGTCGGCGCGCATCACCATCGAAGACATGGGGCAAACACTGCGCGACTACGCCGCTGGAATCGAAGCTTCTCCCGAGCGGCTTGCCGAAGTGGAAGACCGGCTCGCCGTTCTCGACCGCCTGAAGCGCAAGTACGGGCCGAAGCTGGAAGATGTCATCGCGCTGGGCGACGAACTTGAGCGCAAGCTCAACGAGATGGAAAACAAGGACGAGGTCTTGCGCGAGTTGCGGATTGAGCTGGCGAGCGCAGCGGCAAAATATCTCGAAGCCGCGCGCAGCCTCTCGCGCCAGCGTTACGAAGCGGCCCGCAAGCTGGAGAAGCTGGTCGAGAGCGAGATCAACGAGCTGGCCATGAAGGCGCGATTCAAGGTCGAGGTCAGCGGCTCGGACGAGGAAGGGAACTGGAGCGCCAGGGGCTTCGACCAGGTGCAGTACCTGATCTCGGCCAATCCCGGAGAGCCGCTGGGGCCGGTCGAGGAGATCGCCTCCGGCGGCGAGCTCTCGCGGGTGATGCTGGCGCTGAAGACCACAATCGAAGCGGGACTGGGAAGACGAATGGGTGCCCCACCCTCCTCGCCAGTGGGTGCTCCACCCTTTTCGCCTTCCTTTGGCGAAAGGGTGGGAACGAGAGGGCGCAATGGCGGCAGCGGGGGTGCCCCATCATTCTCGCCTTCTGTTGGCGAGAGGGTGGGCCGGCAACGAACCCTGGTGTTCGACGAGATTGACAGCGGCATCGGTGGACGCGCGGCCGAAGCGGTTGGGAAGAAGCTGAAACAGCTCTCGCGAACCAAGCAGGTGCTCTGCGTCACCCACCTGCCGCAGATTGCCTCGTTTGCCGACCAGCATTATCTGATCGAGAAGAAGGAATCAGCAGGCCGGACCAAGACCTCCGTCCGGCTGCTCGATTCCGAAGACCGCACTCGCGAAATCGCGCGCATGATAAGCGGCGCGAAGCTGACCGATACTTCTTTGAAGCACGCCGAGCAGATGCTGAAGGCGAACCGTTAAAGGCTGTCGTCGGTAGCCAGTAGCCAGTTTTGCTTTTCTGTTATCCTTGCCCAAATTTTCATTTCAAGGAGGCAGTGATGAAAGTACGCCAGATTTTCTGTGTCTTCCTACTAGTGATCGCCGTTTTGGCGCCCGGATTCGCTTCGGCAAAAGATTCCAAGGGCAGTTCCAACGATTACCTTGCGCTGGGTGACAGCGTGACATTCGGGTATATAGACCAGGCAGGGTACGAATATTACTATCCCACAAACTTCGTCGGGTATGCGGATTGGACCGGCTTGGCCTTGAGCTTGAACCCGGCGGACACGGGCTGTCCGGGTGAGACCACCAGCAGCTTTATCTCGTGGACCGGACCCGATAACGGATGCCGCCCTTATCGCCTGTACTTTCCCCTGCACGTTGTTTACGGCGCGGTCAAGTCCACGCAACTGGCTTTCGCCACAGGTTTCCTGCAGCAGCATAGCGGCACCCAGTTGGTGACGATCAACCTCGGCGCGAACGACGTGTTTCTGCTGGAGAAGCAGTGCAATGACGACCCGACGTGCATCGAGAACGGTCTGCCGCTAGTACTTGCCACGGCCGAGGCCAACATGGCGACCATTCTCGCCGCTGTTCGCGCCACCGGATACAATGGCCCCCTCGTCGTCGTCAATTATTACTCGCTCGATTACTCCAACCAGTTTGAGACCGAGGTGACCATGGCATTGAACCAGGCAATCACCGCACCAGCACCTGCCTACGGCGCCGTGGTAGCCGACGTGTTTTCGGCATTCTATGCTGCGTCTTCGACTCAGTTCGCGGCGGGCAACACTTGCGTTGCTGGTTTGCTCAACGCCAGTAACCCGCCGACCAGCCCGCCATCGTGCGACGTGCATCCCAGCCAGTCGGGTCACAAACTGATGGCGCAGGTCGTTGCGGGTGTATACCACTCCCGCCAGGGTAAGAACGGCCAATAATTGCTGCACGGGTGGCCGTTCCGCTATCGCCACCAGCAGTTCTTGTGGAGGACAGGTCCCGGCAACATATCCAGATGGCTGCTCGGAGGTTGCAAAAGGGCCGGGTCGAACTGACCTGGCCTTTATTCTCTAACCGAGCGACGACATTCAGTGCGAAACTATGCAATTAGTCTAAGGACGAGCTACAAGCCATTCCAGAAATGGCATAATCTGCGGTGGCGCAATCTGCGATTTGTAACAGGGCACGGCTGGGTGCCGCGCACCCGCAGGATTTCATAATTCGGTTTGTAACAGGGCACGGCTTCAGCCGTGCCGAAAGACGCACGCTTCTCCGCCGGGCTTTAGCCGCTGTCTCAGCGGCTTAAAGCCGTTATCTTAAGAGCGCACCGACGGCACGACTGAAGTCGTGCCCTGATACAAGTCTCACTTGCGGCCATTTTTGAAACACGCTCTACTGTATGAATTGGGTGGGAATTATGGCTTGGTTTGAGCGCCAATCTCTCGGAGACGAACCCGATGTCCGACCTCGCGAAGAAGCACATCGCCGAGAACAAACATACCAGGGCTACCTTTCTTGACCTCGGCAATTGCGGGCTAACCGAGGTTCCCGCCGAAGTCGGCGAACTGGTCTGGCTGGAGGGCCTGTCCCTAGCCGGCAACGAGGGCTTGGCCGACCTGGCGCCGCTGGCTGGCCTGTCTGCCCTGCAGTGGCTCGATGTCTCATCCACGCAGGTCACCGACCTTGCGCCGCTGGCGGGCCTGTCTGCCGTGCGGACGCTTGATGTCTCGAACACGCAGGTCACCGACCTCACGCCGCTGGCCGGCCTGTCGGCCCTGCAGACGCTGGATGTCGGGGGCACGCAGGTCAGCGACCTGGCGCCGCTGTCGGGCCTGTTTGCCCTGCAGGCGCTTTATGTCCGGGGTACGCAGGTCACCGACCTGGCGCCGCTGTCGGGCCTGTCTGCCCTGCGGGACGCTAAATGTCGCGGGCACGCAGGTCACCGACCTTGCGCCGCTGGCGGGCCTGTCTGCCCTGCAGGTGCTTGATGTCTCGTCAACGCGAGTCAACGATCTTGCGCCGCTGGCGGGCCTGTCTGCCCTGCAGACGCTGGATGTCTCGGGCACGAAGGTCACCGACCTTGCGCCGCTGGCGGGCCTGTCTGCCCTGCAGACGCTGGATGTCTCGAAGACGCAGGTCACCGACCTCTCTCCACTGATCGCCCTCATCCGTCGTGGTCTCCCGGTGAAATGGAGTGACGAATCGTGGAAGGGGGACGGCATCTACGTCGAAGACTGTCCGCTTACCAATCCGCCGCCTGAGATCGTGCATCAGGGCAATGACGCCATCCTCAACTACTTTGCGTGAGCGGGCGGTGGGTGGGGTAGACCATCTTGTATGAAGCCAAAATGCTCATCCTGGGTGAGGGTGGCGCGGGCAAGACCAGCCTGCTGCGGCGTTTGTATCAGCCCGGCCAGCCACTGCCTACGGAAAGCGAGACGACCCGGGGCATCGCCATCTACCGGCACGAATTCAAGATGAAGAACGGACGGCCCTTCCGCCTGAACGTCTGGGACTTCGGAGGGCAACAGATCTATCACGCCACGCACCAGTTCTTTCTGACCCACCGCTCGCTTTATGTCCTCGTCGATGACACTCGTAAAGACTACAAGTCGGTATCGGACGAAGGCTTTAAGTATTGGCTGGAGTTGATTGATGTGTTTGGCGGACACAGCCCGACCTTCATCTTTCAGAATGAGAAGGGTGGCCGCAGCAAGCCGATCGACCTCGGCGGCATCAGGCAGCGTTACGACAACGTGAAGGAACTCTATGCCGGGAATTTGGAGGAAGCCGATGCCGCCGACAAGGTGCGCGATGGCATCGAGTTTTTCGCCAGTCATCTCAGCCATATCGGCGAGGAACTGCCCGCCCGCTGGATCAAGGTGCGGGCCGACATCGAGCAGCTCGCCGCGAAGCAGCCTTACGTTCCGGTAGAGAAGTATTTCGAGATCTACGGCGGGCACATCGAGTTTGACGAGACGAAGGCGCTGCTGCTCAGCCGGTACCTGCACGACCTGGGCGTGTTTCTGCATTTTCAGGATGATCCTTTGCTGGCGCGCACTGTCATTCTGCAAAACCAGTGGGCCACCGAAGCCGTGTTTCGCGTCCTCGACGACGAAACCATCAAGAAAAAGCTGGGCCGTTTCAACCATGAGGATTGCGCGCGGCTGTGGAAAGATTCCGCTTACGCCCGCATGCACCCGGAGTTGCTGGCCTTGATGCAGCAGCTTTGAACTTTGCTATGAGCTGCGCGACAGCAAGCCTCAGACCTGGCTCGCCCCGCAGTTGTTGCCGCCCGCGAAACCCGCCGCACTTGCTGACTGGGGCAAGCCCGAGGACTTGGTACTGCGCTATCGTTATGACTTTCTGCCCAAGGGCATGATCAGCCGCCTGACGGTCAGGCTGCATCGCTTTGTGCGCAATCCGGAGATGGCCTGGGTTACCGGCGTACTGTTCGAGCGCGAAAGTACTGCAGTGCTGGTGGAAATACTGGCGAAGGCAGCGAGATCGAATTGCGGGCCCGCGGGCCGGAGCAGAAAGCGCTTCTCAGCGTCATTGCGGCGGACCTGGATACCCTGAATGAGTCATTCCAGGGCCTGCGCGACAAAGTTGACAAGCGCATCCCCTGCAACTGCAAACTCTGCCGCGAGGCTCCTGTGCCTGAGTTTTTCGAACAAAAAGCGCTGCTCAAGCGCAAGCAGGACAATCGGCTGAAAGTGGAATGCCAACGCAGTTATGAACTGGTGGACGTGCTGGAGCTATTGGACGGCATAAAGCTTGACAACCTGCCGAGTTGGGCAAACGAGACGCCAGGCGCCGCCATCGTCGCTTCGCGACGATTCGCATCTTTCTCGCCTCCTCCGCCGAGCTGCGGGACGATCGGGACGCATTCGACCTCTACTTCCGCCAGCAGAACGACCAGCTTCGCAAGAGAGGGTTCTATCTGGAAATCGTTCGATGGGAAAACTTTCTTGACGCCATGTCCGAAACTCGCTTGCAGGACGAGTACAACAAGGCCATCCGCAACTGCGATGTCTTCGTCAGCCTGTTCTTCACCAAGACCGGCAAGTACACCGAAGAGGAATTCGATGTCGCGCACCGCCAGTTTAAGAGCACCGGTAAGCCGCTCATCTACACATTCTTTAAGAACGCTGACATCAAGACCGGCAGCGCGCGCAAGGAGGACCTGAATTCGTTGTGGGCGTTTCAGGAAAAGCTTGACAAGCTCGGGCACTTCCACACCGGCTACGACAATATCGAAGACCTGAAGCTCAAGTTCGGCGACCAACTCGACAAGTTGCTGGAGTAATACGGCTGACCGTCCTTACGCGATCGCGCCAGCTTTTCCTGCCAATCGCCGCAGCAGCCCAATCTGCCCATTGTGATAACTCTCATGAAAAGCCAGCCGGGCGAGCGCATCGCTGACGGATCCTGTCAGCGGCGGACGGCGCAACTGCTCAGGCACGGGAAGGGCCAGCGTTTCATCGGAAATCGCCGCCAAAGCGGGAATCAGTTGCTGCTGCGAGTCGGCCAGGAAGCCGCGAAGCGTGCCGAGGTCGAGCACCTTGTCGCCGCTATGAATTGGAGCAGAGCCGCGGCGATAGTGAGCGGCTGCGTCGCCGGTCAGAATCGGACTGCCACCCGCTAACGTCAGCACGGTATTGCGAGCAGCAACGATGTGGCCCACGACCCAGTTGATGCAGTTGCCGGCAGGTTCCGGAATGAACAGGCTTTCTTCGTGGCTGACGCCGTCAAGATTGCGGTTGATGGCTCCGTAGCTGAATTCGTACACACCTACCAGTTCGTTGCCGGTCATATCGTCTCTCCTGACAGGGAATTGTACAGGCCGACATTAGCGCCGATGCTGTAAAGACGTTGCCCCAACATGGTATGGAATGGCAACGCAAGGCGGTGTAAGATTCCTTGTTCCACGAATCGCATCCTGACTCAGCGGCTTGTTGTTAGCAACGACGTACGGTTCGATAGCAGGCATTCGTAGGATCTCTGTCGCAGGCTCAGCGTTGTTAGAGTTAGCTTGAAGTGTGCTTGTGTTTATGTCCCCAACCAAAACAACCTCTTAAGCAGGTGGCGCCTGCA
Organism: uncultured Acidobacteriaceae bacterium; assembly: GCA_963833155.1. GTDB lineage: Bacteria > Acidobacteriota > Terriglobia > Terriglobales > Acidobacteriaceae > Bog-257. Next base: position 84,789 of record CAWHWY010000020.1, read on the forward strand.
ATGAAAATGAACAGGAGAGAGATTATGAAAAGCAGCAGTACCTTAAGCATGACGTTCCTGGTAACTCTGTTACTGACAGCACTTCTATTGTTATGTGGCGTTGCGGCAGCGCAAAGCGCCCAGATTCAGGGCGTCATCAACGGACGCAGCGGCCCCACCATGACAGTCCAGACAGACTCTGGCAACGTGGTCGTCGTTCTCAATAGCTACACCCAAGTGGAAGACGTATCGGGCCTGTTCCATGCCCGCAAGAAGGAGATGGGGGTGACCGCCCTGGTCCCCGGACTCCAGGTCCAGGTGCAAGGCAACTACAATGCCCAGAACCAGTTGGTGGCAGACACTGTCAAGTTCAATGGCAAGAACCTGCAAACCGCTACCGACATACAAGCAGGGGTAACTCCAGTAGAGCAGCAGGAGCAGGCGCAGCAGCAGAAATTAGCGCAGCAGCAAGCCCAACTCAAGCAGCAACAAGCGGCCCTGACGAAGGAGCAGCAGCAGCAGGCGGCTGACGAGGCCAAGATTGCCGCTAACAAGGCTGCCATTGCCGCCGTCAACAAGCGCTTTGGCGAACTGGGCGACTACAACATTTGGGATGAAGTAACGGTTTACTTCGGAAACGACAAAGTCACCGTTGACCCGCAGTACTATCCCAAACTGCAGGCGCTTTGCAAGAAGGCCACGACCGTTACCGGTTACGTGATTCAGGTTAAGGGCTATGCTTCTGCCGTAGGCTCGGCGGCGCTAAACCAGAAGCTGAGCCAGGAGCGGGCGGCCAATGTCACCGAGTACCTGGAACAGCAGGGAGGCATACCCCTAACTAACATCCTGGCACCCGGCGCCATGGGAACCAGCAGACAGGTCGCTCCTGACACTAGCGTCGAGGGCCAGGCTGAGAACCGGCGCGTGGTCGTCAGGGTACTCCAGAACAAGGGTATCGCCGGAACATAGGATCCGCCCTTAGCGTTGCTTACGGGGCTGGAGTTTCCCGCTCCATGAAAGGGAAACGGGGCATCTCCTGTGCGGTGGCACGAAGCACGGGGAGGAGTCCACCAGCCTTGTTGGCACTTTAGTCTCAATGCAGATCAGCTTGTTAGTTGTATGCACAGATGGCCTCAATGTGCTGGTGTGGTCGTCGCAGGAGATGCCCACTACGAGCGTTCTAAGGCCCGCTGTAGGCCGTTCAAGGCCCAAGAGGTACTTTGGGCTGTCCGGAGACTTCGGATCGCGCTACGGGCCTAATAACGCGCTCTACGGCGGTTTTCCATTTTGGGAAAGTTCTGGAGTTTGACTTCCAAATTTCCGTTTTGCGAAAGGCTTTATGAAAATCAAGAGTTTGTGCTGCGTAGTCACATGGAAGCGCCGGCCATTACGGTGGCGCAGTAGTTCAACAGAAGCGGGGCAGCTTGCACGGGCTGCCCTCAACGGAGTTTTTCGCAGGCAAAACCAAAGCTAAAGGAAAGCTTATGAATCGCAAGTCACTTTTCATGCTGTGTGCAGTTGCAACTCTCCTAATCCTGTTTGGTTGCTCTCAATCTCCTTCCTCGTCAACGCAAAACAAGCCAGGCGCCGAACAAGCAGTTGCCGACGCGGTGGACGTTTACATCTACGGTTATCCGCTCGTCACCATCGACATGACGCGCCGACAGATGACCAACGTAGCTGTGCCCGATGCGGGGCATGCGCCCATGGGTCAACTCGTTCGCATGCGCAGTTATCCGGCGCCTGATTATCATGCCGTCACCGCTCCAAATGCCGACACGCTTTACACCACGGCATGGCTCGATGTTTCCAACGAGCCGTGGGTGTTCAGCGTCCCCGACATGGGCGATCGCTATTACTTGTTGCCCATGCTTAGCGGCTGGACCGATGTCTTCCAGGTTCCCGGCAAGCGCACCACCGGCGGCAAGGCGCAGAAGTATGCCATCACCGGGCCGGGCTGGACAGGCACTCTGCCCGCCGGTGTAACGGAATACAAGTCGCCCACCGGGATCGTCTGGTTGCTCGGGCGTATTTATTGCACCGGCACGCCCGATGACTATGCCAAGGTGCATGCTTTGCAGGACAAGTTCTCGCTGGTTCCGCTCAGCTCCTATGGCAAGCCCTTCACGCCGCTTCCGGGTACCGTTGATGCCAGCTTCGACATGAAGACTGCCGTCCGTGACCAGGTGGACGCGCTGAGCGTGAACGACTACTTCAACTACCTTGCCCGTCTGATGAAGACCAATCCGCCCGCCGCCGCTGATGCACCTACGGTCGAAAAGATGAAGGCCATCGGCCTGGAGCCGGGCAAGGACTTCGATCCCGGCAAGCTGGGCGCCTTCGATAAGGAAGTCATCAAGGGTGTACCCAAGCTTGCGCAGGTCAAGATCATGGAGTACTTCAAGAAAGCGGCTGAGCCTGTGAACGGCTGGATGTACCTCACAAAGGACATCGGTGTGTACGGCACGGACTATATCCAGCGAGCGCTGGTAACGGCCATCGGTCTCGGAGCGAACCGTCCGCAGGACGCCATCTATCCGACCTCGCAGAAGGATTCCGAAGGTCACGAATACGATGGTGCTTCGAAGAAGTACGTCATGCACTTCAACAAAGGCGAGATGCCGCCGGTCAACGGCTTCTGGTCGCTCACGATGTATGACAAGGACTACTTCTTCGTCCCCAACCCGCTGAACCGCTACACCTTGAGTGCCCGCAACAAGCTCGTGACGAATCCGGACGGCTCGGTCGATCTGTACCTGCAGGCCGATTCACCGGGCAAGGCGAAGGAAGCCAACTGGCTGCCTGCCCCCAAAGCACAGTTCATCCCCATGCTGCGCTTGTATTGGCCAAAGGAAACGTCGCCATCGATCATTGACGGCACCTGGAAGCCGCCGGCCATCACCGAGGCGAAGTAGTGATGCAGTTGAGTCGGAAAGTATTCGAATTGTCATTGGGAGCGCCCGTTTTTTGGGCGCGAGGAATCTGCTTTTCAGCGGTTGGCAGAAAGCAGATCCCTCGGTCGCCAGGGCGACCTCGTGATGACAATTCCGTACGTGGTCACTGTATTTTGCGAAGCTCAGTAGCTTTACGAAAGGGAAGGTGCTGGCTAGCCCGAATTATTCATCAGGCCGTCACGTTTTGAAGGGGCACGGCTTCAGCCGTGCCGCAGAGGCGCTGTCATTGCGATGGCTTTAGCCACTGAGGGACTTCGGTTTTGCGACAAAGTGCGAGTTCCTTCAGGGGCTGAAGCCCAACTTCCCACGCGCACCTAACGGCACGGCTGAAGCCGTGCCCCTTCAAGGTTGCCGCCTGCCAGCTAGCGAAACAGATGAATAATCCAGGCTAGTCGGGGACATAGCGGGTCTCGCAGTTCATTCCGCCGTATCGAACTTCATTTGCTCAACCGCCGCGCCGCGCGCCTTCGGAGCTTGTTTGAAAGTCGCGTCGAGCAGCCGCGGATACGCGACCTGCGCTCCGCTTAACAATTGCTCGACGGTGAGAATCTGAAGGCGCGGATAGGTGCCGGTGTCATACGGCGAATCGTCCTTGTAGAAACCCGCTTCGGCAGCTTCTTTCACCATGGGCTTGGTCGGCGCTTCCATCGTGATCAGGACACCGATGGCCGCCTTCTCACGCTCGATAACGCCGCGCAGATCGCGCACATGCGCCACGTTGATGTTCTGGCCAGCTTTGACAGAAAAAACGATCTGCTGCGTTTTGCCCTTCGTGTCAGTATGGAAGTACAGCCGCCCGTCAATGCCGCGATCGGCGCCCCTTCTTTCTTCGACTGGGCGCGCGTTCACCAGCCCCAGCGCCCAGTATTGAAAGTGTGTGGGTTCGGTTTTGGCCAGTTCGTGGGCATCCGGCACGGATGTTGGTTCACCGATCACTTCGTAGCTGTTGCGAATTTCGGAACCAAAAATGTCAGCCAACCGCGTCTTAATCAAGTTTGTCGCCAGGGGCGTGATGTCGATGCCAATCCAACGACGCTTCAGCCGTTGCGCGGCGACGACCGCAGTGCCACATCCGCAAAACGGGTCTAGCACGATGTCGCCTTCGTTGCTGCTGGCCTGGATGATGCGTTCGAGAAGGGCCTCCGGCTTCTGGGTGGGATACCCCAAACGCTCGGCAGCCTGTGAATTGATGAAAGGTATGTCGTCCCATACCGACGTCACCACGGTCCCTTTCATCTCGTCGAGGTACCGTTTGTACCTTGGCGCCCCTGAGCTTGTGTAAACCAAGCGTCCTTCATCATGCATTCGCTGCATGCGGTCTTTCGTCCACCGCCATACTTTGACAATCCCGTTCCATTCGTACGTCAGATTAGGGCGATTCCGATTCGGATTCGTGCAATCACTTAGCGTGTAACGTCAACCAGTGCCGGCTTCGATGTTCGAATAGTGACTCTTGAGGTATGCGTCGTCGTACGCCCGGTATTGGGTGTTCCATACTGCCGTCTCGGTTTTGCCAAATGCAAGAATCACATCGTGAGTCGATGGAAATCTCGTAAAGGCATGCCCCTTGGGATCGGCGCGCCTCCAGATAATTTCATTGCGAAACTGTTCCGGCCCGAATACCGAGTCCATCAGCATCTTCAGGTAGTGGCTGGCCGTTGGGTCGCAGTGCAGATATATGCAGCCGGTCACCTTGAGCGCGCGCTTCAGTGCTAAAAGGCGCGGAGCCATCATCGCCAGATACGCCATCATGTCGCTGTTCCCGAGGAATTTACGGAATGCCTCCATCGCGTTCGACACCCATCCCGCCTGTTCGACAACTTCCTGGTAGGCGCGCTCGGCGTCGAGGTTCCACTCCCACGTGTCCTCGAAGGCCGTGATCTGCGAGGAAGAGCGCGTGCCGTCTTTCTCGGCGAAGAGGACGTTGTAATCCTGGCGGCTATTGAATGGAGGATCGAGGTAGATGAGGTCCACCGACTCGTCGCGCACGTAGCGGCGCAGCACGTCGAGATTGTCGCCGTAGAAGAGTTTGTTGTCGGCCACTGAGGGCGATTCTAGCGCACCATCCTGCCGAGCAGAAGCTGGCGAGGCGGGTGCGCGCCTGGGTTCTGGTGCGTTTCAGTGAAAAATTCGCACCTGGCAGCCGCCAGCGTGATGGTGGCGCAGTGAGAAAAAAGGTAGAATGTCGGGCGGCGAAAAGTGTACCCGTAAGCTCTGAAGGAGGGGATGAAAAGCAAGGTCGCCCACCATGCGATGCATCGTATTTCTTCGTGCCGCGCGGCGATCGCCGGGGGCCCCCGGAGGCGCGACCTCACTTCGCTCAGGGTGACGGGCAAGAAAAGGGCGGGTGCGACCCCACGCACTAAACGAGTTAAGGAGGTGGGTATGGGCCGATTCAACAGAGCGGCGCTCGCTGCAGTGTTCCTTAGCGTGATCGCGCTCACGGGCTGTCAGCACCTGCTTATTGACACGGAGAAGCTGATCAAACCCAACGTTGAACTGTCAGAGATCGTCGGTATTCTGGCCGGTTTCGGAACGACCTTTGCCGCTTTTCCCGACTTGCTCGCAATGCTCAAGCGTCAATCAAGTGCGGGCATGAACCCACGGATGGGGGCAATCATGGGCGCTTTTCAGATCCTATGGATATATTACGGCCTGTTGATTGCTTCGCGGCCGGTGATCATATGGAATGTGATCGCGGTATTGATTAATTTCCTGACGGTCGGTGCGTACGCTTATTATCTCCGCAAAGAAAAGGCCAGGAAAAATTGAAAACAAGACCGAAAATTCTCTAGGCTCGCGGCAGCGTCAGGATGCGGTAAAGCGGGAAGCACAGCACCACCGCGGCCAGCACCGCCAGTCCGACTCGCACAGCGTGCGTTTTGAAACGCTGGCTGATCGCCGTCAGCAGTAGCACGGTGGCCAGCAGCACCGTCACTCGCACGTAATCGTCGGACCGCTCCCGCGCCCGATTGCCCCGCTCGAAGGTTTCGGTGGCCTGGTCATTTAGCTCGGCCGCCTTTTCCGTCATGGAGCTGTGATACTCCGTCATCGACTGCGGACCTGGGGGAGCCTTGGGATTGTTGAGCGGATCGGTTTTCTTCCACGCCTCAAACGCCGGGCGAAATTCGGGCAGGAAACGCCGTTCAAACAGGTCGGCGAGCTTCTTGTTCCCGCTGGCTTCGGCCTTCAGCCACTCCACCACCGTCGAGGCGTTGTATAAGCGCTCCTGATTGGCAGTGGTCGCGGCTCCCTCGGCTTCAACGCGGTACCTGCTGGCCAATCCGTACAGTTCGGCCTGATGTCCGGTCCAAAGCGCCGCCTGGTAGCCGCTCCACGCGGTGGTAGTGGCGACGACGGCGAGCAGGATGGCTTCCGCAATCTCCAGGATTTGGTACGCGAGAGACTGTGAGTGCGCAGCGTGTTCGCTGAGGTGATGGGCCACCTCGATGTTGGAACCTCCGGCTCCTTCCGGCATTGAGAAAACCTCCTGGGGCAGTATAAAGGGAAGCAGCTTTGTGCCGCCTGCTAACATGGTGGCGAGCGTTTGCCGGATTGCCGGCGCGCGGATACTCGACTCAGGTTCTGGAAGCAGTAATTCCTGGAGCTTGTTTCAAAAACAGATCTGTAACAGGGCGCGACCCTTCGGCTCCGCTCAGGGCAGGCTTTCCAGTCGTGCCGGGGTTTGCAGCCCAGCGGAGAAGAAAACGCCTTTAGGCACGGCTGAACAGGTTGCTGAAAAAGTCGAAACAGCAGATCCCTCGCGGCCTGAAGGCCGCTCGGGATGACAAAAATAAAGGGGCTTGGCACGGCGCAGCTAAAGCTGCGCCCCTTCAAAACATGTCAAGGCCGACTTTTTTCAGCAGCCTGTGAAGCCGTGCCCTGATACAAACCGCATTATGAAACACGATCTAATGCAAGGAGGAATTCAACTATGACCGCAGCAGGACTCTCTAGCCTCGGTTCGGGGAAGTCAATCGTGTGGGCCATCGTGCTCATCATCTTCGGTTTCCTGGCGATTTGCCTCCCGTTCCTTACGTCGTGGGGCGTGGTCGTCGTCATTGCCTGGCTCATCGTTTTTAGCGGGGCATTTCAGTTCATCCATGCCTTCCAGTCGCAAGGCATCGGGCACATCCTCTGGAAGCTCCTGGTTGCGATTCTGTATCTCATCGTCGGGATCTATTTTCTGCTGCATCCCGTGCTCGGGGTCGCTGCATTCACCCTGGCGCTGGCGATTTTCTTTGTGATCGAGGGAGTGTTTGACCTGGTGGCTTATTTTCAAGCGCGCGCCCTCCCCGGATCGGGCTGGATTCTGTTTGACGGCATCGTCACCCTGATTCTCGGTCTGCTGGTTTGGCGTCAGTGGCCCTCAAGTTCGTTGTGGGTGATCGGCACGCTGGTGGGAATCAGCATGATCTTCACCGGGATGACGCGTCTGATGCTGGGCCTGGCCGCAAAGCGTCTGGCGCACACCTAGCGGGGCCAATGCCAGAACCCGCCAGAAAGACAACGCGCGACGCGGTCCGCGACAAGGCCCGGGCTCTCATCACCGAGAGCTGGCAATCGCAGGCCAACCTATCGTTTTTTCTGGTGCTTTTGGTGGTGGTGGCCTTTGTCCTCCCGTCGTTGGGCTTCGGAAGAACCGATGTGCAGGTTTACAGCGATATCGCCTTTTCGCTGTTGCTGATTTCGGGAGTGGCGATCGCCTGGGGACGACGCAAACTGTTCCTGCCGGCGGTTGTGGTCGGAAGCGCCGCGCTCGCCGTGCGCTGGATGGCCTTTTTTACCCCGACGCCCACGCTGCAACTGTGGGCTGACGAGTGGACCCTGGCGGCGACTTTGGTGATTGCGATAGTCCTGCTGTTGCAGGTCTTTCGTCAACTGGCCCGGTCACTCACTGCGCATCCAGGGCGCAATCGCGGTTTACCTGCTGTTCGGAATGGGTTGGGCAAACGCCTACCAAATTACAGAAGCTTTGCACCCAGGGTCTTTCAATGTCGCAGCCGGCACCACAATATCGAATGTCAGAGACTGGGGCTACTTCAGCTTCGTGACTCTCAGCACGGTTGGCTACGGGGACATCACACCGGTGCGACCGATCGCGCGCTCACTGTCTGTCGCGGAGGCTCTGACAGGGCAGTTCTACCTAGCCATTACGATCGCGAGGCTGGTAGCGATGGAAGTCGTGTCGTGGCAGTCGAAAACAAGCGAAAATTCGGAATAAAGAACTATATCCACATTAACAAGGAGAGCAAATGAAGAAAGGTCTTACCGCAGTGCTACTTCTGGCCGGTGCGTTGGTATTGCAAGGCACGGCCCTGTTTGCCCAACAAGCAGCAACTTCCACCCCTACGGTCAGCGATCAGGACATCCAGTTGATGAGACAGGATCTCCGCTCGGAGAAGAAGCAGATCATCGCCGCCAACCTGCAGTTGACTGACGCCGAGGCCACCAAATTCTGGCCGGTTTACGACGCCTACACCGTCGAAACCACCAAGATTGGTGATGCCCGTTACGCACTGATCAAGGAGTACGCCCAGACCTACGACACCATGACCGATGTGCAAGCCAAGAGTCTCATCAAGCGATCGGCCGCTACCGACCAGGAGTCCGTCGCGCTGCGCAATCAGTGGATGCCGAAGTTCGAGGCGGTATTGCCCGGCAAGAAGGCAGCTCTGTTCTTTCAGCTCGACCGGCGGATCGGCTTGTTGATTGACCTGCAATTGGCTTCCGCGATCCCGATGGTGAAGCAGTAGCGCCATAGGGACAAAGAACCACCACGGGGGGCACGGAGCTTGGAGTCCTATAGCCTTCTCCGCGTTCTCCGTGGTGCTCCTGACGTTTGACGCGTCAACTCGAAGACGCGGAGAAGTAAGTGATGAACCGGTGTCTTGCCGCGGCGCTGATCGTGGCAGGGGCGCTGCTGTTGCAAAGCAGCCTACTGCCTGCCCAGACCTACAGCACTCCGCTGCCGACCGTGAACGACAACGACGTCGCGCTGCTGAGGAAGAACCTTCGGGAAGCTAAACAGCTTATTACCAAGAACATGCGCCGGGCCCGACGACGGGCCGCCCACCGCTTTGACCGCTACCTCGCCTCGGGCAAGGCATTCTGACCGATTCCACCTACAACTTTTGGTGTAGAAAGAAAGCGGCAAGTGCAGATCGCGGTTGACCAACTCCTTTTGTATACGTCACTTAGCCAGTATCAAAGAAGGTACGTCCATCTGCAGATTGCCGTTTTGGATTTGCATCCCGGCTAACCGTGTGAGAGGATATAACCATCCGGTTAATTGGATGCGGGTGATGGGGCCTGTCGTTGGTAAGGGCCGGGCGACCGACTCTGAGCCAGAGACCAGGTTCTCCCACCGGGAGTGGTAGGAGGTAGGAATTCAGTACGTTGGCCAAATAGTAGGGCCGTGTTCTGCATTTTTACGTACGGCACTCGCAGTTTTAGCAGTTCCTGCCCGATTGCATGGCCGGTACGATGGCTTCAATCCTTGGGAAAACCCAGGATGGCAGGTCGTCCGGGGCGAGATGCGACGATGGCGGGAAACAAAATTTCAATGAACTTACAGGAGATTGTCAGTGAAGAATAAGTTGGTTTTGTTGCTTGGTTTCGTGTTTTTGCTCAGTATGACTGCGTTTGCGCAGGACGAGTACCCCAAAATCGAAGTACCGGTGGGTTTTTCCTTCGTTAACGTTCACCCCAATGTCGCCGGCATCACCAGCTTCAACGCGTTCGGCGGCGGCGGCGGATTTGTGTACAACGTCAGCGACTGGATCGGGATCAAGGCCGATTTCTTTGGCTACACCCAAGGCAGCGGCGTGAAGTTAACTCAAAACGGGCAGTTCCTCGGAAACGTGAGCGGCAACGTGTTCACCTATATGTTCGGACCGCAGATTAAAAAGCACTCCGGCAAATTTCAGCCCTTCGGAGAGGCCCTGTTTGGCGCCGCGCATACCAATCTCGATGCAAACATCTGCAAGTTAGAGGGGAATTGTGGATCGGGCAGCGGGAGCAACAATGGTTTCGCCATGGAGTACGGCTTGGGCCTGGACATCCCAATCACCAAGACGATTCAGTTCCGTCCGGTTGAAGTGGACTATCTGTACACCCACTTCGGCTCCAATCACATCGCTGGCGCATCCGCGAGCCAGAACAACTTCAAGTACGTAGCGGGTGTGAACTTCACCTTCGGCGGCAAATAAGCAAGACCGCGGAATGCAACTCGCAGCAAACTCGCTGGCGTCGTCCTAAAGGGCGGCGCCAGTTGTGTTTAGGGAGCCGACTTCCCGAGCGTCGGATGAGGGCGCAGGTAAGAGCGAAGACCGCGCGCTCATTTCGAAATTCAGCCAAAGGCCGAGCACGGATCAGTTCCGGTTTGCTGACTGGCTGGAGAGTTCGGCCGCACGTGCGGAGCCTTGCAAAGCGCCGCGACGTCCAGGTGCATTGATGAGCGCCGTCTGAAATTCTTTGAATGCGAGACCCGGGTGGTTCTGTTTCAGCAGCAAGTCACCAAGTTGTTCGCGGGCCGGAACGATCGGCCCTGGTGTCACCGGAAGCTTCTCGACAGCGTCCTCCTGGTCGGCTGACGCGCGCAGCAAAGCTGCGGCTTCATCCGGTTTCTTCTCCGCCTGAGCTGACCACGCCATGACTTCGCGCTTCAGAATACCCACCTGAATAGCCCAGTAGGCGTTGCCTGACGTATGAAGCTGCTCTTCGATTTGCCGCAATCTATCAATTTCCGTGCGCGCTTCGGAGGCGCGTCCAGTGCGAGCGAGTCCCAGGCCGCGAGCCCAAACCGCAACTGCGACAACATGAGGCGGGGCTCCCGTGGGAGGAACGATGGCAGCAGCGTCGGGCCATTGACTCCGCTCAACCGCGTAGCGCACAGGCATGGCGGTAGTGGCGTACGATACCTTGAAATCGCCTGAGTTCAGCCCTGGCATGTTCTTAAGCTGCTGAATGACCTGAGCAGCCTCGTTGTCGCTCCCACTCTGCAGATAGGCATACACCAGGTAGTCCATGGCGTGCAGCTCTTCTCCGGTGTCGCCCTGCTGGCGTGCCGCTTGCGTGGCGGCAAGGTTAGAAGTAATGGAATCTTGCCATAGGCCGAGTCGGGTGAATATATGCGATGGCATGTGCAATGCATGTGGTGCTGAAGGTGCGATCTGGGAGTAGGCCCTTGCCGCCGCCAGGCCCTTGGGTGCAAGTTCCGCATTGTCGTAAGCATGGATAAGGTAGTGAGGTATTCCTGGGTGTTGCGGGTAGCTGCGATCAAGTGGCTCAAGCAGGTCGGCCGCCTGTTTCTGTTTCGCATGGGTCTTGTCGAAAGGATCTGCGTTCGCCAGGAGAGCGAGAGCATAGAACACTTGTGCTTCGACGTCTTTCCTGTTTTCCGACGCGACATCGCTCATAGCGCGCTCGTAGCTTAACGCGCGGGTGCGGTACGGAACCGTTGCGGCGTCCTGATAGATCAAGCCCAGGGCATTGATGAATTCCTTCTCGCGTTCGGAACCTGCCCCGATCTGCTGCGCCCGCTGGATCTCGTTTTGCGCAATCGAAATTGTCGCGGGCGCAATGGACGGTTGCCAGAGCTGGTGAAAGTACGACATTGCCATTCCCCAATGCGCCATCGCACACCCTGGATCCTGTTCGGCCACCAACTGAAATGTATTTTCGGCAGCAGCGTAAGCGAAAGAATGAAGCAGAGCCACGCCTCGGTTGAAGTGCTCCTGCACCGCGGGTGCGCAAGAAACCGGAAACGATACCTTTCCCAGTTTTTCAGGGGCGCCGTGGCTGTGTGTTTGCTGCGCCGACAAGGAGGGGAAGATGAAGAGCAGGGTGAGCAATATTCGCCATAGATGGGGCATCCCCGATCTCCTGGGCACGTGGCGCGTTTGTCACACCGAATTCTACATTAAAGCCAGCAACCATTCCCCTTTGTAGAGGATTTCTGTTGACCTTAACGATTGCTCCTGAGTAATGGGCTACCTGGAATCGACCCTGCACCCAACCCCGTCCTCTCCCCTCCGTCCCGCCTGCCGTGAGATAATCTTGTGTTTCCTGCAACTCTTCCACTGACGCACCCACAGTAGCGCGACCTCGTTTGTGCTATGCCGCCCAGGGAGTTAGTGGTGGAGCGCATAGCATCTTCAGATGGCCGCGCGTATGGCGCGGCCCGATGCTTGCGAAGCGATGAGAATCACAATTTTTACCCAGCAGGTCATCGCGCCTGCGCGACAGAGGTGGTTGAAATGCCGAAGAGCGAATCACGCAAGCCAGTGACCGTTTCATTCTTCCTGTTTCTATTCTGCGTGATCTTTCCGGTTCTGAGCATGGCTCAGGACCCGGGATGGCCGCGTCAAATCACCAAACCGGGGGGAACGCTGGTTCTCTACCAGCCGCAGGTTGACGACTGGAAGGACTACAAAGAGGTTGACGCGCGGATGGCGTTCACTCTGACCCCAGCCGGCGGCAAGAGCCACGTCGGCGTCGTGACCGTCCACTTGCAGTCGGCGGCCAACATGGACGATCACACTGTTTTTCTTAGCAATCCTGAGGTTACCAGTATTTCCTTTCCCTCGCTTGACCCCGCGACTACGGCGCAGATGGACCAGTTGATGAAAACATTCCTCAACCCCCAGGCCACCATGACGATCTCGCTGGACCGGCTGGTGGCGAGCGTGCAAAAGACGAAGACACCGCCGCCGACCGCCTCGCTCAACGATGATCCACCGGCGATTTTCATCAGCTTTAAGCCGGCGATCCTGCTGCTGGTGAATGGCGCGCCTACCACCGCACCAATTGCGAACTCGAACATTGAGTTTGTCGTGAACGCCAATTGGCCGTTATTTGTCGAGAAGGGCAAGTCCACCTATTACTTGTTCGATAGCAAGGGCTGGCTTACCGGCGCGAGCTTGCAAGGCCCCTGGGCGCCGGCCGGCAAGCTGCCGAAGGACATGGACAAGGTCCCTCAGAACCAGAACTTCACCACGCTGAAGGCATTTATTCCACCCCCGCCGGGCAGCACCGCCAGCTATCCGATGGTGTATTACAGCAGCACTCCGGCCGAGATTCTTGTTTTTGGCGGCCAGCCGCAGTGGACGGCAATACCGGGCACACAACTCTCCTACGCGTCGAACACCGGCAGCCCGGTGTTCAAGTACGCGCCGACGGGTGCTTATTATTACCTGACATCCGGCCGCTGGTTCACATCAACCACTCCGATTATGGGTCCATGGACGTTCGCAACCTACAGTCTGCCGGCCGACTTCGCCAAGATTCCTCCCGGCAGCCCTGCCGGGAGTGTGCTGGCATCGGTCCCGGGAACGCCGGAAGCGGAAGACGCGGTGCTGATTGCCCAGATTCCGACGACGGCGACGGTAAAACCCTCAGCGGCGAATGAGGTCAAGGTCACCTATGTCGGCCAGCCCCAGTTCGAGCCGATTACCGGCACTACGATGTTCTACGCGGTCAACACGCCTTACAAAGTGATTCAGGTGGGGGACCAGTACTACCTGTGCAATCAGGGCGTGTGGTTCGTCTCGTTCAGTGCGCAGGGACCGTGGCAGTTGGCGCAGACGGTGCCGCAGGTGATCTACACCATTCCGCCCAGCTCACCGGTGTACAACGTGACCTACGTGACCCAGGTGCCGGCCTCGAACGGTGAGGTCACGGCCAGCTACACCGCGGGATACATGGGAGCGTTCATCATGGGCGCCACGGTCGGCGCCATTGTGGCTTGCGGCACGGGCTACTATTACCCGCCGTATGTGTACGGAGGGTTTTACTACCCGTATGCGGCCACTTATGGCTACCACACGTACTACAGCCCTTACACCGGAGCCTACGGTTGGGGAGGGGCGGCCTACGGGCCGTACGGCAGCGCACATTGGGGAGCGGGCTATAACCCGACTACCGGAACCTACGCGCGCGGGGCTAGTGTTTCGACTCCATACGGTAGCCGAGGTGCTGCTCAAGCTTACAACCCGTACACGGGAGCCTATGCTGCCACCCGTCAGGGCTCGAACGCCTACGGATCCTGGGGACAATCGGTGTACAGCAAGAATGGCGAGACGGCCTACACCCAGCATGCCAGCAATGCTTATGGCACAGAGGCCAGCGCGCGGACCTCCACCGGCGGCGAGGCTGCTGGCGTCAGTACCGCCCATGGCACTACCGCCGCCGGCAAGACATCCAGCGGCGACATGTACGCCGCCCACGACGGCAACGTATACAAGAACACGGGCTCCGGCTGGCAGTCGTACAACAACGGCAGCTGGAACAACGTGCAGAAGCCGACCACAAGCTCGGCGCAGAGCTACGCCCAGCCGCACCCGGCGGGGGACAGCGGGTATAAGCCCAGCAGTGGCTCATCCTGGGGCGACCTGAACCAGCAGGCGCAAGATCGCGAGCGAGGCGCGCAGCAGACCCAGAACTTCTCGCAGGACCAGCACTCCTGGGGCAGCGGCTGGGGTGGAGGCAACCGCAGTGCAGGCGGCTGGGGCGGCGACAGCGACCGCTGGGGTGGTGGCGGAGATCGCTGGGGCGGCGGTGGAAGCCGGTTTGGTGGTGGCGGCTTTGGTGGCAGGAGGTAGCCGACCGACACTCAGCGGCGCTGCAAATTTTGGGGGACCAATCAGTTACACAAGACTTCAGGAAGATTTGATGAGAGCGACAGCATTAACCGTGTGTGCCCTGTGCCTGCTTCTGGCCGTGCCGGCAATGGCGCAGCAGGTATCAGTCAACTACAACCACAGCGGTTGACTTCTCACAATTCCGTACCTACGCGTGGGGAGGCAACAACACCAACGCGATTCAGAACTCCATCCTGGCGCAGGTGGCGCAACAGGACATCAACGCCGCCATGCAGAACAAGGGCCTGCAGATGGTGCAGGAGAACCAGAATCCGGACCTGATTCTTACCGCCAGCGGTGGCGAACAAGCGCAGACCTCCTACAACGTTTGGGGCATGCGCGGGATTGGCGGAGGAATGGGCGGTATCACTCCCCAGCAGAATGTCGAAGCGAGCATGATCGTGAGCCTGTACAACGCCAAGGCCCAGGAGCTGGTGTGGCGTGGCGTCGCGCAGGATACGCTGAACAAGAACGGCAACAAGAACCAGGAGATGGTGAACAAAGCGGTGCAGAAGATGTTCAAGCAGTGGCCGAAGAGCTGAAGCTGGGGGCCAATTCAAGCTTGTTGGAGTGTAGATGATTTCGCGAAAAACTCTGCCTTCCCGTCGCGCAGTGCAGACGTTAATGCTCCTTCTCCTTCTCCTTCTCTTTTTGGTTGCAGAGGCGCAGAAGATCCACGTCGCGGTTCCGGACAAGAACATCGATTTCTCCAAGTTCAGGACCTACTCCTGGGAGCCGATCGGAGCGGTGTCGCATCCCATTCTGGCGGCCGACGTCGTCGGGGCCATCGAAGACCAAATGAAGGCGAAAGGTCTTCAGCTCGTTCCCAGCAATCCAGACCTGGTCATCCAGGTCTATGGTTCTGTGGATCAGGACAGCACTTTCTATACGAATGATCCGCTATATGCGGCGACCGGCGGCGTTCCGCCCTTCGATCCCAGCCTCGCCGGGCCGGCGCTGATCGGAATGTATGGCAACACCACGGTGACCATCCACAAGGGACAGTTAGTGGTCGATCTCCTGGATCCAGCCGCAAAAAAGCTGGTTTGGCGAGGCATGGCGCAAGACAACCTTGACCCCCGCAACAAGAACAAGCTGTTGGACCAGGTCAACAATGCGATTACCAAGATGTTCAAGGACTATCCGCCGAAGTCATAGGCGTATCGGAAGTAGCATTGCGCGGCGGAGTTGAGCCAGCGTATAAAACCCTCATCCACACAAAAGAGGCAGGCGGAAACGCGGTCCCGCCTGTCGGTGCACGCGCTGTTGATCCCGGAAAGGCTTGGCGTTGTATGACGTATCGGCTGAAGAGTTTCCTGGCAATCGTTCTGGTATGTCTCACCTCAAACTTTGGCCTGAGCCAAAACTCTCAAACGGCTGGGGCGCGCCCCAAGATTGGTCTGGTGTTGCAAGGCGGCGGAGCGCTCGGACTGGCCCACGTCGGCGTGATTACCTGGCTGGAGGAACATCACATCCCGGTGGACTACGTGGCTGGCACCAGCATGGGCGGCCTGGTCGGCGGGGTTTACGCCACCGGGCACAATGCCGCTGAGATGCGCCAGATCGTAGAGGGCATCCCCTGGGACGAGGTGCTGTCTCCGCGGAGTCCCTTCCAGGACCTCTCCTTCCGTCGCAAGGAGGATGCCCGCTCTTATCCCAACACCCTCGAATTTGGAATACGCAAAGGCCTGCAATTCCCCGAGGGCTTGAACTCCGGCCAGCAGGTTACGCTGATTCTCGATAAGATCGCGGCTCCCTACTCGGAAATCAAGAGCTTCAACGATCTCCCTACTCCGTTTGCCTGCGTCGCCAGCGACCTGGTCAGCGGCAAGCAAAAGGTTTTCCGCAGCGGATCGTTGTCCCTGGCCCTGCGGTCCACCATGTCTCTACCCGGAATCTTCACCCCGGTGCGGACTAAAGATGCCATCTACGCCGACGGTGGACTGCTCAATAACATCCCGGTTGACGTAGCGAAAGAAATGGGGGCCGATCTGACGCTGGCGATCCACCTGGCGGAGGCGCCGGTATCTCCGGATGCCAGTCTCTCCTCGTTTGCGGTCCTGGGCAATTCGATCGGGGTCATGATCAACGCCAACGAACTACACAACATCGAAAGCGCCGACATTCTGATCTCGGTGCCGGTGCAGAAATGGGGCGCGTTAAGTTTCGATGCCGCAGACGCGATCATCAAGGCCGGGTACGACGCGGCTGCCGCGAAGGCCACGGTGCTATCGAAATATTCAGTGGATGATGCCACCTGGAAGCAATACCTGGCCGATCGCGCATCCCGCCGCCGCGACAATCCTGTCCCCACGTTCGTCGCGGTCACGGGGGTGAGTGGCTATCTTGCGGAGCGGGTCGAAAAGCAAATGGCAGACGTGGTGGGCAAGCCCGTTGACTTCGACCAACTGGACCAGGAAATCATGCGCTTGAAGGGTCTGGGGCGATTTTCCTCCCTCAGCTATGAATTCGTCGAGCGCAATGGCCAGCAAGGCCTCCTGGTCAAGGCCGAGGAAAACGCTTACGGCACGACCGTCATTCGGCCACTCATCCTGATCGACGGATCGAGTTTGAAGAACGTAACCTTCAACCTGGGAGCCAGAGTCACCTTGATGGACTTTGGAGGCTACCGCTCAGAATGGCGCAATGACTTCATCCTGTTCTCCCAGTACGGGCTGAGGTCGGAGTATTATCACCCCTTCACACCTCTGACCCACTGGTTCGTCGCGCCCCGGGGACTGGTCGATAACGATCCGTTTTACCTCTTCGAGAACAACAAACTGCTTTCCATCTATCGTCAAACCAACCTGGGCGGGGGCATCGATTTCGGCTACCAATTCGGAAGGTCAGGCGAACTGCGCATCGGCTACGAAGGCGGGTGGAAAAACTTCGAGCCGCAAATCGGAAACGCGAACGAGCTGCCGACCTTCTCCGGCACCTACGGCGACACCAGAATTCAGTACAAGCTGCTGCACACGGACGATCCTGTGATTCCACGCTCCGGGCAAAACCTGCAGGCCGATTTTCTATGGACAAATACCAGTCCGTTAGCCACCCAACAGTATCCGGTGGCGGAAATCTCCTCGCAGAATTTTTTCCGGCTGAGCGAACCGTCCTCGGTCTTTCTCAACGGATTTGCCGGGACAACCTTCAACCACTACGACACCGGTCTGCCCCAGTTTTCGCTGGGC
>CAWHWY010000021.1:0-53465 GCA_963833155.1 uncultured Acidobacteriaceae bacterium
GCGGGAATTGAACCCGCGTCCGCAGTCGCGCAAAAGGTGGCGTCTACGAGCGTAGCCGGCACTCTGTTCTTACCCTCGACTCGCCTTGCCGGCGGGGTTGTCGGGGGCCAGCTCCGAGGTGTCCCCGGCGGGGCTGGAGCGGGCCTCACCGGGTGAGCCTGCTGATGATCCGGATCGTCGCCGCAGGCGAACGACGGCCCGTCGCAACCTAGGCTAACTAATTAGACAGCGAGGTTGACATTGTGCGTATCAGCCATTGGCTTCGCACGTATTTTTTCCCGGGCGTTTTACGAGGCCTCCCGGGACCTCGACTCGCAACCACCCCCACGAACCGACCACGTCGAAGCCTGTCGTCCCCTGGGATGCATTCACAATTATAGCTTTGGGCGGGGGCTCCCGGCGCCCGGAAGCCGGTGAAGGAGATCGTAAGAGGCGGGAGAAGCCCACTCCGCGCGTTCCTACAATCCGTAGCAATGGACACGAACTCGCCATGGCTCTCCGCCCCGCTGGCGGGACCGAAGCCCCGCCGCCTGATCCGCAGCCCGCCTTCGAACCGCGCCGGCCGCAGTCTGGGCTGCGGCGCCGGGCGTCGGCGGATCGGCGCGGGGATGCTCGCGCTGCTGGCCAAGTTCAAGGCGGTCATCCTCCTCCTGCCCAAGCTGAAGCTGTTCGCCTCGACGGGGACGATCCTCGTCTCGCTCGCCGCCTACGCGCTGCTGTGGGGCTGGCCGTTCGCCGCCGGCTTCATCGCGCTGCTGTTCGTGCACGAGATGGGCCACGTGATCGCGCTGCGGCGCGAGGGGCTGAAGGCCAGCGCGCCGATGTTCATCCCGTTCATGGGCGCGGTGATCGCGGCTCGCTCGCTGGGCCGGAACGCGCTCGCTGAGGCGCGCGTTGGTCTCGCCGGCCCGATCCTTGGCAGCATCGGGGCGGCCGCGTGCATCCTCGTGTGGCAGGCGACCGGCACCGACATGTGGCGGGCGCTGGCCTTCACCGGCTTCTTCCTGAACCTGTTCAACCTGCTCCCGGTGGTGCCGCTGGATGGAGGCCGGGCGATGGCCGCGATGGCCCCATGGATGTGGTTCGTCGGGTTCGCGGCCATGATCCCGCTCGCGATCCTGTTCCCGAACCCGATCATCCTGCTGATCCTGGTCTTCGCGGGCTTCGAGACCTACAAGCGCTGGAAGCTGCGCCGCACGCGCAGCCCCGAGCAGGAGGCCTACTACCGGGTCAGGCCCTGTCCACCGCGCGCTCGTCGCCGGCGTCTACGTCGGCCTGATCGCGCTGCTGGTCGTCGGAATGCACGCCACCTTGGTGGCGCGCACGATCAGCTAGTCGCCAGCTACAGGTCAGGCCGCGGGCGGCGGTCGCCTGACCACGCGCTCCTCGTACACATCCTGTGCATACGGGTCGCGCCGTGCCCACCAGAAGGTGTAGATCAGCGACAGCACGAGCCCGACGAGCCCGACCACGAACAAGACGGTTCCGGCAGTCTGGATGTCGAACCCGTTCACGTGTGCGGTCACGGCCCACTTCAGGATCGCGCCAGCGGCGATCAACACAATGCTTGTTCCAATTGTCATGGCATGGGTCTACCCAACTACGCGCGTCGGAATCGCGGGATGGAAGATTTGATTGAGGACACAACTGCCAGCGGCCTGGTCGAGGCCGACCACGGCCACATGCGCGCGACTCGCGAGTCCTAGCGCCGCGCCTCTCGCAACTCGCGCTGCACGTCCCGGGCCGTCTCGCGCTTGCGGATCGACTCGCGCTTGTCGTAGAGGTCCTTGCCACGCGCCAGGGCGATCTCGACCTTGGCCCTGGAGCGTGGTCCGGAGAAGTAGATCCGCGTTGGCACGAGCGTCAGCCCGCGCTCGCGCGTGCGGCCGATCAACCGCTCGATCTCGTACCGGTTCAGCAGGAGCTTGCGCGGCCGCTCGGGATCGTGGTTCTCCCGCGCGGCGGGTCCGTACGGCGCGATGTAGAGCCCGATCAACCACACCTCGCCGTCGCGCACGGCGGCGTAGGCGTCCTTGAGCTGGGCGCCCGACTCGCGCAGCGACTTGACCTCCGTGCCGGTCAGCACCATCCCGGCTTCGAACCGCTCGAGCAGGTTGAAGCGGTAGGCGGCTTGGCGGTTGGTCGCGACATCGCCGGCGGATGCCTTGCGCTTGCGGGACTTGGCCATGGCCGCTCAATCCTCCCAGGCGGGCACGAGATCGACTCTCCCCCGCGGGGCGTCGATCGTCCCCACCCGGACCTGCATGGAGTCCCCGAGGCGAATCGAGGAGCCCGTCCGCGTACCGACGAGGATCGTCCCCTCCTCGTTCAGCTCCCACCAGTCTCCGCGTAGGCGCCGAACCGGCAGCAGCCCCTCGAACTCTTCCTGCGGGCCGAAGGCGACGAATGCCCCCGCGCCGGCGAGCCCGACGACCTCCCCCTCGAACGTCGCCTCGGAATCGCCGACCGAGGCCAGCCGGCGCTCGAGCAGGAAGCAGCTCGCGATGTCGTCGGCGGTCCGCTCGATCGACATCGCCCCACGCTCGCGCGTGGAGCACGAGGGGCCGGCCGCCGCGACCCAGCTCACCTCGGGCGCGGGCTCGTCGCCTCCGAGCGTCGAGAGCAGCGCGCGATGGCAGATCAGGTCGGGGTAGCGCCGGATCGGCGAGGTGAAGTGACAGTAGCTCGCCAGCTGCAGACCGGCGTGGCCGCGGTTGCGCTGGTCGTAGTAGGCCTGCTTGAGCGATCGCAGCACCAGGCTCGTCAGGGCGCGCCGGCCTCGGCCGCCACGCGAGGCGGTCCAGGCGTCGACCAGCTGGGAGGCCTCCCCGATCAGGTCGGCCGCCTGCTGCGGGGTGACGTGCCCCTTCGGGACCGGCGGCGTCGGCATCCTGAGCGACGCCAGCTGGTCGATCAGCCGCTCGGCGGCGATCCCGTCGGGGCGCTCGTGCACGCGGTAGAGCGTGGGCGCGCGGCGCGCGGTCAGCCGCTGCGCGACCTGCTCGTTGGCGGCGATCATCAGATGCTCGATCATCCGGTGCGCCTCGGTCTGCTCGACCGACTCGACGGAGACGACGTTGCCGCGCGCGTCGGATTCAAACTCGGGCTCCGTCGATTCGATCTCGATCGCGGCGCTCGCGGCGCGTCGGGGCCGCGAGCGCGGCTGCGACCGCCCGCGCAGCCGCCAGGCCGGCGCCCCAACCTTCCCCGGCCCGCTCGGTACCGTCGAAGATGCGATCGACGCGGCCGTAGTCGAGGCGCTCGTCAGAGCGGATCACCGAGCGGTAGAACCTCGGGTGGCGAACGCTGTCGCCCTCGATCACCATCTCGACGGTCACCGCCAGGCGATCCTGGCCGGGGACCAGCGAGCAGGCGTTGTTCGACAATGCCCCGGGCAGCATCGGCTCGACCGCGCCTGGGACGTACACGCTCGTCGCGCGCCGGTAGGCCTCGCGATCGGAGCAGGGAGCCGAACGGGACGTACGCCGACACGTCGGCGATGTGAACCCATATCCGATGCGAACCGTCCTGGAGCTCGGTCCCCGAGACGGCGTCGTCGAAGTCGCGCGCGGAGGCCGGGTCGACCGTGAACGTGGGCAGCGAACGCAGGTCGCGGCGCTCCTCGCCGACCCGGGCGCCGACCTGCCGACCCGAAACACGGCGGGCCCGTCCCGGGCCTCGTGATCCACCGCCGGATCGAACCCGCGCCGCAGCTCGCGAGTTACGGCTATTCGCTGAAGGACCAGCCGGTACGGAGGGCGATCGCCTTTATCAAGCGCGAGCAGGAGCCGGATGGGTCGTGGTTCGGGCGCTGGGGCGTGAACTATATTTATGGAACCATGCTGGTGCTGCGCGGCCTGGAAGCGGTGGGCGTCGATCATCACGAGCCTTTTGTGCAGCAGGCGGTGGAATGGCTGCGGATGATGCAAAATCCCGACGGTGGTTGGGGCGAGAGATGCGATTCTTATGACGATCCCAACACCAAGGGCGTGGGACCGAGTACGGCTTCGCAAACTGCGTGGGCGGTGATGGGCCTGCTGGCCGCCTATGACACCCGCAGCGATTCGCTGCAGCGAGGGATTGCTTATCTACTGAAGACGCAGCAGCGCGACGGATCGTGGAATGAGTCGCTGTACACGGGCACGGGATTTCCTCGCGTCTTCTACCTGATGTACTACATGTACCGGCAATACTTCCCCTTGCTGGCCTTAACTGTGTACGCTAAAGCTTCGGCGATGCCGCAAGAGGAACAACTGCGGGTGGTGCGGAGAAACCAGCACAGGGGATGATCAACTCAAGTACCCACCCTCTCGCCAAAGGCGGGCGAGAAGGGTGGGGCACCCTCTTCCTATTGATAGATGAAATGTTTTGTCACAGGCGCGACTGGTTTTCTGGGCAGCCACGTTGCCCGGCAACTGCTGGCCAGGGGTGCCGACTTGCGCTTGCTGATGCGTGCCACCAGCCGCACTGACAACATTGATGATCTTGCGGCCGACCGTGTGGTCGGAGATCTGCGCGATCCCGAGTCGCTGAAGAAGGGCATGGCGGGATGTGAGTTCGTGTTCCACGTCGCTGCCGACTACCGGCTCTGGGCCCTGAACGGACAGGATCTCTATGACTCCAACGTGGAAGGGACACGGAACATCCTGCAGGCGGCGAGAGATACGAGGGTACGCCGGGTTATCTATACCAGCAGTGTCGCCACCATGGGCTTCGGCAACAATGGGCGGGTTACCGACGAGAGTACGCCGGTCACCATCTCCAACATGATTGGCGATTACAAGCGCAGCAAGTTCCTGGCCGAGCGGCTGGTGATCGAGGCGGGGAAAGCCGGGCAGAATGTGGTGATGGTGAACCCAACGACACCGATTGGCGAGCGCGACATCAAGCCTACGCCGACCGGCAGGATCGTGGTGGACTTTCTGCGGCGCAAGTTTCCCGCGTATGTGGACACGGGCTTAAACCTGGTTGACGTGGTGGATTGCGCTGAGGGTCACTTGCTGGCGATGGAGAAAGCGGTGCCGGGCGAACGCTACATCCTAGGCGGCGAGAACCTGACGTTGAAGCAGATTCTCGACAAGCTGGCGGCGATTACAGGCCTGCCGTCGCCGAAGGTGAAGCTGCCCTACGCGATGGCGTATGCGACAGGGGTGGTGGATACGCTGGTGAGCGGCACCATAAGGAAGCGCGAGCCGCGGGTCACGCTGGATTCAGTGCGCATGGGACGCAAGAAGATGTTTGTCACGAGCGCCAAGGCGGAGCGCGAGCTGGGATGGAACCCACGTCCGGTGGACGAGGCCCTGCGACGCGCTGTGGAGTGGTTTCAGGCGCACGGCTATGCCACATAAGCCGGTCGCCGTCGTGGCCGCAATGAGGATGGAGCTGGCGCCTCTTTTAGGAAAGGCCCGGCCACGGCAGGTGAACGGTGTTGCCCTGTTTGAGTTGACCCAGGCAACGGTGGCGATCGGCGGAATTGGCGAAAAGTGCGCGCGTCGTGCCGCTGAAACAGTTGCCAAATACGCGCAGCCGAAGCTATTGCTCTCGGCGGGAATGGCCGGCGCGATTTCGCGAAAGTTGAAGGCGGGTGACGTGGGGCGGATTCGCGAAGTGGTGGATGCTGCGACCGGCGACCGGTATCCGACGCGGGAGGGCGAATGGATCCTGGCGACTTCGCAGGATGTGAGCGATGCGGCCGAGAAGCAGGAACTGCTGACGAAGTATGGAGCGGACGTAGTGGACATGGAAGGCGCCGCGGTAGCGCAGGTCGCGAAACAGCGAGGACTGGGGTTCGCGGCGTTGAAATCAATATCCGACGACGCCGGATTTCCGATGCCACCGATGACGAGGTTCATCGACGAGAATGGAAAGTTTGCCAATGGCCGCTTCCTGCTGTATGTCGCATTGCGGCCAAAGTGGTGGCCCGTTTTGGGAAAGATGTGGGCCAATAGCGCCATAGCATCCGCGAACCTGTGCCGGGAGCTAGAACATCTAATTGGGGAGTATTCAACCTCCGAGCGAGAGGAGAACGTACCCCTGGCCTGAGCGCCGGACAAACAAGAATGTCGCTAGCAACACAGATAGGCAGCACAGTCGGGCAGGGGGCGATCCCCTCTACCATGACTGCGGCCGTTTACCGGGGCGTCAATGACGTCAGACTGGAAACGGTCCCTGTTCCGGCCATCGGCCCCGGCGAGATCCTGGTTCGAGTGCACACCTGCGGTATCTGTGGTACCGACCTGAAGAAAATATCCACCGGATCGCACTCCGCACCGCGCATCTTCGGCCATGAAACGACGGGTGTAATCGCTGCCGTCGGCGACAATGTTACAGAATTTCGCATCGGTGAGCGGGTGATGGTTTTCCATCACATCCCGTGCGGCGAGTGTTATTACTGCCAGCACAAAGTGTTCGCTCAATGTCCCACCTATAAGAAGGTTGGGGCAACCGCGGGCTACGAGCCTAGCGGAGGAGGCTTCGCGGAGTACGTCCGGGTGATGGAGTGGATTGTCCGCAAAGGGGTCATCCGGATACCGGATGGCGTGTCCTTTGAGCAGGCGTCCTTCATTGAGCCCATCAATACCTGCATGAAAGGTATTGAAACACTGCGCCTTAGGGCCGGTGAGACCGTGGTCGTGATCGGGCAAGGGCCGATCGGCATCATGTTAGCCGTACTGGCGCGCCAGTGCGGCGCCCGGGTAATCACTTCCGATTTGTTTCCCCAGAGGCATACAATAGCTCAGACGTTCGGCCTCAGGGAAAACATCGACGCCTCGACGTCGGATACCGTAAAAGTGGTCAAAGGCCTGACCGAGGGCCGAGGGGCCGATGCGGTCATACTGGCGGTAGCAGGGAACGGGCTGATTCGCCCGGCCGTGGACGCCGCGCGTCCGGGCGGGCGAGTGCTGCTGTTTGCGCAAACCCAGCACGGAGAGGCCATAATTGACCCCGCGGCGGTGTGCGTCGAGGAAAAGAGTCTTTTGGGTTCTTACAGTGCCTCTGTGGATTTGCAGGCGGAATCTGCGGGATTTGTGCTCAGCGGCGAGATGGGACTGGAACGGCTTATAAGCCATCGATTTGCGTTGGACAAGTCCGTCGAGGCATTGCATTTGGCTGCCCACCCCAAGCCGGACTCGATGAAAGTGGTAATACAGCCGGGCAGCTCATGGAAGGACCACTAGAGTGCAAGGACAGATGACAGCGGCAGTCCTCTATGGCAAAGAGGACGTCAAGATCGAACGAGTGCCCATCCCCACGCTCGATGAAGGGGAAGTGCTGGTCAAGGTGCAGGTGGCCCTGACCTGCGGCACCGATCTGAAGGTGTATCAGCGCGGCTACCATGCGCGCATGATTGTGCCTCCGGCCCTGTTTGGCCATGAACTGGCAGGTGTCATCGAAGAGGTTGGCCCGAACGTCCGGGGTTTCCGCAAAGGGATGCGTGTGGTCGCGCTCAATTCCGCGCCCTGTGGGACCTGCTTTTACTGCTCCAAACACCAGGAGAATCTGTGCCAGGACCTGCTGTTCAATAACGGCGCTTATGCCGAGTACATTCGCATTCCCCGCCGCATTGTCGAAACCAACATGCTGGCGATGCCCAAGGATGTGAGCTTCGAAGAAGCTGCGATGGTTGAGCCGCTGGCCTGCGTGTTGCGCGGGTTGCACGAAACCAAGATGGAGATTGGCGACAGCGTCGCCGTGATCGGCGCCGGGCCCATTGGGTTGATGTTTGTGCAAGTGGCCAAGCTGACCGGCTGTAACGTTATCTCGGTGGTGAAGCGTGACTCGCAGGTGTCGGCGGCGCTGAACATTGGCGCTGACAGCGCGGTGCAGATCACGGCGGTGGACGATCCGGTGAAGGCGGTGCGCAAGCTGACCCCTGAGGGCCGCGGCTGCGACGTGGTGATTGAAGCCGTCGGGCGTCCCCAGGCATGGGAGTGGTCGATCGACATGGTTCGCAAGGGTGGCACGGTAAATTTCTTTGGCGGGTGCGCTAGCGGAACCAAGGTCGCGCTGGACACGCAACGGCTGCATTACAACGAGCTGACGCTGAAGGCCACCTTCCATCACACGCCGGAGACGGTGCGCAAAGCGTTCGCGCTGATCTGCGAAAAGAAGATCAAAGGCACCGACTACATCACCGGCGAAGCGCCGCTCTCTCGCTTGCAGCAGGTCTTGCGGCACATGCTCAACCGCAACGGCGATATCAAGACCGCCATCATCCCGGGGATGTAAGCGAGCAGTCCTCTCAGGCCGTTACGAAGCGCAGTTGATGCATCCGCAAGGGGTGGAGTACGCCTTCCAGGCGTGCATGAAGCCCGAAACTCAAGTTTTGCGCTTTAGCGCCTGAGGTAAACGGGTTCCGTTACCCCGGCGTCTAAAGCACATCGTAACCTCATGTCATCTGCTCCGGCCGACAATCCCGTAGTTGCGCAAGCGGCGTCCGCCGGCTGGCGCGCCTTGCCGCCCGAGTACGCCATTCCTGAGCACGCTCCCTCTCTATCAGAGTCACAACAGTACTGCGCGCGCCTGGCCCATTCGCACTACGAGAATTTCTCGGTTGTCACCTGGTTTCTGCCCAAGCATTTGCACCAGCATTTCTACAATGTTTACGCGTACTGCCGGATTTCCGATGATCTCGGCGACGAAGTAGGCAATGCGGGGCAGTCACTGGCGTTGTTGGATGCCTGGGAATCCGAATTGAATGCGACGTACCTGAGCCTGATCGAGCCTCCGCTCAAAGACATCCGGCAAGATGCAGAAAAACTAGAGGCCGAGTCTGGCGGACGGAATTCGGTGACTCCTCGTCATCCCGTGTTTATCGCCCTACGGGAAACCATCCGCGAATGCGACATACCTCGCGAACCGTTCACCGATCTGCTGACCGCTTTTCGCCAGGACCAGACCGTCGGGCGTTATGCGACGTTTGGCGATGTTCTGGGCTACTGCCACTACTCGGCGAATCCGGTTGGCCGTCTCGTGCTGTATCTCTGCGGTTATCGCGATGCCGAGCGGCAACAGCTTTCGGACTTCACCTGCACGGCGCTGCAATTGGCAAATTTCTGGCAGGATGTGGCTGTGGACTACGGGAAAGGAAGAATTTATCTGCCGCTGGAAGATATGACGAAGTACGGCGTGAGCGAGAGCGATATTGCCGACCGCCGCGCCACTTCGGCGTTCCGGGAGATGATGAAGTATGAAGTCGCTCGTGCCCGTGAGTGGTTTCAAATGGGACTGCCGCTGGCCGACAGGGTGGACAAGCACCTGGCTCTCGATATCGAGTTGTTCAGCCGCGGCGGACTGGAGATCCTGAATGCGATTGAGCGGCAAGGCCATGACGTGCTGACGCGGAGGCCGGCCATCTCCAAGCCACGCAAGCTCTGGCTGGTGGCGCGCGCCGCCGCAACCGGGGTCTCCGGAACGCGGCGCTTTTTCGCGTTCTGGGGTGGGACAGGAAAGCTGCCGTGAGCGAACACCCGCTGCAGTTGCGAGCTGCGTATTCGGTGTGCCGGCACATCGCGCGCTCGACAGCCAAGAACTTTTACTACGGCTTCCTGGTCCTTCCCGGCCCAAAGCGCGACGCCATTTCCGCCGTGTACGCCTTCATGCGCCGCGCCGACGACATCTCGGACGATCCCTCGCTTCCTCCGGAGCAGCGCCGGCAGAAGCTTGACGAATGGGTAAGCGCGCTGCGACGGGTAGCAGCCGGCGAGCGAACCGACGACCCGGTGCTGTTCGCGCTGGCGGATTCGCAGAAGCGCTACAACATCCCGCTCGATCTACTGGAGAAGCTGGTGCAGGGGACGGCAATGGATGTGCCTTGTGCGAAAGCCTTGCCGGGCAGTGCTTTTCCGCAGTTGCAATACGAGACCTTCGATCAGCTCTACGATTATTGCTACCACGTGGCTTCGGTTGTAGGTCTGGTTTGCATCTGCATTTTTGGCTATCGCGATCCGCGTGCGGAGAAGCTGGCCGAGGAGACGGGCGTCGCGTTTCAACTGACCAATATCCTTCGCGACGTGCGGGAAGACGCTCGCATGGGACGCGTCTATTTGCCACGCGAAGATTTCGCGCGCTTCGGGCTCGACATGCATGCCCTGACGAACGGCTCGGCGCCGGAGGCGGTGCGTCCGGTGCTGGAGTGTGAAGCGCTGCGCGCGCGGGGTTTCTATCGCGCCGCAGAAGATTTGCTGCCGCTCATCGACGAAGACAGCCAGCCGGCGCTGTGGGCGCTGGTTGAGATTTACAGACGTCTGCTGGAGCGGATTATTGCGCGCAATTACGATGTGTTCTCGGGGAAGGTAAAGCTTTCCACCGCGGAAAAGCTGAGCGTGCTGGGCAGAGGATTTTGGCGCCGCCTGACATGACCGTTGCCCCACCGAATTCGCAGCGCGAGACGGTCGCAATCATTGGCGGCGGGCTTGCCGGTCTCTCTGCCGGAAGCGCGCTCGCCGATGCGGGATATCGCGTCGAGTTGTTTGAGCGGCGGCCCTACCTCGGTGGTCGGGCGTCGTCGTATGAGCTGCCGGGCACCGGCGAGGTGGTGGACAACTGCCAGCACGTGCTGCTCGGCTGCTGCACCAACCTGATTGACTTCTATCGCCGTCTCGGGGTAGAGCAGCAAATCCGCTGGTATGACGAGATCACGTTTATCCTTCCCGGCGGGCGGTCGTCGACGCTGAAAGCGGGTGCATTGCCAGCGCCGCTTCATGCCGCTCCTTCTTTCCTCGATTCGGCGGTGCTCGACCTGAAGGACAAGATCGGGATCGCTCGCGCTATGATCGCGCTCGTTCCTGCGCTTCCGAAAGATGACGGCGAGAATTTCCTGTCGTGGCTGTTGCGACACGGGCAGACGCAAACGGCAATCCATCGCTTCTGGGCGCCGGTGCTGGTGAGCGCGCTGAATGACGACCTGGATCGCGTGTCGGTCCGGTACGCGGCGCAGGTTTTTCGCGAATCGTTCCTGAAGTCGGCCGAAGCCGGACGCATGGGCGTTCCCGCCGTGCCGCTCTCGCAACTCTATGGGACAGCAGCGAGCTACATCGAAGCGCGCGGAGGCAAGGTGCATCTGCGGGCATCGGTGGATTCCGTTTATGCCGACGGCGATGGCGTGCGGTTGTGTGCCGGAGGAGAGGACGCACGCGCCGACTATGCGATTCTCGCGACGCCATTTGGCGGCGTCGAGAAGCTGCTGCCCGATGCTCCCGAGGCGAAGGTGCTGCGGGAAGAGTTGCACGGGCTCGAAAGTTCTCCCATCACTGGAATTCATCTGTGGTTCGACCGGGAGATCACACCGCTAGAGCATGCCGTGCTGCTGGAGCGGACGATCCAGTGGATGTTCCACAAGTCGAAGATTCTGGCCACGCGTAAGGATTCGGTGCAGACAGGCAGTTATATGGAATTAGTCATCAGCTCGTCGAAGACGCTGGTGGACAGCCCTCGGGGAGAGATCATTGAGCTGGCCGTCAAGGAACTGGGTGAGTTCTTTCCCATCGTGCGCGAGGCGAAGCTGACGAAAGCTACTGTTATCAAGGAGGTACACGCAACGTTTTCACCGATGCCGGGCAGCGATGCTTGTCGGCCGCCACACAACAGTCCGTGGCCGCGTTTGTTCCTCGCAGGCGATTGGACAGCAACAGGCTGGCCCTCAACAATGGAGGGCGCCGTGCGCAGCGGCTACGGCGCCGCCGAGGCACTGAGCGGACGCAAATTTCAGGTTCCCGATTTGCCGGCGAAGGGATTAATGCGGCTGTTCGGGTGAACGCTCACCAAACCTTGCACACCTTGTCTGCGGGCTTCACCATGGGCGTCCCCGGCTTGCAGGAGAAGGCCGTGCCGAACTCCGGCATGTTCACCACCACGCCGTTGATGCGGTATTTCGGCGGAGAGTGTGGATCGGTGATGGCGCGTGCCCGCTGGTCCTCCGGACGCTCGTTGGCGCATGCCCACTGGGCCAGTCCCACAAAAAATCGCTGGTCGGGAGTCAAGCCATCGCGGTTGGTAAGCTGGATGCTCTTGTCGGCTTCCTTCCACGCGATGTAGGCCAGAATCGTGCCGCCCAGGTCGGCAACATCCTCCCCTTCGGTCAGCTTCGAGTTGATCTTGATGTCGTCCACCACAATGTACTGGCCGTATTGGTCCACCACACATTGAGCGTGCTTGTTGAACTGCTCCGCGTCCTGCGTGGTCCACCAATCCTTCAGGTTGCCCTTGGCATCGAACTGGCGGCCTTCATCGTCGAAGCCGTGCGTTAGCTCGTGGCCGATGGTCGACCCGGTGTTGCCGTAGTTGGGCGCGTCGTCCATCTTTGCGTCATACAGCGGCGGCTGCAGAACACCGGCGGGGAAGTTGATGTCGTTCATCTGCGGGTTGTAGTAGGCGTTCACGGTGGGAGGCGTCATGTCCCACTCCGAGCGGTCCACCGGCTTGCCGATCTTGTTGAACTGACGATGGCTCTCGAATTCCTCGGCCCGCGTGTTATTGCCGTAGAAATCGTCGCGGGTGATGGTGACGGAACTGTAATCGCGCCATTTATCGGGATAGCCGATTTTGTTGCGAATGGCATGCAGCTTATTGAGCGCCTGCTGCTTGGTTTGCGGACTCATCCAGTCGAGCTGTTGGACGCGCACTGCCATGGCATCTTCTATCTGCTGCGTCATGGCGTTGGTCGCTGCCTTTAGCTCAGGCGAAAACGTCTTGCGGACGTACTCCTGCCCTAAGGCCTCTCCCAGTTCATCATCCACATACTGTACGCAGCGCTTCCAGCGCGGCTGCAGCTCCTTGGCGCCACGCAGGTATTTGCGAAAGAAGTCAAAGTTTTCATTGACGAAGGCCGAGGAGAGATAGGGGGCGCGCGAATTCGCCAGATGATAGCGCAGGTAACCCTTGCAGTCGTCCATCGAAGTGGACGTCAGTTGCGAGTTGAGCTCCTTCAAAAAGTTGGGCTCATCCACATTCAGAATTTCGAACGGCGGTACCTGGCTGGCGCTGAAGTACGCGCTCCAGTCGAAGTTGGGGGCGAGGGACTTGAGTTCGGCAACCTTTATGATGTGCTTGGTCTTGTAGGGATCACGGCGCTCCACTCGCGTCAGGGATGCCTTCGCCAGGGCTGTTTCGAGGCGCATCACGGTTTCCGCTTCCTGTTTTGCAGCGGCTGGCGGATCGCCGAGAAGCTCGAACACCTTCTGCACATGCTGCACGTAACG
Organism: uncultured Acidobacteriaceae bacterium; assembly: GCA_963833155.1. GTDB lineage: Bacteria > Acidobacteriota > Terriglobia > Terriglobales > Acidobacteriaceae > Bog-257. The sequence goes on from CAWHWY010000021.1 coordinate 13,200, forward strand.
CTCGCGGATTTCCTTCGACTTGGCGTCGTCCTTGGTGTAGTAGTCGCGGTCAGGAAGTCCGAGGCCGCCCTGAGCGACGGCGACAATCATGGCATCGGAGTTGTCTGGGTCCTGCTGCGCCCCTGAACGGAACATGGTCGAGTCGCCGGCCAGGTGCATAGCCGCAACCAGCGGAGCGATTTCGCGCGTGCTCTTCAAGGCCTGAATCTGGCCGAGTTCGGACTCCAGAGGCTTGGCGCCGAGCTTTTCGACGGCCGCCTCATCCATGCACGCGGCGTAATAGTCACCGATCTTCTGGGTGACGGCATTCCGGTCCTTGGCAGTCGAGGCCTGTTCAAGAATGCCGCGCAGGTAAACCAGATTGTCCTGGTAGAGTTTGCCGTAAACGCTCCAGGAGACCTGGTCCGGCGGGATGGGATTTTTCTTTTGCCAGCCGCCGCAGGAGTAAGTATAGAAATCGACACACGGATCGACGGAACGGTCCATCGCCGTGACATCGAGGCTGGGGGTGTACGGCAACATGGGTTCCACCAGCACTGTGCCGGGTACGGATCCGGGGACAGGAGCTTGCTGCGCGAAACTAAGGGAAGCGATGCAGCAAAATGAGAGCGCAAACGTACTAAAGGTCACAAAGGTCCTCCGAAACTAACGTCGTCTGTGTCCAAGTTACTGCTGCTTGTTCACCGGCTTTCGCATTTTGTTCTGCGGATTGGGCTTCAGGTCGGCGCCATTGGCGCCGCCGGTCAGCTCGTTCACCAGCGCGTCGGCATGGTAGATGTTCCGCAGGGACTCGAGAATCGCTCGCGAGTCTACCTCAATGGAACGAGCAACCTTGTCGGTGTACTCGAAGTTCCAGGGCAACGACTCGATGTTGCCGTCGAAGACGATACCCACGACTTCACCATTCTTGTTGATCACCGGGCTGCCAGAGTTGCCGCCGATAATGTCGGGCGTGGAGACGGTGTCGAACGGCGTCTTCAGATCGATGGCGCCCTTGTACTTCAGCCAGCTCTCCGGCAATTGATAGGGAGGCTTGCTGCCGTGCTGGGCCGCGTGTTGGTAGGCTCCGCCCATGGTGGTGAACCACGGAACGTCCTTGCCGTTCAGCTTATAGCCTTCGACCGCTCCGTAGCTGAGACGCAGGGTGAAGGTTGCATCGGGAGGAACATTAAAGCCGTCTTTGACGAACAGCGCCTTGCCAATGTCGCCGCCGTTGCGGCGGAGCACCGACTGCACTTCATCCTCGTCGCGCTGATGGAGGCCACTGGCGGTGGGCTCAATCTGGCGCATCAGCACGATCAGAGGATCGGTACTGGCGTCCACCGCCGCCTTGCCGCCTTCATAGAGCTGCTTGCGGACAGCGACATCGTCGAGCTTGGTTCCGGCAATCAACTCCTTCGCCCGCTCGTCGGGCGACTTGCCGGCCAGCGCCATCTTGACCACGTCATTGTTTGCACCAAGCTGTTCCTGCATTTCGGTCAGGCTCTCGGTGAGCTGAACCTGGTCGAGGGACTTGTAAACCGGAGCGGTGGAAAACAGCCGTTGCTCGAGCGTAGGCAGCGCCGAGTCCTGATAACCGCGAATGCGCTGGTTGCTGGGCTTCTGCTTCTCGGCAGCGGCGCGCACGATGGTGCGAGCGAAACGCGGGAGTTCACCCCGGAAGCCTGCCATGCTGTCGATGTACGTGAACGGCAGGAACATCTGCTTCTGGACGTCCACGGCCTTGGCGATTCCGGCCCAGGGGTCGCCGAACTCCTGCTTGCGTTGGGCGTCCGAATTGACGAAGTCGCGCAGCGCCTTCTCCCCGGCAACCTTCTTGGCCATCAAGTCCTTGTCGAGCAGGCCGCCTTGGTAGCCGGTGATCGCTTTGAAGCCGTTCTGGAGGCCAAACAGATCGCTTTCGGCTTCGCGGGCATTTTCTGCGGACACTGCGCTGAACTTCTGCAACATGTCAACCCGGCGCGAGAGCGACTTGAGCTGCCAGGGATATTGCACATCGCGCAGGAACTCAAGCTGGTTCATGGTAAACAGGCGCTGCGTCCGGCCGGGATGGCCGGAGACGAAGACCAGATCGCCTTGCTTGACGCCGGTCGGCGACCATTTCAGGTAGTTATCGATCTTGGCGGGCTGCCCGTTTTCATAGACGCGGAAGAACGAGATGTCGAGGTCGTAGCGCGGATACTCGAAGTTGTCGGGATCGCCTCCGAAAAAGGCGATGTCAAACTCGGGGGCAAACACCAGGCGAACATCGTCATACTTTTTGTACTTGTACAGGTTGTACATGGCGCCGGAGAAGAGGGTGACAACGTCGCAGCGCATGCCATGGGGTGGAGCATTCGCTTTCCAGATTCGACATCGCCTCGCGCTGCGCCTTGCCAGCGTCAGCCGTGGACATTCCGGGCTTGGCTGCGGCATTGACTTTGCCGGTGACGTCCTCGATGCCTTCCAGCACTACAAATTCGACGCCCGGACACTTGGGTTCCTCCGCACGCGTGGGAGCGTAGAAGCCACTTTTCATGTAGTCCTTGCCGTTGGTGGAGAGATCGTGGATGCAACCTTGCGCAATGTGATGGTTGGTGAAGATCAAGCCGTCGCCCGACACAAACGAGGAAGAGCCGTTCGGGGCGCGGGCCGAGGAGAGTCGCACGTGATCGAGCCACACCTGGTCAGGTGCAAATCCGTATTTGGCCTTTATTTTATCGACAGGGAAGTGGTTGAACAGCCACATTCCTTCATCGGCGAAAGCGAAGGTGACCAGACCGAGCGTAAGAATGCACAGCAGAAGAACGGTACGTTTTGTCATGAAGACTCCGGACGCGGAGTGTCCGCGTGATTTGTCGTCCGCACAGGGAGTTTCGGACGAGGTAAGCAAACTCTTAACTATAAACGTTGGCGAAGCATGGAGGCAATCGGGAACCAGGATGCACAATCGCAGCTACACCGTCTCCAACTCTTCTTCCAGCAACTGCTTGCTGTAGAGCGCAGTGTAGTAGCCGTTGCGCTCAATGAGCTCGTCGTGGGTGCCGTATTCGACGATGAAGCCGTTGTGCAGCACGGCGATACGGTCAGCGTTGCGCACCGTGGACACGCGATGCGAGATGAAGATGGTCGTACGGCCTTCCATGATCTCGCGCAGATGATTCAGGATGCGGTCTTCGGTCTGCGTGTCCACGCTGGCGAGCGCGTCGTCGAGCACCAGGATGCGGGGATTACGGATCACCGCGCGCGCGATGGCCGTGCGCTGCTTCTGGCCGCCGGAAAGCGTCAGTCCGCGCTCGCCGACCAGTGTGTTGTAACCGTCAGGGAAGCTCTCGATCTCAGCGGCAATGCTGGCGGCCTCAGCGGCACGGCGCACGTCGTCATCGGTGGCGTTGTCCGTGCCGAACGCGATGTTCTCGCGGATGGTGTCGCTGAACAGGAAGGTTTCCTGCGGAACGAAGCCGATGTTGCGGCGTAGCAATTCCAGAGGGAACTCGCGAATGGGCCGGCCATCGATAAGCACGGAGCCCGGTGCGGCGTCGTAGATGCGTGGTATGAGCGAGACCAAGGTGGACTTGCCGGAGCCGGTGGGGCCAACGATCGCGAGGCTGGTCCCGGCGGGCACGCGCAGGTCGATGCTCTTCAGCACATTCTCATCGCCGCGGACCTGCCCCATGCCGCGCTCGGCGGCGATGAACGTTTGTCCATAGTGGAAGCTGAGGTCGCGGAACTCGATTTCGCCGTGGACCGCAGTGGGAGCGTCTTTCGCGGGAACGCCGCCGTTAGTGATCTCCGGCTGCTCGGCCAGAATGTTTTGGATGCGGCCCATCGACGCGGTGCCGCGCTGAAAGATGTTGATGACCCATCCCAGCGAAATCACCGGCCAGGTGAGCTGCACCATGTAGGTGTTGAAGGCCACGAAACTGCCCACGCTGATGCGATGCAGCAGCACCTCGCGTCCGCCAATCCAAAGCACGATTACAACCGCCAATCCCAGCAGAGTTTCCAGGGTTGGCCAGAGCATGCCCATCAGGCGAACCAGTTTGAGACTGCGCCCAATGTACTCGGTGTTCTCGCGCTCGAAGCTCTCGATCTCCGCCTGCTCCTGCACGTAGGCGCGAATCAGGCGTGCGCCGGAAAAATTTTCCTGCGCTTTCGCCGAGATGTCAGAGAACATGGCCTGGATGCGCTCGAAGCGCTCGTGAATCTTGCGTCCGAAATACTGCACCACGATGCTGACGATGGGCAGCGGCGCGAAAGCAAAGATGGTCAACCGCGGGCTGATGCTCAGCATGAAAGCCAGCGCACCCGCGGTGAAGACCACCGTGTTGGCGGTGTACATGATCCCGGGCCCGACCAACATGCGCACGGCGTTGAGGTCGTTGGTGGCACGGGCCATGATGTCGCCGGTACGGGTGCGCTGATAGAAGCTGTAGGAGAGCCGCTCGAGATGGGTGAACAGGTCATTGCGCAGGTCGAACTCGATTTCGCGTGAGACGCCAATCAGGATCCAGCGGGTGAGGAATTGGAAGATGGCTTTGGTGCCGGCAACGGCCAGCAGCCACCCGGAGTAGGTAAGCAGCTTATGGAGAGTAACGCCCTGGTTCAGGTCGTCGATAGCACGGCGGATAACCAGCGGGAAGAGAATCCATACGCAGTTGTTGCACAGCACGCACACGGCACCGACCCAGAAGGTCGCCTGGTACTTGCGCAGATAGGGAAACAGCGGGCGTAGATTTTTGAACATTGGCCAGCAGTCAGCAATCAGCGTTCAGCCATCACTGAAATATGTTAGATGAGCAGTAAGAGAAGTTGATTCTCGCTCTCTGGTGCTACGTCGGTACTCTAAGCAGCAAATATCCTCCGGCGAAGGCAAAGATGAAATCCGGCGCCCAGGCCGCCAGCATCGCGGGAAGCTGGTTGGCAGCCCCCATGGCCTCGAACACACCGGCGGTGACCCAGTACACAATGGCGACCCCGATAGCAATGGCCACTCCGGCCAGCGCACCACCACGGCGGCCCGAGGCCGCAAACGGAATTGCCAGGATCGCCATCACCAGGGTTATCAAGGGGAACGCGATCTTCTTCTGCAGTTGCACTTTCAGCCGCACCGTATCGAAGCCACTCTGCTGCAGATCGTCAATGTAGCGCCGCAGCTCTTCGTAGTTCATCTCCGACGACTGCTTCACTTCCTTCTTGAAGTAGCTGGGGATTTCGCGCAGCTCATCGAAGGTGGACACGTCGAAGGTGCGGTATTCCTGGATGGAAGCGCCGTGCAGCGTTCTTACCCAGCCGGTCTGGAAGACCCATTTCTTCAGGCCCTCTTCCCAGTGCGCGCGCTCCGCATGGATGCGGCGGGTGAGCTGGAAGGTGTTGGGATTGAACTCAAAGATCGAGATCCCCCCGAAGTGGTCGGTATCCGGGTCGAACACCTGGTAGTAATAGATTTCGTTGTTCTGCCCGAAAATCCACTTGCGGTCCGCCTGCAAATAGGTCTGGGCGGGCTTGCCCTTGATCTGGTTGCGCAGGATCTCCTGCTGGCGGTTGGTGCGTGGAATGTAGAGCTGATCGAAGACGAACAGTCCCACGGCAAAGATAGCACAGAGGACAACCACAGGGAGCGCCGCCCGATAGATGCTCATGCCGCTGGCCTTCATGGCCGTCAGCTCGCTCGACTTCTCCATCAGCCCGAACGTGATGAGAACGGCAAGCATGACCGCCAGGGGGGCGATCAAATAGATGAGGGAAGGGCTCACATCCCACAGGTACTCGGCCTGAATGATCGCAGGAATCCGATTGCGCATGATGTCGGTGAGCAGCTCGAAATAGGTGAAGACCAGCACGATGATCAGGGCCGTAGCAATGATCATCACCAGATACAGGGCGAAGTCCCGCAGGATCATGTCATCGAGGATCAGCGGAAAGCGGGCACGGAAGCGGCTCTTGTGGGCCATGGAGCCGATTTGGATTGTGCGCTCCCGACTTGCTCTCTTCCGCTGAGGATCAAGAACGGGCAGTTTCTGCTTGAGCGACTTCCAGAATTCGTTGAGGCTGCCGATCTCGATGGGCATGCGATCCACCCGCCACAACAGAAGTAGTCCGCAAAGAAAGAAGAAAACGTTGCCTGCCCAAACCCCTTCCCAGGGGGTCACCTTGCCTTGTCGCGCCATTGAAACGCCGGTAAGGGAAAAGAAGTAGTAGACAAACACCAGGAGAATCGTGAGCACAAAGCCGGTGCTTTTGCCGCCCTTGCGGGCCGACAAGCCCAAAGGGATACCCACCATTGCGAGCACGAGGCAGGCCGCGGGAAGCGCAAATCGCCTTTGGAACTCAATCTGGTAGTAACGTGCCGCCAGCTGACGAGATCCGGCTGTTGCCGGATCGGAATGGCGAAGCCGCTCCGCAGATCGCTGTTCCAGCTCTGCATTCTTGAGCAGATCGCGCAGGCCCAATTCGGCCGTCGGAAGCAGATCATGGGGCGCATGGTCCGAGCTACTGGGCAGTTGAATCGGAATCTCAGTGCTCTCAAAGGTCGTAATCGAATACTGGTCCTTGGCCTGCGGAATCATCTCCTGCTGGGTGCCGTCCTCCAGATGGAAGCGCAGTTTGTCGGGCGCATCGCTCAACAGAGCGCCCCGCTCGGCCAGGGTTATCTTGGGCGAGGCCGGATCGCTGATGTCGGCCAGAAATATGCCCCTCCACAACGAGCGGCCGCCAGAGGGCACCACGTCCTGCACATAGAGCACGATGTTCTTGAATTCTTCGTAGAAGACGCGCGGCTGTATTTCAAACGATGCCTGCGACGACCGGAGGCGATCCTGCAGATGATCGAGCGCGATGGCTGACTTCGGCGCCACGTAAATGCTGTTGAACATCCCCAGCATCCACGCGGCGACGGCGAAGATGGCAATGGTGCGCACGAACATTCCCGCGCCCATGCCGCTGGCCCGCATGGCAGTGACTTCGCTGTCGGCGGCCAGGCGGCTGAGTCCCACCAGAATGCCCACCAACACACCCATGGGCAGAGTGATGATGAACGTTGTTGGCAGGGTGAAAAGGAAAATCTCCGCCACACTGGGGAGCGGAGCGCTGTTGCGGACGATCAACTCCAACAGCCGCCCCAGGTCCCGCATGAAGATGATGAAGGTGAACAGCGCTACGCCCAGCAGAGCGTGCGAGCTAACTTCCTTCAGGATGTAGCGGGTGAGGATGCGCACGAAGATTTAGTTTATCGGAAGAGCGACGGGAATGGACAGTTGCGCAGCGCGCGGGAAGCATCTGGATGTTCTGACGCGGCCCGAACGTCGGCTGTAGCTAATACCGTGCCTTGTAACCGTTCCAGAGCCCCCCGTTTTTACGGTGGGAGAATTGAGCCGTTGGTCTCCCACCAATGTGGCAAATTCGATCGCCCAGCGGAGTGCCAAGCCAGTCCCCAGCCTGATACACTTGGGAGCGCAAAAGCCTCGAATGAGTACCGACGGTTCTCCCAAAATTCGGTTGGTGCTGCTTTGGCACATGCACCAGCCGTTCTACAAAGACATGGTTACGGGCGAGTATCGCCTCCCCTGGGTCCGGTTACACGCCCTTAAGGACTACTACGGGATGGTGAAACTGCTCGACGAGTTTCCCCACGTCCATCAGAATTTCAACCTCGTTCCCTCGCTGGTATCCCAGATCCAGGATTATGTTTCCGGGCAGGCGCACGATCCGTTTTTCAACGTTGTGGCCAAGCCAGCCGACGAGTTGACGCCGTCTGACCGGCAATTCGCCCTGCGCTATCTTTTTCAAGCGAACCCGGTCAACATGATGGGACGGTACCCAAGATACCGCGAACTTTGGGAGCGATATCGCGCCACCAGCGAGCGTCCCGAAGGCCCGGATGCGTACTTCGTGACCCGCGATTACGCCGACCTGCAGGTCTTGTCGCAATTGGCCTGGTTCGACGAGTATCTCCTGGGCGAGCCCGATGTTACCGCGCTGGTTGAAAAGGGGGAAGACTTCACGGTTGAGGACCAGCAACTGGTGATCGCCAAGGAACGCGAGTTTCTGGCCAAGGTGCTGCCCGCCTATGCCAAAGCTGCCAAGAGGGGATCGATCGAGCTTTCCGCGTCGCCGTATTACCACCCGATTCTGCCTCTACTGTGCGATACCAACGTTGGGGCCCAATCCACACCTGGGGTGAACCTTCCGACGAGGCGTTTCCGCCATCCTGATGACGCCAGTCTCCAGATTCAGCGAGCGCTTGATTCGCACGAAGCTTTATTCGGCGTCCGCCCCAAGGGATTGTGGCCCTCTGAGGGAAGCCTTTCCGAAGAGACGCTGGCGTTGGCGCACAAACAGGGTATCCATTGGATGGCGACGGATGAAGGTGTCCTCGGACGTTCCCTCGATTTCCATTTCGCTCGCCACGACGGCGAGAAGCTCCCAGGGGAGGGAGCTGAACGGCTCTACAACATCTACCGCTACGAGAAGGACGGCACGCGGATGCAACTCGTCTTCCGCGATCATCACCTCTCCGACCTGGTCGGATTTGTGTATTCGGGAATGGCCGCCCAGGAGGCTGCCAGCCATCTCATCCAAAACATTAAAGATTCCGCACAACCAGTTCTTCAAAAAGGAAAAAACGCTGTAGTGTCAATCATTCTCGATGGTGAGAATGCCTGGGAATACTACCCCCAGTCGGGGCGCGAATTCCTGCGCCGCTTTTATGATGCGCTGGCGCGCGACCCGCAGATCGAGTCCGTCACCATCAGCGAAGCCATTGCGCGGCACAAGAAGAGCGATTTCGGGCGCCTACAGCGGCTGGTCCCGGGTTCGTGGATCAATGCCAACCTCGATGTGTGGGTTGGTTCGCCTGAAGACAACCGCTCTTGGGACTTGCTGGCTGAAGCGCGCGACTATTACGACCGTTATTCGCACCGGGTCTCGGCGGAGCAGCGTAAGCTCGCTTGGGAAGAGTTGCTGATTGCCGAAGGCAGCGACTGGAATTGGTGGTACGGTCCAGAGCACCACTCGGCCAACGACCGTGACTTCGACGAGCTCTATCGCAAGCATCTCTCCAATGTCTATCACGCGCTGGAAGGCATTCCGCCGGAGGAACTGAACACCCCGATTATCAGCGGGGTGGTGCGTCCCAGTTATCTTCCGCAGACTGCGTACGTACGTGCGCGGGTGGATGGCTTGGTAAGCGGCTATTTCGAATGGATGGGAGCCGCCAGTTACACCTCAGACCAGCGCACTATGGCAATGCACGGCAAGCAGTTTCTGCTGGACGCGGTTTATGCTGGACTCGACGCCGATTCGGTCTCGGGACGGTTGGATTTTCATCACAGCGTGCCCGAAGGCGCTTATCGCCTGGTTGTGAACATCGAAGTGCGGCGCGATGAAGGCGACCGCAAGTCGCCGGTGAACTCTTATCGGCTCACCGCCGATGTACAGGGTACGTCGCTGCAGAAATGGGTGTTGACCAACGGGGAAGAGCGGCGCAAGCTGGCGAGCTTCTCGGCCGAAAACGGCGACGCGGCGACCAACCGGGCTGAGGTTGCGCTGGCCGAGATCTTTGAATTCCGCCTTCCCTTTGAGCTGATTGGCGCCCAGCAGGGAAGCCGCATCCGGCTGCGCTTCTCCATTTGGCGCGAACACCTGCCTGTGGACTCGCTGCCACTGGAAGGCTGGATCGATTTGTTCGCACAGCCCGAAGAAGCGCTGGAGAGCAACCTGTTTTTCGTTGCGCCGCCGTAGTAGGTGGAGTTGCCAAGTGGTTAGTCGTCAGTTGGAGAGCCCGATGCGAGATTCGTTGATAACTGACTACTACTTTCTGGCCAGTACACCGTCCATCCGCGCGCGCGCGCGATCTGCTCCAGGTCCGCATTGGGATTGACGCAGAACGGGTCCTTCGCCATCTCCAGCATGGCTTGATCGTGCACCGAGTTGCCGAAGCCCGCGTCGATCACCTCGCCAATCGCTTCGCGAACGGCCACTACCTTCAGTTCATCCGTCGGGACGCGGATGAGGCGATCGCTCGCACATCCGCCGTCGAGATGCACGCAGGCCGCCAGCACGTGATCGGGCGCGATGCCAAAGCGAGCAGCGCCAACCTCTACCACCCAACTATTGGTGGAAGAAACCGCCCAAATATCGCATCCTTGCGCCGCCAAACGTCGTGTCAGCTCCTGCATCTCCGGAAACACGCGTTGGACGACGACCTCGTCGAAGAACTCCTCAGCAGCCCGCTGTAAGGCATCCTGCGAGATGCCCCGATTCATGGTGACCATCTCGCCGCACATCCGCTCCTCGTCTACTCGGCCGGCTGCATACTCTTTGTAGCGGGCGCGTGCCCAGTCGGCGACTTCGCGACTCACAAGGCCGCGCTCGATTTCCCAGTGGAAGAAATCAGCGCCCGCGTCGCCGCTCCAGAGGGTCCCGTCGCAGTCGAAGACCGCTACGGCCGGCTTGAGAGCAAGCACTGATTCGATGAATTGAGTGGCTGGGCCGCGCAGTTCCGTCGAACTCAAAACTGCTTCTCCGAGGAAATCAGGTCGGAGCTGAACAGGCGATCGTAATCTTCCGGGGTATCAATGTTCGTGGCCACACGCGCGTCTTCCACCGGCAAATACTGAATGTGCTGCTGATATTGGTGCTCGACATCGCGGGCCGTCGCGGTCACCGGGGCGCGCAGAAACACTTCAATCATCTCGCGTCGTACAACAATGGGATGGCCGTGCGCCAGTTGCTCGCCTCGCCGCACCTCGGGCACGACTGCCCACACGTCGGAGCCAGGAGTGAGGAAGGCATCGAGCAGCTTCCGCACGGTGATGGGCAGCACCGGTGGATGGTCGATGAGTGCGATCAGGGCCGCATCACGGCCGCGGCTCAGGACTTCCTGCAGTCCGGTTTGCAAGGAACTGAACTGTCCGCGCTCGGGTTCGCGATTGACCACGATGAACGCCCCATGGGCGTACGCGACCGGCTCGAGGACAGCCCCGTTCCTGCCCGCAACCACGATGACGAGGTCGGTATACGCCTGGAGTAGATCAATCGTTGCGCCCAGGAACGTGTTCGCGGCCGGCGTTCCTTCCGCCACTGGAGGCCAGGGCAGCAGTGCCTTGTCACGGCTCATGCGGCTGGAAAATCCAGCGGCGAGAATGACTCCGCAAATGCTGGGGGCAAGGATCATGGCTCGAAGATAGCAACAGCAACTGGTGATTAGCAACTACCGCCGTCCAAAAGCTAGGAGGCTACGTCGGCACCCCTCCCCTCGCAGCTATTCTTTATAATCAGCAACTTGCGCAGAATTCGCCGTCAAATTCTTGTATCTAAGGGAGTTACTGCAAAATATTCATTCCAGGGGAGTTATGGGTAGCTACATCAGCAGTCCAAGGCATTAAGGGCACGATCGGTACCCTCCCCCTGCCTAGTTCTTCGGAATTAGCAACTTGCGCAGAATTTGCCCTCAACATTTAGTATCTAAAGGAGTTATGGCAAAGTATTCATTCCATGGGAGTTATGCGTCACCCATCGCACCCCGGAACCAGAGGCCGAATCGCTTGACCATGCCCGGTTGATTTGTCAAAGAATTCGGAGGTTTCGCACACTGAGTGCGTCCGGTGAAGATACCAACACCCTGTCCTCGCGTTCTCCTGATAAATGACCAGAAAGGGAACGCACAAGTGCACAGGTCACGCGGGCGTGTGACGTTTGTCTGCATACCAGGCGGCTCATTGGTATCCAGCAGAGCGCTCCCACCTATGGGATCGGCAATCAGGAACGTTGCGCCGTGTTTCATTTGCACACCCATCCCCCTTCTGGTACCCATGAACCTTTCGGCGTGCATGGTGCGTTCGCGGGTGGGCATCCGATGCTGTGCCAGTTCCTCAACTGCTCACGATTGACGCCGGGACAGCCTTGCTCGCGGGCATGGGCTGCCTTCTGCATCTGGTCAAGCTGCTTTAGCATGACATCCTTGTTGTTTTGCATGACCTCTTGTGCAGTCGGTCCGCTATACTCACCGACCCCTTGCGCCACAATTGCGGTCATGCGAGCGACTTCCTTGCCAAATGGCGAATTGTCCGGCACTTGCAATGTCGTATGCATGACCAGATGATTCAGTGGGTTAGGCCTTATGCCTGTTCCGTCGTCGTCATCGTTTGTCATTAGCATGACCTCCAGCAAGGTCACGGTTTTCTCGCGCGTGTCGACCTGAATGAGCTTCCGCATATAGCGAACCCTTGCACAGTCGCCAGGCCAACGTGAGACGAAGGAAGGCTTTGCTTGGTGACAAAAGCCGTCCCTCGCGAAATGCGAATATAGGTATTCGGTATATGCACCTTTGCGACGGAATTCCCCAGCATTCCAAGCGATCCATCCACGACTGGTAACGTCAGGTACAAACGCTTTCGCGTTGGCATCCGAATATATCTCGATTGCTGCCGTCCAATTTCCCCCAAGATCCTTTACAAGTGCCGGCCTTCCAAACGGACCATGGATTATTACGCGGAGGTCGATATCCTGAGCCACGCAGTAGGTTGCTAACAACAGCGTAGCGAGTGCCAGGTATTTCGCATTCTTCATTGTTATGCCGCTCCTTCCCGGCCGCTGCCAGTAACGGAGTTTGTCCAATGCCGCAATCATACCGATTGCGTGGACCAGGACCCCCATGTCAGCAGATATTTTCGCTCGCGCGGCCACGGATTGTCAGTGAGCTATGCCGCAGGGGTAAGTGACCGGCTCGGCGGGCTTTGTGTGTTCCTTCCACGAAGTATCTGTTAACTCCCCTGACATCTCGGGTGGTCTTATGTTGCGCCCATGTCTAAATTGAGACACAGTTGTAGAATGGAAAATCTAAAAGAGCGGCGCGCAGACTTAGAAAAGCGCGTGAAAAAGAGTAATGACCAGCTTTACGAAGCGCAAGTGAGGATAAACAACGCCAAGGACGATGCTCAGGAGAAGGCGGCAACTGAAACGTATAGGCGTATCGACCAGCGACGGCAGCGCGATAAGCAAGAGCTCTATAGAGTGGAAGAGGCGCTACGTTGCCAAGAGGAGGGCAGGCAGGTTCATGACCCCGACACCGGCCTTTTTAGCTGATACCGCGGTGTTTCTGCAATTGCATCCTGCTCTTCATGCTCCGAATCCGATGTGGCTGGTTGCGCGTGCCGATACATCTTGCTGGGGACATTCGTTGCCACGTGCCGCCGCACGGCAATCATCTCGGCAACGATGGAGACCGCGATCTCTTCCGGAGTGACCGCGCCGATTTCTAGCCCCACTGGCGCATGGACATTAGCGAACTTTTCTGCGGGAATGCCTTCCTTCTCCAGCTCTTTGTAGATGGAGATGGTCTTGCGCCGCGAGCCGATCATTCCCAGATAGCGCGCGCGGGTATTGACCGCCCAGCGCAAAACGCGCATGTCGTCGCGATGCCCACGGGTAATGATCACGATGTGCGACGACTCGGGAGGATCCAGACGCGCCGTAACCGCTTCGAAATCCTCGGCGATGACTTCGCGGGCATCCGGGAAGCGCTCGCGATTCGCGTAAGACTCGCGATCGTCCACCACCACCACCTCGAAACCGGCGATGATCGCGATCTTATAGAGGTTATAGGCAACGTGGCCTGCGCCGAAGATGTACAGCAGGGCGGGTGGAAGCACCGGCTCGATGAATATCTCTAGTGTGCCGCCGCAGACTAGTCCGGTGTCGTACTTAGGATTGTTGTTCAGGTTGAAGCTAAGCGTACGCGGCTTCTCCTCTTCCATCGCCTCGCGTGCCGCCTGCCAGACTTCGGCTTCGACGCAGCCACCGCCAATCGTTCCAGCGATGGAGCCGTCATCGCGTACCAGCATTTTCGCCGTCTGAAATGAGGGGATGGAACCGCGAACGTTGGTGATGGTGGCGACAGCGCCGCGGCGACCTTCGCGGCGAAGCTGCACGATCTCTTCATAGATACCCATAGCTGAGGCAGCCTCAATTATTGGTGGCCAGGGCAGGGAAGTCAAAGGCCGTGCGAGGCGAAGGCGTTCCAGCGTTCCTCTTGGGACGTCGCTCCAGGATTTACAATAGTTGATACAGCCACTTCAGCCGGGAGAAACCTGCATTCACAGCTTACAACCTTTGTGCTTGCTGATTTTCTAACTCCAGTGAGGATCCATAAATATGTCTTCGATTGCCAAAATCGCCGAGCCTGCACGCAAGCTGGATATCGCGTGGGTGCGCCAGCAGTTTCCCGCGCTGCAGCAGAACGTGAACGGCGAGCAAGCTGTGTTCTTCGACGCCCCCGGCGGCACGCAGGTACCCCAACGGGTCATCGATGCCATTGCGAACTACCTCTCGACGTCTAACGCGAACACAGGTGGCGCCTTTGTCACCAGCCGCCGAACCGACGAGATGATCGCGGACGCGCGTGCGGCGATGGCTGACTTCTTCAATTGTGCTACTGATGAGGTCATCTTTGGCGCCAACATGACGACGCTTACTTTTGCTCTAAGCCGTGCCATTGGCCGCGAGCTGAAGGGCGGCGATGAGTTGCTGGTCACGTGCCTGGACCACGACGCGAACGTCTCGCCGTGGGTGTGCCTGGAAGAGCGCGGCGTGAAAGTGCGCACCGCCGACGTGAATCCAGCCGATTGCACGCTCGATATGTTTGATTTGTCCGCCAAGATCCGCCGCAACACTCGGCTGGTGGCCGCTGGCTGGGCAGCGAATGCGGTGGGAACCGTCAACGACGTGAACGAGATTGTGCGCCTGGCCCATGAAGCCGGCGCGATGGCATTCATCGACGCGGTGCATTACGCGCCGCATGGGCCGATTGATGTGCAAGCACTGGATTGCGACTTTCTGGCGTGCTCCAGCTACAAATTTTTCGGTCTGCACCTGGGGATTTTGTACGGCAAGCGCGAGCAGTTGCAGCGATTGCGTCCTTACAAGCTGCGCGCCTGCACCGAGATGTTGCCCGACCGCTGGGAAACCGGCACGCAGAACCACGAATGTCTCGCGGGGCTGATCGCGGCCATAGATTACATTGCTGATGTCGGCCGCTACCACCAACCCGCGGCGGGAACGCGGCGCGAGGCCATCCTTGCCGCATACGAGGTGTTCCATCAGCACGAACACGAACTGATGGAGCAGTTAATCAGCGGCCTGCTGGCGATGCCGGGGATTACGTTTTACGGCATCAAGGACACGGCGAAGTTCGACCTGCGTACGCCGACCGTGGCCATTCGCATAGACGGCCACACACCGCGCGAGCTGGCCATACGGCTCGGCGAGCGGGGCATCTTTACCTGGGAAGGGAACTACTACGCCATCAACCTGACGGAACGTTTGGGCGTGGAGCCGAGCGGAGGCTTCTTGCGCATCGGCTTGACGCACTACAACACCGCCGAAGAAGTGGAGCGGGTGTTAGCGGAGCTAAGCACGCTGGCGACGTAGCAGTTGGCATTTTGCACTTATCACTTATTTTGCGCCGTGCCGTGGAGTGATTGTAACGGCGCCAGCTATCGGGAAGGGAGTCCGCGGAAGGTTCCGCTTGGTTTCACTTGCCTCACGAGCCTACAATTGTGCTGTAAGCACCGAAACAATTGGGGGTCGCCATGGAACTACGGTTGACCGACAAGGAAGAAGAGCTACTCCGGGAACTCCTACAGGACCATCACAAACACTTGCTGCACGAAATCAACAAAGCCGCTCACCACGAATTCAAGACTGGCCTGCGGAACCGCTGTACGATGGTGGAGGCCATCATCGAGAGGCTGCAAACGGTACATTCTCTCTGAAGCAAGAGCGGTCCGTTTGAAGGGAAACGGCAAGAATTATGGGGGAATTCCTGACCTTAGGCGGCAGGCATTTCAGCAGCCTTCCCTTATGGCATGTTCATGGCGGCGTCACGCTGCCTGCTTGTTGAGGATTGCATAAGACGTGAGAGCCTCCACTTATTCCGCCAGTGCGACGATCAATCCCTCCGCTGCAATCGTCAGCACGACGGCTTGCAGAGACGGGATGCTGGCCTCAGCCCCCGCCAATTCCTCTGTTCTGTAAGTTGTGGGAACACCAATCGTTACCATGCCAGCAGACTTAGCCGCGCGGATGCGTGACGGCGCGTCTTCGAAGACCAGGCAGCTCTCGGGCTTGTAGCCCAACGCGCGCGCTCCAGCGAGGTAGGGTTCGGGATCGGGTTTCCCTTTCGTAATATCGTCAGCCGTGATCATGGTGGCGGGAACTGGCAGCCCAGACACTTGGAGCCGCCTCGTGGCCAATCGACGCGTCCCTGAGGTCACGATGGTATAGCGCTCCGGAGGCAACTTTGCGAGAAGTTCCTTCGCTCCGGGCAAGACCCGCAAGCCCTCGGTGTCTTTGATTTCCCTTTGTTCGATTCGGTCTGTTTCCCGTCGGGCGTCGAGATGGGGCGCGACCTCGCGGACGGTCGCGATCGTGGGCCGGCCATGCGCGACATGAACGACATACTCGGCGTCGAGCCCATGCTCCTCCGCCCACGCGCTCCAGACACGCGTCACGCAAGGGGTAGAGTCAACCAGCACTCCGTCGAGATCGAAAAGGATAGCTTCGCAGGAAAACGTGAGCATAACTCAGTTTCGCAGACGGCTCAGGAGGCGGCCAAACTGGCCCGGTTCCGGAACGGATCAAGTTTCGTATCGTTGTTGCGCGATCTACGAAATTCGCTACGCATTTTCCGAAGGCATCGCATATAGTGAAATCGATGACTCCTCTAGCCCTTAGCGATCTGTTGGGTGCGCCGGTATTTGACCGAAGCGGCGCCGCTGCAGGTAAGGTGCGCGAAGTCGCGGTTGTTCCGCAGGACAATTCCAGCCAGATTTTGGGCCTAGTGGTGAGGACCCGCGGTGGCGATTGTCTGCTTGGTGACCAACGCAGTGAACTCTATCAACGGAGGGGTGCGAGCCAGCAATTCCGTCTCCGACTGGATACCCTACACAGGCGGCGAGGGGATGCTGCTGTTGGCCCGCGACCTACTCGACCAGCAGATCATCGACGTGCATGGCCGCAAGGTTGTGCGAGTAAATGATGTCGATCTCCACGAGGAAACGGGGCACACCCACGTCGTTCTTAAGCTGGGCGCGGTGGACGTGGGCGCGCGCGGGGCCATCCGCCGCCTGCTGAAGGGGGTGGTTCCCGCGGCTGCACTGCGCGTACTTCTGGCGAGAATTCCGCCGCGGATGATTCCCTGGGATTTTGTTGACCTTATCGAGGTTGACCCTGCCCGCCGGGTCAAGCTGAAAATATCGCTCGATCGCTTGTCCAAGCTGCACCCGGCCGACATCGCCGACATCGTCGAGGACCTGGCCCCGGCCGAGCGTGAGGCCATCTTTGAGACCCTCAATGAAGAGGTCGCCGCCGAGACCCTCGAGGAGATTGATCCCAAACTGCAGGTCTCGATCCTCAGCTCGCTCGATTCCGACCGCGCCGCCGACATTGTGGAAGAGATGGACCCTGACGCCGCGGCCGACCTGCTCGGCGACATGCCTCCAGATGCGACAGAGGAAATCCTCACCGAGATGGAGCCGGAGGAGCGGGCCGAAGTCGCGGAACTAATGACCTTCGAGGAAGACACCGCTGCCGGGCGCATGACCACCGACTACATGGCGTTGGGCCCGACTGCGAAGGTGGAGGACGCGGTCGAGATGCTGCGCAACTTCGAGGGTGGAGTTGAGAGCGTCAGCACGATTTACATCGTAGGGGAGAAAGATAAACTTCTGGGTGCGGTGCCGTTGGCCAAGATTGTACTGGCGCCGCCGGGAACGCCGCTGATGATGCTCAGCAGCGGCCATATGCCGAGCGTTCAGCCCGGTGCAGATGAGAAAGAAGTTGCCGAGATCTTCGACAAATACAACCTGCTCACCCTGCCCGTGATCGACGAAGAAGGGATCTTGACAGGGGTGATCACTGCCGATGATGTGATCAATATGCTTCGCGCCAAGCTGTAAAACGCCCCCGCGGTTGGCGCATTTCGCAAGCTGCATTTATTCTGGGGTGTCTTGACCATCTCGCCTTAACTTCCCGGTGACATGCTCGAAAAACGACGGCTTAGAATCTGGAGAATCCGCCTGTTGATGTTCCTGGCCGTCATCGGTCCCGGGTTCATCACCGCGAACGTGGACAACGACGCCGGCGGCATCTATACCTACTCCGCCGCCGGAGCGCAGTTTGGATATCTCCTTCTTTGGGTCATGATCCCCATGACCCTGGCGCTGGTTGTGGTGCAGGAGATGTCGGCACGCATGGGCGCGGTTACCGGCAAGGGGCTCAGCGATCTCATCCGCGAGGAATACGGCCTGCGCATCACGTTCTTCATGATGCTGGGGCTGGTGATCACCAACTTCGGCAACATAGTGGCGGAATTCGCCGGAGTGGCGAGTAGCCTCGAACTGTTCCATATTTCGAGGTATGTTAGCGTGCCCGCCGCGGCAGTCGTCGTGTGGCTGCTGGTGGTGAAGGGCACGTATAAGAGTGTGGAGAAAGTCTTCCTGGCGGCGTCGTTTTTCTACTTTGCCTACATTATCGCAGGCGTGCTTGCTGGACCAAGCTGGAGAGATGCCTTTGTTGCCACCTTCAAACCGCCGCACACCGGGGCCTTTCGCGACTCATCGTATATTTACATGGTCATTGGCGTAGTAGGCACAACGATTGCCCCCTGGATGCAGTTTTACCTCCAATCGTCAATCGTGGAGAAGGGAATCACACCGCGCGAGTACCGGGCTTCGCGCTGGGATGTGATTCTTGGCTGTCTCTTTACGGATGTCGTCGCCTGGTTCATCGTGGTGGCGTGTGCGGCAACCCTGTATGTCCACGGTATCAGGCAGATTCATGACGGCGCTGACGCTGCACAAGCACTACGGCCGTTGGCCGGAGAATATGCCTATATTCTTTTTGCCGCGGGGCTGTTCAACGCTTCACTGTTCGCCGCCTCGATCCTTCCGATCTCGACTGCCTACACCGTCTGCGAGGGTCTTGGCTTCGAGTCAGGCGTAGGCCACAAATTCAGTGAAGCCAAAGTTTTCTATTGGCTCTACACGCTGCTCCTGATCGCGGGCGGCGGGGTCATTCTGCTGCCCAACATCCCGTTGGTGAAAATCAGCATCCTGTCACAGGTGGTCAATGGAATCGTATTGCCCTTCGTGCTGATCTTTATGCTGTTGCTAATCAACAAGAGTGAGTTGATGGGCAAACACGTCAACGGCACGTGGTTTAACGCGATCGCTTGGGCTGCGACGATCATCATGATTGGGCTCACGATTGCATGGTTGGTGACCGGCCGGGGAGGCAGCTAAAGCAGCTCGCCGTTGGCGAGCTGTTGCACCAGCTTCCTGTCGGCATCCAGGAAATCAAGTTTCGGCAATTCGCGCCGGTCCACCCAGCGGATTTCGCGGAAAATGCGGTTTTGCATCTCGCCGTCGTACCGCTCGACCAAAAAGAAATGGAGCTCCACGGCGTTACCGTTTAGGTAGTGGTGCTGGAGTTGCGCAACCTTGCGCCCGATGTGCGCGCGAATTCCAAGTTCCTCGTCGAGTTCGCGGTGTAAGGCTGCTGGCGGGTCTTCTCCCGCTTCGATCTTCCCACCGGGAAACTCCCACTTCAGCGGCAGTGCCTGGTATTCCGTTCGTTGGCAGCTGAGAATTGCTTCTCCGCGGACGATGAGCGCAGCCGCCACTTGCTTGGTCAAGACGTCTGCCTCGATTCTGTCTTACCGAGCGTCACGAGATCTTCTCCAGGTAATTTCCTACCAGGGCGGCGCAATGTTCGACCAGTTGTCGGTCCTCATCTGTAAAGGCCGCAGGCGTGTGGCTGTCAATGTCGAGCTCGCCGACGACGTTGCTTTTCAAGAACAGCGGGGCCACGATCTCAGACCTGGTCTCGACGGAGCACGCAAGATAGCGTGGGTCAGCGTTGACGTCATCAACCACGACGGTCTGCCCCGATGTGACGGCAGCGCCACAGATTCCCTGGTTGAGCGGGATGCGTTTGTGGGGCGTTTCGGCGCCGACGTAGGGGCCGAGCACTAGCATAGGATCTTCGCCTACTCGGCCCTTCTTGACCATGTAAAAGCCAACCCAGTCGAAGTGATGCAGCCGCTCCTGCAAGCGGCCGACGATGATGCTCATCAGGTCTTCGACAGTTTTGGCGGCATCGGCAAGCGCGTCCAGTTCTTCGGCGAGCCGCTGATAATCTCTCCGCATACGTAACCCATTCATATCATAGGCTGCGCAGTTGGCGTATACCGCCGGGCTTTTGGAACCAATCGGGATGCAGCGCCCAGGCGATGGCGTGCAACCCTCCGATCAAGCTCGTGGCGGGCGTGTTCAGCAGTTCGTCATTAATGCAGAAGACCCTCGACGCCCGTACGGCTGACAGCTCCGTCCAGTCACGCTGCTCGACGATCTTCTCCAGCGGAACACGATCACCAGCGCCGCACCAGGCGGCGAGAATCACGTCCGGCCGCGCCTCGGCGATTTCTTTCGCAGTGACTGTCTGACCCGGCTGGCCAACGAATTTGCCGCCTGCAGCCTCCACCAACTCGGCGACCCAGACCTGCGAGGCGATGATTGGTCTGCCCCACTCTTCGCAGAACACCCTAAGCTTCGATGCAGTCGCGGTGCGCTCGCGGACCTTTGCGATTGAGTTCTGCATTGAGCTGATCACGGTCTGCCCGCGGTCCCACACCCCCATCACGCCCGCAATCGCTGAGATATCGGCGTAAATGTCGGCGAGCGTTCGGGGCGCCAGTCCAAGAAATCGCACACCCGCCTTCAGAATTTCGGCCACCGCTTCGAGTTGGTAGGGGACCGAGGCGATCACGAGGTCAGGATGCGCGGCCAGAATTTGCGGGCTCTGCGCGCTCCAGGAGTCGGAGACGATCACGCACGGGGCATCTCCGACTTCGGGACAGACGTCTGCGCAATACTTCGTGCAGGCGACCAGCCGGTCCAATACGCCCAAATCGCGCAGTGTGACGGTTGCGCTGGGCTGCAGCGAGGCGACGCGAAGCGGTCTGTGGTCAGTGGCATCCAAAGTTGTTTGATTATACGAAGGGGCATTTAGCCGGGGTCGCGCGGTAAGCTAAAGATGGGGCCGGCGCAATGTATTCTGTTCAACTACTGGACCACTTCGAGCACCCACGCAATTCGGGTGAATTGCCCGACGCGGATGCCCAGGTGCGAATCGAGAATCCCGCCTGTGGAGATATCCTGGAGCTGGCCATCAAGATGGATGCTGGTGACATCGCCGACATCCGTTTTCGCGCGAAAGGCTGTGTGCCTGCCATGGCCTGCGCTTCTGCGATGACCGAGTTGGTGAATGGAAGATCGGCCAATGAGGCGTCGTCCCTCAGCAAGGACGAAATCGTAGCCGCTGTAGGAGGACTGCCGGCGGCCTCAGGACACGCCGCCCAGTTGGCGATTGATGCACTACGAGCGGCGCTGAACAAGCTCGGTTGATTTACGGCGTATTCAATCCCAGCATAGGCCGGCATTCGTCGATGTGCCAGTCCGGGGTTGCGCCCGCCCGGCTGGCAACCAATGCCCCGACTGCATTGGCGAACCTGCCCGTGAGGTGCGCATCCCACCCTTGCCCGATGCCGTGAAGGAAGGCGGCCGCGAAGGCGTCACCAGCGCCGACCGTATCGGTAACCTGAACTTGGAAGCCAGGCACGTCGCAATACTTGCCGCGCTGAAAGACAGCACAGCCGCGCTCGCCGAAAGTCACGCACATTGTTTGGCAACCGTATTGTTCGCTCCAGCGGCGGCAGAAGTGCTCGACTGACGAGCCTTGACCTGCGGTATTGACCGAGGCGTCCAAGAACTCCGCCTCGCTGTCGCTCAACTTCACGACGTTCGCCTGGGCTGATAATTGCTCCACCACCGACAAACTCCAGTTGCCGTCCCGCAGGTTGACGTCGTAAAACCGTCGCGCGGAGGGCGCAGCCTTGAGCAGCTTCAATGTCGAAGCTAACGTCGAGCCAGACATGTGGTACAGCGTGCCAAAGTAAATCCACTGTGGCTGTAGTTCCGCGATGCGCTGGAGATGGAGCGCGGTGAGCTCCACAAAATCGTACGCCGCCGGCCGGACGATCTGAAACATTGGTTTGCCGTCGGCATCGAGTTCCACCTGGGCGATACCGGTGTTCTTGCCGGGAAGCACCTGCACGAACTCGGTGGAGATTCCGCGTTCGTGGAGACGCTCGAGAGCGCGACGCCCACGATCGTCCTCTCCCACGGCGCTTAGCAGGAAAACCTCATGGCCGAGTTGGCGGGCGTGAGCAGCAAAATTCAACGGCGCTCCGCCAAGAAATTCGCGGTCGCCGATTACATCCCACAAAATCTCGCCAACACTAAAGATGCGCATGCAGAATTCCCTCCAGAGGCCTCGACTATGGTATCGTGCCAACACAAGTTTCGCGCCGCGTTTGCAATCCGCCGGATTTCCGATATGATCTTCAAACTCGTATGAAGCTGCCGTTCCAACGCGAGCGTACGATTGCTGCCGCCCCTCCCACGGCCGCTGATTTCCCACCTCTGTCTGGCGCCGATATCGCCGGCATGATCCAGGGCAACAGAGTAGGCGGAGACTTCTACGGTTTCCTGCGGGCCAACCCGAGCCGTGTTGTCTTCGGTCTACTTGACGTCGCGGGTAGTCACGGTGAGAACCAGGCGATTGTAGAGGCGGCGCGTCAAACCTTTCACCAATCGGGATGCAAGAGCTTCGCCCACCCGGAAGTCAACGAGGCAGATGCGATGATGGAGTTCTGCCTGGAGTTGAACTTAACCATACGCCGGGCTGCGTCGGGAGTCCGCTCCTGTCCGGCCTTCGTCGGGTGCTACAACGAAGCGCTGGGCACCGTTTGCTACGCCAATGCGGGTCATACTCCCGGTTTGTTACGCGATCACAGCGGTGTCACGGAACTGCCCGCCACTGGGCTTCCTCTGGGACTGTTTTCCGCTTCCACCTATGAAGCACCGTTTGTCGCGCTGCAACCCGGAGCATCGCTGCTGCTGGTCTCGCGAGGCGTAGTAGAGGCAGCGCACAAGCGGGAAGAGTTTGGCCTTCGCCGCGTGAAGGAGCATTTCGAGCGCGCCTCGCGGAACAATGCCCGCGAGATCGCTACCGGCATCCTAGCCGGTGTGCAGCAGTTTCTTCGCACCCCCCCTACGCACAATGACGTCACCGCGCTGGCCTTGGTCCGGTCTGAGGGAGCTGGCGTCGCGGCGGGTGGCTGAACGGCCGCCGAAGCCGGCCCGCCGTGTTCACGGATGCTTTGGGGTGGATTCTTACGGCCGGATGGTTGGGTTTACCTACTGCGATCCTGTGAAAGGATTGGCCGACTCCGGGGATCCTTACTACTGCCTGACAGGAGTCGTCAGCGCAGCTCTGTGGAAGTGAACGCTCGCAGCGCTGACAGCAACGGGTGCTCGGCAGAACTCACCTGTAGAGCTACGCAAGTTTTAGGTCAACGCGAGCAAGGAAGCGACCCGCGCGAGAATTATGCCGCCCTGTGGTCCGGCAGAATCGCGACGGTACCGGCGGCTTCCGAGGACTGGGGCTTGGAGCGAGCCATCCTCATTTCCTTCCAATCATAGGGAAATTCCTTACCACAATCCAGACACACGAAATAAGTGCCGGTGACCGAAGCCGCTTCACTGCGGCGCATTTTGCCTTTAACAGTAATAGGAAAGCTGCAATGCTTGTGCGAACAGCCGAAGACCAGATCGTATAGACTCATGACCTTCCTCCTCAGACCAAGCCAACGTCAGCAAAGGGTTTCAGAAGAAGCCGTGCTACCCCGGTTCCGCTGGGCAGTCCTCTACTGACAGGAACCCGGTATCAGTTAGTTAGATTCGGAGGCGGTGAAAAAGGTTCGGTGCTGCTATATGGGCAGTTCCAAATTGGAACTCTACGACCATCAGGTTTTTGTAGTACGGAGGACCTTAGAGCGCGGAAGAGGAGAAAGGAAGAACCCTTCGTTCCGCGCATAGACAATTCTGCAACTACGGTTTCGGCTGTGAAGAATCGCTCTGGGTTGGCGCCCCGGCGCAATGGCTCTTATGACTCTGGCACTTTGACAGGATTGCTGAACGTAAACGGCTACGGAGATCGTCAGGAAGTTCGAAAAGTTGGGAGTCGCGATAAATCTCGATGGTCATCTTGGTGGTATTGCAGACGACGTAACAGTTGTGGCACCACTGGAGATGGTCTTCCAATTCCGCCTGGGTTTGAGCGTCCATCGCGCCGTCGAGGTAATCGGTCAGCTCTTTCAGAAAATCAGAGCAGG
Source organism: uncultured Acidobacteriaceae bacterium (assembly GCA_963833155.1). Lineage (GTDB taxonomy): Bacteria > Acidobacteriota > Terriglobia > Terriglobales > Acidobacteriaceae > Bog-257. The sequence continues at coordinate 37,474 of CAWHWY010000021.1, forward strand.
TCACTTTTTGCCATCTCCACCAGTACGATTTTTAAAGTACTTGCTCAAACGTTCGCGCAGTTGCAGCCGGGCCCGAAGCAAGCGGGACTTGACCGCGGGAATACTCAAATCCAGGGCATCCGCCGTTTCCTCGGTAGAGAGGCCCTCAACATCTCGCAACACAAACACCGTCCGAAAACTCGGAGGCAACCCTTGGATCGTCTTACCCAGGATCTCTTTCAGTTCGCCCTGGGTATAGAGCTGTTCCGGATTTGGCGCCCAATCCGCGACTTCTCGCGGCATGGAATCTTCTTCCGTCTTGATGTCCTCATCGAGTGACACCATGCGCTCAGGGCGACGGCGACGCAAGCGCATGAGCGCTTCGTTCACCGCAATCCGCACCAGCCAGGTATAGAACTTCGACTGCTCCTGGAAGTTCGCCAGGTTTTGGTACGCTTTCAGGAAAGCGTCCTGCACCACGTCTTCCGCATCTTCGCGGTTTTGCGTGATGTGCTGCGCAATCCGAAAAACATTACGGTCGTACCGTTTCACCAGTTCTTCAAACGCACTGATGTCACCGGCCTTGGCCGCATGTACCAGCGAGGTTTCGTCGGCTGGCTCCGCTACCCTTGGTTGGATGGTCGCCATGTTTGCGTAGATTCAGGATTTTACGCCCGGAACAAAATCCCAAAGCCATTGTACCTATATGTCAACCGATTCGGGAAAACCGGGGAAGTGAAATTTTAATTCTCGAGCGCCTTTTGACGGCGGTCACGCGCTAGCAGCTCTGGTGCAGGTTTCGTCTATTGTACGGATACGCGAGCCCTGCGGATGTCCCAGGCAGGAACCCATTCTGTAACGAATTGGACAAACGCGGACCCGGGAAATCGCGCTACACTGAGTAGGGTGAGTACAGAGAGGGTTTCTTTCGCAGTTCTTCGGTGGCCTTTCTTCTGGTTTTGCCGACGGGTGGACTGTTCGCGCAAGACAGTGCGTCCACGTCCCAGAAGAAGAAGTCTTCGTCTGCGACGAGCACCCAGAAATCGACTGCAGCGCATAAATCCAGTACGACGTCCACGCACAAGAAATCGAAGACGGCGAGTTCCAGCCATCGTCCCCGCAAAAAGGTGACCGCAACACGCGCGCACCGGATGAAGCGCACCTTCGTGGCGTCTGCCGACTTGCGGCCCATGGCCCGTCAGTTAGTGGAATACCGCACTCCGGCCGCCTATGCTGGAGTGGAAAACTACGCCCATGCCCACGCCAACACCGAGGCCGGAGCGCTGGCCTGGTTCGCCATTGGCTACGCGCACTATCTGGATGCCCAGTATCCGGCCGCCATTGCGGCGCTGCAAAAGGCACAGACCGGCTATTGGCGAGTTGAAGGACTATACTTCGTTCTTTATCGGCAATTCCTACGTTCAGAGCAACAGCCCGAGCGCGTCAGCCACGTACCTCCGGGATTTTGGCGCACGTTTTCCCGACTCCCTCTACGCGCACGACGCTACCATCGCTTACGCCAGGGCTCTGCTGGCCACCAACCAGCCGGCCGAAGCAATCCATCTTCTGGAGAACCATCGTTCCCCTGCGAATGCCGAGACGGAGTATTTCCTTGGCAAGGCATATGTGCAGAACAACCAAGGCAAAACCGGAGCCGAGATTCTGCGGCGTGTTTACTACAACTATGCCACCAGCTACACGGCGGACAACGCGGCTGCTGACCTAAAGAAGATCCCGGAGGCGGCGTTTCTTGCGGCTCCGACCTACAGCGAGCACGAGCACCGTGCTGATGCGCTGTATAAGACGCGTCGCTGGGGCGCTGCCGCGGATGAGTACAAGGCGATGGTTGATCTCCAGCCGACAAATTCCTCCGCGCTCATCCTGTTGGCGAATTCCTACATGCACGACGGCAACACGCGCCAGGCCCGCGCCGCGCTCGATCGCATTCCCGACGACGGCAGCGACGCCAGCGCGGAAAAGTGGTATCAGCGGGCCGAGATCGCGCGCAACGCCAACGATGACGCTCGGCCTTAACACCATCCTGGAGCACTTGCGCGCGACCACCCCGAAGTCACCGTGGCTGGAGTCGGCACTGCTGACGGCAGGCAACATGTACTTGCTGCGGAAGGACTACGATCGCGCCATCAACTACTACCGCGAGATCCACCAGCGCTTTCCCGGACGGGACGAAGGCGGCCTACGCTCATTGGAAGTGCGCCTGGCTGACCTATCGGCAGAACCGGCCCGAGCAGGCGAAGAAGTATTTCGAGGAACAGGTCGAGTTCTATCCCGGGACCAACGAGGTCCCCAACGCCATGTACTGGCGCGGCCGTATGGCCGAGGACGACAAGGATTACGGCTTGGCACGGGCCTACTACGAGAAACTCGCAGATCGCTATCGCAATTATTATTACGGCGTGCTGGCGCGAAAGCGGCTGGCCATAATGCCGAGCGCTCCCGTGGCGAGTGTGGCGCTGCTGCAACGTGTGGGTTCGGCGCGGACTTACGATCCGATGGCACAGGTCACTGACCCACCTGAGGATGACCTTCACTACATGCGCGCCAGGCTGCTGGAAAACGCCGGCGTTACCGACTTGGCTGTTCGCGAACTGCAGGCCGGCAGTTCTGAAGGCCCATCGTGGGAGATGCTGGAGATCACGCGCATCTATTCCGATGGAGGTGAATATTATCGCGCGCTGCAAGCTTTGAAGCGTGCGATATCCGGCTACTTTGCATTCGATGTCAACGCGCTTCCTGCAGAGTATTGGCACGGACTGTTCCCGCGTCCATACTGGGACGCGTTGCGCCACTATTCGGACGAGAACGGCCTCGATCCTTACCTGGTGGCGTCGCTCATCCGGCAGGAGTCCGAGTTCAACCCCGAAGCCATCTCCCACGCCAACGCCATTGGACTGATGCAGCTCTTACCTAGAACAGGCAAGGGCGAGGCCAAGAAGCAGGGATTGCAACACTACAGCACCGACTCGCTGCTTGATCCCACGACCAACATCGAGTTAGGTACGCGCTACTTTCGCCAGATGGTTGACCACTTCGGCGGTCAGATCGAGTACGCGCTCGCGGCCTACAATGCAGGCGAGGAACGGGTTGAAGATTGGCGAGCATCGGGCACTTACCGCGACATTGACGAATTCGTAGAGTCCATCCCATTCACGGAGACGCGGGAATACGTTCAGGCCATTGTGCGCAACGCTGAGGTGTACAAGCGGGTGTATGGGACGCCGTAAGAAGCTTGTCAGCTGTCAGCCATCAGCTTTCAGCCTTCTGTTGTCAGCTTTCGGCATCCATTAAGAATTGTCATCCCGAGCGGAGGACGTGAGCCCGGAGTCGAGGGATCTGCGGCTGGTACGTGACTCCCTTAAAGAAACCGCAGATCCCTCGGCTGCGTTCGGTCGCCTAAAAATCAGCCGCTCCGGCGCGATCGTGCGGATCGTCTCCTGGAAGGCTTGACGCCGCTGCTGGTTGGCTTCCGTGTCACGTTCGCTGGCGTGGAGTGACTTTTTTCAGCCGCAGACCCATCTGACGCAGCACCTGCCACAGCCGTCCGATGCTGACCTGCAGATGGTGGGCCTTCTCCAGCTTCTGCTATAACTCGGCCAGCGTCAGATCGGGCTGGGCCTGCACCCACTCGCGCAACTGCTGCTCCACCGCGGCGGTGACCTTGCGGACCGTGCCCCGGCGCTGCTCGACCCGCTCCATCTGCCCGCTGCGCTTACGTTGGGCGGAGATTTTCCACGCCCACGGCGCGCTGACCGAGAAGCGCTCGGCTAGTTGCTCCAACGTCCCTTCCCCACGGTCGTGGGCCTGCAGCAGCTTGCGCCGCAGATCGTCCCCATACCATTTCGCCATTGCCAGTTTGCCGCAGAGTCTCGCCGCATTCCACTATACACCTACGATGAAACGCTCAAGGCGACCTCACTCCGCTCGGGAGGACAAACTCGGGATGACAGAGAAGGACTTGAGGGACCAAGATGGCATTAGCTGACAGCTTCGTTACGAGCTGCTCTTAACTGCTTCATTCCGCGACTTCGCAAACACAATCTCTGACACCAGCAAGATCGCACCGATCACAATCGCGCTGTCGGCCACGTTGAATGCCGGCCAGTGATAACTGCCGATGTTGAAGTCGAGGAAATCCACTACGTGACCGGTCATCATGCGGTCCCACAAGTTGCCGGTCGCACCGCCCAGAATCAGAGACAGGCCAATCGTGGTGGTGCTGAGGGCATGGCTGTTTTTCCACAACAGCGCGGAGACAATGACGAGCGCGATCACCGAGAAGCTGACCAGCGCGCCGATTTTCCACTGCGCGGTGGATTCTGCGAATAGTCCGAAGGCCGCGCCGGTATTTTGCACGTAGGTCAGATGGAAGAAGCCAGGAATGACGGTAATGCCGTCGTGCAGAGGGATATTGTTCGCCACAGCTCGCTTCGCCAGGCGGTCTAGCAGCAGCACGATGGCTGAGAGCAGGAAGAAGTACTTGCGCATGGCTTGTCTGGTTCGCCTGTCGCCGTTCATATCTTGTTGTTAGACGCTGCCATTACCGGAAAGAAGCACAGGAAAGCGGTTGTTTCTACCGCATGCCCGCTGTCGCCTCAATCTCGGACAGTACGGCACTGCAACGCTCGCACACGGTGGGGTACGCCTTATCTTCCCCGACATGTGTCGAATAGTTCCAGCAACGCTCACATTTTTCTCCCGGAGCGCTGTTAACTGTAATCACCAGTCCGGCGTCGCCATTACTGTCCGGCAACGTCTCCAGCACAACATCGGAAACGATGAACAAATAGCGCAGCTGGTCATGGTGTCTTTCAAGTACGGGGTAAAGCTTCTCCGGGGCGGCAAGGTGAAGCTGCACCTCCAGACTTCCGCCGATGCGCTTTGCTGTGCGCGCCTCTTCCAGCGTCTTCAGAGCTTCGCTGCGAATCCCCAAAAGCACGGCCCAGTCCGATTCCAGGGAAGCCACATCGAAGTCCGCCGGCAACACGCCTGTCAGATCATGTGGCTCAGGGAACTGCGTCAGGTGTACGCTGTCGGGACGGCCCTTGCTCGCAGGCAGAAATCCCCAGACCTCCTCGGAGGTGAAGCTGGTCACTGGCGCCAACAGGCGAACCAACGCTTCGCCCAATCGCCACAATGCAGTCTGCGCTGAGCGCCGCGCCTGCGACTTCGGGGCCGACGTGTACAGCCGGTCCTTCAGCACATCGAAATAGATGGAGCTCAGGTCGACGATGCAGAAGTCTTTCAGCCGCTGATACACCTTGTGGAAAACGAAGTTGTCGTAGTGCTCGCGCACGTCCTTCGCCAGCTCCGAAGCGCGCAGCAGGATGTACTGATCGAGCTCGTGCATGTCGGCAAAGTTTACCGCTTCGTGCCGGGGATCAAACTCGTGCAAATTACCAAGAACGTAACGGAAAGTATTGCGCAACTTACGATAGCTCTCGGCGACGCGCTGCATAAGTTCGTCGGAGGCCATGACATCTTCGCGGAAATCCACTGACGCAACCCACAGACGGACGATCTCCGCTCCGAGCTTGTCGGCGATTTCGATGGGGTCCACCGTGTTGCCCAAAGATTTCGACATGGCCCGTCCCTGCGGGTCGAGCGTCCAGCCGACCGTGGCAACGCGGTGAAACGGCGCTGCACCCTTGGTCCCGACCGCACAGAGAAGGGAAGAGTGGAACCATCCCCGATGTTGATCGCCGCCTTCCAGGTAGAGATCGGCAGGCCAGGGAAGTCCCGGCTCACGACCCAGCACCGCAGCCTGGCTCGAACCTGATTCGAACCAGACGTCGATGATGTCCATTTCCTTGCGGAACTTCGTGCCACCGCACTTCGAGCAGTTGGTTCCGAAGGGAAGAATCTCTTTAGCCGAATGTCTGTACCAGGCATCTGCGCCTTCGCGCGCGAAGAGCGCGACCACGGCGCGATTCGCCGCCCCGTCGTTCAGAAACTCATTGCAGCCTTCGCACTGGAACATGGCGATGGGTACACCCCAGATGCGTTGGCGCGAGATGCACCAATCCGGGCGCGCGGCAATCATGTTGGAGATGCGTTCCTCGCCCCACGCCGGGTCCCATGTGACCTTCTTGATTTCTTCCAGCGAGCGGCTGCGCAGTGTTCCGCCCGGGAGTTTGCCTTCCATCGAGATGAACCACTGCTCCGTGGCGCGAAAGATGATCGGATTGTGGCAGCGCCAGCAGTGCGGATACGAGTGCTCGATCTTCTCGAATCCCAGTAGCACTCCACGGCTCTTCAACAGTTCAATAATCTGCAGGTTCGCCTTGAATACCTGTTGGCCCTCGTACTCTGGTAGGCCATTGTTTAGCACGCCGGCATCGTCCACATCGCAGTGCAGATTGATCCCGTACTTTACGCCCGTGGCAAAGTCATCTGCCCCATGCGCCGGAGCCGTATGTACTGCGCCCGTGCCCGTGTCCATGGTCACGTATTCGCCTAGGACGCCGAGGATGCTGCGCTCCAAGAACGGATGGGCGAAGGTCGCATATTCCAGCTTGGAGCCGGGAAATTCCGCAGTTTCTTTCGCTTCGCTCAGGCTACATTTCTCAATGGTCTGTTGCGCAAGCTCTTTGGCGACGATGTAGACCCATTCGCCGCTATCGAGGGCCACATACTGGGCATCGGCCGCAAACGTCACTGCCATCGAGGCAGGCAGCGTCCACGGAGTTGTCGTCCAGATGATGGTTGCAACGTTTTTCTTGCCCGACAGCGCAGCATCGATCTTCGCCGGGTCGCTGGTGAGCGGATATCGCACCCAGATGCTGGGACTGCTGTCCATCTCGTATTCGACTTCGGCCTCAGCCAGCGCGGTCTTGTCGTGAATGCACCAGTACACGGACTTCAAGCCCTTGTACACCAGGCCCTGCTCGTAGAACGAATAGAACGTTTCCAGCACAACGCTCTCGTATTGCGGATCCATGGTGGAGTAGGGTTGGTCCCAGCGTCCAAAGACGCCAATACGCTTGAACTGCGTCCGCTGCAGATCAAGATAACCTTGCGCGTACTTGCGGCACTCCTCGCGGACCGCCAGGGGATCCATGTCCAGCTTCTTGCGGCCCAGCAGATTGTCGACCTTGATCTCGATGGGCAGACCGTGACAATCCCAGCCCGGTACATAGGGGGAATCATAACCGCTCATGTTACGGCACTTTACAACAAAATCCTTCAACGTCTTGTTTAATGCAGTGCCGAGATGCAGGGGCCCATTAGCGTACGGCGGACCGTCGTGCATCACGTAGATGGGCTGTCCCTTGTGCACCTCGCGAATCCGGTCGTAAATCCGCTCCTTCTCCCAGCGGGCGAGCATCTTGGGCTCGTTCTGCGGCAGGTTCGCCTTCATGGGGAAGTCGGTTTTCGGTAGGTTCAGCGTTGATTTCAGGTCGAGCGGCACTCCCTGTTTCTCCTCTCAACTCGTCACAGAACCGCATACAGTACGTGGTCCATCTCTCCATTATAGGGAGCAGCGAAAACCGCGTCCATCAGCAGCTTGCACGCCCCTGACTCTGTTATGTGCAATCGCTAGCAAATTTGCGTTAACCACTCACAGCCGCTTTAGAAAAGCCCCCGCTTTCTCCAACTCCGGAAAGAGTCTCTCTTCCGCCTGAAACTCCGGACCGTGCACGCAGCGGCGGCTGCCGCGCAATTTAACCGGATGCTTGAGATGCAACATCTCGTGGTAGACGATGTACTCAAGCGCATATCGCGGTACGCGGAAATGATCGAAGATCCGGCTGACCACAATCGTGTTGTGCGCAGGATCGTAATGCGCCAGGCTACGACGCGAACGAATCTGGCTCCAGGTCATCTGCGGGCGAGCCAGCAGTCCGTGGAAGAACCGCAGGTTGAGCTCGTCGAAGATGTGCTCCAGGTTGTAGAAGATCCCGCGCGGCGACTGAATGCGTTTGCGACCCCGGATTTGCCGCACCAAGTGAATCTTGGTACGGATGTCCTTGCTGGCCACGTAGCGGCGAAAGCGACTGGCCTGCACCGTCTCGATCGGCAGTCGGTATACCTTGGCCAGCAGAATGTGCGCAACTGCCTCGATGACGCTTTCTGGCGCGCCTTCCAGCAAGTCTGAGATGCGCACGTGCACCTTTGACTCGCGCAACCGGATGGTGTTATTCACGCTGGCAAAGGGATAGAACTCGACCCGGAACTCCGGCATCGGGGCGCGAGGCCGGAGCTCGCGGTAGGTTTTCTGGAAGATCTCGTCGAGGTTTGGCCGCAAGTTGAGATTACCGTATCACGAATTTGGAGCTCGATCAGCAAGCGGGCGGTCAGACCAATTAAGACTCTCCCCCTTCCTGCGACCGCATCTTCTGCTCGGCATCCAATGTGTTAGCCTTCTTAGAGGGTGGACTGTGGCCGCTGAGCGGGTTTAGCTCGCGTAATCTCCTGATTCAACAAGCTGCTCCGCAAGGAATACAGATTTGATTAATAAGGCGATCGCCAAGATTTTTGGCACCAGCAACGAGCGGGAAATCAAGCGCATTACGCCGCTGGTCGATGCCATTGGTGCGCTCGAGCCCGAGATGAAACAGCTCAGCGACGAGCAGCTTCGGGCCAAGACGGAAGAGTTCCGCCAACGCATCCGCGAGCGGGTGGATGCTGTGGAAGATCCTGACGAGAAAGACCGCGAGCTGGCAGCGGCGCTGGACGAGATCCTGCCGGAAGCTTTCGCGGTAGTACGCGAGGCCGGCTGGCGCGTGCTGAAGATGCGGCATTTCGATGTGCAGCTCATCGGCGGTGTCGTGCTGCATCAGGGCAAGATCGCCGAAATGAAGACCGGTGAAGGCAAAACGCTGGTCGCGACCCTGCCCGTGTATCTGAATGCGCTTTCCGGACGCGGCGTTCACGTCATTACCGTGAACGATTACCTTGCCAAGCGCGACTCGGAGTGGATGGGCAAGCTATACACCTTCCTGGGCTTGACAGTCGGCGTTATCGTGCACGACCTTGACGATGCCCAGCGCCGTGAAGCCTACGGCGCAGATGTCACCTATGGCACCAACAACGAGTTCGGCTTCGACTACCTGCGCGACAATATGAAGTTTGACCTACGCGACTGCGTGCAGCGTGGACACAACTATTCCATCGTCGACGAGGTGGACTCGATCCTCATCGACGAAGCGCGAACCCCGCTGATCATCAGCGGGCAGAGCGAGGAGTCCACTGACAAGTACTACCGCGTGAACCGCATTCTTCCGCAGTTGGAGCAAGGCGAGGAGATCGACCGAGGCCCGGGTGAAGACAAAGTGCTTACCGGCGACTACGTAGTGGACGAGAAGCACCGCACCATTACAGTCACCGACGTGGGCTGGGAGAAAGTCGAGCGCCTGCTCGGCATCGGCAATATCGCCGATCCTGAGAACTGGGACCTGAAACATCATGTCGACACCGCGATCAAGGCGCACGCGCTGTATCGCCGCGATGTCGAGTACGTGGTTAAGGACGGCGAAGTTCTCATCGTGGACGAGTTCACGGGGCGCCTGATGCCCGGCCGCCGTTGGTCTGATGGTCTGCACCAAGCTGTTGAAGCCAAGGAAGGTGTGAAGATCGAGCGCGAGAACCAGACGCTCGCCACGGTTACCTTCCAGAATTACTTCCGCATGTACAAAAAGCTGGCCGGCATGACGGGTACGGCGGAAACGGAAGCAGCCGAGTTCGACAAGATCTACAAGCTTGAAGTTGTGGTTATTCCGACGAACCGGGAGTTGCTGCGCGTCGAAAATTCGGACGTCGTGTACCGGACTGAGAAGGAGAAATACTTCGCGGCTGCCGATGAAATCAAGCAACTGGCCGAGAAAGGCCAGCCGGTGCTGGTGGGCACCACATCGGTGGAAAAATCCGAGCGCCTCTCCGATTTGCTGAAGAAGAAGGGCGTAAAGCACGTGGTGCTGAATGCAAAGTATCACGAAAAGGAAGCTGAGATTGTCGCTCAGGCTGGACGCAAGGGTGCGATCACCATTGCGACCAACATGGCAGGCCGCGGCACCGACATTCTGCTCGGCGGCAATCCCGAATTCATGGCCAAACAGGAGTGCCTGAAGAAGGGAATCGCGCAGCAGCTTCGCGTTGCCGCCGGTGAGGTCAACGCCAAGCCTGACGATCCCAATATTTCCTACTTCTACTACGGCGGCAATGAGTATCAGGTGCCCACCGCGCAGTGGAACGAGATCAATGGCCGGTACAAGCAAGCTACCGACGCCGAGCACGATGAGGTCACGGCGCTCGGCGGGTTATTCATTCTCGGCACCGAACGTCACGAAGCGCGGCGCATCGACAACCAGCTTCGTGGACGTGCCGGACGTCAGGGCGACCCCGGCGCATCGCGTTTCTATCTCTCGCTGGAAGATGACTTGATGCGCATCTTTGCCAAAGAGTGGGTGTCGAACCTGCTCCAACGCCTCGGGATGGAAGAAGGCATTCCCATCGAGTCGCGATTGATCACACGGCGCATTGAGGCGGCGCAAAAGGCGGTCGAGGCGCAGAACTTCGAGGCCCGCAAACATCTGCTCGAGTATGACGACGTGATGAACAAGCAGCGCCAGGCAGTTTACGGACTTCGCCGGCAACTGCTGGAAGGCATCGACCAGAAAGAGCTCATTCTCGAAGACTACGTTCGCGATATTCTTGGCGGCCTGCTGGATAAGTACGCCGCAAAAGATACGCACGCCGAAGACTGGGACATCAAGAGCCTGAAGAACCAGCTCTTCACGCGCTTTGGCGTAGACATCGCGGCCGAAGGCATCGAAGCAGAGTGGCTGAACCGACAGGAGCTCGGCGACGCGATTTTCGAGAAGCTGAAGGAGCGTTACGACGCCAAGGAGCAACTGATCGGCCTCGACGCGATGCGCCACCACGAACGCATCATCATGCTAAGCGTCATCGACCAGCAGTGGAAGGACCACCTGCTCAGCATGGACCACCTGCGAGAGGGCATCGGGCTGCGCGGTTACGGCCAGCACGATCCACTGGTGGAGTACAAGCGCGAATCGTTCGACATGTTCGAAGCCATGATGGAGCGCTTCGAAGAGGAGACGGTCCGCTATCTGTACCTGATGCAGGTAATCGAGGCTCCATCGCGACCTGCTCCGCGGTATGAAGTCTCTCCCGTAGATGGCAACGGCGATGCGGTTGCGGCATTCAGTACCGGTGCACGCCGAAGCCGGGCTACAACTTCCGTGGATGATATGGAAGAAGCCTTCCAGCGCCGCAAGCGCCGCGAACTGGAGCAGGCCCGCATGGCGGGTGGCGGAGAGCAAGGGCCAGTGCGGCAGGTCGTTCGCGGGGACAAGGTTGGCCGCAACGATCCTTGCCCCTGCGGCAGCGGCAAAAAGTACAAGAAGTGCTGCGGGGCATCGTAACCCTCAGTCCCATCCCTCACTGAACATTCAATACTTTGGCGGCGGACAGCTGCCGTTCTGCTATAGTGGCCTTTCATTCCAGGTAAGCTTGGCAGGCAGGAGAAACACTTATGGCAAAGAGCGTCAACAAAGTCATTTTGATTGGTAACCTCGGCAAGGATCCGGAGGTCAAATACACGCAAAGCGGGATGGCGGTAGCGCGCTTTTCGCTGGCCACCACCGACCGCGTCAAGGACAAGGACGGCAACTGGCAGGATCGCACCGAATGGCACAATCTGGTCGCCTTTCAGCGCACCGCCGAAATCGCGGCCGAATACTTGAAAAAAGGCGGCAAGGTTTACATCGAAGGACGCCTGCACAGCGATTCCTGGGACGACAAGGAAACCGGCCAGAAGAAGTACAAGACGGAGATCATCATCAACGATCTGGTTCTGCTCGGCGGACGCGATGCCGGAAGCGAAGGCGGCGGCGGACGCTCCGCCGGGGGCAGGTCGAGCTTCGACCAGCGCGCACCCGAACCCGAACCTTCACCCGCCCCTGCCGGTGCGGAAATTACGGACGAAGATATTCCGTTCTGATGGAAGGCGATCAGTTCTAAGGTGCGACCTGCGCCAAATTGGGACCAGCATCGTCAACGGGAGGGCGTCCGTCTTTGACGCCTTCCAGCGCTGCCGCTACAATATGCTTACAAGTTGATGCGCGTCGCGCGCACAAATACTCCTCAGTAGCTCAATGGCAGAGCATCCGGCTGTTAACCGGAGGGTTGTAGGTTCGAGTCCTACCTGAGGAGCCATTCTTTTCTGTGAGTTACAGCCGGTCACTTTTCCCCGCTCTCAGCTAAATTCAGCTAAACCCCAGAAGATTTCCGAGACCGCTTCTTCCTGCGCAGCTTAAATATCGCCTCCGTCCGGGCGTCAATGGCTTTGCGTACGCTGTCTGGTATGTGGTCCATATACACCTCGGCGGTCGTCTTGATGTGTTTGTGGCGCAGGATGGCCTGTGCGTCTTTCATCGTCCCATGCTTCTGCAGATCGGTGCCCAACGTACGGCGAAACACCTGGAAAGTGCAGAGATTTCGCGGGATGCCAAGTTTGTCACTGACGGGCCATACCTTCCACTTGAAGAAGTTCTTCGCATGAAACGGAACGGCGAGCCCCTTGTTTTTGCGGTGCCCTTGGGTAGGGAACATCAGAGCGTCCGGTGAAGTATTCGGGCAGACCTTCCGCCAAGCTTCGATATAGGGCCGGACCCGACGCGGAATGGGGATACGAGCACGACTGTCGTCCGTTTTGACCTTGCCCTCGTACAGTGCACCCTCGTATGCAGTGTCGTAAACAATCAAGTGGTCGTCTGCATACGACTTCCACGTGAGGCCAAAATTCTCACTGGTCCGAGGCCCGCAGAAACAGCCCACCGCCAATAGCGCACGGTCCCTTGGGTGAGGGATGCTTTCGATGAGATCGAGAATCATCCGCGGCTCGATCTTGGGCTTCTTCACCACTCGGGTATCCGGCATAAGAAGATCTTCGGCTGGATCTTCGACAAGGAATTTCATCTTGCGGGCGGTTCGAAAAATGGACTTGATGTTAGAGAAAGCGTGCCTCACGATCGAGTCCGAGAACTCTTTGGCAAGGCGGTTGAGGTGGATCTGAAGTTCGAATTGGGTCACTTGCTCAATCGAAAGATCACCGAATTGTTCCACCAGATAGCGCTCGATTTCGTAACTGGTCTTTTCCTTGGTGGCCTGGTGCCAACGCCCTTCGCGCATGGGGAGGTAGCGATATCTTACGAACCATGCGAAAGTCGTCTTTGGATCTGGCCGCTCCGCTGATTGTTTGGGGCCGAGATCTTCTGCAATGAGAGATTTCAGTTTCTCCTTTGCCTCCCATTTCTTCATCTTGCCGACTTGTCCTAGAGGGAGGGAAACCTGTTTTCTTTTTTGCTCTCCGCTGGTTGAATCCACAAAGTACCGCCAAAAATTGCCGTAAATGGTGCTGCCGCTTTCCGTAATCCAGCCGCTCTGATGTCGGGGGCGTGCCATGGAGGGGACCTCCTAAAGAATGGTGTTAGAGTCTGACCCTGCGTCACGCCCGCCTGCGCAAGGAAGACGAGCCTTGCATGTGATCGGCGATGAAGCTCTCAATGTCAGATCGGCGAAAGCGGAGCATCTGCCTTCCGTTCCGACCGGTACCCAAGCACACGGCGGGGATGCGCGGGTTCCTTCGAGTCGCGTGAGCTTGCACCCAGTCGATTGAGACACCGAGCCACTCGGCAACTTCGCGGGAATTGAGCAGACGTTCCGACGTTCTTGGAAACGGGAGCGCAGTGGTAACAGGCTGGGAATTAGCAGACATAATGGTCCTTTTGCATGAGCTTCCTTCGGTCGCCGAATGCAGGAGCGGCAGACCGGGAAACTCTAATTAGTCTGAAATAGATTCTTGGTCAAATGACCGTTTTGGCCCTTATCCTGCGCAGGTCCCCGGCGGTGGGGTTGTTTTGCCCAAGTCGCTTTCGAAACGGCTCCATGGAGAGCCCGGGATCGGCAAAACACAGGCTTGAACCCAGCATTTAGGTCCGCATCGGCTCGGCGAGCAGCCAAACCGCTTTGTTTCAGCGATTACGTTTTGAACGGCGTCAGTCAGGAATTGGTACCAAAGTCGCCAACCGGCATGCGGATTTATTTCACCGATTACACTTTGGCTGGGCAAAGCAGCAGGTGCGCAGAAATTCTCCGCTACATCGAATGCCACAAAAGTGGGCGCAAATTGGTCCGTGATTCACTCCGCCATGGACGCTGCGAAATCAATTCCTTCCCCGATACGCTGCCTGACTTCCTTGAGCCACGCTCGTGGATTGGTGCCGTGAATCACGCGACCGAGAAAGCCCAGCCGCTCGGCTGCATTGTTGCGGTTCCGCCGGATGTCGTCCTTCGTGATCTTGGTGTACAAAGCGAGAAAGGTATCCAGGTTCCGGGGCTTGGCAAACACGTATGTCGCGTGGCCGAGTTGTGGGGTTTCGACGACAACGGCTTTCTCAACGTCGAAAATGTATTCCTCCCGAAACAGATAGATCCGGCGTGCCCGGCGTGCGAGCTGGCGATAGAAGAACGGGTCATAATCAGGACGCCAGCTGATCTGGGCGACATCAAAGTCACCGGGAAGACGCAGCTCGGAACACATTCGCTGCAGCTCTGCTCGCTCGACCGCCCGATGTTCCAGGCACAGCCGGATCTGATCCAGAGCCCGCGAGTACTGGCCGAAGCGATGATAGGCAGTTTTGGCAGATTCGATTTGCTGCTGGAAATCGGATGGCAGTTTGACCTCCAACCGGCTCGGCAACGCAGTTTCCCAGGTAACGAGTTCCCACTGCTCACGACGTTTGCGGTATTTGCCGCTCTGTACGAACGTGCCCTCGACCTCGATCTTGGTTCCCAACAGATGCTTCCACTGATTCCAGGTGCGGTCCCAGAGTGTATGCAGGACGGCTGGATCGAGCCACAACTCCAGCTTGCGACGCATGTCGCGGCACAGTGCCCGGTCATCGTAGAAATCACATCTGCGCAGTGGCACATGGAATCGCCGTCGCCGGAGATCGGGTGAAAACGCGAGGATGCGGCGGGCAAAGAACGTCTCGCCGTCGCGGGAAGGCTCGCCGGCAACAAGAAGAGAGCCGAACCCGCCATACGGAAATACGGCCGGGGCTTCGGGATCGGCCAGCAGCGCGTCATAGCAAGCGCGCAGTTCGGGCTGACCGACGATGTTGAATGCCCGCTCCAGCGCCACTCGCTCGCGCTGCCGCACGCCCGCCGTTCTTAGCTCCAGATCGCGCAGCTTGAAAGCAACGCGAAGCTCGGAGGGCGAAGCGCTGGCCGGGATACGCAAGACCTCGTACAGGGTGGGATGATCGACTCTGTCGGCCGTACGCGGCAGGCGATAGAAGTATTCGCGCAGGACCTCGCAAGGCAGGAAAATCGTGCCGATGCCAAGGCTTCCCCGGCGAACTTCGGCCGAAACGAAGTGCTGATTTCGTTTGTCCGGCTTGGGCTGGCTGACGTATCCGATTGGCACGTGGTAGAGATAACGGTTCGGACCGGAACCTGAGTTCTTGGTGATCAAGATTTCTGCGCGAATCGTATCTCTGGCGGGGACGGGGAAGGCGATCTCGTCGCCAATGCCGATGTAACTCGCAGAAAGGGCCGTAAGAGAATCTTCGCCTGATTAGCCAACACGAAACCGGCATGATTCTCCTGCGGCTGAATGCTTACTACACGCTCACGACAGATCGGAATGGGTGACGTGGCAGCCATACTCGGCAGGCAGTGTAGACGGGTTTCAGCAAGAGGTCGAACGCGCCTGGAACCGTGGCGCCCAGATCCGCTGGCACCCAAGTCGCCATCCCCCATCACCTGCCTTCACAAGCACGATGGCGATGTCGATCCTCCCGTCGTCGGAAGCATCAAGAATATTCAGCGAAAAACAATTTCTTACTGAATCCGAAATCGCAGGGCCAGCATCTATCGGTGACATCTTCTCTCTGTGCCTGGAAAAACCCTGTAAATGGTGCGTTGCAGAGCGCAGTGGAAGGTGTCCTTCAGAAGATCGTCCCTTC
>CAWHWY010000022.1:0-270181 GCA_963833155.1 uncultured Acidobacteriaceae bacterium
CGTAGCGCAGATCGAGGGCCTTCTGGAACGTGAGCCGCAGGATCGCGGGAAAACCCTCGACCTTGCCCAGTTCAAATTTGCCACCATCGTTTTCCGGAGCGCCGATTCCCTCCAGCGTTGACGCAATTGCCGAGTCATATGCCGCCGTTGTCGCGAATGCCTTTTGCGCCAACCGCCATTTCGTCTGCAGCGACAACGCGCCACCAGTAGACTCCATCTCTTTCGCGATCGCGTCGTAATCGGACGGCGACGTCACGATGGCGACGTCCTGAAAGTTCTTTGCAGCCGAGCGCACCATCGACGGCCCGCCGATGTCGATGTTCTCGATGATGTCTTCGAACTCCACGCCCGGCTTTGCGGCTGTCTTCTCGAAGGCGTACAGGTTGACCACCACCATGTCGATCGGCTGAATGCCGTGCTCCGCGACGGCGGCACGATGCTTCTTCGTTGCTGCGGACGTGCAGAATCCCGCCATGCACCTTCGGATGAAGGGTCTTCACCCGGCCGTCCAGCATCTCGGGAAATCCGGTGAGCTCCGAGATGTCTTTAACCGCGATGCCTGACTCGCGCAGCAGCTTGGCTGTACCTCCGGTGGAGACGAGTTCCACGCCCATCGCCGCAAGCTTGCGCGCGAACTCCACCAGCCCGGTCTTGTCGGTGACGCTTAGAATTGCCCTCTGAACCCTGCCCATGGATGCCTCTTTATGAATGATTTCGTCCACCAAAGCGGCGGAATGAATCTGCGACAGAAAGCGGAATATAGCACAGCGCCACTCTGGGGTCGGTGACGAGCGCACCTGAGAGAAGGCACAAAAAATCCGCAGCGACGGGCTGCGGTTCGCGAGATCGCTTCGGACTGGCTTACTTGCCGGCGCTGGCGGCCATCTTCTTGACCATCGCAATTACCAGCTTGCGATCGCTTTCGTTCAGGCTCGGCGAATAGCGGCGAATCTGGGTCAGGAAGCGTACCTCGTCGTCCGCCAAGTGGGGCACGGCTTTACCTCCGTTCTCGCTCGTGCCATCGCCAAAGAATTGCGCCAGCGGAAGTTCCATCGCCGCGGCAATTTTGGCCAACGTCTCGAGCGACGGGATGGTATGCCCATTCTCAACTCGCGACAGATAACAGCGCAGCAGGCCGGTGCGCTTTTCGATGTCGCCCTGCGACATGCTTTTTTGCAAACGATAATTGCGGATGGTTTCGCCGATATTCATGAAGGGGTCGCATCCTGAGAGGAGATGGCCATGGGGTTGACTGCATGGTAATCAGAGCGCTGCTGACTGGCAAGGAAAATCGTTTGTACCGAGCGCGATGCAGCCCGAAATGAGCCCGGAATGTGCAGTGGTAGGTGACTTTGAGTTACTAATGTGTGATCACAAGTGGCTAAAAAGTGCCGGAAGAAGTATATCGTTGATTTGACCCAACTATGGAGGATGAGTGATCGACCGCCCGGATCGCGGGTCTTCGCTTCGACAGTTTGCGCTGGTGCCAACCGCAGTTCCATGTACAGCAGCCCTTCGACTCGATCGGCCGGGTCCGGCGCAACCTCCTGGAAACCCAGCTTGCGGTACAACGATAGCGCGGCCTGCATGGTCGGCGGATGCGTGTCGAGTCGAAGCCGCGAATAACCCAGCGTCCAGGCCTCGTGTACTGCCCGCTCCACCAGGAGCTTGCCAACCTTGCCGCCGCGAAACGTCGGGCGCACATACAGGCGTTTCATCTCGCAGGCGCCTTCCTGCGGAAACGGACGCAGTCCGACACAGCCGACTGGCTGTCCGGCCACCGTCGCCAGGAGCAGCTTGCCTTTGGGCGGGCTGTACACTCCGGGGAGCGAAGAGAGTTCGCTTGCCAGCGACGCAGCGCGGTATTGCGGTGGCAGCTCGGCCTGGTATTCGCGAAACAGGTTACGAACCTGCTCGAGTTGCTCTGCGCTCACCGCTTCCACAATCTCGCTCACATTTGCACCAGCAAACTTCGGACTCGCTTAACCCATCAGAATGCCGCCGTTGACCTTCAGCACTTCCCCGGTGATGTATCCTGCTTCCTCGGACGCCAGGAACTTGACGGCGTGCGCTACGTCCAGGTCCGTTCCAGCAGCGGCCCAGAGGCACGTTCTTCATCATGCCCTCTTTCAACTCTGCTGACAGAACCGCTGTCATGGCCGTGTCAATGAACCCGGGCGCGACGGCATTCACGGTAATATTGCGCGATCCCACCTCGCGCGCCACCGCCATGGTCAAGCCGATCAGCCCGGCTTTCGACGACGAGTAATTTGCCTGCCCCACCTGCCCGATCTGTCCAAAGATGCTGGTGATGTTGATGATGCGTCCCCAGCGCTGCTTCAGCATCGAGCCGATGACCGCCTGGATCAGCAGGAACGGCCCGGTGAGGTTGGTGTTGAGCACGTCGTCCCAGTCGGCGCGTTTCATGCGCATGACCAGTTGATCGCGGGTCACGCCGGCGTTGTTCACCAGAATGTCGATCTTGCCGAAGCGCGCGATCACGGCCTTCACGCCGGCCTTGATCTCCTCTTCGCTTGCCGACGTCCATCTTGAACACCGCCGCTTCGCCACCTTTGCCGTTGATCTCGCCGGCGAGTTGCTCCAGCTTCTCCTGATTGCGCGCGCACAGCGCGACCTTGGCTCCCGATCCTGCGAGCACCAGGGCGCACGCGCGACCGATCCCTTGCGACGCTCCGGTCACCAGCGCGACCCGGCCTTCCACTCCTGCCATGAAGCCTCCCTGTTGAATCTGGATTATAAATACCGCAGGTCGAAAGACCCTTGGGGCCCAGACTTGCCGGGAGTCTCAGGGATGTCCTAAAGAGGGTTGAAGCGATTTTTCAGCGGTGGAACACGCCTGTTTCAACCGTGCAAAGGGACTGCAAACCTAAGCTTTTACAGCAGCCGCTCCGGCGCCCAGAACAGGACTTTTAGGTCGCGGGCAAAGTGAGCGATTTCAGGTTGCGGTGGTAACGCGATCCCTGCAGGTTGTGCCATCGAGTTTTCCGCCAGGTCAATCCTCGCCTCTTGCAGTTCCCAGGGAAGATGATGAATCTCGCCACGGTAGAGGTGCTTGCGGCTGGCAGGCATACAGGCAGTAGCGCTCGGTGAGGAAGTGTTCGAGAGAACCTGGTCGCGCCTGGAACGCGTGCGAGCTCGGCCCATAGGAGCAGTGCATTTCAGCGGGCTTCGGTCCGTGCTGCCGCTTGGAAACGTAATCAATCCTGGGCCCGCCTCGCCCCTTTAGCTTCATGGCCGCTTGCCAATAAGGCAGGCGATAAAACACGCGCGCACCCCACACCGCCGACAAATTGCTGGCGTCCAGGCTGAAGAAATACACGCCGGGTTTGCCGTCGCGCGTGACATAGGTGCGCACGTTGACTTCGGCGAAATGCGAAAACCACGGCAGCGAGGGAACTCCCGGCGGCCTCATATGATTGATCCAGAACGGAATGACCGAGACCCACGCGCGCTGCAGGTAGGTGTCAAGCGTGAGCGCATCCGGCACCAGCGGACGGAGTACTTCTGGCGGCAAGGCGTAATGCAGAAAGAGCAGATCATTCCAGCGCTGGGTCATGATCCACGGCGTCATCGGCGCCGGCCACGGACGATGCGCTGTGGCGAAGAGAATCGAATCGGCACCCACCCAACGGGTCCGGCTTTCTAGCTGTTCAGCATGATTGGCGGTTTCGCTATCTTTGCGCACGTTGGTGGGGAACTGGCGTCCTATCCTTCGATGCAGATTCTAGCTTCTGCAGGCTGTCCTTCGCTGTGACAGATGACCGAGCCAGGGCAAATTTTTCGAGGTTTCCCACAGGTGTGACGGTTGCCCGCCGTTTCCATACCGCATATCATTCAGCGCAATGTCCTCCATTATCAAACCGGACGCCGATCCCGTCGCCAGTCCATCCGCCCACGAGCCCAGCACCGAGGTTTATGCCGTCCACGGCGCGGATCCTGAAGTGCAGGCCTACGGCCTGGCAAAATATTCGCGTTCCGCGCTGTCCATGCGCGAGTCGCTTGCTGAAATCAATGAGCAGAAGGCCGAGAAGTTCCTGAACACGTTCTATTTCCAGTATGGCCATCGCAGCATTGCCGATCTGGCGCACATCGCGTTTGCCATCGAGCGCCTGTCGATTCTCGCGGCCACCGTCGTCGTGGACGAGCCGCGCTGGGACGGGCAGGAGCGCTCGACGCGCTATCAGGATTTCCAGAAGAGCGGATACTTCGTTCCCGATTTTGCGAATGATGCCGCCGCTCGCGCGCTCTATTGCGAGACGATCGACCTGTTGTTTGCCGAGTACCGTCACTTCTCCGACGAGATGTTCGTCTATCTGCGCGACCGCACGCCCAAGCCACCCGAGATGAAACAGGAAGCGTACGAGCGCACCTTGCGCGCGCGCGCCTTCGACATTTCACGTTACCTGCTACCGCTGGCGACGAACACCTCGCTCGGCCAGATAGTCAGCGCGCGCACCCTGGAGACGCAGGTGTCGCGGCTGCTGTCGCACACCCACGCGGAGGTGCGCCGCCTGGGAGAGTTGCTGAAGCAGGCCGCGCGTGAGCCTTCGTACAACGTGAACCATGCCACCGCGCGACAACTGCTGCAGGAGATCGAGCGCGAATCCCCATCGCTTGGCGAGCGCGCCAGCGAGTTTCTCCTGCGCGACGTCCGCGTGGCACCGACCTTGATGAAGTATGCCGAGCCCAGCCCCTACGAAATCGAGACTCGCCGCCAACTGAGCGCCGTCGCCGCTGAACTTCTCGCAGCGATTGCCATCGAGCCCGCGCCTTTAGTTGATCTGCTGGACGACGATCCGCTGGAGGTCGAGCTCGCCGCGACGTTGCTGTACCAGTACTCGCACCATCCCTACCGCCAGATCCGCCAGGTGGTGGAAGCTCTTCCGGAATCGCAGCGCCGTGAGGTCATCGAACTCGGCTTGCAGCATCGCGGCCGTCACGACGAGGTTTCGCGCGCCTTCTGCGCCGGGCAGCAGTTCCGCTTCGACATCCTGATGGACATCGGCGGCTTCCGCGACATGCATCGCCACCGCCGCTGCGTGCAGATCGTGCAGGGCTACACCGCCGCGCACGGCTACGACGTGCCGCCGGAGATCGATTCCGCCGGGCTGGCCGTCCGCTACGACGCCATGATGGAGCGTGCGCAGGATGCTGTTGCCCAGCTTGCCGGGCGACAGGCCGACGAAGCCGAGGAGCGTTCGCAATACGCGATCCCGCTCGCCTTCCGCAAGCGCGCTCTCTTCAAGATGGATTTATCCGAGGCGATCTACATCAGCGAGTTGCGCACCGGAGCAGCCGGTCACTTCTCCTATCGCATCGTGGCCTATGCGATGTACGAGGCGGTGGCGCAGCGTTATCCCGCGCTCGCGAAATACTTCCGTGTAACCGACGTCCGCGAGCCGGTGGATTTGCTGAAACGCTGATCCCTCGCGATTGCCGAATGTGATGGTGTTAAGGAGTGCAGGGGTCGCGGGCTGGGAGACGCGACTACGCTAGACTGTTGGCGTGGATGATTTGATCTACTCTCGTTTGGCTGCTTCGGGGTATTGCATCAAGCCCGGTTACCGGTTCCGGGACAAACCAGAGGGTTTGGATGAGGTGTCGGGGGCGCGAGACGCTACGTTGCAGCAGCCCGATGTTTATCGTTTTGCAGGATTTCTCGCGAAACACTTCGGCTGTGAAGCAGTCGTTGACCTGGGTTGTGGGCCGCGTGAGAAGTTTTCCGAGTTGCTACCCGAATGCAGACTGATTCACGCCGATTATGTCAGGAACATGCTCCACTGCGAACCGCCCAATGGACAGGCAAGCAGTCGAGAGAAGGACTTGGCTGCTCTCGCCTTGCGAATCGAAGATCGCCACCTTGTGCGTCACTCGGTTGTGGTTTGCGCCAACGTGATTGAGCATCTGTTAGACCCGTTACCACTGCTTGCGGCCCTGCGCGACTTGTTGCAGGACGCCCCAGTCGCCATCCTTACCACGCCGGAGCGTGACTTGGTCCGAGTGGTTGACCACATGGGTCCGCCGGACGACCGGCAGCGTGTCCGGGAGTGGTCCCTTCCTGAATTGGCGAGCCTGCTGCGTGGCGCTGGTCTTAATCTTGAATTCATCGGCCTGACGGCCAGCAACGACGGTGAAGGGGCGAAGGATTCAATCCTCGCCATACTGCGCAAGGTAGGGACCGAGCCTTGGGTGAGCGCGCCTCCTGCATTTCGCGTCCTTGCCGTGATGTGTGCGTACAACGAGGAAGACGTTATCGCGAGCACGCTCCAGCAACTCACGTCGCAGGGCGTCGAAGTGCACCTGGTGGACAACTGGTCCACGGACCGGACGGTCGAGCGAGCACGGGCCTTCCTCGGCCGCGGTCTAACCAGGATTACTAGGTTCCCCGCCGCAGGTCCCTCTGCTACGTATGACTGGCACGCGTTGCTCACGCATGTGGAAGAGATCAGTTTTGAGGCGGAAGCCGACTGGATTATTCATCACGACGCGGACGAGATCCGTGAGTCACCGTGGATGGGCGTCCGGTTGCGCGACGCCCTCTACCGTGTGGACCGCGAAGGCTTCAACGCAACCGACCACACGTGCATCGTGTTTCATCCTACGGGCGATCGTGCTGAGGATGCAGCCTCACTTTCGACCTACAGGCATTTTGAGTTTGGCAAACGCCCGGGACACTTTGTTCAAATAAAAGCGTGGAAGCGCCAGAATGCTCCCGTCCGTTTGGCGGATTCCGGCGGGCACGCCGTTGAATTTCCGGGACGTAAAACATATCCCTACAAGTTCCTGCTGCGGCACTACCCGATCCGCTCGCAGGAGCACGGGACCAGCAAAATTCTGCACGATCGGCACTTGCGATGGAACCAACTGGAGAGGAAGACGAGAGGCTGGCACTTTCAGTACGATCACATCGATAGCCGCCATAGCTTCTTGCGTGATTCCTCCGAGCTAATCGAATTCGACCCCGATAGCTTCCGCACCAAATACCTGGTGGAGCGACTAAGCGGCATCGGCGCCGAGCGCATTTGAGGGTCAGGTCAAGCCAGCAACGGCACGGCTCGCTCTACCTGGCCTTGAATGTTCCCCAGAGGGCTTGCCACAAGCGGGGCCGGTGTTGCCGCCATGAATTAAAGCCCCGCAATGGCCGGGTGATTTTCCATGACCGGGAAGTAAGAGCTTTGTCAAGTTCTCCTCTGAAGTGGGTGGCCCGTGCCTCGGCCTTAGCCGCTCGAGCTGCTTCCATTCCGCACGCCTGTGCAATCTCAGCTCGTGCTCCTTCCGTCTGGGCAGCACGCGCTTCAAGCGACTCTACGGCTTGACGGAGCGAAGCGACCTGGTCCTGCAAATCGGCAGTACTTTTTTGAAGGGAACACAGTTCCGGGACGATCGGAATCAGCGCACCTGAAGTCAGATAGGGCGAGAATGCGGCCGCGGGGTATCCCGTCGCGGCAGACTGAAAATCCGCTTCCTGCTGCAGCCAGTGTTCAACGTCAGCGTCGGAGACGCTAAGTCCAAACTTGCCGCACAAGAGCTGGATAAGCTCCGTTATCGAGTGGAGGGGATTGGCGGAAGGCAGTCCAGCCATAAGCGAATGCATTACGCCGCGGGTAACCACCCACCCAGCTGAGATCTTGCTGTCAAGCTTCCACTCCTGGTCGATTACAGCCACCCCATCTCCGTTCTCGACAACATTGAATGGAGTGAGATCCAGACATTTTCCATCCAATTCGAGATCGGCCAGGCGCAAGGATTTACCCGACGGCGTGCTGTTCTTTCCGTCGCCGGAACTTCTGGCATATCGCAGAATGAGCTCAAACCAGGCGCTAAGGGCTTCCGAGATTTCCTCGGCACCTCCTCCAGCCGCCCTTGCGACCAATACCCGCCACAACAGTTGTTGCCGTCCAGGTAGATAAGCGGATTTCCCGACGAGGTTGGTTAGCACACCATAGTTCTTGACCGTCATCGTGCGCTCAGCGACATCTGCCAGCGGTTCCTTCACCACACGGATCGTGGCGCCATCGCGCACGAAGCGGGTTTGCGTGGCGAGCTCGGGAACGCGGTAAGCGGCAAACGCCGTCGCCAGCGTCGTGCTTGGGGAGGAGGTCGCGAGCGGTTGACGCTCCGCGACAACCAGGAACGAATTACTCAAATCCGCAATCAACCGGTTCTTCCCGAGCTCGCGAAACGCAAGGGCGTCGTCGAACCCGCGGTACTGCCAGCCGGTATAGTCCCGTCCGTGGCACCGCGCCAGCAGATCGCTGGCATCAAATTCCGGATCGGCAAGACCGTCCTGCGACAAGACCACCACTGGCAGCTTGTGGTCGGGGAAGGGATAGTAGAAGTAAGTGCAGGGGAGTCCTGCCACGCGCAGCCGCTCCGCCAACTCGAGGCGGCCGAAGGTAACGGGAGTCCGGTCCTTATACAGTCCCTGAACTCCCAGAAAGGCCACGCTGAGGTGGTCTTCGCGGCAACCATTGAAGTATTTCAGGCCGAGCTTATTTTCGATGGCAACCACCATGCGTCCGGCTGGGGACAGAAAACGGCTGGCCGACCTGAGATATTTTGCGACGGGATCATCGACGCCGTTTCCGTGGGCGAACAAGGGTGCATATTCCAGCACGCTTACCAGCAACACCCAATCGAAGCGCTGGTCGGTTTCGAAGCTAAGCAGGTCATCGGCATGCACCGAAACGTTGGGCAGGTCACGGCAACGTTCCGCCGCAATACGGGCCCGCAGCAGGCTGCCTTCAACCGCGACGACTTGGGCACCAGTTTCTCCCAGGTAGCGGGTGATCGCCCCGCAGCCGGAGCCTAATTCCAGCACAGTATCGCTGGGCTTGATTCCCAGCGGGCGCAGCAGGCAATGACGAGCGCGGCTGAGATGATATTCCGACGGCCAATCGGTAATGGCCTGCGGAAGCTCGCGCGAAAAGGTACTGCGGTCTTTGGCTTCGCGAATGACACGATAGAGCCGCTGCTCCACTTCGGCGCCATCCGAATAACTCAAAGGCTGCCAGGACTCCCGCCGAAACAGGTGGAATTCCTCGTCCCAAACGTACTGCATTAAGCTCTCAGTCCTCACAAATCCCCACAACCACCGGGAAAGTTCGATGCACAACGGCATCGCCAGAAAGAGCCAGCCGGAGTCTTGTAATCAGCAGGACGAGAGTGGCGGGCCGAGTCCTTTTCGCTGGCTCAGTCGGGATATTCACCTGTTATTCATAATTCTACCGGAGGTGGTTCCAGGGAATGGGAAATCTTTTGCCAAGTACACAATGGAGACGGCTCGATCAGTCGTAGCGCGGAATCGCTCCTGGCTACATCGCGGCGGCCCGCTCGTCGATGATCGACGCGGAATCGCTCGCCAGAGATCCCAGCTTGCCAGCACAACGTTCGGGCCTACTTGCGCCCCGCTGGAGGTTTAGGCGTGGCGTGCGGCGCGGCTTCGGCGTTGGCAACCGCGGCCTGCGCCTTTTCTGCGACCGAGACCAGCCCCAGCGCCTTTCGCACTTCCGCTTCGATTCTGGCGGTGATGTCTTTGTTGTCTTTCAGGAACTGCTTGGCGTTTTCGCGGCCCTGGCCGATGCGCTCGCCTTTATAGCTGAACCATGCGCCCGACTTTTCCACCATGTTCATGTTCGCGGCCAGGTCGAGCAGGTCGCCCTCTTTCGAGATGCCTTCGCCGTACATCATGTCGAATTCAGCCTCGCGGAAGGGCGCAGCGGTCTTGTTCTTCACGATCTTCACGCGAGTGCGTGAGCCGACGACCTGGTCGCCGTCTTTGATCGCGCCAATGCGGCGGATGTCGATACGCACGGAGGAATAGAACTTCAGTGCGCGGCCGCCCGTGGTGGTTTCCGGATTGCCAAACATGACGCCAATTTTTTCGCGGATCTGGTTGATGAACACCAGGCAGGTGTGCGACTTGGCAACAATGCCGGTGAGCTTACGCAGGGCCTGCGACATCAGCCGCGCCTGGAGACCAACGTGGCTGTCGCCCATCTCGCCGTCAAGTTCTGCCTTGGGGACCAGCGCCGCCACCGAGTCGACCACCAGCACGTCGATCGCGCCGGAGCGTACTAAAGCTTCCGCGATTTCCAGCGCCTGCTCGCCGTAATCCGGCTGCGAGACCAGCAGGTTGTCAACATCTACGCCCAGTTTGGCGGAATAAATCGGATCCAGTGCGTGCTCGGCGTCCACAAATGCCGCCATCCCACCTTGCCGCTGCGCCTCGGCGATGACTTGCAGCGCGATGGTGGTTTTGCCGGACGATTCCGGCCCGAAGATTTCGACCACGCGCCCGCGCGGGAAGCCGCCGACACCGAGCGCGGCGTCGAAGGAAATCGCTCCCGTGGAAATCACGGAGATCGGGACGACCGCTCCCTTGCTTCCCAATTTCATGATGGAGCCTTTGCCAAACTGCTTTTCGATTTGCGACATGGCCAGGTCAATCGCCCGGCCCTTTTCAGTTTTCTCGTCGGCCATAAGTGCCGCTCCTTGCTGTTCGATATGAATTGCGCTGAGTCAGGCCAACACGGCACACGCCAAACCGGTGTGCGCCGAAAAGGCCGGTTGGTAAGACAGGCGCCGTCGTTGGCTGGGCGTACCATGATATGAGGCGCATGATGACCGACGTCGCATTATACATCCGGTTCGTGCACAAAAGCGAATAAATAGCGAATATGGTAGGATGGGGCGAGTTGTCTGGCCAGGATCTTAGTAACCACACTTTTGGGGGTGAAAACTGCCTTGTCCTAGGCTCCGAGCATGGTCGCAAACTCGAGAAATTAAAATTCATAAAATCCTTGTTTGCAATATCTTACCGGCAAGATCTTCAAAACATTGGACTTAGTCCAGTGCCTAAGTTGTTTGTTTTTAGTATCTTAAAAGGTCTGCCTGCAAGATCGTCCAAACATTGGACTTAGCTCTAAGATCCTCCAAACACGTGACTTAGGAGAAAGCGCTGACCTTGTGCGAGACAGCCGGACTGGTTACTTTTCCCCCCTGACTAACCGTACCCTCAACCGCAATGCCTACTTTACAGAACCCCGTCGCCAGGACATCTGATAACCGGCCACTGACAGCTGGCAGCTGACTGACTTGTCAAAGAAGGTTCCACCACGCCCTCAGACGGGTGTAGACACCCGCCGCGGCGGGGCCCTAGGTCAGCGTAGGCCCATGGCACGGGTTGTCAAGATTACGAAGGTACAGGTTTGGTAACTGTACTTTCGTAACAATTCGGGGGCAAGGTAACCAGTTTGCAACATGCCAATTCAGGCCGACGCCGGGGGCCGGGGGAAGGTCGCCCAGAATCCCAGGCTGGACTCGGCCCGCGGCGATTCCGCCCGCTCGCGGATGATTGGTGCGGCGCCGGCTTGGTTCCCAACAAGCGTAGTAAGCGCACCGTATGCATGGGGAGCCTGGTTTTGCGCGATTGCCTCCAGAAGCAAGGCAGAATAAAATCAACGCGCGGAAATCCTTTCCTCCGAGGTCTCTTGAAGGACATCGTTGCTATCTATCCGGGCTCGTTCGATCCGGTGACGAACGGCCACCTCGACCTGATTCATCGCGGCAGCAAGCTCTTCGACCGGCTGATCGTCGCCATCGCCCGCAACATGGACAAGGGAGAGCCGCTGTTCGAGATGGAAGAGCGCAAGGAGATGCTGGAGGCGATGACCTCAGATCTTGACAACGTCACGGTTGATATATTCGGTGGTTTGCTGGTTACTTACTGCATCGAGAAAAACGCGAACGCGGTGCTGCGCGGCATCCGCGCCGTCAGCGACTACGAATTCGAGTTGCAGATGGCGCTGATGAATCGCAAAATGGAGCCGCGCGTGGAAACCGTGTTCATGATGCCGGCCGAAAAGTACTCCTACCTCAGCTCGCGAATCGTGCGCGAGATCGCAAACTTGGGCGGACCGCTCACCGGATTGGTGCCGGAAATGGTAGAAGAGAGGGTGCGCCGCAAGATCGCCCAGAAACAGGCGTACGCCAAAGGAATGCATCTCAAACGAAGGGCCAAACCATGACCGCTGCTGGAACCCAGCTCTCGTCGTTTCTCACCAATCGCATTCAGCGCATCGAAGTGTCGGCCACGATGGCTGTGGTGGCTGAGGCCGAAAAGCTGCGCGCCAACGGCGCCGACCTAGTGGACTTCGGCGCAGGCGAGCCGCACTTCCCGACGCCACAACACATCAAAGAAGCGGCGATTGCGGCCATCCAGAACAATTTCACCAAGTACACAGCGGTGGGCGGCACGGCCGAGCTGCGCGACGCTATCATCGGGCGCCACGCGGCCGACTTCGGTTCCGATTACAAGCGCGAGGACTGCATTGCTTCGGTCGGCGGCAAGCACGCGTTGTTCAATGCCATTCAGGTGCTGGTGGACCACGGCGATGAAGTCATACTTCCGGTGCCGTACTGGGTTTCGTTCAAGGACATCGTTCGCTATGCGGGTGGCGAGCCGGTTTACATTGCGACCGACGAGAGGCACGACTTCGACTTGACGGCGGAGATGGTGGAGCGGGCGATCACGCCGCGCACCAAGGTCATCTTGCTGAACTCACCCAGCAATCCGTCGGGCGCGGTGATGAAGCCCGACCACATGACGGCAGTGCTGAAGCTGGCGCATGATCGCGGGATCTATGTCGTTTCCGACGAGTGCTACGTGTACCTCAACTTCACCGGCCATCTGTTTTCGGCGGGTTGCGTCCACGAAGTGAAGGAGCGGCTGATCATTATCGGCTCGCTCTCGAAGACTTATGCCATGACCGGCTGGCGCCTCGGATACGCCCTGGGTCCTGCGCCGATCATCAGCGCGATGCAGAAGCTGCAAGGCCAGAGCACGTCCAACCCAACTTCGATCGTGCAGAAAGCCGCAGTGACGGCGTTGACCGGCTCGCAAGAGTGCGTGCAGGAGATGCTGGCGGGTTACATCTCTCTGCGCGACAAAGTCATGGAGGGCCTGCGCACGATTCCGGGCCTCACCTGCGCCTCGCCCAACGGGGCCTTCTACGCCTATCCGAACGTCAGCCATTATTTCGAACGCGGCGGATTAAACTCAGCGTCCGACGTGGCTCGTAAGCTGTTGCAAGAGGCGCACGTGGCTGTCGTTCCAGGAGAAGGCTTTGGCACGCAGGACCATGTTCGGCTGTCGTACGCAGTTTCACCGGAAAATCTGGAGCGCGGATTGGAGCGCATGCGCAAGTTCTTCGCCAGCGTGTAACGCTCTCCATGTCGGAACTCTACCCACTCTTGCTGATCCCCATCTTTGACGAGCGGCCTTGGGGTGTCCGCGACCTTCGGCCCATCTACACCAGGGTTGTCAAGGAGCCGATCGGCGAAAGCTGGCTCACCTGGGAGGACAATCGCGTCGCCAACGGGCCGTTGGCGGGACGCACGCTAGGTGAGCTGTCGAAGCAATATCGCCGTGATCTTGTGGGACAAGCCGCGTGGTACGAAGATCGCTTTCCTTTGCTAACGAAGTTCCTGTTCACCGGTGCCAAGCTGTCGGTGCAGGTGCATCCTGATGACGAGCAGGCGCGCCAAGCCGGTCAGCCCTGTGGCAAGACCGAGTGCTGGTACGCGCTCGCGGCCAAACCCGGAGCGCAAGTCGCGCTAGGATTGAAGCCAGGGACGACCTTGGACGACTTCGAGCAGGCGATTGGCGAGAAGCGGGCCGAAGAATTGCTGAACTGGATCGATGTACATCAAGGCGACATGCTGTATGTAGCTGCCGGGACGGTGCATACCATCGGCGGCGGAATGATTTTGGTCGAGACCCAGCAAACTTCGGACATTACCTATCGCCTCTACGACTATGGTCGCCCACGCGAACTGCACATCGCCGAAGGCCTCGCCGCGACCAGGATGCATACGAACGCTGGCAAAGTGGTTCGCGGTGCCAGTGATGCGCCTGATGTGCTGGTGCGTTCGCCTTTCTTCCAGGTTGAGAAGATCAAGCTGCAAGAGCCTTTGCATGCAGATGTAACGCCCGCTTCGCCGCACATTGTGGTCGCGATTGATGGCGCGGGAATCGTAGAATCGCAGGGCATGGAGGCCATCAGCTTCGCAACAGGTGAGGCTGTGGTAATCCCGGCCGCAGTGCGCGAATATGCCGTGCGCCCGCAGTGGGAGCTTGAGATCATGCGCATGTTGCTGCCAACGGGGGTGGTTGCAGAGCCCACGACGGTGCTGAGCCAGGCGGTCAGTGCGCCATAACAGGGCGAGAGCTCGCCTCGGCGGGTGTAAGGTCGAGCTGTTTTGCGGGGGTTTGAGCCCGCATTTTCGCAACGCCAGATGGGCCTTCTGCAGATCCATAGCGATGAAAATCAACCACGGAGGCACGGAGATCACGGAGAAAACTACTGACGGAAACCAAAACTCCGTGTCCTCCGTGGCTCCGTGGTGAATGATTTGGACGGAGCGTAGCGAGGGAACTGAATTTGGGCAAGTTTACTTTTTATCCCGTGATTCTCGCTGGTGGACGCGGCACGCGCTTCTGGCCGTTGAGCCGCAAGCGCATGGCCAAGCAGTTGCTGCCGCTGAATAGCGAGAAGAGCATGATCCAGGAAACGGTGGAGCGTCTTCTGCCGCTGGCCGACGCGAAGCGCTTCTGGATCATCACCAATGGAGATCTTCGCGGTGCCATTGTGCGCCAGCTTAAGGGTCTGGAGAAAAAACAGATCATCGCCGAACCCGTTGGACGAAACACCGCGCCCGCGATTGGCTTGGCAGCGTTCCTTTTGGCGAGGCGCGATCCAACCGCCGTGATCGGGATGTTCCCTTCCGACCACGTGATCCAGAACGAGAAGCGTTTTCGAGAGGACATCAAGCGCGCCGCTGGAATCGCAGCCAAGGGGGCAAACATTGTCGTGATCGGCATCCCTCCGACGCGCGCCGAAACCGGTTACGGTTACATCGAAGCGGGCGACCAGTCGGCAAAAGGCGTTCTGCAGGTCCGTCGCTTCACCGAGAAGCCTACCGCCGACGTGGCGGAGCAGTTCGTCAGGGCCGGCAATTTCTTCTGGAATAGCGGAATGTTCGTCTGGGGTGCGCGCACGCTGGCTGACGCGCTCCGCGAGCATCTGCCCAATACCGCGCCGCTTCTGGAAGAGATCGCCGCCAGCTATGGAACTCGGAGCTTTGAGAAGGCATTCGCCAGGCTTTATCCCAAGTGCGAGAACATCAGCATCGACTACGCCGTGCTCGAGCCGCGGTCGGCCAAAGGCGAAGGCAAATCGGGCATCTATTGCATCCCGGCGAGCTTCGGGTGGAATGATCTTGGGTCCTGGACTGCGCTCTACGAGCACCATAGCTCGGGCCAGGGCGGCGAGAACGTGATCCACGCGCAGCAGAACTTTGTGCTGAATGCCGAGGGGAACTTCATCCACTCCAAACGCAAGTTTGTCGCGGCCGTGGGAGTGCGGAACCTGATCGTGGTGGAAACCGACGATGCGCTGCTGATCACCACCCGCGAGCACTCGCAGGACGTGGGCAAGGTCGTGAAGCATCTGGATGAGGTGAAGCTGAAAAGGCTGGTATAAAACACCAGCCCAGAGATGGCAAAATTGATGCTGTGGACACAAAAACGATACTGCTATACTGATATAGCGAGGAGATTCTATGCTTGCCATCCGGCTTCCACAATCCATTGAAAAGCGCCTTGAAAAGCTGGCGAAGCGCAGTGGCCGAACCAAGACCTACTACGCCCGCGAGGCGATTTTAAGGCACCTTGAAGACCTCGAGGACGCACATGAGGCCGACCGGATTTTGCAGCGCGTCCGGGCTGGCAGAGAACGGATCTACACATTGGACGAGGTAGCAAAGCGCCTTGGCCTGGACGATTGAGTTGACAGACGCCGCTTTTCGGCAACTTGAACAACTCGACCGGAGTGTGGCGCAGCGCATCCGAAGATTCCTGCACGAACGCCTTGCACGTATGGAGAATCCTCGGGGTATCGGTCAAGCCTTGCATGGTCAGCTAGAAGAATATTGGAAGTACCGGGTAGGCGATTACCGGCTTATCGTCGAAATTGTGGACGACCGTTTGGTCATCTTAGTCGTCCGCATCGGCCACCGGCGCGAGATATATCGCTAGCAACTCCTCCCTTAAAGTGAATGTTGATGGCGGAACAGATCAAGTTCGGAACCGATGGGTGGCGCGGCGTTATCGCCGACGACTTCACCTTCGACAACGTGCGGCGCGTGGGCAACGCGATGGCGACCTACGTCCACAAGAACGAGGATGCCAGCAAGGGCCTGGTCGTAGGCTATGACACGCGTTTTGCCTCGCAGCGCGCGGCGGAAATTATCTCGGAGGTTCTGGCTGGCGCAGGCATCGCAGTTTGCCTCTCCGACGATTACACGCCCACTCCGGCGTTGTCCTATGCGGTGAAGAACCTCGGAACTGCGGGCGGCGTGATGATCACCTCCAGCCACAATCCCTTTGACTGGAACGGGGTGAAGTACAAGGCCAGCTACGGCGGCTCGGGCACGCCCGCGATCATGAAAGCCATTGAGAGCGAACTCGATTCGCCACGGCTCAACCACAAGGGCGGAAGCGTGACGCTGGCAGACTTCAAGACCCCTTACGTCGCGGCTATCAAGGACTTCGTGGACCTGAATGCGATTCAGCGGGCCGGCTTCAAGTTTGCCGTTGACGTGATGTACGGCGCCGGACGCGGCGTGCTGAAGGACATCTTCGCTGAGTACGGTATCAAGCATCTCGAAATCCGCTCCGAGCTCAACCCTCTGTTTCCCGGGATTAACCCGGAGCCCATTCCGCCGCACATTGCCATGCTGCAGGAAACGGTGGTGCGCGAGCGGTGCCAGGCGGGAATGGCCACCGATGGCGACGCGGACCGCCTTGGCGCTGTTGCCGAAGACGGCAGCTTCGTGGATTCGCACAAATGCTTTTCGGTGATCCTGGAGTGGCTGCTGAAGCGCAAGCAGTGGCCGGGCGAGATCGTCCGCGCCTTCAACACCACGCGCATGCTGGACCGGATCGCCGCAAAATATGGCCGCAAGCTGCACGAGTGCGGCATCGGCTTCAAGTACATTTGCGATCTCATGCTGGAACGCGACATCCTGATCGGCGGAGAAGAATCCGGCGGCATTGGCATCCGCCGCCATATGCCGGAGCGCGACGGGATTCTGAATTCGCTGCTGCTGGCGCACATCATGGCGGAAGAAGGTAAGCCCCTGGGCCAACTGGTCGGCGACCTGCAGCGGGAGTACGGCCAGCATCACTACGGCCGACTCGACCTGCATCTCAGCAACGAGATCAAAGACGACGCCATGCGTCGCGCCAGCGCCAAGCCGGCGACGATCGGCAGCTTCGCGGTGCAGAAGGTGGAAACGCTCGATGGCGTCAAGTTCTTCCTCGACGCTCCGACCAACGGAAACGGCGCGGAGGCCTGGGTGCTGGTTCGCGCCTCGGGCACGGAGCCGTTGCTGCGGATCTACTGCGAGGCTGCCTCGCCGGAGTTGGTTGCGCAGATCCTGAAAGAGACCGAAGCGTTCGTTCAGGCCGGGCAGGAAATTGCGGCATCTGTCTGAAGCTGGAATGCGGCAGCCGTACTTCGGCTCGTACGCCATTTCTGGCATACTGGAATTAAGCGTTGAGGACGGCTGCGTCACTGCACTCTCGTTCTCCAATTCTGCGAGGATGGCAACAATTCCCAATCCGCAACCGATTGATTCGCCGGACGTACGCCGCTACAACCGGCTCCAGCGTTGGTTGAGTATGGCTGACGCGGTAATCGGCTTCGCGCTGCTGGTGGTGCTGCTGGTCACCGGCTGGACGGGCAAGCTTCGCGACTGGTCTTACCTGGGCGCGCATCAGAATTACGTATTGGCGGTTTTCCTGTACGTCCTGATGTTTTCGGTTATCGCGAAACTGCTGGGCGCTCCCTTCGATTTCGTAGGTTTCCGGCTCGAGCATCAATACAACCTGTCAAACCAGAAACTGCGTAGTTGGCTGTGGGACGAATGCAAGGGGTGGCTGGTCAATCTTGTGCTTGGCACAGTCATGGTCGAGATTGTTTACGCCATCATTCGAATCGCGCCGCAGCGCTGGTGGATCATCGCGTGGGCCGTTTTTGTCGGGCTGTTCCTGCTGATGGCGCAGCTTGCGCCCGTGGTGCTCCTGCCAATCTTCTATAAGTTCAAGCCGCTGGAGAACGATGGCCTGCGTGAGCGGCTGACAAAGCTGGGCGAGCGAGCTGGCACGCGCGTCCGCGGCGTCTATGAGTGGAAGCTGTCGGAGAAGTCCAAAAAAGCGAACGCTGCGCTCACCGGCATGGGTTCAACCCGGCGCATTATTCTTTCTGACACGTTACTCGAGCACTATTCCGATGATGAGATTGAGGCCATCCTGGCCCACGAACTCGGGCACCACGTTCACCGGCATATTCTGAAGAGCATTCTTATGCAGGTTGGCATTACGTTCCTCGGCTTCTGGCTGGTCAACCAGGTGCTACGGTTTGTGATCGTAAAAAGCTGGTTCCCGGTGCTCAGTTCGCGTCTTTACGACTTTGCCAACTTGCCGCTCATCGTGCTGGTGGTGACGGTCCTAAGTTTCCTGCTGATGCCGGCGTTAAACGCCATTTCGCGACGGCATGAGCGCGAGGCTGACCGTTATGCCTGGGAAAACATTTCTGCGATCGCGCCCTTCATCAGCTCCATGCAAAAGCTCGCCGACCAGAACCTCGCCGAGCGCGAGCCGTCAAAGTTTGTGGAATGGCTTTTTCACTCGCACCCCTCGATTGGCAAGCGGATAGCCGCGGCTGAGTCCTGGGCGAACCAACAACCGCAGCCGGAAGTGCAGTCGCTTACCTAGACCCTCTGTTCAGGATCGCTTCCACCCGCTGCAGATCGTCCTCGGTGTCAACTCCCACGGTGTCGAAGGGCGTATCGGCTACATGGATCACGATACCGTGATCGAGAAACCGAAGCTGCTCCAGGCGTTCGCTGCGCTCCAGCGGCGACTCCGGCCAGGCGCAAAACGCTTCCAGCGCTCCTTTGCTATAAGCGTAGAAGCCCAGATGCTTGTAGTAGGGCACGCGTCCGGTGCCATCGCGATCGAACGGAATTGTCGCCCGGGAAAAGTACAGTGCCCGGCCATCGAGCGCCGTGACCACTTTCACCGCATTCGGATTGCCGACGTCTTCGACGGAGCATGGAGTCTTCAGCGTCCCGACTTCCACCCCGTCACGTTCCATCAACTGGAGCAGGACCTCGAGATGCTCGCGCCGGGCCAGAGGCTCATCGCCCTGCACATTGACGTAAACGTCGGCGGCGATTGTCTGAGCAACTTCGTGGACACGCTCGGTACCGCTGCGGTGTGCGGACGATGTCAGACGGCAGTGCCAGCCCTGCTGGTGGCACACAGCGGCGATCTCTTCCGAATCCGTGGCTACGATAACGTCTTGCAGTTTGGAGCAGGCGCGGGCTGATTCATAGACGTGAGCCAGCATGGGCTGGCCGGCAATCTCGCGCAGGATCTTGCGGGGCAGCCGGGTGGAAGCGAGTCGTGCCGGGATGACGGCGATGGCTTTCATTCGCCTAGTGTCAAGCGGCAGAGCACGGAATGGCAAGGACAACCGGCGGAACTTCCGCTTGTCGAACCAGGCGGCTAGCCCAAATTGACCGCAACCGACTGCGGAAAATAGAATCAATAACTTAGAGGGAATGGGGAAATCGCATTGCCACTTTACGAGTACCAGTGCAAGAAATGCCACAGCCTGACCGAGCGGATCCAGAAGTTCTCTGATCCACCCCTGACCGTCTGCCCGCACTGCGGAGGCGAAGTGGAACAATTGCTCTCGGCGCCCGCGGTCCAGTTCAAAGGCTCCGGCTGGTATGTCACCGATTACGCCAAGAAGCAACCCAGCTCTGGCGCGGCCAGTGGAAACGGCTCCAAGTCCTCGCCGTCTTCCGAGGGCAAAGCGGAGGCTGCGAAAACCGAAGCCCCCCCTCCCAGCAAGGAAAAATAGTTTAGAAGCTGCGTCCTTCCGCGTACCGCCGACATCACAGACGTGTGTGACGCTTGTCTCAAGCCGGGAGGCAGGCAAGCGGTAAAATGCTTGGGAACGAACACTCGTTCACGCATTGCGCCCTACTTTTATAGTTCCTACCAGGAGGACCGGTCATGCCGAAGAATGCTTTGACCATCACGGACCAACGCAACGATAAAACTTATGAAGCTCCGATCGAGCACGGGACCATCCGCGCCATGGAACTGCGGAAGATCAAGACTGATCCCGAGGACTTCGGTGTCATGACCTACGATCCCGCGTTCATGAACACAGCTTCATGCAAGAGCAACATCACCTTCATCGACGGCGACAAGGGCATCCTTCGTTACCGTGGATACGATATTGAGACGCTCGCCGAGCATTGCACCTATCTGCAGGTGGCTTACCTGCTGTTGCACGGAGAGCTGCCAACACCCGCACAAGACAAACAGTGGACCCACCAGATTACTCACCACACGATGGTGCATGAGAACACCAAGCATTTCATCGATGGCTTCCGTTATGACGCCCATCCGATGGGGATCCTGGTGAGCACGCTGGCTGCGCTGTCTACCGTGTATCCCGAGGCGAAGCACGTCCACGATCCCGAGAACCGGCAGAAGCAGATCGTGCGCCTGATCGCCAAGATGGCGACCCTGGCGGCTTATTCCTATCGCCACCGCCGCGGCCATCCCTACGTCTATCCCGACAACGATCTCAGTTACACCGAGAATTTCATGAACATGCTGTGGCGGATGACCGAGCCAAAATACGTAGCGAGTCCAGTCATCGCGCGGGCGTTGGATGTTCTGTTTATTCTGCACGCCGATCACGAGCAGAACTGCAGCTCGACGACCATGCGCGTGGTGGGCAGCGCACAGGCTGATCCCTATTTGTCCATGGCTGCGGCGGCATCGGCCCTCTCCGGCCCGCTCCACGGCGGCGCCAATGAGGAAGTGCTGCGCATGCTCGATGAGATTGGCTCGGTGAAGAACATTCCCGCCTACATCAAGCGTGTGAAGGAAGGCGAACTCAAGCTGATGGGCTTCGGACACCGGGTTTACAAGAACTACGATCCGCGCGCCCAAATCATCAAG
The DNA here is from genome assembly GCA_963833155.1 of uncultured Acidobacteriaceae bacterium. Taxonomy (GTDB): domain Bacteria; phylum Acidobacteriota; class Terriglobia; order Terriglobales; family Acidobacteriaceae; genus Bog-257. Next base: position 21,137 of record CAWHWY010000022.1, read on the forward strand.
GCGGTCGCCAAGGAGGTATTCGAGGTCACTGGCCGCAATAGCAAGCTGGATATCGCACTCGAACTGGAACGCATAGCGCTCGAGGACGATTACTTCGTCACCCGCAAGCTCTATCCGAACGTCGACTTCTACTCCGGAATCATTTATCAGGCCATGGGCTTCCAGCCCGACATGTTCACCGTGCTGTTCGCCATTCCGCGGGCGGCCGGATGGCTGGCGCAGTGGAATGAGATGATCCAGGACCCAGAGCAGAAGATCGCACGCCCACGCCAGATTTACACAGGCGTGATGCATCGCAAGCTGGAGAGCGCGGAGAAGGAAAAATCGGCCGTGAAAGTGGGCTGACGTTTCCCTCAGGAACGGCAACAGATGGGGCGGAGCGATCCGCCCCATCGCTGTTTGATCCAACAGCTTTACCGGATGGTGATGTGTCGGAGGGTCTGGGCGGCGTTTGCCCCATAGGTAATAGTTGCACTATGACACTAAGTGGCCCTTTCCACAGCCATTTCGAGGGAAATTACCTAGAACATAATCGCAAACGCCTGCACACGTTTGGTGTCGCACCGTAGGCTTTCAGGGAGCTTGCAGTGGCATCTGAATTGCACTTGCATGACCAGCCCCAGTAGTAGGGGTATGTGGGTTAGTTTCGCGAATTGAACCTAAAGGAGGGTTCGATCCTTGAAAATGCGTATTGCTTCGCTCACCATTCTGTGCCTGGCGCTGGCCGCTGTTCCAGCCCTGGCCCAATCGTATGACAACGGTCCGATCAACGGCACGACAGATGCCTGGACCATCAACTTTGGCTATATCGTCAGTGATACCTTTAACCTGGTTGGCCCCACTCCGACAATTACGGGCTTCATGTTCGGCGTCTGGGAATTCCCGGGCGACGTGCTGAGCTCGGTGGATTGGTCCGTTACCACTGGGGAGAACGGTGGAACCACAATCGGCTCCGGTACGGCCAGCGGCAAGGGCCTGTCGGACACGTTTATTTCCACCAACCAGTATGGCTACGACATTGACAAGATCACCGTAAGTGGCCTCAATGTCGAAACCGGGGGCCCCGGCACCTTCTGGCTCAACCTGCAGAACGCGGTCGTCCCCAGCGGCGACCCAGTCTATTGGGATGAGAACAGCGGTGTTGGCTGCGGTGGAAGCGGCTGCCCGTCGAGCGCCTCCGAGAGTGCCGTAGGCACGATTCCTGGAGAAGCTTTCACGGTTATGTACACCAATAACAACGGCGGCGGGTCGACCCCTGAGCCCAGCAGCATCATGCTGTTCGGTTCTGGCATCCTCGGCTTGGCTGGCGTACTGCGGCGCAAGCTGTTCTAAACTTTCCAGACCCTTCCCCCAGGTCTCTTGCAAGCCGGAGCACCATGCTCCGGCTTTATTTTTTTGCGCAATAGCTCCACGCCCCTCCCCTGTGCCGGCTATAGACTAACAAGTACTGGCCAGGAGTTGCGGCGCCGTTTTCTCACATCCGAGCGTGGAGTATTGAGGGCAAGTCGCGACTCTTGCCCAGGGAAGGTTTCTACCCGATGTAGAAGACGGAAGCGCTATTGGGCGAGAAGGCGATTTGCCTCGCGCTGCGCATCGCGGAAGTCTTCTGACAGCCTTCGGGCCTGCTGGATGGCGGCTTGGGCTTCTGACGTCTGGCCGTTACGCTCCAGCGCTCGGGCCAGCAGCACATATCCAAAACCCGAAGGCTCGATTTTCAGGGCGCGGGAATACGCCTGGATGGCAAGGACAAAGTCGTCATTCTTTTGCGCTACCAACCCCAGGCTGATCCAGGCGCCAACAAACTCCGGATTGGTGTCTACAGCCGCCTGCAGGTTTTTCTGGGCGTCTGCATAATCTCCAATGTCCTTGTAGGCGTAGCCTAAATTGTTGTAGGCCTCAGCCTTGAGCTTTGGGTTCCTCGCCAGGCTTATGGTTTTCTTGTATTGCTCGATCGCCAATGGCACATGCCCGTGAGAATGCTCGTAGATGCCGATATTCATGTTGCTGACAGGATCGGAGGGATCGATGGCGGCCGCTGCCCGGAAGTGGGGAATCGCGTCTTCCATCCGCCCCTGCCGCAGGAGCGCCATACCTAGATTGTTCTCGGCCTGCCAATTGCCGCTGGTGACCTGCAATGCGTGCGTCCACAGCGTGATGTGATCGTGCCAGTAGCCAATCTGACGATGAGCCACCGCCATCAACGCCAACAAGGCGGCCAGGCCGGGACCGGCCAGCCAGAACATGGAGATAGACCGCTGTTCAGCCCAATCGGAGATGCCCCAGCAGATCATGATGAACAGGCCCACGAAGGGCAGATAGGCATAACGATCCGCCATGGCCTGTGCGCCGACCTGCTTTATACCGATCATCGGCACCAGCGTACCCAGGAACCAAAACCATCCCACCGGAAGATAACGATGACGACGGCCAGCCATGACCAGTCCAGTAATAGCCAGCAGCAGAAGAGACGCTGATGCCACCTGCCATAACCGTAGCGAGTGGCCGGGATGAGGGTACATAACCGCGAGGCTTGCCGGCCAGAACGCTTTTCCCACGTAGGTTGCATATGAAACGATGGCGTTCCCTACGCGAATGGAGAGTGGATACCAACTCGTTGCGCCACCTGCTGCCTGGGCCCTGATAGTGATGAAGGCGCTACCCGCCGCGATGGCAAACAACGGCAGTTTCTCCTCGACCAGATCGGAAAAACTCCTGGCCGGGAAAGCTGTGGATGGGGACTCCTGCGTGCCGGCAAACATGCGTCGCAAAGGCCAGTAATCCCAGAGCAGCAGAACGCATGGCAGGGTGATGACCTGCGGTTTGGACATCAGGCCCATGGCATAGAGCAGCGCAACTACGGCGTAGCGTCCAGGGCGCGGATTGAAGACATACCACCGGTAAGCCCCCAGCGTGAGCAGGAAGAACAACATGCTGAGGAGGTTCTTCCGTTCTGCAATCCAAACCACAGACTCTACGTTGATGGGATGCAGCGCGAAAAGGGCGGCTACCATCGCGCTGCGGCCGACGTAATTCGTCGCTCGCTGCAGCACCCAGAACAGCAGAACCGCATTCACGACGTGAAAGAGCAGGTTTACGTCATGGTGCCCGGCCGGATTGAGCTGGAAAAACTGGACATCCGCCGCATGTGACAGCCACGTCAGCGGGTGCCAGTTGGCCGCGGCGTAGGTTGTGAACGCCCACGTCACCGTGCTCCAATGCAAGCCCGACTTCACGTGGAAGTTATCAAAGACATAGTCCGCGTCATCGTAGTTGGCAAATGGATGTTCGTGGACCGGGTAGTAAAGGGCGAGGGTCGCGATTACCAGGAGAAAACCGAACACGAATTTCTGGCTGCGCGGTGAAGTCAGTAAGCCGATGGCGGACCGGGGCTGAACCTGTTTCTGAGGTTGTAATCCGAACGATGTCACTCGTGCTCCCCGGAGGCGACGATTATATCCATCGAGACTATTCCGCGAGAAGGCGGTCGGCTGTCCGCTGCGTCGCTGCGAAATTCTGTGACAGGCGCCTGGCTTGTTGTGTGGCTGCTTGAGCTTCGTCCTTGCGTCCGCTTTGTTCCAAGGCCCGGGCGAGCAACAGATAACCGAAATCCGAGGGCTGGATTTCCATGGCACGCGAGTATGCCTGGATGGCCGCGTTGAGATCGTTTGTTTTTTGCGCCACTAAACCAAGGCCGATCCACGCACTGGCATAACGGGGACTTATATTGACCGCCTCCTGATAGTGGTCTCGTGCGGCGGGATAGTCGCCGAGGTCGCGATCGATGAGCGCCAGATTGTTGTATGCCTCGGCTCGGAGCTTGGGGTTCGGGGTGACGCTCAGCACCTGCTGGTACTGCTCGATGGCTTGCGGCCAATTCTTGTGTTGCTGCTCGTAGAAGCCGATGTCAAGATGACTAACGGGGTCTCCCGGGTAAATGGCCGCGGCTGCCCTGAAGTGGGGTATCGCCGCATCCAGCTTTCCATCGTCCATCAGGGCGCCGCCAAGATTGTCTTCGGCAACCCAGTTGTTCTTCGTGACGTGCAAGGCGCGCGTCCATAGGGTGACATTGTCCTCCCAGTAGCCGATCTGTTGATGAGCAACAAACGCCAGAGCCAGCAACACCGCCGCGCTTACGCCGCCCACCCATGCCTTTGCTGCGTGCCTTCGTTCAGCCCAGTCCGCCACCAGCCAGCAAATCATGATGAATAAGCCAATGCACGGCAGGTACGCGTAGCGATCGGCCATCGCCTGGGTGCCGACCTGTACCAGGCCGATCATCGGCACCAGCGTGCCTACAAACCAAAGCCATCCCGTAGGCAGATAGCGACGCCGCCGATCGGCGATGACCAATGCCGTAATGATCGCCAGGAAAAGCAGTGCCGCGTAAACCTGCCCCTTGGCCAGGGAATCGCCGGGATGAGGATACATGGGCGAAAGATCCATCGGCCAGAATAGCTTTTTCACATAGCTGGCATAGGCAACGATGGCATTCTCTAACCTGATTGAGAGCGGATACAGCCTCAAAGCATGACCCGCTCGCTGGGCCTTCATCGTGATGACGGCGCTCACGGCAGAAAGGATGAATAGCGGAACCTTTTCGACGACAAGCTGGGAAAGGTTTCTTCCCGGCACGACCGCGATTTTCGGTTTCCGGCGAAGACTTCTGTCCGTTCCACAAACATACGCCGTAACGGCCAGTAATCCCATAGTAGCAGAACGCAGGGAAAGGTTATTACCTGGGGTTTCGCCATCAAACCCAGCGCATACAAGACCGCCACCAGGGTATAGCGGCCCGACCCAGGCTTTAGCGCATAACGCCGGTACGCGCCCAGGGCGAGCAGGAAAAACGTCATGCTGAGCAGGTTTTTGCGCTCGGCAATCCAGACAACGGTTTCGACATTGATGGGATGCAGCGCAAACAGTCCAGCCACCATCGCGCTGCGCCCGACGTAGCCGGTTGCTTGCTGTAGCACCCAGAACAGCAGCAGCACGTTCACGACATGCAGAACAAGATTTGTGTCATGGTGCCCAGCAGGATTGAGGCCGTACAACTGGCAATCCGCGGCGTGCGAAAGCCAGGTTACAGGATGCCAGTTGCCCTGATCGAATGTGGTGAAGGCCCACTTGACCGTTTCCCAGTGCAGCCCGGAAGCTCACGTGGACGTTCTCAGTTACGTAGAGATTGTCGTCAAAATTGACGAAAGGGTGGCCATCTGCTGGATAGTAGAGGGCCACTGTGGCAACGACCAGCAGAACTGCAAGAAAGAATCTCTGCTTCTGTGGCGATGCGAACACGCCAGTTCCGGGGCGAGGCTGAATTTCTTTCCCAGGGCTGACGCCAACCGAAGTCACTCATCCCCCAAGCTTCGAGATTATATCTGATGCTTTTCTGGCCCGCGCTAGTACTTGGCTCGGGTCTGTTGGCGTTAGCGGAACACAAAAAAGCCGGAGACGCATGCCTCCGGCTGGTTAACATCGAGCAGGGCTGAGGCTACTGGAAAAACTTGCGGCGCATTACGCCTGCAAGGCCCAAAATTCCCGAACCGAACAGCAGGATGCTGCCTGGCTCAGGAGTGGAGCCGCTGCTGTAGGTGCCGTTGATCGTAAACGCCTCCGAGGGGATCGTCCCTACGGCGCTCTCGGAGGCCAGCGACGGGCAGCTTCCGCCCTGTCCGTTTCCGCCGCAGCCGACGCCGCTGTTCTCATCCCAGTACACCGGGTCGCCGCTGGGGACGACCGCGTTCTGCAGATTGAGCCAGTAGGTAGTGCCATAACTTACGCTGATGTTGAGACCCGACACCGTGATCTTGTCGATGTCATAGCCGTACTGGTTGGTGGAAATAAACTGGTCGCTCACGTTGTTGCCGCTGGCAGTGCCGGAACCATACACCGTACCACCGTTCTCCGCGGAGGTAATGGACCAGTCCACCGAGCTCAGCACGTCGCCCGGGAACTCCCAGACGCCGAACATGAAGCCTGTGACTGTACCGCTACCGGCAGGGCTGCCGCCGCCGCCCGGCCCTCCCTTGCAACAAACGAAATTGTCACTGACGATATAGCCAAAGTTGATGGTCCAAGCATCGGTTGTGCCGTTGATCGGACCGTTGTCATAGAGCACCTGCGCCGACGCCGGAACAGCAGCTAGCGCGAAACACAGAATGGTGAGCGAAGCGATACGCAGTTTCAAGGGTATAGCCCTCTCAAAGTGAAGTGACGCTCCGGCACCCAGGGGTCAACTAGAATTCCCATTCTTGATCTGGAACGCCCACGTAGTTGCTGCAATTCTGCTTCCCTTCTAAGTCGAGTGGAACTGCTACATAATGCATACTGGTGTGCATGCGTTTGCAACATGATTCCATAAAACTTCCCTCTTGCTTCTGACCGTCTCGTTCGCAGTCTCTCGGAGAAAGACAGAACTGGGACGATGATAGGACTATGCGACCTGGGCTGCCTTAACTGAGCGCTGGCCACCTCACGACAGGCGCGCGCGATGCTTGCTACTTTAGCTTTTCGTACTCAGCTTGAGCCGTCTTGAGGATAGGGACATTCGGATCGGCATTCTTCCACAGTTCAAGAAAAACCCGGTACGACTTGCGCGCGGCTTCTTGTTGCCACTCAACGCCTGGGCACGCGCCATCTGCAACTGCACGAGTGCGCCAGTGACAAAGTTCAGCATGATACCGGGATGGTCGAGTATCTTCTGGAACTCAGCCGCTGCTGGCTGGCCTTGGCCGGCTTTGAGGTACGCCTGCCCGCGCACATAAGCCGGGTAAAGCCATTGGAATGATACGCCGCCCATCTCGTAAGGAGTCGCCACTTGCAGCGCTTCGATCGCCTTACCCGGGTTGTTCTTGCTAAGCTCGATGGCGGCCCGAATCGTGGGCAGCGAGTAGCTCTGCATAATCGTGTCCAGCGGAAAATCGTGGTCGAGCTGGGCAACCAGCTTCTGTGCCTGTGCCACATCCCCGGCGCGGGCGAAGGTCAAGGCTGCGACGGCCCTCACGTCGCGTCCCGGCTCTAGTGACAGCGCCTGTGCTGCCAACTGCCGCGCCTCAGCGGCGTTACCGATTTCAGCCTCTCGCAAGGCTTCATTGGCTCTCCATCCTGCTGCGGTTTCCAAGGCTTGGCCGTGCCGGGACGAGTCCACCGCTCGCTGAGAAAGATTTCTTGCTTTCCCGAAGCGGCCGTAATAGGCGTCGGTATCGGATTGAGCTGAGAGCAGCATGTCTTCAGCGCCCGGCTTCCCCATCGCCCACTCTACCTCCTGCCGCATGACATGGTCATCGCTTTGAAGAAATGCTGTGCGATACCGAAAGAGACGCAAATTGGGATCGTCCAACTTGTGGGACCGAGCATCATCGAAGGCGGTTTTCGCCTTGTCCGGCAGGTTCATGGCGTTGAAGTCAAGTAGGAGATTGTTGTAGTCGGTAATATTGTCTCCAAGAAGGCGGATCGAATCTCGCGCCTCGTTGACAGACTTCTCATACTGCCCCAGCAGGATGTAACTGACCGCGAGATTGGTGTGCGCCCTTCCGGCCTCAGGATAGGTTTGAATAAACTCGGTATAGCTTCGAATGGCCTTCTCCTGGTCGCCGATGCCCGCAAAGTAATATAGTGCCTCGATGGAGAGCCTCTCCTTCTGGCTCACACGGTTGCGCAAGTCGTATGCCTTTTTGTAGTTTTCCAAGGCCAGATTGGTCCGGCCGGTGTTGTCGTAAGCAACCCCCAAAGCCGCGTAAGCGACGGCAAAGTTGGGATCAAGCTCCAGCGCGCGCTTGAGGTAAGGTACGGCGGCTGCGTCGCCCTGTTCACCTTGCAATTTCCGGCCCTGGCTATAGGCTTGCAAGGCCTCCAGAGAAGGGGTCGTGGCCTCTTCCAGTGGCTTGTTGAACTTCTGCACCGAGGCCAGAGACTCTCCCAGCCTTTCACGCAACTGGTTGCCCGCTGTCTCCAGCGCCTTCAACGGGTGACTTCGGTTCCCTGCCTGCCTGGGCATTCGCGAGCGTTTCGCCCGTCTGGCAGTTCACCGCCTTCAGCCGGATAAGGTAGTCTTCCCCTACGGCCTCAATGGATCCTGCCACTACCGCTTTGCTATCGGTTCGCTGACATACTCCCTGCGCCACTTCCTTGGTCAGCCGCTCGTTGGGCGGGCGGTTCATCAGCTTCAGGGTTTCACTCACCTTCTCGTCGGTAAGCACGTTGAGCAAAGGCGATTGCTCCAACTGGTACGCCAGCGCCCCGTTCAGACTCTCGTCAAACACGGCATCACCCGTGGTGTTTGCGAAGGCGGCCAAGACAATCGTGTCTTTCTCCGTAATTCTCGCCGCAAGCCGTTTGAGCTGCTGCGAACGCCAATACAGCCCGCCAACAATCAGGGAGACTAAGACCACTGCGGCTGTCGCCAGCAGTTTCCATCGCCGACGTACAGGATGCTTTTCCTCGCGTCCAACCTTTTCCAGATCCTCGCGGATCTCCCCCGCACGCTGGTAACGGGCATCCCGATCTTTCTGGAGGCACTTGTCGATGATTGCTCCGAGCCTGGGCGGAAGCCCGGGATTGAGCTGAAGCACCGGGGTAGGCGCGCCGTTCAGAATAGCGTCTTGCAGGGCCTCGACATTGGGACCTCTGAAAGCCTGCTGTCCGGTCGCCATCTCGTAGAGAATCAGACCAAAGGAAAAGAGGTCGGTGCGCGCATCCAGGTTCTCACCGCGCACCTGTTCCGGCGACATATAAGCCGCAGTACCAAGGACCACGCCGGGACGGCTAAGGCCCAAATGCTCCACGCCTTTGTGAGCCGTTGCCGGAGGGTTGTTTGGAGCGACAACTCCGGTAGCGAGACTTTCCTGCTCGCCCCCCTCGACGAGCTTGGCTAAGCCGAAATCCAGAATCTTGACGACGTCTTTACCGGTGATGAAGATGTTGGCCGGCTTGATGTCGCGATGGATGATCCCTTTCTCATGTGCGGCTTCAAGTCCGTTGGTAATCTGGATTGCGAACAGCCGTAACTGATCCAGGGCGAGTCCCGAGGCATGATCAGCTCCATCTCGCGGAACTGCCAGGCGTTCTCTCAACGTCTGACCCTGCAACAACTGCATTACGATGAACGGCTGGCCCTCATGCTCGCCGAATTCGTAGATGGAGCAGATGTTGGAGTGGTCCAGTGCGGAGGCGGCCCGGGCTTCGCGCTCGAACCGTTCCAGCGCGCGCGGATCGTTACCCACGTCCTCGGGCAAGAACTTCAGGGCCACGGCACGGCCAAGCCTTACGTCCTCGGCGCGGTACACCACTCCCATGCCACCGCCGCCAACAATCTCCAGAACGCGGTAATGGGAAACTGTTTTCCCGGTTAGGCTGGAAGGATCAAGCTGCAGCCGCGCCGCAGTTACATCGCCGCTGCCGGAAGTTTCGCCACTCGGCGTTCGATCTCCGGCGCTGGACTGCATCCTCTGCACGGGCACCATCAGCCGATACCCGCGACGCGCAACAGTTTCTATGTATCTGGGCTTCTCGGCTGTATCGCCGAGGGCGGCGCGGATCTTCTTGACGGCCGTGTTGATACCGTGGTCGAACTCCACAATGGTGTTGTTGGGCCAAAGCTGGCTTTGGATTTCTTCGCGGGTGGCGATTTTGCCGTCGTGCTCTACCAGTATCCGCAGTACCTGGAAGGGCTGTTCCTGCAGCGGGATCTTACGCCCACTCGCCTGCAGCTCTCCAGTCCTGAGGTCGAGTTCAAATTCTCCGAAGCGGACGCGACCAGCCAAGGTATCTTTCATGAGTTTGTAATAATTTCGCTGAGTGTACTATCTCTGCCGCAGAGTTCCAAGCGAGGTGTGCAGCGCGCCGCAGCGGATGGGCAAACTCTGGACGATTACAAGCGGGATTGTGGAGGCCGCGACGCGCTAAAATGACGCGATGGCGGACTCGCTGTACTTGAGCATCTGGTTTCCGAGCTTTCGCGAGAGCGAGATGATGTCGCGGACGGTCGGCGTCCTGCGACAGTTTCCCTACTCCGCATTGCGCGAAGGCATCACCTATCTGTCGGTGCATCCGGTCGCATGGTCCGAGCCGACCGTGCTGGAGCGCCGCTTCAATCCAGGAATCTCGCCCGAGGAAGCCGCCGACCTGGCCAAGGAGTTCGCGCATGACGATTTCGCGTTTGTCTTCGAAACGTTTTGGGACCTCTGGGTCTCCAGCGATGACGAGCACGGTGATAGTTGGGTGCAACGCCCGATCGCGGTGCGCTTTCTGGTTCATGGAGTGCAGTTCGACGAAGGCATATACAGCGAGGATGGGCACATAGAAGTGGACTTCGGGCTTGACAGCTTGTTTGTGCATGAGGCCCTGCAGATTTCGCCCGTTATCGAAACCCACTTGCGCTCCAACATTGCCAAGCTGGTCGCGTTCTCAAGCGCAGTGGAGAAGCATTGCGCCATCAGCGGTCGCGTGCTGTGGTCGGAGTCGGAAGAGAACCTGGCTCAAAAGCTGATCGCCAAGCTGCAGCAGACGCAGTAAAGCAGTTGTCGGTTGGCAGTGGCCAGTTGTCAGACCTTCCATCTTCCGACCCTGAGGGATCTCGCTATTAAGTTGTTTTATTTCAAGAGTTTACTAGCAACCCCTTATGGCTCAAGAGTTTGCGGGTAGCTGCGTCGGACAAACCGATTCACACCGCCGTGTATTCGTCTAACCTATTGATTCTAAACAACAGCAAGCACGGACGAGCGGCGGATGAACGCCCCCCTCCCCCATTATGCCTTGTTCTTTAGAATCAGAATGTTGCGCAGATTTCACGCGCAAATTCCTGAATCAGCAGGCTTTATCGCATAATCTTGATTCGCAAGCACTTATACAAACTGCTCCAAGCCTGCTCCTCGGTGGGGGCCTCAGCCAAATTGTCAAAGAGCTATGCACCTCGTCCTAGGACGGGTCAGGGACACCGATGCTCCCAGCGCCCCAGCTCCCAAGCCTACCGCCAAACGGCGCGCTGTCAAGATTGCGAAAGTACAGGTAGGGTAACTGTACTTTGGTAACGTTCAAGCGGTGAGGTAACCAGCGGGTATGTGATGAAGGCTGTCAGCTACCAGCCTACCAGCTCCGCGCTAGTTGCTCGCCTTCCGTGCATCAGCTATGCTGAACGTATGACAGTCAGAACTTCAGCTTCATCGGTTGTGAGCCGCATCGGCCAGCGGCGCCAGGTTGTGATCCCAAAGCACTTGTTCAAGGCTCTGGAGTTACGTGAGGGCGATTTTGTCGAGGTGACGGTCGAGCGCGGGCGGCTTGCGATGCGCCCCAAGCGGCTAGTCGATGTGGACGAGGTTCTCACCAAGCGTGAAGCAGCCAAGGTGCGGCGAGGAGAAGCGCAGCTCAAGAGAGGTCAATCAAAACCGTGGCGAACGGTAAAACATGACCTGGACCATTGAGCTTTCCGCCGCCGCCGAAAAAGACCTTAAGCGCCTTCCTCGCGATCGGCGCTTGCGCATCGAGCGCGCAATTGACGCGATGGAAGTGGATCCTTTCGCCGGCGATGTCAGGCCATTGAGTGGCCCGGAGTGGAAAGGTCGCTACCGAAAGCGTGTAGGACCCTATCGCATCATCTTCACTGCAAATCGTGCGACCGCAGCAGTCGCCATCTCCGCAATCCTCATTCGCTCCGAAAAGACCTACAGATGACGCGACGCGTTGCAGCCCGAGCCGGGATGCATCTGGCGCGTAATGGGCGTTCACTTACTACGCCTCAGGCGGAAACCGGGATGCACCGCCTGGCCGCTCTGCTGGACAGGAACGCCAGCGCCCCAACTCCAAGCCTGCCGCCAATCTGCGCGCTGTCAAGATTACGAAGGTACAGGTTGGGTAACTGTGCTTTCGTAACTTCCAGGCGGCAAGGTAACCAAACAGGTATTCTTAATTTGGCTGTGGCGGGATACCTATAATCGCCTAGCAGGATTGTGGATGTCGTCGGCCCTGATAACGCCCGAAGAGTTTGCTGCGAAGAGGAACGCATATTCGTACCCGGCGGTTGGCCTGGATGGTTGTATCGAATCCTGGGAGCAGGTTGACTTCTTGTCGACGTGGCAAATGGATCGGCACCATCACGAACTCCTGACCTCCCTAGACGACACGAAAGCAGTCTTGGGCTACCTGAGCGTGGTCTTTTGGGGGCACTTCAGCGGCAAGGACGGAGTTCCCAGGGCCTCTAGAGCGCACGCAAAGGTAGGATTGGCCATCAGGGGAATCCGGGAGGACTGTATTGGGAATCGAGGGAACTGGCCGCAAGATTCGGGCCGCGCTTGAGCTTCTCGGATCCGACAGATGCGGCGAGGCCCTGAGCCTCTTATGGAAGCTCCCGCAACTGGGACCGGCATTTGCGTCCAAGGTCTGCGCCTTTCTGGCGCCTACGAAGTGCGGTGTGGTCGATTCCATCATTGCCGACAAGTATCAGCAATTTGCCTTCTCGACGGACGGCAGTGGCTACGTGAAGAAGGCAGTTTCTAATGGGTGCCGCTACGATTCGTACTGCTTATTCCTGCGCGAGACCGCGAAGAGACTAAATGAAGCAGGCAGTAACGTCCTGTGGAAAGACCGAGACGGGACGCTTCACCCTTGGCGCGCCGTCGACATCGAACGCGCCCTTTACTGAATTAGGCCGACCAGTTACCGAACCGCAGTCGTTACTTCGTTCTTCCCCCCTCTATCTTCAACTCCGCGCTTGCCCCGGCTTGCGCTGCCGCCAGACGCGCGGTCAGCACGCGGAAGGGTGAGCACGACACGTAGGTGAAGCCGAGCTGTGCGCAGAACTCCACCGATGAAGGTTCGCCGCCGTGTTCGCCGCAGATTCCGATCTTGATGGTCGGACGCGTGGCGCGGCCTTTCTCCGTGCCCATCTTGACCAGTTCCCCGACTCCTTCGCGGTCGAGTACCGCAAACGGGTCCTGCTTCAGGATGCCTTCGGCCAGGTACGCGGTCAGAATCTTGCCGACATCGTCGCGCGAGAAGCCGAAGGTGGTTTGCGTGAGATCGTTGGTGCCGAAGCTGAAGAACTCCGCCTCCCTGGCAATCTCGTCAGCCACCACGCAAGCCCGCGGCAGCTCAATCATGGTGCCCACGAGGTATTCGACCCGCTGCTCTTTCTCGGCGAAGACCTCCTCGGCCACCTTGCGCACGAGCGCAGCCTGATTGGCCATTTCTTTCAGGCCGGTGGTCAGCGGAATCATGATCTCCGGCTTAACGGTCACGCCTTCTTTTGCGACCTTGACAGCAGCCTCGAAGATGGCGCGCGCCTGCATCTCCGTGATCTCGGGATAGGTGATACCGAGCCGGCAGCCGCGCAGACCCAGCATCGGATTGACTTCGTGCAACTGCTCGACGCGGTTCAGCAGCTTACGCAACTCTTTCAACTTGGGCGACTTCGGCTTGGTGATTTCCAGCTTGGCGATCTCAACCAGCAACTCTTCGCGGCGCGGCAGGAATTCGTGCAGCGGCGGGTCGAGTGTGCGGATGGTGACACCAAAGCCGTCCATCGCACGGAAGAGGCCGACGAAATCGTTGCGCTGCATGGGCAGGAGCTTGCGCAAAGCGGTGCGGCGGTCCTTCTCGTTGTTGGCGAGAATCATGGCGCGCATGTGGGGCAGGCGATCTTCCGCGAAGAACATGTGCTCGGTGCGGCACAGCCCGATGCCTTCTGCGCCAAACGCGCGCGCCTGCAGAGCGTCGCGCGGAATGTCGGCGTTGGCGCGCACGCCCATGCGGCGGAACGGTTCGGCCCAGCCCATGATCTTCTGCAACTCAGGGTCGTCCGGTCGCGCCGGGACGGTGTTGAGCTTACCGTCGATGACGCGACCGGTGGTGCCGTCGAGCGAAATCCAGTCGCCGTCTTTCAGCGTCTTGCCCTTCACGTGGATCTCGTGCGCTTTCTCGTCAACTTCAATGTCACCTGCGCCGGCCACGCAGCACTTGCCCATGCCGCGCGTCACCACGGCCGCGTGGCTGGTCATGCCGCCGCGAGAAGTCAGAATGCCCGCAGCAACTTCCATGCCGTGGATATCTTCGGGCGTGGTTTCGCTGCGAACCAGGATCAATTTCGCGCTGGAATCCTTGTTGAACTTTTCCACCGCTTCGTCGGCGGAGAAAACAATCTGACCTACGGCCGCGCCCGGAGATGCCGGCAAGCCAGTCGCGAGCACTTCGACATCCTTGCCCTTCTCGTCGAGACTCGGCACCAGGAAGTCGTAGAGCTGATTGGGCTCGACGCGGAAGATCGCCTCTTCTTTCGTGATCAGGCCTTCTTCGACCATGTGGATGGCAACCCGAACTGCGGCGCGACCAGTACGCTTGCCGTTGCGCGTCTGCAGCATGTACAGGCGTCCGTCTTGGATGGTGAACTCGAAGTCCTGCATGTCGCGATAGTGTTTCTCCAGACGCGTGGTGATTTCGCGCAACTGGTTGTAAACCTCAGGCTGGATCTTCTCGAGCTCAGAGATGTGTATCGGCGTGCGAATACCGGCGACCACGTCCTCGCCCTGCGCGTTCATAAGGAACTCGCCGTAGAATTCCTTCGTTCCGGTCGCCGGATTGCGGGTGAAGCCCACGCCGGTGCCGCTGGTCTCGCCGAGGTTACCGAAGACCATGGCCTGCACGTTGACCGCGGTCCCGAGGAAGTCGTCAATGTTGTTGATGCGGCGATAGGTCTTGGCACGGTCGTTAAGCCAGGAGCGAAACACGGCGTCGCGCGCCATCACTAGCTGTTCGTGCGGGTCCTGCGGGAACTCACGCTTGCTGTGCCTCAGCACGACCTTCTTGTAGTCGCCAATGATTTCCTGCAAAGCCTTAGCGTCGAGGTCGGTGTCCAGCTTGGCCTTCTTCTGCTTCTTCTTGCCGTCGAAGACTTCCTCGAACGCGTGCTTGGGAATATCGAGCACCACCGAGCCGAACATCTGAATCAAGCGGCGATACGAGTCGTAGGCGAAACGCGGATTGCTGCTGCGCTTAGCAAGACCTTCGACAGACTTGTCGTTCAGCCCGAGGTTGAGAATGGTGTCCATCATGCCAGGCATGGAGAACTTGGCGCCGGAGCGCACGCTGACCAGCAGCGGATTGTCGGCGCCGCCCAGCTTCTGCCCTTGCAACTGTTCCAGGCGGCGAAGCGCTTCGTCCATCTGACGGTTCACTTCTTCGGAAACTGTGCCTGTACGCATGTACTCGCGGCAGGCTTCGGTCTGGATGGTGAAGCCGGGAGGCACGGGCAGACCGGCGTTGGTCATCTCGGCGAGCCCGGCTCCTTTGCCGCCCAAGTCGTCTTTCATCTTGCCGTGCCCTTCGGCGCGGCCATCGCCGAAGAAGTAAACGTATTTCACAGCTTTGCCGTTGGTCTCGGCAGCTTTCTCGACATCGGTTGTGATGGTACTCATGGTAGAAGTCCTTTACGGTTCGGAAAGTTAGGATGATTTGTTTTCGGTAACGATCTCGCTGAAATCGGCGATGGTGGAAAATTCGTTTAACAGGTTTTGCAACAGTGCCAGACGGTTGGCGCGGACGCGCTCGTCGTCAACCATCACCATGACTTTGTCGAAGAACAGATCGATGTCTGGCCGCAGTGTAGAAAGTTGAATCAGCGCGTCGGTGTAGTCTTTCTCCAAGTACGCCTGCTTGAATCGAGGTGCGAGCAGTTCCGCTCGCCCTGCCAAATGCTTCTCTTCTTCAGGACAATCTGGAAGGTACTTGAATTCTGCTCCAGCCGCGATTCCCTTTTCCTTCGCTTGCTTGATGATGTTGTTGATTCGCTTGAAAGCCGCTGCCACCGGCTCAAAATCCGGAAGGCCGTGCACGTTTGATAGCGCGTCCGCACGCGCGATCGCGTCTCCCACGTCATCGGCCCCGGCGGCGAGCACAGCGTTTACCACGTCGTAAGCAAAGCCGCGCACATCGCGCAGGTAAAACTCCAGCCGCTCGCGCATGAAGTTCGCGATGGCTTCGGCAAAATTCACTTCTTTAGCGAAGCGGCCCTCAGCTTCCGATCCGATGTATTCGATGCGCGCGTCCGAGAACAGCTTTGAAATCGGCAGCGGCAGCTTATGTTCGGCGATGATCTTTACAATCCCGTTCGCGGCGCGCCGCAGCGCAAAGGGATCCTTGGAACCGGTCGGCTGAAGGCCGAGCGCGAACATTCCGGCGATGCTGTCGGTCTTGTCGGCGATGGCGAGGACGGCTCCCTCCAGGGTACGAGGCACGCGGTCGTCCATGGACTCGGGCTTGTACTGGTCGTAGATCGCGTCGCCTATCGCCTCGGCAGTGGCCGCGGGAAGAATGGGGTCGAGTTGCTGCACCTTGGCGTATAGGCCGCCGACAATTCCCTGCAGCTCAGTGAACTCTTTCACCAACTCGGTCGTGAGATCGGTTTTGGCCAGCAGGGCCGCTTTGTAGACGACGCCTGGCCGCACAGCCACACCCGCATTCCGAATGGCTTCCGAGATGAGGCTGGCCAGTTTCTGCACCCGACGCGTCTTATCAAAATAGCTGCCGAGGTCCTTCTGGAAGGTCACAGACTTCAGCATCTCCACGCGCTGGCGCAGCGGAATCTTCTGGTCAGTCTCCCAGAAGAAGCGCGCATCGTTGAAGCGGGCGCGCAGCACGCGCTCATTGCCGTGGCGGATAAGCCCGTCGGGATCGCCGTTCGTGTTCAGCACCGCGAGGAAATGCGGCAACAGCTTGCCTCTTTCGTCCTCGAGCGCGAAATATTTCTGATGGTCGCGCATCACGGTGACCAGCACTTCGTCCGGGAGCGTGAGGAATTCGGCATCAAAGCTGCCGAGAACGACCGACGGAAACTCGGTAAGATTGACTACGGTGTCGAGGAGGGACTTGTCTTCGCGCCAGCGCGCACCGGGGATCGTCCGGGTCGCCGTATCGAGTGCCTTGCGGATGCGCTGCTCGCGCTCGGCGACGCTGACCACAACCGAGCCGCTAGCCAGTTTGCCGGAATATTCAGATGGCCGGTCGATCTCCAGCGTTCCCGAAGACAGAATGCGATGCCCTTCGCTGGTATGACTGGCGCGAATACCGGCGAACTCCAGCGGCACAACCTCACCGTCCAGCAACGACACGAGCCAGCGCACCGGACGCACAAAGCGCTCCGCCGACTTGCCCCGCCAGTACATGCTCTTCGCCCAGTAGATGCCGGCGATCTCCTTGGGCAGCGACTCGGCCAGGATCTCGGCTGCAGGACGGCCTTTCTTCTGCACGGTCGCGGCGAGATATTCGCCCTTCGGCGTCGTGATCTTCTCCAGAGAATGAACCGGAACATTGAGCTTGCGCGCGAAAGCTTCGGCCGCGGGAGTCGGAGCGCCATCCCTGTAGGCAACCTTGAGCGAAGGCCCGGTAACCTGCTCGCGAACGTCGGGCTGCGCAGGAGAAACTCCAGCAGCGAGCACAGCAAGGCGGCGAGGAGTAGAGAACGCCTGGACAGCCGGACTCTCCACAAGTCTTTCGCGCTGCAGGAGATCGCCGACACGACGCGCAAGTTCCTCGCGAGCGCCGTCGATCATGCGCGCGGGGATTTCTTCGGTACCGATCTCAAGCAGGAAGTCAGGCATAGAGAGCAACTAGCAAGTAGCGAGAGAATATGCGAAGCACCATTTTTTGCGAACCGCCAAATATTCCCATGTGACTCGAGTCACAAGACCACATTGGGTGCCCCATCCTTTCGCCCGTCTTTGGCGAAAGGGTGGGAGAGCAACGACGAAAGCAACTACGAGCCTGCCGCCGACAACTCCTCCGCTTTCGGGGAACCGCTTTCCTCCATCGCGGGAGCGCTGTCTTCGCCAGCCTTCTGCTGATCCACGTATGCTTTGGCGACACCCACTGCCAGCGCCCGAATACGCGCGATCACTCCGACGCGCTCGGTGACGCTGATCGCGCCGCGAGCGTCGAGGATATTGAATAAATGCGAACACTTCAGGCACAGATCGAAAGCAGCGAGAAGTGGAAACCGTTTCTGCCGGAGTCGCTTTGCACTCTTCGCTCTTCGCTCTTCGCCAGAATCAGCGTTGCTCGCGCTCCCTCGAAGGTCAGCATACTCGTCAAGCAGTGCCTGGCACTCGGACTCATACAGCTCAAGGTGCTTCCAAGCCTTCTCGACGTCCGCGCGCTCGAAGTTATAGACGGAGAACTGTAGCTCGTCTTGCAACCGGATCTCGGCGTATTTCACCGGCCGGCCATCCGGACCCACCACCCACGTGATGTCGTAAATGCTGTCCACGTCCTGGAGAAAAGCCGTGATGCGCTCCAGTCCATACGTCAACTCGGCGGAGATGGGATCGAGGTCGATGCCGCCGCACTGCTGGAAGTAAGTAAACTGCGTGATCTCGAGGCCGTCGAGCATGACCTGCCAGCCGATGCCCCAGGCGCCCAGCGTGGGCGACTCCCAGTTATCTTCCTCGAATTTGATGTCGTGTTTGCGCAGGTCAATGCCGAGGGCAGTCAGCGAGTCCAGGTACAACTCCTGCACGTTCTGCGGCGGGGGCTTCAAGATCACCTGGTACTGCATGTGCTTGAACAGGCGGTTCGGGTTCTCGCCGTAACGTCCGTCGGCAGGGCGCCGCGACGGTTGCACGTAACCAACACGATACGGCTTAGGGCCGAGCACCCGCAGGAAGGTTTCCGGCGCCATGGTTCCGGCGCCGACCTCGACGTCGTATGGCTGCTGCAGTACGCAACCGTGCTCCGCCCAGAAAGTCTGTAGACGGAGCACCAGTTGCTGGAAAGTCAGCGGGATTTGCGTCGGAACCAAATGGTTTTCCTGTCGAGGACGGGCCTAAGAGTTGGTGCGAGAACCTCTGTCGTCCCTACGGGACTCGACTTCATTTTTCACTTTACCCAGCACTCCGCCTTCGGCTGCGTGCTGGGCTAGACTGAGCCGCGCCTACGGCGCTGGTTCCTTCTAGTAGGTCTTACTCCACTGCCGAAGAACTAAAGGTAGCACCACCCAGACCCCAAAGCCCCCGAATACCTAGCGACGTGGACACAGGCCTACTTCAAGCTGTTCTTCACAACTTCGCCAGCATACCTGCTGTCACCAACTTCTTCTCGATGTGGCGCTCCAGGATCTGCACCAGAAATCGCCGCAGATCAGAATATTGGCCTGCAGTCCACAGCTCGGCTGCAAAATCTTCCACCGGCGAGCGGAACATCCGCGCCGCCAAGACCCGCGAGTCCACTGACAGCTCTGAGGACGCCAGCCGTTTGTGCTGCACGCATCTCAGGCCATCAGCGAGAGCGTGATAATAAGCCCGGCTCCCATTGAGCGCCTGACCACAAGCGAGGCACTGGCCCAGCTCCGGCAAAAATCCAACCAGCCGCACCAGCCAGAGCTGAAAGTAAGTCAGCGGCATCCAGATCGATCCTGAACGCAACTGATGCAGCACCGAAATCGCCAGCCGGAAGATTGCATCGTTCGCTTCCCGGTCCGGCAGCAACTCGTCCAGTGTTTCCGCCACGTGCTCCAGAGCCACAACTCGCGGATAATCCACCGTTGTTGACAGCGGTGACTCCAGAATGTCGCAGGAGTCAAGCCGCGCCAACTCCTGCCCCTCACGGTCTTCGTAGTACGCGCGAACCCAGGTCAGCGGCTCGAGCGCTCCGCCAAAACGCCGCTTAGACCTTTTCGCCGAACGCGCCACGCCCTTGATCTTGCCCTCATCGCGCGTGAACAAGGTCACTAGCAGATCAGCTTCGCGCAGCGGATAAGTTCGCAACACGATCGCTTCCGACTGCTTCAGTGACATGGGATCGCATTCGGCAGGAAAGCCCGCCAGGGTTGCCCGTAATTCTTGATTCTACTGGCGGGCATTGCGATGTGCAAAGAGAACTGCAAGGAAGCCCGAGCCGGGCGGTCAGCAGGCGTGGATCACGCAGAAAAAACGCGGAAACCAAACGGCTTCCGCGTTATCACCTCAATCCAAACCTCGTCTTACAACGAACTCATGCTCGACAGGAATTCGTTGTTCGAGCGGGTCTTGCCGAGCTTCTCGATCAGCAGCTCCATGGCTTCCACGGGCGAGAGCGGATTCAGCACCTTGCGAAGCACCCAGATGCGCGCCAAGTCTTCCTTGGGGATCAACAGCTCTTCCTTACGCGTGCCCGAGCGCTGAATATCGATGGCCGGGAAGGTGCGCTTATCGACCAGTTTACGGTCGAGAATGATTTCCATGTTGCCCGTGCCCTTGAACTCTTCAAAGATGACGTCGTCCATGCGCGATCCGGTGTCGATGAGGGCAGTCGCGATAATCGTCAGCGAGCCGCCTTCCTCGATGTTGCGGGCCGCGCCGAAGAACCGTTTCGGACGCTGCAACGCGTTGGAATCGACGCCGCCTGAGAGCACCTTGCCCGAAGGCGGAACAATGGTGTTGTAGGCGCGCGCTAGACGGGTAATCGAGTCGAGCAGGATGACAACATCCCGCTTGTGCTCGACCAGCCGCTTGGCCTTTTCGATGACCATCTCGGCCACCTGCACGTGCCGCGCCGCCGGCTCGTCGAAGGTGGAGGAGATGACCTCGCCCTTCACCGAACGCTGCATGTCCGTCACTTCTTCTGGACGCTCGTCGATCAGCAGCACGATCAGCACAACTTCCGGATGATTGGTGGTGATCGAGTTTGCCAGGTTCTGCAAGAGCATGGTCTTGCCCGTGCGCGGCGGCGCCACGATCAAGCCGCGCTGCCCTTTGCCGACCGGCGTAAGCAGGTCCATGACACGGGCGCTGATGTTCTCGCGGACGGTCTCGAGCTTGCAACGCTCCTGGGGATACAGGGGCGTGAGGTTGTCGAAGAGGATCTTGTTGCGCGCCTCTTCCGGCGACTCGAAGTTGACCGCCTCGATCTTGACCAGCGCGAAGTACTTCTCGCCCTCATGCGGAGGCCGCACCTGACCGCTGATGGTATCGCCGGTCTTCAGGTCGAACTTGCGGATTTGCGAAGGCGAGACGTAGATATCGTCCGGACCGGGAAGGTAGTTGTAGTCAGGCGAGCGCAGGAAGCCGTAGCCGTCAGGCAAGATCTCCAGCACGCCCTCAGCGAAGATATGGCCTTCTTTTTCGCTTTGGGCCTGAAGGATCTTGAAAATGAGGTCCTGCTTGCGCAGGCCGCTGGCGCCGGGCAGCTCGAGGGACCGAGCTATGCGGGTCAACTCGGTGATGTTCTTTTCTTTTAACTCTGAGATTGTCATGTTCACCTACGGGGATTTTGCAGAAGGGCGGGTCGGAGGATCCTGCGGGGAGCGCGCCGAAGGCGCGGCGCGCTTATGCTGCGCGCCGCTGCGCTTCAGAGGCGGTCTCCGGCTCTACGATTACATCCTGCCGTTCGGAATCGGCAATACGGAGCAACACTTCATTGGTGGTGTCCTGAATGCGCGTGTTGGGCTTGTGGAACTTGCGCGTTGCCTTGGACGCAAGCTGGCACAGCATGTAACGGTTGCGCAGTGTGGTCACCGCTTCAAAAACTAGTTCAGAACGCATCATCAGTTTCTCCTTGTGTCTAGGAATGTTCCGGAGCCCGGACCGATAGGGACCTCTGCTCCTGCATATGAAATAAAATGCGGTGGGAACCAACAGCCACTAACGCGGCAGGAGACATAGTGTTGGATGCCGCTTCTGTGGTTTTGGTTCGACTTTTTTCCGCGCTTGCCTCAGACCCTTGTCGCTTTCCAGTAAACCTATGTACAGCAATAACTTATCTGTTTCCTGCCGTCGTCCACCGTAAGGCTATGCCGGGAAATGCCTTCGTCAGTTCCTGAAATGATAGCGTTCAGTGTGTGGCGGCTGGGGCGGGACGCCTTGGACTTGACGCCTAACAAGGTGACGCCTGACGCAAAAGCAGTAAGGTAGTCGCCTGAGGCTTCCGAGTCAAGTCAAATCGTCTGACCTCCTCACTATTTACGTATTATTTCGGGAACCGGTTCCGCTGTCAGCCGTTAGACGCGGCGCTGCTCGAAAGGTCGCCTACATTTCGTAACCCTATGCTGGTCAATAAGTTGCTCCCCTAAGAGGAATAACCTGCGGAAATCGGTGGTCTACCCGCTGCAGATATTGTATGTCTATGAATAAACAACAGTTACGCATAACCGGTAGCAAGAATCTGACCGATTTTTCTTCTACGCCCAAAATGTACGATCCAGCGTCCGGTACTGGATTGCCTCCGCAATGTGACCGGGCTCAATCATCCCGGCGCCAGTGAGATCGGCCACGGTGCGAGCTACCTTGAGAATGCGGTCGTGGGCGCGAGCGCTCAGGCCCTGCTTCACCATCGCCCGTTCCAGCAGGTGCTCCGAATCAGTGCTCAGCTCGCAGTACTTCCTGATTTCACGCGAGCCCATCTGGGCATTGGCATACATGCGTTCGCCGCCCGCGCCAAATCTGTCCAGTTGTATTTCGCGAGCGCGAATTACCCGGTTACGAATGTCGGCCGAGCCCTCGGGCACGATGCCCCCGCGCAGTTCGCGATAGTTCACCGACGGAACGTCGATGTGGATATCAATCCGGTCGAGCAGCGGGCCGGAAATTTTGGAGACATAGCGCTGGATCATCATCGGTGTGCAATGGCATTCGCGCGAGCGGTCGTTGAAGTAGCCACAGGGGCAGGGGTTCATCGCTGCCACCAGCATGAAGCGCGCCGGAAAGCTGAGCGACATGGCCGCGCGCGCTATCGTGACGGTACCGTCTTCAAGCGGCTGCCGCATTACCTCCAGGACATTGCGCGGAAATTCCGGCAGTTCATCCAGGAACAGCACTCCATTGTGCGCCAGCGAAACCTCGCCGGGGCGTGGGATCATGCCGCCGCCGATCAGTCCGGCATCGGATATGGTGTGGTGCGGCGAGCGGAACGGACGCGTGCCCACCAAGCCGCTGCTGGAATCGAGCACGCCCGCAACGCTGTGGATCTTCGTCGTCTCTAGGGCCTCGTCGAAGGTCAGCGGTGGCAGAATGGTGGCCATTCGCTTGGCCAGCATGGTCTTGCCGGATCCCGGCGGACCGATCATCAGCAGGTTGTGTCCACCGGCTGCGGCGATCTCGATGGCCCGTTTCGCAGTTTGCTGTCCACGCACGTCGCGAAAGTCCACCGCGAACTGCTGCGAAGTTTCCAGAAGCGCCCGAGTATCGACTCTGACCGGAACAACACCATTGCCGGTGTTGAGAAGCTGTACAACCTCAATCAGCGAGTGCACCGGATAAACATCAACGCCGTCCACCAGCGCTGCCTCGCGCGCATTCACCTCGGGAACGATGAGCTTGCGGATGCTGTTGGCGCGCGCTGTGACCGCGATCGGCAGCGCGCCGCGGATGCCGCGAACTCCGCCGTCGAGCGACAACTCACCCACAAACAGCGCATCATCCGGAGGCTTATTGTTCAGCCCGCCATAAGCGCCCAGGATGCCGAGCGCCATAGGAAGATCGAAGCCAGAGCCTTCTTTGCGAATGTCCGCAGGAGCGAGATTAATGGTGGTTGTTGTGGAGGGAACGTCGTAGCCGCTGTTCTTCAGTGCAGCGCGGATGCGCTCACGGCTCTCGCGTACGGTTGTGTCGGGAAGTCCGACAGTGGTGAAGGTGTCGTGGTCTGACTTTACCGGAGCGATATCGACCTCAACCTCGATGAGGCTGGCGTCGATGCCGTATACAGCGGCGCTAAGTGTCTTATAGAGCATGCGGGGGAGCGCACGCCTACCACGTCGTTACAATTAACAGATTTCGCCCGCGAGCGGTGTGACGCCACTCACCTAGTAACGTGATTACAAAAAACTCTGAGTTGTGCGGGCCGACTTCTTCAAATCCGGCTTCAACATCATGATCTCCCAGCCAAATGACCGACAACTCGGTCCGAGCTTAACGACCGACCCCTCCGCGGCGTGCGCAGTAAACCGACGCGAAGCAGCCGTCTTTGCCATATTGCTGGATTGGACGGAAATAAAAAAGGGCGGAATCCCGTCCGGAAGCGCAGCGCCCAGTTGCACGTCCGAAAGACCGAAACGGCCCAAGAATTCCGCCAACCTATAACGTAGCCGAGTAGCTCACGAAGTGCCACCACCGGCGCTCCGTTCTCTTGCCTCGCCCGTTCGCTGCTCTAAACAGCGGATGATCCTAATGCAAAGTATTGTTGCATTGCCGGCGGAGCAAGGCGAATCCCCCGTCGGGAGTATCGGCCTACCACTTCAGTCGTAAACAAGAAAGGCGCGCCGTTGCCGACGCGCCAAAGGGCAATTACCGCACACGCCTATCAAAGTTACCCGACGGCCACCGCTACCGCAGTGCGGGTTGCGCGGGCAGTTGGGGTAAACTCAACCTCCTGCGCATCCACCACAGCGATCGTCGTCATGTTGACGATATCTTCCACCTCAACACCACGCGCCAGCAGATGCACTGGCTTCGCCATGCCGAGGAGGATAGGGCCAACCGCTTCTGCCCCGCCGACGCTGGTCAGAAGTTTGCAAGCGATATTGCTGGCTTCCAGATTGGGGAAGATCAGCACATTGGCTCCGCCCTGCAGCGGGGAGAAGGGGAAGGCCGCTTCCAGCTTCTTGCGGTTGACCGCGATGTCCCCCTGGATCTCGCCGTCGATGATAAGGGTGGGGTCAGCGTAGCGCGCCAGCTCGGTCGCCCGCCGTATCTTGTCGCACAAGGGATGCTTGGTGCTGCCGAAGCTGGAGAAGGAGAGCATGGCCACGCGCGGCTCAATGTCGAACCTGCGGGCTTCCTGGGCCGCGCAGAGAGCGATCTCTGCCAGGTCTTCGGGAGTGGGTTCGATGTTGACGGTGGCATCGGCCAGGAAGTACAGATCGCCCTTGCGGGTGATGATGAGATAAAGGCCGGAGACTTTGTGGATTCCTTCGCGAACGCCGATCACCTGCAATGCGGGGCGAATCGTGTCGGGATAATTCTGGGTCACGCCGGAAACGATGGCGTCAGCGTCACCCATGCGCACCATCATCGAGCCGAAGATGTTGTGATCGTTCATCAGCTCGTCTGCGGAGCCCAGTGTCACGCCACGACGCTGCCGTAAGCGATACAACTCGCGGACATATTCCTGCCGCCGCGGTGCAGTTTCCGGTTCGACGATGGTGACTCCGTTGAGCGGCAATCCCAACTCGCTGGCCCTGCGGCGGATCTCGTCGGCATGACCCAGCAGAATCGGAATGGCGATCTTCTCCTCGATCAGAACATGGCAGGCGCGCAGGATCTTCTGGTGCGAGCCCTCGGGGAAAACGACGCGCTTGGGATTCGCCTGCGCTTTGTGGATCATGAAGCGCATGACTTCGTGCGCTTTGCCCAACCGCTTCTCGAGCTGCTCCCGGTATTCGGCGATGTCCACCGGGTTTTGCGCCACTCCGGTGTCCATTGCAGCCTCGGCCACCGCAGCCGCCTCCCAAACCAATACGCGTGGATCAAACGGCTTGGGAATGATGTAGTCAACGCCGAACTTCAAAGTTTCCACGCCATAGGCGCGACAAACTGAGTCGGGAACATCTTCCTTCGCCAGCGCCGCCAGGGCATGCGTGGCCGCCAGCTTCATTTCTTCATTGATGGTGGTGGCATGCACGTCGAGCGCGCCGCGGAAGATAAACGGGAAGCCGAGAACATTGTTGACTTGGTTTGGATAATCCGACCGCCCAGTCGCCATGATGATGTCGTCACGGACCGCCCGGGCTTCCTCGTAGGTGATCTCCGGATCGGGATTTGCCATGGCAAAGACGACCGGTCGCGGAGCCAGGGAGGCGATCATCTCCGGCGTGAATGCGCCTTTAACGGAGAGCCCCAGCAGGACGTCAGCGCCCTTCGCGACGTCAGCGAGCGTCCGCATTGGGGTGTCCTTGGCGAACCGTTCTTTGTAAGGATTCATTCCCTCTTTGCGTCCCTTGTAGATGACGCCTTTGGTGTCAACCAGGATAATGTTCTCGCGCTTCACCCCCATACAGACATAGTGCTCAGCGCAGGCGATGCCGGCAGCACCGGCGCCGTTAACGACTATCTTGATCTGGTCCATGCGCTTGCCGGTTAGTTCCACGGCATTCACCAGCGCGGCGCCGGAGATAATCGCGGTGCCGTGCTGGTCGTCGTGGAAGACAGGGATCTTCATCGTCTTCTTGAGGGTTTCTTCGATGTAGAAGCACTCCGGCGCTTTGATATCTTCCAGGTTGATGCCGCCGAAGGTGGGCTCGAGCAGTTGGCAGGTCTTAATGATTTCGTCGGGATTATGGGTATTCAACTCGATATCAAAAACGTCGATGTCGGCAAACCTCTTGAACAGGACACCCTTGCCTTCCATGACGGGTTTGCCGGCCAGCGCGCCGATGTCGCCGAGTCCGAGCACGGCGGTACCGTTGGTCACCACCGCGACGAGGTTGCCCTTGGCGGTGTACTTGAATGCATCTTGCGGGTTCTTCTCGATCTCGAGGCAGGGATCCGCCACGCCGGGTGTGTAGGCGAGGCTAAGATCGCGTTGGGTAAGACAGGGCTTGGTGGAAACGACTTCCACTTTTCCCGGCCGTGGCCCATTGTGGTAGTCGAGTGCATCCTGCTTGGTAATTGCCATGACGGCCTCCGAATGAATGAACGTAAGATTGCGTGCAGGGCAAAACCCTTCCGGCTCGAATCGCGGCCATGGCAGCTTATCAACGGAGTGGCGGGCGGTAAAGCATGCCGCTTTACGACTGGCCTTCCACAAAAGGCACACCCGGAGCTCGTGGGAGCCGGAAAAGTATTCCCCTGGGATTTCAGCATGTGCTTTTCCCAGCCCGGGGACTAGTGCAGAGGTCACAAGAGGCTGTGAGGAAACACACAAGGCAGTGGATAGTGGATAGAGATCGATCCAACGCGTTGTAGAGACTGACATGACAAACGAACCGTTACGCAGTTATCGGGAACTGGTAGCCTGGCAGAAAGCGGTCGCCTTGGTAACCGACGTGTATGCCATCACCAAAGAATTTCCTCGCGCTGAAATCTACGGTCTGACAAGTCAGCTGCGGAGATCGGCTGTATCCATTCCGAGCAATATCGCTGAAGGACAAGGTCGGGCGACCAAGGGAGAGTTCATCCAGTTCCTATGTCACGCCCGTGGGTCGCTTTTTGAGTTAGAGACTCAGGTCACCATTGCCAGAGAACTGGGCTATATTGCGCCGGAGGTCGAAGGGCGAGTAACTGCGCAAGTTACGGAAGTGGCACGCATACTTAACGGCTTGCTGACGTCGCTTGGAATCTCCACCCGCAAAACTATCCACTAGTCACTATCCACTATTCACTGCCTTCACGACCGCAGCAGAATCCCCACTATGCTGGCCGACATGAGGTTCGCCAGCGTGCCCGCGATCATGGCGCGAAAGCCCAGCTTTGCCAGGTCGTGCCGGCGATTCGGCGCCAGTGCGCTGAGACCGCCAATCTGGATGCCGATGGAACCGAAGTTGGCGAATCCGCACAGGGCAAAGGTCGCAATGGTGAACGACCGTGGATCAAGCGAAGCCTTTTGTGCGCTGAGCATGGTGAACGCAACCAGTTCGTTCAGCACCATGCGGGTCCCAAGCAGGTTGCCGATCGAGAGGCAATCATGCCACGGCACGCCGATCAGCCACGCGACCGGCGCGAAGATCACCCCGAAGATGGTCTCTAACTTGGCGGGAAACCAGCGAAAGCCGTGCGCCGCAAGAAAGTTGTGCGTGCCGCCGAGAACGCCATCCAGGAGTGCAATCAGCGCAAGAAATGAGATAAGAATAGCGGCTACGTTTAGGGCCAGGTGGAGGCCGTCGGTGGTGCCTTTCGCCGCAGCGTCGAGCACGTTACTACTTCGTTCTTCGGACCCCACGTCATCGATCTTGCTGATTCCGGCAGTGAGCGGCTTCTCGGTTTCGGGCACCAGCATCTTGGAAATGAGAATGGTCCCCGGCGCGGTCATAATAACTGCCGCCAGCAGATGCCGCGCCTCAATGCCAAGCAGAATGTAGGCGCCCAACATGGCTCCAGAGACGTGGGCCATGCCGCTGGTCATGATGGTCATCAGCTCCGACTGCGTCACTTTTGGCAGGAACGGACGAATCGTCAGCGGCGCTTCGGTTTGTCCCATGAAGATGCTGGCGGCCACGTTCAGCGATTCAGCGCCGCTGGCGCCCATGAAGCGCATCATCACTTTCGCGAACTGCCGGATGATGAACTGCATCACGCCGTAGTAGTACAGAATAGAGAAGAACGCCGCGATAAAAATGATGATGGGCAGCACCTGAAAGGCAAAGATCACCCCGAACCTGGACATCTTGCTACCCAGGTCGCCGAAGACGAATTGGGACCCGGCATAGGAATAGCTGAGGAGCCGATTGACAGCATCGCCCCCCACGGTCATAACGCGCTCGCCCCAGCCGACGCGTAGCACAAGAATGGCAAACACGAACTGCAGTATGAGTCCGACCACGACAGTCCGAATGCGAATGGACTTGCGCGCTGTCGAAAAGAGGAAGGCGAATAACAGGATCGCGAGAATGCCGAGCACGCCCGTCAGACGTGCCATGCGAACTCCCACGCCAGCAGCGGAGTGTCCCACGTTGCCCTGGCTTTGTGTGCGGTAAAAGAGTGGACCTGCAGGCCCGCGGTCATCCTTCAGTTCTCCGCAGGAGCGCCCATTTCCTGCACGATCTGCACGCTGGCGCTCGCGCCAATGCGGTTGGCCCCGGCATCAACCATGTCCATGAACTGGGCTGCCGTCCGGATCCCGCCAGCCGCCTTCACGCCAACCTTCAGCCCAACCACGCCGCGCATCAAGACCACGTCCGCTGCGGTAGCGCCGCACGCCGCGAAGCCGGTCGAAGTCTTCACGAAATCCACTCCAGCTTCCACCGCCAGTGCGCACGCCAGAATCTTCTCTTCCTGGTTAAGCAGTGCGTTTTCAAGGATCACTTTGAGGAGCGCGCCGCGGTCGTGGGCCAGTTGCGCCAGGCTGTGCATTTCGGTCTGCACCAGCGCCCGGTGGCGCGATTTCAGCGCAGCAATGTTGAGAACAGCATCGATTTCCTGCGCGCCGCAGCGCAAGACAGCTTCGGTTTCCGCAAGTTTTGTCACCGTAAGATTTGCGCCCAGCGGGAACCCAACCACCGTACTGACGCTTACCGGCGTCCCCCGCAACTGCGCGGCTGCGAGAGCGACGTGCGTCGGGTTGACGGTTACGGAATGGAAGCCATAGCGCGTCGCTTCGTCGCACAACGCAAGTACCTCGTCGGGTCTGGCGTCGGGTTTAAGGAGGGTATGGTCAATCAGGCTGGCCGCGCTGCGCCAATCGCTCACAAGGCTGGCCGGTGCTCCGGCGATAACAGGAGAATTCACAGACATGAGCAGGTCAGATTCTATCGCGTCTTTGAGTCGGACTCCAAAACACAAATATCGGGCAGGTTACGATAACGTTCGGCGAAGTCAAGCCCATAGCCAACGACAAATTCATCCGGGATCGCAAAACCGACGTAATCCCCATGGACGGGCTCCGTGCGTCGCGATATCTTGTCGAGCAGGGCGGCAACTTTCAACGATCTTGGGCGGTGGGCCAGCAGCACGTTCATCAGATACGTCAGCGTCAGGCCGGTGTCGAGAATGTCCTCCACCAGAATGATGTTGCGGCCTTCGACTGAGCGGTCCACGTCCTTCAACATTCGTACCTCACCACTGTGCTGCCGGGCGTTTCCGTAGCTCGATACTGCGATGAAATCGAAGGTCGTATCGAGTTTGATTTGCCGGGCAAGATCGGCGAGGAAGATGGTGGCTCCCTTGAGTACCCCGATCAGCACCAGAGACTGTCCGGCGAAGTCGGCGGTAATGCGCTCTCCCATCTGGGCGACCTTGGCCGCGATCTGTTCGCGCGTAATCAGTACTCTGAGCGTTTCCACGGAATTCCTACCTGCAAGGTTCACCGCTGGTGTACAGTTTCGTGGTTCCCGTTTTAAGTTTCAAGTGCGAAGACTGGACACTGCTTTCCGGGGGTGCGCCTATGGAGTTCGGTTTGCGTTCTCTCTCGCGAGTTGCTAAGACTCTGGCTATGGCCCCGCTGCTGGTGGGGCTGGTCGTTACAATTACCGCCACCGGGCACGCTGTTTCCGATGAAGCCCGAACCGAAGCCTACTTCCAAAGCATTCGCAAGAACCCGAACCTGCTGCTGCCCTTTCTGCGCGAGATGCCCAAAGGTGGCGATCTTCACAATCACCTGTCAGGTTCCATTTACGCCGAATCGCTCATTCAGTGGGGTTCCGACAGCGAGGACTGCGTAGATCTGAGGACCTTCAAGATAAGCGCCGGTCCCTGTGGTCCCACGGTCCCGATTAGCAAAGCCTTCGACGATCCGGGCCTCTATGCCAGGATGGTCGACGCCTATTCTATGCGCAACTGGCAGTTCTCTGGCCAGTCCGGGCATGACCACTTCTTCGACACTTTCGGTAAGTTTGGGCAAGCTACGGAGGGCGCCGAAGGCAAAATGCTGGCGGAAACGGCTTCCCGCGCCGCCTCGCAGCACGAAGTTTATCAGGAGCTTATGCTCACGCCGACCGGCCAGGAACTCGAGTCGTTGGCCAAGTCACTCGGCTGGGACGATGACTTCGGCCAGATGCAACAGAAGCTGCTGGAAAATGGATTGCCGCCGATTTTGACGGCAGCGAGCCAGCAAATCCGAGCTGCGGAAGCCTTGCGCGACAAGACTCTCAACTGCGGCACAGGCAAAGCCGCGCCGGGTTGCCAGATCAAGCAGCGTCTCCTGTTCCAGGTCGCGCGAGGCAAACCCAAAGAGGTGGTCTTCGCGGAGATTCTCTCCGGCTTCCTGATGGCCGGGGCCGATTCCAGACTCGTTCCTCCCGATCCAGACGTGGTCGGGCTGAATCTGGTGATGCCGGAGGACTGGTACGTTCCCATCCGCGACTTCTCCCTGCAGATGCGCATGCTGGATTATCTGCACAAGAAGTATCCGCACGTACACATCGCGCTGCACGCGGGCGAACTGGTGGAAGGTCTGGTACCTCCTGAAGACCTGCAGTTTCACGTTCGCGATTCCGTTGCAATTGGACATGCGGAACGAATCGGTCACGGGGTTGACGTGATGAACGAGACTCGTCCCTTTGATCTTATGCATGAGATGGCCAATAACAAGGTCATGGTCGAGATCTGTCTCACCAGCAACGATGTCATTTTGGGCGTTCGCGGCCCCCAGCATCCGCTGCGGGAATATATTCGCGCGGGCGTGCCGGTGGCACTGGCAACCGACGACGAAGGCGTAGCCCGGTCCGACATGACGCATGAGTACCTAAAGGGCGTCGAGGAACAGGACCTCTCCTATCTGCAGCTGAAGAGAATGGCGCGCACCAGCCTGGAGCACGCTTTCATCGGCGGCGCCAGCTTGTGGCGCGATGGGAACACCTTCTCCATGGTGCAACAGTGCAGCGGGAAACGACCGGGCGCCGACAAGCCCTCAGCGACCTGCCAGAAGTTTCTTGACGGGAGCGAGAAGGCGCGCTTGCAGTGGAGGCTGGAGACGGATTTCAGCCAGTTCGAATCACGGCCTTGGAAGTAACCACGAGGAACGCTCTGCGCCGTTGCGTTGGGAGAATGCACCAGCGTCTACACTCGGGCCAAATGCACGCCAAACCACTTCTTCCGGTCACACCAGGACTGCTCCAGAGTGAAACCACTCTGCCGCAGGATCGCCTCGATCATCTCGTCGGTGTACTTGTAGCTGTTTTCGGTGTGCAGGCGCTCTCCCGGCTCGAACGATAGATCCATATCCAGCGCCGGTATGAAGACACTCTGGGCCAACATGCTCTCCAGGTAGATCTCCATGCGGGAGTGGCGCCGATTCCACAGAGCAATGTGACGAAAGAGGTCGAGATCGAAGTCGGCATCCAACTCGCGATTCAAGCGCCCGAGGATGTTCTTGTTGAAAGCTGCGGTTACGCCCTGCGAGTCGTCGTAGGCGGGCAGGAGTATCTTCGGGCTCTTGGCGAAGTCGGCGCCCAGCAAGAGGGCATCGCCCGGCCGTAACGTCTGCCGGATGCGGCGCAGCATCCGTATGGCATCCGGTGGCTCGAAGTTCCCAATGCTGGATCCGATGTACAGCACCAGCTTGCGTCCGCTGATACGGTTCAGCGCAGGCACTCCGCCGGTGTAGTCGGCCACAATAGGGCTTACTCGCAGGCTGGGGAATTCGCGGCCGAGATGTTGCATGGCTTCATCCAGCGCCGAAGGTGAAACATCAATGGGATAGAACAGCGCAAGGCTCTGGCGCCGCAGCAACTCTTCAATCAGGATGCAGGTCTTGCTGGCGGTGCCCGCACCCAGCTCCACCAGGGTTAGCGACGGCCCCGCCTGCTGCAGAATCTCACTCGCAAACCTCTCCAGGATGGAACGCTCGGTGCGCGTCAGGTAGTACTCCGGCAGCTCCGTAATCTGCTCAAACAGGGCGGACCCGATCTCGTCGTAAAACAGCTTTGCCGGAAGGCGCTTCGGAGTCGCACTGAGCCCCTCGCGTACTTCAAGAGCCATCGATTCGGTGGCCAGGAACTGCAGCTGCTTGCTAGTTGCCATTGGCCAACCGGATGCCCATAAATTGCCAGCGTGCATGGGGCGGGAAGAAATTACGGTACGTGGCCCGGATGTGCGACCGCGGTGTTGCGCAGGAACCGCCGCGCAACACCATCTGGTTACACATGAACTTGCCGTTGTATTCGCCGACCGCACCCGCAGCCGGCCTGAAGTTTGGATAGGGAAGATAGGCGCTGCCCGTCCACTCCCAAACGTCGCCGAACATCTGGGTCAGGGGTTCGGCTGACTCAGCGGTGCGGGGATGCAAGTAACCGGTCTCCAGCAGATTGCCCTCAACCGCACAGGACCGGCCGGCAATCTCCCACTCAAACTCGGTGGCCAGCCGCGCTCCAGCCCAACGCGCAAAGGCGTCGGCCTCGTAATAGCTGACGTGGCAAACCGGCTCGTTCATGGGCAGTGATTTCATGCCTTCCAGCGTGTAGTGCCACCATTGCCCGTCACGCTGTTCCCAGTACACAGGCGCCTTCCACTGATTGTTGCGAACGCAGTCCCAACCATCGGACAGCCAGAGCTCAGCTTTGTTGTAAGCCCCGTCGCGCATGAACTCCAGGTACTCAGCGTTGGTTGTCAGTCGCGAAGCAAGCCTGAACGGTTCGAGGTAAACAGCGTGACGAGGGCCTTCGTTGTCGAACTGGAAGCCCTCGCCTTCGAAGCCGATGCTGCACACACCTCCAGAAAAAGTCCGCCATTCAAGCGGCGTGGCACGCGCAAATTGACTGGCTTCATGGCCTTCCGATGTCGTCCGATAGGTGGGCCGAAGCGGGTTGGTCCACAATCCGTTCTTCACGTCAGTGAGGATTAATTCCTGATGCTGCTGCTCGTGATTCATGCCAAGCGTCACCAAGTTGAGGGCCGCTGGCGCCAGGCCGTCCGAGAGGACATGGACCATGGCCTCATCGATGTAATCGCGATAGGCGTGCACTTCGTCCAGCCCCGGGCGAGACAAGACGTGCCGCAGAGCGCGCAAGGGCCGGTCGCCCACAGCCTTGTAGTACGAGTTGAAAAGGTTGCGAAACTCTCCCTGGAACGGCCGGTAGTCTTGCATGTATTCGGAGAGGACAAAGGTCTCAAAGAACCATGTGGTGTGCGCCAGATGCCACTTTGCGGGGCTGGCGTCAGGCATCGGCTGCAGACCGTGGTCTTCCACGCTGAGAGGGGCGCAAAGCTGCATGGAAGTCTGGCGCATCGCCAGATACTCTTCCAGCAACGACGTTGCTCCGGAAACTACCAGGGCCGTCGATGCTGCTCGGGGTGGGCTCGGACTTTGCATGGCAACCCTCAGTCGTATCGTCGATCGTATGTGAGATGCAGAATTCGAACAATAAGGTCACGGAATCCGGACCGCACAAAGAAGCAGCGTCGCTGCCTGATCAATCGACACTCAACAAAAGATGCGCGTTTCCAAGGAAGGCTACAAATTTTCTATAAGGACGGGGTTGGTGGGCAATATGAAAAGCTTATGAAAATGAGAATCAAAGGCTTGCCACAGAAGGAATTACACACTAGCTGTGGGTAGTCTACTTTGCGGTCCGCACTGGATCCGCCGGCTCGGTGGACGGTTCTTCCACCGGGAACGAAGGTTGCTCGTAGAGTCCCCGCATTGCGTTCCAGCGCACGGTTAGCATCTCCAGGCCCATGTTGAGGCCGTCGCGGAGAGGGTTGATTCGGGAGCGGTGATCATGGGCCCATTCCACCGCGACCTCGATGGTGCGCAGCTTGAACTTATTGGCTAGAAACAGGAGCTCAGGATCGAAGCCCCAGCGCTCGACACGCTGCCGCGAAAAAACCGTGTTTGCCGCCGCTCGGGTAAAGGCCTTGAAGCCACATTGGGTGTCGCGATAGCTGAGCCCCAGGACCAGCCTTAGACCGAGGTTGAACAGCCGTCCGTACAACTGCCGATGCCAAGGCTGGCGTTCGGTTTGCAGTTCTGCCTGCAACCAGCGCGAGCCGATCGCGATGTCAGCGCCTTGCGCGATCGCGTTGAACAGCTTCTCGGCTTCGTAGATGGGAGATGACAAGTCGGCGTCGGTGAACAACAAGACATCGCCGTGCCCGTGCAACATTCCGTTGCGAACGCTGTAACCCTTGCCACGGTTTCCGGGGTTTTCCAGCAACCGGATCTCTGGATGGGCAGTAGCAACCTTGCGGACGATCTCAGCCGTGTCGTCAGCAGACCCATCGTTTACGACGACAACCTCTGCTTGGAGGCGCTGCCGTCGGATGTAGTCCACCACCTTGGGCAAGGAAGTACGCAGGCGCTCGCTCTCGTTGTACGCCGGGATGATGAAGCTGTAAGTCAAAATGGATCGTCAGCAACTTGACGCCCGCTTATTGTATGCCAGTTGGGCCGCTGTGAATGGTCATCGTAGGACAGACTGGGAGATTTGGCGGGGGGGCCGAGAAGCAGCAGTGCGCGCCGCATGCCGTGTTGGTACTTGCGGCTTGTTGGGGCCAGTATTAGCCTTCCCTTAGCGATGCGTACCCTTCGTGTTTTCGGCGTTGTGTTTTTTGCCGTTCTGGTGAGTGCAGCTTCCAAGCCGCACGTAGTGGGGTTTGGCAGTCCACAACCGGTCAAGCTATTTGTCGGACCGTCAGGCGACAAGGCCATCAATATCACGGTGCGGGCGCTGTATATTGACTCGAAGCTGAAGGAGTTCACCAGCGGCAAGCCGCACGACGTCACCGATCGCGAGTTCGTAGTGCGCCGGGCCTTTCGCATCAACGACGCGCTCCCGGATGATCCCGCCAAGCCACCGAAATGGCTTTGGCAGCGCGGTGGATGGCTGCTGGTGGACCGCAGTTCGGGAAGGGTCACCCAGCTCAAGCTGCCAGATTTTGACCCCTTCTATTCGGAAGTAAG
Organism: uncultured Acidobacteriaceae bacterium; assembly: GCA_963833155.1. Classification (GTDB taxonomy): domain Bacteria; phylum Acidobacteriota; class Terriglobia; order Terriglobales; family Acidobacteriaceae; genus Bog-257. The sequence goes on from CAWHWY010000022.1 coordinate 56,576, forward strand.
TTGGTATCGCGACTACGCCGCCTATTGTGGTGTCACGAGCAATGCCGAGCGGCTCCTTGCCGTGGTGGCCCAGCTAGGGCTCAAGAAGCCGCTCTATCGCCGGGAACTGGGGAAGGCAAGCGGTGGAGACTTGCCCGACTCCGATTGCGCTGCGCCACACTGGGACCGGCAGCCGGCGCGCGTGACCTTCCTGCCAAAGGCGGGAGAGAAGTTTAGCGTGACGGTGAACGGCCATGCCGCCGATGTCGCGCCCGAATCTTCGGCGGAAGAACAGTAATAAGCTGGAGCTTAGGGCAGTGTTAACCTTAGGTGTATAGGGTGGCGCACCGCTTCAGCGGTGCAGATAAGATGCGGGTAGAAACCGGCTTTAGCCGCTGAGGTAACGGAGAAAACATTACCTCAGGCGCTAAAGCGCTCTTTAAGAGTTGCCGGCAGTCATGCACGCCTGAAAGGCGTGCTCCGCCCGTCCCCTATACACACAAGAGTGAAACTGCTGTACAGGCACTATGAAATCCCTTGACGAGCTGTTGTGCGATGCTGAAAAGGCACATGGACATCTGTGTGCCGGGCAGGTGCTGGGCGTCCGCCTCGCTATGCACGGGCTCGAACTGCTGGGTGTGGATGATCCCCACGGCAAAGACCGCAAGCGCCTGGTGACCTTCGTCGAGATTGACCGCTGCGCGACCGACGCGGTTGCCGTGGTGACAGGCTGCCGTTTGGGAAAGCGGGCTCTAAAGTTTCGCGACTGGGGTAAGGTGGCTGCGACCTTCGTTGATCTCGCGTCAGGTCGGGCGGTGCGCGTGTGCGCGAAAGAAAGCTCGAAGGTGCTGGCGCGGCATATGCATCCTGAAATCGAGAGCAAAAACCAGCAGCAGATGCTCGCCTACCGTGAGATGGCCACCGACGACCTGTTCAGCGTCCAGTGGGTAAAGGTTCCGCTGCCTCCTGAGGAACTGCCCGGTTACAAAGGCGAGCGTATCGTGTGTGACGAGTGTGGCGAGGGCATCAACTTCCAGCGCGAAGTGCGACGCAACGAACGAATCCTCTGCCGCTCCTGCGCCGGCGAATGCTACTACGAGAAGCTTTAGTCGGTCCTATCGCGCCCCATGCTACAGCGGCTGCGTTTCTACCGGTAAGCGAACAGCATCGCGTAGATGATCCAGATCACCACACTGAAGCCGATGGTCAGCGCAATCCAGGCGAAGAAACGAATGGCCTTGATCACGATCTCGGGCTGCGGTTCCTCGAGGTGCTCCTCAAGTTGCCCACTGGCCACCAGCGCCGCATATTCCCGAGGCTTGTCGCGCTTCAACTCGGCGAGCGGCATATGGCCGGTAAAGATGGTGGTGTCCATGGGAAACTTCTCCGGACGCAGGTGAGTGTTGAAGAAATGCACAGTGAAGATGAAGCCTGTTGCCAGCAAGGCCTCATCGCTGTGGATGATGGTAGCCACGTTGATGAACGATCCCGGCAGGAACCGGGTGAAGAACACCGGGAACCACAGCGTCAGTCCCGTGGATCCGATTACCACAATTCCCCAGAACACGGCAAAGTAATCGAATTTTTCCCAGTAGGTCCAGCGCCCGTACTCCGGACGGGGACCCCGTCCTACGAACCACTTCATGGTGCCCAGGAATTCTTGCGCGTCACGCTTAGTCGGAACCAGGGTGTTCGGTCCGAAGAGGATCGCACCCCAGGTCGTCTGCCTGCGACGCTTCTGGCGGATGAGTCCCACAATATGGGCGGCGAACGTCCCGAACATGATGAGCGCGGCGAAGCGGTGAACGTAGCCGGCGGTCTCGAAACCACCCAGTACGCGGGACAGCCTCACCGCCCATGCCGTGTAGGAGAACTTCAGACACAGCCCGGTCAGTGCAAGGGTCAGGAAGCTGACGATCATGCAGGCATGCAGCACGCGATATAGGCGAACGAACCGCACGAACTCGCGCGTGTCCGCGGTGGCGGGCGCTGGCGCCACGCTGGGGACCGGCGGCTCCTGCAACGCCGTTGCGGCGAATTCGTGTTTACCGTGGGGCATGGTTGTCATCCTTCGCCTCAGGCCCGGTGGCAGGTTTCGACGAGGCCTCGCCTTCAGCCTCTCTGGCTTCAGCAGCACGCAGTTCGCGACGCATCTGTAGGGCGCGCGGGAACCACAAGATTGTGTGCACTCCGCTCACGGTGAACGTTCCGACCAGCAGGATCGTCATTCCCCAGAACGTGTAGTACAGGAACGGAAACTTTTTGGGGTCGTGGTGGGTGGCGTGGGTGAGATATCCGGCGAACCGCCGCGTCGCATCGGAGTGGCACTTGCGGCACGTCGCGACGACGTTGGCGCGGCTGAGGTGCGAATTCGGGTCTGTCACTTTCAGGATGTCGTGCGCTCCGTGGCAGTCATAGCATTTCGCCGTCTTGGTGTAGCCCAGCCGGGAAACCTTGCCGTGATAAGTATCAAAGTAGGTTTTGGCAATCTCCCCGTGGCAACGCCCGCAGGTGTTCATGATGTCGAGCTTGAACCCATCCTGGTCGGTGCGGCGAATGGAGTGCGCACTGTGGCAGTCATTGCAGACCGGCAGCGGTTTGTCCGTCTTGGTCACTGACGACGAGTGAATGCTCTGCACGAACTGCTCTTCGATGCCGTGATGGCAGGCGCCGCACGTCGCAGGGACGTTCTTGGGGTTGACCGTCGACTCCGGGTCGGAAGCCGGCAGTTCGCGATGCGCAGTGTGACAACTGGTGCAAGTCGCGGTCACCGTCAGCCCGCTCTTCAGCAGTCCCTTGCCGTGGATGCTCTCGGTATAACGCGGGATGATCTGGTGCTCCGTGCCGGTATAAAGCAGAGCCGCCTTCTGGCCTTCACGGTGGCACTTGGCGCAGAGATCGGGCACATTGGTCGCGAATGTCAACGATTCGGGGTTGTGCTTACCCAGCACGTGATGGCTGCCGTGGCAATCCTTGCAGAAGGGAGCGTTGGGATCGCCCTTGGCGTGCATCTGGCCGTGCGTGCTGCGCTGGTATTGCTGTCCGACCTCCGCGTGGCAGGCGGTGCAATCAACCGGGTGGGTGATGGTTTCGCAGGGGCGCACACGCGAGGCGTTCACTTGCGAGTGACACTGGCTGCAGGCGACCTTGGCATGGCGTGAGTCCGCCACTTGTTCGACACGCACCAGCATGGAGCGGCCATCCGTGGACTTGAGGCTCGCATTGGCGTGGCAGCGCATGCAATCGGCGTCGGCCATGCCCTGGGAATAAAAAACATTCCGGACCTTGTGCGGCTGATGGCAATCAACGCAGGCAGGGAGCGTGTTGGCTTGTTTTTCCCAAAGTTCCCCGCGAATGGTCTTGCGGTGTACCTGCTCGATATTGGCGTGGCACTTGGTGCAAGTGGCGGCGATATTGCGCCGGTTGATGGACGAGTTGGGATCGGTGTGCGGCAGGATCGAGTGCGCCGTGTGGCACGAGGCACAATTGGCCGCCACCACCAGTCCCTTTTTCAGCAAGCCCTCGCCGTGGATGCTCTCGGAGTAGTTTTCCAGGATATCGTGTTCTGGGATGTTGCGACTTGTCTGGACAGCGGTGCCCTCGCGGTGGCACTGCCCGCAGACGAAGGGGACTTTCATCGCCGCCACCGAAGAACGCGGGTCCTTCACCGGCAAGATGTCATGATTGCCATGGCAGTTCACGCAGCTCGGCGCCAGACTATCGCCCCGAGCGGCCGCCTTGCCGTGCAACGACTTGGCAAGCAGTTGCGCCTCGTCGCTGTGGCAGGAGCCGCAGTTGACCTTCGCCAGCGGTGTCGAGTGCGGCAGTTCCTTGCCTTCCAGATCGGCGTGGCAGGAAGTACACTGCAGCGAACCGTGGATGGAACCAGCGAACTTCTTCTGGTCCACGAACAGCGAAACCGTCCGCCCACCACGCTTGGTGCTCAGGGACTTGTCGCTGTGGCAGGCCAGGCAGTCATCGCTGGTGGGGCCCTGGGCGGCCCAGCACTGCGGTAAGAGCAACCCGAACAGCAGCAGAGCACGGAACCAACCCCCGGCACGCCGGGTTCGGCAAAGCCCCTTCTTGGCGATGGAATCGAGGCCGGCGGTGTGAGAGGAGAGGTCCATAGGCAACCTTTCACGATTCCAAATCCGGCGAACATCTGGCTGTGACTTGCTGCACCCTTGGGTGTGACTGCCATCACGCCGAGCATGTTCGCACCTGCCTGTGCGATGTCAGCAAAAGCGTGGCATTGCGGGATGACAAGCACGCCTATAGTCCGTATTCTGCTAATAGATCCAGCCGTAATGCAGCACATAACCGAAATGCCATCATCACCCAACATGCAGGAGACTCCGCTCGCCACAGCAACCTCAACTGACTTGCCGGAAATCGCAGCCGACGTGGTGCGTCGCGCCATGCAGGGCGGCGCCACCGCCGCCGAAGCCGTCGCCATGGATGGCAGCGAATTTTCCACGGTGGTTCGGCTGGGCGAAGTGGAGACGCTGAAGGAATCCGGCTCCAAGGCCATCGGTGTTCGCGTCTTCTTTGGACAGCGCGCCGCCAGCACCTATTCCAGCGATCTCACTCCGGATGGCATTCGGCAGTTAGTGGACTCGGCGCTTTCGCTCGCCAAGGTCACCAGCGAAGATCCGTTCGCCGGAATTCCCGAAGCTTCGCAACTTGGCAGGATCGAGGGCGACCTCGATCTCTACCACGAGGATGTTTATTCCCTTTCCACCGCGGACCGCATCGACTACGCGCGCCGGGCCGAGAAGGCCGCACTCGACGCCGATCCGCGCATCGTCAATTCCGAAGGCGGCACGTTTGACGCCGCCGTTGGCTACAAGGTGCTAGCAAACTCGCACGGATTCGTCGGCGATTACAGCCGCTCCTATTGCTCCGTTTCAGCGGTCCCCATCGCACAGGTGGAAGGCTCGGCGATGCAGCGTGACTACTGGTACTCGGTGGCGATGACGCTGAAGAAGCTGCAATCGCCGGAGGAGATCGGCAAGATCGCCGCGCAGCGCACCTTGCGGCGCATTGGCGCGCGCAAGGTCAAAACCGCAAAAGTCCCTATCGTCTTCGAGCACACCGTTGCCGGCGCTCTGGTCGGCCACATCTTCGAGGCCGTCAACGGCGACTCCATCTATCGCGGCGCGTCGTTCCTCACCGGCAAGCTGAACGAAAAGATTGCCGGCGACAACATCAACGTCGTGGATGACGGCGCCATGCGCGGCGGCTTCGGCACCAGCCCCTTCGATTCCGAAGGTGTGCCCAGCCGCAAGACTGTCGTGGTCGAGAACGGAGTGCTGAAGTCCTACCTGCTGAACACCTACACCGCGAAGAAACTGAACTTGCAGACCACCGGCAACGCCTCACGCGGGCTGGCGGGAACTCCCGGCATCGGGCCGGGAAACTTCTTCCTTCAACCCGGCGCCAGAAGCCTAGACGAGATCATCGGCGACATCAAGGAAGGGTTATTCGTCACCGAGTTCCTCGGCTTCGGCGTCAACCTCGTTACCGGCGACTTCTCCCGCGGTGCCAGCGGACTGTGGATCCAGAACGGCGAGCTGACCTTCCCGGTGGAGGAGATCACCGTTGCCGGCAATCTGAAGGACATGCTGTTTAACATCTCGGAGATCGGCAACGACCTCGAATTCCGCGGCGCCATCGCGTCACCTACGCTCCGCATTGACGGCATGACTGTCGCTGGCGAGTAAGGCGATTCGTCCAGCCCCGCCGCTGGAACAGTAGCCCCGGGGGCCTAAGACGCTAACGACTGGCTACGCGTGGCTGGCGGCTGCAACGGTAGCTATACAAACAAACGCGATTTGACCGAAAAGCGTTACAGCGATTTTTGAAGATTTTTTGTAAAGAACTGTCAAGATTCCCGAAATGGAACGCTTCGCGCTGAGCCTAGCACGTAGAATCAACAGCTTAGCGTGCAGCGATTCCAAAGTGGGACACACCCCAGGTTGCAGGCGTCGTAATCTGGTGGCGAGGCCTAGCGCGAGTGAGAAGGTACCTACCGTATTTGATCCCTGCATCACTTCAGTGCCTCGTCCCATTAGAGGCGATGCGCCCAATACTCCGGTCGCCTGCTGCCGTGGGCGACGGCCCAGATTGTGATTACGGACTCTTGTTCTGAATAGATGATGGCGAAAGGGAATCGCCAGAGCAGGAATCGCCTGGTGTCGTTCTTCCCGATTGGCCAGCGTTCCGGAGCTTCACGGATTGTGTCGGCGGCTCGCTGCAGTTCTTCGATGAAGTCCAAGGCCGCTTTGGTGCTGCGCTTCTGATACCAAGCGACTGCGCTTTTAACATCTGCGATTGCGCCCTGGTGGTACTCAACACGTTTAGCGCTCATTCACCATGGCCAACAACTCGCGATGGAGTTCTTCCCAAGGGACGGTCACGGCTTTGCCGGCTTTGAGGTCTTCTATTCGACGCGCCACTTCCTCGTCCCAAGCCGCTTGGACAGATTCATCCGTATCTTCAAGACTGTCGAGCAGGGTGTTGGCTAAGGCTGCGCGCTCATCAACGGAGAGAGCAAGCGCCCGTCTGAGAAGGTCGGAAACCTCTGGACTCATGAGTTCATTTTACCCCAGGTCAAGTGTGCCATAAGTGTGCCTGGTTCTATAAAAGCATTCGCAGTCGGATGCTTTTATAGAACCAGGCTCCATTCCAGTGCGACTTCGAACAGATGCATTGCCTGCGGACTCGCCAGCAGCGGCTGGCGGTGATAACAACTGAAGGTGATGAAGTGAAGCTCCCGGGCCTGTTGATAGCGCTTCAGTCCGCGCGGCATATAACGAGAATAGTCGAGCCTGGAAGGTTGTCGGTGACAATCGACACCGACCGTCGTGACTGCCCCGCCCTAGCCAAAACCGGGCTAGAACGGGGCACCCCATATTGAAGGCTATTTCGCGACTAGCGTGTGCTTGGGTGGGCCACCCGCCAGTACGTCAACGCCAATAGACTCGACATGACTTTGCCGAAGGTCAACGGATCCGCTCGAACCGTGACGGTATTCGCTCACGACGAGGATTCCGGCGATATCTCCAAATAAAGTGGACCTTAAGATAAAGGCGGCATGACACAAAACGCACGGGTCCCGCGGATTCGCGCCCTTCTCTTGCACGCCCCCGTTCTAGCCGTCTTTTGGCTAGGGCGGGGATTTTCGTCGGTAGAGGCGAAATGCCCACCCAACCAAATGAAGGTTGAACAGGGCACCCCAGGTTTGGTTTGTGTCCAGTGCTAGGACGGGCCACCCGCCGATTTTTACTTGACAATTCAACAGTCATGCACATAATGGTTCTCGCTCTTTTCAATGCCGAACTCGCTCACGCCTTCTTCACACGTGACGTTATTCACTGTCGGCAAGAGATAGGGTCGTCGGGCCCGGTTTCCTTATGCAGAGGATAGGCAACCGGCCTAGTCGCCGGAGACTGTTACGCCTTAGGAAAATCTGAACGCTGAGCCGTTCTCGATTGTCCCGCTCGCGACAATCGAGTGCGCAACTTCCAATGGGAAGGTGCCTGTCGCCATACGCAGTGCACCGCCAGTCAGGTTGTGCCACGACCTCAGCTAAGGGAGCTTCATGTCAGAGATTAAGTTAAATCACGAACAAAAGGAGATCCGACATGTGGAATCCATCCACAGCCAACTTAACGGGATCGCTGACGATAACCATTGCCAAATATAGCAAAACCTGCTGTTTGGGCCTGCTGTTGTTAATCGCCTCCATGGCGACAGCCCAACAACCGTGCGGATCTCCCCCAGCGGCGGTTATAGGATGGCCGCAGTTTCACTTCGACCCTTGCCAGACGGGTTATAACCCGACTGAGCTCATTCTGAGCCCCGCCAACGTCGGAAACCTCGTTCTGGATTGGAGCTACGGTACCGGCATTTATGATGTGACCGCCTCGCCCGCGGTGGCCAACGGATTGGTCTACTTCGCCTCCGGCGTCGACGTTTATGCGTTGAACGCCTCAACCGGCGCGCAGCTGTGGAACTACACCACTGGCAATCTGGTGGAGTCCTCGCCCGCGGTGGCAAACGGAGTGGTCTACATCGGCTCCGACGACCACAACGTCTATGCGCTAGACGCCTCCACCGGCACTAAGCTGTGGAGCTACGCCACTGGCGCGAGTGTGCAGCGCCCGCCGACAGTGGCGAATGGGGTGGTCTATATCGGCTCCGACAACGCCTATGCACTGAACGCCTCTACCGGCGCTAAGTTGTGGAGCTACACCACTGGCGCGGGTGTGGAGTCCTCGCCCGCAGTGGCCAATGGGGTGGTCTATTTCGCCTCTTCCTACAGCGTCTATGCGCTGAACGCCTCCACCGGTGCCGAGCTGTGGAGCTACACGACCGGCTCGAGTGCGGGTTCGCCCTCAGTGGCGAATGGGATCGTTTATGTCGGCTCCGAAGACGGCAACGTCTATGCGCTAGACGCCTCCAGCGGAGCTAAGCTGTGGAACTATCATGCCTCGTCGTTTACCACGGCTGCGGTGGCGAAGGGGGTGGTCTACATCGGCTCCGTTGACGACAACGTCTATGCGCTAGACGCCTCCACCGGCACCAAGCTGTGGAATTACATGACTGGAGCCCAGGTGTTTTCCTCGGCCGCGGTTGCGTACGGGGTGGTCTATGTCGGCTCCGACGACGGCAACCTTTATGCGCTGAACGCCTCAACCGGCACGAAGCTGTGGAGCTATGCCACAGGAGTACTGGTGGAGTCCTCGCCCGCAGTGGCCAACGGCGCAGTCTATGTTGGCTCCGGTCACCACGCATACGCCTTTCATCTGCCGACTGGCGATTGAAGTGAAAGGGCCTGGTGCCCCGTCGATAAGAACGAAGGCGTTGTCAAGTGCGAGGTTTCCCTGGGCGGTGCGTGAGCACCGCTGAGTTCGGCGCCAGAGTTGGGTTGTGAGGACCAAGGCTCTGGAACATCACTCGCTGCTCATTTTCGGTGGAACCACGCGTTCCACCACCCATCGATACGGCTTTTGCTTTCCGCCATGATGCTTTTTGCGAACATCCAGTCGTCGTCGCCGGGGCGAAAGTGGAAAACGGTTTTATCGTTTTCCAAGGCCCGCAGGGCCGTCTTTTGCACCGGTGGTCTGGATGCGAGAGGGCTCAATCAGGTTCCCGGCCTAGCTTGCGCCGGCCATGGGGCACCGCGAGTTGCTCTCGTTATGAACGATCTCTGGATACCCGGTGTTGGTACGCAGCATCCAGTAGAGTCGTACCGCCAACTTACGTGCCGCTGCCACTTTCGCCACTCCCCTGGGCTTGCGGTGGCAGCGGTGTTGATACTTCTTGCGCAACCCTTGATCCAGGCGAACCGCCGTCTGCGCCGCTTCCACCAGCAACAGGCGCAGGAAACCGTTGCCCTGTTTGCTGATCGCCCCTAGCCGTTGTTTGCCGCCCGAGCTGTGTTCGCGCGGAATCAGTCCCAGATAGCTGGCCACCTGCTTGCCGCGCGGAAAGCGGTTGGCATCGCCAATGGTCACGACGAACGCCAGGGCGGTAATCGCACCCACTCCCGGCTGCGTCATCAGTAACCTGGCCTGCGGATGCGCCAACGCCGCCTTTTCCGCCGCCGCATCCAGGGGCTTGACTTGCTGCTCCAGTTTGGCCAACAGGGCCAACAGATCTTGCCGCCGGCACCCCGCCCAACCGGGCAGCGGCAACTCCAGAAAAGCCCGTTGTCCGGCTGCGCTCCACAGCTTACTCTTCTTCTGCATTCCGCGATTCATCGCCAGGTGCTGCAACCCGTTCTTCACCCGCGTACGAATCTGCACCAGGCGATGACGATGGATCAGCAACTGTCGTAGATCGCGTTGCTCGGCATCCGGTCTCCACAGCCGCGGGAACCGTCCTTCCAGCAGCAGCTTCAGAAGGTGAGCCGCGTCCCGACGATCGGTCTTCTGCTGGCGCACATAACTGGCCCGAATCTGCGCCGCATTGCCGATCCATACCTCATGTCCCAACCCCTCCACCAACTCCAGGAACCACTGACTGTTGCCACAACTCTCCACACCAGTCAATGAAGGCACCGGCAAGCTGCGGTAAAACTGTTCCGCCTCGCCGTTACCGTTGACCAGTTTGCGTTCCACGATCTCCCCGCTCGCGGGATCGAAAATCGCCACCTGTTGCCAACTGGGATGGAAATCACACCCTACAATAATCATGAAGGCTTCTCCTGACTCGGAGCTTGGTCCTCACAAACCAAAGCATACCGAGTCCCGTTGAAGCCTTCGTTCTTATCCCATCAGGTTCGCGTCCGTCTTTTGGACGCTAACCCGGGCAGAGGCCTGCCTTTGGCTGCGCAGCCTTTTCGCGAACGACAACTTCACATAATGCATCGCCTCGGCCAGCGTGCCACGCTCCGGCTCGCTGAGCAGCAGGTGAACGTGTTCGGGCATCACTACGTATCCGTAGACGCGCATGTCGAAGCGACGACGCATGTCCTCCAGGCAACGGGGGAACAGGTCATAAACGGCGGCGTTGACGAAATTGGCTTGGCGGCGATAACAACTGAAGGTGATGAAATGCGACTGTCCGGATTGGTGAAACCGCCGCAGACCGCGTGGCATGAGAAACCTAATTTTCCTGTCCGCAGTATAGTCGTCCCAGGTTAGCGCCCAAAACCCGGGCGCGAACCTGGGGCACCAGCGCACCGGCGACTACAGTGTCCTTGGCTGGGCCAGCCGCCTAACTACTATCTGCTCTCTTCACAACGGGATGTTGCCGTGCTTCTTGGGCGGGTTGTTGGCGCGTTTGTTCTCCAGCATGTCCAGCGCCTGAATAAGCTTGCGGCGCGTATCACGCGGACGAATCACCGCGTCAAGGTAGCCGCGCTCAGCGGCGATGTACGGATTGGCGAAGCGCTCGCGGAACTCTTCAATCTTGGCAGCGCGATCGGCGTCAGGATTAGCGGACTTTTCGATCTCGCGCTTGTACACAATGTTCACTGCGCCTTCCGGTCCCATCACCGCGATCTCGGCGGTTGGCCAAGCGTAATTCACGTCAGTGCGAATGTGCTTGGAAGCCATGACGCAATAGGCTCCTCCGTAGGCTTTGCGCGTGATGACCGTGATTTTCGGTACAGTTGCCTCAGAGAACGCGAACAGCAACTTAGCTCCGTGCGTGATGATGCCACCATATTCCTGTTGCGTGCCCGGCAGAAATCCCGGAACGTCTTCAAACGTGATCAGCGGGATGTTAAAGCAATCGCAAAAGCGCACGAAACGCGCACCCTTGATGCTGGCGCTGATGTCGAGCACGCCGGCCAGAAACGCAGGCTGGTTGGCAACGATTCCGACAGACTTGCCGTTGAGGCGGGCGAAGCCGACGACGATGTTCTTGGCGTAATGCTCCTGCACCTCGAAGAAGTAGCCGTCGTCGACCACGGTGTGGATTACGTCCTTGATGTCGTAAGGCTGGTTGGATTCGGAGGGAACGATGGTGTCAAGTTGTTCGTCAACCCGGTCGATGGGATCGGTGCACGGTTTGCGCGGCGGATCGTCGAGATTGTTCGACGGGATGAAGCTGAGCAGCTCGCGGACCATGCTCAGGCATTCGGCATCGTCATTCGCCATGAAGTGCGCCACGCCAGACCGCTCGTTGTGCGTCATCGCACCGCCCAGTTCGTCCTTGGTGACCTCTTCGTGGGTCACGGCCTTAATGACGTCGGGTCCGGTAATGAACATGTACGAGGTCTTGTTCACCATGAGGATGAAGTCGGTCATGGCAGGCGAATAAACGGCTCCGCCCGCACACGGACCCAGGATGGCGGAGATTTGCGGGACCACGCCAGACGCCAGAACGTTGCGCAGAAAAATGTCGGCGTAACCCGCAAGCGACATCACGCCTTCTTGAATGCGCGCGCCGCCGGAATCATTCAGGCCGATGACGGGAGCGCCGACGCGCATCGCCGTGTCCATGATCTTGACGATCTTGGCGGCGTTCGTTTCCGACAGCGAGCCTCCGAACACGGTGAAGTCCTGGGCGAAGACGAACACCAGACGGCCTTCGATGCGGCCGTAGCCGGTGACGAAGCCGTCGCCGTAATACTTTTGCTCATCCATGCCGAAGTCGGTGCAACGATGGGTGACCAGTTTGTCGGTCTCTTCGAAGGTGCCTTCGTCGAGCAGGAACTCGATGCGCTCGCGCGCCGACATCTTGCCTTGCTTGTGCTCGCGCGCCCGGCGTTCCTCGCCTCCGCCGGAGTCGGCCAGCGAGTCACGGCGCTTCAGTTCGGTCAGCTTCTGTTCCAGGTTCATGGGCGTGATTATAAACAGCGCATGCCCAGGAGAAGCGGACGTTCTGCTTTGGGAAGCTCACCGAGCATTGTGACGAATGTACTTGCTGTTAGAGTTACGCTGGCTGGGTGTGGACTGTCACGCGAAGTGTTCCCAGCCTGCGGGCTTCAGGATCTCGGCCTTACCGTTGGCGTAGACGACCTTCATCTGCTTGCCACGGGTGATCTCGCCAATGCGCGTGATGGCAACGCCGGCAATCTGTTTCGGAATACGATGATTCGGACGGGCCGTGAAGAGCAGTTCGTATTCGTCTCCACCGTGCAAGGCAAACGTCAATCCGTCTTTGCCAGAAACGGCAGGCAACGAGTCAGCGTAGATCACGGCGCTGGTCTTGCTCTCCTCGCAGATGTGACTGAGGTCGGTCGAAAGCCCGTCGCTGATGTCGATCATGGCAGATGCCAGCTTCTTTTCCCGCAAGAACTGTCCGACTGCAAGTCGCGGTTCGGGATAGAAGTGTTTCGGGTGAGACCTTGGCCGCAGCTTCCGTCCGTCACGGAGTTGGTTGAGAGCAGCAATCGCGAAGCCCAGCGTGCCTGTGACGTAGATGGAGTCGCCGGGGCGCGCGCCAGAGCGCAAAACGGCTTGTCCAGCGGGAACCGAGCCGAGCACAACGATATCGGCCAATACGCCGTCGGGCGATTGCGCCGTGTCGCCACCCGCAAGACGGACCGAGAATCGGGTCGCCAATTTCAGCAATCCAGCGACAAAGCGATCGACCCAATCCTGCGGGAGATCGGGCGGAAGCGCCAGAGAAAGAAATGCCGCGCGCGGGACGCCTCCCATCGCTGCGATGTCGCTTAGTCCGCGGGCCAGGCATCGGTGCCCCACAGAATCTGGCGGATGCCAGTCGCGGCGAAAGTGGACGCCTTCCAGGCTGAAGTCGGTCGTAACCAGCGCTTCATCCCGACGTGGAATCGCCAGAACTGCGCAATCGTCTCCGATACCTCGTCCGTGATGTTCACCGCGCGCTGCGGCTGCTCGTCGCACGCGTTGGATAAGCAACTTTTCGCAAAGCGGCACTGCGGCTCCTCGGAGGCAAAGCAATCACCGCCAATATACGCGAAGCGATACGGCCAAGCTGCCAGCGACCGGGTATAACACTTTCGTGTCAAACGCATTGACATAGGTGGAACGCTCTGTTACGGTTTGGAGTCGTTTATTCCAGCCAAGCGCCCGGCAATGAAGATGTTCCCTGCCGGGGCGGAGAATCGTTAACCCACGTTCTCCAGGACCCGTAACGAGCATTTGGGACCAGCAAGGCCCAGCGTTCCGGATTTTCATAGGTTATTTGCATTCGACCCGGAACCATTTTTTAACTGAGGGTTAAAGTTTTGCGAAAACGCTTTTATATTCTTTTCGTAGCCCGCGACGCGGAAGGTCAGCTACGAAAAATCCCCATCCCGGTCCATTACCTGTACGTCTTTCTGGCTGGCGCTCTGCTCGGCATGTTCACCATCACGGGCATGGCTGGCTCCTATACCCGCATGTTGTGGAAGGTGGCCAGCTTCAACCAGCTCCGTTCGGAAAAGAGGGCATTGGAGACCCGTTACACACAACTGGAACGGGTGAATCACGAGAAGGACATCCAGGTCGCTTCACTCGGATCGCTGGCCAATGAGGTGTCGGTCATCTACGGGTTGAAGACCAATCCGAAGCTGCTGCATGATGGCGACGGGCCGGTCAAGCCGGAAGAAGTGACGTACTCCATCGATCAGCTTTATGCGCTGCGTAGCTCAGCCTTGACGGGCGCAGTCACGGCTGGACTAGGCATGGGCTTGACCCACCAAGCCACTCTCACCGACTGGCGGAACGCGGCCAACGCTCCGGCGCTGTGGCCGGTTATGGGACCGATTACTGGCTCGTTCGGCGAGCGTATCAATCCGTTTAATGGTGAAGGTGCGTTCCACTCTGGCGTCGACATTTCCTGCCAGTACGGACAGCCGGTGTTTGCGCCTTCGGATGGAGTGGTAACCTATGCGGACTTTTATAGCGGATATGGCCGCATGATCCAGATCGACCACGGAAACAGTGTTGCCACCCGCTATGGTCACCTGTCGGCCTTTGCAGTCACAGATGGTCAGAGTGTGCGGCGTGGACAGGTAATCGGGTACGTGGGACTTAGCGGACGCAGCACAGGACCGCATCTGCACTATGAAGTGCGCATCCACGATGTCCCGGTGAATCCGCACAAATTCTTACGTACCACGGCAGCCAAGCTGGGAGAGTTTCCCGGCACCTGACAAAATTACCGTCGAGATTTCTTCTTGGCCGCCGGAGCGTTTTGCTGCGGCGGCTTTTGCGTTTCAGGTCCCAGCTCAACCGTCGGCTCACTCAAAACCTTCTTGAAAAACCCATACGGAACATTGGCGGTCAACACGGCCTCACTCTTGTCCTGATGGATCTCCAAACTTTCGAAAGCGGACTTCACGTCGGGATCTGGGCCGCCGGCGTCCATGGAAATATCAAGCGACTTGAAGACGGCTAGATACGTATTCACATGTTCGGTGAAGCTGCGCGCTTCCGCTTCGCCGTGGGTGAGGACCTGGGCGCGCAGGTGAATGTCGTTGAGCGGACGTGCCGAAGCGATTACCAGGCTGTTGGGCGGCAGCAGGGCGCTCCATCCGCCGGGGAGAAGAAGCTCGCCATGCTCCTGTGCGGCGCTGGCGGCGGGTGGACGCGCAATGGTCCAGATCACGCTGCCGAGCGGGACGCGATGGTAGTACTCGCTTACCAGAGGAGGACCAGCGAAAGGCAGCGCCGACTGCTTGTAGCGGTCAACCATCCCGTAAATAACGCTGGGATCAGGCGTATTGGAAGCTGCCGCAATATCGATTCCGAGCAGAACGACGCGTACCGTTCGGCCTTCCAGCGGAATGATGTAGATATCGAGATCGCGATAGCTCTCAACCTTGCTGGCGAGCTTGCGAAGGTATTGGCTCACGCGCCCGCTGTCGAAATGCCCCTGGAAGATTTCGCTGTAGCGCGTCTCCGCCGGCCTGTCTTTGCTGTTAGCGCCGTAATGAATGGCGAAGGCGGCCTTGTCCAGATCGCGCTCGAACTCGAAGCCGGTCTGCTTGACGAAGTCTTCATATTGCGGATCGCGGTCCTTTAGAGGCTTCTTGCCCAGGTCGGTGAGCACCCGAATGGGCTCGAGGTTGATGTAGAAGACGGCGTCAGAATCGGGCAACAGACGAACTGCGTCGGGCGCGGCGCGCTTTCTCAGCAGGATCGCGGTGACGATACCGCCGGCTATGACCAGGACAACCGCGAAGGCAACCCACAACCGCTTTCGGCGAGTTCGCATGGATAAGACTTGATGATACGAGAAAAGGCGGTCGAGTGGCGAACCCGGCGGAAATTGGTTAGAATGAAGCGACCGCATTTTGGCGTTCGCGAGATGGAACGCGCTCCGCAGAATCCCCAGCCACGAGGCCCGCGGGAGTAGCGAGTTGTGGGTTCACTGTTGTTGGCATATCGGCCATTTTTCCGGCAGGCGAGCTTATTGCACGCAAAGTACCGCTCGTGGTAAGCTCAATGTTTGTCTCGGCTGGCAGGACGAATCATGCTTGGGTCGGCGTATACGTGTCGAACCGGGCCATAGGCTGGCGTAGCTCAGCTGGTAGAGCATCTGATTTGTAATCAGAGGGTCGGGGGTTCAAATCCCTTCGCCAGCTCCAGAATTGTGACCTTGAGCGCGCCGCTGAGGCGTAGCAGGAGCAAGCCAAACGAGACGCGCAGCTCTCCTAGAGAAGAACCGATTCCAGCAGCAGCTTCCCGAATCGCAAAATCGCGCGGAAGTATGGTCGCGTGGCTGATGTGGAATTTTGCCGGAGACTGCGGAACGACGCGTTTGGCGTGCGATGTTCTTTGACAGTGGGGACTGGCGATTCTGGGCCCACATTTGGCTTTCAGCAGGGTGCTGAGAGCGGGATGCTCGGTCGAAGCGTGCACAGGTGGCCGAGTGGTTAATGGCAGCAGACTGTAAATCTGCCGCTCCTTGCGAGCTACGGAGGTTCGAATCCTCCCCTGTGCACCAGGTTTCTAGATGAATCGCTTGTGGGTGGCCTTGGGCGCGTACGCGGTGCTGGCGATTCTGGCGGCAGTGACCATTGCCGACCAGAAGTTCAAGCTCGCAACACTTGCGGTTCTGGCGATGTTTGCCATTCGCACTTTGTCGTGGAGCAGAAAGCAAGACCGCGAGGAACGTGACCGGCAGGATGATTGAAGCTGACGCATAAGTAAGAGGCCGCCGAGCAGGCCAGCCCGAAGGGCGGAACAAAATTAGCCCAGGGCGTAAGCCCTGGGTAGAGCGGAAAACAGGCTTGAGTCCTGTAGGGACGGCACAGATTCTATCTGGAATGAGCGGGAGTAACTCAGTGGTAGAGTCACAGCCTTCCAAGCTGTTGGTCGCGGGTTCGATTCCCGTCTCCCGCTCCAGGGTTGCAGGGCCGATGTAGCTCAGTTGGTAGAGCACTCCCTTGGTAAGGGAGAGGTCACCAGTTCAATCCTGGTCATCGGCTCCATCGGTTTGTTAATGCGCGCCCGCGTGAGTGGGAGGAATGAGTTTCCGGTTAGTGAATGACCTCATGGAGAAGTCGGCAGCGCGAGTCCCGTTTGAACGGGCTGGTATTGCGGTCGACAAGCTGGAGGAATTCGAGCAGCTTCGTTCGGCTTTGACAAGGGTCTTCGCTCCGGCCGCAGTAGAAGATTTTCTGCGGTTGCTGCGACGGAAGGGAGTTCCGATCCGCGATTTCGATCGCGTGCTACGCGAAGGATTGCTGGAACACACGGATCGGGCGCTGGGGCAGAACGGAAAGGCAGCAGAGCAGTTATATCGCGCGCTCACGGTAAGCGATCAGGCGCAGGTGCGTGAACTTTATTTGACCATGCTGGAGGCGGTGGATCTGTCTCTGCGTGAGAAGTATAAGAAACTTTACCGGTACTACTAGGGCATAGATTATGGCGAAAGAGAAATTTGACCGCAGCAAGCCGCACGTGAACGTGGGCACGATCGGGCACATCGATCATGGCAAGACCACGTTGACGGCGGCCATCACCAAGGTTTTGGGCAAGAATAATCCCAAGATCCAGTTCCGTTCCTTCGACTCCATCGACAACGCGCCGGAAGAGCGCGAGCGCGGCATCACCATTGCCACGGCGCACGTGGAGTACGAGACCAAAGCGCGGCACTACGCGCACGTGGATTGTCCCGGCCACGCCGACTACATCAAGAACATGATCACCGGCGCAGCCCAGATGGACGGCGCAATTCTGGTGGTGGCGGCCACCGACGGGCCCATGCCGCAGACCAAGGAGCACGTGCTGCTGGCCCGCCAGGTAGGCGTGCCCTACGTGCTGGTGTTTCTGAACAAGTGCGATGCGGTGGAAGATCCCGAGCTGATCGACCTGGTGGAGATGGAAGTGCGCGAGTTGCTGAGCAAGTACGGCTTCCCAGGCGACGATGTGCCGGTGGTGCGGGGTTCGGCACTGGGCGCGCTGAACGGCGAGGCGCAGTGGGAGGCAAAGGTCGAAGAGTTGATGGACGCGGTAGACAAGAACGTGCCGCTGCCGGCGCGCGACGTGGACAAGCCGTTCCTGATGCCGATCGAAGACATCTTCTCGATCCAGGGGCGGGGCACGGTGGTGACGGGCCGCATCGAGCGCGGCAAGGTGAAGGTGGGCGAGGACGTGGAAATCGTGGGTTTCCGCGAGACCCGCAAGACGGTTGTGACCGGCGTGGAGATGTTCAAGAAGCAGCTGGACGAAGGCATGGCGGGCGACAACGCCGGCCTGCTGCTGCGCGGCACGGCGAAGGAAGACGTGGAGCGCGGCATGGTGTTGGCTAAGCCGGGCTCGATCACGCCGCACACCAAGTTCAAGGGCGAAGTGTACGTGCTGTCGAAAGATGAAGGCGGGCGGCACACGCCGTTCTTCAAGGGCTATCGGCCGCAGTTCTACTTCCGGACCACGGACGTGACGGGAGTGGCGACCTTGCCGGCGGGTACGGAGATGGTGATGCCGGGCGACAACGTGGCGCTGGAGATCGAGCTGATCACGCCGGTGGCGATGGAGAAGGGCTTGCGGTTCGCCATCCGCGAAGGCGGACGCACCGTGGGCGCCGGCACCATCACTGAAATTATTGCGTAACAGAGTTTATGGGGAGCGTGCATCGCGCCCCGCAAGAGTGGAGTTGAGGGTATGCCCCGTGAGATCGTGACATTGCAGTGTGGAGAGTGCAAGGATCGCAACTATTCCACGACCAAGAACAAGAAGACCACGACGGCCCGGCTGGAATTCAACAAGTTCTGCCGGAAGTGCCGCAAGCACACGTCGCACAAAGAAGTGAAGTAACAGCGTTTGGCGGGCGTCTGAGCCCGCTGTCGTCATCCCGAGCGTAGCGAGGGATCCTAGACCGCCGAAGAGGCGGCCACAGGATGACAGGGAGATAGGGGCGTAAGCTCAACGGCTAAACTGCCGGTCTCCAAAACCGGACTTGGGGGTTCGAATCCCTCCGCCCCTGCCAGTGTTTGGTGTAGTTGGCGCCAGCGAGCGCCGGAAAACGGATATCAGATGGCGAAGTCAGCGATCGTCGAACGTTTGGATGACAACAGTCTGGTGACCAAGGTCAAGGCCTGGCCGCAGCGTGCCAAAAGCTTTTACAGCGACGTGCGCACTGAGATGCGCAAGGTCACAACTCCGTCGCGCAAGGAAGTGCAGGGCACCACTACCGTGGTGATCATCACGGTGTTCCTGTTCGGTATTTACTTTGCAGTCCTCGACAAGGTGCTTGGACTGTCGCTCGACCACTTGCTGAAGACCCTGACGCATCGCTAATGCGCGCAAACATGACAGAAGAAGAAATCAAATCGGAGAACAACGGCGCCGGGCCTGAATCGGCCAACGCTGTCGCTGAGACGCAGCCGGAAGGCGACGCGGAGACCGCACCACAGCCCGCTGGCGAAGCGGTTGCCGAGGTGAAGCAAGCTGGCGAGGATGCTGGGGACGCGGCTGTTGCCGGCCCGGCGATCCCGCAAAACCCGAATATGAAGTGGTACATCATCCACACTTATTCGGGGTTCGAGCGCAAGGTGAAGGAGTCGTTGGAATCACGGGTGCGGGCCTATCCGGAGCTGGAACACAGGATCGGTCGCGTGTTGATCCCGACTGAATCGGTGACAGAAGTTCGCGGTGGCAAGAAGTACACCAGCGAGCGCATGTTCTATCCCGGCTATGTGCTGGTTGAGATGGACATGGACGACAACGTGTGGCACGTGGTGAAGGGAACGCCGCGCGTGACCGGCTTTGTTGGCACCGGCCAGCAGCCGACTCCGTTGTCCGATGAAGAAGTTCAGCAGATCGTCTATCGCGTTCAGGACAGCAAAGAGAAGCCGAAGCTCAAGGTCAAGTTTGAAAAGAACGAATCAGTGCGCATCACCGAGGGGCCCTTTGCGAGCTTTACCGGCGTGGTGGACGAGGTCAACGAAGACCGCGAGACCCTGAAGGTGATGGTCACCATTTTCGGACGCTCGACTCCGGTCGAACTCGGATTCGGACAGGTCGAAAAAGTTATTACGTAAATGACAGCGCCAGCGCCAGCATTAGAGGCGCTGCGAGGATCGTAAGGATTAGCGATGGCGAAGAAAGCTACAGGTTCGGTCAAGTTGCAAATTGCTGCGGGCAAGGCGACTCCGGCCCCGCCGGTTGGCCCGGCGCTCGGTCAGGCGCAGATTAACATCATGGAGTTTTGCAAGCAGTTCAACGCGAAGACGAGCGCAAAGGAACTGGATGGCCTGATCATTCCGGTCGTAGTGACGGTTTATAGCGACCGTACGTTCTCGTTTATCACCAAGACGCCTCCTGCTGCGATTCTGTTGAAGCGGGCTGCGGGGGTGGCGAAGGGTTCGGGCACGCCGAACAAGGACAAGGTCGGCAAGGTCACCGAGAAGCAGGTGCTAGACATCGCCAAGCAAAAGATGCCGGACCTGAACGCAGCGTCCGTGGAGGCGGCGGTGAAGAGCGTGAAGGGTACCGCGCGTTCGATGGGTATTGAAGTAACGGCGTAAGACAAGTTCGCGGTCGCCAGACCGCAGTCGTAAACAACCACGGCCGTTTGCCGGGGCCCCCAACAAGCGCCGCTTTTGCGCTTGGTGGGGTGGTCGGAAACAGGGAACGGCGGTGGGAGACGAGGAGTGCAATGAGGAAGTCCGGAAAGAACATCGAGAAGGCGCGCGCTGCCGTCGAAGCTCGCTCGTACACGCTTCAGGACGCGGTGCCGCTTTTGCAGAAAGTGAAGTTCGCCAAGTTCGACGAGACGGTGGACTTGACGATGCGCCTGGGAGTGGATCCCAAGCATGCTGACCAGATGGTGCGCGGCACTGTAGTTCTGCCGCATGGTCTGGGCAAGTCGAAGAAGGTGCTGGTCATCGCCAGCGGCGAAAAGGTGCGTGAGGCTGAAGCGGCAGGCGCCGATATTGTGGGCGGCGAGGACATGGTGGAGAAGATCCAGAAAGAAAATTGGACCGACTTCGATGCCGTTATTGCAACGCCCGACATGATGAAGTCGGTCGGCAGGCTGGGAAAGGTGCTGGGCCCGCGCGGGCTCATGCCCAACCCCAAGACGGGGACGGTGACCTTCGACGTTGCTGCCGCGGTGAAGGAAACCAAGGCCGGCAAGGTCGAGTTCCGCACCGATAAGACCGCCCTGGTGCACGTGCCGGTTGGCAGGATTTCGTTCCCGGCTGAGAAGCTGGTGGAGAATGCTGCGACGGTGATCACCAGCGTAATCAAAGCGAAGCCCACGGTTGCGAAGGGCAAATATATCAAGGGTTGCTTCCTCAGTTCGACCATGGGACCCGGAGTCAGAATCGACACCACGCCTGTGGAAGCTGCTGCACGGAGTTAGTGCGCATTTGCTGACCCGACAAATCGGCTGGCGCCGCTGAGCGCAGCAGAACAAGGATTCGAAGATGGCTGTTACGAAAGCAAAAAAGATCGAGCAGGTTGAAAGGCTCACGGAAGAATTTCAGAGCGCGCACCACGCCATCGTGGGCACGTTCACCAAGCTGACCGTGGAGAAGGATTTCGAACTTCGCAAAGCGGTGCGCAGCGCGGGCGGACATTATCGCGTGGTGAAGAACACGCTGGCAGAGCGCGCCGCAAAGGGTACGCAGGTCGAGCAGGCGATGAAGGACCTCGCTGGCGTGACCTCGATCGCCTATACCAGTGGCGATCCGGTTGCCTTGGCCAAGGTGCTCAGTAAGTACGCAAAAGACAATCCGGAGTACACGTTCAAGGCCGGTGTCGTGGAAGGCCGGGTCATTGCGATCAAGGATATTGACGCGCTGGCCAACATGCCATCAAAGGAAGAGATTTACTCCAAGCTGCTCTTCCTGATGAATGCTCCGGCACAGCGCCTGGTGACCGCCATCAATGCGGTGGGTCGAAATCTCGCTGTGGTCGTGAACCAGGGTGTGGAGCAGAACAAGTTTGCTTCGGGCGAAGCTGCCGGCGCCTAAGCGCGGCGTTTCTCTCGACTAAATCCCGCAATGCGGGAAAAGAAGTTTGGGAGCGCGAAAGCGCTTCCGAAGAGATTGCGTTATCCGCTGTGAGGCGTGCAGTCTGCGTGAGTCTGGCATGCGACGGCACATTGGAAGCCTTAGATAGCGATGACGAAATCGAATACAACGAATAACGAACAGGTGGACATACAAATGGCGGATCTGCAGCAGTTGGAAGAGCAAATCGTAGGGTTGTCGCTTTTGGATGCGGCGTCCCTGGTGAAGAAGTTGGAAGAGCGTCTTGGCGTCTCGGCGGCGGCTGCCGCCCCGGTCGTGATGGCGGGTGCTGCCGGTGCGGGCGCCGGCGCGGCCGCGGCCCCGGCGGAGGAGAAGACCGAGTTTGCAGTCGTCCTGACGGCGGTGGGCGCAAACAAGATCAACGTGATCAAGGCTGTCCGTGAGGTTACAAGCCTGGGTCTGAAGGAAGCCAAGGATTTGGTCGATGGCGCCCCGAAGACCGTCAAGGAAGGCGTCTCGAAGGAAGAAGCCGAGAACATCAAGAAGAAGTTCACCGAAGCGGGCGCGACCGTCGAGGTGAAGTAAGCATTCAGCCCCGTTCCGCCGGGGCCCCCGGCAAGTGCCGATTTTGCAGTTGCTGGGGTGCAGGCGTCGAAACGGGGCAATCCCTCCGGGCAAGCTGACCGGAGTTATGGCTGCTGCCGCCCGCGAGTACGGGCGGTGGCTACGTTCCTCTTCACGTTGGAGCGGCCGTGGAGAGGCGCGATGAAGCCGAGGAAGTGGCGCGGCCCCCTCAGCAGGGGCTGCGAGAATTCCCGGGCATCGTTGAGGCCGAATCCCAAGGCGGGTTCGGACCATCAAACAGATAAATGGCAGGCGGCAAGCTCAACCGGAATCGCGTCAGCTCAGGCGCGACGGTTCGGCTGGCTGAGGACAAGGCCTGAAGATACTGGCGCGGGAAGCTAGAACATCGCGGCACGAGAAATGCCGAATTCCCGGACCGATTGGTCATGGGATTGCACGACGCCTCGAGCGGCGCTTGCGGGGAGTTCTGTCCCTGCGGCGCACGTTGTTTTGCCTGCAATCAGAGTTGCCACTTCTTTTTCGGCCTCAACCTGTTTACCGTGCGACGGCGATCATCCACGTCGCACTTCCGCATTAGCCGCTTGTACGGTCCCGCATGAGCGGCCCGGCGGGCACTGACTGAGGAGCTTCATACATGGCGCAACAGAAAACAGCCAATCGAAATCGTTTTGATTTCTCAAAAATTCCGGCAACCATTCAGATCCCGAACCTGATCGAAGTGCAGAAGCGCTCATACGACCGCTTCCTGCAGATGGATGCGCTGCCGAGTGAACGCGATGATGCCGGCTTGCAGGCGGTGTTTCAGTCGGTGTTCCCCATTTCCGACTTCCGCAACGTTTCGCAGTTGGACTTTGTCGAGTACGCCATCGGCAACTGGGAATGCAAGTGCGGCCACCTGAAGGGGCTGAACCATCTGCGCACCACGTGCCGCAATTGCGGCGCGACGGTGAAGACCGACCCATTCCACCTGGGCGACGTGCTCTGCACCAAGTGCGGCACCTACAACGCCAACACGCCCGACTTTTGCAACAAGTGCGGTGACCCGGTTGGGTTGCAGCTGAAGTATGACGTGGCCGAATGCGAAGAGCGCGGTATGACCTACTCCGCACCGCTGAAGGTCACGATGCGTCTGACCATCTACGACAAGGACCCGGACACCGGCAACCGCTCCATTCGCGACATGAAGGAGCAGGAGGTGTTCTTCGGCGACATTCCGCTGATGACCGCCAACGGCACCTTCATCATCAATGGAACGGAGCGCGTCATCGTCAGCCAGTTGCACCGTTCGCCGGGCGTGTTCTTCGAGACCGCCAACAACCGTACCTATTTCCTCGGCAAGATCATCCCGTATCGCGGTTCGTGGGTCGAGTTTGAATACGACCAGAAGAACGTGCTGTACGTGCGCATCGACCGCAAACGTAAGTTCCTGGGAAGCATCTTCCTGCGCGCGCTCGGTTTGCGCTCGGATGAAGACATCCTCCGTACGTTCTATACGGTGGATCGCATCGCTCTGCACGACAAAAAGCTGTACTGGACGCTCGACCCCAACGCTGACCGGCCGACGAACCTGCTCGGCATGAAACTGGCGCACCGCATCGCGACCAGGAGCGGGGAAGAGATTGTCCACTCGGGCCGCAAACTGACGGCCGCCGTGTTGAAGGACATCCAGAAGCACCGGATCTCCGAGATCGAGGTTGATCTCAGCGATCTGGAAGGGGCGTTTGTCGCTGTCGATGTGGTCGACACCAACACTGGCGAGGTCCTGCTGGAAGCCAACTCAGAGATCACGGCCGACAAGCTGTCGAAGATGCTCGACGCCGGTGTCGCCGAAGTGCACGTATTCTTTCCTGAGCGCGACGACGTGGGCACGGTGATCAGTGCCACATTGCGCCGCGATTCGGTGAAGACGCCGCAGGAAGCGCTGATTGAGATCTATCGCAAGCTGCGTCCCGGCGACCCGCCGACGCTGGATACCGCGACGTCGCTGTTCCACGGCATGTTCTTCGACTCGCGGAAGTATGACTTCTCCCGCGTGGGCCGTCTGAAGTTCAACATCAAACTGTTCGAAAGCGAGGACGCAACCCATCTCGACAACCGCACGCTGGAGCCGGATGATTTCTACGGAACCATCCGCTATCTGCTGAAGTTGCGCAAGAACATCGGCTCGGTGGATGACATCGATCACCTCGGCAACCGCCGCGTTCGCGCGGTCGGTGAGCTGCTGGAAAACCAGTTCCGCATTGGCCTGGTTCGCATGGAGCGCGCCATCAAGGAAAAGATGAGCGTGTACCAGGAGATGTCCACGGCCATGCCACATGACCTGGTGAATGCCAAGCCGGTGATGGCAGCCATCCGCGAATTCTTTGGTTCCTCGCAATTGTCGCAGTTCATGGACCAGACGAACCCGCTGTCCGAGATCACCCATAAGCGCCGCCTCTCGGCGCTGGGGCCGGGCGGTTTGTCGCGTGAGCGCGCAGGATTCGAAGTTCGCGACGTTCACCCGACGCACTACGGCCGCATCTGCCCGATTGAGACGCCCGAAGGTCCGAACATCGGTCTGATCTCGTCGCTGAGCTGCTACGCGCGCATTAACGACTACGGATTTATCGAGTCGCCATACCGCAAGGTGAGGAACGGGCGCGTGCTCGATTTCGTCAGCGTGGTCAACGCCGGCGACAGCGAATACCGCGTCGGCGATCACCTGGAGAAGGCCGAGGTGCTTAAGGCAAATGCCGAATTGAAGGAGCACCGGAAGAAGCCCATCGATTTCGAGCCGTATTCCTTCTATCTGTCAGCCTGGGAAGAAGACCGCCACGTCATCGCGCAGGCCAACGCCGAGATCGACGACAAGGGCCGCATCGTTGCGGAACTGGTCAATGCGCGCAAGGCTGGCAACTTCGTGCTGGTGAACCGTGACGAAGTGGACTACATCGACGTCAGCCCGAAGCAGCTCGTTTCGGTGGCCGCTTCACTGGTGCCGTTCCTGGAGCATGACGACGCCAACCGCGCGCTGATGGGCGCAAACATGCAGCGCCAGTCGGTGCCATTGCTCCGTGCCCAAGCGCCGATTGTCGGCACGGGAATGGAAGGCGTTACGGCGCGTGATTCCGGCGCGGTCGTGTTGGCCCGCCGCAGTGGCATCATCGATTCGGTCGATTCCGAGCGCATCATCGTGCGCGTCGAGGGTGAGCATCATCCGATGCAGCTCTCGCGCGAGGTGGGCAGCGATATTTACCAGCTCACCAAGTTCAAGCGCTCCAACCAGAACACTTGCATCAACCAGCGCCCCATCGTGAAGAAGGGCCAGCGCGTGGCCAAGGGGCAGGTCATCGCTGATGGTCCCTGCACCGACATGGGCGAACTGGCGCTCGGGCGCAATGTGCTGGTCGCGTTCATGCCGTGGCGCGGTTACAACTTTGAAGACGCAATCCTGGTCTCCGAGAAAATGGTGAAGGAGGACTATTACACCTCCGTCCATATCGAGGAATTCGAGATTGAGTCGCGCGACACCAAGCTGGGTCCGGAGGAAGTCACGCGTGACATCCCCAACGTCAGCGAGTCGGCACTGCGCGACCTCGACGAGAGCGGCATCATCCGCATCGGCGCCACCGTCAAGGCTGGCGACATCATGGTGGGCAAAGTTACGCCCAAGGGCGAGACCCAGCTCACGCCGGAAGAGAAGCTGTTGCGCGCCATCTTCGGCGAGAAGGCCGGCGATGTTCGCGACGCTTCGCTCACCTGTCCTCCGGGCATTGAGGGTACGGTGGTGGACGTAAAGATCTTCTCCCGCAAGGGTCAGGAGAAGGACGAGCGCGCCAAGGCGATCGAAGCCGACCAGGTTGCGAAGCTGGAGAAGAACCTGGCCGACGAGATCCGAATCCTTACCGACGAGCGTTTGAAGCGCTTGGAGGCACTGCTCGGCGGCAAGGAAGTCCTCGCCGACCTGCACGACGAGCGCACCAATAAGCGATTGTTGACCAAGGGCGTGATACTCGACCGCGACACCATCGAGCGGATCTCGACCCGCAACCTCAAGCGCATCAAGTTCCCGGACAAGGACCCGCGCATTAACGAGCAGATCGACGAAATTGAGGAGATGACCTCGCGCCAGATTGACGTTCTGCGCAAGATCGTCCGCGAGAAGGTCGAGAAGCTGCAAAAGGGTGACGAGCTTCCGCCCGGCGTGATCAAGTTGGTGAAGGTTTATGTCGCCATGAAGCGCAAGCTGAGTGTGGGCGACAAGATGGCCGGACGCCACGGGAACAAGGGCGTCATCGCGCGCATCCTGCCGGAAGAGGACATGCCTTACCTCGAAGACGGTACGCCGGTGGAGATCGTTCTGAATCCGCTGGGAGTGCCGAGCCGTATGAACGTGGGCCAGATCCTCGAGACCCATCTCGGGTGGGCTGGTTACGCACTGGGACAGAAGATTGGCGAGTTGCTTAAAGAGAACTCCAAGGCGGAACAGGTGCGCCGCGAACTCAAGGCCATGTTCAAGGACACGCCGTTTGTGGACGAGTTCGCCAGCCTCGACGATGAGACGCTGGAGCGCGTGGCCGATGGCATGAAGGATGCAGTGTACTTCAGCTCGCCGGTGTTCGACGGTTCCAAGGAGTTGGAGATCAAGTCGCTGCTGGCACAAGGCAGCCTGCCCGAATCCGGCAAGACCTCCCTGTACGACGGCATGTCGGGTGAGAAGTTCGAGCAGCCGGTAACCGTTGGCTATATCTACATGCTCAAGCTCTCGCATCTGGTGGACGACAAGATCCACGCGCGTTCGATCGGGCCGTACTCGCTGATCACCCAGCAGCCGCTGGGCGGCAAGGCGCAGTTCGGCGGTCAGCGCTTCGGAGAAATGGAAGTCTGGGCCCTGGAGGCCTACGGCGCGGCCTACATCCTGCAGGAATTGCTCACCGCGAAGTCCGATGACGTTTATGGCCGCACCAAGATTTACGAGGCCATCGTCAAAGGCGAAGCGGCGATCGAGCCGGGTGTGCCGGAGTCGTTTAACGTGCTAATTCGCGAATTGCAGTCGTTGTGCCTCGATGTGGAACTGATCAAGACCAACGAGCGCAAGGTGCTCGCGGCAGCTCCCGTCGCGGCCGACTAGGCCACAGGAAGTCGCCACGAAAGTTGGGTAGCTGCCTCCTTCGCTCCCGCAGGAAGCAGCAGCCGAAAAGTAAGAATCACCGGGAGCCGCCAGCGGCCGCGCATGGGCCGCGAGTCCCTGCAGCCCACCGCCAATGGCCGTGCAGGGAAGGAGGACAATTTGTACCGATCGAGTCCATTTGATCTGGGAAATCCCATCGCCGATTTCGACGCCATTCGCATCAGCCTGGCTTCGCCCGAGAAGATTCGCAGCTGGTCTCACGGGGAAGTCACCAAACCGGAGACGATCAACTACCGCACCTTCAAGCCGGAGCGCGATGGCCTGTTTTGTGCGCGCATCTTCGGGCCTGTAACCGACTGGGAATGTCTCTGCGGCAAATACAAGCGCATGAAGCACCGCGGCGTGATCTGCGACAAGTGCGGTGTGGAGGTGACGCTCTCCAAGGTTCGCCGTGAGCGTCTCGGCCACATCGAGCTGGCGTCGCCCTGCTCGCATGTGTGGTTCTTCAAGGGCTTGCCCAGCCGCATCGGGCACATCCTCGACATCTCACTCCGTGAGTTGGAGTCGGTGCTCTATTTCGAAGCCTATGTCGTGGTCGAAGTCGGCGACGCTCCGGTAAAAGAACGCGAAGTCATCAAGGACGAGACCAAGTATCGCGAACTTGACCAGGCGCACCGCGCCGGCGGCTTCAAGGCCATGATGGGCGCTGAGGCCATCAAAGAACTGCTGAAGCGTGTCGAAGTGGATTCGCTCTCCGCAGAGCTGCGGGAAAAAATGCGGAGCGAGACTTCAGTACAGAAGCGCCTGAAGTACGCCAAACGCCTGAAAGTAGTTGAGGCCTTCCGCAAGAGCGGCAACAAGCCAAATTGGATGATTCTGGACGTGATCCCGGTCATTCCGCCGGAGCTGCGTCCTCTGGTTCCCTTGGACGGCGGTCGCTTCGCGACCTCCGACTTGAACGATCTCTATCGCCGCGTGATCAACCGCAACAACCGGTTGAAGAAGCTTATGGACCTGCACGCGCCGGAAGTGATTGTGCGCAACGAAAAGCGCATGCTGCAGGAAGCGGTAGACGCTCTGTTTGACAACGGACGCCGTGGCCGCGTGCTGCGTGGCGCCAATAATCGACCGCTGAAGTCGCTGTCGGACACGCTAAAGGGCAAGCAGGGCCGCTTCCGCCAGAACCTGTTGGGCAAGCGCGTGGATTACTCCGGCCGTTCAGTCATCGTGGTCGGCCCCGATCTCAAGCTGCATCAGTGCGGGCTGCCGAAGAAGATGGCGCTGGAACTGTTCAAGCCTTTCATCTATCACCGGCTGGAGCAGACGGGACACTGCACCACGATCAAGCAGGCAAAGGAAATGGTGGAAGCGCAGGAGCCCATTGTTTGGGACATCCTGGAAGAAGTCATCAAGGACCATCCCGTTCTGCTGAACCGCGCACCAACGCTGCACCGTCTTGGCATCCAGGCATTCGAGCCAGTGCTGGTGGAAGGCAAGGCGATCAAGATCCATCCCCTGGTCTGCACGGCGTTCAACGCGGACTTCGACGGCGACCAGATGGCGGTACACATTCCGCTGTCGCCGGAAGCGCAGGTGGAAGCCAGCGTGCTGATGCTGGCCTCGCACAATATTCTGTCGCCTGCGTCAGGACAGCCGATCACTGTGCCGACCCAGGACATGGTGCTGGGTATTTACTACCTGACGAAAGCCAAGCCTGGCGCCAAGGGCGAAGGCCGTGCGTTCGCCAACATCGATGAAGTGCTGCTGGCGAAAGAAGCCGGCGAAGTGGAGACACTCACGCCCATTCGGCTGCGCTACTCGGGCGAGGTAATTGACCTCACCACGGCGTACGACGATCAGGACGTGATCCACACCGAGCCGACGAACTTCGAGCGGCAGTACATCTCGACGACGGTGGGCCGCGCGATCATGAACGACCATCTGAAGCGCGGGGCCGCTGAGATGCCTTACGTCAACGGCCTGCTCAAGAAGAAGGGCGTCGGCCAGTTGGTGAACTATTGCTACCTGCGTTTTGGGCTGGAAACTACGGTGCGGATGCTGGATGGCATCAAGCAGCTCGGCTTCACCTACGCAACCAAGGCTGGTCTGTCCATCGGCATCGACGACATGGTCATTCCGCCCGGCAAGCAGGGACTGGTTCGCGACGCCGAGAAGCAAGTCATTGCCGTGCAGCAGCAGTATCTGGACGGCGCCATTACCAACGGCGAGCGCTACAACAAGGTGGTCGAGATCTGGTCGGCAATTACCGAGAAAGTGGCTGACGAGATGTTCGGCAACATGCAGCAGATGGACAAGGCCGGCGAGATCAATCCGATCTACATCATGGCCGACTCCGGCGCTCGCGGTTCGAAGCAGCAGATTCGCCAACTGTCGGGGATGCGCGGATTGATGGCCAAGCCTTCGGGCGAGATCATTGAGACGCCGATCACCGCCAACTTCCGCGAAGGATTGACGGTGCTGGAATACTTCGTCTCCACGCACGGCGCGCGTAAAGGCCTGGCCGACACCGCACTCAAGACGGCGGATTCCGGCTACCTGACCCGCCGGCTGGTGGATGTGGCCCAGGACGTCATTATCAGCGAATACGATTGCGGCACCGTGGATGGCATCTATGTCACCTCCATCGTGGAATCGGGCGAAATCATCGAGCCGTTGCGCGATCGTATCGTTGGCCGCGTCTCGCTGGAGAAGATCAAGGACTACGAAGGCAACGTCATCGTTGACATCAACCAGGAGATCACCGAGGACCTGGCAGGCGCGGTGCAGGCCGCAGGTATCGAGCGGGTCAAGATTCGCTCGGTGCTCACCTGCGAGTCGAAGCGCGGCGTTTGCGTGATGTGTTACGGCCGCAACTTGGCTTCGGGCCGGTTGGTCGAACTGGGTGAGGCCACGGGCGTCATCGCAGCGCAGTCCATCGGTGAGCCGGGAACGCAGCTCACCATGCGTACCTTCCACATCGGTGGCACCGCTTCGCGAGTCAGCGAGCAGTCGCGCCTCGATGCCAAGAACAACGGTACCGTGCGATTTATTAACCTTATGACCGTCCGATCGAAGGAAGGTCACCTGGTCGTGATGAACCGCAACGGCTCGCTCGCTATCGTGGACGAAAAAGGCCGCGAGAAAGAACGCTACGCCGTTGTGTACGGCGCCAAGGTGAAGGTGGAAGACGGTCAGCAGGTCGCCTTGGGCGATGTGCTGGTCGAATGGGATCCGTACACCTTTGCCATCCTGACCGAGATTGGCGGAACGGTGCAGTTCAAGGACCTGCAGGAAGGCCTGACGCTGCATGAAGAGGTGGACGAGGTCACCGGACTCTCGCGCCACGTGGTCATCGATTCGCCGGACGAAAAGCGCCAGCCGACGATCGTTATCAAGGGAGCCAAGGGCAGCAAGCGGTATCTTATGCCTTCGCGCGCTCACTTGATGGTGCAAGACGGTGACAACGTAACTCCGGGCGACGTGCTGGCAAAGATCCCGCGTGAGACCACCAAGACCAAGGACATTACCGGTGGTCTGCCACGCGTGGTCGAGCTGTTCGAAGCCCGCAAGCCGCGCGAAACCGCGGTCATCAGCGAGATCGATGGCGTGGTGAAGTTCGGTGACGTCAGCAAAGGACAGCGCAAGATCTACGTCGTAGCCGACAATGGCACCGAAAAGGAATATCAGGTGCCGCGTGGCGTCCACATCAACGTGCAGGAAGGCGAGCGCATCCGTGCTGGCGAGCCCCTGATGGACGGCCCGCTCAACCCGCACGATATTCTTGCCGTGCTGGGAGAAAAGGAGCTTCAGGCCTACCTGGTGAACGAAATCCAGGAAGTCTACCGGCTCCAGGGCGTGAACATCAGCGACAAGCACATCGAAGTGATTGTTCGCCAGATGATGCGCTGGGTGAAGGTGGAAGACGTGGGCGATACGTCGTTCCTGCTGGAACAGCAGATTGACAAGTTTCGCTTCCGCGAAGAGAACGAGAAGGCGATTGCCAACGGCGGCAAGCCGGCCACCGGCCGTCCGCTGCTGCTCGGCATCACCAAGGCCTCGCTCTCCACCGATTCGTTCATCTCGGCAGCATCGTTCCAGGAAACCACGCGCGTGCTCACGGAAGCCTCGATCCAGGGCGCCGTCGACCACCTGCGTGGGCTGAAGGAGAACGTCATTGTGGGCCGTCTCATTCCCGCGGGAACGGGTATGGAGTACTACCGCAATGTCCGGCTGTCGCAAGAGATGGAGGAGGCGGCTGCCAAAGTGCAGGAGGAGGTCACGGCCGCGTACGAAGAAGCAGAACGCGCGCTGGAACTGCTCCGTCACGAGGGCGAAAACGAGGCCGAAGAACTTCCTGTGGAATAGCAGCCGTTCCCGAGCGTAACCACGAGGTTGCGCCGGTGAAACTCTGAACAAAAGGGGCGACGATTCCAGTCGCCCCTTCTTACTAGGCTGTGTAAACTGCCCTTGCGCATCAGTTTTTTCAAGTATGACGCGGTTCTTCGAACATCTTCGTCTGGCGTTGTGGCGTGCCTTCCAGCACGACGCCTTCGCTGTGGCCAAGGGGGCGGCTTTTTCTGCCATCTTTACCTTGTTTCCGGCTGTGCTTCTGGTGGCCTCGGTGCTCTCGGAATCGCACACCACGGCGGCGTTTGTGCGCGAGATTGGCCATGCGGTAGGCCGAATTCTGCCGGAAGGGACAAGGGCTTCCGTCCTGCAATACTTCAGCGGCACGAAACCAGTGGACGTGAAATTCCTGATCACCATTGCAGCCATTACCTTGTGGACCGGATCGGGCGTGATGATCTCGTGGATGGAGGGCTTCCGCAACGCCTACCAGATGCCCAAGATCTGGGGGTTGGTGAAGGAGAGGATGATCGCCTTCCTGCTGGTGGTTCTGGCGGGCATTCCCATGGTCTTCGCTTCCTTTCTGCTGGTGTTCGGCAACCAGATCGAGGCGTGGATTGTGTACCACCTGGGCCATGAGCTCGGACCGTACGTCCTGGGACTTTGGACTGCGTTGCGCTGGATCATTGCCGCACTGACCAGCATCGCGGTCATCGGGCTCATCTATCATCACGGCGTGCCGCGAACCCAGCCCTGGCATCGTGTACTGCCCGGCGCGTCGCTGGCGACCGTGCTGTGGTTCGCTTCCACCCTGGTATTTGGCTTCTATCTCCGTCACTTTGCCAATTACGACGTCATTTACGGTTCCGTCGCCACCGCGATCGCACTGCTGATCTGGCTCTACATCGTCTCGATGGTGGTATTGATCGGCGCCGAATTCAACGCTCTGCGCTATCCGCGTTTCCTGTTCGGGGCGCATTCCGAGATCAATCCCGAGCCCAAGCGCGTGCGCGCGCTCTGACCTGCCTCTGCGAGTAAAAGATATGGACGACGATACGCACAACCAGCGCGAGTGGATTGAGGGTTCCGCTGGGCTTCGCCGCCGGGCCAAGATCGTTTGCACCATCGGTCCGGCCAGCGATACCGAAGAGATGATGCGGGAGCTGATGCTGCGCGGAATGAATGTCGCACGGCTCAACTTCTCCCACGGCTCGCACGAGGAGCATGCCCGCGTGATTCATCACCTGCGCAAAGTTGCCGGCGCACTCGGACGCACCATCTGCATCCTGCAAGATCTGCAAGGGCCGAAGATCCGGACGGGCCGGCTCCAGGACCGCATGGCCGTGGTTGTACAGACCGGACAGACCGTTACCATCACGCCGAAAGACGTAATGGGAACAGCCGATCTCATCCCGACCACCTACCAGGACCTCGCGCGCGACGTAAAGCCGGACGAGCACATTCTCCTGTCCGACGGCCGCATCGAACTCGTGGTCAAAAGCATTTCCGGCGACGACGTCATCTGCGAAGTGCTGAACGGTGGGGTGCTGGGTGAGCACCAGGGCATCAACCTGCCAGGCACGAACGTGAGCATTCCGTCGCTCACCGAGAAGGACGAGGAAGATCTCGCCTTCGGTCTGGAACACGCGGTGGATGTCATCGCCATCTCGTTTGTGCGCACGGCGGAAGATGTTGTGCGCGCGCGGCGTGCGATCGCGGCGCGTGGCGGCGTTGCTCCAGTAATCGCGAAGCTGGAGAAGCCGCAAGCCATCGACAATCTCGAAGCCATACTCGAGGTCGCTAATGGCGTGATGGTGGCCCGCGGCGATCTCGGGGTCGAGGTTGCGCCGGAGAAAGTACCGCTGATCCAGAAGCATGTCATCCGGCGCGCGCTCGACTTCCGCAAACCGGTCATTACGGCCACGCAGATGCTCGAATCCATGACCGAGAACCCTCGGCCCACGCGGGCCGAGGCCAGCGACGTGGCCAACGCCATCTTCGATGGGACCGATGCGGTCATGCTTTCGGGCGAGACCGCAGCCGGCAAGTTCCCTCGCGAAGCGGTGGAGATGATGGCCCGCATTGTGGCCGAGGCTGAAGCTCATCCGTTCCAGCAATTGCTGCCGGAGCACCGCCCGTCGCGGCGCATGTCGATTGCGGAGACGATTTGCGAGTCCATGGCTCATGCCGCGCGGGACCTCAACATTCGCGCCATCGCCGTCTTCACCGAGACGGCCAACACCGCTCGTATGCTGTCGAAGTATCGGCCGGCCGCTGATATCTATGCCTTTACGCACTTCGAGACGATTTGCAACCGTATGAACCTGCTGTGGGGCGTGACGCCGCTGCGCTGTCCCGCGAAGCTCTCGGCCGCGCACATGGCCGACTTCGCGGAGCGGGAACTGCTGCGCCTGCAAGCGCTTTCGCCCGGCGATGTGTTCGGTCTCATTGCCGGCACAACCAGCACCGCTGGAGCGACAAACTTCATGCGGCTGATTACCGCTGGTCAAGCTCAATCCAAGCCGCCAAAGAAGACGGCACGCGAAACCAAGGAGTGAAAGACAAATGGAAAGTGAAATCCGGTCGATGGCGGTCCTGGAAGCGATACCCGGCAAAGAGGAAGAACTGCTGAGCACCTTGCGCGAGCTCTACACGCTGATGAAGGCGAAGGGCTATTGCCGCGATTCCCTGCATCGCGACACGGCTCAACCGCAGCGCTTCCTGCACCTGCGCCGTTGGACGTCGCCCGAAATGCGCGCCGAAGCCCAGGTCGATCCCGACGTGCATCGCTATTGGATCAAGCTGCCCGAACTCTGCACCATCCCGACGGTTTACGAGAGCCTGGAGAAAGTATTCGAGAGCTGAGACCGTGGCCGAGTTCGTGACGCAACGGCACCCAGCTCTATCAGCAGGCTAGTGGCTCGGCGTACGCCGCGCTCGGGATCGAGGTCGAATGGCCGCGTGTCCTGCGAGCCGGACGGTACCGCCAAAGGACGCACGGATTTACCAACCCTATAGCACTTTTATGTACATTTACGCCCGCCTTTCAGTGGTTCCTTAGGTGCCATGTTTCGACCTTGTGGAGAAACGGAAATGGAAGTAAGTACATAACTGCTAGCTAGTTCTAGACAGAAGAGCCCTGTGGTAAGTAGTGACCTGCGTTAGGTTTCCGGATAAACAATGAGTCTCTCTCAAGGCCGGGCCAGTATCTCGCTTCCGGGGGATTCTCGGCCAATCACACCAACGATCTCTTGGAGGAGAACGTGAAAAACATCACAAAACCTCTGCTTGTTATTTCCCTTCTTGCGTTCTTAGCGTTGGGGGCTGTTACCCCAGGACTGGCGCAAGATCAACTCAACCTGGCCGATGGGCTGAACAGCGTTCACTTCAACGGAGCGGGCAGCACTCACATCAGCATGCTGATCCCGGCACCATACTGCAGTGGCGGCACGTGCATTCTCGCGCAAGGCGCTGCCAACGGCACGGGGAATTTGCAATCGAGTGGAACCTACACGGTTTCGTCGCCGGCCACCGGTTGCGATCCCAGCGGCTGTCCCGGGCCGTTCTATTTAACTGTCAATGCTGACGGAAGTTCCACCGTTACCCAGACGGAGCAGATCGCGTTCAGCTACACCTCACAAGAGGGCACGCTGACGGGCCTGCTCGACCTTACTTCGGTATCGGCGACCAACAATAACCTTAAATCGACAATGGTGGGTACGCTCACCGTGAATGGCGGCACGTTTGCGCAATACTTCCCCAACGGCGGCAACGTGAACATCACGCTCGGGCTGACCTTCCCTTTGCAGATCCTGTGGAAATTCCATGGTTTTTCTGGGTCTGAGTTTTATAGTGGAACGATAATTCCTACCCAGGCCTGCCAGTCCCTTCAGTCGGGCGAGCGGAGGTATGAGGCGGGGCTCCCGCGGGTGACCGCCTTCTATGCCAATGACCTAATTGCCTACTTCACCCAAACCAACAACTCAGGCATCCCGTGTTCCGCGGCGGATCCTTGTGGGTCGATGGATGTAGCGCTAGGGACGGGGAGCTTTTCTGGTGATTTAGTCGTTACCGTCCAACTTGCCGGACCAGGCCAGGACTTCCAGTTTGATCGGATAGGGTTCAACAGCGACATCAATTCGGGATTGTTCCTGGACTGCTTTAACTTCGGGGCAAGCTGCACTTCCGGCGTGGGTAAGGCATCGCTAGGGGGAGCGAAACAGGAAGACGGCTTCGGCTCGTTCCAGAACACGCTGTATACCGGCCTGAATGGCGGCAGCGGCTGTTCGCCGGACGGAACTGGATGCCAGAACCTGTTCACCTTCGTACTCGGTGACTCGAAGGGTCCTCTGCAGCTGTCGGACATTAACGCATTCGTCGCGGGGCATGTTGCGAACGGAGCGTGCAGCGGATACATTGCTACAACGAAAAACTAATCGACGGTACGGTACACAACACTGGTTTCAAGGCGGGCGGCCTGCGTCGAGGGTTGATGGGGACTCTCGGCGCGGGCTTTCCGCTTTTGGCTCAAAAGTCCGTGGCCGCGGTCTTTCAGCCGGGCACGCCGCTGGATTCCATCATCGAGTTTATCCGCAGCAACGTGAAGCCGCGCGGCGTCGCTGCGGGATGAACCTGCTCCAAGCCCAGCCGAACGACCTGCGGTTGCACCGCGGCTGTTTACTACTTGATGCAATCAACTGTGCATCTTGCGGCTCGTCCATTTCGCGACGGCTTGCAGCATGATTTGATTCCGACCGCCTCCCTGCCCTGTTATTTAGAATCATTTGGTTATGAACAAATTCCTCGCAAATTATTCTATACAAATGACTTACGTGTAAGCTACTGATTACTCGTGACTTACATCAACAAATGGGCGAAAAAGCCTTTACTTGAAGCCATTTTGTGGTGTCAAGCTATCAGATGTTAGCAAGTATTGCCTCCAACCATGTACCCCATCCCCCATCTCCTCTGCAAAATATTGAAACTAAAGACACAGAAAAAATCCTTCCTCGCAAAATCTTGCACCAAAAGGAGTTAGATACCAAAATCTTCCATCCAAAGGACTTACGGCCACAAATCGGCTTCCCAGCGGCTCCGGATCCTTCCTCGGCTCTCAATTCCCGGCAGAATGCCATTAACCAAGTGGTTAATGATTTTGCTCTCCTCCAACCGCTGATCTCAAGCCACTAACCCCTACCTTCCGCCCTCTTCAGGGCGTAGAGACACCAAACCTCTGCTCACGAGAGTACCGCCGCGCGCGCCGTTGTCAAGATTACGAAGGTACAGGTTGGGTAATTGTACTTTCGTAACAATTCAGGCCGAGGGTAACCACCTGACCTGCGACGACCGCAGAGCGGGACTTCCGTCTTAGGCTGGGGTTTCTGCCTTCAGGTCGCGGAGCAGGCGCTCCAATGCCCGCTTATAGGAGTCGTGGTCGCGCCAGCGGTTGAATTCCCCGATGTGGCGCGTCCGGCGGATGTCGGCGGCCCACGCCCTGGGCGTCTCC
Source organism: uncultured Acidobacteriaceae bacterium (assembly GCA_963833155.1). Classification (GTDB taxonomy): domain Bacteria; phylum Acidobacteriota; class Terriglobia; order Terriglobales; family Acidobacteriaceae; genus Bog-257. The sequence continues at coordinate 93,953 of CAWHWY010000022.1, forward strand.
ATGACGGCCTCGTCCAGGCGGATGGGAAACAGCACCAGCTTGTTGCTTCTTTGCTCCCTCTCAAAAGCGGCCTGGACCTCACGCTCTACCCAGGGGCTCTGGATGGAGTTCTCCGAAAGCACCAGGAGGAGCTTATCGTGGTAGCGAATCGATTCCTCGATCCTGTCCTGGAACTTGTCGCCGATCTTGAGGTCCTCCTCCGCGAACCAGCAGCGCACGCCCTTGGCTTGCAGGTCGGCATGGAGCCGTTCGGCAAACTCCTGGTCCCGGCTCGAATAGCTGATGAAGCAGGAGTAGAACTCTAAGGCCTTCCCGCTGAGTGAACGCATGTACGTGATGAAGTTGTCGGGCACGCCGCAGCCGCGCAGGAAGACCTCGGGAATCCTGCCTCGTGATTTGTAGATGGTGTCAATGCCAACCGTTGACGGTCCCTCGTGTATGACACTTTCCAGCCCCCTAACATGGCTCAGATCAACGTCAGTGAAGAGTGTTGCCCAGAGGCGTGCCCCGCTGAAATCCGTGCCCTGAAGGGTCGTCGAGCGAAGGACCGTTGTTGCTAGGACCGCACCGCCAAGGTTAGCCCCGGTGAGGTCAGCCACGCTGAGTACGGCTGAGCTGAGCACTGCTCCCTTAAGGCTCGCCCCTCTGAGGTCGACCCTGCGAAGGTTAGCCTCCTGAAGGTCCGCAACAACGAGGTTAGCCATGCGGAGATCCGGACGTACTTCAAAATGCTGTTCCCTCCACTTGTTCCACTGCTCGACGCCTTGCTTGAGGATTTCGAGATGTTCAGGGTTCGCCATGGCCGCGTGACCTCGCTTGCTTCCGTGATGCTAAGGATGATCTCGACTGCTTGCTTCGAAGGCCACACTCTATGCGACCCTCCCCGCCCAGTCAACGTGCAATCGCAGCGCCGAGGCAAACGAGCACGAATCCGAGCAGACACTTGGAATTCCACAAGGCACGTTGTATGTTTGCCACCAGCATGCAGCACATTCTTCTCTTATCGCTTTGCAGCCGAGGTGCTGGACAGCCCAGAATTCATAGGCAAGAAGAATGAGATCGTCCAAATCTTCACGGACTTGAAAGTGCCTCAACGGCCCAAGCCGAAGCAGCGCCCACGAACGCCCGGCATGACCTTCACGACGAATCAAAAAGCTCTGAATGTCGCCCTCAACAATCGATTCAAAGCGAAAGAGTGGGAATGCCAGCCCCTGGTAACGAATGACCGTATCACCAAGATCGAAGCCGATTGCAACGAACCCACAACGGCCGCTGATCGCTAAGAACCTGCGCGGGCTTGCACTTATCGAAGCATTTGTATACTTGGAGCGATGGACTTGAGCCGTTTTCCTTGAGCGAGGCCGGATGCCGAATGTTTACAAAGTCGACCTTCTGCATAAGCTAGAAGAGCGGTTCGGCACGATCAAACGGCTGGCAGGGAGCCAGTCCCTGTTCTCAATCGGCGAAGATGCTGCTCGCATTTACGTGCGCTATTCGAAGATTCACGATCGAAGGCGAACGTTCTTTGGGCTCCGTGATGTTGACCTCAGACAGCTTGAAGGGAGAAATTCTTACATCTGCTTCTTGTCAGATGGCGATTCCCAACCAGTTTTTCTCCCCTATGCGGACTACGAAGAGGTTTTTCGCGAAGCCCAGACCGCTGCGGACGGCCAATATAAGGTTCAACTGCTCAATACGCGAGACGAGCGGGAACTCTACGTGGCACGTCAAGGACGATTCAACGTTGAAGGATACGTTGGCTTTGAGGTTCTCGACCGCGGCATTACAACGGCGCCCAGCCGGGCGATAGACCTCACACACGGCCAGGTACAAATGCTGCTGGCAGGCATTGGTAATCTGAAGGGGTACGACGTTTGCGTTCCCGCCTGCGATGTCACCAGACTGGAGTGGTCACTGACGCACAGATTCAATTTGCGCCCGACGATACCATTTGGCTACGAAGGAGTCGCGCACATCCTAAGTGAAGTGGACGTGATTTGGGTCACCAGAGGGCGCGATTTGATCTCCAGCCTCTTCGAGGTCGAGCACTCCACGCCGATCTATTCCGGACTTCTCCGATTCAACGATCTTCTTCTAACGAATCCGAAGTTGTCGCATTTCTCAATTGTCTCAAATGACAGTAGGAGGTCCCTCTTTGCCCGTCAGCTCTTCCGGCCGACATTCCAGCGAAGTGGGCTTGCCGAACTGACAAGCTTTTTAGAATACGCTAACGTCTCCGACTGGCACTCACGATTGTTTGGGTCAGATCGGGATCACAACTCGCAACCTGCGTCTGGAGCCTAAGTTGCAGGAGACGTTTCGAGGGGAAAATCATGGGAAGTGTTTCAGCTATGAACTCAATTGATCTGGTGCTAGGGGCCCACGGGGAAGAGATTCGGACGGAGGTTCTCCAAGCCTACGTCACTGCGGAGTCAGGCAGCGATGGCCCGCTGGTAAGGGACATCATTCTGACCAATGACATCTACGAAATCGGCATAACTGCTGTTTTAAGAAACGGGCAGGAACTGACACTCCGAGGAATCTCCATCGACGAACTGGCCGACCGATTTCCCGATTGTGCGGTGGGCTATTGAGGATAATCCCGACTCGAAACACAACCGCATAGAAAAGACGAGCGTTCATGAATGTCAGTTTCCAATTGAGTTGGTCGAGCGCCTCATCCTCTCGCTCACGAACCAATCGGATCTTGTGGTCGATCCATACATGGGGGTCGGGAGCACAGCTTGTGCTGCGGTATTAAACCGACGACGGGCGGCGGGAGCCGACATCGACCCGAAATACTTAAAGGAAGCGGAAACGAGGGTGAATCTCGCATTTGACGGGTCTCTTCCTCGTCGGCCGCTGGGAAAGAAAGTTTACACTCCCGGCCCGAACGACAAGATCGCGCGGCGACCAGCACATTTCGGAGGGAAAGACGGGGACGTTCCTAGACTCGATACTCTCTTCCAATAAATTGACACGGGCCCAGCGCTTCAGCGCTAGGTACGCTAGATACATGAATCCTGAGCCGGTTTCAGCCGGCAGACACCAAACCCCTGCCGCCCCTACGGGGCTCATCATCTCAAAGGAATGCGCACCCAGCGTTCCGCTTCGCTCCACGCTGGGCTATCCTGACTCCGCGCCTACGGCGCTTGGCTGTGGAATGTCGCGCGGTGAAGGCACACGGCAGATTCAGCGATGCGACAGAGAATCTGTGCCGCCCCTGAAAGGGGCTCGGATCATTGTTGAACGCATACCCAGGGCTGGAGCCTGCCCTGAGCCAGCGACGCTTTCGCGAAACCGTCTGTGAAAACAGAAGCTAAACGAGCATGTATGTTTCGCCTTAGATTCGCTTTCATGGCTTTGCATCCATCCTGTCATATTCCATTGATCCTCAATGACTTGCTCGTATAGCTTCTGGAGAGCGGAGCCGAAGGGCCCTGGGCTACGTTTGTTTCGCCCTTCGGGCTCCCTCTGCCGTCCCCGGGGCGCTCGGGCTGTGCCAGTTCGACAGTTAGACCGGGTCCCGCAACGTGAAACGAAGGAGCCTCAACAACATTCCCGCGCACGACGGAAAAGCAGGTCCCTCGACTCGGGCCGCGCAGAGCGTCCCCGCCAAAGGCAGGCGGGATGCGGTCTTAGCGCGGCCCCTCGCTCGGGATGACAATTCGAGGCGGAGTCCCGCTCCTGCGGTACGGAAGAGCTTAGCCCAGGACGGGAGTCCTGGGTAGGCTGGTTTTATGAATCTCGAGCCGGCTTCAGCCGGCGACACCAAACCCCTGCCGCCCCTACGGGGCTCATCATCTCAAAGGAATGCGCACCCAGCGTTTCGCTTCGCTCCACGCTGGGCTATCCTGAGTCGCCCTTCGGGCTGGGGGTTGGCGGTTCGCCTGCCCACCGCAGTCCCACGATGTGGAAGACTCCAGCATACGAGTCCCGCTTGGCGGACAGGGTGGGGGTTGCACAGAGGCATGGGTCGCGGCCGGGGCCGGGTAGGCTGATTATATGAATCCTGAGCCGGCTTTCAGCCGGCGACACAAACGCATACCCATGGTATGTCCAACATTGACAAGGATGGATAGCCTTGTTACTTTGGGGACGAGGTTTTGATCATGAATGTCCATCTGACCGCGCAGTTGGAAACCCTGGTTCAAAACAAAGTGAAGACGGGACGCTACAACTCGGCCAGCGAAGTGGTCCGCGAGGCGCTTCGCCTCTTCGAGGAGCGGGACCGAATCCGGGAGCTGCAAATCCGCGAACTGCGGAAAAGAATCAATGAGGGCTGGGCTTCGCTAGAACGTGGTGAGGGAGTGGATGGAGAAGAGTTCTTCCGGCTGCTGGAGCGAGCGGAACGTAAGCGCAGACGGGCATGAAGCGCTTCAAACTCTCGCCCCAGGCAGCGGGGGACATTCGCGAGGCCTGGGCTTACGTCGCACGCGACAACCTGAATGCCGCCGGCCGTTTCCGATTGCGGATTCGCCAGGCGTGCCGGACGATTGCGCAGAATCCGCGCATCGGTCACAGCCGGGAGGACCTTACTGACAAGCCTGTGCTGTCTTGGCCAGAGGGCCAGTATCTGATCATCTACAACCCAGCGCGCACCCCGGTCGAAATCGTGCGCGTCGTGCACGGCGCGCGCGATGTCCCGAAATTGATATAGGGGACAGCAAGCGCCCGTCCCGCCATCGAGCTGAGCGGTCGCTTCGTGCCTAAGGAAGCGCTAGTTCACCCAGGGCGGCCGGGAGTCGCCATTTTTCTTGCGCGGAGTGCGGGCGCTGGGATCGCGGAAGTTGCCCAGTTCGTCGAAGTAGTCGTCGTGCCGGTAATCGCCGCGGTCGTGCTTGCGCATGTAAACCTCAAACTTGCGCGCGGCGCGCTTGCGCTTCCAGCGGTAGTAGGCGTTGCGAAAGCCGAACCAGCGCTCTGAGGTCGCAAAGCCAAAGCCGCGCCGGGGAACGAACTTGAGGAAGATGTATCCGAAGAGTGCGCCGCCAAGATGGGCCATGTAGGCGATGGATTGACCTCCGCCGCGCGCCGACGAGAGCGCTCCGTACAGCGCGAGCGCGATGATTCCCATCACGAAGTACTTGGCCTTGATGAGGAACGGCAGCGGGAAGAGCATGACTTCCGATTCGCCATGCAGGATGCCGAAGGCGAGCAGCAGTCCGTAGATGCCTCCCGAGGCGCCCACGGTCGCGGTGTACGGACTGACGCCGAGCAGCCCGGTGAACGAAACCGCGACCGTTACCAGCGCAGCGCCAATCACGCAGAAGAAATAGAACTGCATGAACAGGCTGTAGCCCCAGTCCATTTCGAGCTGCGCGCCGAACATCCAGAGCGCCAGCAGGTTGAACAGAATGTGCAGCACGCCCGCATGCAGGAAAGCATAGGTGACCAATTGCCACAGCCATCCGTGAATGACGGTGATGCCGCGGAGCTGGAGAACCGCCTCGCCGATGGCTCCAGCGTTGGGAGCGAAGGCTCCAAGCAGGGCGAACAGCAGGAAGATCACGCCGTTGGCGATCATCAACTGCTTCACCGCTCGTGTGAACGGCGGAAAACTCATCGTCATCGTTGGGCCGCGTCGCATGGCTTGCTCCGTTGTGGATCTGTGCCGTCCCTGCGGGACTCAGATTAATCTTTCCGCCGCCACCCAGCGCTTCCGCGCTGGGCTAAGCTGAGTCGCCCTCCTCCACCCCATTACGCGCAACCCCGGCGCGTAATGGGGACCCCGGTTCCGGGCTGGACTTGCGGCAAGTTCCGGTCTCATCCTCCCACCAAGAGTCTACAAGTCGCATAACCTGAAGCACTACGCTTGCTGATGCCGACCGCCCAACTCTCATCGTTCGGGCATGGGCACGACCGCCAAACTGCGATGCCCTTTGGCGTCGAGGGCGCATACTGCAAAGACTACATTGTCCTTCGAAACCGGCAAAGTGGCGCGTGTGACGTTCCCGACCGCCCGAACGTGCTGCCAATCAGCCGCCCCCGTGTCACGCCACAACACCTCATAAGCGGTTGCCATACCACCCGGCGAAGGATCCCAAGCTATAGTGGAATCGTTTTGCAGCTCTTTCGTCAACAGGCGCACGCTGGCCGGCGGTGCGGGCGCGGACGCCAGCGAAGCCAGCGTGGCCGCGTTCAGGCGCGCCACGTTCGCGGTGTAGTCGTAATCCACAAACTTGGGCAGGTCGCCGTATTCGATGCCGTTCTCGGTGCGAACGTTCTGGTGCTGGTGGTTGTAATTCTCGCGCAATTCCGTGAGCCGTACCGCCGCGTATCCCTGCTCGTTGAAGGAGAGAATGATCGCCGCCGCGCAAGTAGCGGTCTCGGCGGAAGACCACGAGCGGCTGAAACGTTGCGGGTGGAAGATATTCTTTCGAGACTGACGCAATGTAGCGCGCCAGTTGCCGCGACGGCCCGTCGTTCTCTCCTCCCAGCGCCCGGATCGTCTTAAGCTGCTTTTCGTCGGCGGTCGTGGGAATGCCCTCGGAGAAGACGCGCACAACATGCGGGTCCTCCACCCCAGCACGCGCAAAATCGGCGCGTGTTGGGGACCCCGGGTCCTGCATGGTGTTGCCGGGAGTGCGATCGCCGCCCACGATATCGTTGTTCAATACAGCCTCGATGTTCCAGCCCTGGGCCGCGGCCATCTTGGCGAAATGTGCGCTGCCGTAGAGTCCCTGCTCTTCGCCGGCTACGGTGAGAAAGATGATGGTGGCAGGGAAACGATGCTTGCTGAGCACGCGGGCACATTCCAGACTGACTGCGGTACCGCTGCCGTCATCGTTGGCGCCGGGCGCAGGATCAGTGGCGTCGTTGGTATCGCTGTTGCGCGAGTCGTAGTGTCCGGTCACCAGGACGATTCGGCCGGCATTCGCGGGGTCGGTGCCGCGCAACACGGCATACACATTGGTGATCTTCGTCGGCTTGGGAACGCGCGGCCCTGGCTCCTGCGTGAACTCGTCGGTCTTGACTTCCAGGCAGCCACCGCACTCTCTGGAGTAGCGTTCGAACTCGCTTTGGATCCAGGCCGCTGCCGCATTCGCTCCTTTACCGCTTGAGGCGGGTAGGTCCGAAGAGAGCGTTTGCCGGGTGCCGAAGCTCACGAGCTTCTCGATGGTCTGCTGAATTCGCTTGGGCGCGACATCCTGAAGGGCCGCAGCGATCTGCGGATCGGGGGGTGCAGCGGGGACGCCGGCTGGCTGCTGCGAAAATAAAGCAACCGCGAAGGGCGCGGCCCACATCAAACCCGCCATTCCAGTCAAAAGCATTCTTATTATGTACATTGGAACTCCGCGAACCCTTGGGCAACTTGAGCGTCTATCACTTGACGCTGCTGCCAAGAGATTCTAAATATAAATGCAGAGGCGGCGCTGTAATTCCGGCGCGTGGCTCCAGACAAGAAAGGGAGGCAATCATCATGGTCATTTGTCCTGAGTGCGAAGGCGATCTGGATATTGAAGAGGATGAGGTTGACGAAGGGGAGATTGTCTCCTGCCCGGAATGTGGCACCGATTTCGAGGTGGTGGCCGTTGAGCCTTTGGAACTGACCCGCGTCGAAGACGAGGATGGCGAAGAGCTTGAGGAGGAAGAAGAAGAGGAAGAGGAGTGACAGCCGGGCGAGGACGCCGTATCGGCAGAAATTGGCTTTTGGGTGGTTGCGTCGGTGTACTGCTCTCCTTCTCTGCCGGCGGCTTGGACAGCGCGACTCTGGGTCAATCCAAGTCGGTTCAACCGGCGGCCCGGAAAGATTATGCGCTGATCTATGGGACCGTCTGGGGGGCGGATGATCGCCCGGTCGCCGGCGTGCCCATCATCATTCGCCGGGCTTCCGGCAAAAAGGCGAAGTGGGAGTTGGTTTCGGACGGCAGAGGCGAGTTCGCTCAACGCGTTCCGGTTGGGGCGCAGGATTACATTGTGCAGGCCAACATCAAGACGCCCAAGGGCCAGCCTAGGCCCGAGGTCACCGTCCACATCGATGACAACGAACGGAAAGACGTTAGCCTTCATCTCAGCAAGTAGAATGGTGGGTAGAGGTCGCTGGTGATAAAACGAGCCTTTAGCGCGGGCGCGGTCTTGCTGATTGCCCTGAACTGTGTTGCCTTCCAATTCCAGGTTCCCTTAGGAGGTTCGTCGCCATCCTCCCCTGACCGTAAGAGTCCACGTGTTACCACGCGCACGCTGACCGGCAGCGTGCTCGACAAGGGCGACCAGCCAGTCGCCAACGCGGTGGTTTATCTAAAAAACACCAAGACGCTCGTGGTGAAAACCTACATCGCGCAAACCGACGGAAGTTATCGCTTCCCCGAGCTCTCGAACAACATCGACTACGAGGTTTTTGCCCAGCGCAACGGCAGGAAGAGCGACACCAAAGTCCTGAGTCAGTTCGACGACCGGGCCCAGCCGCACATCAATTTGCGAATTGACGTGAACAAGTAGCGGTCCGGCACAAAGGCAAAGGCCGCCATCTCTGGCGGCCTGATTGATCTCACGAAAGCCAGATCAGTTACCTTCGTTACTGGCGCGCTTCCACGACATGAACTCACCAATCGTGGCGGCTCCCGACGAGCTCGAAGTCGCCGGAGCCTTGTAGGCCTCCACGTCGTGGCGCGTGGCCTCGTCGCCAACCGCCCGAATGCTGAGCCCCACTTTCTTCTCCGCCGGGTTCATCTTGATGATCTTAAACTCGTGCTCCTGTCCCGACTCCAACTTGATGGGCGCTCCATGCCCGTCCACCGCCTCCGAGTTGTGGCATAGACCCTCGACACCGTCGGCGATTTCGACGAATGCTCCGAAGCTGGCGAGGCGCAGCACCTTGCCGTGAATGACGTCACCCACGCGGTGCTGGTCGAAGAAGGTATCCCACACATCGGGCTGAAGCTGCTTCACCCCCAAGGAGAGGCGCCGCTGATCGGGCTCAATCGCGAGGACGATCGCCTTCACCTTGTCGCCCTTCTTCAGGACCTCGGAGGGATGCTTGACCCGCTTGGTCCAACTTAGGTTGCTGACGTGGACCAACCCATCAATTCCGTCCTCAATTTCAATGAAGGCGCCAAAATCGGTCAGGTTGCGCACCTTGCCCTCGACGACTGCGCCCACGGGGAATTTCTCGTGCAAACTCTCCCACGGGTTCGATTCCAGTTGCTTGAGGCCCAGGCTGATGCGGCGTTCGCCGGGATTCACGTTCAGCACCACGGCTTCGACCTGATCGCCCACATTGACCAGCTTGGAGGGGTGCTTCATCCGCTTGGACCACGTCATTTCGCTGACATGCACCAAGCCTTCGATGCCTTGCTCCAACTCTATGAACGCGCCGTAGTCGGTGACGCTGATCACGCGCCCGCGAACATGGGCCCCGATCGGGTAGCGCTCCGCCGCATCCATCCACGGATCGGGTGTGAGCTGCTTGAAGCCCAAGGACACACGCTGCTTTTCGCGATCGAACTTTAGCACCTTGACCTGGATCTGGTCGCCCACCTGCACCAGGTCGCGAGGGTGCGTCAAGCGTCCCCAGGACATATCGGTGATGTGCAACAAACCGTCAATGCCGCCCAGATCGACGAACGCGCCGTAGTCGGTGAGGTTTTTCACCGTGCCGGTGAGAATGCCGTCCTCGTGCAATTGATCGAGCGTGTGCGTCCGCTTCTCGGCCTGGTCTTCTTCCAGCAACTGTTTGCGCGAGACCACGATATTGCCACGCTTCTTGTTGAGCTTGATGATGCGGACATCGATATCGTGGCCCTTCATGCTGTCGAGGTTGCGGACGGGACGCAGATCGACCTGCGAGCCGGGCAGGAACGCCCGGGCGCCGAGGATGTCGACCGTGAGGCCTCCCTTGATGCGGTCGATGATGCGTGCCTTCACCGCCGCCTTGTCATTGAAGGCCTTCTCAATGTCGTCCCACGCGCGCAACCTTTGCGCTTTTTCGTGCGAGAGATTGATGTAGCCTTCTTCCGTGTGGCCGGGCTCGCGCATGACCGGGATTTCGTCGCCACGTTGCACCCGGACGTTGCCTTCGTGGTCGTGCAGCTCCGCAACCGGAACAACCCCTTCCGATTTGTAGCCGATGTCGACCACCACGTATTGTGGCGTAACTTTCAGCACTGTGCCGGTGACAATCTGTTCCTCGTTGAGGGCAGCTTCTGTCTGGGCTTGTTCTTGTTCGAATGTCTCGAGGGCGGTGGCGAAATCTTCCATGCTGGGTTCTTTTTCGGACCGAGGAGCGGCCGCCGGGGCCGTCTCGGCAGGATGAGTAGCGGAATCAGAAGCTTGGCCGGCGTGCGGCTGCTCGAGCGGCGGATTCCTGGGTTTCAGTGGTCGGGGTCTCGTTGGTGGGTTCGTCGAAAGCCATTGGTTGCGTACACACACTCGCGCGCTCATGAACGCGCAAAGGGCCTGGGATAAACGGACTGCTGGCTTGAATCGACAGGTATGATTTTCCCGCCCAAATGCGGGCTTGGACAACCCAGCGGCCGGCTCCTATGAAGCGGGCTGCGCTCACAGGGAACATTCTGACTATAGCAACCGCTGGAGAACAGTGTCAAACATGCGACAGCAGGATTAGCCTTGATTTTGCAAGCTTTTCTCCGCTTTTTAATCACTCTGTCAAGTGGGCTGTGTCACCACCATGTGTGACGGGAGGTGGATGGTTGGTTGCCTGCTACGATCGACTCGGCGGTGGTAGAGCGGTACCTGGCCCCGCGTGACGGCGCCTCAACTCTTCTGGCGCAGGCTGAAGGCCTGATACGCCACACCAGATGTGCTTAGGGTTTTTCGACTGGAGCGCAACCGGATGCGGGCAAGCCCGAGTTGGGGAGCGCCAACTGGTCTGGTAGTCTGCCGTGTTATGGATTATCTCTGGACTCCCTGGCGGTACGCCTACCTCAGCACTGCAGGCAAGCAACCGTCTTGCGTCTTTTGCGACCTGCTATGCAGCGGCGACGATCACAAGGCACTGATCGTCCATCGCGGCGAGTACAACTTTATTATTCTCAACACATATCCATATACCTCTGGACATTCGATGGTCGTACCCTACGAGCACATCGATCGATTGCACCAACTGTTGCCGGCCGCTGCGACCGAAATGATGGAGCTGGTGCAGCGCCTAGAGACGGTGTTGTACGAGGTTTACCAGTCCGACGGAGTGAACCTCGGGATGAATGTCGGCAAGGCAGCCGGTGCTGGTGTTGCCGGCCATATCCACATGCACGTCTTGCCACGATGGATCGCCGATTCCAACTTCATGACCGTCATCGGCGAGGCGCGTGTCCTGCCGGAGTTGCTGGAAACAACGTATCAGCGGCTAAAAGAAAAGTTCTAGCCAGGTTGCAAATCTCGGGTCGCACAGGCCCGGTGGAAGGCTTTTCTCGGATGTCGGCGGAGCCAAACAGGCTCTAGTCATCGGCGGGCGTTGCCAGGGCTGCTGCGACCGGATCGTCGGCGATGGCGTCTGCCAACCCGATCTGCAAGGCGCGCGCTGCGTGCACCTTTTCGGCCGCCAGGAACACTTGCAGAGCTCCTGCCTTTCCGATCAGCCGCGGAAGGCGCTGCGTGCCTCCCCAGCCGGTGATTAGGCCCAGGGCAGCGCCGCGATGCCCGAACAACGCATGCGGCCCTGCGATGCGGCGATAGCAGGCCATCGCAAGATCGAGTCCGCCACCCATGCAGTAGCCGTGGACGGCAGCGATGGTGGGAGAAGGGAAGTTGGCGACAGCATTCATCAGCCGCTGTCCCATCTGGGCAAAGCGAAATGCATCCGGCCCCGTAAGCGCCGCGATCTCGTTGAGGTCGGCTCCGGCAGAGAAGAAATGCACGTTGCCGGTGAGCACCAGGCGCGAAGGAGGGCTGTTCACTAGCTCTTCCACCGCCGCCGTCAGCGCCTGCACCCGAGCGCACGTCAGACGGTTTGTGCCGTCAACGGAGACGAGGCGCAGAACGACGGCCGCGCCGAGGCGATCGATGGAACACTGCGTTTCGTGAATTTGCGGTATGGAACTCACGGAGGGGCCAGCTTAGCAAATTACAGGACGGGAACGCCGCGATTCTGTTCAGAAAGCGTTAAGATGGGTTTTTCCCAGGAGCCTAGCCGATGGGTCACGAGCCAAACCGTCCCTCCCCGTCCCGCAGATCATTCTTGCAAGCGTCCACCGCCGTGTCAGCAGCCCTGGCATTTCGCATCATGAGCGAGCCCATGCTCGCCTATGCCTCGCGCCCCAGCGTTCCTGACGGCGCAGTCATGATCGACAGCAACGAGAACCCGCTCGGTCCGTGCGCTGCGGCCCGGGAGGCGATCGCAGCGATAACACCGCAGGGCGGACGTTATTTGAATCCTTTGACCGACCAGTTGGCCACGCAGTTTGCCCAGAGCATCGGGGTCACCAGGGAACACATTAGGGTTTTTGCGGGATCGGGTGAACCACTGCACTACACGGTGAGGGCCTTTACCTCGCCACAGGCGAGCTACGTGACTGCCGATCCGGGCTACGAAGCTGGGATGTATGACGCCAGGAATGGCGGAGTGCGGGTCGTCAAAGTGCCACTCACCAAGAGCCATGCCCACGATGTAAAGGCCATGCTGACCGCCGCGCCCGATGCCGGCGTGTTCTACGTTTGCACGCCAAACAATCCAACCGGGACGCTGACCGACCATTCCGACATTGAGTATCTGGTGGAGGACAAGCCGAAAAACTCGATCGTGCTGGTGGACGAGGCGTACATTCACTTCAGCGACGCTCCGTCAGTCATCGACCTGGTGAGGGCAGGCAAAGATGTCATTGTGCTCCGTACCTTCTCGAAGATTTACGGGATGGCAGGCCTGCGTTGCGGTATTGCCATCGGCAGGCCGGACCTCGTGCAGAAAGTTGAGAAGTACGGCGGCGGCAATCCCATGCCGGTGACCGCGGTGGTGGCGGCCTCCGCAAGTTTGAAGGATCCTCAACTTGTGGCCGAGCGCAAACGCATCAACGAGGAAGTGCGCGCCGCAACCTTCCAGTGGCTCGACCGCAACGGATATTCGTACATCCCTTCGGTCTCCAACTGCTTCATGGTCGATACCAGGCGGCCGGCGAAAGAGGTGATTGCCGCCATGGCGCAACAGAAGGTCATCATCGGGCGGGTGTGGCCCGCCATGCCCACCTACACCCGCATCACGGTGGGAACCAGCGAGGAGATGGAAAAATTCCAGGTGGCCTTCCAGAATGTGATGAAGGGGACGGCAGTGGGACGGCTTCGACCGATTGAGCAGCGACCGCCGCTGCACCTCGATGGGTTAGTGCTGCCGAGCTGAGCGAGCGGCGCGAAAAAAGCGACTGTCTTGCTGAACGGAGCCTGCTCCGATTTCCGGGGTCCCCAACGAGCGCCGTTATTGTGCTTGTTGGGGTGGCTTGGGGCAGCCGGAGTGCACACCTCTGTTCCGAATTCTCCTGTGATCTCGGTCAACCCCAAGCGACTCTATCAGCTCGTTGGTGTAATGGGTCGTGATTTTGCCGGTGAGGATGGAAGTTCTGGTGGTGCTCTGCGAGTTTCCTTCACTTACGGCGAACAAAAGCTAAGCAACGAGCATCGCGTCTCCCGAATAGTTGATTCTTAGTGCAGCAGGAAGCTGAATTTCGCACCAAGATAGTATGGCCACAATACAATCGCGAGCACACCCTTCCAAAAAGTCAAGTGTAGGAATCCGATGGTGAAGAGCCATGCCCCGAACCATAAGCCCCCAACAAAACTGTGCTGCTCGATTTTTATCTTCTCCATATCGGGAAGTATATCGCCCTTTCTCAAGCTATCTGATCTCAAACACATCGGCGGAATAGGGGCCCCCTTCGGCGGCTCAGGGGTGGGCTCTTCGGCTCGCGGCAAAACCGGTCGCTCGGGGTGACAGGCATTTTTCGCGGGCTTTGACGCTATGTGTCTCGGGTGGTGATCAGGAACCCGCGGTAACGCCTCGCGGCTTCACGTTCGCGCGAATGAACTCAATGATGGAGTCCATTGGTGTGCCCGGCTGAAAGACCGCGGCCACGCCGCGCTGCTTCAGGGCCTCGACATCCTGGTCAGGAATGATGCCGCCCACCAGCACCAGCACGTCGTCCATCTGGTTTTGCTTCAGCAGGTCCATCACGCGTGGCACGATGGCGTTGTGCGCACCGGAGAGAATGCTGAGGCCGATGACGTCCACGTCCTCCTGCAGCGAGGCGTTGACGACCATCTCGGGAGTCTGGCGCAGGCCGGTGTAGATCACTTCCATGCCGGCGTCGCGCAGGGCACGGGCTATGACTTTCGCGCCGCGGTCGTGGCCGTCGAGGCCGGGCTTGGCAACAAGTACGCGGATTTTACGATCAGGGGACATAACTATGCTCTTCAGGTTTGTCATCCTGAGCGCAGCGACCAAAGGGAGCGGCGTCGAAGGACCCCTATACGAGCCACCAAGTCTCAGGCAAACAAAAAATGATAACCCTTTGGCCCAATTGGCGTCTGTGACACATGACCATTTGTTCGTGAGGCAACGAGCGAACTGCGGCACTCCTCACGCAAACGCCGTCTCGGTGTACGTACCGTACACTTCGCGCAGAGCGTCGCAAATTTCAGGCCGCAGGACCATGCCTGCTACCCCCGGCTGCGCCGCAAGTCTTCGAGAATGGCTTCGACGGTGATTTCGCCCCGATCCAGCCGCCGCTCGTGTGATTCGGCGCTCTTTTGCAAGGCCTCGAGGGCCTGCTGGTGAGCTTCGGAAACGCGCAGCAAACGCTCGGTTCCTGCGGCTAGACGCTCGGTGCTCTCGGCGAGTCGCTCAGTGTTCTCGTCGAGCCTCCCAATATGCGCCCTCAGTTCGAGGGTGCTGTCGTGCAAACGTCCGAGCGCGTTCCAAAATTCTTCAGCGTTGGTAAATTGCATTTTCGGTTCCCCAACCGCCTAAGGTGATTGTCTCACGCAAACGCCGTCTCGGTGTACGTACCGTACACCTCGCGCAGAGCTTCGCAAATCTCTCCGACAGTTGCATAAGCCTTCACCGCATCCACGATGAACGGCATGGTGTTCGCGGGCGAAATCTGTCCGTTGGTCCCCGCTTTCGGCTCCTGCATCGCAGCTTTCTTCAGCGCATCGAGACATCGGCGAACTTCGTCATTCGAGCGCCGTTCACGCAGCAACTTCAACTTCTTGCCCTGCGCCTGTGCGACCTCCTCGCCGATGTAGAGGATATTGGGCGACGGCTCCTCAACAACAAAGTCGTTGGCCCCGACCGTGACCTTCTCTGTCGCCTCGGTTGCGCGCTGGAACTGATAACTGGCCTCGGCGATCTCCTTCTGCGGATAGCCCTTCTCGATGGCCGCGACCATGCCGCCCATCGCGTCGAGCTTCTCGAAGTAGTCGAAAGCACCTTTCTCCATGTCGAGCGTGAGCCGCTCCACGAAGTACGAGCCGCCCAGCGGGTCGACGGTCTGCGCCACGCCGGACTCGTAGGCGATGATCTGCTGCGTACGCAGCGCGATACGCACCGCTTCCTCGGTCGGCAGCGCCAGCGCTTCGTCGTAGCTGTCGGTGTGCAGCGACTGCGTCCCGCCCAGCACGCCCGCCAGCGCCTGGATAGCCACGCGCGCAATGTTGTTCATCGGCTGCTGCGCGGTAAGCGAAACGCCCGCGGTTTGCGTGTGGAAGCGCATCAGCCAGGTGCGCTGGTTCTTGGCGCCGAAGCGGTCCTTCATCAGGCGGTACCAGATTTTGCGTGACGCGCGGTATTTCGCGATCTCTTCGAAGAAGTCGTTATGCGCGTTGAAGAAGAAGCTGAGCCGGGGCCCGAATTCGTCCACGTCAAGTCCGCGACGGCGCGCCCATTCGACGTACTCCACGCCGTCATAGATGGTGAACGCCAGCTCCTGCAGCGCGGTCGAGCCGGCTTCGCGAATGTGGTAGCCGCTGATGGAGATGGTGTTGAATCGCGGCGTAAACAACGAGCCGAACTCGAAGGTGTCAATCACCAGCCGCATCGAGGGCGCTGGCGGATAAATGTATTCCTTCTGCGCGATGTATTCCTTCAGGATATCGTTCTGGATGGTGCCGGAAATCTTCTTCCAGTCCGCGCCCTGCTTCTCGGCGACCGCCAGATACATGGCCCACAGCACCGACGCGGGCGAGTTGATGGTCATCGAAACCGTGGTCTTCTCCAGGTCGATTCCGTCGAAGAGAATTTCCATGTCTTCGAGCGAGTCGATGGCGACGCCGCACTTGCCGACCTCGCCTTCGCTGAAGGGATGATCGCTGTCGTAACCCATCAGCGTGGGCAGATCGAAAGCCACGGAAAGTCCGCCGGTGCCGTGTTCCAGCAGATACTTGTAGCGCTCGTTGGTCTCTTCGGGCGAAGCGAAGCCCGAGAACTGGCGCATGGTCCACATCTTGCCGCGATAGCCCGACGCATGAATGCCGCGCGTAAACGGCTGCTGTCCCGGATAGTTCAGGTAGTCTTCGTACTTCCAGTCGGCGGGAAGATCAGCAGGCGTGTACAGCCGGCGAATAGGCAGGCCTGAGATCGTGGTGTAGCGAGCATGGCCATGCTCGTCAACGTTGACGCCAGTCGGCGCGCCGATGGCCTTCTCCGGAGCTTTCTCCAGCGTCGGAGCCAGCGTCTTCTCGGCCCATTGCTTTTCGGACTCGGACGGATGGCGGCCATCCTCGAAGAGATCGGTAATGAGAGATTCGGCAACGGTTTTTGTGTTGGACTTGTGGCGATCAGGCATGAGCTACCCCGCGGAAAGAACTCTACATGCTAGTAGATGTGGGGGAGGTGAGCAAGGCGGCTACTGCTTGGAAGGGCAAGGCTCTGGCTTCCTCTCATCCTGTGTCGGTGGATGTTCCTTGTCCTTATGCAGCTCTTCGAAAAGTTTAACGTTGTTGTCGAGGGGAAGCCCTAGAGCTTCGATCATCTGGCAATCGTAGAACGCCTGGTCCCAATGCTCTGCCAGCTTCACCTGCGCAGGCTTTAGATTCTTGGTTAGCCAGAAGTGGCTGTAGGCCAGGTCGGCCCTTAGCAAATCGGCGCCTCTCAAGTCGGCAAAAAGCAAGTGGGCACCGCTAAGGTGGGCATCCATCAGGTCGGCACCGCCCAGGTTGGTATTTGTCAGGTAGGCACCGCCCAGTTTGGCACGATTCAGGTAGGCACCACTCAGGTCGGCAGTGGTCAGGTAGGCACCACTCAGGTTGGCATCGCCCAAGTAGGTGCCACTCAGGTGAGCCTCGAACAGGCCGGCACCGCTCAGGTCGGCATGACCCAAGGTGGCACCGGTCAGGTCGGCGCCGTCCAGTTCGGCACGGGCTAAGAACGCTCGGAATGCATGCGCATATCGGAGATTGGTTCCGCTCAACTGTGCCCCAATCACGGAATCGGGATCTTTATCGTTATCAGCCTTCTGATTAGCCCAGTTCGGCTTCTTTTGGGAAACCTCTGTGCCATCCAGATTTGCGAACGGAGGATAGCCAACGAGCGCCATCCATCGAGGCACCCAGGTCGAGCGCCCGCCAACTTCTTTGTGATCCCACCGCATTTCAGACATAGGCATCTGGATGCCGAAAATAGGTTTGCTGGATCGAACTCCCTGTATCGCTCCCAAGGAAATCAGTCCAAACAAACCTGCAGCCACCGCAGCGAAGGCGGCGGCCTGATAACCTTGGCGGCTCGTTAGTGTCTTTTTCCATGCGAACGGCTTGCGTTCGGCGCCACGCAACGTAGCAACCGCAAGCCGGTAGAGGCAGACGGCAGCGACCAGCGAGATGACGAGCAGCACCACGTGAAACGCCGTGCCAAGTTGTTCGTGCCGCCTCAAGTAGCGTCCCCAGAACAGAAGCATGGTGGTCGGGACGACCCACCAGGCCAGCAGCACGGAAATCCACAATTGCAAGTACGACAGGAAAGGGCGATTGATGTTCAACTTGGGCAGGTGCGCCCGCACCAGATCGTTCAGGAGCCAGGGATCGACTTTGGTATGCAGAGGGCGTCCATCCGGAAAAACAGCGGGCAGGGAACCGAGCTCCTCCCACAGCTTTTGCAGATAGAGATGGAAATAAAAATAGATGCACAGCACCAACAACGGCGCGACTACGTAAAAGCCGACGATGGGAATCGGCGTCTGGATGATCGGCAGCGGCGAGGAGGCGCGATTGGTGATCAGGTTGACGTCGGTGGTGGTAGCAATCGTCAGCCAGCAGTACAGGCATGCCGCCAGAACCGCCAGGAAAATCTTGCGCGCACTTTCGGAGATGCCCTTGACGTTCTCCAGGCCGTCATACAATTTCTTAAGCGGCTCAGGCAGTGTGGCGCCAGTCAGATTCGCACCAGCTAATTGTTCCGTTCGCAATGCTCCGAGAGCTCCGCTGAGATCGGCGCCTTGCAAATTGGCCTCTCGCAAGTTAGTTCTCCGCAAGTCAGCTCCGGTGCAGTGAATATCCGTCAGATCAGCGCCAATGAGGTCGGCCTGGCATAGATCAGCGTCTCGAAGGTCAGCGTCACAAAGGCGGCTGGCGCCGCCCAGCTTGGCGCCCCGCAACTTTGCACGTTGAAGGTTCGTGCCACGCAGATCAATACCAGATACATCCCTTTCGGCCAGATCCGCTTCGCTCAGGTCTCCAAAGGACTCCTGACTCCCACGAAACTGGTTCCAGGCCTCGACGCCCTGGTTTAGTTTCTCGAGATGTTCTGGATTCGCCATAGCGGATCAGCTTATCTTCGCACGACTTCGCTCCCACGCCTTGGCATATTTCCAGCTTACATATTCCTCGTGGTAGAGGTGCAGCAGCAGGCCTTCGCGGCCGTCGAGGAAGCCGCCCCGCAGAATGTAGTTGTAGAGGAAAGTCAGCCGCGGGCGGATGGCGATGTCCACGAGATTGAAGCCCCGCGGGCGTTGCGCGACGGCCATCTGCGCTCCCAGTGACGAGTAGCGATTCATGTGGTCGAGGTAGCTGTCGAGCGTGGGATAGGCGTGGTGCAGAAGATGGCCCTTCAGCGGTGCCGTCGGGCCGCTCAGTCGAACGTCTTCATGCACCAGGCGATCTTCAAACTGGCCTGCCCCGCGGCAAAAGAGACGCAGCTTGGGATCGGGATAGAAACCGCCGTGGCGAATCCAACGGCCGAGGAAGAAATTCTTGCGCGGGATCCAAAAGCCTGCAGCCGAAGGATTCGCAGCGAGGGTAGCGCGGATTTCGTCGCCGAGCGCAGGTTCGACCTCTTCGTCGGCATCGAGCGAAAGCACCCAGTCGCAGCCAGCCTTCCCCAGCGCGAAGTTCTTCTGCGCGGCGAAACCACGCCAGGGTTCGACGCAGAACTTGGCGTGGAAGGACTCGGCAATCGCGCGCGTGCGGTCCGTCGAGCCGGAGTCAACGATGACGATCTCGTCGGCCCAGGCGACGCTTCGCAGCGTCCGCGCGAGGTTGGCTTCCTCGTTCAGCGTGATGATGACGACGGATAAGCTCAAGCAGACAATGCTAATCGTGTAAGGCAGAACAAAGAAGCGAAAACGGCATGCCCGCGAGAGAGCATGCCGCTCGAATCGGTCACCCGCCGATAACTACTGCGGTGCCGCCTGCCCCTGCGGCGGTTGCGCCGGGGTTTGCGGCGGTGCGCCCGGCGCCGGAGTGTTGACTCCCGGAACCGGAATTGGCGTCAGGTGCGGCTGTGTCAGGTCGTTGGTGTTCGCTGGCACCACGCCTGGCACCTTTGGCAGGTGCTGAACTTTTGCCGCTTCGGCGTCCGTCATCTCGATGCCGAGTCTCTTCAACGTCTCGGCTGTCGACAGGTCAAGCTGCACTCGCGACTTCTCATAATTCGTGGCGGCGCCGAGAACATTGGACTCTGCCTGCGTCAAGGCGCTGGAAGCCTGTAACACCAGCGTGGTGGTGGACGCCCCCATGCGTAGCTTCTTCTCCTCGGCGTCAAGGTTCTGCGCGGCGTAGTCGCGGGCCGCAATCGCAGCCTGGAGGGCGACGTAGTTCTGTTGCAGCGCAAACTGTGCCTGCCGGACCTGCAACCGAATGGTGTTCTCGGTTTGCTGCAAACTCATCTGCGCCTGTCGATATTCCAGCACCGACCGCACCTGGTCGGCCTGGGTCTGCCGATTGCGCAGCGGAATGTTGATGTTTACCCCTACCCCTTTATCGGGCGCGGTGCTGTTGAACAGGTTCTGGAACGCATCGCCGTAACCCGTGGTCGGGATAGACCCCGGCGGCGGACAGAGGCTCTTGTTACTACAGAATGGGTTCTGCGGACCAGCCAGTGCGGAGGCGCCATAGAAAGCATACAAATCGACCGTCGGAAGCAACTGGTTGCGAATCGATTTGCGTGAGATTTCATTGTTGGTGAGGGTCAGGCGGGCGGTCGCGATTTCCGGACGTTGCTGCAAGGCCTCATTGATCAGGTCTTCGACCGGTGGGATCTGGTAGGGTTCGCGGATATTCAATGAGTCGGTCGGTATCACTGGCGCCACCGCCAGTATGGGGTCCGACATATTGCGGGTCACAGCGTTCTTCATGAGCAGTTGCTCCAGCTCAAGGTTCACTTTCGCGGCAACCAGGTTCTGTTGCGCGGTAGCAACCGCGCTTTGCGCCTGCACCACGATAAGCGGAGCGAGCGTACCGGCCGCCACCTGCTTCTCATCGTCAGAAAGCGTTTTGTTGGCCAGATCCAGAGCGCGCTGCTGTACGGTCACGTTGGCGTAAGCATTTACCAGATCCCAATAAATGTTCTCGACCTGCGAAACGGTCTGAATGACCTGCAACCGGAAGGTCACATCTTCGATTTCCTTGTTGTTTCTGGCGATGCGTATCCACCGCAAGTTGGGATCGTAGCCAAATCCCGACAGCAGGTGTTGGCGCAGTTCAAAGCGGAAGTTCGGTGTCAAGGTCGGGTTCAGTGTGTTAAACAGCGAATTGGAGGAGGTACGCAAGTTATTGAAGGCCACCGTCATCAGAGTGCCGGTGGAGAATCCCTGGCTGTATAGGAAGTTGGCCGTGGTGATGCTCTGGCTCAGCGCCGGTGTGCCGGTGAAAATGGTGTTCGACTCCGGTGTGATGACGTGCTCCTCCGATACGGTCCCAGTAAGTACGGGATCATAGTTGTCGATCGGTGGCCCCTCACCTTGCGTGGATGCGACAATGCCTCCCACGCCCGCGCCGGCGCCGCCCGTTCCGATAGTCGTTCCGCCTGCACCTCCGCCAGTGGAACCTGTCGTGGAGGTTCCTGTGCCACCGGCGGAAGTTGTACCGGTGGTTCCACCCGGGGTGCCCTGCACCAAACCGGCGTTCACCCCGAGCGCTACCGCTCCCGAGCTGGTTCGCAGGATGTCGGTGTCGGCAATCGACAGGTTATAACGCTGAATGCCGATGTCGAGATTGTCTTCCAGCGCCATGGCCACCGCGTCGTTGAGCGACAAGTACATCTTGCCGTCAATCAGGAGGTGATCGAGGCGCCCGCTGTTGGCCACGTTGAGCGGCGCAACTTCGCGCACTGTGTACACCACAAAGGGGTTGGGCCACTCCTTCTTTCCCCGGCTGTAGTCCTGGTCGGAGTAAAGATGTTCGCTGCGCTGCGGCATGGGTGCTTGCGGCAATGGCGTCAGCGGCGGGTTGGTCGGACCGGTGGTTGCTGGCGCTGGATTTTGCGCGAACGTCGCCACAGCGAGCAGACAAAATAAAACCACCGATAGCAACTTTGTGGGCAGCGGATTCACATGCTTAGGAAACGACATTCCTTTGTCTCCGGGAACTGAGGCTGTAAGTTCTGTATCCTTCACTGAATTCGTTGATTCCAATCTCTGATGCCGGGAAAGCTCGCGGCGAATTATGCGCGGGATGACATTCGCAGGGGACAGAAATTGCTTGCAGCATCGCAAGTCGCAGGAATGGCATAGTATAGCTGACGCGCGAGCGTCATTTGGGCTGCTTTACACTGCTTAACATAGCTTTACAGAGCAGCAATATAGCGTGTCCCGCCGACCCATAGGACGGCCCATAGGAAGAATGAGTCGCACCTTAAAAATTACGTTGGCCTACGACGGATCGGAATTTCACGGCTGGCAAATCCAGCCTGGACTGCCGACCGTGCAAGGCGTTCTGGCCGAATGCCTTAAGCGGCTTACCGGCGAGACAGTTCTGCCCCAAGGCTCGGGCCGAACTGACGCAGGAGTTCACGCGCTCGGCCAGGTGGCGTCCGTGCAACTGGAATCTCCTATTCCGGAAACCAACCTGGTCATCGCGCTGAATGATGCTCTCCCGCCATCCATCCGCGTCAATTCCGTAGAAGCCGTGTATAAGAACTTCCACGCGCGGCATTCCGCTTCGGCCAAAACCTATCGCTACCGCATCTATCGAGGCGCAATTTGTCCGCCGTTTCTGGCTCGCTACGTCGATCACGATCCCTACCCGATGAACGAAGAGGCGCTGATTCGTTCCTCCGAACACGTCGTCGGCACACACGATTTCACCTCGTTCGCCGCCTCTGATCCGGATCGCAGCGCGCGCATCGCAGAAATTCGCGAGGAAGGTAATGAGCAGCACGTTTCGAATATCCGCACGATCCATTCTTCACTATGGGTGAGGACCGACGAGGAGCTGACTTACACCGTGCGCGGCGACGGCTTTCTGCACCACATGGTGCGCAACCTGGTCGGCACATTTCTGCAGGTTGGCAAAGGTGCTCTGCAGGTCGAGGATGTCGCCAGGATCCTGGAGGCCCGCGATCGCAGCGCTGCTGGTCCCACCGCCCCCGCTTGCGGACTTTATCTGGTCAGCGTTGAATATTAGACATGGCTACCCAGGCACCGGTTGTAGGAAATAGCACGATCGTAACCACGAACCCGGCAACCGGAGAGGTGTTGGCCGAGCTGGCGTGCGCCAGCAGCGGTGATGTGCAGAATGCGGTGCTCCGCGCAAAGCAGGCGCGACCTGCGTGGGCGGCGACGCCGGTGAGCGAACGAATCGCCGTGGTGCGCCGATTCCAGCAGCTCTTGAGCCAGCGTCGCGACGAGGTGGCCAGTCTCATCTGCCGCGAGGCCGGCAAGCCCGTGGTGGAGGCGCTGGTCACCGAGGTCCTGGTCGTTCTCGATGCCGCCGAGTTCTGTATCCACAACGCTCACAACTTTCTCCGCGAAGAAAAGCTGCCGCACGGCAACCCGGTAATGAAGATGAAGCGCGGCAAGCTGGTGCGCGAGCCGTTCGGGGTCATCGGTATCATTTCGCCGTGGAATTATCCCTTCTCGATTCCCGCCGTTGAGACACTGGCGGCGTTAGTTACGGGCAATGCCGTGGTACTGAAGCCCTCGGAGTTCACGCCGCTGATCGCGCTCGAATTGCAGCGCCTGTTGCTCGCTGCCGGTTTGGGTCCCGATCTCCTGCAGGTGCTGGTCGGCGAGGGTACGGCCGGCGCGGCGCTCATCGAGTCGCCCATCGACAAGCTCATGTTCACGGGAAGCGTGCCGACTGGCAGGCGCGTCGGCGAAGCGGCTGCCCGAAAGCTGCTGCCGGTTGTGCTGGAGTTGGGCGGCAAAGATCCCATGCTCGTGCTTGACGACGCCAACGTGGACATCGCGTCCAGCGGGGCGGTGTGGGGCGCGTTCGTCAACGCCGGGCAGACCTGTCTATCGGTCGAGCGCTGCTACGTCCATCGCAGCCTGTACGACGAGTTTCTCGAAGCTTGCCGCAGCAAGATCGCCAAGCTACGCGTGGGCAACGGAATCGATTCCGAAGTCGAGCAGGGGCCGCTGATCAGCGAGCGCCAGCTGCGCATTGTTGAGGATCATGTGACCGATGCGGTTTCGCATGGCGCGCGGTTGCTGCTGGGCGGTAAGCGCATGCCCGAAATTGGACCAAACTTCTACGCCCCGACGTTGCTGGCGGACGTGACTCAGGACATGCGCCTGATGCGCGAGGAAACCTTCGGGCCGGTGCTTCCGGTGGCGCCGTTCGACAGCGACGACGAAGCGGTGCGCTTGGCGAACGACAGCGACTTCGGCCTGGCCGCAAGCGTGTGGACGCGCGACCGTGGCCGCGGCGAGGCCATGGCCGCCCGGCTCAAAGCCGGAACAGTGATGGTCAATGACGTCATCTCTTGCTTCGGCATTGCGGAAGCGCCGCACGGCGGATTCAAGTTCAGCGGCATCGGACGCACGCACGGCGAGATGGGCATGGCCGAGATGGTCCAGGTGAAGCACGTGGATGTGGACCTGCTCCCCAACGTCCCAAAACCCTGGTGGTTCGGCTATGACCGCAAGCTCAAACAGCAAATGGGCGGCTTTATTGACCTTCTGTTCGCCAGGGACTTAGGGGCGAAGCTCAGCGGAGCTCTGCGCTCCGTGGGGCTGGTGAGGCGGTCCAATCGGATCTGAACGTCAAACGCAGCCAGCCCGTCCTTGACTGGCGCTCAAAACTCTGGAGGGTAATGGACGGCACGACGGTTTATGTCTTACTTGGTTATTTTTGTTGCCACGCTGATTCGGTCTGTCTTTGGCTTTGGCGAAGCGCTGGTCGCGGTTCCGTTACTCGCCCTCCGCCTTCCGGTGAATGTTGCTGCGCCGCTGGCGGTGCTGGTTTCGATCACGGTAGCTGCCGTCATCGTCGTGCAAGACTGGCAAAAGATCCACCTCCGCAGCTCGGGTTGGCTTGTGCTTTCTACTCTGTTGGGCATTCCGTTGGGTCTCATGCTACTGACTGCCGGCAACCACCGGATGGTCAAAGCGGCTTTGGCGGTCATCATCATGGTCTTCTCGGCGTACGCGTTGCTTGGACGCAGACCGCCGGAGTTGCACAGGGACAATCGAGGTTGGCTTCTTGGCTGCGGCTTCTTGGCCGGCGTGCTCGGCGGAGCTTACGGGATGAACGGCCCTCCACTCGCAATCTACGGAGCGATGCGCCGCTGGTCCGCGCAACATTTCCGCGCGACCTTGCAGGGATACTTCCTGCCCGCCAGCATGATCGGCATGGCAGGCTATTGGGTGGCGGGGCTTTGGGTGCCCATCGTAACGCATTATTACCTGCTGTCGCTGACGCTCGTGGTGCCGGCAATCCTGATTGGCCGGTTCGTGAACCATCGCCTCAGGGGCGACGCCTTTCTCAAGTATGTTCACTTCGGTCTGGTGCTGATCGGGGCAGCGTTACTGGTCCAGGCGATTCGACAGTAGGCCCTGAATGCGCGGTATTGAGATAATCGCTCCGACAGGCGATACTGCCTCTATGGCTGAGACCGTGAGGACAGAGGCCCCGCAGCTTCCCAAACATAAGGTGAAATACAAGAAGCCGTTCCAGCGCGCCTGCAACGAGCCGGACGCCAAGGGCAAGCTGTGCGGCGGACATCTGAAGCGCTGGTTCTATCTGGCCGACGTGCTGGAGCAAGCCTGTGGCGATGTGCGCCAGACCTTTGGCGACCGGGCGGAAATTTATCGTTGTGAGCACTGCAAGACGTTGTATCTGCCAAGCGAAGAGGAGCCGCGAGGCAGGAATGTTGCCGGTCTGGGCAAGCAATCTATTTTTGGATTGACCTTGAAGGCCAAGCCGGGCGAAGAAAAGAGCAAGCAGTAACCGGCAGTTGCGCGATAATCTGAAGCTTGGCGGGCCATGTCCCGCATCTTTCCAGGTGGATCCGGCGCGTGGGGCGCCGGACACGAGGTCCCCGACGAGCGCCGATTTTGCGCTCGGTTGGGTGAAAAATGGGGTGTCAACCTAAAGTGACTGCCAAAGTTGTTGATCTCATTTACGACTGGAATACCATCTATGCCCGGTCGATGATACCGGCGGGCAAGGTCCTGCTGAACGACGAGTCGCTGCGCGACGGCCTTCAGTCGCCTTCGGTCCGCGATCCCTCCATTGAAGAGAAGATCGAGATCCTCCATTTGATGGAGGGGCTTGGCATTAACTCGCTGGACATCGGCCTGCCTGGAGCCGGCCCTCGGGCTATGGCACACTGCGAAGCCCTGGCGCGCGAGATTGGCCGGTCGCACATGAAGATCAGGGCCAACTGCGCGGCCCGCACCCACCAGAACGACATCCGGCCCATTGCGGAGATCGTGCAGCGCACCGGAGTCCCCATCGAGGCGGCAACATTTATCGGTTCCAGCCCCATCCGGCGCTACACCGAGGATTGGACTGACGATTTCCTGCTACGCACCACAGAGAATACTGTGAAGTACGCTGTCTCACTTGGTCTCGACGTGATGTACGTGACCGAGGACACCACGCGCTGCGATCCCGAGACCATCCAGCGAATGTACAGTGCTGCGATCCGCTGTGGCGCCAAGGCCGTCGTGATTTGCGACACTTGCGGACACGCCACTCCTATGGGTGTGGTCGCGCTCATGCACTTTCGTCATTAATGAAGTGGTGAAACCCTCCGGCGAAAACATCCGAGTGGAGTGGCACGGCCATTGCGATCGCGGATTGGCGGTGGCAAACGCCCTGGGCGCGCTGGTGGCCGGAGCCGAAGTCGTCCACGCGACCGCGTGTGGCATCGGAGAGCGCGTTGGCAATACCCAGATGGACCAGATGCTGGTGAACTTGAAGCTCATGGGCATTGAACCGTGGAAGAGCCAGGACCTTACCAAGCTGAAGGATTATTGCGTGGCCGTTGCCAAAGCTACCGGCGTTCCGATCCCCAAGAACTACCCCGTGGTCGGCGAAGACGCTTTCAAGACGGGCACCGGCGTTCATGCGGCGGCGGTGATCAAGGCCTATCGCAAGAACGACGTGCTGCTGGCCAACAGCATTTATTCCGGCGTGCCCTCGCACTATTTCGGCATGGAGCAGGTCATCGAGATCGGCCCCATGAGCGGCAAGTCGAATGTTCACTTCTGGCTGGAACGGCATGGCATCCACGCCACCGACGAGCTAGTGGACCGCATCTATCAGCGCGCCAAGAACTCCGACCGCATGCTGACCGAAAGCGAAATTCTGCAGTGCTGTCAGTCGTCGGCCGTGCCGTCGAGCCTCGCGTCATAGGTCCTTTTCTTCCGTTGTCTGCTCCACCCGTATTAACATGGAACATCCTTCATGGGCCCCGGTTCTCCAGTGCGCGCAGTTTCCGGCGAAGATTGCTCGTTGAGTGAATCCCAATCCTCGCGCTCGGCCCGGCAGCAGGTGGCGCACATTGCCGAGCTGCGTCGAGTTCACGAAGCGTTTGCCTGGTTCCGCTCGCACTCCCGCCAACTGGAAGATTTGCAGCTCCAGGTGACCTCCATCGCAGCGCCTCCGTGGGGCGAAGCTCCGCGCAGCCATTGGCTCCAGCAGCGTTTCACTGAGCTAGGCCTTTCCGATGTCCATCAGGACGAGATTGGCAACGTATTCGGCATCCGGCCCGGCAGTGACCCGAATGCGCCCTACATCGCATTGAGCGCGCACCTGGACACGGTTTTTCCCGTTGGCACGGAAATTTCTGTGCGTCGCGATGGCGACAAACTCTATGGCCCCGGCATCTCCGACAATTCCTCGGGAATCATCGCGCTTGTCGCAATTGCAGCCGCGATGCACGCCGCGACGGTCACGAACCGCGCTCCAATTCTGTTCATTGGCGATGTAGGCGAAGAGGGCGAAGGCGACCTGCGCGGCATGCGCCACATTTTCCAGCAGCCCAAGTGGTCGGCCAACATCGCATCCCTGGTGGTGCTCGACGGCGCCGGGACCGACACCATCATCACCGAGGGACTTGGCAGCCGGCGCTACGAAGTCACGATTCGCGGTCACGGCGGACATTCGTGGAGCGATTTCGGCGTGGCCAATCCCATCGTCGGGCTGGCGCGCGTCATCGACCGCTTTACGCAGACGCCGGTTCCCGCGACACCGAAGACGACCTACAACATCGGCATCATCGGCGGTGGAACTTCGGTGAACTCCATTCCCGAGTCGGCGACCATGCGCGTGGACACGCGCTCGGCCTCCGTCGAGGAGCTTGACCGTCTGGAGCGCGCACTGCACGAAGCGGTTGATCAAGTCATCCCCGAGCTCACCGGTAGGAAGCGCCAGGAGCTGCTTACCGCGGAAGTGCGGGTGATTGGCAATCGGCCCGCCGCCGACTTGCCTGTCGATTCACAGCTGCTCAAGACGATTCGCACCGTGGACGCGCAATTGAACAACACCGCCCGCATTCAGCGCGCCTCCACCGACGCCAACGTGCCGCTTTCTCTAGGGCGGGAGGCGATTGCCATTGGTGCCGGAGGCACGGGCGGCGGCGCGCATACCATTCACGAGTGGTATGACCCGACGGGCCGCGATCTCGGCCTGAAACGCATTCTGCTGCTCACCCTCGCACTCGCTGGAGTGGCGGAAGAATGAAACTCCTCGTGCTGCTCATCGTTTCGGTTGCCGCTTTGAACGCATCTTCCTCAGCCAACGCAGCGCCAGGCAAATCCAGCGACCCGGCGCCCGACATCATCTTCGTCAACGGCGATATCTATACTCAGTCGACGCCTACTCGCGCGCAGGCGATAGCAATACGCGATGGCCGCATCGTTGCTGTCGGTTCGAACGATGAAATCCGCAAGCTGAAGAGCCCGCACACGCAGGTGGTCGATCTCGGCGGGCACTTTGTCATGCCGGGATTCAACGACGCCCACGTGCATCTGGAAGAAGCCGGCCTCGAAGCACAGAGTGTTGATCTGCGCGGCACCCGCTCGTTGCAGGAGATGCAGCAGCGCATCGCCGCCAGCGCCAAGACTGGCGCTCCCACCGACTGGCTGGTGGGCGGCGGATGGGACCAAACGTCATGGACGGATCAGAAGTTACCCAATCGGCAAGATCTCGACGCCGTCACCGGCAGCCATCCCGCGGTGTTCAGCCGGGTGGACGGACACATCGCCGTCGCCAACACCGCGGCGTTGAAAATCGGCGGCGTTACCGGCCAGACCCAGGCCCCGCGAAGGCGGCAAGATCGATCGCGATGCCAGCGGCCAGCCTACTGGCATTCTGCGGGAGACAGCCAGAGGACTCGTCGAGTCGAAGATCCCGCCGCCGACTCCAGCACGCCGTCGCCGCGCTGCCGAACTCGCCCTGGCCGACGCCGCACGCTGGGGCGTCACTTCCGCCCAGGACAATTCCAGTTGGGACATCTTCCTCGTCTATGAAGACCTGGAGCGCGAAGGCAAGCTGACGTTGCGCATCAGCGAGTGGCTCAACTTCGACGATCCCGTCAACGTGCTGGAGACGCGCCGCGCGCACCACCCAGCGGACGATCCCATGTTGCACACCGCCATGCTTAAGGGCTTCATGGACGGCTCGCTCGGTTCCCGCACCGCTGCCTTGCTGGCGCCGTATGCTGACGATCCGGGCAACTCCGGCCTGGCGCGCTATGAGCAGAGCAAACTGAATCGCATGGCCGTTGAACGCGCGGCGGCCGGATTCCAATTAGGGTTTCACGCCATCGGAGATCGCGCCGTGCAGATGGCGCTCGACGCCTTCGCCGCTGCCGAAACGGCGGCCCGCGAGAACCACCAGTCGCGCGACTTCCGTTTCCGCATCGAGCACGATCAGGTCATCACGCCCGATCAGTTCGCGCAGTATCGCAAGCTCGGCGTCATCGCCTCCATGCAGGCCAATCATCTGCTCACCGACATGAACTGGGCGATGGCGCGCATCGGGCCCGAGCGCGCGAAGACGTCCTACCCGTGGAAGGAGTTTCTCGACAACGGCGTGCCGCTGGCGTTCGGCACGGATTATCCGGTCGAGCCGATCACGCCGTTTCGCGGAGTCTATGCGGCGGTTACGCGGATGAACGAAGCGGGCACGAAAAGCTACTTCCCGGAGCAGAAGTTAACCATCGAGCAGGCGCTCGCCGCTTACACTACCGGCTCGGCTTACGCCCAGTTCGCTGAAAAAGAAAAAGGCACGCTGGCTCCCGGCATGTTGGCCGATTTCGTCGTGCTCGACCGCGATCTCACCAAAGTCGCGCCTCCCGGAAATTCTCAAGACACGTGTGCTGCGCACCGTGGTCGGAGGCAGGACGGTGTACGAAGCATCCACAGCCGGAAATTGATGCTAAAATCTCGCTCCTCAAAGGATTTCTATGGCCGACGATTCCAAGCCTCCGGACAAGAGACCGGACTTGCGCGAATCCCTGCTGGCAGAAAGAATCGCGGTTACGTCGTAGCCGGCGGTCGTTGAACAACCGCCATCCAACCATGGCGACCCGGCGAGTTCATCGTGTCTCATTCATGAGGAGCTTGGCTATGTTGGTATAGCTCCCGCCACTCCCGCCCCGGACTATGAGCAGCTCACCGCGGAGAGGCCCCTTTGCCTATGACTTCGAGGAAAGAAATGGGGCGGAGTCCGCTCCGCCCCTTCCGGCTAAACGTCCGTGATCACGTGCCGTTTAGCACGCCGAAAACGGCCGCACTACTGCATTTGCAGAACATAGAGGACAAACGAGCCTCCGGGGTTGGGAATGAATTTGAGTTCGGTGATCGGTCCCCAGTTGGGGAACACCAGGGTGTACTTCTCCGCGTGGGTTCCGAGCTCGAATTTCTGCGAACCCATCAGGTTGCCGTCGCTGTAGGCTTGCACGGTGACGAACTGAACCGTGTTATTAGCGTCTTTGGCCCACCCTGCTGCCATGTCGACGGAAATAGGAGTGAATGAAGAAATAGCATTCGGACCGACGCCCGCTGATATCGCGCCGGAACAAATGTTCTTGATCGTCTGTCCGCCATGTTTCTTGTAGCACAACGGACCGCCGCCGAAGGCGACCATGACATCAGGACCGGCCAGGAACCCTTCTCCTGTCTCAATGGCCCCGTTGGTATAGCTCCACAGTAGCGGAGTGACGTAGTCGATCCCGCTCCAGCTCATGCCGCCGTATCCTTCTGGAATTGCGGTCGGTGTGGCTGTGGGGGGCATGTTAAAGCGCAGCATCGTTTGAGCGCTGGCGGTCATCGCCAGGGCCAGAAGAACGGTTGCGAACAAAGCTACTTTTTTCATGGACGCTTCCTTTCCTTTCTTGGGTGCCAGCCAAGCGGCAGGGCGTCAGCGGAGCAAACGCCAGCGTCGAGCCGCTGACCGGCGCGAAGTGGCTGTCAATAGCAATCACCACGTCGGTCGTCTTACCCGTCACGGTGAAGCGGTAAGGGCCCGCTCATGGGCACCTTCTTTTTGGCTTGCTGATCGAGGGTGAAACGAAGTTGGAGTCGATTGGGGGCTCGACAACTGGGGACGGTGAGCCGGCGACAGATCGATCTCTTCTGTCGTAGCTTTGCCCACTCACCAGCGCACGTGGATCATCCAGAACGGCTATCGGAAACGTGCGCTCTTCCTGTGATAAGTGTAGGACGAAGCTGCGCTAGGTCAAGAAAAAAATCAGAATTTCCCTCTGTTTTTTTTTGCGATTTCCCGAATTGGAACCGAAGGCCGTGGCGCCGTCTCGTAGGCCCGCCGAAAATCCGGCCACCCAGAACAACGTGAGACGGACTCGACTTTGCCACAGTATCGGGTCTACGCCATTTTGGTTACATAGAGAACGAAGAGCAACTTCACCTTTTACCGGCAAAGGAGACCGTACTATTGAGAATTGCGAATGGTGGGTACCCTTGGAGCGCAAGGGCTACCCGCACGACGTCCCGTTCTTACGGGGTAAGAAGAAGACTCCATCGGAGTTGATGCCGCGGGTCCACCGCGTAATCTGCCTGCTCAAGCGTTGGCTGATGGCAACCCCGCCAGGGGCCGTCCGCCACAAACATCTCGCCTACGACCTGGACGAATTCAGGTTGCGATTCAATCGACGGCGATCAAAAAGCCGGGGCCAGCTCTTCTTCCGCCTCGTGCACCAAGCCGTAGCCGTCGAGCCTGCTCCCTGCATCGCATCCTTCACGCGGAACCAAGCGCAAAACAAAACCAGAACCTGTAGAGGCTACCTGAGTCAAGCAGATACCCACCAACGGGAATTCTGGGTACTGGGCCAGTTTGCAAACTGACCCACTACCGAGTTCTGGTGACGATTGACGATATGGTATAAAGGATTCGACCCTATAGGAACCACGCTGGTCCCATGACCTTCCTAAAGAAGTGGTTCGCATTAGCGCTCTTTGTTCTGTGTGCGACCTTCGCTCTTGCGCAGAGTCCGCCGCCCAACGGGATCATCGCTTACTTGATAAACGGGGGCACCCCGCCGGGAAGTTGGATTTTCGGCAACTTTCAGATGGTCGTTGGCGGTACTGGAATCGGCCGTTCGCGCGGCACGAACAATGCCTGGACGTTTAATACTGACGGCTGCTGCATGTATCTGTATGGCGTCTACCCCTATGTGTTCGGAGTTGCAGCCAGGCAGGGCTACAGCGATCCCGAGGGATTGCTGCTGCACATGAATATCGATTACCGGCCGAATCGCGCCTACAGCGCCATTGAACAATTTGATGCGTATGAGCAGCCCGACAGCCAGACCAGCGGAGCGCCGTGGCTGGCAGTCAACGGAATCTTCACCTTGGTACATTCGAAGTACACCGATGTGACCGTGAGGGCGTACTGCCCGACAGTCGGGATTCCGACGGATTACTGGGGTAATTGTGCAAACTCCCCCCCGAATCCCGTAACGGTGTCGGACCGCCTGCTGATTGGGTATCAGATCCCGTTCGACACGGTGAACGTAACGGTTCATAGGGGGCGCTCTGGTGGCACGGTTAGCTTTCAATACTGGAACGGCTCTAGCTTTACGCCCCTTCCCAGCACAACCGACACGACTAGCGGGCTGACCACAACCGGCACGGTTACGTTCCCGCCACCGTCAAACTGGGTCCCCTCTGTCGTCCATGGATCGCGCTCGAAGTATTGGGTGCAGATCACGGTCTCCGGGGCGGGCACCAATCCGGTTTTATCCAAGGTCTACGGTGACAACCTGCTCTCTGCCTGCTCCTATGGCACCTGTGCTCGCGGCTGGAACCCGTCCGCTTGTGTTTCCGGGCACATCAATATCGGAACTCCGGTCGAGTATTGCGCGATTCCGCACTCCGGTTCGACGGCGAAGTTCCGTCAGCAGGCGCGGCAGTTAGGCTATGGCGGGGCGTACAACGATTTCTTCGGCAATGTGGGTAACATTCAAAACGGGCAGCGGACTTGGGCCTATGTGGAAGCGAAAAGAGTAGCGGATTTTATTCAACCCGGCATGAACGGCGTCATGTTTGACAACGCTGGGGTATGGCCGATGGCCTGGCAAAGCACTCCTGTATGGTCGAACACCTACACTGAGCTAGGCTCCACAACCTACCTCACCGCCGACACTGCGATGTTCCAAGCGTTGCACACGCTTATGACCAGCATCTACGGAAGCAACCCGCGCTGGTGGGACGGCCTGAATACGGGCGGCAGTCGAAATGCCACAGCCCTGTTCACCGCGATGAATTGGATGCTCTCCGAGGAAGGCAACCAGGCGGTAAACAGTTTTGACGCAGACACATTCTCCACGGAGTATTTATGTACTAATTCGTTGTGGTGTCCGGGGCAGTCAACCTCTAACAATCCCAACGGCACCGTGCAATACATGCAGATATTGGACAACTATCAGTTCGGAGTGCGGGACGGGTACGGAAAAGCATTGTCCAACTATCACCTTTGGGACATGAGCCAGCGGGGGCCGATGAACGCCCTTGCCATGTACTATTTGGTGAAGAATCCGAACGTCCTATTCGGGTATGACCCAGCGGGGGAGATTTACAACGGCTCTGATGATTACTACTACTGGGTTAAGTCCTCTCGAACGGTGGCGGCCCCGGGAGTTACGGCATCCACCTGCGCCAACGGTTGCAGCATCCCCCTGTCAGGTACGCTCGAAACCTCAACCTGTCCCGGTGTGGAGACGGAAGCCTGTCCCATTCGCATTGGCGGTGTCGATGTAGTAGGTACGACCAGCTATTCCGGCACCACGCTGACCACGCAGACCGAGTTTCCCGGTGCGATCCTCCACGCTTACTCAGCCGGTGCCTCCATTGAGTATGCCAAGCTGGGACATCAATCGCGAGACAACCCGCTGCATACGCCCATCGCCATGTACGGCTATTTTGTTCCGGCGAGCGCCATTAATCTCGGAACCCCCGACTCGACATACGGCTTCAATGCTCCATGTACGAGTAGCTCCTACTACATCGACGGCGGATGCATCTGGAAGCACGGTCCAGCCATAAGCGGCAATGCGGCGGCTTGCGAAACAGGCGGAATCGGTATTCCCCGCGGTGCTGACGACTGGTGTTCGCCGCTATTGCGCCGCGACTTCACCGGAGGAACCTACGGCAGCGCAATTGTTTTGTTGCGGCCAGTTACGGCCTCCGACAGCCCGACGGCCTCGACGGAGTACGATACCTACTCGCAAACCATTACCCTGCCGGGCACGTACTACCAGGTGATGGCAAACGGTACGGTCAGCTCAACCCCGATTACGACCACGACTTTGCGCGGTGGAGAGGCCGGCATCTATGTCACCGGGGTTTCGTCGCTGCGCTCACCGTCTCTTTGAAGGTGAGAGCCAGGGCGTCCACGCTGCTGATCGGTGGGCCATGTCAGCCTTAATTTGCTCCAGAATTGCAGCGGGTAGCGCAATTTTTAAAAATCAGAGTTGCCCGGAATTCGCCAGGTGTTGGTGGTTCAGGACTTGACATCAGGCTCTTTTGGCTCATGCACCGTCCGTGCGACCTGCGCGGCGTAATAGTTCTCCAGATCGTGGATGGTCTTGCCCTGTTCGAAGTTGGCCAGGCATCGCGTCAAGCCATTGGCGCCAATCCGCCGACGCAGGTCCTCGTCCCCCAGCAATTCGATCAGCGGCCTAGCGAAGGCCTCGGGCGTGCGCTCGCGTACGAGGAACCCGGTTTCACCGTCGAGGACCGCCTCGCAGGTGCCGCCCACGTCGGTCGCGACCACCGGCAGGCCGACCGCCATATATTCCAGAATCGCGTTGGAGAGGCCTTCGCTTAGCGACGACAGGCAGGCCACGGACATGCGGGACAAGTAGTCGATGACCTGGCCTTCGCCGCGCGTGAAGAAAACGCGGTCACCAATGCCGAGCTCCTTCGCCTGGGTCTGCAGTTCGCCGAGTTGCTGGCCGTGCCCAACCACGAGGAAGGCGGCCTGGGGATACCGTTCCGACACAATCTTTGCCGCCCGCAGAAACAGCGCGAGGTCCTTTACGGGGCGGAGGGTGGCAACAATCCCGATCACAGGGGCGTTCTCAGGAATTCCGAGGCGGGTACAGGCCGCCGGATCCCCCACGCCAGGCCGAAATCGCTCTGTGCTTACGCCCTGGTAGAGAACATCGATCTTCCCAGGATTGAGTTTCTCGGCCTCCGCGGCGATCGTGCGTCCGACCAGAGAGTTGGTCAGAACACGCGTCGTGCCACGGTTCAGGACACGAAAGCATAGCTTCAAGGCCGGTGTGTACCAATAACCGGTGTTGAGCCGGCTGGTAATGACGATCCGCCGGGATCCCAACGATGACAGCACGGCAAAAATGTTTGTCTTGGTCATGAAGCCGTGCACGATCTGGATTTTGTGACGTGCAAGATAGTTGCGAAACGACACAACTTGACGGACTCCCTGCAGGGAATTGAGGCTCACGGCCGAGAAAACAGCCGTGCGGCAAACACCTTCAAGCGATCGAAGCCGACTGCTGTCTTCAAGGCAGCAAACGTGCACATCAAGCTTGGCAGGATTGAGGCGACGCGCAATTTCGGCCACCAAACGCTCCGTGCCAGCATCCACACCTAACGTGTCACAGAGCAAGCACACAGAGATGCGTGGTGCACTGCAAGCCGGCTTGTTGTCTGTGGCGGGCGTCATTGCGCTGGGGCTTTCGCCTTCTGGATCCGAACGATGTTGCGTTCGACGGCTCCTCGAGATTGGAAAAAATCCAGGGTGGGTCGGTCGTACCACTGGAGGATCCCATACCGCTCAGGATTCGGGTTCAACTCCAAGTGCAGCATGCCGCCTGGGCGAAGATGCGACAGGGCGTCGTCGACAAAGAAGCGCCATTCGTCAGCACTCCACTCGTCTGCCTGACGATGGCGGTTAAAACAAATCCAAAAGGCGGTGATGACATCGAGGTCGCGCACTGGTGAGGAGAGAGGAACGTAGCGCTCGATCAGAAACGGTGAGACGTAAGGGGTAATCCGCAGCGCAGCCAGCAGTTCACTGTAGACGCGGTTCTCGACGTCGGAAAGAATGTCGGACGGAGCGTCGATGCCATAGGCTTCGTGACCGCAGATACGGGCCGAGGCCAGAAAATATCCCGGACCACAACCGATATCCAAGATTCGCGAGGGGAGGGCATCCTGGAAGCCAAGACTTCCGATGCGGGCGACGTTGAACGGGATCCAAAGACGGTAGTCGGCATACTTCGCGGCGCCGGTGGGATCTCGCTTCGCCACTGCCTTCATCTCAGTTTTGAGTTGCTCGATTCGCTGCAGGTCAGCACTGTTGCGGACCTGAGTTGCAAGGCGTAACAGCCTCAGAGAGCGATGACGGCACACTGCCGCCCAATTCTTGGCGAGATTCAGGGCGCGGCTGGAAGATTGCGGAGCAGCCATCGGGACTCAATCGACCATCGGAGAGGAACTTAGACCGCCACACTCATTTCCGCCTGCAGGGTATGGTGCGGGTCCCCCTGAAGTGTTGCGGGACAGCCAACTGGTTCTGCAGCAGACATGCACATCCAGTATACGGCACCTTCGGATGCTTGGACTCTTCTAGTCTCTTCCAATACAAGATGAGCATGAAGGAGGAGGCAGTTTCCAACATTAAGATAAGCCTTGACCGGTGGCATGCTGAGAATTGACAACCAGCGTGCGCGAAGCAGAGAAGCTGAGCCTGGGCAGATCGAGGCGTTTCTAAAGGCCAGTGAAGCGATCTGGTTCGAAGGCGAAAACCGCGAGCAGGTTTACGGCTGGGTGGAGCAGCTACTGCGCCAACAGCACTATCAGCAATAAGGCCGCCGTCGAAGAGGCGCATGAAACCTTAAGCGGACCGGCCACCCGCCGCATTCTGCGGCGCGAGTATCAACAGTACCCACCGCAACGGGGAGAAGCTTCGCACTCGAAGGGCATGAAGCCCACTGGCACGCACATGTGACCGGCGTGCGGAACGAATGCAAGAGCGTATGACACCAGCTTTTAGTGCTCTACTTAGGTCTTCGATTTGGCCGCCCTTATACTCTGCCAATGCAGGCTCCTGTGCGTCCGCACCACTACAAACCAATTGTGCGCATTCCGAAGCGGCGAACCGCCTATCGAGCAACGGCATGCTGGCCTGTTAGAATCGACTAAGTTCGAGCGTTTCACCGCCTACCAACGAAGAAGCGATTGTCTTCTTAAAAAGCGGGGCATGATC
Organism: uncultured Acidobacteriaceae bacterium; assembly: GCA_963833155.1. Taxonomy (GTDB): domain Bacteria; phylum Acidobacteriota; class Terriglobia; order Terriglobales; family Acidobacteriaceae; genus Bog-257. The sequence continues at coordinate 131,258 of CAWHWY010000022.1, forward strand.
GACCCCATGAGCGTGCGCGCGCGCCACTGGAATCCTGATGACCACAGCCAATCGATCACTCACGCAAAAAGCGGCTAGCGGAGTCGCCTGGATCACCTCGTTCCAGGTCGCTCGTCAGGTGCTGCAATTCATCTCCGTTTCGATATTGGCGCGCCGTATTCCTCCTGGGATCTATGGATTGGTAGGCATGGCGGTCCTGGTCACAAACCTATTGGAAACGATTCGCGACGTCGGAACCGGAGCTGCCCTGGTGCGAGAGCCGGCAATGCCGGAGGAGCTGGCTTCCACGGGGTTCTGGCTGAACTGCATGACCGGGGCTACCGCGACCCTCTTTCTTGCACTGATCGCCTCGCCAGCAGCTCGCTTCTTCCACCAAGATCAATTGTCCATGATATTGCATTTCCTTGCTGTCTCATTTTTCCTGGGAGCTCTTAGTGTGGTTCCCATGGCGCTGTTGAGCCGGGCTATGGAGTTTCGGAAACTGGCGTTAGCACAAACGATAGGAGCGGTCTGCGGAACGGCGGTGGCGATTGCCTTTGCCCTTTCTGGCGGGAAATTGTCAGCTCTGGTTGCAGCCAACTTGACCATCAGCTTCGTCACGATGGTAGCGGTGTGGATATTCTCTCCTTTCCGGATCAGGCTTGTCTTTCGCCTGGCCGACGCCCGCCGCATCCTATCCTTCGGCCTGCACCTGACCGGATCACACGTGCTGAACTACTTCTCCAGAAACGCAGACAACGTGCTGGTGGGCCGTTTTCTGGGCAGCACTTCCCTGGGGTATTACCAGATGGGTTACATGCTCATGCTATACCCGCTGCTAAACTTCCACCTGATGTTGGAGCAAGTGGTGTATCCAGCGGTGGCCAATTTTTCTGCTAATCATGCGCGCCTGAGAGAGGCATATTTGCGGACGTGCAGGATGATTGCGCTGGTCATAATGCCGGTAATGCTCGGGCTTGCGGTGACGGCAGAACCGTTTGTTCGGCTGTTCCTGGGTCCCAAGTGGATGCCGGTGGCTTGGCTGTTGGTCGTTTTTGCTCCGCTTGGCGCCCTGCAAACCCTGTTCGTCCCTACCAATGTGATTTACAGCACGCAAGGTCGGACCGATCTGCTATTCCGCTGGCAGATTTTCGCCAGTATTTCGTATGTGCTGTCCTTCGCAGTCGGCTTGCACTGGGGAATCATGGGAGTTGCGACCTCGTACGCGATCGTCTGGACCGCACTCGTGTTCCCGGCGCTCGCTATTCCATTCCGATTGATCGGCCTGTCCCCAAGGACATTCTTTGTAACTCTGTGGCCGATGACATGGTACAGCCTCGTGATGGTCGGAGCGGCACGCAGCTGGCTGTATTGTTTACGCCTTCTGGCGGTTCAAAATGCAGCAGTTCAGCTTGCAACGACCGCAGCTATTGGTGCAGGGGTCTACACGGCGCTGGTGCTGTGGCAGAAACCACCGGTACTATCCGAACTATCGGCGGTTCTGGAAGGATCATCCCACCCGGGACTCCATGCTGCTGGCCGCTATCTTTCGCGGACTACTCAGGGAACACAAGAAGCTGTGTCACAATTCGAAAGTTGATTTAAATAGAGGTGGGTATCTGCTTTACTCAGGTAGCCCCACCAAGTATGTAGGATGCGTGCATGGCGGAAGAATACCAGAAGAACGGCGCCTGTGCATTGGGGCTGCAACGAGTACTCGGGCTGAAGAGTTATGAGACCGCCTGGCCATGGCTGCATAAATTGCGCCGCGCCCTGGTAAGACCGGGGCGCGACCTGCTGACCGGCAGAGTCGAAGTGGAGGAATGCTATGTGGGCGGTCTGGAGCAAGGACTGCCCGGCCGGCTCAGCTTCAAGAAAGCCCTGGTGGTTGTCGCCGCTCAAGAGGATGGGCCGGGGATCGGCCGGATTGGCATGCACCAGATTCTGGATGCTTGGGCTGAGAGCCTAATGTCGTTTGTGCAGGATTCGGTCGAACGGGGTAGCGTCCTCCACAGCGATGGCTGGCTAGGATAGCTACCCTTGGAGCGCAAGGGCTACCCGCACGACGTCACGTTCTTACGGGGTAAGAAGAAGACTCCATCGGAGTTGATGCCGCGGGTCCACCGCGTAATCTGCCTGCTCAAGCGTTGGCTGATGGCAACCCCGCCAGGGGCCGTCCGCCACAAACATCTCGCCTACGACCTGGACGAATTCAGGTTGCGATTCAACCGACGGCGATCAAAAAGCCGGGGCCAGCTCTTCTTCCGCCTCGTGCACCAAGCCGTAGCCGTCGAGCCGGTTCCCCTACATCGCATCCTTCACGCGGAAACCAAGCGCAAAACAAAACCAGAACCTGTAGGGCTACCCGAGTCAAGCCGATACCCACCTTGCAGAAAATTGCACGCCTTTGTTCACGTATTTCGAGACCGCACCCAAGCGCTCGTTGCCATGGCACCTACACACTTCAGGCACTATTCTCACCGAGAGTCGCGGCAAGGGAGCGCGGGGCGAAATTGCAGGCGAGCCTGTTCGTAGCAAGTGAAAATGTCCGCTTTTTGTAGCAAGTGAAATGTCCGGTTTTTAGGTTTTTGTTTTTGTTCATATAACCGTAGTCGTCGGGGCGGTGGGAAATTGGGAATCCCGCGCCGTCAGCGGGATTTCCAAGCCGGGTGGAAAAGTCAGCTTTGGGACTTTTCCACCCGGCGTCTTTTCCACCGCTGGTTTCATCGCAGTGGGAGTTGAAGTAACAGCCACGCCCTGGGCCGTGTAATGGCCCAGCCGATGCGGCCCGTACGTCAGGCTAATCGTCCCGTCCAGGTGCTGGTGCACGGTGACATTGCAGCCGGCCAGGGTGGCTCGCCACCGCACGCGCTCGATCTGCAAGTTCAGATTCTGAAAGCTGACGGTGTTGTCGCGGTTCACGGTGCGCTCGTACTGCTGCGCGAACACCAGGTCCAGGTCCTTGCGCCGACATGCCACAAACGCGTTGCCCCGCTGCGCCGGTGCCACCTGAAAGCGACGGTTGAACTCGGCCACATAGTGTTCCCGCAAAAAGCGGTTGGCCTCGTCCACCGTCTGGATCCCGCGCAGCCGCAGCTCCTGGGGCAAGCGTCCCTGCCAGGTCCCGAAGTTGCGCTCGCTGCGTCCGCGCGCCTGCGGTGAGTAGGCGGGAATCATCTGCACTCCCAACTCGCGCAGCGCTCGCCCCACTTGCGTCAGCCGATGGGGATCGACCTTGCCCCCCACCTTCGGCGTCAGCCAAAAATGACTGCCCCGGTCGCTGTACAAGGCGCAGAACAGGCCCTGTCGCTCGATCACCTCCCACAGCGCCGCCATCACCGTGGCCGTCGATTCTTCCTCCACCAGTTGCGCATAGTAGATCGCGCTGCTGGCGTCATCCAGAATCACGATCAGGTCGTACCAGCGTTCGTCCTGAAACCAGCGATGCCGGCTGCCGTCCACGTGCAGCAGCATGCCGGGCAACGGGCGCCGTGGCCGCCGCTTGCGATGCGCTCCGCGCTTGCGCCCCTTGGCCACCAGACCCGCCCCTTGCAGCAAGCCCTTTACCCAACTGTAGCTCAGCTTCACTTGGTGCTCGGCCACCAGCTTCTCGTGAAAGTGGCGCACGTTGAGGTCGAAATACTTCTCCCGGTACAGTTGCAATACCTTCTCCACCTCCGCCAACGGCACCCGCTTGGGTGAGGGCTTGCCCCGCCGCCGGTCATACAGACCGCGAATCCCAAACTGCTCGTAGCGTTGCCGCCAACGCCGCATCGCCCGGTCGCTGATGCCGATGATTTCTGCCGCCTGCCACCACGTGATCTTCCTGGCAATGGCTCGCAAAATCACTTCTTCTACTTTCATGGCCCGCTCCATGGCGGCCTCGCTGTAAGAGATCATGTCCTCCATGCTCTCTTACCCTTGCCGCCTGCCCAGCGGACACTTCATGTGCTAATTCAACCGGACATATCATGTGCTAACGACAGAAATTGCAGGCGAGCCTAGACGCCGGAAAAAGGTTAGAGTATCGTTACGGTGCGGAGAGGGTAATCTCTACGTGAAGTAGCAAGTATTTTTCGTCAATCCACGGAGCGGTAGCATGCAGCGAGGGTTTGCACTTTTTGCATTGGGTCTTCTCATTTCTTCCGCAGCGGTCGCGCAGAAGACAAACATCGATTGGGACCGTCAGGCGAACTTCTCCCAGTATCACACCTATATGTGGCAGACGAGCCCTCATCCGGCAAAGGGCTTCTGGGACCAGCGCATTATGGATGCCGTTGACAAGCAATTGCAGTCAAAGGGCTTAACTAAAGTAGAGTCCAATCCTGATTTGTGGGTGGTGTATAGCAACAGCATCCACGAGCAGAAGGAATTGGTCGGAACCGGTTACAACTACGGTCCTTATTGGGGCTGGGGCGGTTGGGGTGGCGCACCAACCGTTTACAACACCTGGGTGACCAAGCTGGGGACATTGGTGGTCGAGATTTCGGATGCCAAGGAAAAAGAGTTGCTGTGGCGCGGTTCCGCCAGCGACACCATCTCTGACAACTCCAACAAGAACATCAAGACCCTCGACAATGCGGTTGCCAAGTTGTTCAAGGGTTATCCGCCGACAGCGAAAACCAAGTAGTGTGAGATGCATCCATGCGTCTGGGCGACTATGTTGACGACTACTGCTCGCGCTGCAAACGCACCACCGACCACGCCGTGGTTTCGATGGAAGGCGAAGAGGCGCAGAAAGTGCGCTGCCGGACGTGTAGCTATGAGCACAAGTATCGGCACAACAAGACCGGCAAGAAGGAATTAACGAAAGAAGAAGCCTTCCAGAAGGTGCTGGCCAGCGTGACCGGGCAGTTGGGCGGCTTGCCGACAGAAGGTTCGAAGAAGAAGTCGAGGTAGCAGCGTAATCGCTGCGATCAGTCCTCAATCACTCCTTCAAACAGGTCGGTTTCCACCTTGGCTTCGAGGGGATCACGCGTCGCGACGAGGTGGTACATCTCGACGGTGCCGAGTCGCCGACCGAGGTTTTTTCTCACGCGCTCGAACAGAGGTGCTTGCGTCGTGTGCCGCTGGAAGGCCTCCACCTTCTTCTCAAAGCGCTCCTTGCCGATCTCAATGCGCGTGGTCACGGTCGGCGGCGCGATTGGTTGACGATCCGGCAGCAGGAAGTCCGCAGTGTGGTAATAGAGCTTTAGGCCGCGATGCGGTTGCACGCCCTGCTCGATCTGCTCGGAAAAGCGATCAGGACGGCCCGCCCACTCGAACGCCATGCTGGCGAACGCGCCTGCCATGGCGTGATCGGCATGGCCTGTCAGCCCGCCGTCGATGCCGAAAGTAAGCACCACGTGGGGACGGATTCGACGCATTCGCAGCACCAGAGTCCCAACCACCCGATAGAAGTCGGTGCTGTCAAGCTGGCCATCAGGGAAGTCCAGCACCTCATAGTGGCTGACGTTCAGGAGTTCGCAGGAAGCGGCAAATTCCGCGCGACGCAGCGCAGCGAGCTCCTCATCGCTGCGTGCGGTACCGCGGTTGCGCGCCGCAGTCCCGGCGGTTAGACAAATGACTGAGGTCTCCACACCGCGCTCGTGATAGAGCAGCAGCGTGCCTCCAAATGCGCCGGCTTCGTCGTCAGGATGAGCAGTTACGCAGAGCAGTCTGAGCATGGTGTCTTGGATGTTGGACTTACGACCACGAAGCGGAAAACACGCCCCCACTGGTGGCTTCATGACAGAGTACATCATCCTGGAACCGGCCTTGCCAAACGAAGCCAAATCCGCAATAATGAATGGGTTGTTGCCTCCAGGTACGTGAGGCCCAATGAGTGCCACGCTGCACTCGTTGGGGTGTGTTAGCGAAACGGTTTGATCGCTCGAGCACCCGTCTTGCCTGAGGATAAGCAGCGCCACTGGCGCATTCCAATTCCAAGCGCAGCGTTGTCCGATTAGATTGGCGATGGAAAGCGCACCTCTTGTGGGCACTGACTAGCAGGAAAGGAAATAGCTTCTGTGTTAATGATCCGTCTGTCGCGCCGTGGTGCGCGTAAGCAACCTCACTATCGCATTGTCGTGATCGAGAAGGACCGCGCGCGCGATGGCCGCTCGGTGGAAGTGGTCGGCACTTACAATCCACGAACCAATCCCGCCAGCGTCGAGCTAAAACGCGAACGCATTGCCTACTGGACGTCAAAGGGCGCGCAGCTATCGGACCGGGTACGGAAGCTGTTGGACAAAGCTCCAGCCGCGCCGGAGCCGACGGCAGCGGCTTAGCCGCGTCGTTCGCGAAGTTCAGGAAACAGGAGCCGCCACATGACGAGCCACGCCGTGAACATGGTCGCGTTGGTGGAGCATCTCGCCAAGGGCTTGGTAGATGTTCCGGGCGAGGTCGAGGTCGAGGCATTTGAAGAAAATGGACAGACGGTGCTTGAATTATTCGTCGCGGAGGATGACCTGGGAAGGATCATCGGTCGCCAGGGGCGTATGGCACGCAGCCTGCGCACCATTGTGAACGCAGCGTCTTTGCGCACACGCAAGCGCTATCAATTGGAGATTGTGGAATAAGCGACGAGTTTATCACCATCGCTCGCGTGCTGGGCCCACAAGGACGGCGCGGGGAGGTTCTGGCAGAGCTGCACACCGATTTTCCGGAGCGATTCGAAGAGCGCCGCCAATTGTCGGGGCTCGCAGCCAACGGCCGCCGCCGCGACTTGCAGGTCGAAGAGCATTGGTTCCATAAGGGCGGCGTGGTCCTAAAGTTTGCCGGCGTCGAAAGCATCAGTGACGCCGAGCGGCTAGCGGGATTGGAATTGCAGGTGCCGAGCGAGGAGCGCGTTGAGTTAGAACCCGGCGCCGCCTACGTCAGCGAGATCGTCGGCTGTGAAGTCTGGGTGACGAACGCGGGCGCGCAACAACTGCTGGGCACCGTCAAGGAAGTGCAGTTTGGTGCTGGCGAGGCTCCTCTGCTGGTAATTAGGTTCGTGCCTTCTGCCTCACAGGAGATCGGTGGAAGTGGAAGCAGCGAGCAGGAATTTCTTGTCCCGTATGCGGAAGATTTTGTGAGATCAGCGGATTTTGACGGTCGGCGGATTGAAATGAACCTGCCCGAAGGGCTACTGGAGTTGGAATCACCGCTAAGCACGGAAGAGAAACAGCGGCAGAAGCCCGAGGCCGACGAAACCCGCGCGGCTGGCGTCAGGCGCAAGCGGCGGAGATAGGTTGAGCCGGCCTTCCATGAAGTTCGAGATTCTGACGATTTTTCCGGATTTTTTTCGCGGGCCGCTGGATTACGGTATCGTGCGCCGGGCGCGCGAAGCCGGGCTCATTGAAATCGGGATCTACGATTTGCGGGCGTTTACCCACGACAGACATCGCTCGGTAGATGACCGGCCCTTCGGCGGCGGCGAAGGTATGGTGCTCAAACCGGAGCCTATCTTCGAGTGCCTGGAGTCACTCGGTGTGTCACCGCTCGAGGAACGGACGCGCGAAGGGGCACGCGAGACCGTGGTGCTGTTGTCGCCGCAAGGTGCTCTATTCACGCAGGTCGTCGCGCAAGAATTAATGAGCCGCGACCGGGTGGTGCTCATCTGCGGTCGCTACGAAGGCGTGGACGAACGGGTAAGTGAATATCTGGCCGATCGTGAGATTTCGGTTGGCGACTTTATACTGAGCGGTGGCGAGTTGGGCGCGGCAATTGTTGTGGATACAATGACGCGACTGGTCCCGGGGGCGCTCGGCAACGCAGCGTCGGCCAAGCAGGAGTCGTTCACAACCTCGAGCGGGCAAGAAAACGAACCGGCAGCGGGCGGCCCACCGAGTTCGACGTGCGGCTCAAGCGGGTTGCTGGACTATCCGCATTACACCCGTCCGGCAGAATTTCGCGGGATGCACGTTCCTGAAGTGCTGATCAGTGGGAACCACGATGAGATTCGAAAGTGGCGCCGCCGCTGCGCGCTGCAGAAAACGTTGCGCATTCGTCCTGATCTGTTGCGCGGCGTGGAACTGAGCAAGGAAGACCAGAGAGTGATGGCCGAAATTGAGGCCCAAGACGCGCGCAGGTGACCAGATGTGAGTTCAGGCGAACGGGCAATCGGCGGCTTGGCAACCGCTGTCATTCTGAAGCGGTTCGAGACCCCTGACGAAACGCGGGTTTTCGAGAAGGGCAAGTTCGAGCTGGTTCATATCGGCGGGATGACGATTGGGCATGCTACCTACGAACCAGGCTGGAAGTGGTCCGAGCATGTCGGCAAGGCGGTGGGCGCAACCATTTGCTACGTGGAACATGTGGGAATGGTGGTTTCAGGTTGCGCAACCGCAGCGATGGATGACGGACGCATCATCGAGATGCACGCTGGGGACCTGTTCTACATTCCACCGGGTCACGAGAGTTGGGTTGTCGGAGAAGAGCCGTACATTTCGCTGGTTTTATGGGCGCGGGTGACTACGCTCGCGAACACAAGAAGTAAAATCCGTCGGGGAAGGCAAACTTGCCATAGCTCCGACTCGCAAAATATTTGACTTGGGCCGCCGCGAGGCGCGCGACACGGAAGGAAAAGAACAATGTCGAACTCACCAATTATTGACCGGCTTCTCGCCAAGACGCGGCGCACCGATATCCCTGACTTCAAGCCCGGCGACACGGTTCGGGTGCACGTAAAGATCAAGGAAGGCGACAAGGAGCGCTTGCAGGCGTTTGAAGGTGTCGTCATCTCCAAAAGCGGCGGCAACCAGCCCAGCTTCACCGTGCGCAAGATGAGTTTCGGCCAGGGCGTCGAACGCATCTTCCCGACCAACTCAAAAGTGATCGACAAGATCGAAGTGTTGCGCTCGACCCACGTTCGCCGCGCCAAGCTGTATTACCTGCGCGCATTGCGTGGCAAGGCTGCCCGTTTGCGCGAAGTGGAGACTGTCCGCTCCTAACGCCATCGCTCGAACAGGCTGAACAGTACCTTGTCGCCACCCTGTCCCTCGCGGCAGCGGACAAGGGTGGCGGCGCGAGCGTCTGATTCCTGAAGGTCGTCGCAACTCAACCAACCCAAAGCAGTTGGTCGAGTTTGTTGCTTAATTTCCCCCTCCCGAGGCGACGATCTTGCTGACGATCTTGCGGTATTCCGGTTCCATGAACGCCTTCAGAGTTTCTGTGGTCACGTTGCCTGACGCGCCAACGGAAAGGGCGAACGTTGCGCAGGTTTCGTCATCGGGAAATTCGGAGACAAGGACGGCGTCATAGCGCCCCATGGTCAAATACCAGGAATGGATCTTCCCACCCGCGGCCTCGGCAGCTTTCCTGGCAACGTCGAGCCGTGCGGGACTCTCCTTGACTTTCGCGATCCCTTGCTGGGTGTAACGAAGCAGCATTAAATAGTGTGGCATTCGGAAACCCCTCCTAATTTTGGAATGCAAACATTATGACACTGCGCGGTTGAGTTTGATGGCGCATGGCTGGCCCGTCCCAGCAACAAGGATGTTCCACCAACCCGGTTTCTCCATGTCCCCGTGCCTCTGTGAAGAAATCCGTGCCGTTCTGGCTGCTAAGATGGCTGCTAAGATGGCGGCATGGTGGATGAGCGTGCAAGAAAAATCAAGCTGATGCTGTTCGACGTGGACGGCGTGATGACCGACGGCACCATCTTTCTCTTCCCTGCGCCCGACTGGCGGAGCCGGCTGCGACACGGACGCTCATCGTGAGAAGATGGCCGACAAGGGCGGCTTCGGTATCGCGAGTGAAGGCATCATCGAGGCCAAGGGGTTTAACGCCCACGACGGTACTGGGTTTTCGCTCGCCAGACTTGGCGGTCTGAAGGCAGGAATCATCACCAAGCGCATCTCGGAAACCGTGGCGCTGCGTGCGCGCGACCTGAAGATCGAACACGTCTATCAGGGGCAGCAAGATAAGGCGTCAGCTTTCTACGAGATTTTGCGTAAGGAAGAGCTGACGCAGGAGCAGGTCTGCTTTGTCGGCGACGACGTAATCGACCTGCCGGTGATACGGCTCTGTGGCCTGGCGATTGCGGTCAAGAACTCGCGTCCGGAAGTTCTAAAGGAATGTCACTATGTGACGCCGCACGAAGGCGGCCACGGAGCGGTGCGTGATGCCATCGAGTACGTGTTGCGCGAGCAGGGTTCGCTGGAGCGCGTCATCGACGAGTACATCCAGTCGAGGAGTGTCCAGCCCAAAGCGGAGTGAAGGGCGGAAAGCGGCTAATCGCTAGCGCCGAGTTGCACAGCGGGAAGTACAGCCGTCCTCGATTCCAAGGGCCCTTGACTTGCGATGACCCGCTGGCTATATCACGCGTGGTAGCTGCGCGGTCTGCGATGCCCTGGCAGGGACCCGGAGTGGCCCGATTACTTCTTCTGTGCCCGAAACGCCCCTAGCACTTCGTTTCCCAGAAGTAGTTGAAGGGTATCTCCCTGAATGCGATAGCTTCTGGCTGCTAGTAGAGCAAGGGCAAACGCCCGCTCCTGCTTGGTCACTTCTGGCGTACAGACCACAGCCGTCGTGCCGGTGAGCTTGAACTGGAGCGCGTTCTGCTCCAGGGTGTACGTCCCAGAAATTTCGTTGCAACCGGTCGAACCGCTAAACTTGTTATCCTTGTGTGGCACGATCCATGGCTCGGTCCCGCCCTTGCTGGCAATGAACGGCTGGCCACCCAGTTGAACGAGCTTCCAGCGGGTCTGCTGGAGGATCATCACGGACGACGCTGCTGGTGTCGTCATGAGCGGGCTTACTGGATTTGCCGCCGATGGCACGGACGCTGGGGCGCCACCGACCTGCTGAAGCGGGATCACGACACTTGTCGGCGCTCCGTGCGTGAGTACACGATGCACCTTGGAGGTGAATAGGAGTGTGCCGTTGGCGATTATGGTTGCGCGGACTTGATAGGTGTGCGATGGATTGATGACTGCGGGGTCGTAGGAAAGCGTGAACGGGATGGGTACCTCGTGCTCTGCCGCGGAGACAATGGATTCATTCAAGACCGTGGCCTGCGCGTCTGCCTGGGATACCTCCTCCAGGCGGATCGAGATGAGGGCATCCAGTGGCAGGGTCACATGCTGTGGATATGCGACCGTACCCGTTATGGCGCCGTGCGTGATATTCTCCTGCGTCGATAAGAAACCTGTGGAAGCGATAATTGCGAGCGGCATGAAAAGCACAATACCTCTGTGCATCGGTCGTCTCCTCAATGGAGTAAGTTTCTCATGATCAGCCGCACCAGTGGCCTTGCGCTCATAGCTCAGGCCGAGCAGCGCGGCGGACGCACGGCTGTCGTCGATTTGCAGGGATCATTCACCTACAACGATCTACAGGATGCATCATCGCGCGTGGCGGCGGCGGTGCTCGCCGGCCGCAGAGACCTTGAGGAAGAGCGAATAGCGTTTCTGGTGACACCGGGATTTCCGTGGGTTGCGGTGCAATGGGGCATCTGGCGGGCAGGCGGCGTTGCGGTGCCGTTGCCGCTCAACTCGACAAGGTCTGAGCTGGAATACTTCATCGAAGACACTAAGGCGTCGACCTTGGTTTTCGACGCACCAGCAGAGACATTGATGGCGCCAATTGCCACGGCGCGCGGCATCCTGGCGCTGTCCTGTGATGATGTGCGTGCGCACCAACTTACGCTACTGCCAGACGTGGGCAGCGAGCGGCGCGCCATGATTCTCTACACCAGCGGCACCACCAGCCGTCCCAAGGGCGTGGTCACAACCCACGCCAACATTGCCGCACAAATCGCTAGCCTGACTGAGGCATGGGACTGGTCGGCTGACGATCGCATCATCCTCTGTTTGCCGCTTCACCATGTTCACGGGATCATCAACGTTGTTTCGTGCGCACTATGGTCAGGCGCGACCTGCGATATGCTGCCGCGCTTCGATGCGAATGCCGTGTGGGAGCGCATCGCCAGCGGCACCCTGACTCTGCTCATGGCAGTACCAACGGTGTATGTGAGGCTCATCGCTGCCTGGGACTCCGCTTCCATCGAGCGCCGTGCGGTCTTAAGCAAGGCGTGCGCGAAGTTACGCCTGATGGTGTCGGGATCGGCGGCACTTCCGGTAAGCACGCTTGAACGCTGGAAGGAAATCACCGGCCACACACTGCTGGAACGCTATGGCATGACGGAGATTGGCATGGCGTTGTCGAATCCCTACCGAGGAGAGCGCGTGCCGGGAAGCGTCGGGACGCCACTGCCGAGCGTCGAGGTGCAGCTGGTCAGCGAGAGCGGTGAACTGGTGGCGCCCGGGAACACCTGGCGAAATCGAAGTGCGCGGCCCTAGTGTGTTCAAGGAATACTGGGGCAAGCCGGATGCAACGCGTGATGCATTCCGTAATGGCTGGTTTCGAACCGGCGATACTGCGGTCGTCGAGAACGGTGTCTATCGCATTCTTGGCCGGACGAACGTTGACATCCTCAAGACGGGTGGGCACAAGGTCTCCGCACTGGAGATTGAGGAAGCGCTGCGGGAACATCCGGCGGTCGCAGAGTGTGCAGTTGTCGGAGTGCCCGATCCGGAGTGGGGCGAGCGAGTCGCAGCGGCTGTGGTGCTGAATGACGGCGATGCACTCGACCTCCAATCGCTGCGCGGCTGGGCCAAGGAGTTTCTGGCACCATACAAGCTCCCTTCGCGACTCCTCGTTCTGGACGCGCTTCCGCGCAACGCGATGGGCAAGGTAATGAAGCCGGCTATCGCGGCAATGTTTCGGGCCACCGGCAGCTCCGATAGCGTCGCCTAGCTCTTGACATGGCGTGGTATGCTTCTGCCCACGCCCAGCAAATGCATGCAAATCGTGGCGTGAGCGCCGGCTGTTTGGGTCTTTCGCGCGAGACGCGGATTCGTCTCGCGGCTCCCGAATTTAAGTTTGGGTGTCTTTCGCTCACGCCTTACTGCAAGGAGGACACCATGGCCAACGAAGCAGTAGCCCTTCCACGAACCGCAGTGCACACCAAACTCAACCGCCAGCAAATCACCGGATTCTGGGGGGCATGGGCAGGCTGGACCCTGGATGGCATGGATTCGGTAATCTATGCGCTGGTTCTTAGTCCCGCACTCACGGAGCTGCTTCCGAAGTCGGGAATAAAAGCCACTCCAGCTACGGTCGGATACGCTGGATCCGTCCTGTTCGCACTCTTCCTGGTGGGATGGGGACTATCGTTAATTTGGGGACCCATTGCCGACAAGTTTGGCCGTACGCGAGTGCTGGCCGCCACCATCTTTGTTTATGCGATCTTTACCGGGGCTGCTGCATTGTCGCAGACGGTTTGGCAATTAGGTTTGTTCAGGCTGCTGGCAGGCATTGGCATTGGCGGCGAATGGGCATTGGCAGGTACCTACGTCGCGGAGGCCTGGCCGGAAGACCGCCGCAAGATGGGCGCCGGCTATTTGCAGACGGGATACTATGCTGGCTTCTTCCTGGCCTCGGCGCTCAACTACACGGTGGGAGCGCACTATGGTTGGCGCGCAATGTTCTGGTGCGGCCTGACGCCGGTCGTCGTGGCCTGCATGGTTCTGCTGCGGGTGAAAGAGCCCGAGCGCTGGCAGCAAAAAGCCAAGGTGAAAGCCGTCGGAGGGCTTTCTTCTCTGCGCAGGATCTTCAGTCCTCCCTATACGCGGCGCACGCTGGTCAACACCGTACTGCTGGCCTCGGCCATATGCGGCCTGTGGGCGGGCGCGGTTTACGCGCCGACGGCGATCATCAACCTGGCAAAACGCGCGGGCATGGCGCAGCCAGAGGCCGTGCGCATGTCTTCTTTAGGCATGGGCCTGTTGTCGCTCGGAACCATTCTGGGCTGCCTCGCTGTTCCGCTCCTGGCGGAACGCTTCGGGCGCAAGCGCACATTGGCTTTTTATTTCCTCGGGATGTTTATCTGCATCCTGCTTAGTTTTGGTTGGGCGTTCTCCCTGCTGCAGGGACTCCATCGCTTTATTGCCGTATTGTTCTTTCTGGGCTTCTTTGGCGGCAACTTTGCAGTGTTCAGTCTGTGGTTGCCGGAGCAGTACGGCACCACGGTGCGCGCCACCGCGTTTGCGTTCACCACGTCGTTCGGACGCTTCATTGCCGCCGGAGCCAATCTGGGAGTCGGTGCGCTGGTCAGACAGATGGGAACTCCCGGCAAGCCGGTGGCATTCACGGCGATTGCTTTTGCGATCGGCCTGCTCGTGATTCCCTTCGCGGAAGAAACCCGGGGCAAAGTGCTACCGGACTGAGAACTGCATAGCGTGTAGCCGACAGTTCGTGGAAACCAGCCTGCACCTCACTTGTGGTTCTTGTTGGCCCATTCGGCTGCCAGCTTGAGCTGCTGCTGGTTCACCTGATCGAGGAGTTCCTTGGCCTTCTGCGCGTGGCCTTCCAAGCGCAAGCGAAGCATATCTTCCCTTTTTCTACGGAGTAGAATCGATGCATGACCGACCTCTTCTCACCTGGCGCTCCTAATGCGCAGGAGCGCAATTGGACGCCGTTCATCGTCGGACTGGTCGCGGTCGTCATCGCCGTTGCGATCATCGTGGTCGTAACGCGCCACAGGGGGGAGACCCCAACGCAGGCGAATCCCTACGCAGCCAACCTACGCATCTCAAGCCCGAAGATGAGCGCGGCGGAGAATTACGTCGGGGGAACGGTCACCTACCTTGATGTCAACATCACGAACACCGGCGACAAAGCTTTGGTGGGCGCTGCGATGAAGCTGGTGTTCAGAAACTCCCTCAATGAAGTGGTACAGACCGAAACGATTCCTCTGCATGTGCTGATGGAAAACCAGATGGGGGGTTATCCCGACCTGGTGGACCTGGCCCGCTCGCCCATCGCTCCTGGACAAACCAGGATCGTCCGCATGACGCTGGAGCATATTTCCGCCGACTGGAACCAGAACTATCCGGAGATGCAGCTCACAGATTTGAAGATGAAGGCATGAGCGGACCACTGCTAATCTGTTCTCATGCTGACATTCAGAACCACCATCTTTGTCATCTTGCTCCTCATTTCCCCGGTATTCCTTTCGGCCCAGAACAAACCTGCAACCGCAGCCGCATCGTCATCGACCACTCCGGCCGCCGCAGAAAAGGAGCACACGGTGCTCGGCGTGCTGGAGATCACTCCCTTCACCAGCAAAATCTTCCACAACACGCGCATGCTGCGCGTGTGGTTGCCGGCGAATTATGGTTCTCCCCGCAACGCTCATCGTTCGTATCCAGTGCTCTACATGCAAGATGGCCAGAACCTTTTCGATGAGGCCACCAGCGACGCGGGTGAGTGGCACGTGGACGAGACGGTGGATCATCTCGTTGGCAGCTTCAAGATTCCGCCCATGATCGTGGTGGGCATTGATTATGCTGGAGACAAACGCAGCTCAGAATATCTGCCCTACCCTGATCCCCATCACAAACAATACGATGTACCCGTTCCCAAGGAGCTGCGCGGCACAGATTACGCGACGTTTTTGCTCACCGAGGTGATGCCGTTTATCGAAAAGAGATATCGCGTGTCGCGCGGCGCGGCGAACACCGGAATTGGCGGCGCCTCCTACGGCGGCGTGATCAGCCTCTACACCGCGTTGCAGCATCCTGGCATCTTTGGGCATGTGCTGGTCGAGAGCCCGGTGCTCGGCGTAGGCGATGGACAGTTGTTAAAGGATGCGGAAAAGACAAAGCAACTTCCGCAGAAGATGTTCGTCGCCATGGGCGCAAACGAGACCAAGAATCCCGAATACAACGCCCAACTCGTCAAGAGTGTGGAAGAGTTGGAGAGCATCTTGCGCAAGAAAGGAATGGGCCCGGCCCGGTTGAAAGTAGTCGTAGAAGAAGGCGCCGTCCACAATGAAGGGGCTTGGTCGCGACGGCTGCCGCAAGCGCTGTTGTTTCTGTATGGACGTTGAGTCTTGGGCTGGAGAAGCTGTCGCGGGACGAACTACCAGCTTCCCGGGACGAAGCGCAGTAAGTCTAGTTGACAGAACGAATTCCCGCTTGCCTCCCCTGCCCACCACAGGAGTATCATTCAGAAAACACCTGGCCAACTCGGGCATTCGTGGGGAGAAGGCATATGGTCCGCAAACTACTTGCAGTTCCGATTGTGCTGATTCTTGCGGCATCAATTCCGTCCGCCGCCAAAATGCGTGGCCCTTCAACGGCAGAAGAACGGGCGCAAGCGCTCGAATATGCGCAAAGCCTGGAACAGCATCCGCTCGCCAAAGACAACCTCCAAAAAAGGATGTGGCTTACGGAGTGGTTGGTGAATGTCCCGGACCTGACGGTCACCCCCTGCTGCAAGGATTTGGAAGCGCTCGACAAGGTGAACAACACCTACTCCAATCAACTGCGTATGCAGGTACTTTATTCGGAGGCGGCGTTTCTGCTACAGCATCCGGAGGAAAAGAACACGGCACGGATTCAAGCCGCAGGATTGGCAGGTACCTTACGTGCCTATCGCGCCATTCAGCAATTCGATCCGACAGCGAAGTATCCCCAACTCGACAACCTAATCTCGCTGGAAAAAAGAGGCAAGCTGCAGAGGTACGTGGAAAAGCAGAAGTGCAGCAAGAGCTAGTCTAGCCGGCCCGCGCTCAGGTCTCAGGAAGGGCGCGCGCGACGTGCGCTTTTTCATTGCGACGCGACCCTGGCTCGCAGGTCTAAAATGACGGCCATGCACTACGACTTCATTGCCATCCCTGACCAGGACGTACCGCGCGCCAGCAACCCACTCTTCCAGCACTTGCTCGACACCTATGCCAGCGAGACCGACAAAGTGATCTCCGTCTGGCGCAGCTTCGCGCAGGAGGACATGGGTTTCCGGCCGCATCCGAAGTCATCGACGGTGGCCGACATACTGAAGCACCAGTTGCTCTCCGAGCGCAGGTTCTTTGGCGAGTTCGTCGGCACGCCTGAGCCGCCTGCCAGCGACGTGCTGCCTAAGGCGCAGGATCTCATCGGGTACATCCAGCGAATGGAAGAGCTGGCGCGGCCGCGACTGGCTTTTTTCGCCGCGCAGACGGCGGACTGGTGGTTGCAAGATGTTCCCTTCTTTGGCCTCACTCGCCAGCGTATATGGGTCTTCTGGCGCCGTGTGCTGCACACCTGCCATCACCGCACGCAACTCACGGTCTATCTGCGGCTGCTGAACAAGCCTGTGCCTTCCGTATACGGCCCGACCTCGGACCAGACGTGGGAAGGCGCCGACCCGACGACCTCCGTCGAAGCCGCAGGAAGGAAATAGCAACCGTTTCGAGAAGACAGGCCAGCAGCTGCGTCGAAAGAACAGAGTAACCACTTGCGAAAAAGGGCGGCTCGCGCGCGCGGCCGCCCATCTGCAGTCGAGCAGTCTGTGGCCTGTTAGAAGGTGAATACCGGTCCGAACTCCGTGCGCCAGTCGATCGACGTGCAATCTGGCAACCCGGAGATCTTCGTGGTGCAAATCCCTTTGGTGTCCGGAAGGGCTTTGCTGTTGTAATAGCTCTCTTCAAAGCCGAATTGGACCCAGGGGTTCATTTTATAGAACACGGTTACGGCTTTGATCGAGCTCTTGATGGGCCCACCACCGACCTCTGCGTTAATCCCCTTAGCGAACCTGAAGTCATTGGCAACAGCCGCATCAAGACCATATTCGAAGTACGCTTGCCAGCCAGCATTTCTGCCTTTCGGCTCGGCATTAAACCAACGTGAGAGCGGAACTCCGACTTGAACAAATCCGCCGTAGCCTCGCACCGGGAGCTGAGGAGCTATGGTGGGTGTTTCTCCGTTGAGCCCAAAGACCACCGTGGAAGAACCATCCACCGACAGCCCATTTGCCGTCTTGGTCAGCCCGTAGGTGCGGTTGTAGTTGGACAAGAGCTGGCCACCGAACATGAACCTCAGGTCAGCTCCGTAGTAAGCGCTACTCACGATCGTCGCCCAGCGGGTGGGGAGTGAAATTGCCACCTGATTGCCATACCCGTTGCTGTTTTGGTCAACACCTCTGGGAAAGGCAGTCTTGTAGGCAGTCGGTACGGCGGATGCCAGCACCGTCGCCTGGCGCGCGCTGTAGAAGCCGCTCCAGAGAATCTGCGCCGGAACTACGCCGGGAGCTTTGTCGAGTTGAAATTGCAATACAACTCTGGATTCCAGCTCCGGGCGCGCCGCGTCCTGACCTTGGCGCTCGCCGTATCCTAACTGGTTACCCGTGCCGTCGAGGACCGAGCAGGTTGTGGGTACCCCCAGCGTGGTGACGGTACAGGTAGTGACATCTGCCGGGACGTTGCCCTCCAATGGGGTCATGATCGCAACCTCGGGCGAGATCTTCCAGTCACGCGAGCCGCCCAGTTTCTGCACGAAGCCCAGACGCATCTGTGGGGCGCGCTCGTAAACGTTACCCCAAAAGGCGCCAAGAAACGTAGTCTCGAACAAGTTCATCAGCGCGCTCGAGCCGAAGATTGTCCAGTCCTGCCCGGCTTCGAAGAACACGTCCGTGTTTGGTCTCACGGTCCAGTCGATTCGTCCGAAGGCCAGACGCAACTGCAGTGCGTTGCTGCGATAGCGTCGAAATGTTGCGGTTGTCCACGCGGCTGAAGTTGCCCTCGAAATCGGCCTCGATTTGTCCGGTGACCGTAATGTTTTTCGAGATGTCAGGCCACTCGAACTTGGAACCAAAACGTGTGGAACGCGCCTTGAGATGATATTCCGGATTGGGATTCGGCCCCGTGTCGGCGTTTATGAAGCCGGGGAGCGGGAAGTCATCTCCACGCGGTTGACTCGAGTCGTACGCCGTGGTGGCTTTGATGAAGCCGTAGGGCATCATCCGTGCGCCGCTTCCCAACTTCAGGCCAGAAAGCAGGCTATCCTTGACCGGCGGATCAATCGGCAGCACCCGTAACGGCGCGATCGCCGGGATTACCGTTGGTCCGGTCTCGGCAGGTTTGGCCTGCGCTGCCTGCCCGGTGACGAGACTCGCGCCGGTCAGCGGGCCCGATTCAGTATCGACCAGCGAATGCATTGATTCGGCTTCGGCTGCGTTTTTCAACTCTGCCGCCTCCGAGTCGTTGACGACACCCTTCGCTTTCAGCAGAAGGAGCAACTGTTCCATTCCGGCGGAACCGGACACATTACGCAGACTGTTGGCCTCTGTGGTGGTCAGAATGCCTTTCTTGACCAGCAAATCGACCAAGCTTGGATTGATAACGGATCCGGGACCCGCGCTGGCGCCGCTGTTCGTCGGCGCAGCACCGGCAGCCGCATTATTCGGATCCACGGCGGTCGCAGCACTTGCATCCGCAGCAAAGAGCACCGCTGGGAACGAGAGACAAGCGATGACGACCAAGGACAGTACCGATGACCACAAACGTACTCGCATTTTGCCTCCGAAGATAGGCCCACTTCACTTGCCAGATGGGAATGCCTGGTGTCACCGGGACTAGTTTGCGTTACGTCCCATCCGTAACTGGGCTTGGCGCAGAACTTTAAGCGAGGGGAAGGGTAGGCTTTGCGGACATTTCTCACCGCTAGTTGTGACGGACGTCACAAATGGTCAGCGGCCAAGTCGGTAACATTACGGATAACTTAATGATTTTAATAGACTTGAATCCAGTTAAAGATTGCTAAACCACCGCCATGCAACTTTCGTGGTAAGACAGCAAGCGAGGCAAGGTTTGAAGCAAGAAAATTCAGCGACATAAGCTGCGACGTGGAAGGCAGCGGTGCCGAACCGCCTATCGCGGTGCGAGACGCAACCTCAAGCACGCACTCGAATCGGCAGTTAACTGCCTGCTTCAGAGCCTCGTACCAACAATTCGGGAAGAACCATATCCACGCGTCGGTTCTTCTGGAAACAGTCCGAATCGCTCTGTGCACAAACCGGATAGAGTTTGCCCCATCCCGTAGCGAAACCGATCTGCGACTCGCTCACTCCACGATTCATCAGTGAAGTCTTGACAAACTGCGCGCGCCGATACGAGAGCACCAGGTTGTAGAAGATGTCGCCGCGAACGTCCGCGTAGCCCTCGATCCAAAAATGAGCGTCGGAATGCTGCTTGAGCCATTCTGCATCGCGGTCCAGCAGCGCGGGATCAATGACTTTGCTGTAGATGTTGAACGGAAAGTAGACTTCCTTTACGTTCTGGCTGAATTCCTGCGCCTCAAGTCTTGCCGCTGGCAGGAAGCTGGCTGCCACCAGGAAGAAACAGGCGACCGCCAACCGCGAAAACTTCAAAACCAGGATCTCTTGCATCACTTCCTCCACGAGTAAGTTTGTTTGTCGGACAGCAGCTAAACGAGCCGAAGATAATACATCCCTGTGAACGCGTCCAGCAAAGAGCCGCTCCCATCCGCGTCAACCAAATTCACGCGCAGCATAGACGAAGAACGTTACAGGATGATGAATCGAGAGGTAGATCCTAACGTGAAATTCGCGCCGTTCACCCCGGAAGCATTCAACTCGATCTGCAAGAAATCCTTGCCGCTTTCGTTGCCCTGCGGAGGGCGCGGGGATTCGCGGAACATTCATCGAGTGTTCACGAGTCTGTAACTTTTCGTCCATACGATTCCGTTGAACGTACATCGACAGTTCTCAACTTGCATCGATTCTCCAGCTTTCGAGAACTAGTTGTGACTCGTCCGCCCACTTTGGTTTCAGGAGAGAAAGAGAAAATGAAACGAAGACTGGCTTTAGCGCTGTCGGTATTGATTACGACCAGCGTTTTCGCACAAACAGACTCTCAAAACCCGAAGCCGAAATCTAGCCACAAAGGCAGCTCCGCTCCGGTTTCGAAACAGCTCGAGGACATGAAGGATGCAATTTCCGCTCAACAGCAGCAGATCATGCAGTTGCAGCAGCAGGTGCAAAACCGCGATCAAGCCATCCAGACACTGCAGCAGCAGGTAAGTCAGGCGCAAGCGGCAGCACAAGCAGCACAGCAGACCGCAAACGCCGCGAAAAAGGGCGAGGTCCCTGAAAACGCAGAGATCGGAACGCTGCAGCATCAAGTGGCGGACCTCAGCACCGTCTCCGGAAACACGGTTTCGGAACTGCAGGAGACGCAGAAGCGGGTTGCCGGTCTCGAGAGCCCGTTGGCCATTCACTACAAGGGAATCACCCTCACCCCGGGAGGCTTCCTGGCGGCAGAAACTGTGTGGCGTCAGCGCGCCCAGGGAGCGGACATCAACACCGCGCTCAACGGGATTCCATACTTCGGCGGCTCGCAAGCGCGCATGTCCGAGTTCTATGGATCTGGCCGTCAGTCGCGTATATCGTTACTGGCCCAGGGCAAGCTCGATAGCATGGCAATGACCGGCTACGTGGAAACGGACTTCCTGGGCACCGGCGTTACCTCGAACAACAACGAAAGCAACTCCTACGTTCTCCGCCAGCGCCAGGCGTGGGGCCAAGCCGCTCTGCATAACGGCTGGAGCTTCACTGGCGGCCAGATGTGGAGCTTGGTCACGGAAACCAGGGTAGGCATGGACAATCGAACTGAAACCGTGCCCCTGACGATCGATCCCCAGTACACGGTTGGCTTCAGCTGGGCGCGCCAGTACGCTTTCCGCGTGGTCAAGAACATCAACAACAAAATGTGGTTCGGCTTCTCCGTGGAGAACGCCCAGGCGACACTCTCCACCCACGGCAATACCGCCGACTACTTGCTAGGTTCGCCGGGTCTCGCGGGCGGTCTATATAACGCGTCCATCAGTGGTTGCTCAACCACTATCTCCGGTACATCCGCAGCCACGACTTGCTCGGCTATCGCGAACTATTCGTTCAACCCGTCTCCAGATTTCGTCGGCAAAATGGTCTTCCAACCCGGGTTCGGACACTATGAAGTCTTTGGTGTACTTACGGAATTCCGCGATCGTATCTTCCCCAATGCCGGTGCGTCGACGCCTACTGCGGCCGGCGCTTACAACAGCTCGACATGGACGGGTGGCGGCGGCGCCAATGCCCGCTGGTCGATGTTTCAGAAGCGTGTTGACCTCGGCCTGCACGGCCTGGGGGGCAAGGGTCTAGGGCGCTACGGAACCGCTGGACTGGCGGACGTCGCGGTTACGCCGAATGGCTACGTGGCTCCCATCCGAAACTACCAGGGCCTGCTAACGCTGGAGTACCACTCTCCGAAGTGGGATTGGTATGGCGACGGCGGTTTCGAGTATGACGGCCGCACAGCCTTCCTGAACGCCAAAGGCGTACCTGTAGGATACGGCTCGCCGCTGTTCAACAACACCGGTTGCGGCACCGAGACCCTGCCTAGTACTTCGCTTGGACAAGGCTTCGATCCCGGCGGCCTCTCCAACTGCAATGGCGATACCAAGGACATTTGGGAAGGCACGCTCGGCTTCTGGTACAAACCGTACAACGGCCCCAAGGGAAGGTTGCAATTCGGTCTGCAGTATTCGTACGTGACTAAGACCGCTTGGACCGGCTATGGTACGAAACTGCCAGCGCCGTCCGGGGCCAACCCGACCGCCATCGACAATATGTTCTTCACCTCTTTCCGCTATTACCTGCCGTAAGCAACTCGGGTGGCCAGCGCTTGCTTGGCCACCCGAGATTTTTCCTCAATCATTGTCGCGATCCCGGGCCGGACTCCTGGATTTCTAGTCAGGAGTGCAGTTCCTTGCCGTGTCGACTACTGCCGGGAAGGATCACGAAGCGACCCGGTGTCACTACGGTCAAAACGGAGCCGTTCCTCGCGTGAGACTAGTTCTTGCCCTCTGCGATTTGTAGATCGAGGGCGGAGCGCTCGCCGTTAATCACTACTGTTCCCGAGTCGAGCAGTTGCTGACCCGTGCAGTCGTAAGCGGCAAAACAGCGCATCATGCGGAAGGGGAAGAAGAACTCCACCGACTCAGCCTGCGATGCGTCGCCAAGGCGAATGGTGCTGCTGAAGTCCACACCGTCGAAATCAACTTCCGGCGGGAAATAGTCCAGCGTCGGCCGTATGAGATGAGATACGTGTTCATCGAAAGCCAGTGCCGCAAGTTTGTAGCGCGAACTTCCGGGTGGCGCCTCGAGCGAAGTGCGGAAGGAAAGTTGCAAGTAGGCGCCCTGCCGAAAGCCGATGAAGCTCGGCGACGCGTAAGCAAAGAAGTGCGCCTGGCTGTCGAGGCCTTTCACGAGCCGGTCGATCGCGTCCTGGTTCTGGCGTTGCAGGAGCGCCAGCGACTCCGGGGTGATGATCCGCATCGTCGGCGCGGAGGTCTTTATCAAGTTAGCCGAGACCGACGGAGTGGTCGCCGCCGTGTTGTTCGTTGCTGCATTTGCGATCTCGACGGGCTGCTTCTTGGCAGGCAACGGAGTGTATTTGTCCTTCCACTCCTCGGAGGGAGCGCCTTCCTGCAGCCAAAGCGAATAGGGCTGCCCATTCAGAAACACTTGTGCATCTAAAACGGCGGCCTGCTTCTGCTCGTCGGTCTTCGCGTCCACCAGCTTTTGCGCGACGGCCACCGGAATGATGACGGTCACGTTCTCCGGTTGCTCGGCACCGACACCCATGACCTTCTGCCGCACGTGGTGGGAAACCTCGATAGCAAACGCGGAAAATTCGGAATCGTCCGGGAAGTGCGGAACCTCAGCCTGCAGTATCGGCATCACGACCCGCTCGAAAGTTTCCTTCAATCGCGCATACGAGTCCATGCGATCGGCCGAGTAGGCCGCGTAGTAGTTCCCGGTGATCTCCAAAACGGTTTGGCCTTTGTAAGTATCGAAGCGGATGGAGCGCTGGTCGGCCAACTGCATCTTGGCGAGGTCCACGTCGAGAACACGGCTGAAGTAGAAAGGATAAGGAAACTTATGGGCCTCGATCTCAGTGCCGATCGCCATCAGAGTTTGGAGATGTCGCTGCTGCAGGCGTTGTGCCTTGGGATCGGTTAACTCCACCGGCGTGATCACTTGCGCCCGCACAGAAGTCATGGCTCCCAGCACCAGAACGGCAACGCCAATGAGCAGCTTCATACCAGGAACCTCGTCTACTTCTGCGCGTACACGAGTCCGCCTGCTTCATAAGGTGGATCGGCCACCGCGCGGATGTACGACGCGAGCGCAGCTATATCGCTTTTGGAAAGCGTGTATCCCCAGGGCGGCATCAGAGGCGATTTGTTTAACGCCGGACCACCGTGGGTGACAATGGCGACCAGGTCCGCATCGCTCATTTTGTTGAGAGTCTCGCCTTCGGTAAACGGATGTGGCTTCACCGAAAGATTGTCCATGTTCGAGACCCGCTGCGGCGTGGACTCCGGGTCATGACAACGGACGCAATACTGCGCGTTGAGCTGTGCTCCGACTGTTTGCTGGTAGCCGAGCGCGATTTCCTCAACCGTAAGGTCAATGTTCTTCCCAGCCGCATCCCGCGTGCTGGCCGTCAGCTTATACCGGCCCGCCTGCTGTCCGAGAGCGACGGCGCTTGTGACCTGTCCGCTCGAGTCGGTCAGCGCTGCCGCTGGCGCAAAACTCACGCCCGATGGCCCGCTGAAATACACCGCGGCTCCAGCGATACCATTTCCCGAGGCATCGTTCACCTGTACCACGACTGGCTGATCCAGTGGCATTCCGGCATAACCGATCTGCTTGCCGCCGCTGGACTCGACAATCGCGGCCCCGGTGGCGGTGGCTTGCACAGATGTAGGTTGCTTGCTCCTGCGGGAACATCCCGCCATCAGTAGCGTAACTGCACAAACAGCGATGAGTACAGGTTTCATTTCTTCATCGCCTCCTGTGCGCCACCAGACTTGAGCGACATGAGGAACGCGGTCAACGAGCGCGCTTCTTCGTCGGTCATGTGCTGGTTGGGCTCGATGCTTCCAGGGCGGAGCGCCTGGGGATCCTTCAGCCAGTGATAAACCCAAGCGGCATTGAACCGCCTGCCGGTGCCGGCCAAGGCCGGGCCAATGTAGCCTTTGTCGGTTTTATAGTCGGCGATGTGGCAGGACTGGCAGGCAAATTTGGAATAGAAGAGCTGCCGGCCCTGTTCAACTTGCGCCGGAGTGAATTGTGACACCGACAGCGAATCACGGTCGAACTCCGGCGTCTGATACACGGTCATCATGTAGTCAGCGAGAGTGTTGATCTCCGAATCGGGTAGGTTGAACTTCGGCATGCGCCGGATCAGCGCGGGCCGCAGGGTCTCCGGGTTCTTCAGGAACTGGGTCAGCCATTCACGCTGCACGGCCGTTCCTTCCCAGGTAAGGTCGGGCGCCATGTCTCCACCATGCCCGTTGATTCGGTGACAGGTCAGGCAACGCAGGTCGCGCATGAGTTGTCCGGCGTGCCCCGCTGGCTCGTACTTTGTCTGCTGGACGGAGGCAATGCGCATGGTGGGCGGCTGGTTTTGCGCCCGGTCGGTCAGCGCCAGTAGCGCAGTGGTAATGGCATCGACCTGTTGTGGCGTGAACTTGAACTGTGGCATCTTCAGCGACGGCCCGAAGGCGCGCGGATTGCTCACTTTCGCAGCCACGTAACCGGGCAGCGTTTGCTCGACACCCTCGACGAAGATTAGTTGGTTGAGCGGCTTGCTGCCGATGCGGCTCAGCTCGGGCGCGAAGTTTTCGGGTTTTTTAATGCCGTTGATCTCATGACAGCTTGCACAGCCGTTCTCCATGACCAGCCGTTTGCCGTGTTCGATCTGCTCCGGCGTGGCAGGGTCGAGATGCACGTTGGCGAGGAAGTCCGACTCCGTCTTCGACTCCAGAAAGCCGACCAGGGTGGCCACTTGCTGCGCATCGAAGCGATAATGCGGCATCATCGTGACGGGATCGTAGTGATTGGGATTTGCTATCCAATCCTGCAGCCACTCAGGTTTCGCCTTCGTACCGATGCCCGTTAGTTCCGGTCCGACGTTACCTCCGACCATCATTCCAGCAGCATTTTGCATGGCGTGACAGGACGCGCAGAAGGATTCACCGTAAAGCGAGGTGCCAGCCGCTGGATCTGCAGCCGCCTTTGCCTCAGCCTTCACCGGTTGTATGGGCGGCTCGAGCGGCGTGCTCTGCGCGAGGATAAAAGCCGAGATGTCGCGGGCATCGTCATCACTCAAGTGGTAGTTCGGCATGGTCGCCGTACTGGCATAAGCCTGGGGATCCTTGATCCATGCATAGACCCACTCGCGCGTGGTCTTGTCGGCAATATGCTTGAGGGAAGGCGGATCATCGTCCGGGACAATGTAGGTGCCATCTGGCTGCTTAATGGTGTGACAGTGCGTGCAGCCATAGCTGGAGATGAGCTGGCGTCCCTGGTTGAGAAACGGTGTTCCAGTTTGGTTTGCCAGATGGCACTGGCCGCAGCCGGATTCGATGTACTTGGTCGGCAGCAACGGCTGCTCCCACTGTTCGGTACTGCTGTGGGCCTCCTCGACCGTGGTGGCAGCGCCCTGTCCGCGATGGCAGGTCGTGCAGCCGAACTCGGTCAATGAGTGCGGAATTGCCGGATGCTTGCGGAACGCGACGGAGCTCACATCGGCGAGGCTGGCTTCTTTCAGCCCGAGATGGCAGGTGGTGCAACGGTCTGTCACCTGCTGCTCAGGAATCCATATCTGCTGGATCCCCCCCTGAAAGTGCCGTTCAAGAGTGACTGCGTCAGCGCGTCCGCGGATAAAGCGCACGTATTGCTTTTGATAATGGCGCCACTGGCTGAAGTGGTTCTTGGCCGGTGCGATGGCCAGCAGCACCAGTAGGATGACGCTTGCTGAACCAAAAGCGCGAGCACTGTCGCCGAAAAAGAATCGCCACAGTGCTTGTAGTTTATCCTTCATGACACCTTAACCCCTCCACGGCCAAACCCACGACCATCCCGGCCCGCGGAAGAAAGTTCCGATTGCGGTCAGCACGATCAATTCGAACAAGAACCATGTCATGATCCAGAATGAGAGCGGTTTACTGGCCAACCAACAGCGGAATCCTCGCGTTGTTTGGGGATCGGTTTGCGCAGCCAGAAACATGAATGCCGCGACGATAACAGTCGGAACCAGAGCTACCCAAACATCGAAAACCGCCAGGAAAATACAGAAAATCACAACCACAATGCCGAAAATCCGCAAACGCTTTGCCTTGTCGCGCAACCACAATCCTTCGGCTTCAACATTGATGTTGAAGTAAGGGATGATGATGAGTGCCATCACTACCAGGCCAGGTATGAGAACGCCTGCTACGACCGGCGGGAAGTAGTGCAGCAACTCCTGCAACCCGAGGAAATACCACGGCGCCTTCGCCGGATTCGGTGTGTGCATGGGATCGGCCAACCCTTCGAGCGGCGCATTCCAGCGCAGCGAAGTGATGACCAATGCAATCGCAAGGACTTCGATAGCGACTGCGGCGCGGAAGAAGACTTCGGGGTAGCTCATCACCCGTTCTTCGTCTTTCACGCGCACCTGCGGCGACGTCCGCTTGGTAATGAAGGCTATCCGCCGGGGTGTCTTGCGTGCATCCGAGTCGACGACGGCAACAAAGTCCTTCGGATCGCTCATTTCGCACCCCTTTCCGCCCGAGATTCACCGGGATAGATTCCGCCGTCTTTGCGAATACGCCAGAAATGGATCGCGATGAACACAATCGCCGCCAACGGAAGGACGACACAATGCAGGACATAAAAGCGCAATAATGCGTTGGCGTTCACGGCCGTTCCGCCCAGCATCAGGAACCGGATCTTGGCCCCCATGACGGGTACCGCCGATGCGATATTGCTCCCGACTGTTACCGCCCAGAAAGAGAGCT
Source organism: uncultured Acidobacteriaceae bacterium (assembly GCA_963833155.1). Classification (GTDB taxonomy): domain Bacteria; phylum Acidobacteriota; class Terriglobia; order Terriglobales; family Acidobacteriaceae; genus Bog-257. The sequence continues at coordinate 158,878 of CAWHWY010000022.1, forward strand.
GGTCCCACGGCAGCAGGTAGCCCGTATAACTCAAGAGCAGCGTCACAAGGAGCAGCACCACGCCAATGACCCAGTTGAACTCGCGCGGCGGACCGGTAAGCCCCGCGGTAGAACACCTTGAACATGTGTGCGAATACTAGGAAGACCATGGCGTGGGCCGACCAGCGATGCAGGTTGCGCAGAAACACGCCTGACGAGACTACGAACTGGAGGTCTTTCATATCGGCGTAGGCCTGCGGGACCGATGGGTGGTAATACAGCATCAGCAGGATGCCGGTGATCACGAGAATGAGGAACGTCCCGAAGGTAAGTGCACCGAGGTACCAAGTCGCGCTGAACTCCAGCGTGCGCTTCCGCGCCTTGATCGAGAATAGGTGCAGGAAGACGTTCTGCTGCACGAACAACGCCCGGTGCAGGTTGCTCTCGCCGGTGCCGCTGCGGAAGATGGAGCGCCATATGCGGTTTTCGCGAACCTGGTCCAGCATGTGATCGAGGGTGCTTGCCATGCCTATACCCTCACCATTTGCTTGATCGAGATGGCGTTGGAACGATCGACCATCAGGTCGCCATCGTCATTCAGCCACATGCGCAGCCACGGAAGCGGCCGAGGGGCCGGTCCCGCGATCTTCACGCCATACTTGGTAAACTTGCTGCCGTGGCACGGGCAAGCGATGATGCCGAGGTCCGGCTTATAGGCAGTGATGCAGCCGAGGTGAGTGCAGATTGCCGAGAGCGCGAAGAAGCCCTCCGCCGTGCGCACCACGTAGATTGCCGTTTGCGGATCGAGCGTAACCGAGTCAGGAGGGTAGTGGTCCGGTTTTCCCGCATCGACAATTGGTGACGGTTCGTAGAGCACGTTCGGCGACAAGTACTGATACGAGAAGGCAGTCGTGCCCAGCGCCGCCACCGCGACCGAGCCAACGCCGATCTTGACGAAAAATTGCCGCCGGCTCATCTCCTCCGAGCTGTCGGGTGAAGCTGTTGGTTTTGGTTCCTCAGACATAAATCCTCAGTGTCATCATTTCGAAACTGCCGCCGCCACCGGCGCTGGTTTGGGTCCATCAAAGCTTTGAATGGTGATGAGCCCTGTCGGCTCGGACGCGACGAAGTGATAGGCCTCCATGGTGATCGTGCTTGCGGGACAGCGCAGCGCGCACAGACCGCAGCGGATGCAGCGGGTCTCGTCCTTCAGCATCGCAGTTCCGGTAATGCTGCCTAATTCTGCCGGCTGTATATCTTCCAACTCGAAGCTGAACAACTCGAGGGTGGTTCGAGATCGGCGTCAATGGTGTCCGGTTCGAACTGAATCCGGTCCAGCGGAACCAATTCCAGGCAATTCTCAGGACAGACATCCACGCAGGCACCGCAGAGCACGCAGTCAGTGCCGTCCTGCTCGTTGCCTTCGAGAATGGTGTTGACGTAGCACTTCAGGCAGCGCTGCGCCTCCGCCATCGCTTCCTGCTCGGTATAGCCGAGTTCGACCTCGGTCATGCCGGTCCGCCGATCGAGCGGCAGCATCGGAATGGCCTGGCGATGGATGTTCATGTAGTCCGCTGCCATTTGCCAGCGATCAAGCACTTGCACTTCAATTTGCGGTTCCGGATGCTTGCTCCCGCGAAGATATTCATCGATGCCGACCGCCGCGCGCTTTCCGTCGCCAACGCTGTCAATAATGAGCCGCGGCCCAAAGGCACAATCGCCTCCGGCGAATACTCCGGGAGCCGATGTCATCAAGTTGTCACGATTTACGTTGATAAGACCGCGGGGCGAGACCTGCACGCCATCCTCAGGCCGCAGGAACTCGAGATTGGGGGCTTGACCGATCGAGAGAATGATGGTGTCGCACTCAAACTGGGTTTCGCTGTTCTCGTAGAATGCGGGACTGAATCGGTGGTTCTCATCGAAGACGTACTTCGTCTTCAGGCATTCCAGGCCGACGACTTTGCCGTCGCGTCCAAGCACCCGCTTCGGTCCGAAACCCGGATGCATGATGATGCCTTCGGTCTCCGCCTCTTCGATTTCTTCCAACGCGGCAGGCATTTCGTGACGCTGCTCGAGGCACACCAGGCCGACTTCGCGAGCGCCCATGCGTAGCGCCGACAACGAAATGTCCATCATCTCGTGAGCAGCAACGGCTTGCAGATTCTCTTCCGATGGAGTGATCTCGCCCGGCGAATCATGCTGCCGCAGCACTTCACGCGCAGCGGAGCGGGCGACGTCCATGGCGACATTGCCGCCTCCAATGACGATGACCTTCTTCCCGATGGTGAACTTGTAGCCAAGATTGACGTTGAGCAGAAATTCAATGCCGCGATGCACGCCATCGAGGTCAACGCCGGGGATGGAGAGGTCGCGGCTGCGATGCGCGCCAACGGCGATCAGGACGGCGTCAAAGCCCTGATGTCGCAGTTCGCCGACCGTGAAGTCGCGCCCGGCCGCAGCGTTCAGGCGCAGCGTGATGTCGCCGGTTTCGAGGATCTCGCGTACCTGCGCCTCAACAACACTTCGCGGCAGACGATACTCCGGGATTCCGAGGTACAGCATTCCGCCGGCGACCGGCGACGCTTCAAAGATTGTTACCGAGTAGCCCATCACCGCCAGGTCGTGTGCCGCCGAGAGACCAACCGGACCTCCGCCGATCACCGCGACTTGTAAGGGAGTTTCTCGACCGGATGCGTACTGGGCGCAACCGGATGACGCGACTCGGGGCCGTGCCGCTCGGTCAGGAACCGCTTCAGTGCGCGAATAGAAATTGGACGATCGATTTCGCCACGCCGGCACGCCGTTTCACAAGGGTGCGCGCAGACGCGTCCGCAGATGCTTGCCATCGGATTCGGATCGCGGGCAAAACGGTACGCCTCTTCGAAGCGCCCTTCCGCGATCAGCGACACATAACGGCCGGCATTGGTATGCGCCGGGCATGCCATCATGCAGGGGAAGTTGGTATTCAACCATTCCCGATCGACCTTCTTGTTGGCAAAGCGAAGTAACATCAGCCCACTCTGGAGACGAGGCGCAGTCAGGCGAAGTAGGAGCAGGGCGGTGGCCAGCCCGCCCTTGGTCCCGTCTATTTCGAAAGGGTAAAGTCTGCCTTGCCCGTGCCTGCGACGTCAACAGATTTGCTCTGCTGTTTCATGCCTTCATGCCAGGCCACCACGTTGTACTTGCCATCGGGTATGTTCTCGATCTTGTAGTTCCCGCTGGCGTCGGTCTCGGCGAAGTATGGCGTCGGGCTCACGATGATATAGCCCGACATTTCCGGGTGAACGTTGCAAAGCAGGGGCACCACGCCGGGGTTATCGAACTTGAAGGCCTTCTTCTCGCCCTTGGGCCATGTACCGAGGTTGTGGGTAAGTTTCTTATTGCCGCTGATGGAGGGCCAGAACACGTTGTGCTGGACGGTGTCGCTGTTCAGGAACTCGACCGTCGTCCCCACCTCAATGACCATAACATGCGGGTTAAACATCAAGCCCTTCTGGTCCATAACCGGCTGCTGGGATGGCGCCGGAAAGGTTTTGCCCTGGATGGTATCCACGTAGACGACGGACTTCCCGGGCGATACTTTCCCTTCGATTGTGCCGGCGGCAGCGGTGGCTGCCACGGCGGCGATGAGCAAAAGCGTAAATAAAAACCTGCGCGTCATGAACATTCCTTTCGTAGTTTGTGCATTCCTCAAGTCAAATCAGTTAATACACGAATTCTAAACCGAGCACGGCTGTATTGGTGTGAAACGGATTGAATGCCATTGGTAACCCTGTCAGTGGGTTGGTGGCGATGACAACGGTTTGGGACGGGCGGAACTGGTACTCAAACGAGGCCTTGATGTTGGCGTGGATCAGGAACTGCACCCCGGGCGTGACGCGATTGCGCGTCGACCTGAACGGTCCGTTGAATGGGGCGCCGGTGAACGAGGGATCGGTTGCCAATCCGTTGATGCGATCGGAGGTCGAGTTAACGCCGTCGTAGCGGATCATCACGTACATCCAGGGGTACGCAAGCCATTCAGCATCGACGAACCCGCCGCTGAAGCTAGCTGGAGTACTGTGGATGAAGCCCACCGGCACGGCGGTGCCCAAGTTTTGCAGAGGAATCAGATTCCCGCTCGAATCGATCGGCAACAGATTGTAGTCGTGCCCATACATGTACAGGGCATTGAATTGCAGGCAGCAGCGATAGTTGAAAGTCATGTTGCCGCCGACACGATAGAACGGCTCACGCGCGGTGATGACCGCCGACGTACCGTCGGCGGCTGCACCCAACAACCGCTGCACCGAACGTCCGTAAAAATAGTAGGTGCCGAAGTTCAGATAGGTGTGATCGCGGGGTCCGCTGGGGCCCGCTGCCTGGATGGCATCGCGGCTTTCCTTGTTACGCTCCAGATTGAACCGGTATTGAAAATTCGCGTAGATGTCCTTAAAGTTCGCATCCGACGCCACGCCCAGGCCACCATTGTTGCTGCCGGTCGCTTGAGGAACATACGGACTGCCAGGATTCGCGTCCTGTCCGATTCCACTGGTGTTCTGGTCGATGAAGGCAATCGAGTAGTTGTAGCCCCCCGTGTGCAGTCCGCCACTTAACTCGATGCCCTTGCCCACGTCCGCCATCGTGAACTGGTTATTGACAAACTGCTGCAGCGGAATGAGCGAGTTCATGGCCCCGATATTGGCTTGCGAATAGATGTCGTAGGGACTGATCCAAATGCTCCTGGCCTGTGTGAAGGGGAGGTCGAGCTCAAACTGCCCGACTCGAAGGTTGAGAGAGTTCTTCGGCAGCTTTATAAGGCGGCCGATATTGACGAACTTGAGATAACCATCGCCCAGGCCGCCGTTGCCGTTCGCCCCAGCAACACTGATGTCGTCATCCACCCAGAACGCAATGTCGCTGCCGAAGTTGCCGGCCGTAAAGATGCTGAATAGCCCGGTCTCGAAATCCGTGGTTGGCACAAACGGAGGCAGCGTTCCCGCCGGGGTCAGCGACGCAAACTTTCCACTACTCGTGCCGGTGTACTGGAAGTAGTTGCTCATCCGCAGTCCGATGGCCGGGATGCCCGGTATGGTGCCCGGCCAGATGGCTTTTGGCCACAGTTCCGCGTTGGCCGGTGCGCCCAGCATCACTGGCGGAATTTTGATCATCGACTCGTCGTCCTTCGGGAACTTGAAGCCGGCGTCCTTGAACGCTTTTCCGAAGTCGTTCAGCTTGGGGAAGTCAATGTGGCAAGTACTGCAACTGGTGCCGTACATACGCGAAAACGCGGGAATGGCTGAGCTCTTACTCGCCGATAGAACGGTCACCGCAAGTACCAGGATCAGCAGGGACTGGTGAAGCGTACGGTATGTTGCTGTGTTAATCATATTGGCTCCTACGTCTTGGCTCCTACTTCGCAACCTTACAAGCGATGGGCGCTGAGACATGTCCGCACCATGCAAGAACCTTGTGAACAACTTGTAACCGCCACGCGGCCATGAAGGCGGTCGGCGTCTGCCAGGGGCTCGAGAAATGCCGGAACGATGCTTGCATGCCACGCCACAACGGGCGTCCTGCCTGGGCCCTGAGGAAGTTGAGAAATGCAACCGTTGGTCCCTCACCTGCGAGTAGATGGGGTGGAGTATTGCTGTAACAGTCACTTAGTGGCAGTGACGCACGTCACACGGCTCGGTGATGAGAGAACCGCGACTCCATCAACAAGTCTGCTTATGGCTGGAGTTCCTTCCCGCCTACGCTCCTAAGCCGTGTGGAAAAAGAATCTGACGCTGAGATCAACCGGGGATGGGTCCTTCTGCCATGAAGAAGGGGCAGAAACTGTTGACCGATGCGCCGCTCGGGCTAATTGAGCGTTGCACAATATAGTTACACAGGAAATATCTCGGCCTGCTGTCAGAAAGCGATCACCAGAGTCGGGCGGCGGCGCATCCGCCGCAGCGTGCAGAAACGGCACATCACGCTGGCGGTCCGGTCGTTGCCACGAATCGTCAGGTCCACAAACAAGAAACGCAGTGTCTGCGGTCTTATCGTTGCAATGGCGCACACTGGCAGCAACCAATTGGTTCCCAAACAAAAATATTGGCGTGGGGCAGGACAACGGGGTATACTCCGGTCGTCAGCTGGTCCACTTATCGGACCACTTGCCTATGCCAGCGCCGATCAAGTCCGACTTTGAGGTTGTCCGAAGACACAAGGTCTACGAAGCAGTCGCCAAGCAGATCGAACGTCTGATTCTGGAGAAACTAAAACCCGGTGACAAACTGCCCTCGGAACGCGAACTGGCGGAGATGCTTCAAGTGAGCCGCGGTTCCATTCGAGACGCGATCCGAGGCTTGGAACTGACGGGCTTGGTCGAACCGCGTCAGGGCGCTGGCACCATCGTGCGCGAACGATCAGCCGAGTCATCGGTCAATCCTTTTGCCAACGCGCTAAAGCGACGAAAGGAACTGGTCAGCGAACTCCTGGATTTTCGCAAGATGCTCGAACCGCCGTTGGCTGCGCGCGCAGCCACGCACGCTTCTCCTGAGGAAATTTCAGAGATGGAAGATATTCTGGAACGGCAGGCGGAAAAGCTGTCTCACGGAGAAGCCGCCATCGCCGAGGACGTGGAATTCCACTACACCGTTGCTCTGGCTTCCAGTAACAGCGTCGTGCTGAAGGTGCTCGACATTCTCATGGACCTGCTGCGCGATACGCGTGAGCGCTCTTTGCAGGTGCCAGGCCGCCGGCAGAAATCGCTGGCCGGGCACCGGAGGATTCTAAGTGCCATCAAGCGTCGCGATGCCGAAGCGGCAAAGTCTGCCATGCGCCGGCATATTGAAGACGTCGAAGAGATTGTGCTCAACGAGTCTTGACCAATGAAGGATTCTGGCCATGGGCCGCGGTTTGTCACGATTGGCGATCCGCGGGAAATAACGCTTCATATTGAGCATGGCGGGCACATCCCGCGGCGAAGGGTAGGCCATCGAGAATGCCCACCCCGGCGAGATCAGATTGACAGACGTGCGAAATGATAGGACTCGTGTTGCGGTTGAGCCTCACCAGCCGGACCAACTGGAGAAGGAGAAGATAGGCGGGCTCTTTGACGGATTCGCCCGCCAAGAGCAGCTTGCAAGTCACGTCATGACGGACATCGCCCCATCGTCGCTCACCGCAACCCTCACACTGCGTGTTGCGGAGGCGCGTGTGGAGGACATCGGCCACGCCATTGCGCGCCTGGCGCCAGCCGACCTGCGGCGGATCGATGCCCGACCAGGCGACGTGCTGAAAATCACCGGCAGCACAATGGGTGTTGGGCGTGCCGAGCTTTCAGACGAAGGACACGAAGGGATAATCCAGATCGACGGCACCTGCCGCAGTAACTGTGGCGCTGGGTTACAAGAGCAAGTGACGGTGGCGCGAATCGAGCCCCAGCAGGCGGTAGCTGTTCGCTTCTCGCCGTTGTGGGTGGGGGCTGCGCCCGCCACCATCGCACCTGACCGGATGCTCGGGGACCTGGTGGGCGTCCCAGTTATCGCGGGATGCGTGGTGCGTGTGCCGACGTTTGCCAAAGCGGTGAACTTCCAGGTTGTGCGCACGATTCCCTCGGGACCCGTCGTGATCGGGAAACGCACTGACATCCGGATCGTGGAAGGTGAGCAGACGGCGGCCCGCGCTCCGGCGGTGTCCTACGAAGATATCGGCGGCCTGGAGCGTGAAGTGGCGCGGGTGCGCGAAATCGTCGAGCTGCCGCTAAAGTACTCGCGCATCTTCGAGCGACTCGGAATTCTCGCACCGAAGGGCGTGCTGTTGTACGGTCCCCCAGGCACAGGCAAGACCCTTCTGGCCCGCGCCGTGGCGGCTGAAAGCCGTGTGCACTTCACTCACCTCAACGGCCCTGAGATTATGCGGAAGTTCTACGGCGAGAGCGAAGCCAAGCTGCGCGAGGTTTTCGAGGAAGCGGCGCGGCATGCGCCGGCGATCCTCTTCATCGACGAGATCGACGCCGTGGCGCCCAAACGCACGGAAGTGGTTGGCGAGGTCGAAAAGCGTGTCGTGGCACAGCTTCTGAGCTTAATGGACGGCTTTGTTGCGCGCGGCCATGTCATCGTCATCGGTGCCACCAACATTCCCGAGGTGCTTGACCCCGCACTGCGGCGTCCTGGTCGCTTCGACCGCGAAATCGAGATCGGCGTTCCGAACACCCAAGCACGGCTGCAAATCCTCAGGATCCACACACGCGCCATGCCGCTGGCGCCTGACGTCGACCTCCAGGAGATCGCCGAGCATTCCCACGGTTTCGTGGGTGCCGACCTCGAAGCGCTTGGACAGGAGGTCGGCATGATTGCCTTGCGCAGGTTCCTCTCTGCCTGCCCGCTCGATGCCGACGGCGCCGCATCCGTTGAACTAGGCGCGTTGCAAGTTATGCGCGACGACTTTCTCGCCGGTTTGAAGGAAGTCGAGCCTAGCGCGACTCGCGAATTTTTTATCGAGAAGAGCGCGTCAACATTTGCCTCTCTTGGTGGTCTCCAACATGTGAAACGATTGCTCGATGTCGTAATCGAGCATTCCCACATGCACGACGACCTCTATGAGCAGGTTGGACTGGCGCCGCCGCGAGGCATCCTGCTGGTCGGACCGTCGGGCACCGGGAAGACCGCCATGGCGCGAGCGCTGGCGGGTGAGAAGGAGGTCCCGCTCATCGCCATTGACGGCCCGCAACTGTACTCGAAGTGGTTGGGCGAATCCGAGAGGGCGCTGCGCGAAGTCTTCAAAAAAGCGAGGCGGGCCGCGCCCTGCATCCTGTTCTTCGACACGATTGACGCGGTCGCGCCAAAGTTTGGCGCCGATCAACTCGGCACCGACGTGTATCAAAGGATTCTCAGCCAGCTCCTGCGTGAGATCGACAACTTGCGCGATGTCAAAGGGGTGATCCTGCTGGCAGCCACCAATCGCCCCGAGCGGATTGAGCCGGCGCTGTTGCGAAGCGGGCGCTTCGACTATATACTTCCGTTCGCCAAACCCGACGCTGCCGACCGCGCGGCGATCATGCGGCTTTGCTGCCGGTGTGTGCCGCTCGCCCCCGATGTCGATTGCGCGGAGTTAGCGGATCGGATGGAAGGGTTCACAGGCGCCGATATCGAAAGCCTGTGCAAGAAGGCGACACTATTAGCGATTGTGGAATTTCAGGACGGCGTGCGCGCGCCTTTCGCCGTCTGGCGGAGCGATTTCCTGGCGGTTCTTGAGTCCGATCGTGGCAGTCCCCAGAAATTGCAAAGAGCAGCAGCGTTGAGTAATAACGCCGCAGATTTGTGCCCCGACGCATCACTAAGGGACAACGAGGGTTGATTATGAATTACACAGAACTCACCGTTTGGACACGCGGCATCATTATGGACAAAGAAGGGCGTGACATCGTCAATTCCATCTCGGCCGCCGCCCGCCTCGAGGGCAAGTACGCGCAGGCAATGGAGAACTACGTTGACAATCCCGATCGCACCAATGCCCCGACGCGCAAGTACTGTCGCGTGAGCGACAGCGTAATCGAGAACGCGCTCACCTACGAAAATGAGCATCCCAACATCGTCGTACTGGTCGAGGAGACGATGGTCAAGGGTTGGGATTATCTGCTCGGGATGCCCCCGGGCGGAACACTGGTGATCAACACGCACTATGCACCGGAGTACATGGTTCGTTTCGTGCCGGGCTGCGAGCGGCTGGCCCAACTTGTCTGTGTTGATGCCGCCAAGCTGGCGGACCACAAATGGCTTTACTACCGGCTGGGCGAACTGGGCCTCGACCGCCTTTCGACGGAAGGCGCTGCCGAGCGAAGCAAAGCGATCGCACCTGATATCGCGGCTCCCCTGATTGCGGCCGTGGTCAAGACTACGGGCATCGTCAAAGTGGAGACCATTGAGCCGATGATTGCGAACAAGAAGGCATTCCGAATGGCGCTCGACGAGTTGCACATCATGCCGCTGAATCCGGTGGCTGCATAGGGAAGGACCACATGTCAACCAAAGGCACACGCATCCCCGACCGGCTCATGATCACCTTCGCCGGCATCACGCCGGCGCCATCGCAGGAAAAGGGGCAGGACCTCTTCCCCACCGGCAACTGGCGTTCCATCAGGCCGGTGTACCGGGACAAGTTGCCGCCTTGCAACAATGCTTGCGGAACCAACGAGAAGATCCAGGGCTATCTCGACCTGGTGAAGCGCGGCAAGTATCTGGACGCCTACGCACTCATTAAGGAAGACATGCCCTTCCCGTCGGTTACCGGCCGGGTGTGCTACCACCCGTGCGAGCAGGCTTGCAATCGGGGACAGTACGATGAGGCCATCTCGATTCGAGCGGTCGAGCGATTTCTCGGCGATCTCGGACAGGCACTGGCACGCGACGTGGTCAAAGCCGGGACGCCGAACGGCAAGAAAGTCGCCGTCGTCGGGTCGGGTCCCGCCGGCCACAGCGCCGCCTACCAGCTTGCCCGCCTCGGCTACCAGGTGACGATCCTTGAAAAATCGCCGAAAGCAGGCGGACTCAATCGCGGGGGCATTCCGGATTGGGTACTGCCACAGCACGTGCTCGATCGCGAGATCGAGCGCCTCGTCGAGCTCGGAGTGACGATCAAGGCCAACGTCGAAGTGGGGAAGGACGTCAGCTGGGACGACCTGAAAAAGAACTACAACGCCTGCGTGCTGGCCGTGGGCCTTACCGAGCCTAATAGTGCACGCGCCGAGGGTGAGGATAAGGAGGGCGTGCACTTCGGCCTTCCGTTCCTCCGCGACATCGGCATGGGCACATCCAAGGTCAGGCTGGGTGCGCGCGTCGCCGTCATCGGCGGCGGAAACACCGCGATCGACTGCGCCCGCGAGGCGCTGCGGCAAGGCGCCATCGAAGTGACCATGATCACGGTGGAGTCCAACCAGCAGGAAATGCCGGCCGTCCCGGAAGACCTGCACGATATGCTCGAAGAAGGGGTCGAACTGTTGCACGGGCGGGCGGTGACTGCAGTGCTCGGCAATGGCAAGGTCGAGGCCTTGCAACTGCATCCAGCGCGCTTCTCCGGCGCCATCAACGCCTCGCCCATCAACATCAATCGCGAAGCCCCCGCCGAGCGTTTCGCCGTCGACAACGTGATCATCGCTGTGGGACAGCGGGCGTCGCTCGGTTGGTTGCCGGACGAGTTCAAGACCGAACGCGGCACCATCAAGATCGACGCGTTCGGACGGCTTGGCAACACGAACTTCTTTGCAGCAGGCGACGTTGTGCAACTGGGTTCAGGTCAGCCGCTGATGGTGGTAAATGCCGTTGGCGACGGGAAGCGCGTCGCCTTCAATCTGGACAAGGTGCTGCGCGGGGAGCTGTTGCAGCCGCGCACAGTTCCCGTCGACGTCCTGTTTGACTTGAATCGCATGAACATGACGTACTTCCCGCACTTCGCCCGCGTCCAGCAGGCGATGCTGCCGCCCACAAGCCGGCGCAGAACGCAGGAGGAAGTGATTCAGGCGTTCTCGGAAGAACAGGCGGTCGAGGAGGCTTGCCGCTGTTTCAGTTGCGGCACCTGTAACGCCTGCGACAACTGTTATCTGGTCTGTCCCGAGCCGTGCATCGTGCGACCCGAGCGTTCGAACGGCTTGTATAAGATTCTGGTCAACTATTGCAAAGGTTGCCGGGTCTGTATCGAGGAATGTCCGACAGGCTGCCTCGAGGGAGTGCCCGAACTCGATTTCGACACCGGCGTCGTGCGAATGGATACGGCCTTCGCCATCTCGCCTGGACTGCACGGACGGCAGGCGGAGGAGCTGAGGCATCTGGCGGACCAGCCGGCCAAGAATATTTAGAAGCGTACGGAGTAAACCATGCCAACGGTCACCGAAACAAGAAAGAAAACAGTCCGGATTAACGGCTGCGTCGCGTCGGCGCAGGCTGCCAAGTACGCCGATGTCGACGTGATTACGGCCTACCCCATCCGGCCTTACACAGCGACGATGATGGCGCTGGCGCAAATGGTGGCCAACGGAGAACTGGACGCCGAGTTTATCGTGGCCGACAGCGAGCACTCGCAATTGAGCATCGCGCACGGCGCTTCGTCGAGCGGAGCGCGCGTCTTCACCGGCAGCTCGGGGGTCGGGGTGACATTCGCCTACGAGCTTTATTCGCCCATCTCCGGCAGTCGCATGCCGGTGCAGATGATGATTGCCGACCGCACCCTCGACCCGCCCGGCGATTTCGGTTCTGAGCATACTGACGCCCTGTCCACGCGCGATATGGGGTGGCTCATGGGCTGGTCGTGCAATGCCCAGGAGGCATTCGACAACCACCTGATGGCCTATCGCATCGGCGAAGACCCGCGCGTGCTTTTGCCTCAGATGGTCTGCCAGGATGGCTTCTTCGTCTCTCACATCACCAGTGACGTCGAGTTGCCCGATCCTGGCCAGGTGAAGGAGTTCCTGCCGCCCTACAAGCACCCGTACCCGCTCGATCCGCGGCATCCGGTCTCGCACGGCCCGCAGATCATGCCCGAACAGGGTCCGCCGCTTCAGTTGGAGCGTGCGCGTGCGATGGAAGAGTCGATGCCGGTCATCGAGGAGGTCCACGACGAGTTCGCGAGGATCTTTGGGCGGCGATATGACCCGTGGGTCGAGGAGTTCATGACCGACGACGCCGAGGTCGGCTTTTTCATGCAGGGCGGCCACGCGGTGACGGCGCGTTTCGCGATTCAGCACATGCGCGACCGTGGCGCGAAGGTTGGTTTAGTAAGACTGCGAACCATCAGGCCATACCCAACCGATCGCGTAGACGAGGTCCTTAGTAAGTTCAAAGTGGTGGGCGTGATCGAGACCAACATGGGACTGGGCAGCGTGAGTAGCGGCGGCTCCCTGTATGCGGAGGTTTGTGCGGCGCTCTACGAAAGCCCCCAGCGCCCGCTCGTCATGTCGTTCATGGCTGGCCTGGGCGGCGAGGCGATCGTGCTGAAGGAATTTTATTGGATGACGCAGAAAATGACGGAAGCGCAGAAACGCGGGAAGATCGAAAAACGCACGCATTGGGTTGGATTCGAAGAGTAGTAGAGTACTGTTGCCGCGGACACAAGGGTCCGTAACGCGATCGTAGTGATGCAAGGTCTTTTTACCCTGCCATTGGAGGAATGACATGGCAACCGTTGAAGTTGAGCGGCAGATACTGCCGATTCTCGACAGCCCGAACCAGGGAGCACGTTTCTATAACCCTGATGTGCCGTCGAGCGAACCATTCGTTCCCGGCCATCGCACGTGTGCCGGCTGTGGGCCCTCCATTCAGTACCGCATGACGAGCAAGGCGGCCGGCGACAATACGATCCTCGTCGGACCGACAGGCTGCATGTATGTCGCCAACAGTTCCTATCTGTGTACGCCCTATAACGTGCCTTGGGCGCACACCCAGATTGGCAGTTCGGGCAGCTTCACCTCGGGCGTTGCCGCCGCCTACGAAGCCATGATCCGAAAGGGCAAGTGGAAGGGCGCTTTCCCCAACATTATTTGCGAGGCAGGCGACGGCAGCGCCTCCGACATCGGCCTGGCCTCGATCTCCGGCGCGCTCTATCGCAACCACGACTGCCTGATCATCTGTTACGACAACGAGCAATACGCGAACACCGGCATCCAGGCGTCATCGCGCACGCCCTATGGCGGCATGACTACGTTCTCGCCTCCCGGCCCGAAGGTTCCGGAGGCGAAGAAGCTGTTTCCCAAAGATCTCGCCCGCATGATGGCGGCTGGTCATCCCCACTGCTATGTGGCGACCGCGAGCGTGGGCTACCCCATCGACTTGATGAACAAGGTACGCAAGGGACTCAACCACAAGGGCGCTGCTTATCTGATGATTTACACCCCGTGCCAGAAGGGCTTCGTGTACGAGACGCCGCGCTCCATCGATCTTGGCCGGCTGGTAGTCGAATGCGGGCTCTTCCCCATCTGGGAGTGGAACCCGGAGAAGCGCGCCTTTGATTACAGCTTTCGCCCGCAGAACATGCGACCGGTTTCAGAGTATTTGAAATTGCAGGGGCGCTTCGGTCACCTCCACGCTGAGCACATTGCTACATTGCAGAAGTTTGCCAACGAGCAATGGCGAATGATGGGCGTCGAGCTGCCCGAGGCCTTGCTTCAGGCTGCCGAGGCGAAAAACCTGGCCGATATGGCGTCCGCGGAAGCGGCCGCGACGGTGGCACAAACTGTATGAATACCAAAGCTGCAACTCCGACTCCATCTCCCGAAGCGCCGGAAACCTATATCGTCAGCGAAGGCAAGAAGCGCGGTTCCACGCGCGACGTGCGGCCGGAAGCGGCGTTCGACCGTTACTACACCGTCCTGCGCGTGCATGGGGGTGACGCTATCCTTACTGACAACTGGCACACGAACGAAGTGCTGGACCACACTCGTAACAATTTCGAGGGATACACGTTCGCCATGCGTACCCTGGAGGCCTGGGGCGCGATGATTGAGAATGACCACCGCGCTTACTACACGGCTGGCGGACGGGTGTGGGTCATGGACCTGGAGCCGTGCGAAGGCAAGAAGCCGCGCCTGCCTGTCGCCGGAGGCAAGGGGTAGGGTACGATTGCCCCGCATCCTGCTCATCGACGATACGCCGGAAGTTGCCGAGCTCCTGACGTTTGCGCTGCGCGACCTCGGCCACGAGGTCTTCGCGTCGGGATATACCGCCGCCATCAACGATCTCGCCCTGGAGCAACGCGCCGATGCACTCGTGCTCGACTGTTCCGCCTTCGACATGAGCGAGTCGCTCTTCGACAGCCTGCGTGACCATCCGAACCACGCCGAGCTTCCCGTCGTCATCATTACCGACACCGAGGAAGCGGCTGACGCGAGCCTTCGTGCCCGGAAAGCTCGAAGAGTCTTGCTGGTTCCGAAACCATTTACCGGGTCGCAGGTGGCAAAAGCCATCGATCAATTGCTTTCATAGACTGCCACGGTGAAGTACGAACGACACCCCCCTCCCCTGTGCATTCTTCTTTTAAATCAGTAGTTTGCGCAGGATTCGTCGGCAAACTCTTGATTGCCAATGACTTATCGCAAAGTCTTGATTCCATACCTCTTAGTTTAGGGGCATCCACCGGCCTGCTCCGGCTGGCCGCGAGTTCAACCACCCACCCCCTCCCCCCTCCTGCATAAATCTTTAGAATCTATAACTTGCGCAGAATTCCAGCGCAAATTATTGATAATCCGAGACTTATCGCAAAATCTTGATTCGTAATGGTTTATTGCCACGCGTGGTCTTCCTCCCAATCTTCGAGCAAATGCTTCGCCTCGAGAGCCTTCGCTGCGAGGGCCACCTCCACGCAATTTCGCGCCGGCCAGGTTCAGTTCGTACAAGACCCTGCCTGCCTCATCGGGGTCGAGGCGGCCAGCAGCAAGAGCTTGAACCACGTCGTTCAGGCTGTAGAGGATGGAACCGAGGTCGTGAGGCGGCGGCAGGTGCAGGTCCCTGACCCCGAGGATCCGCCGGCCTCGCCAGGTACGCAGGCGGTGTCCTTTGTAGCGCAGATGGAAGTGGCAGTAGCTCTCGCCACCGAGCGCCGGGGAATGGCACGCGATCCCGTCTTCCTTCAGGTGGCGACAATGCTTGATAGCCTTCATTGCAACCTCCGTCGCAAACCGCTCTGGATTGTGTCAGGGCACGTCTTCAGACGTGCCGTAGTCCACTCGGGGAGACCGGGCTTCAGCCCCTGAAGGTTTTGCAGGGGCTAAAGCCCAGCTCTTAAGCCACTTCATTCGGCACGACTGGAAGTCGTGCCCTGACACAAAGCGACTCTATGAGATACGTCATGTTCGCCGCAAAACAAAAAACCACACGCTCGGCGCACCACAGAACCTGGAGTGCCGACCGTATGGTTCGACTCAAGCTGACGCTAGCACACGGGAATCAGGATGTCTGTGATTTATGAACAATTGTCTTGCTGGTTCCCGAATTGGGAAACCGAGAAGGATGTAGAACTCTCAGCCAAAGGTCGGGAGCGCCTGGCCTCAGCGTCGTCGCGGTGGAGGTATTGCGATTACGTTGCGCTTCAAATCCGGGCTTCAGCCCCGCGTCACCCGACCAACTTCTAAATTGTCATCCCAAGAGAGCGCCCGCCTTTCTTGCCCGACCCGCTTCGGGTCGGGCGGGCGCGAGTCGAGGGACCTGGTGTTTGCTTGTACCGCGATCGTCCATGGTTTTCGACAGAGCGAAGCCGAAGGGGTACCTGCGGTTTGCTGCGACCATCTTTACTTGCGGCGCAAACCGCAGATCCTTCGACTGCGTTCGGTCGGTCGCGGCGGCGACTGGCCTCACTCCGCTCAGGATGACAAAATTGGGGGGTGAAAGCGACTAGCAATGTCCGGGACGCCGTCGCGGTGGAGGTATTTGCGGCATTCTTCGGGGGTGAGCTTATAATCCATCGCATGAAGCAACTGAGCCTGCCGATTGTTATCGAGGCCGACGCGGACGGATACTTCGTGTCCTGTCCGGCGCTGCAGGGCTGCTACAGCCAGGGCGATAGCTACGCAGAGGCGGTGGAGAACATAAAGGACGCCATCCGGCTGCACGTCGAGGACCGCCTCGCCGATGGAGAAGAAATTCCCGAACATGTCTCTGTCAGCTTGTCGATGGTCGAAGTTGCCGTCTGATGACCAAGCTGCCGCGCCTGACCGCTCGCCAGATTGTTTGCGTGCGTACTCTAGTCAAAGACAGGGGATCCTTGTCGGAGGATGGATTTTTCAAACTTCCCGCCACAGATCGGCTGCGCCTTCTTCTGGCAGCATTATCCGTCCCGCTGGCTTGCCGCCGGGCTTACCCGACCTTCAACAGATTGCAAAAGAGCTGAACTGCGCGGACGGGCCACAGGCATTTGTAGAAATTCGAAACAGGCTGGTGCACCCCCCCAAGAGGGGACGGAACGAAAAGGAATTGCCCTGTTATGAGCGTTCCTGATTAGCAAGTGGTATCTCGAGCTCGTCATCCTCAGTGCTTGTGGATATTCGGGACTCTATGCAAATCGAACAAACCGACATCGCTGGATTGGAGACGTGGAACCGGTCCCTTGGGCTCTGAAAAACTCGAAAAAAGCAGAATCCCTCACCGACTAAAGTCGGTTCGGGATGACAAGAAATAAAGGACTTGTAACGGCGCACCTGAAGGTGTGCCCTTTCAAGACGCCGCCAATTCGAGTTTTTCAGCACTCTGTGAAGCCGTGACCCTTCAAAACATTTTCGGAACACGATGTTGTTTGGCGGCTCTCTAGCGGCCGGGATCAAGGTCTCGCATCACGACATGAAGCACCTGTGTGGCTTGTCGCGCATCGCGCTCGGAAACCGTCGCCTTCGCGCCGCTCTTGCGGTCAGCATTGGTGAGATCTCGATACGTCCGAGCGACGGCCGGTAGCCGGGCGCACCCGCCGCGAATGAGTCCCGTCCTCTCCGCGACGGTGAGCCGCGTCTCAAATGACCAATCAGCAATGTTGCCTGCGGGCGTGTCGGAGGCAGCGAGTGTACTCAACCCCCTGTGTTCCAGCGCGTCGGTCACGATGGCCTCCAGGATTCCGCAAGAGGTGAGCAGCGCCAGGTCATAGTCCCCTTGCGCGAGGGCGCGCCGGCCATCGGAGTAGGCTTGCTCCACAACAGGCCGAAGCTCGGGATCGTGCACGAAATCGAAACGGCGAGGAGGCGGCGCCTCCGATGCTGCAGAAATAACCGGGCTATCGCACATTCGGGAAAGCGAGCCAACGGCCTGCTCAAGGACGTCGAGCAGTCGCTTGACGATCTCGACCGGCGGCGCCCCTTCGACGGCACGGCCATCCGCTGAGCGCACCAGGAACGATTCGCTAAACGACCGCGCAAGCCAGTGGGCTTTGCTGCCTCCGGACAATTGATTGATCGTCACCCCACAGTCTTCCTGCCAGACGCGAGTCTCCGCGATCGCAGAGGTGTCGGAGGAATCAGTCGCCAGCGCGTCGCGAATCTGACACCCGCGGCGGATTAAGCCGTCGAGATGGGACAGGTAAGTCTTGATCTGCGCTTGCAGCTTCTCATCCATCAATCGCGTCTCGCTCTGCCGGCTTCTCCGAAAGTCCGCGGGAACGACTGGCCCCGTCACTGCGACTGGTCAGGAGCCGCAAGGGTTGGTCAATGTCAACAAGATGGTAACTTACATGCGTCAGCCGGCTTCAGTTCTTCTGCTGGCTGGCGCGGAGCCCGATTCGATTGACACTCCACGACGTGCATGTTACAAGTTACGCCACAAGTGGCTTGATTATTGAACCACTATCAGTGGGGCGTTAAGGTCTAAACGCTGTAATGGAGGCAGATCAATGGCTGCGTCTCCGGACACGCTGATTCACCCCTCGCGCATTCCCAATCGTTGGATTCAGTTAATAGCCGGCATCGTGGCGATGATGGCCATCGCGAACCTGCAGTACGCCTGGACCCTCTTCACCAAACCCATACAAGCCCATCTGCACGTCACGCTGGTCGCTGTCCAATGGACCTTTACCTTGTTCGTCGCTCTGGAAACCTGGCTCGTACCTTTTGAAGGATACCTGGTAGATCGAATCGGACCCCGGTTCATGCTGGGTATAGGCGCGATCATGGTCGGCCTGGGCTGGATCGGGGCCGGCCGGGCCGAGACGATCAACAGCCTGTACTTTTGGTACGGAGTGGGCGGTGTCGGCGCCGGAGTCGTCTATGGGGGAACCATAGGGAACGCGCTGAAGTGGTTCCCGGACCATCGCGGTCTATGCGTCGGCCTGACTGCCGGAGCCTTTGGCGTAGGCACCGCGACGACGATCGCTCCCATTGCCAACATGCTGAAAGTCTCGGGCTACCAGCACACGTTCATCGTGTGGGGAATTATCCAGGGATTCGTCGTAATGGCTTCTTCCCTCTGCTTGGCCAGGCCGCCGGTGGGATGGACGCCACCCAACTGGAAACAGAAAGAAGCGAGGATCAAAGCCAGAGTGAACACTTCGGCGGTCGACATGACGCCGTGGCAGATGCTGCGCCAGCCATCTTTCTACGTTATCTATCTGATGATGACGATGTTGGCTTTCGGTGGCTTGGTGGTGACCGCACAACTCAACCCCATGGCTTCCTCGTATCACGTGGACAACGTCGTCGTGGCCTTCGGAATGACCGCATTGGTGCTGGCCATCACAGTCGACCGGATCCTGAACGGGTTTACCCGTCCCTTCTGGGGATGGGTGTCGGACCACATCGGCCGGGAGAATGCCATCTTCATTGCTTTCATTCTGGAAGCTCTCGCGGTGTATGCTCTGCTCCAACTGATCGGCCACCCCGTTTGGTTCGTTGTGTTGTCAGGCCTGTGTTTCTTTGCGTGGGGCAATATTTTCTCCTTGTTCCCCTCCATCACCGGCGACCTCTACGGCAACAAATGGGCCACCACCAACTATGGGATCGTGTACACGGCCAAGGGGATAGCTGCAGCCTTTGCCGGACCCGGCGCCGCCTGGATGTTTGCCAAGACCGGCTCCTGGACGAAGGTTTTCTGGGCTATGATTGCGTGCGATCTGGTTGCCGCGTTCATGGCTTTGTTGTGGCTGAAGCCTCTGGCAACTCGGGTTGTCAAAGATTCGGAACAGGGACTGCCTGTCCCCGTCCTGCCTGAAGTTGACGGGATAGGAACTGCGGTGTAGGAAGGTAGTACCCTTCGTTTCGGCTCACCGGATCTGCACTATGCCGGCGCACAGCCTGGCCGCGAGAGCACGCCAGCGCATTCTCTAATGCCTCGTTGGCCGATGCGGTCTCGCACGGCCTCAGCCCTATCGCACCGTGACAAAGTAATAAGCGCTCATCGCCAGGCCGATGGTGATTACGACGCGCCGCACCTTCTGGGGATCGGCCTTTTGCGCGTAGTGCGCGCCAAACCAGCCGCCCGCCATAGACCCCGCAATCATCACCAGGCAATGCGGCCAAAAAACGGCACGGGCCGAAATGAATGTCAGCACCGCCACAGCATTGATCACTACGGAAAGTAATGTCCTGATCGCGCCCATGGCATGAATGTCATGTATCCCCATTGCCGCCAACATTCCCAGGATCATGAACCCGATCCCCGCGCCAAAATACCCGCCATAGATCGCGACCAGCAACTCAGCGATCGAAGCCACGATGATCGCCCGCCATGACATCTTCCCCAAGTCATACACAGCGTGAGACTTCCCGGCCATGGCGCGGATCTTGTTGCCGAAGGCGAACAGCAAGGTGCCCCCCAGCAGCAGCCAGGGGACGAGATGCAGGAAGACATGTTGTGGCGTCTTGAGCAGGAGCAGCGAGCCAGCCAGCCCGCCGGCAACGCTGGTCAACAGCAATGGAACCAGCAAGCGTCGCGGCACGCTGAGCCGTTTCAGGTAGGCACCGGTGCTGGCTGCCAACCCAGGCCACAGTGCGACGGTGTTAGTCGCGTTGGCCTCCACTGCAGGCACGCCGGCGGCCAACAGTGCTGGAAATGAAATGAAAGTGCCGCCGCCCGCCACCGCGTTGGACGTCCCAGCAATCAATGCAGCGAAAAACAAGAAGATGGCCCGGCCTAAGTGCAACTGTAACGTTACTCCGATGCGCTCTCCCCCTCTCTCGGGTTCATCCGGATCCATCTCAAGCGGACACCTATCCTATAACGGGTTGGCCTGCGGTACCAACTGGCATGCGCGAACCAGCCTTCTCAATCAAAACCCTAAGTCAAGCTTCAGAAAGACTGGGCTCGGTTGTCCGGGAACTTGGCAGGTATTACGGTACAAAACTTGCCGGTCACATCACTGTGTTCTCGCCATCCCATCACACTGGGCCGTGATGCCGGTCCTTGGAGGGCACAGTCAACGTGGTTAGCTTTAGTTTGAAGGGCCCAATCCTTCTCTCTTTGTGAAGAGGCCAGGCATCTCCAATGCCGGCCTCGCACAGCGGACGAAAGGAGTCCTATGCCAGCAACCTGCATCGCTCCCGAAGTGGAACCACTGGTCGAGAACAAACCCATGCGGGTCGATGAGCCGAAGCCGGTTGGCTGGAAGCAGCGCGTCCGATATCTGCTGGTCGCGATCTTCGAGGGACATGAAGAATTTCTGGGCTGGACCCCCGACTGATAGGGCTCGCTGCCATCAGGACCTCTTTAGTGGCTGGAACTTGCAGATAGCAGAACGTTAACTAAGTTGCTCAAAGGATTGGTCGGGGCGAGAGGATTTGAACCTCCGACCCCCTGCGCCCAAGGCAGGTGCGCTACCAGGCTGCGCTACGCCCCGACTGGCTTGATTATAGCAATCTTGCCGTTCTCCTCGGCTGCGGCGGTCCGCCCCACTCGCCGCTATAATGTAGGCTTCATGACTTCGCTCTTATACGCCGCGGTTGCCTACGTGCGCAGCCCGGTGGGGATTTTTGTGGAGCAGTTGCGTCGCGAGTTGCACCCGGCGCATACCCATGCCGACGCCCACCTGACCATCCTGCCGCCCCGCCAGTTGCGCGGCACCGAGCAGCAAGCCGTTGACCTGCTGACGGAGATCTGTCGCACAACCGCGCCCTTTGAGATCACCATGGGCGACGTCGAGACCTTCCTCCCCTTGACTCCCACCGTTTTCATCCGCGTCGCGCGCGGCGCGTACCGCATGCGTGAGTTGCACGATCGCTTGAATCGCGACGTGTTCCTCTGCGACGAACCCTGGCCCTACATGCCACACTTGACGGTGGTCAAAGCCGACGCCGCGGACGAGGTGGGCAACGCGATCGACATTGCACGGGAACGGTGGAAGGAATATTCCGATACCCGCAAGGTACGAATCGCCAAACTGAGCTTTGTGAAAGGCACCGCGGAGCGCTGGGTGGATTTGGCAGCCATGCCGCTTGGACAGAAGGCCGAGCGCTGAAGTTGAGTTCGTGTCGCTCTGCGTTCCGTTCTCGCAGTGCTGGCACGGCACGGCACCACCAGGCGTCGACCTGCCTCCTTGTCCGGCGCGTGACGGGCAGAAAATCCGGCTGAGGGGCTTTCAGGTCAGTCCGATTTTGACAAGACTGTAACGCACTCTGCAATCGAATCGTCTCGCCGCGCATCAAGATAATGTAGTGGCTCTTGCACTTGCTGGCCCCACTAGGGCTTCCTTGGGCCACGGTGCCGTTTGTGACGCGGGTTATTTCGAAGTGTGACGTGCATCATAGACTCGAAGTGATGTCACATGGGAATGTCATGGTAGAAGCAGTGCGGGCCTTTTCGCAGGTTCAAAGCGCGAAGCCAACGGACCGCTCCAAAAGGAATTGATTCATGAACCCGAACAACAAAGTGAAAGGTCGCCTTCAATACGGTCGAGCGTTAGTGAACTCCGGGCTGTCTGGATTGCGTAACGGCCGGCAGTCTCACCTCCATGGGCAGCCCTTGTGTGAAGCCTTGACCGAGTCGGCGCGCGGGGCGCTTGGACTGGCGGCAATCGGCACTTGCGCCGCCCTCATTGGTTCGTGTTTTTCTGGCCGGCGTAATCGGAGTGCCAAGGCAGTGGGCTACGGAGTGGCGGGTAGCGCCATTGGGTTCATTATCGGCCTAACCTGGAAGACCCGTGAGCTTACGGCCAGCATGGGCCGCTCAGCTCTGAAGGAAATGGGCACGGTCCGCGATGAGCACTGGCTGAGCACCCATCCGATTGACTATGCATAACCGGCACGTTGGCCTGTTCATCGCAAGTCCGAGAGAACCCTCTGGCGCGCTTTTATGCCGCCAAAAATTCCTTCAGCCATAGTTCCTCCTGAATCATTGCGCGCGTGCGGCCGGTGGCATTCAACGGTTTAGCAAATCGGCTGCCGGCTCGATTTTGTCGAACAGCTTCATATCCACCGAAACCTTCCTGCCTCCCCGCACGCTGTCGGCAAATTTCTCCGTGGCACTCAGCATGAAGGCATTGGCGAAACGCGCGCCCCAAACTACTTCGTCGGATGTGTAGGAGGTGCGAGTTTGAACAGTTGTGGAAAATATCTCGTCGAAAGCCTTGAGTAGAACCAGGATCTCGGCTTGCGAGTTCCGCAGCGACTCTGCCGTTTCTCCGTGCAACGGGCTGGCTTCATCGACGGGATGCACTACCGTCCAAGTCAGTGGAAGAAACACAACATTGTCGCGCTCTAGAGCCAGCGGATAGTAACGGCGCGTGCGCGCGCCATCGGCGTCTTCGAACCGGCTGAGCATCACTTTGGCGGAGACCTCGATCAGTTCATTGGAGCGGGCGTTGGCCACTCGAAACTCCAGTGCGATGACGTCCCGATACGGAGCGACGACGGCATGACGGCTGAACAGGATTTTCGCCGTCGGACGCGAAAAACGCGCAAACAACAACCCCGTTACGATGGCAAAGCCCATCAACCCTGTCAGCGCCTCCACCGTAACCACCATGTTGGCGGCGACACCGATGGGCGCTACGTTTCCGTATCCGATGGTGGAGAGCGTTTCTACGCTGAAGAAAAAGGCGCGCAGGAACGCATGGTTTTCCAGGCCGAGCGTACTGCCAGCCAGCGCGTCAGTACCGCAGGACAGATAGGCGACGGCGAACAACGCATTGGCCACAAAATATGAACTTGCGAAAATCAGGAAAAAATGCCACCAGGAAACAGTAAGCAGCGCATGATAAAGGCTGAACGACGACCAAAATCCAAGACCGCGACGCTCCACGTTGAAGCTGCCATCGCGGTTCAGCAACCGCTGCCGGCTCTCCCGGGAAACGACCGAGCCAAAGCCCAGGTCGCGCAAATCCTGTTCGCTTAGTGCTTGTGGCCGTGAAACCATGTAGGTTCGATGCCCATGCTTGCCTGGCGTTGCAGAAGTATGACGGTTTCGTTTTTAAACCCTCATGTCCGCCGTCATTATTCTTAGTCACCGATTGCTTATCGCTGGTTGTCGGTCTGCGGTTCGGGATGTATGAGCACGCGGAAGAGTTCGGGGACTTCCTGCCGGAAGCGACCCTCCAGCGCGGTCTGAATGTCGTGCACGCGCGCCAGCGGTAGCTCATCCAACATGGTGCAATGCAGCGAGAGATAGAGGCGTCCGCCGACCCGTTTGAACATAAGGTCATGCATGTCCACGACTTCGGGAAAACCGCTGGTGACCGAATGAAGGCGTTGCTCGAATCCTGGAGCGCGCACTGGGCCATCGCTGGTTTCAATCGTCGCGGGTTCGCTCTCGATGTGGGTCAAGATGCTTGCGATCTCGCCAATGTCCTGCTTCATTTCGCCTTCCAGACGGGTCACACGATCATGGGCTTCTTTCAGGCTGAGCCGCTCGTCCAGCTCAACGTGCTGCTCGACGTGCAACTGCCCCTCAATATCTTGCACGCTGATGTCATGCACATTGAGATTGTTGCGGGTTGCGACGGCGCGAATCTTGTCGAACAGGCTCTCCTGATGGCTGGCGCGCGACACAGTGTTGACCACCACATCGGCCTCTGGCAGCACCTCCCGAATGCGCCCCGCGACGTCGAGAGAAACCTGTTCCGATTTCTGAAACGTCACGTTCCGGGACATGGCGACGGAAACGTCGGCGAAATAGCGATTGCCGCCCTTGCGGATGCGAACCCGATCAACTTCCATCACGCCGTTCACCCGATACACCTCCTGGATAATGCGATTCCGGACTCCCGCGGGAGCGGCATCGAGCAACGCGTCCATCGTTTGCCGCGCCAGCCGCCAGCTGACATAGACCACGATGCAGGCCACGATCAACGCAGCTATTGGATCGGCTTTCATTAGCAGCGGGAACGAACTCTTCCGTCCAATCAGGACGATGGCCAATCCCAGAATCACCACGGCGCTCGACCAGATATCTGTGCTGAAATGCAGCGCGTCAGCGTGCAGGGCCTGGCTGTCGTACTTGTCGGCAATGCGTTTCAGCGCGCCGCGAACGCCAGGAGTCCACGGCGATCGAGCTTGTCATTACCGCAAAGGCCCACACTGTCGGCTCAATCTCGACCGAATGAAAGAACAGGCGTTTGCAGGCTTCGTACACGATCCAAACGCAGGTCAGCAAAAGCAATCCGGTTTCGATGAAGGCCGAGAAGTTCTCGACTTTCCCGTGGCCGTATTGGTGTTCTGCGTCGGCTGGCTTGTCAGAAACGCGAACTGAGAAATAGGTGATGGTGGCCGCGACAAGATCAAGGCCGGAATGCGCCGCCTCGGAGAGTATGCCCAGGCTACCCGTCGTCGCCCCGACGATCACCTTCAGCAGGGTGATCCCGACCGCGGCGTAAATAGAATTCAGGGCAACACCCTTCTTTTCCAACCGCATCCCGGCAGCGCTGACGGTCTCCGCCATAGGCTTGATTATTCACGTTCCGGGTCGATCCGCCAAATTGCTCGCCAATCGATTACGTACAGAGCGGATACTTTCCGCAAGATCACCTGTGAGTAATGCGGGTGGTTGTTAAGCTTTTGTCCGCGATGTGTTACGATTTTCGTTGCATTTCCCTGCTCCGCCTTTGGCGGCACTACTCCGGAGGAATACCAACTTCATGTCACGTTATACCTTGATGGCGCTTGCCATTTCATCGGTCCTCAGCTGCGCCAGCTTTGCCCAGGATCAGGCTGCTAAGCCGCAGCCCGCTCCTTCAGCTTCTACCGCTGGCAGTCAGAGTTCAGCGCCGGCTCCATCTTCAAAGCCCACCCCCAATGATGTAATCAGCAACAAGACTATGGAATCCATGATCCGAGCTCAGATCCTAGACTATTCTCGCGACAAGAACGTGAAGAAAGAATCGCTGAAGATAGTGACGGTAAACGGCATCCCATTCGACGACGTGATGCGTGTCTTCGTATGGTCTGGGAGTGTTGCCAAAGGAGGCACCACCACGTTCGCTTTCCCAGGGTCGGCGGTCGTCGTGTCAGGCATAGAGGACGGTCGCGGCGGATTCAAGGCTATCCAGAAAATAGATATTGCTGATGGTACCCGCGTCCAATTAAAGGCCGGAGGTACGTACGTCTTAGATGGTGGACGTTGGAAGAAGACCACAAGCGTTGGAAGCCAGACTTCGAATTTGGCTAAGGCCGCGAGGCCAAGTGAGCCGCCTTCGGCTCCGGCGCCACCGCCGCCACCGCCGCCAGCTCCAGCCACTTTGCCCAGCACCAGCGTGGTTCCATTGACCGAGCCAGTGCTTACGCTCAAGGGTGCCTGCCGGCCCAAGCCTGGAACGACTACGTCGCCTGAGGGTTGCGTGAGCAGCTTGACGCGAGAACAGTTTGAGAAGCTTGTTCAAGCGCTGACACCACCTGATCGGCCCGCGATGCCGCCGGACGTCCTGCGAAAATTTGCCGACCAGTATGCCAAGCTGCTGACCTTCTCGGACGCGGCGCGCGCCATGGGAATGGAGAACGATCCACGCGTCCTTCAGATCATGCAGTACACCAAGAACCAGATCCTAACGGAGGCGCTGAACCTGCGCATCACCGAAGAGTACTCCCATCCCACTGACCAGCAGATTGAGGATTACTACAAGCAAAACAGCAAGAAGTATGAAGAAGTCACGCTGCAGCGGATCATGCTACCCCGTAACCAGGGCAATGCGGACAAGCCCAAACCATCCGAGGCTGAGGAAAAGGCTTACGTTGACCAGATCCAGCAGCGCTGGGTCGCCGGCGAGGATCCGGAGAAACTGGAGAAGGAAGCTGCCGAGCACGCTGGCGTCACCACTCCTGCGGCCAACGTCAACTTCGGTCCACGGAGTCCGGGCTCGCTTCCCGAGGCCCATGAGGCGGTTTTCGATCTACAGCCGGGCCAAGTCTCGCAAGCCTACTCCGATCCCGCGTTCTTCTATATCTACAAGGTAGTCTCGGTGCGCACCATCCCCCTCAGCGAAGCCAAGGCCAAGATCAACACCACTTTGCAGCGGCAACTGGTAACCGACAAGATCCAAGAGATCCAGAGCTCGGTAACGCCGGTCTTGAACGACGCCTACTTTGGGCCGGAAAAACCGTCGGCTCCGCCGACTCCGCGCATTATCACTCCGCGTCGGGGAATGCCGCCGGCGCCAGGCGCTGGGGCTCCGCCGCCCCAAAACCCGCCAGTGCCTCCGCAGTAGTCATGGCGCCGGAACGCACGGTCCTGGTCACGGGTGTCGCGGGAAATCTCGGGACCAGGCTGCTTCCGTTGCTCTCCGACTTTCGCGTGGTGGGCGTAGACGTGCGCCCACCCGAAAGTCCGCTTCCCTTGACGCGGTTTCAGGAGATGGACCTCGGCCGCGAAGCGTCCTGCTGGCCGCTGATCGAGCTGCTGCGCGAGACCGGTGCAACATCGGTGGTCCATCTGGCCTTCATCCTCGATCCTCTGCGCAGCGGAGTCCTCGACACTGAGCGTATGTGGCAAATCAATGTAGCTGGCACCGCGCGCGTCATGGAAGCGGTGAGCGTCGTCAACCGCACCGGCGGCCACGTCGGGCAGTTCCTCTTCGCCAGCAGCGTGTCGGCCTACGGGCCCGAGACGGCGGGACCGGTGAAGGAGGACGCTCCGCTTCGCGCGCACACTTTGCCCTACGCCATCCACAAGCGCGAGAGCGATGACGTAGTCCGCTATCGCGCCGAGAGCCTTGGCGACTGCCGCACTTACATTCTTCGACCGCACATCTTTACTGGCGCTACCATGCAGAATTACATGGTGGGAGCGCTGCGCGGAACACCGCTGGGCAAGAGTAAACGCGCTGCACGCATGCGCGCTGCCGGCAAACGGCTTCCCTTGATGCTGCCTTTGGGCAAGAAGTATCTGGAGAAGCAGCTCCAGTTCGTGCATGTGGATGACGTGGCGCGCCTGCTTGTCTATCTTTTGCATCGGCCCGAGAGCGATCCGCCGCTGACCATCCTGAATGTTGCCGGCCGCGGAGAACCGCTCACCATCCAGCGCTGCGCCGAGATTGCCAACGCCACGATCAAGCGCGTTCCTCGCGCTGCCTGTCGTCCTATTCTCCAGTTCTTGTGGAACTGGGGAATTTCGGCCATTCCTCCCGCTGCTCTGCCTTACATGATTGGCTCGTACACCATGGACACCACGCGTTTACAGCAATTGCTCGGCGAGCAGTATCCGCAGGTCATTCAGTACACGATCGAGGATGCGCTGAAAGACAGCTTCAACAGCAGTGGATAGTTGCTGAGCAGTCAGCAGTCAGCACTCAGCCAAAGCATGTGGCTCGACGATAGCACGAACGGGACAACTGCACGCCTGCGAACCCTCCCTGGCCGACTTTATTTAAACTAGAATCAATAACTTAGGTCATGAATATCGCGCAAAATATAGATTTTGCTTGACTTACGTGTAAAATATTGCGTGATAAAGACTTAGTTGAAAAAACGCGCTCTTGTAACCTACCTTAACTGCTAACATGGTACCATGGTACCATGTTAGCAATGAAGAGACTTGCCGTCCGGCTACCCGAACCCGCCATGCGCCGCATCAAGAGCTTGGCTGCGCTCCGAGGGGTATCCCTTCAGGAAGCGGTCTCCCAAGCCCTCGAAGCGTGGGCGTCGCAGTCCCAGCCGGGAGACACCCACGCGCTCGATCAACAGCCGGGCTCCCTCGCTGGCGCTGATATGGAGAAGCCGCGTCCGCCGAGCCGCACTGCGAGAGCTAAGCCAACCCGTCGCCGACCAGCCGCTGGAGAACCTTCTCTGACACCCGGCGGCAGTCAGCTTCAAATCTCGAGAGTGCCCCGCTGGAATGGTTCAGGAGGGCTGGCGGACTGGGCTGGTCACAATGTTCCGCGGTGCAAAGGGTGGCTGCGGAGATCGGCAACGACCTTGAGTTCCGCGGCGCCATCGCGTCACCTACGCTCCGCATTGACGGCATGACCGTCGCGGGAGAATAGCTCAGCCGTTCGAAGAGCTGCGGCCTGCGCCCAACCCCGAAGTGGGCAGCCGCTCTACGGCGTGATCTTCCAGACCACGCCTCCCTCATATTCTCCGGAGCCATACGCTCCGCCTTGGGATGCGGTGCCGTACAGATTGCCTTTGCTGTCGAATACAACATTGCTGAAAGGGTAAGCACCATCGCTGCAGGGAGGGCCGCCAGCGCAAAAATCGTGCAGCGAGGTGTACGTCCATCCGCCATTGGACGGCGTCAGCTTGAAAACGGAACCGTACTTATACGCGCCACCGGAGTGCGTGGTGCCATAGAGGTTGCCCGCCGCATCCATGACCAGGCTGGCATAGGGCCCGCCACAGTAGTTCGGATCGCCCGTAGTGAAGTTGTAAAGAGTAGTCAGCGTCCAAGCGCCGTTTGACGGCGACATTTCGTAAACCGTGCCCTCACCACTCGAGCCCCCACACAGCGTGCCGCCGTAGAGATTTCCCGACTTGTCGAAGATCAGCCCGCCAAAGGGGTCAAATCCATCGCCTATGGAGAATTGGTGCAAGAGCTGATAGCCCCATCCTGGGGTTGTCAGTTCGTAAACCGTTCCCGAGTCGCCAATGTAGCCGGTGCCGTATAAATTACCAGTCTGGTCAAGGATTACGCCTGAGTAGGGCACCCCGCTGCCATTCGGAACGCCGTAAATAACCGTCTCCGTCCAGGAGCCGTTGGAGGGCGTCAGTTCGTAAACCACGCCATGGCCGGTTGGCCCTCCCTGAGACGTCGTGCCGTAGAGGTTACCGGCCGGGTCGAAGGCAATGTCGTTGGCGTCCCACCCGTCATAAGGGTTGTTGCTACAGAAGTTGTAGAGCACGGTTTCCGCCCACGGGCACGAGGCCGTCTGGCACGCTCTGGCTTGGGGTCTTAGGCTGAAAACCGTGCCCGGACAGTGTCCCGTCCCTCCGTAGACCGTGGTGCCGTAAAGGCTGCCACCGGGGCCGAAAATTACCCTGGCGCCGGGCAGGGCTCCGTCCTGGCCGTTGAAGCTATAAAGCGTGGTAAAGATCCAGCCGGAGCCCTTCGGCGCCAGCTTAAACACCGTGCCACAATAAAAGCAATTTGGCGCGGAGCCGCCGTAATAGGCTGTACCGTAGAGGTTTCCTGCCGCATCCATCGTCAAGCCTGCAATGGGGAATGCTCCGTCGGCTCCATGGGTGAAGCTGTGCAACATGGAGTAAGTTTGTGCCTGCGCCGGGGTCGCAAGGACTATCAATGCAAACACAACTGCCGACGCCAGCACGAAGGCTGACGCTCGTGGGCCGGTTTGCAAACTAGCAGTTCGATTTTGCTCTGGGCTTGCCATGATAATTCTCCATTTTGAGTGAAGACTGCAGTTACAATTCCGCTCGCGAATCTCACATTGTGCGATGCTTCAACTGGGAACCAGCCACTCCCGCTGCTTACGGCGTGATCTCCCACACCACTCCATAACCATAGGTCCCGCCTCTCACCGTCGTGCCGTAAAGATTGCCGTTGCTGTCCAGGACCAGGGTGCCAACGGCGCCTGCGCCGTCGGGGCCGCTGAAGCTGTGCAGCCTGCTGAAGGTCCAGCCGTTTCCCGACCTGGTCAACTTAAAGATGTAACCGTCGCCAGTAATCGAGTCCGCGCCGTAGAGATTGCCGGCGGAGTCCATCACCAAGGCGGAAGTGCTGTCCTCGCCGAAACCGCCGTAGTTATAGAGCTGGGTATAGTTCCATCCACCGTTGTAGGGGCTGAGCTCGTAAACAGCCGCGCTGTCGCGACCACCATCGCCCAACGTTGTACCGAAGAGATTGCCCGACGAGTCGCGGATCACGCCCACCGGCTGATAACCGTCGTATCCGTTGAACTGATAGAGTTCGTTAAGGGCCCAGCTGCCTTGCACTGCCTGCAACTGCCACACGGCACCGTAAAAGCAACCCAATGTCGAGTTGCAGTTTGCGGCGCCATAGAGATTGCCCGCTGGGTCGATTGCCAAGGAACCACCTGGAAGCGCGACTCCCAAGCCCTGATTATTGGTGTTGAATGAGTAGATGACGTTTTCAGTCCAGCCGCCTCCGTTGCGAGAAAGCTCATACACGGCCCCGTCGTTGTAGAGGCCGCCAAAGAAAGTCGCGCCATACATATTTCCCGCGGAATCGAAAATGAGGCGGCTTGCGGGCAACGATCCATCCGGTTGCCCGGTGAATTGATGAAGTATCGTCTCCTGCCAGTTGCAGATGAAGCTGGTGCAGGAAGTCGGTGGCGGTGCAAGCCGGAAAACGTTGCCGCACACGTAATAATTACTGCAGCCGCCACCGCCGTTTGTCAGGCCGTACAACGCGCCATCCGGCCCAAAGACCACGCCGTAACCCGGATTGCCAGAGTCGTTGCCACCCTGGAAATCGTAAAGCGGCCTGAGGATCCATCCCGTGCCGGAGCGCGCCAGCTCGAAGACCGCGCCGCAACCCGTTGTTCCGTAGGAATTGTCGCAACCGTAGATCTGGTTGCCGCCGCCCGACGCGGTGCCGTAGAGATTGCCGTTCCGATCGATGCTTAGCCCGTCCAGGGGATTGGCGCCGTCCCGTGCGCCGGTGAAGTTGTGCAGAACCTGGAAGGTCTGCGCCTGCGCCGGCAGGGCGGCTACCAGCGCCAGCGAAAACACGGTCGCCAGTGCAACTGCGAGTTGCACCGGGCGGGCATTAAGACCAAGGACTGAAACGCGTTGCTGATGTAAAAGCCACATAAGAGATTCTCCCTTCCACGACAAAGGCGCCGGTATGCCGAATCTGGCTGCGGTTCCTCCGCAGCGGAGCTGACATGCTTCCCCTGTGAGCAGACTTCTGCCTGGATTCTTCTATTCGTTTCGGCGATGGACAGCCTGTCGTACCGCGTTGTGTCCCTTTTTGCGCCGCGGGGGACCCAATGTCAACTGAATTCCACATTACCGTCCAACATGTTGTAAGAGCGGGAGATAACCACTCAGCCAGCAAACAGGTGGCCAGCTACCTGGGACTGATTCCGCGTGGTTGGTTCGGGCCAGCCTATCTCAGTTTCGACCTGGATGTGATCGACATCGCGTATGCGCCTGCAGTCGCCGACCCGGAGTCAATGGCATGACGACGCGCGAGGTGTTAGGGCTGCTGCACAAGCTGCGCGGCCTCAACCTTGTCGGGGCCGACATCGCATGTTTCTGTCCTCCTTTGGACAATCCAGCGCAGATCACGGCAATGACGGCTAGGGGTTAGCAATGTCTTGACAAGTTCTTCGCTTTAGTGAGGTCCAGCCAGCGTCACGGTACTACGGTTGGATGTACACAACCTCCTTATTGGAAGGGATACCGTTCGCCACAACTTGTAGCAATCCGATGGTATCGATCGGGACATTCGGGCAATCGAAGGAGGTCGAAACGGGGAGATTGCCAGTTGCCACCCCCATGGAGCTATGGTCGTGGGTGCGGCAATAGTAAACAAGCGACGGACAAAAAGTCTTAGGAGGGCAAGGCTGGGGGACCGTAATGCGCACCAGTGGGTAATTGGTGGCCATTTGGGCGTCGTCACCGTACATGGCACCTTGCGACACGCCGTTGAACCCTGTGCCAGAGATAACGGTTGTCTGAGACTTATAGATTGTAACGGAGCAAACCGATCCGCAGTTCGGGATTTGCGGCGCCCAGGAGGGGGCGTACGTCTGATTGGCGGGCGTATAGATTTCAACGTCTTGCGACTGGTCCGTGTACATGACCTGGCCCGTCGGAAGCACAAGCAAATGTACTTGCTGGGACAGAACATACTGCGCGTTCGGTGGCGCCGGTTCCGGGACAAAGCTGCCACCTTGATCGAGTGTGCAGCAGTTGTGCAGCAGATGGTGAACTGATTGTCGGTAAGCTATTGGAGCCGACGATCGGACTTGAACCGATGACCTGTCGATTACGAATCGACTCAGCTTTGTGTATGTTGTTGTGAAATATAGGTGGATGCACGGGGTTAATGGGCGTTCCGGGGCGTTCCAGTGGTGGGTTTGTGCAGCAGTTTGTGCAGCACTTCGAGGTATCGATTCCTTGGGCCTGAGGTCTCGATTTCTTTATTCGCGTGCAGATTCTGCCGCCGTGTGCCCAGCGCGCTTGGTCAATTCGGATAGCTTCATCCGGGCTTTGCACTCACCGGGCAGCGACCACCCGATTTCCATGGCGCAGTTTTCTTTTTTCCGCTGACTTTCTTGCTCGTGGTCGCGCCGTTGTTTTGGCGTTGAGCCAATCACCCCGAACTCCTTTGCAAGCACCGGCGTGTACACACCCGCGACAATGTGACAGAAACGGCACGGATTATTCCACTGCTGTAATGCTGAACGTAATTGCCTCGATTCGCCCTGTAGAAATTTATTGAAATGTGAATTGAAGAGGCGCGACCAGCAGCTGCGGGTTGTTATGCAGGGTGGCTTCGAACTGGCCGTCGTTCAGGTTCGCCTGTCCAGATTCCTGAAAGCACAGAACATTCTCGTTGACATGGAACGTGACTTCATTGATGTTGTCGTCGAGCTCTGCGGGCGACCGTTCATCGGTGAAATCAAGGCTACGACCAATCTGACCAATCCTCAGTGAAGAGAATTCGTCGCCCAAGCTCCGCTGCCGCGAACGCCTCGGCGGCCTGCTTCGATACTACTGCCGAGGCGCATGAATATTTTGACCTTACTTGAACGACGCTAGAGCATTTTCATAGTTGCTGTATCCCATACCCGCAGTGGCGGAAGAAGGCTTGCGCGTTTTGAGCCGTGATGGCAGCCAAGGCCTGAGCGATCGCCGGTTCGAGCTGTTCCAGAACTCGGGCCTTCACTCCGCGCAAGAGTTGTTTCACTTTGGACCAGGCTTGCTCGATGGGGTTAAAGTCGGGCGAGTACGGCGGCAGATAGAGCAGGTGCGCCCCGCGGCTTTCGATGAGCTGGCGCACGCCCTCCACCTTGTGGGCAGCCAAGTTGTCCAGGATTACCACCTGCCCCGATTCCAGCCGTGGCACGAGCACCTGCTCCACGAAGGCGAGGAAGACATCCCCATCAGTAGGCGACTCAATGGTCATGCTGGCCAGCACGCCTGCGGTGGTGAGCGCGGCCAACACGGTCAGGGTGCGCCAGTGGCCCGCGGGCACCGCCTCCGAGACGCGTTCGGGTCGGGGTGCCCAACCATAGCGGCGGGTCATCTCCGTGGTCACGCCGCTTTCGTCGAGAAACACCAGCGCGGCGGGATCCAACTCGCTTACCTGCTCCCACCACGCCTGGCGACGCCAGAGGCTTTCGCCGCTTTCCTGCTCCTGCGCCCGGAGCGATTTTTTTTATACCGTAAGCCCAGCCGCTGCAGCCACACCCACAGTCGCGATCGGCTGATGCCGACACCGGCTCTGGCCGCCAGTCGCGGTTGCAGTTCAGCCAAGGTCAGATCGGGCTGTTGCCGGAGGATCGACCGCAACTGCTGCTCCACCCCAGCCGTCAACCGACTGGCAGGACCGTGCTGGCTCTGCGCCGGCCGCTGCTTCCGCCCCGTCCGCAACTGCTGGGCTCGAATCTTTTTGCTGTACCCCCAACTGACGCCGAACTGCTGCGCCAACTCCTGCAAGCTCCCACGACCAGCCTCGTACGCTTCCAGAAGCTTGCAGCGCAAATCGTCCGAATAGGCTTGTGGCATCGACGCTTCGCAGAGATCGCCATTCCCACTTTATCGACAATTATCCTTCCTGGATATAGCTACTAAGGAACTGCTCTAATAGACGTGAACAATGTCGCGAAGTCTGGGCTGGCGAAAATCGGCGATGACCGTCAACTCCCACTTTATCAACCAAATCGGGATTTTTCGGGAACCACACATCCGCGCCGCGGATAAGCCGCGTTATGTTTTGCACAGCGGATCACGGTGGCATCCGCACTGGTGCGTCACGGTCCACACTCCCTTGACCTCCTTATTGGCAATCGCAAGGGCGGCGCGGTGGTGTGCAATACCGTGGGGCTTCAGCGGAAGGCGCGTGGTTCCTACTGTGGGCCACTCGACGTCCCCGGTTGCGACCCGCGCCGGAATCAGCCAGTAGTCTCCTTTCTGGTACAGTCCGCCGGGCAGAAATTGTATTCGGACTCCGCGCTCCAGGTCGATCCAATCGGTATTGCTTTCCTTCACAAAAATGGCACCGTCTTCTTTGTTGTCGGGGGTGTGGTCCCATCGGCGCATGAGGGCATGGCGCGCGGGGTTCACGGTGGGTTCCGTGACACCTTTCAGAGTTATCGCACGACGTTGCGCATCCACCCTCGCGACCTGCAGCAGGGTCAGCGGTAGCCACCCAAACTCGCTGTCGTCATCCACCAGTTCGACCCAATCGCCTTCGCACAGGCCTGTGCGGCGATCGCGGCCGAGGTTCTCGAGCGTTAACTGGGTGGTGGCTTTACCGGCGGTCGGGTCAGCCGCGATATCGATCACTTTGAAGGCGACGGACGCATTCTCGCGCGACCACTTGAACGTGGCCGGACCGGCGGGACCCGCGAGGCCGGGGCGGTGAATTTCCACGCGGTACAACTGGTTTTCGCGGCCGCGGTATTCGGAATCCGGCGCGATGGCGCATGGATCCGGGTTATCGGCGTCCCGCTTGGCGTTGGCGACCATGCGTGGGGATGCTTCATCGAGCAGATCGAGAATAGTGGTGGCGTTGTCGCAGGTGTCGGGAGCGAGCGCCTCGGCTATCGTCAACTGTTTCAACGTTGCCGTAAGGGCCTTCTTGGCGGCTGCATCTGTGGGCGAGATGCGGGCTTTCAGGGCGAGGATCGCATCGCCCAGCTGCTTGGTGACCATCTCCGCCGTGAGCAGGCGGACCTGCCAGGCAATCTGGATGCGCGTAGCGGAATCGGCGCCGCCCAAAGCGGGGTCGCGCAAGGACGGATAGTTCAGCCAGGTGACGTGGCGCTCCCAACAGTCCAGGTACAGCGCGACGGAGGTACCGGCCTCGATATGGGACGGGTCGTCCGGCGTTGGACCGAAAGGCTGACCTTCGAAGGCTCGTTTAACCTTGTTCTCACACAGGATGCCATCCACGTAATAATGGCCAAGTTCAATCTCGATCTTCGATGACCTGGCGCCATCGGCAGTGATCTTGAAGCCGGTGCCGGCTCTCCAGTTGCGGCCCACCAGGTTGACGACAAAAGTTCGCAGGAAATGGTGGTGGATGGCGCTCTGCTCGTTGAATTCGGCCGGAAGCAGCAACCGGCCCTGCTGCAGGTCCACACTAGCGAACCGCATATTGGGATGGAATGTATCGCGTTCAATATCGCCTGGCATGTATCTTCTCCTAGGAAACGAAAATCACGGCGGCATCCGAGCTCGCGGGCACGAAGTCGGCGAGGCGGTCACTCAGCATGGATAGCCGTTGATGCTCGAACAGGTCGTGGTAGACCCCCATCTCGGACTCGTCGTGCGCTCCTTGACTTATCTCGGGCGCGACGCAGGCGGTCAGCCGCAGATAGGTCGCTGAGCCGTATCGTATACTCTCGAACCGCGGTGTGACGCGGAGTCGGGCCCAGACTCTCTGGCGCGCCTTCAGTGCGGCGAATTCCGCGGGCGGCAGCGACTTCGCCTGTGGGGTAATTGCGGCGTCCGCGGCAGCGAGAGCGCCATCGGGCTGGCATTCGTAGCGCCGGGGCGTGCGCGAATCCTCCGTGATATAGCAGAAGCGAACGCAGCCGACCTGCCGCCGCGCGACATCGAGCCTGGAGACGAAGATGCTGTCCTCGGCGTATCGAAGCGCGTGCACGGCCACCCTGCCGACCAGGGTGCTGCGCCAGACGCTCAACTCCACGTGCCCGATCTGGGCGCCGAACCCGCCGATTGCTGTTCGCGATTCGCTGGTGGCGTCCACAATGCTGTCGGTGATGAGGAGCTTGCCGGGCTCGCGAGCGCCGTCTTCCTGCTCGATCCGGATTGCCCCGATGATACTGGACTCGACGCGAAGACAGGCCGACGTGCGGTCCACCAGTACACTTGGTTCGGAAGGCTGGCGCGGATCGCAATTCGGGTGGAGAGAGTTGCCGGGCACGAGCGTGCAATGCCGGATCCAGACCTCGCAGAGGTCGACGGGCACCGTGGTTACAGGGGGGGCCTTGGTGGACTCGATGTCGGCTTTGTCGTCCGGCGGGGGGTCGGCATTGCCGATCTCCACCGCCCGGCCTGCGATGAGCAGGCCATCGAGGATGGCGCGGCTGCCGCGTGTGCCGCGAATGCTGATGGAATCCGTGGTTCCCGCAGAAGTGTCGGGAAGCCAGATCACGGGCCGCGTGCCGGGCGCAGCCACAACGGCGATGGTCTCGCCTGCCAGAAGCTCGAAGCTGAAACGTCCTACGTATACGGAGCTGACTAGCAGTTCGATCACGAGGGCCGGGGGTGTGGTTGCGGCCGAGGTGGTCGCCACTGCCGTGTCCCGCGCGTGGCGCCATGCGGCATAGGCATCGGCGATGCTGCCGTAAACGCCGGAGCCGGCCGTTGCGTTGGGCTCGACCCGCAGGCGCTGGACCTCTGTGGGGAGCGGCGCGGCGGTGCGGCGGTACTCTCCGCCTCCGATATCCATTGCGAAGCCGTAGCGGTAGCTGACGGTGACGCCGCGTCGCGGCGGTTGTGAGGGGGAGAACGCGATCCGTCCCAAGACCGGATCTATGGCGACGTGCTGTTTGGGCACGCGATAGGACCAGTCGGAAAGGTCGGCCGGAATCACCTGGTCGTAGGTGATGTTTCCCGCCTTCGGCCAACCTTCCGCCTGGATAACGAGGCTCGCACCGGGACCGTAGAGCGAGGAATCGGCCTGGGCCCTGCCGGCATCGGCGGGCGCCTTGTTTTCGAGAGCCCAGCGAGTGATGGGAACGGGGAGATTCTCGGCTCGCGCGATGGCGCTTCGTTCGATCTCGGGAATCGGGTTCTGAAAGAGCTGCGTGTCATTGCCGAGAGCCGAGAAGGTGAAGCAGTGCGCGCCCACCTCTTCGCGGCAGTACGCCGCGGTTTTGGTTACGCTATACGGCCGCAGGCGCCAGGCGAACAGGCCCACGTTGGGGATTCCGTAGCGACCGCCCGATTCGTCGTTGCTGATGCGGCGGACATCGCCGATATGGCAGAAGTTGTCGAAGGGGGTGTCGAGATCGGCCAGATGCCGCGCCGAGTGGAGATCGGGAGTGGCCATGCGTGCCGGATGCAGGTGATCGAGATGGGCCGCGACCACGGTGCGGCGGTAGAACTCGACGGCGCGCGCGGGCCAGTGGGCCACATCGCGGGAGATCTCTTCGAGCACCCACAGCGTGCCCTTGCGGCGGCGGTCCGCGATGGCGTTCGCGGTGGCCGAACGGGCGGAAAGCACCTGCCGCAGCCGCTGTTCCCGCTCCGTGCCCGGCGCTCCGGATGTAAGCGGTGCCGGGGCCAGCCCCACCAGGTCGCCTAGGTAGGGAACCAGCCACTCATCGCAGGTATCGATGAACCAGCCGTCGTACATCCGCTCCAGGTCAAGTTCGAGAGCCGCAGCCTGGTCGCCGATGATGTTGAGGAGTTGTTGCAACTCTCCGCCGGCCTTCTGATCGCAGAAGCGGATGTAGGCAGGCAACAACCGATACAATGCGTCGGGATCTGTAAACATAGGGTTTTGCATGTTACACCTGATTCAATGCCACTAGGCCCGATACTTCCGGCACCAGGAATACCAGTTGCTGTTCCAGGAATCGCGGCTTGACCGAGCCCGGACTCCAATTCGGATTCAAACCGGCGCTGCGGGCATCCACACGGGGGCTCAGGCCGAGGCTGCCGATGGCGGCGGCGAGGGATTTGGCGTCGCGTACGTCGTACTCCGTTACCGCGCCGAAGATGTCCACGTTGACCCATGCGACCCGGGGTGTGCGCTGCATGATCGCGATTGCTTCCGAAAGGTACGCAGCTTGGCCAAGGAGCCGGCTCTCGAAACTGAAATAGTCCTGCAGCCGCGCACGCAGGTCCAGCTCCACCACATCCCAACTCACGCCGGATTGGACGCCGACCTTGGCCTGTAGCACCAGGATCTTCAACTCGCGCACGCCGATTTCGACCGGATACGCAGGGTCTCCATAGATCGCGTAGGCGGCGCGCAGATTGGAGATCACGTCGCCTTCTAGGTCGAGCGGAATATCATCGACGCCCGCCACTGTCACGTGAATGATTTGTTGCGCGCCGTCGGAGAGCCTTTTCGAGGCTGCGTGACCGATCCCGGCGAAGCGCTGCGCGAACTCCGCATAGTCTTCGACGGAGACTAAGCGGGAGAGTGGCGGGAGAGCGCGCGCGGCAAGCGGTGCGTTGCGGCGGATGCGCTCCAGCCCATCGGGGTCGGCGCCGCCGCTCGCGCGCAGGGGATTGATGACGCCGGTCACGCCTAGGGGGCGCGTGGTCAGCAGGGTGATCTGCTCGGCGCGCGCATTTCCGGGCGAGCCGATGCCGATGCGGTAGTCCACGCGGACGTTTTGCGATCCGCTCGGCAGGCGCGCGCCGTGCACGCCATCGCCGAAGCCGACCATGGCCGTGCCACCGCGATCGAGATCGAGCTGGTAAGCCCGCATGGTGCCATCCGCGTCCCACAGCGAATCCACGCGCTGGTGCTGGACGCCGTTAACGCGTACCACCTCCGAACCTTCCACGCCGGACGGCGTCGCGGCCGGGGTGAAGGTCAACGGCGCTCGCCTGCAGGCGAACTTTTGCAGGGTCTTGCTCGCGTCGCCCGAGCCAGGCACTTCGTTCACCGTCTCGCCATGCGAGGCCTTCACCACGTTGCCGTAGACGATGCACAACGAGCGCTTGTACCGGTAGGCCAGCGGCTTTACCAGGGTGAGCACGGTGTGCAGTGTGTCGGCGGGCGCGAGCAGATCGCTTTCCTGGGTGACGCCGTCGATCATCGCCAGCTCGCTCACCCGCACGCCGGGGATGACGGCCCCGTTGATATCCGTGATGTCGGTGCGTTCGCCTGCGACGACGATCCACTGTCCGGGATGCAGGCCGTAGACCAGCGTCTGGAGCTCGATCCGGCGGCCGGTGACCTCCGTGTCATCGACGTCGGGCGCGAGGGTCACGGGCTCGCTCTGCGCGTGGTAGATGGTGTTGCGCAGCGTCGAGACGTCCTCGTGCTCCCCGTGCTCCTCCAGAATCACCGGCTGCTTCTGATCCGGATGCTCCAGCTTCACTAGGTCCATCCGGGTGGCCTTGCTCGAGATGTGATAGGAGCCCCGCATTACGACTTGCGCAGCCCGCACGCGCGCGATGTGCAGGATGCGGCTCGATGTCTTCTCCTTCGAA
The DNA here is from genome assembly GCA_963833155.1 of uncultured Acidobacteriaceae bacterium. Taxonomy (GTDB): domain Bacteria; phylum Acidobacteriota; class Terriglobia; order Terriglobales; family Acidobacteriaceae; genus Bog-257. The sequence continues at coordinate 198,998 of CAWHWY010000022.1, forward strand.
GGGAGCGGGCGGTCGAAGATCACATAGGAATCCGCGGCAACGCTGTCGTAAGCGGCGTCGAGGAATGCGTAGTTGACGTCTGGTAAGTCGAGCGAGTAGTCCTCTTCTTCGTCAAACTCCGAGCCGTTGAATTTGGGGGGCGCGGCGGATCCGAAGGCGCCGGCCGAAATGCGCAGCAGGAAAACGGAGGGCGCGGATTCCTGATTCACGGGGGACACCGGCAGGGCTCTGAGTGTCTGGGGCAGCGCGTCGGCGAGCTCCGGAGTGGTGGCGCTCAGCAGGGCGAAGCGGTCTTCGCCGCCCTCCGACAGGCCCTGCGCGGCGGTGCGGGACAACTGGCGGCTGGAAGCGAGCTGCGCGACCGGGAGCGTGCGAGTGGCCTGGAGCACCTCTTCGAGGGTCGAGGCCTTCGCGCTGTTGAACGTCATCAGAGGGAACTGGCCGAGGATCTTGTTGAAAAGGGCTTTCGTATCGTCCGAGAGTACGCCCGCGGCTGCCTTATCCGCACCTTCCACGGAGTCCGCGGCGGTGCCTCCCACGAGAAACGAGGTGATGACATCGAGCAGGTTCGCGGTCTCGTGAACCGGAGGCGTTTGCAGAATCTTGTCCCGCAGGTCGGTCAGCTTTTTGAGCAGAGCTGCAGCATCGTCGCGCGCTTTCCCGTCTTTTGGGTCGAACGGCAGTCGCGGTTTGAGCTGAAGCTCGATGAAACCGGCCAAGATGTCGGCCTTCGCTGCGGCCACTTCGCGCACCACCTGGAAGCCCGGCCTCGAATCGAACAGGAACAGCACGCGCTCGCCAGGACGCACCACCATCGCGCCGCCCTGCAAACGAATAGACGGCCGCAGCATCGCATCGATCAGGGTGATACCGGCGGGACGCAGGGTTCGCGGCGCCATCTGGCTCCAGTCCGGGTGCGCCTCGAAAATCTCGCCCGTCTCAAAGGTCTGCATCTGCTCGCCGGGCCCGGGTGTGGTCTGGGCTTTGGCGAGGAGAGGGACCTGGACCGGCTTGGCGGCGGAATCCATCAGGTAGGCCAGGTACACGGTGGCGGACACTCCTGGGCGCGGCTTGAATCCGACCAGCGCTGCGAGTTCGCGGAGCGCATATTCATCGCTGACCGTGCGCAAATAACTTTCGTTGGTGAGGCGTTCGCGGTAGAAGGTCAGAACGTCGGCCGTGATGGCCCAGGCATCGAGCCAGGCGATGGAGGGGTCGTTAAGGACGCGCGTGCCCAGGTCGCGCAGCGCCGGCAACGCTGGGTCGCTCAAACGCGCGATGGCTTCGCCGAAGAAATCGCGATAGTCGCCGAGGCGAGCGGCGACGGCAGCCAGCCCGGGCCGGTTCCACGGGATCGCGAGTTGGGTATCGGCGCAAGCGCAGGCACAGCTTCCGCCGGATGAACCGCCGCAACCGGATTCCAGGCATCGACTGCAGCTCATCGTCCCCCCTTCGGATTCAGCACCAGGCGCCCGTGTTCGGGAAAGTTCGCGTCGCCATCGAGCTGGGCGATTTCATCGCGCGCGATAGCGATGATGTTATCGTCGAGCGAGCGTGCCGCGTCCGCGTCGCTCGCGTAGAAACGGGCGAACTGAGTCAGCTCAACATGAATGACTCCATCGATCGCCTGCACCGCGGCGACGATGGGGGATCCGTAAACGTCCGCGCCGAACTCCAGCATGTCCGGATGGAACATGCCGAGCGAGCCATCGGGCAGGACGCCGCTGGACAGAAGGGCGCGTGCGGCCTTCACCACGTCGCCGCGAAGATGATTGGCCTCGATGCAGATCGCGAGCTCGATGTCGAGCGGGACTTTGCGCGCCGCGACAATGCGCAGGTCGTGACCGATGCGCCTGGCCCTGCGGAGCGAAGCCGAGACTCCCGGCACTACCTCCTCGACGTTGTAGCGCGCAATGGTGTCCAGAGCCACAGACGCTTCGTACCAACTGCCGGTCCATACCAGCTCCGCGAATGCGCCCTGAACGCGTGGGTCCTGGGCGGCGAGTTGGGCGTAGTCGGCCGCGGCGACCGCCCGCTCGAGGATCCGCCGTAGGCGTAAGGGGCGTACAGCTTGACCTCTTCGATGGATTCGGGAGCGGTCCCGCCGGTTGCGGCGAAGGGGCTGCGCACCCTCAGATTCATGCCGGAGAGGGCTCCGTTCTTGCGCGAGATCCACATGATGGAATCGTGGCCCACGTTGCCCGCGGGGCCATTGCCGATGCGTTCGCGAGCGCGGAAACGCAAGCCGGCGCCCGGCGCCATGCCGTACAAGCCGTCGCCGAAACGGAGGTGCGCAATGCCATCGTCATCGATCTCGACGGCGAAAGAACGATCGGCTGACCCGGCCGCGAGCAGGTCGCGCGCGGCTGTCCAGGCGTAATCGCCGGGCCACGCGGGGGGCGCGGCCGGCGTGCCGTCGTCAGCAGCGGGAGCCGCGTCCAGCCATACCGCCGGGAGGGCCTCGCGCACGTCGCGCTGCATGAAGGCGGCGGCTGAGGAGGGAGCTTTCGGAAGCGGGTCGGCCTGCGTGAGCGGCTGCTGGGAGAGTTCGATGGTGAGGGGTTGTGGAAGCGTTTGCCGTTCCGTGTTGGCCCCGTCGCAAAGGCAGCACGGGTCGCTCGACTGGACGCCGACGACCCAGGTGCCGGTGACGTCCACCGTGACTCCGTGGTCCACCAGGAGGACGTTGCCATGGACCACCGCAGACGGCGTCACTTCGCAGGCCGGGGCAGGGGTGCGCACCGAGAGGCGGAGGTCGAAGGGCAGGGCATCTTCACGATCCCACTCGATCTCCCAGATACGCGTGCCCGTCAAGGGATCGACGCCCGCAGTTGCCGCGGTCAGGCGCACGACGTGGCGGTGCGTGGGATCGGCATCGGCGCCCGACCCGGTGGTCGCTCCCCGGGTTTCTTCGAGGATGAGGATGTCGCCGGCCTTCAGGCGCAGGCGGAGCGGATCGTCCTGCTTGGCGTAGGGCGAACCGTCGTCGAGCGTGGCCCGGGTGCTGCCGGCGGGCAGGCAGCACTCCTTGCGCTGCCAGGTGTAGAACTGGATTTCGCTATGGGCGGCGAGAAAGTCGATGCTGTCGCTGGTGCCCAATGGGATCGGCTCGAAGATCGTGGCGCCGGCCGCGCTTTGCAGTTCGCTCCAATTGATGGCACCGCCACTGCGGCCGCCATTGTCGCCGGGGATCGCTGCGAATGCCAGCTCCGCGAAACGCAGCGTCAGGTCGGCCTCGGTGCTGACGGTTACCCACGCTCGCGCGTTTAGGCCTTCGTGCATCCAATAGTCGACGAGCCTGGCGTGGCGGCGGACCGAGATGCGGCGGCGCGAGGTCCGCAGGAAGGCTTCCGTGGCGACGGAGTCGAGTTGGTAGCTCAACTGATCCGCGACATAGGAGAACAGCTCGACCAGGGTGATACCAAGATCCGGGGCATGCCGCTCCTTCCATTCGGGCATAGTCTGCGCCAGCCGATCGAGCATGAGGTTCCGGAAGCTGTCGTAGTCGCGCGCGAGGTAGTCGATGGCCGGGAGCGGCGGGCGCGGGGCGGGTGGGCAGGGATCGGGCGCGCAGTCGAGGGTCGAGGCGCAGTCGATGCGGAAAGAGAACGTGCCGCAGGCGTAGCGAGGGTCGATGCCTTCGGGCACAGCGGTCCGCGCGGTGGGCGCGGTTTCGTTCGAGCACTTCACCGGTACGGCGCTGTCGTCGGGCTCCACGAGGCAAACGCAGTAGGGCGAGAAGTCGCCGGTCCTGTCGACCCGGATCTGGAGGCACAGGTCCCCGTCTTCGTGCTCGTGTAACTGGGTGCTGACCACCTGGATATTGCGAATGCGCTCGCCGCCCTCGATGGCGAGGTGGCTGGCGGTCAAGTTCTTCGGCATGGCCCCAAAGAAATGCACGCACAGGGTAACGCCGTCGGAAAGGACCTCGACGTAGTCGATACCGGCGAGTGTCGTGCTGGCGCGCACGCGCGGGCGCCGATCGTCGACGCCGCAGATTTCCGCTGTATCGGAAGAGCAGACGGGGTGCATCATGAGGCATTCCTGACGAACGTATCGGTGCGTGCTTGGCCGGTAGCGCGCAAGGCGTAGGAGAGCGTGACGCGCAGCTCCGCTTCGATCGCTTCCACGCGCAGCTCGCCCACGGTGATCACGTCACCGAGGAAGTGCGCCAGGGCGGCGCTGACGGTCAACTGCAGGGCCGCCGCGAGCTCTGGGCTGTTGTCGGCGAAGACGAACTGGAGCAGGCCGGTACCGAAGTCCGGGCGCATCACACGCTCGCCGGTATGGGTAAACAGCACCAGCTCGATCATGTCGCGCACGTGGTCCGCGTCGGTTGCGGCGTCGGTGCGTCCGTCGCCCGCGATTCGGTAGGGAAAAGCGATGTTCATAAAGGCGATGTTCATAATGAGCTCAGGTGGCCATCACGCGCAGCTGGCCCGCGGGCGCGAAGATGAGCGGAGTAGGGTTCGGCAACCCCTTCGAGGTGGCCGCGGAATCGGGCAGCAGCACGAGCGGCAGGCCCATGGATGTGACCCGGACGGTACCGTTGACGACCTTGCCGATCACGCAGGGAGGTTGCACGCCCGAGGTCATAGCGGGAAAGCCGCAGCCTGCGATCACGTATGAGTGGGCGATTGTGACCACTCCAATCCCCTGCGCCAGCACCCGTCCCAAAGGCGGAATGGGAGTGGCCTTTCCCCCGTGCGTGCACAGGACCACGTTCGCGAATGTGACCAGAAATCCTGGCATAACTCATTCCTAGGTGATGAACAGCGCGGCTGTCGCTGGATTCCCGTCGGGCGTTCCGTTTACCACCACCGTCGGGCCGAACAGGCGCACACCCTTAGGATCGATGGCTATGTAGCCTATGCCGCTTTTCATCAGAACACCCCCCAAGGGCAAGTACGGTAACACCGGTGTGTCACTGATAACGATTGCGTGCTGCAGCAGCGACTCCATGATCATCAGCGGTGTTCCTGGCGTCGCCGTCAACGCTGTCTTGGGCGAGTTGAGGATCGAACCGAACCAGAAGCCGCTCCAGATGGGAATATCCGGGTTGCCGTGCAGAAACTCCACCCACACGTTGGCGCCCACCATGGGCACTACGTACATTCCGAGCGATAGCCCACCGTAGGGCAGACAGGGCAAGGCCCATGACGAGATGTTCGGCCCCCACACATCCGCGACGCTGACCAGGAGGCGGCAGCGCATTTCGGGGTCGATCGGGTTGACCACCACGCCCTGGTATTTTCCCCAGTAGCGCCGAATGCCGCCGACTTCATCGGGAGCATCGACCGCCGGGTTGTCCCAGTCTTCCTGCCTGCTGAATTCGTCCGTGAATCCCAGTCCTTTCAAATCTTTGTTCGCACTCATGGCTTCCTCCAAATCAAACGATGGGCGCGGCACCCGGAACGCCCGCACCGGGGACGGACCCCGGTCCAATCCCACCCGGCGGGATGCCCCCGGGCACTGCGGCTCCCGGCCCCGCTGCGCCGAGGACGGTCAATCCGACGCCGGCCGCGAGCGAAAGAGGCTCGAATCCGTTGCGTGTCAACGTGAAGCTCTGCTTGTATTCGCCGGGCTTGATGTTGTGGGTCACGCTGCGCACGAAGTGCAGGCCGTCGTGTGGATAGCCAGCTCCCTTCACTTCCACCAGCCGCCGGGGTTGGAGCAACCGGCCGTAGCGCATGACGTTCAACGTGCCCGTACCGCTGATAACCTCCGAGGCCCGCGCCGCCTTGGCCAGCCCCACCACGACGGCCTGGATCGGATTGTAATGAGACACGCCCTTCAAGGGGTGGACCTGGAGCGGCATCGGAATGCGTCTGCCCAGCGGAGGGGAGAGCGGATTCACGTCCGGAATCGGGATAGGGATCGGAACCGGGAGCTTCTCGTCGCGAATCAGCATCACGTACAGCGTCTTGGCGAACCCGTCGAAGTTGAAGCTCAACGAGTTGACGTTGCTGGCGGCATCGGAATTCACGATTAACGCCTGCTGCGGATTGCTCAGCGTCATCTCGGGCCCCCAGTAGGCCATGGACGCACCGGGCAGAGGCCCGGGCTCGATGTAGAAGACGTAGCCGACGCTGTTGGCCAGGTAAGTCAAATACTGCAGGTCAGTCCCCATGTGGCTCGGGATGCGGCTCGTGGGCAGCGGGATATCGATGTTCACGCTGGGAACGATCATGGGCATCATGCCAAGGGGGATGTACTTGCCCAGAATCAGCAGCACGCGCAGTTCGGCCGGCATGGCCGGGTACTTGAAGATCCAACTGAAATCGATCAGATCGAGCAGACGGGTAAGATCTTCGCCGATGACCGTGAGGCGGGACTGGCCGGGATCGTTGCTCGAAGTTACTTCGTGCCGCGTGATCACGCCATCAGCGAGAACATTGGTCTTTCCGTTGATGGTGGCATAAAGCACCATGCGTTTCGGCGGATCGAAAAAGCCGCGCTCGAAGCGCTGGCGAATTCCTGAGCCCTTGCCGAAAGAGAACGTCAGGGAAAAGCCGCTTTTGGCCTTGCTGCCCGTGGCCTGCGTGACCTGCGCGGAGAGAAAGGCGTCGCCTACGTCCCTGGGCACCGGCTTGGGAAGAGGCGCGGTGGGCGGCGCTCCGGGACCGGGCGCGATCGGCGACGACAGCATCGTGAAGTGGATTCCTTTGAGCACCGTCTCCCCTTTTACGTGGATTGCGGACCGGGAACACCTTGCGGCATGGTGATGCGCAGTTTCCGCCCGACCCGCGCCGTCAACTCAGCGGGCGCGAGCGCTGCATTGGCATCGGCAATACGCCAGTACAGTTCCGCATCGCCAATTTGGCTGTCGGCGATGAGGTCGATGCGGTCGCCTTCCCGCACCTCGTACAAACCCACGGCGGCGAAGACTCCGGGGGGCGGAACCCAGCGGCGCGAGACATAGACGATCTCGCGCCCGGAGGCATCGCGAAACTTGAGCAGCGGCAGCCCGCGGTAACGGCTGGTTTCGGAAAACGGGTCGAGCACCAGATCCTGCGGCGCAGGTATGAGCGAGAACGGGTCCATCATGGTGCATTCTCCAATCCGAGTTGCCCTGGACAGCCGGAGCCGGCGCGCAGGGCCAAGGCTTCCTTGTTCGCCAGGTACGCCATAAAGAGCTTGCCGCCCCGATGGGCGAAGCCCAGGTCAGTGACGGATAGGACGCGCAGCGTGATGTGGAGCTTGGCGCGTATGGGATTGAGCGACGTGTCGAAGGCTTCTTCGGTGATGGAGAACTCGGTGACACGGACGGGTACGACCCTCTGCACGCTCCACACGAACAGTGCGAGCGGAGCCTCCATCGCGGCGATCTCCACGGTGCCGCCATCGAGCAGGCTGTCGGCGTAGGTCAACTGTGCACCCGGCGGCGTGATCAGCGATTCGAGCAGGGATAACTGCGGGAAGATGCCGACCTGCACGGCGGTGGGATACCCGTCGGGGAATTCGAGCTGATCGGTGGCGTCGATTTCGGCCTCGAGTTTGAAGGTTTCAATGGGCACACCCTTGAGGCGGAGGGCTTCGGAGCGGTCCGGCGGATCGCCGGTGACTGCCTGTACCTGAAGCGTGCGGGTTAGCTGGTCCGGGTTGTACTGAAGGACGATGATCTTCGAGAGCTGTGTAGTGACGGCATCCAGCAGGATGATGCCAGCCTTGAGGATTTTGGGGTTGAGGACCGACCCTCCGATTTGGACGTTGACTGGCGTCATAACTCGTCCTCCTCGATCCGGTCGATGCCTGTATGGAACTGGCGGATGGCTTCGTTTGCGTAATAGATCTGGTCTTCACCGGCCTTTATGGACGCTGCGGCATTTCGGAAGTCTTCGCGCTCCAACGTACCCTGCGCAGCCGACGCATGACTACGAGGATCATCGAGTACGTGCGGGTCCAGGAGAGCAATCCGGTTCCGGAACCAGAACTTCGACACGAAGTTCGTGTGGGTCGTCAGCGCAGCCTGAAGATCGCGGTCGGTTGCCGTGATACTGCCCTGTAACCCTTTCAGCCGTTCCGATAAGCGGTCTTTGATGAGCGCCCTAAACCCCTGGATGGCCTGATCGACTGCCGCCGCGGTGACCAGGTAGTCCTTACCGCCCGCGTGGAACGGGTGCGGGCCCATCGGCCCGTTCCGATCGACGAGTGACTTGAGCGCGTAGTACGATTCCATGGAGTTTGCCGGGTTCGGCAAGAGCGAAAGCAGGCGCTCCAGAGAGTCGATCGGCGGCTCGCGAGTTGGCACGGGGGGCTGCGACGGCGCTGGCACAGTGGGTGCGGCTGGCGGGCGCTTTCTCACCGGGGGAAAGAAGAGGGTCACACCCGTGCCAGCAATGTCCAGCGAGTCGGAGCCGGGTTCATCTGCCGAGGGAGCCTTACCGTCCGGCCGCAGGTCCTTGGTGGCTCCGTTGAACTCCAGATTGCCGTCTTTGCGCAAGAAGTGAAACTTCACCACCATAGCCGCTCCGGGGTTCTCGAAGAGTTGCTGGTAAATTCTGGGACGGTTCTGGACCAGCCAGGCTTCCGCCTTGCTTTTTTCGTCGTCGTTGGAGATGTCCTCTAATTTGGCGCGGGTCAAATTCAATGCGAGAACTGCACCGGCAGCTTGGAAGTTCACATCGGAGGCTCTTTGTGTCTGGCCGCGCAGAAGCTCATTGTGGGCTTCGCCGGGGGCTTTCAGGAGGGTCCCGTCCGGGCTGGTTGAGGGCGGCGGCGCGGTAGTTGGCGCCGGCGGTTTCGCGGCGGGCGGCGCGGGGGCCGGGGGTTTGGGAGCGGGGGGCTCCGGAGCCGCTGACTCGGCGACTTTGGGCTGCGGAGCGGCGGCGGCGGGCGGCGGTGGCGGCGGTGTTGCCTTCGGGGCAGGAGGGGCCGTCCTGGTTGGACTGGGCTGGGAAGGGGACCTGGACGGCGCGCGGCTGGTGGTCGGCGCCGGGCGTCCCGGCGATGCTTGTCTGGCCTGCCGTTGCGGGGCGGCCGACGACGGCGCTTCCTCTTCGCCGATCACTCCGACTTCTTCCAGTTCTCGCAGTTCGCCGTTCTCGATCCGATATTTGACCGCCGGCTGATCGTTCTCTGCGGCAGCGGGGGGCCGGGTGTCGGGCAGTTCCACACGGGGCCCCGGAGCGGGTGAAGCTGCGGCCGGAGGCTGAGCAGTGGCCGTTGTCGGAGGGGCAGTGGCTGCGGCCGGAGGCGGCGTGGTCGCGAGCGCCGTGGTGCCCAGCGCGTTGGCCTCCTGCTGGGGCACATCTGCTGCCCCGATGGCCCCGGCGCCCTGGGCCTGGCCGGCGGCGCCTCCTGCCGCGGGTGGGGTGGCGGCGGAACCGCTTTGCTTATAGTACGGGTCTTCGCGCCCGGCTTTTGATGATCGATCCGTCGCTCCCCAGCTCGTACTCGAAAACCTGTCGCTTGCGGACCTCATTAGGACCGCGACGGGACTCCTTATCGAAGGCGTTAATCAGGACGTGCCGGACGCTGGACCTGCCCAGAGGCCCTTGGAGAGAAGTAACCACTTTGTCGAGCTCGGCCTTTTCTACCTCGCCTGCGCCATGGACCTCGATCACAAGGTCGCCGCCCGTCTGTATGGGGCGGCCCTGCAACCGGGTATTCGCATTCTGCGCATCGAACTGCGTGGGTTTGAGGATCTCCCCGGTGTTCCTGTCCACCTTGGGAGTGACTTTCTCCCGGATCGCCGTTTTGATCATGCCGTAAGTCAGATCTTTCGTTGTGGGGCGTACGACGACGAATTTTCCGGGTTCAACCTCCGACTTCTCGATTCTGGGAACGACTACTCCTTCGTCCGTTTCTATGGGGTCGGGCCGAAGGTCGGGCGAGGTTAATGTAACGTTTCGGACCTCGCGGCGCCTTTCGGTCTTGCCCGAGGCATCGGGAGTTCTATGGGTAGCAACGAAATCGGGAGATGCGCCCTCCGATGAGCTCGGAAGGATCTTCACTCCAATCACATCAGGATCGTCAAGCAGGTCTTGGAGAGTACGCAACTCGCCCGAGGCTTGGCGAATGTCCTGAAACTGCTGCGTGCTTCCCGAGCCCGTGAAGCCCTTTGTCTTGGTGAGTTGTGCCTGCAGGGCCGCTATCGACTCCTGGAAATCGTGATCGCCGAAGACCCTGAGTTTCGCGATCTGCCGCGGTGTCAGCACCTTTCTGATGCCCGGGGGACCTCCGTCTCTTCCTGCCTCGCGATTCCGACGCTGGCCCCTTCCATCACCGTGACGTGGGAAACTCCGCGGGAAATTTCAGAGCCCACACGGACAGCTTCGCGCTCCGGATTATCGGCGCCGCCCGGCGGACGAATCGCACCGCGCCGCTGCTGCACCACATGGGTGAGTTCATGCGCCAGCAGCTGCCGGCCGTCGCCGGAAGTGGGCGCGTAGCGGCCTTCTCCAAACACGATGTTGTTGCCAATGGTGAAGGCGCGTGCGCCAGCGTTGCCGGCAGCGGTTGCGGCCTGCGAGTCCGAATGGATGCGGACCTGGCTGAAATCTTCTGCGAAGCGCTGTTCCATCGAATGCCGGGTGCGTTGATCGAGCGGCTCGCCGCAGGAGGGGACGACGCCGTTGCCGCCTGCCGGCTGCAATTGAGCTTTCCCCGCACACCGCGGGCACTGCTCGCCGGTCTCCTTACACGCACAACTCCGATCGAGTCGAAGCCGATCGCCAGCTTCCGCGGGCGGGGTCCGCAGAAGCGCTGGTGGTTGCCGTGCGGGGCCTGATAGGGTCATGTCGCCATCCCGTTCATCCACGCCTGCCGGACCACCGTACTTCCCAGCGCGGTTCCCAGTCGCACGCCTGGTTGCAGGCCGCCCGCGAGCGGAGCCCGCTCGAACCGCGCCCGGCGTCCCGTCGGGTTCCCGCTGCGCACGTGCGCCATCACCGATTCCGTGAGCGACAGCCGCAGATCCTCCAGTACGCGCGTACGTTCCACGGGAGACAGATCCATCCCATCGAGCACAACGCGATCGATGGTAAGGCGCACCCTCATGCGAGTGCCCTCAGAGGCTGCTTCGGCGCCACGGCGAGATCCAGAAACTCCGAGTCCGATATCGACCGTTCCAGCTTGCGAAGCTCCCAGCGGACGGCATCCAGCACGTCCGCCATCTTCGACCTGCGCGCCGCTGCCCGACACGGTCCGCGCGGCCGCCTGGTGCGCCGCAGCGAACGCCGCATTGAAAATGTTGCCGCCCGAAAGCTGAAAGCGGGCCAGGCGGTCGTAGTCGAGTTGGCCGACCGGCGTGTGTGCGGGAAACACCGACTGCCAGATGGCCTTGCGCTCGGCTACGCCGGGAAAGGGAAAGCCCACCACAAAACGGAGACGTCGCATGAACGCAGGATCGAGCGCGTGCTTCTGATTGGTCGCCAGGATCGCCACGCCGCGAAACGTCTCCATCCGCATCAGGAGGTAATTAATTTCGATGTTGGCGTAGCGGTCGTGACTGTCTTTCACCTCGCTGCGCTTACCGAACAGCGCGTCGGCCTCGTCGAAGAACAGCACCGCTCCACCCTCTTCTGCGGCGTCGAAAACGCGGCGCAGGTTCTTCTCGGTTTCGCCGATATACTTGCTCTTCAGGGTGGCGAGTTCCGCCACCGCGAGACCAAGCGACAGCGCGTGCGCGACCGCTTCGGCCGCCAGCGTCTTGCCCGTGCCGCTCTCTCCGTGAAAAAGGGCCGCCAAGCCCAGGCCGCGGTCGCCGCGCTCGCCAAAACCGAAGTCTGACTGAACGACCGAGCGTTGCCGCGCGTGCAAGATCAGCCGTTCGAGCTGTGTCTTTTCCATCGTCGGCAGCTTGACATCCTCTATCGTGACGCGGGGCTCAATCCATCGAGTTACGCCGGCAAGCGCAGCTCCAGCGTGCAGTACCCGGTCCGCCCATGCCTGTTCTACTGCGATTTCGGCCTGCTGTGCCAGGTCGCCCCCCTCGAAATGAGCAATCGCGCGCGCCCGCCCAGCCACCTCCGCGAGTTGCGAGGCACTGCTCTTGAATTCGCCAGCCAGCCTCAGGATCGAGGGTTCGCTGGGAGCGTGCCCATCCATGGTGAGCGCGGCGCACCACAAAGCACGGCGTTCGAGATCGGCGGGTGGCGACACGGGGACGATGGGCACCGCGTCCAATTCCGGGAGTGACTGCCGTACGTCCATCAAGCAAGGCCCCCCGATGCGCGAGAGCTGCCGTGGGAAGCGCTGGCGCGCGAGCGTCTTGCCGTCCTCTCCCGCGAGGGGCTTGACGCCCTCCACTCCCTGGATCAAGAGCACCAGCGGCTGCAGCCTGGCTTCGCGCGACCACAGGCGTTCGAAGGTCGCGAGGTCCTCCGCACTGGAGGGCAGTGCATCGGCTTGTACGGCAAATGCCTTCCGCCCGGCTAAGGCCGCCGCTCGCCCCACCACATCAGACTTCGCCGAAGAGTGATTGCCGGCGAGTTGCAGAAGTCCTCTTGCATCCTCACTGCTTAGCCAGCGATGCAACTCTTCCGCGACCACCTCCTGCGACGGGGGCAGCGTACCCGGATCGGCGACGGGCGTCAGGAAAGGAACTAGCCGCTCATCAAGATAATCGAGGCCCTTGATGTACGACGCGATTCGTTCATCAATGCGCAGCGTGGCAGAAAGCAGCGAGACAGTCCCGGCCTGGTGGACCTCCAACAGACGATGCGCCCGCAGGGGCCGCTCCGGAGACAGGGCGTCCCAACTGGGGTCGGCGAACAACGCCATGGCCAGCGCAAAGGTGGGGTAGCGCTTTCCGGAGTCGGCCGGCGCGTCACCCATCAGCAGGGTCATGCCGGAGTCGATTTCAGCCGATGCGGCCAGCAGCAGCGTATCGCGCTCAAACGGTGACATCCCGAATCGTTTGGCGAGTACAACGAGCGGTAGGTCCGGATTCGCGGCCGCCAGTTGCTCCATAGCCGCGCGGGCTTCCTGTACGGGTTTCGCATCCTGCAGTTGCACCGGGGCCTTGCGCCACGGCCAGGCGGATTGCTTTTCGGGAGGCGCGACCGAGGCGCTGCGGGCCTGGAGCGCGGCGCGTATCCAGCCCATCGACGCCTGCAAGAATGCCTGGTTTGCTTTCTCGAGCCCGGGCGTCGTCATAGCGGCACGCTCACCTTCTGTTGCGGGTCGAACTGAGGCGGCTGGGCGCTGCGGTCGCGAACCAGCTGACTACCGATGCCGCCGATCCGCAAGGTTAGGGGCACAGGCACTTCGGAGGGAGAGACTCCCAGGAGCGGCAGAGTCAGCGTGGCGGTTTTCGCCGCGACCGGAGCGACGGGCAGGGGATCGGCGCCGACAAACACTTCGACCTTCTGTTGCGGCCAGAGCTCCGGGAAAAACTGGACTGTCAGTTGCGGGCCGCCACCCGCGGGAGTGGCCACCGTGGGCGCGGGGAAGATCCGCGGCGCGATCGGGATGCGAATCTCGTCGGTATGGCGCGGGGGCTTCCCGGCGATCTCGATCTTCAACGACAGCGTGTACGTGCCCGCCGGCCAATCCGCGTCCGCGTTCGCGACGAAGTTGGGCGCGGCTGGAGTATGGGACTGCGGCACAATTATGAGGACGCGCTCGGCCGTCGCGCCGGGTTCGAGCGGCCGGGCATTGGGCGCGGCGAGCAGCGGATGGCGGAACTCCGCGGTGACGGTGCCGCCATCGAGCTGGGCGCCGTCGATCTCGATCGTGTCCCCGAGTTCCGCGGCCAGGCGATCCTCGCCAGCGGCGGCTGGAATAATTCTCCAGGCCAACAGGGTCGGACGGGACGGAGGTGGCGCGCCAGTGTTGGCTTGCGCCTTGTTGAAGCGGTCCTCGGGGCCGCGGGTCAACACCGGGAGAGGAGATCGAACCGGGCGGATGCCCTGGATCAGCACCGTCGAAACTTGATAGACCATCGTGGGACGATACCGCGCCTGCATCGCGGTCCACATACGCGAGAGTTCCTCGCCAGAAAGATAGTGGGGGGTGATCTTCAATTCTTCGATTTGGTCTGCCAGGTCGATTGCTTTTCTCCCTTGCGGATCGGATGGAATGAGGTTCACGCTGATCGGGTTCTTCGGGCTGAGGGACTTCAGGATATCGCTGCGCGAGAGGACCGGAAGGTCGTGGAGCAGCTCCATCGCATAGCCCAGCAAAATCTCCGCCGCAAATTGGGCGCTACCGTATGCCGTGAGCATGTAGTGCAGGTCGAGAGCGAGGGGCGGATTCGTCAGCCGGACGCTCTGGTTGCGCGAGTCGCGCGAAGGTAGCCCTTCATTGCGCCAGCCGATATTCGGCGTCACGCGGTAGAGAAAGAGATTGAGCCGGTTGGGTTCGTTGTTGCCGGTTTCGACGCGGTCCGGTGGCACCGCGGTGACGGAAAACGAACCCAGGGGAGCGAGGTCGTTATCGATCAGCCCGTTGTTCAGCAGATCGCAAATTACGGCGGTGACGGCCGCCAGTGCAAGAGGGCTGCTCATGAACGCGCCCCGTTTCCGCGGCCGCGCAGGTACGCATCGAGGCGCCGGTCGGGCGGCGAAGCCTGCGGGCGGGCGCTCTCGGACGGCGGGCCCGCGGGGGCCCGCACTTCGAGTCGGCCGATATCGGATCTCGATGATTGGTTCCGCTGCGATGTTTTTGGCGGCGGCGCGGAGCGGTGTCACCGGGTTTGGGAGCGCCATCAGCTGCGAACGGACGGATGACTGCAAGGGCTCGCGGCGCGGCGCGGCGCCGACGGGTGGACGCGTGCGCTCTCGCACGAGCTGACCAGAGACGATACGCTCGCCGGTGTGGGGACGGCCAGAGGCTCCGATATTCGGAGTTGCGCTCTGCAGTCGGTCGGGGTTCTTGGGCGGCGGCGCGGGCACGATCACTTCCCGTTCGAAACGCGCAGGCTCGAAGGGGGCGTTGGAGGGCCCAATCGGCGTCCGTCTTCCTGTGCCGCGCTCGATGCCGTCACCTCGGGCCGGCAGTCTCGGGTCATGCGCTCTTTGGGCCGCGGGAAGGAAGGAGCTCTCCCGCGTGACGTCAGGCATGTTCGAATCGCCTGTCTTCACGGAAGCTCCGGCAGCTGGCTCCGCGGCATCGGGAGGCGCGACAGGCGCCGGAGTCACGCCGGGGTCTCTGATGAGTTCGTCTGCGCGAGTTGTGATCGCAGCATCAAATGGCGGCTCGTCGTCGAACCGATACGGGAGTCGCGGTCTCAGCGAGCCGCCAGGGGTTGTCGGCGCGAGCTGTTGCCGGGCGAGGCTCTCGAACAGGTCTGGAGCCGGCCCCGCGCTGTGGTCGTGGATCATGCGGGCAACAGTTCTAGATACCTGCGGCGGCGATGGTCCGGCATCGTCAGAATGTCCGACTCGCGCCAGCCGAACGCGTACGCCAGTCGAGCCACATCATGGAGCACCCGCTCGGCGAGAGTAGAGAACTCATTCCACACGAAGTGGATGACCGGTAGCATCTCCATCCACCGAAGCCCGCACCCGGGACACTCGAGCGCGAGTTCCACGTTGGCCAGCGGATCGTTTTCGAGCACGGCGCTTTCGAGGGCCGTTCTCCACTCAGGCGGCAGGTCAGCCGCGGAGACTGGTTCACCGGAACGTGTCGCGCGCCCAATCAACCGGCGTGCCAGCGACAGCGCCGCGTCCCGCGGGTCGCCCTCGAGAGCCAGAAGGTCCGCGCATGTGGGTAGCCGGTATTCGATCCGGCAATCCGCATGGCTGATCTCCAGGGATCCCCTCGTGGCGGTGTCGAGACCCGGCGCCGCCGCCATGAGCTGTCCGATTTCGATCTGGCATTCCACAATGGTGTCGCATTCGCGGCAGTTGGTCAGACACGCCAGCGTCGGCCCTAGCAAGGCGGCGCGGGATCTCGAGCAGTTGTGCATTTACCCACCCGAGCGGCATGGTAGCGAGCTGCTCGTTGGGCTCCGGCCGAACCGTCCCAAGCAGCACCAGAGCGCGTTCGGCCTGGGACGCGCACACGCCTCTGTCCCACGCATCCAGCACATCGGTTTGGGTCGGCGCCTTCATCGGAGCTTCGATCACTGCGGCACGGTGAATGATGGCTCGCTGGGTTCGGCTACGCCGTCATCGCGCGACCATCCCTCGTTCTCGATCTTCAAATGTTGGAACAGGATTGCGTTCGCATTGGCATCCAAGTCCGACATCGCCTGGAATTCGGATACCCAACACCGGTGAATGTTGTAGCTGATCGCGAGTTGGCCGGCCTCGTTGTACACTTCCACCGTCAGGATCCTTTCGAAAATCTTTCAGGGAAACTTCCGAGCCGAGGCCCTCACCGTAGTTCCACACCTTGTTCGCCCACTGCTCGAAGTCTTTGTCATGGGTTACTCCGCGTTCCATGGTGATGGCGTCGTATTCGGTGCGTCCCGGTGATTTGCGGCTCGAACTCGGGTCTCCGCCCTCCCGGTGCTTCACGACTTCGGTGGTGCGCTTGAGCATACTGATCTTGCTGACCCCTGCCACGGTCTGCGTGTTGGGGCCGAATTTCACCCGGAACTTGAAGTTCTTGTAGGGATCGAACCGCTGCGAATTGACAACGAACTGAGCCATGGGATTTCTCTCCTCAGGTATCGATTTGGCCGGCCATCTGCTGTAGCTTGATCACCACGAACTCGGCCGGCTTCAAGGGAGCAAAGCCGACTGCGATATTGACGATTCCGAGATTGATGTCGTTCTGTGTCGTGGTCGAAGAATCGCACTTAACGAAATATGCGTCGCGGGGCGACGAGCCCTGGAATGCGCCCTGGCGGAACAGATTGTGCATGAACGCACCCACGTTGAGGCGAATCTGCGCCCATAGCGGCTCGTCGTTGGGCTCGAACACCACCCATTTGAGGCCACGATATAGGCTCTCTTCGATGAACAGCGCCGCCCGGCGAACCGCGATGTACTTGTACTCATCGCCGTAATCGTCGGCGCCTCGCAGCGTTCTCGCGCCCCAGACGACCCGCCCGAAAATGGGAAACGTCCGCAGGCAGTTGATGCCGAGAGGGTTCAGCAGGCCGTTCTCCTCATCGGTCATCGGCACGTTCAGCTCGCTGACACCCACCATAGAAGCATCGAGTCCCGCGGGCGACTTCCACACGCCGCGCTGGGCATCGGTGCGCGCGAAAATGCCCGTCACTACGCCGCACGGAGGGAAGTCCTCGACCTGGTCATCGTGCAGCGGATTGGGCTGCCGGACGTTCGGGAAAAATACGGCCGCGTTCTTGGTGCGCGGAAGGCTCTCCACGTTCGAACCGAAGTTGTTGACGGCCGCCGTGACGGATTTCCAGTTGTTCGGCGGATCGACGATGAACATGGCGCGGCGTTGCTCACAAAGCGCCGCCGCCGCCGCCATTAGGCCCACGGCGATGTCCTGACCAACCCGGTAGGGAGGGATGCAGAGCAGATTGAAAATACCGCCGCGCGTAAACAACTGCTCGAGCGAATACAGCCCTTTCTTGTCCGTCTGTCCCTGGTCGGGCAGAAAGTCGTCCGTATCGAGGAAGCCGCCGTCATTGACGGAGGCCTGGGCCGCCACTATCGCGGCGTCAACCGCCTGTTGCTGCACCTGGTAGCTGGTCGGATCGGGGTTGGCCGCCTTGGCTCTTTTTAACGCAGCTTGTGCTTCGGCGACGTCGTCACCTTTCCGGGGATGATAATCCTTTTGACCAGTGGTCGGATCCGGAATCACATCGCTGAGTTTCAGCGGAGTCGTATCCAGGCTGTCGCCGCCCCACAACAGCAGCTGCGATTCATTTTGCAGGACCTTGTCGATTCGCCGGATACTTGGCCGCAAGGTAACGGTGGAGAAAGTCTCTGAACCTCCGCCGACGCCTTCATCGGTGACGGTCAAGGTAAAGATATCCGAGGCTTGAACATTCAATGCTTTGGCTGCGTCCGCCGCCGTACTGCTCGGCTGACCGTTGCTGTCATACGGCCGCTCGACCGTCACCCGCAAGTTAGCGGCCCAACTGCCGGGGCTACTCGCCTCGAACCGCAGGGGACCTATAGTGATTGCCCGGACGGTCGGGGTCGATATCGCTGCAGCGGCAGCCGTCACCTCTGCCTTCGTGGCGCCGCCCGCAAGCTGGTTGATCGTGACGAAGGCGGCTTGCGCCACTTTCTTGGCGATCGGCGTCGCAGTAGTCGCGGCTTGAATCGTGTTATTCGCAGTGTTGGCTGCGTCCTTTGCGTCCTTGCCGTTAGTCTTTGTCGCGGCTGCGTCCGCGATCTGCTTAGCGGCCGCGTCGCCCGCCGTGCGCGCCGCTGCGTCAACGTAGTTGGGATGTGAGAGCCGGACGATCACCGCGCGAGTTCCCCCGTTCATATAGAAATCGCGTACCGCGTAACTCATGGCGCTCTTGGCCCACAAACCTCCGAAAACGCGATCATAGTCGCCAAAACTCGTAATCTCGACGGCTTCGTTGGTTGGACCCTTTGTTGCGCTGCCTATAAATGCCGTAGTGGATGTGGGAACGGCCGTGATCGTCCTTACGCCGCTCGGTATCTCTTCTACGTATACTCCGGGGTAGCTCAGTGCGGATGGCATCAGGACTGTCCTTTCGTCCGAACGGCGTCATCGGTTGGACCCCGCAACTCGCGTCCAATGAAAGCTGTCACTACTGTCCGGTTAAGTTACAGGGTGCTCGCTGCAAGTAATAGCTGCGCAATAGGTTGAAGCCATTTCTGGCTTGCCGCGATTTGAATTCGCGGAGAGCTGACAATGGCTCATGAACCAGGGCCGCACCGTCTTCTCGCAGTTAATCAGCTTTCTTCCCGACCGGGAGTTCCGTCGTTGCGTCGAGCGTTATCAGGGCGACCTCCGGCTGCGAGGCTTCAGCTGTTGGGATCAGTATCTGGCGATGGCCTTCGCCCAGTTGACCTATCGGGAAAGTCTGCGCGACATCGAAGCTTGTTTGGGTTCGTTGCAAGGCAAACTGTATCACCTGGGATTTCGTGGCAAGGTGGCTCGCTCGACGCTGGCGGATGCGAACGAATCGCGGGACTGGCGCATCTTCGCCGACTTCGCGCAGAGGCTGATAGCAACCGCACGCGGACTGTATGTCCGAGAGCCCATGGGCGTCGATCTGGAGCAGAGCCTGTATGCCCTGGATTCGACAACCATCGATCTGTGCCTGGCGCTGTTTCCGTGGGCCCGGTTTCGGCGACGCAAGGCCGCCGTCAAGATGCACACTCTACTGGACCTGCGCGGCAACATTCCCACGTTTATTCGCGTTACCGATGGCAAGGTGCATGACGTCAATATGCTGGACGAGATCATGCCGGAAGCCGGAGCCTTCTATGTCATGGATCGCGGCTACGTCGATTTCGAGCGGTTGTTCCTGCTGACGCTCAGCTCGGCCTTCTTCGTGGTGCGCACCAAGTCGAACGTGTTGCTGCAGCGGCGCTACTCGCATCCCGTGGACAAGAGCACGGGCGTCTGCTCGGACCAGACCGTGATTCTGTCTTCCTTCGAGTCGGCGTAGGTGTACCCAGATGCGCTCCGGAGGGTGAGCTACTGCGATGCTGAAACCAACAAGCGTCTGAAGTTTCTGACCAACAACTTCACGCTTCCGGCACTGACCATCGCCCAAATCTACAAGCAGCGCTGGCAGGTGGAACTGTTCTTCAAATGGATCAAACAGCACCTGCGGATCAAGGCTTTCTACGGCACCAGCGAGAACGCGGTGAAGACCCAAATCTGGATTGCCGTGTCCGTGTATGTGCTGGTGGCGATCGTGCGCAAGCGCTTGGGTCTGGAAGCCAGCCTGTACCAGATCCTACAGATTCTCAGCCTCACGCTCTTCGAGAAAACGCCCATTTTATGCGCCCTTCAGAGCATCGAAGAGGATGCCAATTTCACCGAAAACGCCAACCAACTGATTCTGTTCGACTTTTAACCGGACAGCAGTGAAAGCTGTAATTGACGTGGCTACCCCACTAATGGTGCGCACTCCGCTAGAAATCTCTTGGATATAGACGCCCGGATAGGTTGGTGCAACTGGCATGGAAAACCTCCCTCAATGTCTCAGGCTTGACTCAAAACAATTGGAAACACCCCAAACGAGTGCTTGGCTATCCATAGTCGTTGAGGCTCCGCTCATTGTTATTGCGAATCGATTGCATCGACAATCTGCAGCTTGTCCACCGGAACCACTACCGCCTGTTTCTTGACAACGTCAACAACAGCGAAGTAGCAACGCTTAGAACCAGAGTCAGAAAAGTTCACGACGGTCCCTTCGAGTTCTGTATCGGAAACCGTTAGTGGAAGTAGCACTTCATCCGGCGCTGGAAGAAACGCATCGGCAGTGCGAAATCGCACCCTGTCTCCTTGGCGCGTGCGGAGCCCCCCTTCAGCCGCTGCCCACGAGCTGACGGCGATACACGCTTCATTGCACGAAGAGAACCATTGTGTGTTGTGGGTGTCGAAACTTCCGGCTGGCGGTAGAACAAACGACCTTATGCTATAGCACCGCTTGAAGTTGAGGCATCAAGAATTAATTGCACGAGCCCATGAGCCGAGATGCTTCGCGCTGGCCGCCAGCGTTCACGGCTGCAAAGGTTGGCAGATTGAATGGTACGGCGAATACCCGCGATTCGACCATGAACTTCCTTCGAGAATGGAGAGTGTTAGAGATTCAAAGGGGTTAGAGAGACGCTCATCGGGCTGACAGGGGTTTGCAGTGCTTCTGCAAGATCTGGGTGTCCTTCAGGGTGAAGCTAATAAAGGGATTTTCGAGAGAATCAAGGCAAAGGCCGTGGACTCACCAAATCTAGCCAAAAGCCATTATCGCTACAATCCGATCCCCTTTGAGTTCCAACCCACGGTAAGGGCGCATTAGACGCGCGCGAAGATTGCTGCCGAGAGTGCGAGCGCGATCACGGAACAATGGAAAATGCACTCCCTTTCGCAACGAGCCGATGGCGTCGGCGTCGGGGCTCGATTCAACTTGTAGTGTAGTGGATTGCCAATCCGGCGTGGCGGCCAGCTGTAGCAAGTTGCAGTGACGAACAGTTGCCCCGACGGAGCTACTTTCTACTCTACAATGAGCCGCTCCGTGGAGCGGGAGGGCTTAGCTTGAATGATCGCAACTTGTAGTAAAGATTCCGCTCGCTAGTTCGGAGGCGCTGGGCGACTTCCTTCCGTGTCAGCCCCTGGATAGTCATCGCTGTTTCCAGCACTCGCTTTTCGATTTCCGCGAGTGTCTGAGCGTAGGAGATCCCGCGCTCCGAGATAGCGTTCCACATTGCGCTTGCAGCTTCCGCGAGAAAGTCTGGCGGGCCAGAGATCGCATCGGTTGTTGACTGAGCCATCCAGTCCGCCCTCCCCAGCGACATGCCCGTAGTTTTCAGGAACAACATCCGTTGTACAGCGTTTTCAAGTTCACGGACATTGCCCCAGAATGGCATGGTTTCCAGGACAGCGACAAGATGAGCCTCAACAGTTTCGATCGGCCCATATATTGAAGAATGGCGGCGAGCCAGAGATAATATGAGCTCAGCTAGGTCGGCCTTTCTCTCCCGAAGCGGTGGCAAGGACAACTTCACAACGTTAAGCCGATAATAAAGATCCGAACGGAAACGACCTTGGCGAACCAGCGGCTCCAGCGGCTGGTTGCACGCGGCAAGAATTCGAACATCGACCGGAGTTTCCCGATCCGACCCGACCGACCTCACCATTCCCCTCTGGATCACATCTAACAGCTTTGATTGAAGCTCCAAAGGAAGGTCGTTGACATCGTCGAGCAACAGCGTTCCGCGGTGGGCTGTTTGGAAAAGCCCCTTGCGCTCGGACACCGCCCCCGAGAAAGCTCCACGCTGATGACCAAAGAATTCGCTTTCCGCCAACGTCTCATTGATCGTACCGCAGTGCACTGTAACAAACGAGAATGCTTTCCGTTTTTCGTCCAAGCGGTGAATGCTGTGGGCGAGCACTTGCTTGCCTGTTCCCGTCTCTCCCTCAATCAGCACAGTGACATCGCTAACTTGAGCAGCCTTCCGCGCCCGTTGAAGGATAGAACTCACGTTCGAAGATGACGTGATAAATCCTAGCTCGGAGAAGATTCGCAGTAGCTGAGTATCTGGTAGATCGCGCGTCATCAAAGGTCCTGTCGTAGTGGCGTGCCTGGGGCTCAAGCTCGCATTGGTTATGGTGGCTATAAGAATTTGCTCCGTTCTCTTTCGTGCCGCGCTGGAATTCAGTTACAGAGGCTCGGGACCACGCGCCTAGTAAATTGATTCCAGGCGAGTTGTCGGGTAGCTAATGTGCTCCGGCGTGAAGGAGAGCTGTGGAAAGCAGATTTCTCGGGTGACAAATCAACGCATAGGCCAATTGATTCACGCCGAGCAGCGCAAGCTTTTCCGACAGGCTCTCAAGGCCTCATTTCCGCTGTGACATGAGGGTGAGAAGTTGATTACGAGGAAATGTCGAGGAAGGAGGGAGCAGAAACTTGTGAGCGAAGGCGTCGTGGTCCTCGTCTGACGCGGGAAACAGCACGTGCGCGGAAGTTACCCGACGCGTGGAGTCTTCTACCATACATCGTCGCCAACTCTGTCGTCCGATTACTGCCAATTCGTAGTCGTTGGATATGTCATCCGTGAGGGCAAGGATCTCAGGAACCTCGCTGACCGTCATCAGCGCGCCTACCACCAAAACCGCAATTGTAAGTATTCTGCGGGAAAGCGTCATGAGGCAGCCTGCGATTGTGAGGGCGAGGCAGACATTGCTGTCTCTTCGCTCGATGCGGCCATAATATCACTTCGCGATTCTTTCACGCCAACTGCCAGCAACACTGAGGTGCAACGCAGCGCGTAAGCCAAAGCCCGATACCGCCCCCACATTTGCGGGTCAGCGCCTGGAGGCGAGTGCTTGACGCCGGACACCCGATCACGCCGAGGTGCCTGCCAATGCAAGCTCACATGGTCGCGTTGTCAACTACGCGTAGAAGGCTGTCTATTCGAAGCCGATTGGATAGCTTATGCACCCCGAAGTGGCTTCGTGAGGGACCTCGTCACTTCGGAAACGTCGTCTCAGATGCGTACTCCCCGTGAAACGCCAGGTTCTCGCAGACGAAGACTCCGCACTCTGTGAGTTGACCTGTCCGTTCGATTCTCGAACAAGTCAGGCCGATGCGACACAAGGATGACCGGTTGTGCGAAGCCTTTGCTGTGCTCTTGATGATGAACCGGACCCAACAGACTCACATCCACACGTCCCAGCCGCGCCAACATGCGGGCGTCGATCTGATCGTTCTTGCGATCGCTTTCGTAAATCACCCGCACCTTGCGGGGATTGGCCACGATGACCTCATGCCCATAGTCCTGCAATTGCCGACTCACCCAGGGTGAGTGAGCTGCCGCCTCGATCACCACACGTGTTCTCGGCATCGCTTTGAACAGCCGCTCCAAACCCTCCGGCGTGGTGCGTACGCGGTCCTCGACCACGACCTCGCCGGCCGCGTTCACCACGCAGTAGCGGCTCCAGCGATCCCCCAGCGATCCCGATGGCGCTGCTTAGGAAAGTTACTCGGGTTATTTATTGGACTGTCTTGCGCTGCAAGCTGTAGGTTCTCTTTCATAGCCGGTTCCTCCTCGTGAGATGTATTTGTCTTAGCGGAGTATATTTGACTCCGCCGAGGATCCGGCATCCTCATTTTTATCTACAGCTCGGAAGGCGAACATGGCGAAGACCGCTCTTGCTGAGACGATTTCCGGATTGTTGCCAGATAATCGCAAAATGAATCGGAGCCACGGCTCCCGGGGCTTGTTGGTACTGGCGAACACCGGCTAAGCGAGTTTTTCGTCAGAACGGGTTTGATCCTAACAGACCAGTCCGGACAAGCCTCCCAATCACCACTACCCTGCCCAGTGCTCTTGGACTTTCGGGGCAGATGATTATCTTGCACGTGAGCTGCTGTCACTCTTCCCATGTTCAGCGTTGCGGAATATCTGTGTCGCGCCACCGGTGGCCGCGAGGCACAGCACGTGATCCGGCTATCGCACACTAAAGATCGGAATCGACGTTCCCTCCGTCGCGCCTAGTCTGAGTGTTTCCGGTTGGCCAAGGATTCCGTTTTTACCTATTGGAACAATTGCAATGAGGTAATCCCCACTCTGCAACCCATGGATTGTATAGGATCGAGCATCCGCGCTTAGCAGCCCGTGGTGAAAGTCTGGATACCTGTACGAAAAAAATTTGAACGATCCACAGCCTTTGTTTCTACAATGCGCGCATGGCAATGGGCACGCGCAAGCAGCGGGAGAAGCAAGAAGACATCTGGATCGCGCATACTGAGTTGGCGTCGGCGCCTGGACATCCGTTCTATCAGCGACTGAATGAGTTACTGGAGGCAGAGAGCTTCGACGAGTTTGTCGAGGGCCGGTGTGCGAAGTTCTATGCGGCGAAGTACGGCCGGCCGTCGCTGACGCCGGGGATCTACTTCCGGTCACTACTGATCGGGTATTTCGAGGGCATCGACAGTGAACGCGGGATTGCCTGGCGGTTGGCGGACTCACTGGCGCTGCGACGGTTTGTGGGGATCGGGCTGGACGAGTACACGCCGAACCACTCGACGATTTCGCGCACGCGGCGGCTGATCGATGTCGATACGCATCGCGGGGTATTTGGCTGGGTGTTGAGTTTGCTGGCGGATCGTGGATTGCTGAAGGGCCAGCGGATCGCCATCGATGCCACCACGCTGGAGGCCAACGCGGCGATGCGCTCGATCGTGCGCCGGGAGACGGGGGAGAGCTACGAGGAGTTTCTGCGCGGGCTGGCGAAGGCCTCCGGCATGGAGACGCCAACGCGGGAAGACCTGGCACGGTTGGACCGCAAGCGCAAAAAACGCATGTCCAATAAGGAGTGGAAGAGTCCTGCGGACGGGGATGCGCGGATTGCGAAGATGAAGGATGGGCGCACCCATCTGGCGCACAAAGCCGAGCATGCCGTCGATCTGGACACGGGCGCGGTGGTGGCGGTCACGCTGCAAGGCGCTGACCAGGGCGACACGACGACGCTGGAGGAGACGCTGAGCGAAGCCGGGATAGCGGTGGCGGAGTTAGTCGGACGGGAGGCGGAGCTGCGGCCTCACGATAAGCCCAAGGTGAATGTCCATGGGATTGAAGAGTTGGTCGCGGACAAGGGCTATCACAGCGGCGCGGTGGTCGAACGGGTGAAGTCGTACGAGGTGCGCAGCTACATTCCGGAGAAGCAGCAAGCCGGACGACGTAACTGGCAGGGCAAGCAGGCGGAACAACAGGCGGTATACCAGAATCGGCGGCGCGTGCGGGGCAGCTACGGCAAGAGCTTACTGCGGCGGCGCGGGGAACTGGTGGAACGTAGTTTTGCGCATTGCTACGAGACGGGCGGTATGAGGCGCACGCACCTGCGCAAACACCAGAATATTCTAAAGCGGCAACTGATCCACGTGGGAGCCTTCAACCTAAGCCTGATCCTGCGCCAGTTGCTGGGTGCGGGCACGCCGCGGGAGTGGAGAAACCGCGGTGGCATGCTTCTATTGCTCGTTTATTTCCTGCTCACGCGCCGGGAGGCTCGGAATCAACTTTATAGAAGCTGTAACTCTATCTCCCGCGCGAAATCCTTAGTGGGACTACGAAGCCGACCATGCCGCTGGCCGTACCCAAAATCAACTGCTTGCACCACAGGCTCCTAGGCGCGCAACTTGTGGTCTCTTATCACCCCTCCCCACCCACGCGATCCGAAAGCCAACAGCAGTGCCCGAGATTGGCGGCACCCAATTCACTATCGCTGAGTCCTGACTAATTCGCTTAGCCTTGACACCCGAGGGATTCGATATCCTCTTTGAATGTAGTGCGTTTGCCCCTCGTATAGAGACGTTGGGAACTGTGCCCGTCCCTGTCGTGAGAGGGGGGTTCTGCGATCCGCTTTGTGCTTCCAATGGCACCGCAATACCTGTAACCGTCACGGTCGTTATTGCCGACGCAACCTCTCCAACGGTGCCGATTCCCATATCTACCGCAACAGAGCCGACTCCAACTTCAAACTGATACGTATTCCCCGCAGCAACGTTCGGAAACCACTGCCAGGTACCGTGGCTCAAACTCACGCCGATGTCCGGAATCGCATTGGCAGCATTCAGTACATCAGTCAGCGCTCCAATCGTGTCGGAGACCTGAGATGGTATGCCTCCTGCACCTAGCGAATCAGCCACGGCTTGCTTCCAGTCTCCATAAAGGCTCAACGCACTATTGAGCGATGAGAGAAGTCCAGTTATGTTCTTATAAGCCGTTTGCACATCCCGCTGCAGTGCGTCTGCTGGCGTCCCGGGTCAGCAAGCTCACACAGTAGCTTGAGTTAAGATCACTCTGATATGGGCTGTCGATCGAATCCGATGCCTCAACATAACTTGCTACTTCTCCGCCACCTTCCCCTGCAGCGCACAATCCGTAAGAGAGGAGAGCCCATTTCCCGCTTACTGACAGATAGTTGGCGCAGTGAACTGTGGAGCCGCACGATGTTGTCCCGGTATATGCCGCAACCATATCATCCGCGATTTCTCCTGCGACGAAGCCGTAGCCGACGACACCAGAGACCGATATTCCGTCCTTGAGGGCGGTTGAGGTGACTGTGAGGCCAGTGTTTGGTGAACCTACCGCAAATTCGCCCCAACATCCCAATGCATATTTCCACCCGTCGCAATTGCTCAACTGATCGAGGGGGTAGATCATATAGCTTGTGAATGGTGTGGCGCCGAGACCATAGGTGACGGTCGGTAATGCAAATACCGAGACAGGGGGGCTCGTAGTTCTCGACTCACCTTTTGTTCCGGCTACAGTGAAGCGGTACTCTACAGGGGTAAGGGATGCTGTGGAAGTGCCAGATACGTTAATTGGTATGTAGTAGGATTGAGAGCCAGAGGGACACATTACCGGCTGAGAGCTAGGCGTTGCGAGTGGTGTTGGTGACGACACCTGGAGAGTGCATGTCGCGGCATTGGGAACATTCCAAGCTAGCTGCACCTGGCCGGCGTTCGTGCCATCTGCCAAGGCTTGTGCGTTAGTAACCCAGAGGACAGCAGAGCTTGCGGTTGGAGAGTTCAATGCTCGTTTCACCAATCAAGCCAATTCTGACGAGGCTCTGGCATTTATGGATGGTGGCGATGATTCGAACAACGGCAAGGGTGAACCATATCGACTGTTCGTTTCTCACGGCGGAAACGACCGATGGATAGCTCGGCAAATTCGTGATCGGCTTTCGGCCCCAGGGGTAGAGTGCTTTCTAGATGCCACTGACATTGAGATCGGTGACAACTTTAGAGCCGTTATTCTCCTGGCCATCGACCGCTGTCATGAGTTGTTGGTTCTGCTCACGCCTTCTTCGCTACAAAGAGCGTGGGTCTTCGCCGAAATGGGCGCGGCTATCTCAAAAGGCAAACGAGTAGTAGGAATTCGCTTCGGCATTGAGATGGAGGAACTCCACAAGCGAGGCGTCGTTTCTCTAATAGGGGATAGCCAGATCCTTGAATTGGACATGATCGAGACCTACATACAGGCGGTTTCCAACAGAGCGAGGAGATACCAAGATGCTCAATAGGTACGATGTTTTCATCTCCTACGCTCGAGCCGACAGCAACGACTTCGCAGCAGCTATCACCCAAGAGCTTGCTCAGCGTGGTCTTCGCGTGTTTTCAGATCAAGGTTCCCTCGCGCCAGGCCAGGCGGTACCGGACACGGTTGAGCGAGCGCTGTCTGGCTCCCGTGCGATCATCCTCTTGTTATCGCCTGCTTCAGCCGGCAGCCAGTGGATGAATCGAGAGATAGCGCATGCGATACGCAAGCAGACAAATATTATACCGGTTGTTTTGGATCGCTCAGCCCTCGACAGCCCGATCGGTACGCTCCTCGGCGACCGAGATTTCATAGACGTCTCGGGAATGCCGCCTCCTATTGTTGCAAAGGAAGTTGTTAGGCATCTAGACGAGAGCATTTTCACTTCGGCTCGGCTGCGGCGATTGCTGACGCTCTTCTTCTACCTGGTTTTGCTTGCCCTCGCGTTTACATTGGCAGTTGGGGTCGTCTCTCGGCACCGTTATGTCCGGGCGGAAAGCGCTCTAAAAGCCGCGCAGGAAACCGCGCTGAAAAGCGGACAGCTTAACGCTCAACTCGACGAAACACGCAAAGAACTGCAGAAATCGCAGAATGCGACAAGGTATGTGGCGGAAGCAATCAACTTCTACCATGCCCGTCAATACCACAGAGCGCTACAGAGCTACGATCAAGCGATCACTCTTGATCCGAATAATCCCTACATTTATGACCTAAAGGGATATGCCTTGTTCAAGTTGGGCCAGTTAGAGCCATCCATCGCTACTTTGAGGAAATCGGTGGTCTCCGATCCGAATTATGCTTGGGGTTACTTCGACTTAGCTCGGGTATATTGCGCAGCGAAGGACTATCGTAGCGCACGTGATTCCATCGCCTCTGCTCTGAGACTTGCGCCCGAACTGAAGCACACCATGCAGAGGGACGGCGAGTTTGCACACATTTGCCAACCAGTTCAGTCGAGCTTCAGATAACGAATGAGGGTGGCGGCCGAGATTTCATCCGTGCTTAGCCAGCCTGCAGTGTGATGCTTCAAACTCGGATGGCCAGCGTTCGGCGCGGGAGGTGCGCGTTAATGCTTCCGCCCATGCAACTCGAGCTGCCGCCTGACCCGCTGTACGGTCTCCTGATCCGCCGTCGATGCGAGCTGTTTCAATTGCCCGATGAAGCCGGCGTCGCGCAGCAGTTCCCGCGCCTTGACGGCGCGGCACATGGCGTCCTGCGTATCCGCCGCCATGAAGTCGTTGAAGGTAAGCTGCGCGCCGGGTTGCGCACGATGTGAAGCACGGCACGAAACGCCCGATCGAGCCGGACGCGATCGTCCTCGTTTTTGAGGCCCACGATGTGACGCTCCAGAACCGCCTGGACGCGGGGCTCTCACAAGATCGGGTTCGCCTCGACGGCGTCGTGGATGTCTTCGGCGCTCTCGGCGTCGTAGAGCGCCTGCAGGACGGCGTCTTCGAGCCGGAGACGCTTGCTCTGGCGGGAATCAAAGGGCGGAGGACCTCGGCGGCGCGGTTGCCGAACTCCTTCGACCAGTGGCCGAAGCCCTCGATCAGGCGGCGCGCGGTCGATCTCGCCGAGATCCAAATGGCCGAGCGCGAAGTCGTGACGAGTTTCAGCAACCTCGGGTAGAATCGCAATAATCACATGCTCGACCTTTTCACCAAATTGCTGACTTATGTCCGCGATCCCAACATCATATTGATCGCAATCTCCTTCGTCTTAATTCTTTTGGTGGTTTGGAAACTTTTTGAAAAACAACACGCATTCCTGATGGAACGCGTTGACACGCTGGTGCAATCAAATGAGGACCTCCGCAAGCAAATCAATATGCTCCGAGACGAAAATGAGAGGCTGCGGCAATCGACGACGATCATTTCGACCGTTGCCAGGGCTCTCCAGTCTCAACCGCAAGAAATGGAAGAGCAGATAGCTGAGGTTAAGAGGCTTACAGAGCAGCTAGCAATAGGCGCACCAGGACGCCCAGAACAGTTGCAGCAACTACAAGTTCTTCTCCGTGACATGTTCGAGCGACTGGCGAGCCTAACTGCAGAAGTGGCTCTAGTTCAGCGTACTGGCTTCGCGCGAATACAAGAGGAGCTTCAAAGATCCGGCCCAAGTCAAGACGTTGTCCGGCTCATACACGATATGTCGCAGGCACTCCTTTACAGTCAACGCGAATCTTCAGCTTCTCTTGATGAAGTTGCAAAGCGTGCGGCTGCGTTGCTTCGATAATGGAGCCCTTTGGAGCCTGGCGGAGCGAGGTCAGAGAAGTTAACTGATCACTTAAGAAATTGCCGCGCAAGGGAGGAGACCCCTGGGTGCTGCGTTACCGGGTCACCAAAGCGGACGGCAGGCGGGTTGAGCACATCATGCCAGTTGCATTAGTGCGTGATTTTCCAAAGGAAAAAGACGCATGGCGCGAAGTGAACAGACTAGGCCTACTCGTTCGCATTAACGATGACCCTGTGGACGTGCGCATCCGTTTCGATGCCCTTGCCGAGCACTACCTCAGGAACGACTTTGGGGCCGATGCCGTTCGACCGAAGGCCGAGCGCACGACCCTTAACACTCAGCAAATCGTTCGGGGCTATCTCATCCCCCGCTGGGGGAAGGAAATCGCCGACGACATCAAACCCCTCGACATTCAGCGCTGGCTGAAATCGCTGCACACGGATCAGGGACTCGCTTGGACGACGATCTCGAAGTTTCGCGGCACTATGCTGCGCGTCTACAAAGTCGGCATCCTTCACGAGCACGTAACCCGAAACCCCGTGTTGGCGGTCGAGACACGCTCCACAACCAACTACAAGGCGATTCTGGTGACCCCTCAGCAGACGCTGACCATTCTCCAGAACCTGCAGAACATCCTGCACCGCATTCTCGTGCTCACCTGCGCTGCAACCGCACTCCGTTCATCAGAGTTGCTCGCACTCCGCTGGGCAGATGTGCTCTGGGACCAGTCTAGGAGCCTGTGGTGCAAGCAGTTGATTTTGGGTACGGCCAGCGGCATGGTCGGCTTCGTAGTCCCACTAAGGATTTCGCGCGGGAGATAGAGTTACAGCTTCTATAAAGTTGATTCCGAGCCTCCCGGCGCGTGAGCAGGAAATAAACGAGCAATAGAAGCATGCCACCGCGGTTTCTCCACTCCCGCGGCGTGCCCGCACCCAGCAACTGGCGCAGGATCAGGCTTAGGTTGAAGGCTCCCACGTGGATCAGTTGCCGCTTTAGAATATTCTGGTGTTTGCGCAGGTGCGTGCGCCTCATACCGCCCGTCTCGTAGCAATGCGCAAAACTACGTTCCACCAGTTCCCCGCGCCGCCGCAGTAAGCTCTTGCCGTAGCTGCCCCGCACGCGCCGCCGATTCTGGTATACCGCCTGTTGTTCCGCCTGCTTGCCCTGCCAGTTACGTCGTCCGGCTTGCTGCTTCTCCGGAATGTAGCTGCGCACCTCGTACGACTTCACCCGTTCGACCACCGCGCCGCTGTGATAGCCCTTGTCCGCGACCAACTCTTCAATCCCATGGACATTCACCTTGGGCTTATCGTGAGGCCGCAGCTCCGCCTCCCGTCCGACTAACTCCGCCACCGCTATCCCGGCTTCGCTCAGCGTCTCCTCCAGCGTCGTCGTGTCGCCCTGGTCAGCGCCTTGCAGCGTGACCGCCACCACCGCGCCCGTGTCCAGATCGACGGCATGCTCGGCTTTGTGCGCCAGATGGGTGCGCCCATCCTTCATCTTCGCAATCCGCGCATCCCCGTCCGCAGGACTCTTCCACTCCTTATTGGACATGCGTTTTTTGCGCTTGCGGTCCAACCGTGCCAGGTCTTCCCGCGTTGGCGTCTCCATGCCGGAGGCCTTCGCCAGCCCGCGCAGAAACTCCTCGTAGCTCTCCCCCGTCTCCCGGCGCACGATCGAGCGCATCGCCGCGTTGGCCTCCAGCGTGGTGGCATCGATGGCGATCCGCTGGCCCTTCAGCAATCCACGATCCGCCAGCAAACTCAACACCCAGCCAAATACCCCGCGATGCGTATCGACATCGATCAGCCGCCGCGTGCGCGAAATCGTCGAGTGGTTCGGCGTGTACTCGTCCAGCCCGATCCCCACAAACCGTCGCAGCGCCAGTGAGTCCGCCAACCGCCAGGCAATCCCGCGTTCACTGTCGATGCCCTCGAAATACCCGATCAGTAGTGACCGGAAGTAGATCCCCGGCGTCAGCGACGGCCGGCCGTACTTCGCCGCATAGAACTTCGCACACCGGCCCTCGACAAACTCGTCGAAGCTCTCTGCCTCCAGTAACTCATTCAGTCGCTGATAGAACGGATGTCCAGGCGCCGACGCCAACTCAGTATGCGCGATCCAGATGTCTTCTTGCTTCTCCCGCTGCTTGCGCGTGCCCATTGCCATGCGCGCATTGTAGAAACAAAGGCTGTGGATCGTTCAAATTTTTTTCGTACAGGTATCCAGACTTTCACCACGGGCTGCTAGGATCGCGGTTACCAAACGCTGGTCTCGGGGAAAGGGCGGACCAACCAAGAGCCACAAGTCGGAAGGCTACGTTCCCTTGCACCCTGCCCTCGCCTATCACCTGAGGGAATGGCACGCACAAACGTCTTACGCCAAGGAGACGGACTTCGTATTTCCGTCGATCAAAGCGGAAGGCCGTGTGCCAATCTCCCCCGCTGTCTTTGTTGCCGACCATCTCCGGCCGGCAGCCAAAGCCGCAGGCCTTCAGATTGCTAACGGCCAGAGATTCGGGCTCCACAATCTCCGGCACTCGCTTTCTAATTGGCTTGTGAACAAGGCGAAGGTCGAGCCCAAGACCGTGCAGAGCATCCTGCGTCATTCACGCATTCAAACGACGTTGGATATCTACACCCAGGGCGATGGCGATGAAACTCGGGCCGCGCAAGGGGCGTTCCTGAAGGAATTGGGAATGGCTTCGGAGATGGTCCAGTGAGCGGCGTTTTGTGGGTTGAATTGTGGGTTGGGCTTTTCGGGCAGATTCCCCGTAAGCCCTTGAAAAATATGGTGGGCGCTACAGGATTCGAACCTGTGACTTCCACCGTGTGAAGATGGCACTCTACCGCTGAGTTAAGCGCCCACGTTGTGCGGCAAGTCTATCATTATACACAAGTTCCCTATCCACGATCATTACTGCTTCATTGCCTCCGGCTCCCGTTGGGGCCCCCGTCTTGCCAAAATCGCCTCCAGCACCATGCCCTGAGCGGCACGCTTCTGCTGCTTGCGGGCATGCGAGTAGTACATGGTCATGTCGAGTCGGGTGTGCCGCAACGTGGCCTGGATGACAGCAGGGTTTTCGCCCTCTGCCATCAAGAACGACGCCAACGAGTGACGGAACGTATGGAACCCGAACCGCTTGATCTCGTTCCTATCCAGATCGAAGGTTCGGCCGTCTTCGTCAACCTTGATGACCCCGGCCTTCACAGCAGCGGGTCTCAGATAGTCTTCCACGATCATTGACCCCACTCTCGGCTTCTTGCCGCCGAGTTTGTAGCTTGCAAAGACATAGTCCTCAGGCTTGCTGTAGAGCGTCTGCTGCTGCCATGACTTCAGCACCGCCGCTAACAGTGAATGCATCTCCACCGAAGACTTCGAAAGCCGGGTCTTCGCTCAGACGGGGAGATTGGGACATAACCGAACGAACAGTTCAGATTTCTTGAATCAGGATCTCTAGGCATGGACGTCCGCCCCAAGCGTTGTGAGCTGCCGAAGTTCTTCAGAGAGAACATCTTTGTTCCTCTGCTGTACGAATTGGATGCATCGTTGACGTGTAACGCTCGTCGTGTGCTATCTGATATTGCAATCAGAACCGGCGACCAGTCGGTAAAAATCCTGTTCATGCTTAGTGGGGAAGAGGCCGAGGTCGAAGCGATCATAACTCTCTGGA
This sequence comes from uncultured Acidobacteriaceae bacterium, assembly GCA_963833155.1. Lineage (GTDB taxonomy): Bacteria > Acidobacteriota > Terriglobia > Terriglobales > Acidobacteriaceae > Bog-257. The sequence continues at coordinate 232,469 of CAWHWY010000022.1, forward strand.
CAGAGAAAGAGTCATATACCATATCCGCAGCAAACCGCTACTTTGAGCCCGTCGGATGGGTCATCAGCGCTCCCCGGAGAATGCTGAGCAGCAATGGCTCGGCGGCTCTCTCCTTTGCCTACGTGTTAGCTCCCATTCCCTTTGCCGACAGTGAGCCCGCGGGCGAAGAATCCACACCCTCGCAGCCGGTTACGAAAACCGCCCTGTTCATTCAAGCCGTATTTGTCATAGCGGTCTTTGCTGTCATCACTGTCGTTTTCAATCTCCTGACCGGCCGTTGGGTTCTTCCGCACTGGACATTAACTTCATTGTTCTACGGTATGACCTTGGTCGGAGGGGTTATGGCATGGTTTGGCGTAACAACAAAGAACAAGAACCTTTTGGCGAGTGGCGCATTTCTTATCGCCGGCGCGCAGACGCTGGCGCGGCGCTGCTAATAATGTCTCGCTCAGGAGCAGTACATGTTTTGTGGAAAATGTGGCAATCAGAATCCAGAGAGCAATTTCTTCTGTTTTCGTTGCGGTGCTGCTCTTCAGAATTCCGAAGCGCCTCCTCGTGCGCGCAGGCAGGATAGTGTCGGCACCGAACCAGCGGTCGTCGCGACCGAAGCAGATGTTCCAAATAGACTACGGCCAACTCTCCGGTGGAAGCAGTGCCGACCCAACCTCACCCGGACTCTCTCGACAGCTTGCTGGAACGTCAGAAGCAGGCTCCCATGCCCCTGCATCGCCAGATTTATTTCACCAGCCGCACTTTGTCTGGGAGCAGAATTCTCCGCCTCTCGAGCGGCGCTATGGTTGGACTTATAGCTGACGCATTTCCGTCGTCACCGTGCGTTTTGACAGTAAAGAGATTTCGCACTACAAAGTGCGCACAGTGACAACCGACTCCATTGTGCTCAGCAACCTGCTAGCCGAACTTGCCCTACGACAGCTCCCGTGTGGAGGCTGGGCTGCTCTTGCCTCGTCTTCGCGGCCAGCAATTGAGCCGACGTGCTATTCCGCGCTCGCCCTCGGCTCCGCGCCTGTCGGCGACGTCGCACGTGCTCAAGACTTTCTGCTCCGCACGCAGAACCCTAATGGCAGTTGGCCAGTCTTCCCCGGAGATGATCAAGAGGGTGCCTGGGTCACTTCACTGGCCGTAATAGCTCTTCGTGATCTGGTGCCGGCAATACCCGCAAGGGTGCAGGGCTTCCAGTGGCTGCTGAACTGTGCCGGTAAGGAATCGAGCTGGTTCTGGAAGTGGAAGTTTCGTACGGCTGATCGCCACGTCCGATTCAACCCCGACAAGTTCGGCTGGCCATGGTTCCCGGACACGGTCAGCTGGGTGGTTCCCACCGCATTCGCGATCCTGGTACTGAACCAACTCCCTTGCTCTTGCGGTGGTCTGGAACAACTCCCTTCCCGGGTCAATCGTGGCATCGAGATGCTGATGGATCGCGCATGCCCTGGCGGGGGATGGAATGCCGGTAACGGCGTTGTGTATGGAGCCGCCCTTGCACCGCACGCTGACGATACGGCCATCGCGCTATTAGCGCTGCGTGATCGAGCAACGGACCCGGTTGTGCAAGGCTCCGTCAACTACTTGGAGCGAGTTGCCGAAACTCTTACGGCTCCGTGGAGTCTCGCCTGGGCGATTCTTGCTCTCGCCGCACACCATCGGCCGAGTCGTTCGCTTTCCACCTCGCTTGCCAGCTTTCCGGGTCTCTCAAGCACCGAGGACACCAGCACGCTTGCGCTGGTCTGCCTCGCACTGGATCAACAGCGCGCGTTGCAGGCATTTGGGTGACCCTGTGAGCCTTACCCGAAGAGAATTCATTATTGGCAGCGCCGCTCTGGCTGCTGGCACAACGGTTACCGCTCCTTTCCTTCTGCCCAAATATCATTCGGATCAACGGCCGAAGCGGTCCCGAGTTGCGGTCCTCCATGCACGGCAATACTCAGATCAACTCGACCAGATCCTCGCCGCGGGTCTTCGCCTCTTTCCGATCAACGTTCGAGGCAAGAAGGTGCTCCTCAAGCCCAATCTGGTCGATTACATTCCTGGCAATGCAATCAACACCCACCCATTGTTGGTTCTCGCCGCGGCCGAATCGTTCCGGCGCATGGGCGCTGAATCCGTGTTGGTAGCCGAGGGTCCAGGACATCAGCGCGACACACAGCTAGTGCTTTCACAAAGTGGCTACCAGCAATACCTTCGAGACGAAAAGATCCGATTCATCGACCTGAATCGCGACGAATTGATTCGCACTCCATTACGCGCGAGCTATACGGGCATGGGAGATCTCTGGCTGCCTCGGACTGTGCAGGAGGCGGATTTCCTGGTTTCCATGCCCAAAATCAAGACTCATCACTGGTCTGGCGTCACGCTTGATTACATAACGACGTCGGCTCCAGACTCGAGTACATTGATGGTGCAATCCGATCAAGCGGCTCAAGAAGGAGCCGACCATGTTGATTATAGGATGCGATTACCATCCGGGGTTTCAGCAAGTAGCGATCTTTGACAAACAGACGGGCGAGATCAGGCAACGGCGACTGGCGCATCCGCAGGAGGCCATCGAGTTCTACGGTGGCTTGCCGGCGGGGGCGCTGGTGGGAATCGAGAGCACGGGTTTCAGCGGGTGGTTCGAGCGCCTGCTGGAAAGGCTGGGACACCAGGTGTGGATGGGCGATGCCACCCAGATCCGGGCTTCGATGACGCGCCAGCAGAAGACCGATAAGCGGGATGCCGAGCACATGGTGAAGCTGCTGGTGGAAGAGCGCTTTCCGCGCATCTGGGTACCGGCGGCGGCGGACCGGGACGCGCGGCAGTTGCTGGTGAATCGTCACAAGCTGGTGCAATGGCAAACCCAGGTGAAGAATCAGTTGCAGTTTCTGGCCCTGAATCAGGGCCTGCAACTGAAGTGGCGACTGTGGACGCGCAGCGGACGGCAGAAACTGGAAGCTCTACCGTTGGGTCGGTACGCGGCACAACGGCGAGCGACTTTGCTGGGGCTGCTGGACCAACTGGAACAGCAGATCGCCGACCTGGATACGGCGGTGCTGTGCGAAGCCCAAGCGCGACCCGATGCGGTGCGGCTGATGACCCATCCCGGAGTCGGACCGGTGATCAGTTTGGCCTTGGTGGTCACCCTGGGTCCGGTGGAGCGATTTGCCGGAGCGCGGCAGGTGGCCAGCTATTTCGGGTTAATTCCGCGGGAGCGCTCCAGCGGAGGCAAGCAGCGGTTGGGCGGCATCAGCAAGCAGGGCAACTCGTTTGTGCGCTACCTGCTGGTGCAGGGCGGGCATAGTGCGGCGCGCCTGGACCCTGAGTTGAAACGTTTTTACGGCCACTGCAAGCACACCCACGCGCACGCGGGGGTGGCCAAGGTAGCGGTGGCCCGCAAGCTGGCGGTGCGGCTGTACTGTATGTTGCGTGACGGCATCAGCTATGCCGAGTGGCGCAGCCGCCGGCGCTCGCATGCAGGTGAGCCCGAGTCATACTGTGGTCGAAAGTAGACCGAACGCTTGAGTGGGCAGCCTGCCTCCCCGCCGCAGAGGGTGGGGAGATCGAAGCCGTAATCATGGGCCAACCTCCCGCAAGGGAACGGGAGGCCCGAATAGATGGCTGGTGGGAGTGCCACAACCGGCGCCCATCAGGGGATTACAGAAGAACGAGCCGAAGATCGGATGCAAGGAAAGACAAAATCTTCTGCTAAGGAACGAAGCTCAGCTATACCGCGCTGCGCTTCGTTCCTCGCTCCATGGTGGGCGAGCCGGAAGCGGCGTCAAGGGTCGAGATGAACGCCAAAAGATGGCGCCCTTGACCCCGCTTCCGGCTCGCAGAGGATTCGTGTGCTCTTGACAACGCCGACGTCGTTATAGACAGCATGAAGAACATGTTCGGCGTAGTGCCAGGAGCGAGATATGGATGGCCGAAGAATATTCTTCACTGGAAGGGCATTCAGGATAGCATCCTCGATCTATGCGCCACGGTTCCGATCCATTTCGTTATCGCGGACGGCATTGTTGCGATGGAAGGAAACGGGCCACTCAACGGCACCCCTCGTCCTCTGGGAAAGATCCTACTTGCGGATGACCCGGTTGCTGCCGATGCAACCTGCGCACGACTCATGGGGTTCGAACCCGGAAGAATCGTGCACATCCGCGAGGGTTCGAGATTCCTGGGCAACGCTTCTCCTGCACTCATCGACCTGGTTGGAGAAACCGTCAATGCTCCCGCGACTTCCTTTCAGGTCGTCCCGGAGTTCCGACATCTTCGTGCACTATGAAAGGTGCTTGCTTGTCCTTGCGTGACGAGTTACGCGGCTTACCCAGCCTTTCGCCTGTTCTCCGCCAACAGCGGCCTCCGGCCCGATGAAGCGCGGCGCCTTCAATTCCGGGACGTGACAATCGTCGAAGACGACGCGCTCGGTCAAACGATCCTTGAGATCGAGGTGCGTGGCAAGCGTGGCGTCGGCTACTGCAAGAGCATGCCCGGCGCTGTGCGCCCCTTCGAGAGACTCAAAGCCCGACTTCGTCCGGCGCGCGCATACGAAGAGGGCAGGGGCGAGAAGGGGCCAAACACCAATAACAACCGCTCCGAACAATGGACCCTTTCGCAACCGACAGACCTTATTTTTCCGAAATGGCAGCGCGAGCTTTTCAAGACGATCCTGGAAGAGGAAAATCTCAGGTTCGATCGTGAAGGCCGGCCTCGAACGGCCTCCAGCCTGCGGCACACGTATATCTGCCTGCGTCTGATGGAAGGCGCCGACATCTACCCGGTCGCCAAAAACTGCCGCACCAGCGTCGAGATGATCGAGAAGTATTACGCGGCGCATATCAAGACGCAGCTTGACGCCGCCGCGATCAACATCATGAGGCCAAAGCCAAAAAAACAAAAACCAGCCGAAAAATCAAAATCTGCCGGGACCGGAGGTCCCGGTAACTGACGTGTAAAGTTCCACTGCCTGCCTCTTGACCAGCCGCTCATCCGTGGACTTGTCGTGCTAAAACTCTGGCAGGCGCGTGACACTTCCGATCCGGCTAGACTGATGAGGAAATTCGAAGACGGCAGAGACTTCGATTGGGACGACCTGGGCCAACTCCTCCGCCGCACCATCGCGATTGACCGGGACAGAATTACCGGGGATTGCGTCAGGGCGTTCGGATTTCTAGCAGACCTGACAGACGATGAGCATACGCTGGCCCGCGAACCAGTATCAGCGGGAGCACGTGGTGGTGGAGAGACTGCGTGCGTCGTAATAGAAGGCATCATTGACGGCATATAGTGAAATCACTACATTGAGGACTGCCTGGGAACGGCAGCGCAACAAAGGGAAAGGCGACGCCGATGACGATCATCATTGACATAAAGCCCGAGGTACAGGCGGAACTGAGCCGCCAGGCCGCCGCGCATGGCGTTGACATCGGCTCCTATGCTGCAAGCCTGCTTGAAAAGGCGGCACACATTCCCGCAGGGTCGAACAGGCTGAGCCAAAGCCAGCTTGACGCCACACTAAAGGAGCTTGCGCAGTTCTCACACAAAATTCCATTGCTTCCGGACGAAGCCTTCTCGCGCGAGAGTCTGTATCGGGATCACGACTGATGCCGGGTCGGCGATGCCTGTTTGCTCGACAGCATCATCCTGTTGCGGATCAACAAGAGCGATGACCCTCAGCATGCCGCGATCAGCCATGCGCTTCGTGCGCTGGTCGGGCAGGGGCACGGATCTGCTACACCTCGCAGACGCTTGGGGAGCGCGGCCCGGAAATACCTCCCTGTATTCGCAAGACTCCTGCCGCTGCCGTTCGGAAACGCGCCTATCGATACTAAAAGTCTGGAGATTTTTTGCACATCTACTTATTTATCATATAGATAAGGGAAGGCATGATGATCGTGGAAATCGATTGGAATGTGCTTATGTGGGGTTTTGAGAACAGGATGAGCGATAGAATGCCTTGCTATCGCTCATGAAATCCAGTACTGTGAGCGATAGGGAAAAGGTCTATCGCTCATGACATGGAATTGGCAACTGCCGGACTGGCCGGATTTCACCTGGGATAAGGCTCGGCTCGCATTGGCGGAACAGCAATTCCTTGTCGGGGGCGGTGTCCTCCTGGGCACGGTCAAGCACTTGGGCGAAGAGGAGCGCAACCAGCTCACCGTTGAGGCGATGAGCACCGAGGCGGTCACGACATCCGAGATCGAGGGCGAGATTCTGGATCGCGCCAGTGTGCAGTCTTCCATTCAAAGGCAGCTTGGACTTGCCGCAGACGATCGGCGTGTCGCGCCAAAAGAGCAGGGGACGGCAGAAATGATGGTCGATCTTTACCGGACCTTCTCTGCCCCTCTTTCCGAAGAAATGCTATTCGGCTGGCACCGCATGTTGATGAGCGGCAGGCGGGACATTAAAGATGTCGGATGTTATCGAACCAGCGATGAGCCCATGCAGGTGGTCTCAGGGGCAATCGGCGCGCCGAAGATCCACTTCGAGGCACCGCCATCCGCACAAGTTCCGCGCGAGATGGCGGGATTTATCGACTGGTTCAAGCGCACGGCTCCTGGAGGAACGCAGCCACTACCAGCACTCACGAGGGCAGGGGCCGCACATTTGTATTTTGAGTCGATCCATCCGTTTGAGGATGGCAACGGCCGCATCGGACGGGCGATTGCTGAAAAGTCCTTGGCTCAGAGTCTCGGTCAGCCGACGCTCATCGTGCTGGCTGCCACCATCCTTGTCCGGCGGGCAAGTTACTACAACGCGCTGGAGGCAGCCAACCGACAAAATGAAATCACGAACTGGCTTGCGTGGTTTGGTGGAGTCACGATTGAGGCGCAGCGGCGCACGCTTGCGCTCATAGAATTTCTGATCGAGAAGGCAAAGTTGTTTGACCGACTGAAAGGGCAGCTCAACGAAAGGCAGCAAAAAGCGCTGCTGCGCATGTTCAAGGAAGGCCCGGAGGGTTTCAAGGGCGGACTTAGCGCCGGCAAGTACAGCACCATCACCGGGGCGTCGCCGGCAACGGCGACCCGTGACCTGGCGGACCTAACGGACAAGGGTGCACTCGTGCGGACGGGCGAGCTCAGACATGCGCGTTACACCCTGTCGGTGCCGTTGAAGCCTGTGCCGCACGTGACCGTCAGTGAAGATGGGCAACTGGTGGAGGGGTAGGTTACAAGTCAGTCTTGCTCTTTTTTCCAATCCACAATCCGATCCACAATATGCGATGCCTTGTACGACTTGCATATGCTAGACAACCTCCACGCATTTTTGACACGGTAGAGGTCAGACCCAGTTTGACTCGAAGCCAATGGACAGGATTTGGGTGCTCTAAGCTGACCGAACCTTTGCACTTTTTCGCAGCCCCGTTAGAGCCCCCGTTGTTGTCTTGGCTACCACGTATTATCAGGTACTTGGCAGTCCCCAGTAGCCTGGTTAAGTTGTTGGAAGTATTGAAAAGGGAAGAAGTGTGAAGATGGCACTCTACCGCTGAGTTAAGCGCCCACTGCGCGGTATCCGCATTGTAACAAAATTGTGCAGGCTTTCCCCGCACTCCGCCTCGCGACAAACCGTTGCAGCGCGCCTGTAGATTGTGTTCATCTAAGGTGCGTATGGCGCTGGAAGAGTACAAGCGGAAACGCGATTTCAAGCAGACGCCCGAGCCGCCGCCCAAGGTCGGCAAGGGCGAGCAACGGCGCTTCGTGGTGCAGAAACACCGCGCGACACGCCTGCATTACGACTTCCGCCTGGAGATGGAGGGCGTGCTGAAGTCGTGGGCTGTCCCTAAAGGCCCGTCGCTCGATCCCGCCGACAAGCGCCTCGCGATGCAGGTGGAAGACCATCCCGTTTCCTACTTCGATTTCGAGGGCACGATTCCGGCCGGCAATTACGGCGCGGGCACCGTCATGGTGTGGGACATGGGCACATGGGAGCCGCAGGGCAACGCCTCGGAGATGCTCCACAAAGGCGACCTGAAGTTCCGTCTTAACGGCGAGAAGCTGAAGGGCGACTTCGCGCTGGTCCACATCAAGTCGCGCAGGCCCGGAACGAAGGGCACGGAGTGGCTGCTCATTAAGCATCGGGACGCCTACGTGCAGGAAGGCTACGACATCGACCAGTACGACTATTCCGTGCTGACCAAGCGCTCGATGGACGAGATTGCGGGCGATGCAGGCTCGGCGGAGTGGAAGAGCAGCCGCAAGGTTTCGACTGCGGGCGGCTCGAAGAGGAACGACTGGCTGGCCGACTCGATTGCTAAAGCCGACGCCAGGAAGGCCAAAGCTGCGAAGAAATCCACAAACACTCCCACCCAAGCAATGGAGGCGCACCCGACTGACAAATCCCACCCAAGCAAAAGAAGCTTGGGTGGGGCACCCGCCTCCAAGCCCGCGAGCGCCTTAAAAAAAAACTCCGCGCGCGGGAAAGCATCGGCTAACGGAGTAGCCTCCCCGGCAGCACGAATCGGCCACAAAGCGCCGATGCCGCGTGCCATTCATCCCATGCTGGCCACGCTGGTGGACGGCCCGTTCGACGACCAGCAGTGGCTCTACGAGATCAAGTGGGACGGCTATCGGGCGATCGCTTTCCTCGACGGCGGCTCAGTGCGCCTGGTCTCGCGCAACCAGAACGATCTGACCGCTGCCTATCCCGAACTGCGTTCCATCGGCGATCACGTCAAAGCGCGCAATGCGATCTTTGACGGCGAGATCGTCGCGCTCGATGAGCAGGGCCGGCCTTCGTTCAGCCTGATGCAGCAGCGCACCGGCATCGGCGCGGGTGGCCGCCGCATCCAGCGCACGCGCGACGATGTTCCCGTGGTGTATTACGTTTTCGATCTCCTGTATCTTGACGGTTACAACTTGATGCCGGCGGAGCTGGAGCAACGCAAGGAGCTGCTGGCTTCGATCCTGTCGCCAAGCGACCTCATTCGCTTCTCCGACCATTACGTCGGAAACGGCAAAGCGCTGTTTCAAGCGGCAACGCAGCGCGAACTTGAGGGCATTGTCGCCAAGCGCCGCAGCAGTCAATATCTGCAAAAGCGCAGCCGCGAGTGGCTGAAGATCAAGATCGTGCGGCGACAGGAGTGCGTCATCGGCGGCTACACCGATCCGCGCGGCTCGCGCGACAATTTTGGCTCCGTCGTGCTCGGCCTCTACGACGACCAGGGCAGGTTGATCCACGTCGGCCACGCCGGCAGCGGCTTTACCGAGGAGTCGCACGCCGCGCTGTGGAAGCGCCTGCACGCGCTGGAGATCAAGCGCAGTCCGTTCTTCGGCAAAGTGGAGAGCACAAGGCCGGTCCACTTTGTGAAGCCCGAGCTGGTCGCCGAAATCAAGTTCACGGAGTGGACGCATGAAGGGCAGAGCGGCGGAATGAAGATGCGCGCGCCGGTGTTCGAAGGCTTGCGCTTCGACAAAAAGCCGGAGGAATGCAAGTTCGAGCGTGCGGCCAGCGCGTCAGACGCCGTTTCGTGACACCCTGTTAAAACTGGTTCAAGCCGAGCACCTTGAGTGCAAAGAATCAATTGCTGCCGCATAAACTGTTCACATTTTAGCGTTCGGGCCATATTTCGACCCGAATTCCATTTGCCCCAAGGTTGAGAGTCCCGTCAATTATCTGTGTAGTGGAAAATCCAAGATGTTGTAGAGTTCCTACAAAATCGTGACCTTCCCAATTGTCTCCATATTGCCACTTCACAATTATTCCAGTTTGCCCAGACCTGCTACCTAGCGGGTGAACAACTTCTGCGCCTTTCCATTTGTGCTCTATAAAGCCCGCTTGAAATTGCTTTGCCAGTTGGAATGAATTCTTGTCCTGCTGATAAGCATATAACTCAACTGGCAGAGAATACTGATTTAGGAGTTCATCTCGCTGTTGCTTTGTCAATATTCTTTCAAATGGAGGACTCTTGCCGATATGGTCCGCTAATACGCTTAACTGCCATCCCATCTTCCGCGGGCCGTCGGTTGATATGTTTACTGATGAGACATCCACTCCAGCATCAGCTAATTCTCTCAATATGGAGCGAACCTCCGCACCATACATATTGTCAAATCTGGTAAATGCCTCCGTGTCCCACTCTTCGTCCTGCCTCGCAAGCGCCTCAGGAGAAACGAACGGATGGGCCTTGAGGGCTTCGCTGCGTTTCTTATCTCTGTCCCAAGAAAATTTCATCAAATCGTCGGACAGGCGTAAGACGCGAGACTTTAAATCACCTCTTGGCTTTAGTCCCTCCGAAACCGGCTTTTTGGGGACGCTTGGTTTGATGGACTCCTGCGCCCGCTCTTTATCTTCGGAAGCAGTCTGAGTAGGTGGTGGCGCCTTTTTCTCTCGGCTATCGTTACTGACACGTGGCCTTAATCCCTGCAAACGCGCCTCTAAGTGTCGCTTATGCTTTCCATATAGTGTGTATCCGAGCGTAACAACCACCCCAACGGTAACGACCACGGAAAGCCCGACCACGAGCCATCCTAGTCGGGTTCCCAAGTATCTAAGTATCCAACCATGGATCCTTCTGACGCGGTCATGAACCAACAACGGTACAAGCCAACAAATGCAGACGATGACAACAGCTAATGGCAGAATCCAGGGAGAATCCTTAAAGAACTCCGGATACTGCTCAATAGCGATTGGGACAACGAACAGGGCTAACACCGTTGCTCCCAAAGGCCAAAGCAAATCGCGGAACTTGTCGAACATATAAGAGAATTGTAGCACCGTGCGTCAGATGCACAATCCTGACAAAATCATGCGTTGATCCCAGCCATAAAGATTTAGGCGATAGGTTACAGGTTAGCAAAGCCTACTGCGGTGAAGCAGGCAACTACCTCTAGAACCCGACCATGCCCATGCATGGAGAATGTTCAACAACTGTCATTTCTTCCTCTTTACAGCAGCGATCTTTGAGTTTATCGGGATATTGATTGAATTAAGCCTGGGTGTTTGGCCGTGGAAGTCGAAATCAAGATGTACCTGGGGACGGAAAATCAAGCAATGGGTAGACCCGCCCAAGTAAAACATACCTACCATGAGCGGCACGCAATTGTCATTGCGGTCGAGACAGGAAGCTGGGATCGCGAAGAAACGGATTGATTACAACAACGCCGTCAAGGTCTTGGTCTGGCTGCAAATCCTCCGTCAGTAGGTAACGGCAAGAAGACGCCTTCGCCGCTGCCACGATGGCTGCGTCCCAGAACGACAGCTTATAGCGATCCTGAATCCTCCAGCTTCGCTCGAGAAGAGCGGCGTCCATGGACACTGGGCGCCACGCCATCAGGTTCTTTACCTCGGATCGAGCTGTCTCACGGGCGGCCGGCCACTTGTGCGCGATGTTCACGTAGAACTCCTGCAAAACCTGGAAACTGATCCGGCCGCGCCGGCTTTGCCAGAGTTCCGCTCGCCACTGCGCGGCTGCCTGCTGCTTTTTCAGGTCAGCCGTATCGAAAGCGTAAATAAAAACGTTGGTATCAACGAAGATGGGCGCGGTCATGAGCCTCCTCACGCGACAGATACCGGCCATCTGTCTTCAGAAAGGGCTTCCGCGCAAGGGCCTGTCGCATGGCGCGCTCGTAGCTGTCTTTTGCCAGCATGCGCTCCTTCAAGATGTCCCCTAGAAGCCGCGAGACGCTCGTCTCTTTTCGAGCGGCTTCGAGGCGCGCCCAACGCGCGACGTTTTCCTCGAGGCTGACGGTAATGTTCCGCAATCGTGCTTTCATAACACAAATATAGTGTGTCACGATTTTCGTGTCAAATACCTTATTGTTGACTGGACCAAAAACTACGCGTCATTTCCCGCCCGCGCTTTCTTCTTCCCTTGTTCCCTGCCGCGGTCTATCATGCGGGCTTTAGCTGAAGCCCCTTGCCGTGGAGGATAAGGATGAGCGCACGCCAGGAATCAAGCCGCGTCGAAGAAAGCAGTTTTGGCCGTTTCGGTCTCGCTCTTGCCGCATGGAGCGAGCGCTGGTTCCCCGATCCCCTGGTCTTTGCGTTGCTCGGCATTGTCGTGGTCTTCGTCTTCGGACTCATCCTGCGCGAGAGTCCCGCCAAGCTCGCGGTCCAGGGAGGCAAGAATTTCTGGTCTCTGGTTCCGTTCACCATGCAGATGGTGATGATCATCATTGGGGGCTACGTCGTCGCCACCACGCCGATCGTCTATCGCGGCATTAAGGCCCTGGCCGGGCTGCCCAAAACGCCCCGCGGCGCTATCGCGCTGGTGGCCTTCCTTTCCATGCTCACCTCGCTCATCTCCTGGGGGCTGAGCCTGATTTTCAGCGGCGTCTTTGTGCGCGAGCTTGGCCACCGCGTGAAGGGCATGGATTACCGCGCCGCCGGCGCCGCCGCCTATCTGGGCCTGGGGGCCGTCTGGGCGCTCGGGCTCTCCTCGTCGGCCGCCATGATGATGGCCACCAAGACCGCAATTCCGCCCGCGCTGTTCACCATCACCGGGCTTATCCCACTGCGTCAGACACTGTTTCTGTGGCAAAGCCTGGTCGTGGCTGCGGTGCTGATCGTGGTCTCAACCGTCATCGCCTACCTGTCGGCGCCGTCGCCGGAGAATGCGCGGACCGCAGAATCCTACGGCTTGCAGTACGAATCCATGGACGAAAAGCCGGTGCCGCGAACCAAGCCCGGCGAGTGGCTGGAATACAGTCCGCTGCTGACCATTCTGGTGGTCGCACTCCTGGTCTGGTACTTGATTGATTTCTTCCGTTCCTCGCCGCAAGGCGCGCTGGCCGCGCTCGACCTCAACACCTACAACCTGATGTTCATCTGCGCCGGACTTTTGCTGCACTGGCGGCCGCGCCGGTTTCTCAAGGCCGTAGCCGACTGTATTCCCGCCACCAGCGGCGTGCTGATCCAGTTTCCCTTCTACGCGGTCATCTTCGGAATGATTGTGGGCACCCGCATTTCCGACTGGCTGGCGCATCTGTTTACCACCATTAGCACCCACAACTCCTATCCTTTGCTTGTCGCGACATATTCCGCGGTGCTGGGCATTTTCATTCCTTCGGGTGGCAGCAAATGGGTGATCGAAGCGCCCTACATCATGCAGGCGGCCAATGCTCACCAGGTGCATCTGGGCTGGGTGGTGCAGATCTACAACGCCTCGGAGGCGCTGCCCAACCTCGTCAATCCCTTCTGGATGCTGCCCCTGCTGGGGATGCTGCGGCTCAAGGCGCGCGACATCGTCGGCTACGGCGTGCTGCAGTTGATCATTCACATACCGATTGTGTTTTTCCTGTGCTGGCTGTTCGCGCGCTATACGCCGTACCTGCCGCCGGTGAAGTGAAGAAGCCGGGGCCACGCAGCGGCGGTGAATTGAGCCCGGGGCATGTTACAACGCCGCCGCTGCTTTGGGCACCGATCTAATCCGTTGTTAAGCATCATTTTATGTCATCCTCGTTGCCCAAAGAGAGTTGCAGCATTTTCAGAAGTTTTGGGAGGTCCTTCGCTGCATCCCAATCTTCTGGCAATTGGAGCCGAACCAACCTTCCGACTCCAAGGGGAATTGGCATGGTACGCTCCGCCTCGGCATTCGATGGCGATCGCGGTGGAACCTCTTTCTTGGCCGAGGAATCGGTGCCTGGTTTGTCGTACGGGCGATCGTCACGGACGCCAGTTATTTCGCCTACGTAGAAGCCCTTAAACCGAACCACATCGTCATCGATCTCAATGAACCGCGGCTCCTGTAACAAGTCAGACACGCCAACTGCTCGCCGTCATGTTGCAACAGCCGCGCACCTGGCAATACGGTTATGAGCTCTCGAAGCAGACCGGCCTCAAATCGGGCACGCTTTGTCCGCTACTGATACGTCTCAGCGATCAAGGCCTGCTGGAATCGCAGTGGCGAGAACCCGAACGGCCAGGCAAGCCGCCCCGCCATGCCTACCGGCTGACCGCGAATGGACCGGCCTTTGCGCGCGAGATAGCGGTGCCAAGTACGCCGTCCGTCCTTCGTCGCAAGGTCGTGAGGCATTGCTTGTGATTAGAGGAAGAGGGTGAAGCGGTCAATAAAACCCGGGTTCCGTAGGAGTCTGCATCCTGGCTGGAATTAAGATCAGACGGCGGGACAATAGCCGGAAAGATCGCGCTGCTATTTCACGTCCTTCATGGGCAGCACGGTGCCGTAATCGTGACCATTGTCGTCCATGGCCCGGACGACCACGGCGTAGAAGGCATCGCGCACCTCGAGATACTTCGCTACCAGCGCCCGACCCAACTTACAAGCTCTGCCAGACGATCTTGTTTCTGTTCGTGCTGATGGTGAGCTTCCCTACCTGCCCGGTGGCAATTCGGCATTCTTGCACGGTGTTTCGGTGTTTGTCGGCGCTCTCGTGACCTTCGGCTCCAGTCGCCTAATTGGCAATCTGCTGGCCGAAGTCCTGTTGACCTGCGCTCGCGCCTTTCTCGCGCCTTTAAGGTGGGCGATGTCGCCCGCATCGAAGGGGTGTACGGAAAAGTTACGGAGAAGACGCTACTCGTAACCCTCGTCCTTACGGCGGGCAACGAGATATAGCCATTCCCAGCAGCAAAGTATTGACGGACTCTGTCATCAACTACAGCACCCATGGATTGGGCACCGGTGTAGCAGTGTCGGCGTCTGTCACCATTGACTGCGACGTGGATTGGAGGACCACGTACAAACTCCCTGATTGAGGGCGCGACCCGAAGCGAACAGATCGCCGCCCAGCCGGCTCCGCGAGTCATCGCCGACAATTATGCCGCTCACAAACATCCCAAGGTACAACGGTGGCTGCGCTGCCATCCTCGTTTCCACTTGCACTACACCCCGACCAGCGCTTCTTGGCTCAACATGGTCGAACGCTTATTTCGCGATCTCAGCCAGCAGAGCTTGCGACAGGGTGTTTTTCACAGCCGCAGGGAATTGATCACCGCGATCCGGCTGCCATCGCCGACCACAACCGGCGGCCCAAACCGTTTGTTTGGACTGCCAAAGCTTCCGACACTCTGGAAAGAGTCACCCGTGCCCCCGCCGCACGTTTGCTATGTTGCAATCTCAATGACGCACTACAGTAGTTCCGACCAGATGTTGTATTCAGGCAGTTTAGGAGTGGTGCCGGGAGGGGGAATCGAACCCCCAAGGGCCGAAGCCCGGCGGATTTTGAGTCCGCTGCGTCTGCCAGTTCCGCCATCCCGGCCTAATCGGAAGGCTATGATACAGCTTAGTTTAGCAGTTTCGTGTTTGCAACCCGAGTCTGTGCTTGGGTCGATTTCGTGACTGATTCGTGACTGATCGCCGCGATTTCGACCGCAACGGCCTCGCGTTGCTTGCGGTCAGCCTCCAACTTGCGAACCGCATCCACGATGTCGTTTTCAGTGATGATCGCGTACCTATCGAACACGCTGCGAGTCCGCCATCCGCCAATCTGCATGATGACGTTCTCTGCTACGCCGCACGCCTGAGATTGCGCGCAGCAGTACGCCGCAGATCGTGGAACAGCAGACCCGGAGAGCCGGCAGCCTTGCAGACTTTCGCCCAAGTGTCGCGGAAGTCTCGTACCGGCTTGCCATCCTCGCGGGTAATCACGAAATCATCGGCAGACTTGCCCTGAACACACGCGGCCAGGAGTTCGCAGAGGGTTGATTGCGCCTCAAATGTCACGACGCGGCCCTGTCCGTTCTTTGTCGTGCCCGGATCAAGTCGAATCGTGTGTGCGCCGATGTCAACGTGACGAACGCGCAGCCCTTTGACTTCGCTTACCCGCCATCCATAGGTGCAACCGACTTCGTACATCGTCCGCAGCCACAAACCGACCATCGCGCACTGCGCGGCCAGAGCGTCGCGCTGTGCATCGGTCAGAAATCCCGTGCGGGCGTTGTTCTCGGTCAGTTTCGGAAATGCGGGAGTGCGGAGCACCTTCGGCGGAGTGGCCTGTTGGGCCAGACGAAACATCCGCTTGAGTGCCGCTAACTCGCGGTTGATGGTCGCGTTTGCTGCCCCTTCCTGCTGGCGCGCATCGACGTACCGGGCAATCAGTCCGCTCGATACGTCAACGGCCCGCATCACGGCGAAGAACGGCTTGAGATGCAGGTTCCAGCGCGCTTCTGCATCGTCAAGCGACTTCCGATTGTTGATGCGGTACTCACGGAGAAAATCGTCTGCCAATTCGTCAACGCGGACGCGCTCGACATGCAATCCGGGGAATGTACCCGTGACGAGTTCAGCGACGCGCTGCTTTAGCATCCGCTCCGCTTTCCGCTTGTTGTCTGTGTGAGTGGACTCCCGGAAGTCCTTGCCGTTTCGTGAATACTTGATCCACCAAACAGAACTGTCCGGGCGTTGATAAATGCAGCCTGTTCCTTTGGGACGACTCATTGCGAATCCCCTTTCTCTGAGCCCGCCTCTTTGTTTCGCGCGCGGCGACAGCCTTCTTCGCGATCTCGAGACCGCTCGTCTGCGCTCAGACTTTCGGCTCTGGCCTTGCCAGCCTTCCGCGCAATCTCAGACCGCTCCGTTTTCGACAGAGCGGCAGCCCTGGCCTTGCCGCCCATGCTTTGCAGCTCGGCTGCTGTGATTGGTTTCTTCTTCGACATTGCACTACGTACCTCCTTCTCGATTTATCTTACTTGCTAGAAAGTACGATGTCAAGAGAAAAATGCAGAGCCACCGAAAATCAGGTGATGCCGCTGCGCTTGTGTCGCTCAGCCCAACCGTCCAGGTCTCTCCGGTCGAAGAGGAACGGTGACCCGTCGTCAGCTTGGATTACGGGCAGTAGGCCGTCTGCAACCAGGCTGCGGAGTTTCCATGGGAAAGGGAGAGATACGCGGCTGCCTCTCGTGTGCGGAGCAACCGCTTGGAGATGATGGCCTTTACCGGCGGAGAATTGGGGTATTCCTGAAGCGCGAAATCAGTCACGATACAGTCACACCCCTTCGCAAGATATTGCTGCGTGGCGACTTGCATCGGCGCAGCGGACTATGAATCCGGCGCGGATTGGCCGAAGAGCGCCAAGATTCGCCGAAGGGAGCCGCGCATATTTGTTGGCACTCTTCGATCATTGTTGGCCTCCTTCTGGAAGCAGCCAGTCCCATGCACCTGTCATGCCCGTCTTGCGAGATCGCACGCTCAGGTGTCCCTTGGCGCGGGTGAGAGTCCGTTTGCTGATACCGTGCTGGCGCGCTTCGTTCTCAACGTCCTTCTGTGGACGTGCACCTTGCGCGAGGGTGTCCAGAAGGAAGGCTTCGGCCTCTGCTGTTGCTCCGGTCTGGCATCCATCTGACTCCGGCGCGAGAATTTCAGACGCGGTCAATCGGCTTTCGCCTGTCCAGCGAAACTTGCCGCCATCGTCGATTGTGTATCCGAGTGAGGGACCGAACGCCCCCAGATTTGACTTGACCTGCACAAGGGCGCGTTGTGCCGGGTCGTCCGGTGAACATCCCGCCAGCAATTCGGTTCTGACGGCACCTGTGAGATCAATGCTCCCGAGTCCACGGTGAATTGCCTTTCCCGTTTGCGCTTTGCTCAGGTGCCGAACGAGAAGGATGCAGCAACCATGCTCTTCGGCAAGGCGAGACAACCCGTCCATTATTGGCCGTGTTTCATTCGAGCGGTGCGCGTCCACTTCCGCGCCTAAGTAAGACTGGATTGGATCAACGATCATCAGCCTCGCTTCGGCTTCGCGAATCGCATCAGCCAGAACTGACACATCTGAGAGGCGAACGCAGTCGCGCCGTGACCGCTCGCCATCATTACCGATACAGCCGCGTAGCAGATGGAAGCGCCTCGGATCGCCCCCCAGGGAATCAAAGCGGGGCCGCAGCACGTGCGGCGGGCTATTTTCCAGGCTCATGTACAGCACATCACCCGGCGCGCATGATTCTGCTGTGGACGGCACGCGGCCAAGGGTAAGGTCAGCGGCGATAGCCAAGCTGATGAACGTCTTGCCGGCCCCAGGATCGCCGCTCAGCATCGCCAGCATCCCGTTCGCTAGATAGGGCTTCCAAAGCCAATCCACCTCGCGAGCCTCAACCTGCGACAGCTTCAGAAGGTCGGGTCGGCGGATGTCAGGTCTTCGACTTGGTGCCGCTGGCCCATATCGAGAGACGGACTCTGCTATCTCCACAACCTCTGCGTCACCTATCTTCAGGCCAGCCTGACACTGCTTTCTGACTACTCCGTGCCGCTGCTTGGGCACTGTCCTAACTGGTGCAGCGGTTCTGTCGCCGCTCTGGATTGCCTCGTGGATAACGCGCCAACCCTAACGCACATTGGGGTGATCTCAACGCTGTACGGACTGGGCAAGATTGCGCCGGTGATCGGCAAGAGCGATTAAATTCATCAATCAAGAATAATCAGCAACTATGGCGCACGGCGGAGCGGGGGGCAAGTTCGGGCGGTAAGCGGCTTGGCACTGGCTTCGGTGGCCGAGGCCCGCTGGCAAGGCGAAATTAATCAAAGAATCAAAAATAATCAAACTAGATGTCAATATTGAGTTCGACTCGCACACGCTTCTGCCAATTATTTCAGCGACTTGCGCACTGCCCGCTCGGATCGGCTGTCTGGTCTCCCGAATCAAAGAATCAAAACAATCAGAAGAATTCAACCCCGGGCCGGGAGATGTCCTGGTCGGCCCTCGACGGTCACGACTTGGCGCTGAAAAGCGCCTACACACCCGCGACAATGTGACATAAGCGGTATCGTCCGGAGCCGGTCGTTTTTCGACCACTGAACCAAGCCATTCCTGCTGGTTGAGGTTTCGGTTGGCATGCACGGTCGGGCTGCGAGTCGTCGTGTGTCACAATCTCGCGTTTAGGGGAGATTTAAGTCCCGTTTTAGCGAAGCACTTGTTGCTCGAAGGCACACTTTCGATCGGCGTGGACCGGATGCAGCGGCACTTCGAACCGATGTAGAAGCAGGTCGAGAGTTGGCGAGCGCAACAGATGTCAGCTGCGGCCGCAAAGCTGACGATCTACCGTGCGTTCATGGGGACTCTAGACGTGCCGAAGCACCTAGCGCGGACGGTTCACGACCTCTACTTCAATCCGCAACATGTGGAGTTCTAACCCAGAACCATGTGGAGCTTGTCGAATGCATTCACCTCGGCATTCAAAGAACTTGACCCGATTCCGCAATTCCGGGCGACGGCGAAGTTGGGAAGTTCCTTGAAACGGTACCCACGGCGTAGGCACCTTCGTCGTATGTTGTTATCCCGCACAAGGCCAAGAGGCTAGCATAGGTAAAAGAAGCAATGACTTGGCTACAGCTTGTTTCTCGTGTCGTCGGACAAGATTCTCGCTATGGTCTGCTGCCACGGCAGCGTCCTTGCCAAGCAGGATCTGCAGGGTTCGCGGACGGGACCCGTCCAGCGGCATGTAAGCTTTTTGTAAGATGAATGTCATTCCATGAGCTTTTCTCAATGGGATAGCATTCATTCTGAAAAGCTGAAGAATGTCCCCGGTCGGGACAGAGGAGATCATGTTAAGAGCGTCAGACCTCAAGATAATCCTCCCGATTTCGACGGCGATCATCTCTGCGCCCGACTTGGATACGATCCTCATTAAGGCCTGCGAAGCCGTAGTCGAACTGTGCACGGTAAGCCACAGCGCCTTGGTGCTCTCGGATCGGATCTTCGAGTGCGGCATGGTGTGTGCGGAGCATCCTCCGCTGAGACCTCGGGATGAGAAGCTTCAGAAGCGAGACCTCCCGGGTGAGGAGCGGCTTGTACGGTCCCATGCGCCTTTGATCATCCCCGACTTGGCCCGCAGTGCTTCTTTGGGCTCGGTCCGAGAAGTCGTGATCAAGGATCAGGTCGGTGGTTCCTTCAGCTTAGACTTATTGGAAACAGTCATTCCTTTCACAGCGGAGAGACTGAACTATGCCAAGTTCTGAAACACAAAAAGCGGCGGTGACCGAGAATGCTCAATCCCAAGAGCAGACAGCCCGCTTGAAGCGCAGCGAGAAATGCTTGCGGGAGTTGGATGAAGCATCGCTGAACATCCGGCCTCCCAAGGAGGAAAACGAACTTCTCCAGGAGATCGTTCGGTTGGCGGTTGAGTTGGTGGACGGAGCGGTCGGCTTGGTCTACGTCCACCATCCCGACCTCGAACAACTGGAGGTGGGGCCAAGCTACAAGTCCCGCCAGCTTGGAAAGCGTCCCTCACAGCCACGGAACTGGCGCATCGGCAACCGACTGTCACGTTCAAATAGCCTCGCTTGGCAGGTTGCAGGTTCCGGCGAGATGAAATTTGTTAATGACTACAGTAAGGGTACAGATCATGAAGCAATACCTCAGGACTGGGACATTGAGAGCGTCATTGGTGTGCCGCTCAAAGTCATCGGCGACGTGGCCGGGGTACTTGTTGTGGGTATGCGAACCGCAGGGAGGCAGCTCGGTGAGCAGGACACCGAGGTCGAGATTCTCCGACGCTTCGCCAATAGCGCTTCCCTGGCCTGGCAAACGTCCCGGCTGACAGGCCAGGCTGCCTGGGACCTGGCGCGCATGTCCATTCTTCGCAAGATTTCCGATTATGCGCAGCAGGCCGGCGATCTGGACAATATACTCCACGTTGTGCTGAGCGGGATCACCGCGGGGTGTGGTCTAGGCTTTAACCGCGCAGTATTGCTTTTTCTCGATGACCAGAAGAAACGTTTAGTCGGCAAAATAGGAATTGGTGAATTGGACGAGGCAGAAGCCCGCGAGGCATGGGAGCGCGACCGGCAAAGCGGGTTGCGGGACATAGGGGCATACATTACCTGGATAGAACGTAATCCTGCCCCCAAGACACCGGTTGGAATGATAACGCCGGGCCTGAGTTTCCCGGTGTCCCGGGCGGGTGACGAATCAAGTCCTGTGGATGCTTTCTCTCAAGCGATTGAGGATAAGCACGGCTGCGTTCTGAAATCTCGTGACATGTCGAAGTTGCCCCTAGACTTCCAGCAGCAGCTAAAACCTGTCTCGGATGTTGTTGTCGTGCCTTTGAAGGTCCGCCAGGAGGTGATCGGGCTTCTGGTTGCTGACAACAAGTTTACTCTTCATCCCATCACCGATGATCGGGTGGGCGCGTTGCAGAGGTTCGTCAATGAGGCGGCTGCCGCCATTGACAAGGCACGGCTGCTTCGAGAAGCCGAGGTCGGTCGAGTGAAGCTCAAGTCTCTTTTCGAAGCGAGTGGTGCGCTTGTATCGTCTCGAAATCCCTCCGATGTACTGGATGACGTTGTTGAGAGAGCACGCGTGGCCTCGGAAGCGGCGTGGGTACGAATGATCCTGGTCGATGAAACGGGCAGACCCTGGAAGCACATCGTGAAGGGGATTGCTGCAGACAACCTGGACCTACCCAGTGCTATTCGACCAAACGGGATCTCGATTGAAGTGATCCGTTCAGGCAAACCTGCGGTGATCGAAGAATGTACGAGAGCAAAAAGACAAGGCCAGCCCGTTGGCCCTCGAGCTTGAGGTTGGGGCAGCGGTCTGTTTGCCTCTGTCGCTGCAGGAGAAACAGATCGGGATTTTGTGGGTGAATTATGCGGCCCCGCGCCACTTCTCCAACTGGGACATTGACGGCTTGCAGCTATATGCGAACCAGGCGGCAAAGGCCTATGGCGACGCCCGGCGACTGGACGAACTGAAGAAGATGCAGGCAGCGGCCAAGGCAATGGCGGAGGCCCCCAGTCTCGATCAAGTACTGCTTGCCATAACCCAGGAGGCACAGTCTTTGTTCCAGGCCGGCTCCGCGGCAGTCTGGTCCTACGACGACGGCAGGAAGAAGTTCATTCCCAATCAGCTGGTCGCTACGGGTATGCCTGAGGCAATCCTGCACACGTTTCGGGAACTTGAGCCGACAGACCACGGAATAACGCACACCGTGCTGGAAACTGAGGTTCTCGACGTACCCGATGTGCAGAATTCGCAGGCGGGGTTTATTCGCCCTGAAATGCGGGAGCTGCTGGCGCAAGCAGGCATTCAGAGCTTCGAGGGAATCGCGCTGAAGGCAGGCACGGAACCCGTTGGCGTGCTTTACGTCAGCTACCACCAATGCAGGACTTTTGCAGAAGAGGACCGGCGCAGCTTAAGTAGCTTCGCGTCCCATGCGGCCCTTTCTCTTAAGAAAGCCCGATTACTGGACCAAGTGAAGAGAACCAACGAAGCCGCCCGTGTGGTAGCACACTTGACAGCTCTCGGTAAGGATGATTTGAAGGACACGCTCCAGCGTATCGCCGAGGAAGCCCAGGAAGTGCTGGGTTGTGATGCCGTTGTGCTATTTGCCTATGATCAGCTTACCGAAAAGCTGGACCATCCGCCCACCATGGTGGGTGTCAAGGACGCGGGCAAGGCTTCTCAATCCGAAGAGATGCTGCTGCAGCAGAACTCGCTGGTTTACCAAATGCTCGGGAAGGAAGATCCGTATATCGTCGAAGACGTCGCCAAAGACGACCTCTTCAAAGACAGGAACTTTGCCATACGGGAGCAGATACAGACATGCGTCGCAATTCCGCTAAGGGCCCAGGGCCAACCCACAGGCGTCATGTTCGTTAACTATCGAATGCCTCGTCGTATCTCTTCGGATGAACAGGCCACCATCGGATTGTTTGCATACCAGGCGGCCGTTGCCATCGGCAATGCGCAACTACACGACCGCGTCACTAGGAGGGCCCGCGCCCTTCAAGCTATCCACGAAACGGGGCTGGTCGTTACCGGCAGCCTGGAGTTGAACGAGGTGCTGCACCGCATCGCTGAGCAGGCGTGGCATCTGGCAGGATGCAGCGGCGATGAAATCGCCTTCGCCAGTATCTGGCTTACGGACAACACGGGACCAAGGTTGGTCGCCGCCTATCGCCCCGAGATGCTGAACGCGGCCATGGAGGTGCTGGGAAACAACGGGTATCTCACGCCGCAAACATTCGGACGTATGGGCGTAGTTGGGAGAGCCGTCCAAAGCAAGGAACCCCAACTGGTGCCGGACGTGGACAAGGACAAAGACTTTGTCAGATTGTTCCCGGGCATTCGTCAACAGTTAGCGGTGCCGTTGAAGATCGGTGATGGAGTCATAGGCGTAATCAGCGTAGAGCATCCCAGGTGCAAAGCGTTCGAGAAGGGGGACCAGGACTCTCTGGGGACCCTGGCCGCCCAAGCGGCCGTCGCTATCCAGAACGCGCGTCGCTTTGAAGATCTGAAGGAAATCAAAGGATATGTTGGATCGCGTACCGCGCTCGATTGGATGGAAATGATCAACAAGACGTGGGCGCACGCCATCAAACGGGAAGTGGCGACGGCGCTGGCCCACGTCAGCTTAATCAGGTCGGCCCAGGGCGAAGGCAAGATCACAGAAGAACTGAAAGAGTTGCAGGACCTTGAACGAACCATAAAAGTTATCAGGGAAATCCCGCTTATTGACCCTCTCTCCGCTGAGGACAAGGTTTCCAGCGTGCCAATCAACCACTTTCTGAGGGAATACTTGAAAAGCCTGCGAACGAACGATCGTTATCCAATGGTCCTGCTAACGGAAGACCTGAAAAAGGAGCTCGACGTCACAGGAGTGGTCCGAGGGAGTCCGGCCTGGATAAAACAGATGTTCGAGATACTGCTGGACAATGCGGTTGAAGCGATGATGACAGCGGGTAGTTCCAGAAAAGAGATCACCATAGGAACCCGGGCCTGCGGAGAGCGGCTGGAGATATCTGTGCGGGATACCGGCCCCGGAATTCCCCAAGACTTTCGCGACCAGGTATTTCAGAGGCCCAAAGAGAAACCTCCCGGAAGCAAGGGCGCCGGCATTGGCCTGCTGGTGGCCGCCACTATCGTTCGCACCTATGGCGGCGAAATTGGCCTCGGTGAGCCTGAAGCGGAAGGAACTACAATCCGCATTTTTCTGCCCACCGAAAAATCAGCGGAAGTTCAAACCAGGAGTGTTTCGGCGTGAACAAGTGTCTGCTGATCGGGGCGACGGATGGCGATGTCTGGGGTGAAGTCCTGGCGAGCGCTTTAGCGGAACTGGGCCGGGAGCTAACCATAATCAATGCCTCGCAGATTGCGAGCATTCACTCGCATGATTATGAATTAGTAATCCTGGATGCAGCCGTCAGCAGTGATCTCTACAAGACCATCTCCGAGATACGCACCCAGGATCCCGCCGCAAGAGTTCTTGTGTTTTCTTCGCTCGACGATTGGACCAGGGCCAAGGAAGCGATGCTGGCCGGCGCGATCGACTATAAACTCAAGTCACTGGATCCGGACCAGGTCGTCACCATACTCCGGCGAGAATTGCTTCCCATCGCGCCCACTGCCCTGTCGCCTGGCTCGGCACTTCCTGGAGGACGACCATGAGCTACGTTGTCCTCCTTGCAGACAATAATCCCGAATTCCTCCAGACATATGCCAGGGTCATGGCCGCCGATGACTTTGATGTCAAAACGGCTGGCAGTCCCGAAGCTGCGCGCCGTTTGCTCGAGAACACCGCCATCGACATAGCAGTTCTGGATGTCAGGCTGGTTAACGACAATGACGACAACGATTTCAGCGGGATACAACTGGCGGCCGACAAAGCATTTCGCCATATACCGAAGATCATGCTGACGGGCTTTCACACTCCACCTGAGCATGTCCGCGAGGCATTGGGCTTCAGGCCGGACGAGCTACCGCCCGCGGTGGCCTTTGTGAAAAAGGACGAGGGTCCCGACAAATTGCTGAAAGTCATTCGGAGCAGTCTCGAAGGCTGGCCGAAGCTTCGCATATCGACGGCCAAGGTATCGGAACAAACGAAGGAAGACTACCAGGTAGTCAGAGAGCAGGCAAAACGTAACTACAACGTCGCTCGTGCGGTGTCTATTATCGGGTTCGTCGTGATTTTTGTCGGGATCTGCTTGGCCTGGTATGGCAAGCTGACCATCGGAGTAGTGGGGACCACGGCAGGTCTCATCACTGAGGCGCTCAGCTATCTTTTCTTCAAACGGGTTGACCTCGCTAACAGCCGCATGGACGAATATCACCGTGAGCTGTTGCAATCGTATTGGCTGGAGTTGCTCGTCGGGACGTGCCAGGAGCTGCCCGCCGGGAAGAGAATCACCAATACGGAGAAAGTACTTCAGGCAGCTGTTCGCCGCTGGATAAATCCAGGCGGCGCAAGCAAGCCACCGGCCAGGCCAAAAAAGCAGGGGAAAGCTTGACCTGCAGGTTTGATATATGAACAAAACTGTTCTTTTTATGGATAATAACGCTCCCTTCCTGGAAGTGTATTCAAAGTTACTGGAGCAAGCGGGATACAGGGTATTGAGGGCGTCTTCGCTGGAAGCTGCGGACCAGGCGCTGAATGAAAAGCGCGTCCACCTGGCGGTTCTCGACATTCGCATGCAGAACGACGACGATGCGAATGACGTCAGCGGCCTGATGCTGGCGCAAAAGCCGCAACATCGGGCGGTGCCGAAGATTATCCTGACGGGCTATCCGAGTGTCGAGAGTGTGCGCGCGGCTCTATCTTCGGGCACAACCGGCGTGGCTGCCGCGGTTGATTTTCTGAGCAAGAGCGAAGGTCCTGAGGCGCTGCTGCAAGCTGTGCGGCAGGCCTTTGAGAAGCACGTGCAGATCAATTGGGACCTGGTCGTTCAGGCCGGGCCAGTCACCTTCCTTGGCCTGGCGGAACTGATCAACCCCGGGCTGCAGGGCGAAGTTCTTGACAGCCGGGCGGAAGAGCTTAAGGACCTCTTTCGCCAAATCTGCTATGAGCAGGAGGAGATCAAACTGGACCGCGTACTCTGGCACAACGAAGAACGGGTCGCGGTGGCGGTTATGGCCTTCACGCGCGGCAAAGCGGCTGAATCGCTTGTGATCGTCTGTGGCCTGCGCGATTCTGTTAGCAATGAAGCTCGTCGCTACCGTGAATTCGGTCCCAAAGCGCCCGGTGAAAATGCAACCGTATTGGCCAGGTCATGCGAAACCGTTCATTTTGGCGGAAATTTATATGCTGTGGCGGGGGCCGACCTCGAGGACATATGTTCGCTGAGTGAACTTTACCATCGCGGACCTGAGAAGGTGTTCAACCTGGCGCTTGAGCGCCTCATACAAGGAACACTCGCCGCCTGGCACCGAGGTAAACGGGTTCCTGAGGAGGATAAGGGACTTGGCCAGTGGTATGCGGAGCGTTTTCCGGTAAGCAATTTTGCGGAATGCCTCCTGGCCCTGAAGCGCCAGGTTCCCGCGATTGGCGTAAGAATCGAGTCCGGCTCCGGGGAGCTGCACTTTGATTTCGGGGCTGAATCATACTCGTATCCCGATCCCGTCTCGTTCCTGCACGAAAACTGCGGTTCTGGCGATCCCACACTCTTCATGCAGACGCCGGGAACCCTATCGGGGGAAAACATCCTGGCGGATGGCCACGGGCGGACATGGCTGACCGATTTTGCGCATGCAGGACTGGCCCCGGCTCAGTGGAACTTCGTCGCGCTGGAAGCAGTTATACGTTTCGATTGGGTCGGCGTGAAGAATCTTCGCTGGCTCCATCAGATGGAACAACTTCTGACAGCCGAAGAGTTTGTGAAGCTGCGTATGAACGACCTCGAGTCGCCTCTGCGAAAACCCCTGCGCGCAATTGAGGCCGTTCGACGCCTGGCGTCGGGACAGACAGCTCGCGACAGTTTGCAATACCACCGTGGCATGTTCTTCCACGTGGTCCGGCGAATGGCAGATTTTAATCCTGACCATAAACTGACGCCAAATGACCTAGCCCGAACGGCGCATCTGTTGATCGCTGCTGCCTTGATCGCGAAATACATTGACGAGAGGCAACTCGGCCCTTCATCCGCCCCAAGGCCCGAGTCACTGACGCTTAGCATTGACCCCACAAGACAGGAGGTCTGGGTCGGAAGCCACCGCATCACGCTCTCCAAGCAAAACTATAAGCTGCTCTCTGAACTTAACCAGCACGCAGAGGAGCTTTGCACGCATCAGGAACTGATTGAACGAGCACTCGGCTTGACATATTACGATGGCAATGAGAGCCAAATTGCCCGCCTCAATACGGCTGTCAGGCGCCTGCGACAGAAGATTGAAAACGATCCAGATAAGCCTCGCTTCATACGCACTGAGCCGGGCCGGGGCTATCGTCTCGTGCTCCGGCCGGGAGGCCCGGAGGCCGGTAGCTTGCCGGCTGAGCACCCTGGCTTCTCCAAATAGGTTGTGCGGCATGGCTTGCGTGTTCTAAAGCGCGAGAGGAATTCGACGATGATAGCGTTGTACGAAGAATGATCGCCTATGAGATTTCCGAGAGCAAGCGGCATTTTGTTGCATCCTACATCGTTGCCGGGGCGCTTTGGGATTGGTGATTTAGGAAATGAAGCGCGCCAGTTTGTTGACTTTCTGTGTGCCGCCGGCCAGAGAGTCTGGCAGGTTCTGCCGATTGGGTTAATTGGAGAGGGCAACTCTCCCTACAAGTCCATTTCCGCGTTCGCCGGATCTCCGCTGCTCATCAGTCTGGAAAAATTGGTAGAGCGTGGCTACCTTACGCATTCAGACCTGGCGGACGTGCCGAGCTTTCCAGAATTGCAGGTGGATTTTGAGAAAGTAGCCCCCTATAGACTTGGACTGCTTCGAAAAGCTTTCGCCGGATTCCAACCGACACACGAATACTGGAGATTTGAAGCGGCCAACCAGTGGTGGTTGGACTCCTTCGCACGTTTCGTTGCACTCACACTCGCGAACGACGGCCGAAGGTGGACACAATGGGACCCGGCAAAACGAGCTGACGAAACGGAGATTAGGTTTCAAAAATTCGGGCAGTTCGAGTTTTTTCGCCAGTGGTACGAACTCAGACAGTACTCCCAGACTCGCGGAATTCGTATCATGGGTGATATCCCTTTTTACGTAGAGCACCATAGTGCGGATGTGTGGGCCAATCCCCAGCTGTTCAACCTTGACCAGGAAGGGAACCCGAGCACTCTCGGCGGGTGTCCTCCGGATTACTTCAGTGCGACGGGTCAGCTATGGGGGAACCCGACTTACCGTTGGGACCGCCTTGAGGAAACCAGCTTTGGGTGGTGGATCGAAAGATTGAAGGCGGCCCTGGCCCAGGTGGACATGGTCAGACTAGATCATTTTCGGGGGTTCGAGGCCTACTGGGAAGTTCCAGCCAGTGAGTCCACGGCAATCAACGGTCGATGGGTGAAGGGCCCCGGGACGAAGTTGTTTGAGGCAGCCGAAAGAGAGCTGGGCCCCATGCCCATTGTTGTGGAGGACTTGGGATCAATCACCTCAGAAGTGCACACAATCCGAGAGAAGTTCTCGTTTCCGGGTATGAAGGTTCTGCAGTTTGCCTTTGCCAGCGATTGGGGGGCACGGACCTTCCTTCCGCACAACTATTGTCGGAATGTAGTTGCCTACACCGGCACACATGACAATGATACGATACTCGGCTGGTGGGCAAGCATTGGCGGACATGCAACGCCGGGCGAGGATGATTCGCAGGGCGAACAAGGTCGCGCCCGAGCTTACTTAGGGGCAGTTGAAACCGAGGTTAACTGGGCCCTCCTGAGAGCGCTGATGACATCGGTCGCCGATACGGTAATCGCTCCTGTCCAGGACCTTTTGGGACTAGGCAGCGAGGCGCGGATGAATCGGCCGGGAACCCGGCCGGAAATTGGCGATGGCGTTGTCCTGCCGGTGTGCTGACAACTGAACTAGCAAATAGGTTAAGAATCTTGACCCAATTGTGCGATCGCTAGAGCGGTTCACGAATGACAACGCGCCAGTTCGGAAACATCGTCCCAGGTGCGTATGCTCCCTTCCTAGGGAAACTCTGGAATAAGCACCCGAAAGGGCCTCGCCCACCGTGACCAATTCGTGACTATCCGACCGCAACAGGCCATCACCGGACTGGACCAACCGCAACGGCGGCAGTCTGGCTATGTTGTCGCATGTGAGTGAAAGGGCAGGACTAACAAGGGATTAGGCCGGACGGCCTGACGACGCCCGCAGTCTTTTGAGTCCGCTGCGTCTGCCAGTTCCGCCATCCCGGCCGAATGGGAAAATTGGGATACAGCCTAGTTTAGCAGTTTGGCGTTTGCAACCCCATGTTCTCCTGCCACATATTCAACCGCCATCTATTGTCTGCCGTGCGCGCCGAGAATAATTTCGCATCGCTGCAACTTTTCTCTTGCATTTCTCCCCGCAATGGTATTTTAGTATTTCGCAACAAGCTTTCGGGGACGATCATGCATCTGTGCGGAGTGCGGCGCGAACCAACAGGCTGTCCGTGGGCCGACCCGCCTTGCCCCGCAAGCCACGCGGCCCGTTCGCGGACGATCTGCCCGTCTTCCTCGTGAAACCAGAACTGAACCTGCTTTCCGATCCTTCGTTTCTCGATGGTTCGAGTGTTAAACGCCAGATTCTCTCTCGTCACCGAAAGCGGTTACTTATCCGATTTGTTTTGAGCGTCTTGCGTTCGCAATTGGTGACGAGTTGCGGTAGCGCTCCGTGAAGGGCTCACGTGAAGGCACTGAATCTAAAGAAGAAATGGTAGGCACGAGGGGACTCGAACCCCTGACCTCTACCGTGTCAATTTTGAGGTCACACACCTAAAACCCTTTCCTTATCTAGCTTTTCCGCATTCTAGATACTGCAAAATGGGGCCAAAATCACCAAGTTTTGATGGCGAGTTGATGGCAGGTTTTGCTCCACTGCTCCCAAGAACATTTTTGCAAAAACCCATCGCGTGAGACAGGAGCCGCCGCGCGAACTGGAACCGGGCCGCTCAGCCGGATTACGTGCGACATGGCGATTTCTCACTACCTATCTTAAAGACTGGCGGAAAAAGCCGGTTTCCGAGTTGCCGACCAACCCGACACTATGTAGCAGACGGCCACCTCAACGGATAGGGCGTTTTACGGCCATGTGAAAGAAAGCATTCGTAATCACTGGCCGACATATCGGCACTGATCCGGGCTCGGTGAGCGCATTGGCGATTTACCACTCACCGCGTAGGTCCTAGCGAGTCGTCTGGCAAAGATCAGTTGCCCAACAGGGCGGTGAGACACCGAGAAGGTTCCAGAGGCAATCTGCATTCCTCCTGCCCCTGATGCCAGCGCCATAACCCTTGCCGGCTCGCTCCAGCGCAGAGTATCAATGAGCGCAGGTGTCAGGGTTAAGAGACTCGGGACGGAAATCACGAATCGCAAAATTCACATTTGACATCGGCCGAAAATCCACTACTATATGGTTGTGGATAAATTAGGTACAACATTTGCGGCTTTGTCTGATCCAACCCGGCGAGCAATGATCCAACGACTCTCGCATGGGCCTGCCTCTGTGCATGGATTGACGGAACCGTTTGCACTCTCGCAGCAGATGATTTCAAAACATATCGCCTACCTGGTGCGGGCGCGGATTGTAATCAAGACGAAGCGTGGACGAGAGAGTGTGTGCACGCTTAGGCCCGAGGCGATTAAGACAGTCAGCGACTGGGCGATCAGCTATCGCAGCTTCTGGGAAGAGAGTTTCGACAAACTGGACGTAGTTGTAAATCGAATGAAGAAAGAGGAGGTCAGAGATGACAAGAAACACGGTTAGCGAAATTGAGCGGATGGTCGTTACAAGAGTCTTTGATGCCCCACGCGAGTTGGTTTGGAAGGCGTGGACAGACCCGAAGTACGTGATGCAGTGGTGGGGACCGAAGGGCTTTACTGCGCCCGTTTGCCAGATGGATTTTCGCGTTGGGGGGAAATTCCTCTGCTGCATGAAGGCGCCGGATGGGCAGGAGTTTTGGAATGCTGGTGAATACCACGAGATTATTCTGCACGAGAAGATCGTTTCCTCCATGTACTTTTCGGACCCGAAGGGAAACAAGGTTGAGCCGGCGCAATTAGGAATAGAACATGAGGCTATAGACGGTGCGCACGACGTGACCATCTTTGAGGATCTCGGAAACGGCCAGACGAAACTCACCTTCATTGGAAATGAACCCATGGAGAGCGCGAAAAATAGCGGTCAAATGGAGGGCTGGAACCAGATACTCGATAAAGTTGCTGCTGTTATTGCGGGGCTAGTGCAGGCGAAATAGGAGTTTGACGTTTTGACGATCGTCATGCGCGAGATACGGCTGAGGCTGGCGGCGAAGGCTTGGTTAGAAAAGGCTGCTCGCCGCTCGGCCGAATAGTCGTCTCTCGGGATAAGTGACCCTTGGTTCAACTGTTGATTTCAGTCCAATGCACTCATCGACCAAGGTTCGTATCGCTCTCGGATCCTTGGTCCTGTTAAACGCGCCAGTGTCCGGGCATCCACTTGGCCGGATAGTCGCTAGCCTTGATCGGAAACGCCTCGGGCAAGAGAGGTGGCGAGGGCGGAAGACTCGGTCCGAGGCGTTTTCGATAAGGAGACTAGGAGGAAGACGCTGGCGCGGCGGACGCGGGTCTATGGGATTTGAATGTGCGCCGGGCGTCAGGCTGCGCGATGGGAGAGCAGAGTTGAGGATGGGAAGCTGGGTTGGGATCATCCGTCGAGCGGCAAAATGACGCAATGGAAAGATGGCACAGGGGCGATTGGCATACGGTGGACACACGAGTACGCCGGCGTGCTGGCGCACATCCAAGCGTCGTGACTGACGGAGGTGCTAGGAAGAATCGAAGTACGCACATGTTGATAGTTCCGCAGTTGTAAATTTCTGAATGACGATCATGGTTGCTCCGCAGCGCGGGCAGTGCCAGAGCGAAGAACTGTCGGAATAGACTTCGTTGGATCTGACTTCTGGCGGCATCGAGCAACTGCAACCCATAAGTTGTCGGCATAGCGCCAGGCGAGAGACGCGAAAGCGATTAGCGAGAAACCCGAAGTGACGGATGCGGACGAAGCCTTTGGGAAGCACGTGCAGAAAGAAGCGGCGTAGAAACTCCGTCGCCGCCAGCGTCATTCGGCCCTGTTTGCTTCCGTGCGCGTAATCCTTCCAACGAAAGCTCACTCGGTCTGCTTCGAAGGCCAACAAGCGGTGATTGGAAATCGCCACGCGATGGGTATAGCGGCCCAGATAACGCAACACCTGCAGCGGACCACCAAAGGCGGGCTTGGCATAGACCACCCAGTCATGGCGATGCAGGCGGCGGATCAGGCCGGCGAACTGCCGGGGATCGGCGAGAGCGGCAGAGGGGCCGGAGCAGCATAGTTTCTTACGGCGATAAAGTCGTTTCAGACCGGCGAGGAACTTGCCGCGAAAGACGCGACTCAAGACTTTGACGGGTAAGAAGAAAGGATAGCGCGGGCGCAGCCATCGACGATGATCCAGCGAGAGCCCGCCCGCGGGAATGACACAGTGAATGTGGGGATGCAGGAGCAGGTTCTGTCCCCAGGTGTGCAGGATGGCGATCACGCCAATCTCGGCTCCGAGGTGCTTCGCATCGGATGCGATTTCGAGCAAAGTTTGCGCAGTGGCGGTGAACAACAGATCGTAAAACAGGCTTGAGTTCTCCAACGCCAGCACATTCAGTTCGTGAGGCACAGTGAACACGACATGGAAATAGCTGGTGTCGAGGAGATCGTGTTGCCGTGCTGTGATCCAGCGCTCACGAGCTTGCGCCTGACACTTGGGGCAGTGGCGATTGCGACACGAGTTGTAGGAGATGGCCTGATAACCGCAGCGCGAGCACTGATCCCGATGGCCACCCAAGGCGGCGGTGCGGCAGCGCTGAATGGCTCGCAAGGCTTTGAGTTGCTGAAAGTCGAAGCTCGATCGATACCGCTCCAGAAAGCGATCGCCTTGCACGCGCAGGATGTCGGCCACCTCGAGGGTGGGCCGAGTCATGAGTTCTGTTTACGGTGGTACTGACGGTTAACTTCTCCTAAGTCAGAAAGTGGCAAACCTTCCAAGGGATTGGCGACCCCCCGTAAATGCCGTTGGGAAAGATGCAGGTATTTTGCCGTCGTTTCCAGATCACCATGGCCCAGTAGAATCTGAATAGTGCGTAGGTCTGTCCCTGCTTCCAGCAGGTGTGTGGCGAAGCTGTGCCGCAAGCAATGAGGGCTGACCCGCTTGGTGAGACCTGCGTGGCGAGCAGCTTCTTTACAGGCATACCACACGGTCTTGTCGGAGATGGGTTGTTCCTGGCCGCGCTTGCGTTCGCTACTCGGGAACAGATAGGTACTGGGCTTTTTCCAGCGCCAGTACTCTCGCAGGGTTTCTAACAGCGCGGGACTGAGAGGAATGTCACGGCCGGCGCCGCCTTTTCCGCGTTCCACGCGGATCATCATGCGCTGGCTATCGATGTCGCTGAGCTTCAAGAGAGACACTTCGGTGCGCCGCATCCCAGTGCCGTAGAGGGTCATCAGCAGGGCGCGCTGCAGAAGGTTCCCGGCGGCATTGATGAGCCGCGCGACCTCCTCCAGACTCAACACCGTGGGGAGTCGTCGGTGATCCTTGGGATAGGGCAAATCTTCTCGGAACTCGCGGCGTTTGAGAGTTCGGATGAAGAAGAAGCGCAGTGCCGCGACATGGGCAATCACGGTGCCGACGGCGAGCTTGCGCTCTCGGAGCAGGTAGGCCTGGTAGGTTCGCAGCTCGTCGGGTCCGAGCTTATCCGGCGACTTGCCAAAATGTCGCGCAAAGTTAGCTACCGCCTGCAAGTAATAGCGGGTCGTACCCTTCGAGTAGTTGCGACGCTGAAGTTCCTCCAGCATCATCTGGCGTAGACGGGTCACAAGAGTCTCCTTTCTCTGTGACCCACACTATGCCTGCTACTCCAACAATGCTGGGTCCGCCATACGCGGTAGCGTCCGCCGCGCCAGCGGCTTCGTCCTAGTCGGCATCTCGGAGATGTGTTCTATCCGGACTGCTCCCGGATCATGAGCAACCCGGCAGCTGGCTGTCCGCAGATAGCTGGCGAGAACAGGCCAAGTCGTACGCAATTCAGAATCTGGGACGGGCAAGACCCAAACAACGCCCGCTTGCCCCTATCGTCAGATGAAGCGAATTGAAAAAAATGGTAGGCACGAGGAGACTCGAACTCCTGACCTCTACCGTGTCAAGGTAGCGCTCTAACCAACTGAGCTACGCGCCTACGCGGAGGGATAGCCTCATTGTAGTAGCCTCACGGCGAGGTGAGCAAGTTGCAGCCCGGCGGGGCATTGGATCCGAGCCAGATCAGCTACCACGGACAGAATCTTCTACGCCCTGCACGCAGGATCCCACGCTGCGGAAACACCATTCTCTATCTCTTTCGCCGCCAGAAACGGCGGTCGCCGAAATCTCTCCACGGTCTTCGAGCCCTGACCGAATCCCAACGGAACGCACCCTTCTGAAGGCTGATCTCAGGTTTGCTGGGGTCATCGCCAAGTACCACGCTGACGATATCGAAGCGGCAAGGAGGCGGCTGGTCGCCGGGCAATCGGCGGATGTACTGCCTTGCGACGGAGCGAATGTGTTTCTTCTTCTCCCGGTCCACTGCGGTCGAGGGCGGCGCGAAATCGGCGCTGGTCCGGGTCTTGACCTCGATAAAGCACAGGACCCCGTCGTCCCAGCCGATCAGGTCAATCTCACCCCGGTTGTAGGGAACGCGGAAGTTCGACGCCACGATTGTGTACCCAAGAGAGCGCAGATGGAAGTAGGCCTCAGTTTCACCGTGCTTGCCGGTTAGCAGGTGCTTCGGCGTTCGCGACGGGAAACGTCCGGCGGCGCGTTCCAGACTACGAATGACGAACTTGGTCAGCCAGATCATGGTGCTGGTAAACCGATGTGCTCTCAGTCTCACGCTACATCTCGCTTGGCCCACGCCGATGTGATAGCCATCACCGGACCAGGTGCACCTGCGTTGATCGCGCCCACGGAAACCCCCTCGGTTGCCAGCATGCCATAAACCCGTCAGAATCAATCTCAGGACAGCGCGAGCGTTGTTCGCGATTCCAAAAGCCAAGTGGGGCGATGCAAGAAACTGACCGGGAGCAAACTCGAGACGAGGACATCCGGCTGCGGAGTGAGCGCGTGCGCGTGAAGAGCCAACTCTTAACGGCCCCAAACCAGATCACCCTGCTGCGCCTGATCTTTATCCCATTTGTCATCATGACGATTGTTCGACGGGGACTGGACTTGGGCCCTGGGTCTTTTGATCGCTGCAGGACTGAGCGATGCGCTCGACGGATTGCTGGCGCGCACCCTGCACCAGCAGACCCTGCTTGGGCAATACCTCGATCCGCTCGCTGATAAGCTGCTGCTCAGCTCGCTCTTTCTCGTGCTTTCCTTCGTGAAGAAAATCCCATGGAAGTACACCGTGCTGGTGTTCAGCCGCGATCTGTGCATCGTCGCCACCGCGGTTGTTCTGTATGCGACCGTTGGCTTTCGCGACTTTCGTCCCAGCATATTCGGCAAGATCAACACCCTTTGCCAGATCTCCGCCGCCTTCTTCGTCGTCCTTGCGCAAGTGATGTCGGTGCCGTTGGTGCTGTTGCTGGAGAAGACCTTCCTGTACGCGACGTTTACCTTCACCCTGGTCTCCGGAATTCATTACGTACTCTTGACCGGACATCGCTTGCGAAGGGAACACGCGGCCTCCGCGGCGCACCCGAACAGTTCGCTGCCGCATTGAACCGCACCCAACTGCATGACCCTCGACCGCAATCACCGGCTGCAAGTCGTCCTCGCATTCGCGCTGGTGTATGTTTTCTGGGGCTCGACTTATCTGGCGATCGGCATCACCGACGACGAGCATCTTCCGCCTGCCGTGATGTGCGCCATGCGGTTCCTCATCGCCGGCCCGCTCATGCTGGCGGCGTGCGCTGCGATGGGCCGCACCGTCCGCATCAGTGCGAATGAGGCTTTGCGGCTGGCGCTCATCGGATGCCTGCTGCTCGTCGGCGGTAACGGCGGTCTGGCGTGGGCAGAACAGTGGGTACCGACCGGATATGCCGCGTTGATCGTGGCCGTGACGCCCATCTGGTTTCTCGTGCTCGAGACCTTTGTCTTCCGCGGCGACCGCCTTTCGCGCCGCGGACTCTTTGGCGTGGCGCTCGGCATCACGGGCATCGCCGTGCTCTTCTGGCCCAAGTTCGAACATCGCAGCACGCTCGGCCTCATGCAACTGATCGCATCGACAATGCTGCTGTTCTTCTCCATGAGCTGGGCGATCGGCTCGGTGCTCTCGCGCAAATGGCAGATGAAGGTTGACCCCTTTACCGCGACTGGATGGGAGATGACCTTCGCCGCCATCGGCAACTCCATCGTCGCCGTCGTGACCGGCCAGTATCACCGGATCGTTCTCACCCATCGCGCGCTGCTGGCGGTGCTCTACCTCGTCGTCTTCGGCTCGTGGATCGGCTACTCGGCGTACATCTGGCTGCTCAAGCATGTGCCGACGCCGAAGGTGGCAACCTACGCTTACGTGAATCCCCTGGTCGCCGTCTTCCTGGGATGGCTGATCCTGCGCGAGCGCTTCGATGCCTACATGTTCGCCGGAACCATCGTGATTGTCGCCGGCGTGGCTCTGGTCACCACCGCGAAAGTCCACAGCGGAGCATCGGGCGACCAGCCAATAGGGGGATTGCCCGAGGTGGAGTCGGAGGCCTAGTTCGCGCAGGCTTGGACGGCACTGCCCGCCTTCACTAACCGCTGCTCTCCCCAGCCCGTTTGGATTCTGCCGGCTCCGCGTCCGGCTGTTTCTTCGGCGGCAGCGGCGCAGCAGTCGCGGGCGGATCCGCCGTGTTGTCTCGCAGTGTGGTGTAGTCGTCATTGGACCAGACCTTTTCGCAGGTTTCGCTCACGTCCTTGGCGAGTTCGCTTTGCTCGCCCGCCATGGCCGCCCGTTCGGCTTTTACCCAGCGGCTGGGCTTACGGTATAAAAAAAATCGCTCCGGGCGCAGGAGCAGGAAAGCGGCGAAAGCCTCTGGCGTCGCCAGGCGTGGTGGGAGCAGGTAAGCGAGTTGGATCCCGCCGCGCTGGTGTTTCTCGACGAAAGCGGCGTGACCACGGAGATGACCCGCCGCTATGGTTGGGCACCCCGACCCGAACGCGTCTCGGAGGCGGTGCCCGCGGGCCACTGGCGCACCCTGACCGTGTTGGCCGCGCTCACCACGGCAGGCGTGCTGGCCAGCATGACCATTGAGTCGCCTACTGATGGGGATGTCTTCCTCGCCTTCGTGGAGCAGGTGCTCGTGCCACGGCTGGAATCGGGGCAGGTGGTAATCCTGGACAACTTGGCTGCCCACAAGGTGGAGGGCGTGCGCCAGCTCATCGAAAGCCGCGGGGCGCACCTGCTCTATCTGCCGCCGTACTCGCCCGACTTTAACCCCATCGAGCAAGCCTGGTCCAAAGTGAAACAACTCTTGCGCGGAGTGAAGGCCCGAGTTCTGGAACAGCTCGAACCGGCGATCGCTCAGGCCTTGGCTGCCATCACGGCTCAAAACGCGCAAGCCTTCTTCCGCCACTGCGGGTATGGGATACAGCAACTATGAAAATGCTCTAGAGTTTCATCTTGCGACGGAACGCACCGATTACGCCCAACAGTCCGCTGCCGAACAGGAGCAGAGAAGTTGGCTCCGGCGTGGAACCACCGCCGCCAAGAATCTGGAATGCCCCTTGGGCAGTGACGCCGTTGGTAAGCCAGCTCTTGCCACCGTCTGTCGAGTAGTCCTCAAGACCCGTCGCACTGTTGCTCCAGTTGAACGCGTCGTACGTATTGTCGCTGCTGCTGGTCGGGCCCAGCACCAACCAATAATTGGTTCCGGTGCTGAGGTTGAGTCCCGAGTTGCCGGTGATGCTGACTAGGCCGCAGCACGTACCGAATTGTGTGCTGCTGGACAGGTTGGTAAACCA
>CAWHWY010000023.1:0-199735 GCA_963833155.1 uncultured Acidobacteriaceae bacterium
GGTAGCGGCAACCGGGCGCGTCGGCGCAGGTGAGCACCTGGACGCCGACGCGGCCGAGGGGCTCAAGAGTTACGGACACGGCCATCAGACCAAGGCGAACATGCGTCTGAGACACGCCGTGCACAGTACCCAGGCAGCAAAATCAGGACCGAGACGACGGAGGCAGGTTTGAAACGCAGCGTTTGCAAAATCCCACCCAGGCAAGAAGCTTGGGTGGGGCACCAAGTTGCTTTTACTTACGGCGTGATCCTCCAAACCACACCATAACCATCGGAGCCGCCTCTACTCGCCGTGCCGTAAAAATTTCCGTTTGCATCCACGGTTAGATCGCCGGAAGGCAGCTCCCCATCAGAGCAGGGCCAACCACCGCTGCAAAAATCGTACACGGAGGTGTAGGTCCACTGTCCGCTCGCAGGCGTCAGCTTGAAAACTGATCCGTAGCCATAAGCTCCATCGCTATAGGTAGTGCCGTAGAGATTACCTGCGGCGTCCATAGCAAAATTGCCGTATGGCCCACAGTTATAGCCGTCACCGTGGCCGACGGAAAAACTGTGCAGCACCTTAAGCGTCCAACTGTCGCCTGAAGGCAGCAACTCAAATACTGTCCCAACGCCGCCCGATCCACCTGTGGATGTTGCCCCATACAGATTGCCCGACGGATCGATCATTAAGCCGGCATACGGAATGCCTCCCGCGCTTCCATTCGTGGAAAAGCTGAGTAGAATATTCTCGGTCCAGCCAGAGCCGGACGGTACCAATTGATAAACCGCGCCGTTATTACTAGCACCGCCATAGGAAGTGGTGCCGTACAGGTTCCCGCTCGTGTCAAAGATTACGTTGTGCAGAGGCTGGGCCCCGTCACCGGCTGCCCCAAACTCGTGAACAACACTCTCCGCCCAGCCGCCACCTGAACGGGTGAGCTTGTAGACCGTACCCTGTCCGTAAGCACCACCGCTTGCGGTCGTACCATACATGTTACCCATTTGATCGAAGATCAGGTTCGTACCCTGGGTTGGCCCCGATCCGTCACTGCCTCCCGCAAAGTCATAGAGCCCAGTCTCCATCCAAGGGCACAGTACGGCCTTACAGAATGCGGCTGGAGGTCTCAGGTTGAAGACCGTGCCGCAGCCATTGCCGCCGCAGCCGCTGCCTCCGTGCAAGAAAGTGGTGCCGTAGAGGCTGCCATCCGAACCAATAACTACCCCGTTGTAGGGATAAGCCCCATCACTGCCGCCAGTAAAGCTGTACAGGATGCCAAAAGAGTAGCCGGCCTGAGAGTGTTTGAGTCTGAAAACTGTCCCATAGCCCAGCCCGCCCTCTGACGCCGTGCTTTCCAGATTTCCCGCCCGGTCGATGGTTATTCCTGCATAAGGATTTGCGCCGTCTGCCCCGCCTGAGAAATTGTGGATCACCGTGTAGGTCTGAGCCTGAGACGATAGCGACAAACCAAACACGAGCGTTAGCAAGAACGTGAAACACCCGCCCCGAGCGATAACACTTGTATCCATGGTAATTCTCTCTCCCTGAATTTCCGCCAAGGTTAAAAATCAATCGGCATCAGGGCCTCGGGTTCCCCGACGAAATGTTCGTGAAAGTCACCTCGGTAATACCAGCACCGATCGCAGTGGTTACGTCAGACGAAGGGGAACATGCTTCTACGACCCGCCATGCAGAGCACCCTGGTGGCAAAGTCTCAGAAAAAACGACGGACCGCCTAGCCCCTTGGGGTCCAGAATCCCACCCAAGCAAAAGCGGCTTGGGTGGGACCCCCAGTCTTATCTATTACAAGCTAGACAACGAATTGGCTTACTCTGAATATTCGTGAAAGTCACTTCGGTGATGCCACTGCCGATGGTGGTAAGCACGCTGGATTGAGCCAGATTTACGGTGTAGATACAAGCATTACAAGTAACCGTGATGTTCGACACCGAAACGCCGGATGGGATCGTAACTTCCGTAATGGTCTCCGCGGTGTTAGCCGGCAACGACGTGCTGACCACCGCGCAGTAGCCGCCCTGGTCCGGCGGTCCCGCCTCTACCTGAAAATTCGGTAAACCGGTCGCTGTGAAGTTAAACAGAGTACCGAGCAGATTATTCGAGCCCGCGATCTTGCAGACCTTCAACGTGCCCGGCGGAGCTGCATAATTCGTAAAGGTCGCAAGGGTTTCCAGCGATTGGTCGCCCGGCTGTACATATACGCTCGCGTTCAGGTCCGGTTCAACCCACGAGTCCAATTGATTTATCTTGAATCCGAGGTTGTCGTACGCGATTGCGGTGACATTGTCCACCAGGACACCGATCACCGGCGCTTCGGTAATCGTGTCGGAGTTGGGGGCGGTGGCGGAGGGGACTTGGATTGGTCCTGAGCACTCGCCAAGGGGAACCTGAATAGTACCGGTACTGAATTGTGGCGCGGTCACCGTGAAATCGTAGAGTTGGTTTGGAGGCGGGTAATTAGGGTCCCCCTGCTTGCAAATCTCAATGTAACCGTTATTGTCAGGGTTGGCACAACCCTGGTTGTACACCACGTATTTCGGGTGGCCGTGCCGATCACTAATGAAAGTTGACTCTGAGCAGGTTCCAGGAGTCCAAGGACTCCCCGACGGGTGCAGGCCGGTACAAGTAGACGGGTCGATGATCTCGACGTCTGCCGTCTGATAGTTGGCAAGTAGGATCTTGCCGGGGTTGTCGGGGTCGGTGGAGGGAGCAACGGTTAGCCCGATGGGTTCGCCACTCACCTTAAGATCAGGGACAAAATTCAAGGGGCAGACGGGACTGCCGCAACTACCGCCTGGGGCAAATTCAAACGTGCCGTTGGGATTGCCAGCGCTATTCACCCAGAGATTCCCCAGGTTATCGAAGGCCATTCCCGACAAGTAGGTCCAACACCTCGTCCCTATGGGGGTAAAGTAGGCGCAATTATTAGGGTAGGCAGGCAGGAATTGTCCCACGAACGGCAGCTGTGCATTTAGATTAGGGTTAGGCGTGTACTCGTTCACACCCGCAATGCTGTGTGAGAAGTAGCTCGTGAACACGTTGCCACCGTAGCCGCATGAGGTCCCTGGGGCGCAGATACCGAGCGCAACGTCGTGCGAGTAATTATCAATGGTGTTCTGCCCCGAATTTAGCACGAGCCAGGGAAACGCCGGCAAAGGAGTCATTGAAGAAACACAGCCGGGATTACCATACGAAGCCTCATAGAGCAACATCCCACTTCCAT
Organism: uncultured Acidobacteriaceae bacterium; assembly: GCA_963833155.1. GTDB lineage: Bacteria > Acidobacteriota > Terriglobia > Terriglobales > Acidobacteriaceae > Bog-257. The sequence goes on from CAWHWY010000023.1 coordinate 3,221, forward strand.
TGGCAGCTAGACCTGTTGTATTGCTACTGCACGCGGCCACCGAATTGAGCAGCGGTGCGTGGGTGCCCACCAGGTTCATGCTGTAGGCCTTGATAGAGCTCCCACCGTCTGCTACATACAGCACATTCGTGCTCCCGGAGATGCAGGAAATTCCTTCCCCCCCGCCACCATCACTAGTAAGTTGGGAATTCAGTTCCGTCCTGCCGTCATCGGACCACACCGTGACCCCATTGTTATCACTCACTAAAATGCAGTTAGGCGTGCTCGGCGGGCAGGGTCCTTGGGCGTGGGCAGCTCCAACGAAAACGAATAGAGCTACCGCCACGACGGACAGCACCCGAAGGGCTTTGATTCCTGGCGCAATCACCTGCCTGGTTGACTGTTCTGGATTGACGGACTCGGTCTTAGATCGGTGGCGCATGGGTGGTCTCCTTTTGTGGCGCTTTTGCAGCTAGCATTGGTACTACCGCGTTGACAAGCCTGGTCGCAGGAAGGTGAATCCCACGACACGAATTCCCAGACGCTGTGCCCGCCCGACGGAAAACCAGCGGAGAACAGGCGCATGACCGTAGAGCGGCGAACTGCGATCTTTAACTACTGGGGACAGCGCGCCCCGGCTCACAAAGGAAAGGTCTGCGATGCAGCGCCGCACAGAGCCAAGGACGACGAGAGCGGCGCTAAACAATTCGATCCGAGGGGAAAGGCATCCTTACGTCTGCTGCTGCGCACGTAAAGTCGAGGGCAGCATAGCAGAAGCTCCCTGCCTAAATTCCTAGACAACTGACTGCTTATCGCCCACACCTCGCAAGAAGGCACGAGGTTTCGTACTTTAGGTAGCCGAATAGCGGAACTTCTCGGCTGAGTGAAAGCATAGTGCTCCTCCTCTGTCAAGATGTCAAGCACTTTTTTACAGAATTCTAATAAATAATTAGTGGTGGTTGCGGTTTGTCACGGTGACCTAAAAGACGGGCGAGGACATGGCACTTGCAAAAGCAGGTCCCCTTCGACAAGCTCAGGGCAGGCCCTCGACTCCTCGCTGCGCTCGTCGCTCGGGATGACAATCTTGACGGCTGAAGTCCTCGGTCGGGATGACAAATCAGTGGATAGTAGGTAGTGGATAGTGGTTAGAAACCGCTGCTTGAACTCACGCCTGACTGACTGATTGCTGACTGACTGATTGCTGACTGCTAGCTGCTGACTGCTTTCCCAAAGTACCGCAGGATCGCGCTGGCCTGCGGCCGGCTGACGACCGAGGCCAGTGCTGCGGCGTCAGCCTCTTTCACCGCCTGTAAGCTGCCGAAGTGCTGCAGCAGGCGCTTGGTGGTGCGCTCGCCGACGCCGGGGATGTCGAGCAGTTCGGTCTTGCGGTCGCGAATCTGGCGCCGCTTGCGATGGAAGGTCACGGCGAAGCGATGGGCTTCATCGCGCACCTGCTGCACCAGATGCAGCACGGGCGAATGGCGGTCGAGCATAATCGGTTCGTCCTCCTGGCCGTGTACGTAGATGATTTCTTCGCGCTTGGCAATGGCGGCCAGCGGCTGGTTGGTGATGCCCAGCGACTCCAGTGCTTCAGCGGCGGAGTGCAGTTGTCCGATACCGCCGTCGATGAGCACCAGGCTCGGCATCTTCTGCTTTTCGACCCTCCCCTCAGCGAGCGCAGAATCAGCGCTCGCCGCGGACCCCGAATCCTGCACGCGCTTGTAGCGGCGAGTGACCACCTCGCGCATGGAGGCGAAGTCGTCGGCTCCGGTGACGCCCTTGATGATGAACTTGCGGTAGTCGGACTTTTTCATCGCGCCGCCTTCCCAAACAACCATCGAGGCGACCGTCTCCGCGCCCTGGATGTGCGAGATGTCGAAGCACTCGATGCGCTTGGGCAACTCCGGCAGCATGAGAGCGTCCTGTAAGGCTTCCTGGATCGCTTTCGCAGCCGGCTTCATCACGCGGAAGCGCTGGTCATGAGCCTGCTTGGCGTTCTGACCGACGAGGTCAACCAGCGAGCGCTTCTCGCCGCGCTGCGGAACGTGGATTTGCACGCGCCGCTTCTGGCCCTCGGAAAGAACTTCCTCCAACGTGGCCCGATCTTCGAAGTCCACCGGGACGTAAATCGTGTGCGGCACATAGTGCTGATCGAGATAGACCTGCTTCAGCAGCGCCGAAAAGAATTCTCCCGGCGCGAATCCCGCGCCTCCGGCGGTCTCGCCAAGGTCCTCCCAGAAAAACTCGCGCTTGTCCACGATCTTGCCGCCGCGCATGTGAAAGAGGTTTACCGCCAGCATCTCGCTCTCATAGTGATAGCCAAAGACGTCGGCGTCGTCGCCTTCAATGGCCGCGATACGCTGCTTCTGCTCTAGCAGATCGATCGTCGAGATCAAGTCGCGATACTTCGCGGCAAGCTCGTACTGCTCGCGCTCCGCGGCCGCCATCATGCGCTGCTGCAACGAGCGCGAAAGATCGGCTCCACGGCCTTCGAGGAACATCTTCACGTCGTGCACGGCTTCAGCGTAGCGCTCCGGCGTTGTAAGCCCTTCCACGCACGGGCCGAGACAGCGGCCGATGTAGAACTGCAAGCACGGCCGCGGATAGTAACGGTTGAGGTCGAGCTTGCACGACGGAATCAGGAAGTGCCGATGGATGAGATCGACGATGCGGTACGCGAGGCTGGTGGGAAAAAACGGCCCGTAGTAGAGGGAGCCATCCTTGCGCAGGCGCCGCGTCGGATACACGCGCGGATAACGCTCGCCGAGGGTGAGCTTGATGTAGGGATAGGTTTTGTCGTCGCGCAGAAGAATGTTGTAGCGCGGCTTCTTCTGCTTGATGAGGTTGTTCTCGAGCGCGAGAGCTTCCTTCTCGTTGTCAACCACGATGTAGTCGAGGTCAACGGCCTCCCGGAGAAGGGTTCCGGTCTTGGCGTTCTCCGCCGCGCCCTCCAAAAAGTACGAACGCACGCGGGCACGTAGGCTGTTTGCCTTGCCCACGTAGATGACCTCGCCATCGGCGTTCTTGTAGAGGTAAACGCCGGGCGAAGCCGGTAGCGTCCGAATTTTCTGGTGCAGGTCCATTCAGATTTGATGAAAGCAGCCAGGTGACAGGCGCATTCCCCGCCTTTAGTATGCACCGCGGCCGGAGAGAACGATGGGAATGGTGCGCAGGAAAATCTTGACGTCGAGCCACAGCGACCAATTGTCAATGTAGGTAAGGTCGAGTTGCATCCAGCGGTGGAAGTCAAGATGGTTGCGTCCTTCCAGCACCCAGGTGCAGGTCAAACCGGGACGCATCCGCAGCCGCCGCCGCTGCCAATCTTCGTATTGATCGACCTCTTCGGGGACCGCCGGGCGCGGGCCGACGAACGACATGTCGCCACGCAGGATGTTCCACATCTGCGGCAGTTCGTCGAGGCTGAAGCGCCGCAGCCAGCGCCCCACCGGGGTAATGCGCGGATCGTCGGTGATCTTGAACACAGGGCCATCCAGCTCATTCAACTGGTGCAGTTCAGCGCGCATCTGCTCCGCGTTGTTGATCATGGAGCGAAACTTGTAGAGCGTGAAGCGCCGCCCGCCCAGCCCGCAGCGCGTCTGCTCAAACAGCACCGGGCCAGGGGAAGAGATCCTGATCATCGCTGCAATGCACGCGAGCAGCGGCGACAATACGATCAGAGACACTCCCGAGAGCGCTATATCGAAGACCCGCTTGAAGAAAAGACGCAGCTCGCTATCCGGCGCGCTCGACAGGCTGAGCAGGAGCACTTCGCGAAATTTCTCGAGATAGATTCGCGAGTAAGCGGCGGGCAGGAATTCGAGTTGTACTCGGGTCTTGATTCCCAACTCGGCGCAATGCCGTATCACCGGCTCCAGCCGTGCCAGTTCCTGCATGTCGACCGCAAAAATAACTTCATCCACCACCCGGTCGTGAAGAATCCTGGACAGCGAGTCGAGGGGAAACACACTGTAGCTGCCCAGCTTCGGCGGATGTTCGTTGCCGGAGTCCGGCGCGACGAAGCCGATCAACCGCAGCCCCATGCCGCGGCTGTCCTGGATCAGGCCCGCCATCTCGCGGGCGCGCGGACTGCATCCGACAATCAGGAAGTAGTGATAGCGGCTAAGGCGGTCTCTCATCCAGGAGACGCCGGTGTAGGAGAGGGCGCGCCCCGTCACCAGCAGCACGAAATCGATCCCGCCAATCAACAGCACGTAACTGCGACTGATGTCCTCACGACGGAAGAGATACAGGCCCGCATAGATGACCACCAGCACGATGCCCAGCTGGCTCACGATGTTAAGAATGAGCTGGATTGGATTGCCCAGTTCCAGATCGCGATAGAAGCTGGAGAAATATCCCACCACGGCCCATACGATGAGAAAGGCGATGAGGAGCGGGACATAATGAATGAAGGGATAGATAACGGGCCGAATATGACCGCTGAAGAGCCCAAAGTGCCCCAGCAGACTGCGCAGCAAATACGCGACCGCGAACGCGACACACGTGATCGCAAGATCGTGCAACAGCGTAACCGTACCGAGAAGTTTTGAGCGTCGATCGAACACAATGGTTGCTGCGAATTCCGGTTGATTACAGACTGCCGATCCAGCGGGACGGCTCCCGGCTGGAAGACGTCAGCGAAGTAGGCGCAGGAAAATGGGGCCCTGACGTTAATCCATGGTACTTCGTTACTGTAGCAGCATTTCTCGCCGCTATGCCAGTGATGTAGGCTACTAAGTAACCTAATGCCTCAACCATCAACGTCCCCGGCGGAGATCAGGCAATCCGCCTCGTCGCAGGATGAGGCAGGTGCTGGGCGAAATTCTACCGCCTCGGGACCGCGGCTCGATGGCGTCATCTTCTTCTTCCTCTGCCTGTTTGCGGTGCTTCTGCCGCATTCCATCAAGGGGGCACAGCACACCTGGCAGATAGCGTTTGTTCTCTGGCTGCTGAAGCTGGCCGTCGAACGCAAGCGTCCTTTCCCGCAGCCTCTCACGGCTCCGTTGCTCGCCTATGTGATTTTCAGCGCGATCTCGACCGCACTCAGCCCGGAGCCATACCTGAGCTGGGACCGCATGAAGATCGTCTGCCTGGTGCTGGTCGGGACCCTGTTTGCGCAGAACTTGCAGCGGCTGGCTCAAGTGCGCATTCTGGTGTCCCTGCTGATTCTCTCTGGCTTGGCTGCGGCGGGATTCACCGCTTGGCAATACACCTACGGTGTTGGCGTGCGCGTCGCTTACATCCTTCCGACGTCGCCGCTCGAGCATGAAGCCCTCATCCACAGCGATTACATCATCACACGCGTCAACGGACATGAGGTGCACACTCCTGCGCAACTGGAGCGGGTTGTGCGCGACAGCCTGCCGGGCAGCACGCTCCGCGTCGATTACGTTCGCGGCTTTCCCTTTCATAAGCATCAAACCGTAATCACCCGCGAACGATTCATCGCCAGCGGACTGGGCACCCCGGACCTGCGGTTGGCGAGGGCAAGGCCCTTTCGCGCCCAAGGCATGCTTGGCCACTACGTCGTGTTTGCCGAGATGCTGATGCAAGTCGGATGTATGACGTGGGCGATGGTTCTGGTCACTCCACGGCGGCAAATCGGAGTGCGCATCTTTCTTGCCCTGACCTTCATCGCCCTGGCCGCAGCCATGTTCGCGACAGAAACCCGCGCGGCCTTAGGCGGACTGGCGGCCGGTTGCCTGGTTGCGGTACTGATGCTGGCCGGAAGACGGACGCGCATCTGGGCATTGGCCGCTCTGCTGGTGCTGGTAGTTGTGGCGGGCCTTTGGATCCAGCACGCACGTGGTTTCTATCTCGTGGACAGCAGGGATCCGGGAACCCACTTCCGCACCCTGATGTGGGAGGACGGATTTCGCCTCATTCGACAGCATCCTTGGGTTGGTGTGGGAATGGAGACCGTTCGCATCCATTGGATGGAATGGAACATCCGCGCTTTCACGATCTATCACGATCAGAGTCACTTTCACTCGGACACCATCCAGATCGCGGTGGAGCGCGGCCTGCCTACGCTGGCGGCGTGGCTTTGGTTTGTGGTGGCCTACGTTGTTTTCTTGTTCCGCCTTGTGCGCACAGTACGCCAGCGCAGCCGTTTTGCCGCCGGCGTTGCTGCTGGCGTACTGGCAAGCTTTGTGGCCTTCCTTATCCCGGGAGTACTGCATTACAACCTTGGCGAAGAAACCTTGGTTATGGGACTGTTCTTTTTCTTCGGGCTGGCAGTCGCGATTGATCGCATGTTGCAACAGCCCGGCGCCATAGATGTGGCGTAGAACAACGTTACCACCGAGACACGGAGAAAACCCTAGATTGTCAGCCACTCCATCGCGCAGCAGCGCCCGCGAATTCTGGATTCCCGCAATCCTGCTGATGCTCTTTGCGCTGCAATCGCTTTGGTTCGTCCGGACTCAATCGCTCACCTACGATGAACCGGGCCACATCACCGCGGGCATGCAAGCCTGGCAGCAGGGGCGGTTCGAGATGTGGACCGATCATCCTCCGCTCGGCCGAATCTGGCTGACACTTCCGATCGCACGGAGCCAGGTCGAGATTGCGTCGGAGCAATTCCCCAACGGATATCGAGTGACCGCCATGCAGCCGGGGCCAGAGTGGCTGGCCTGGCACACGCGTCCCATGAACACGCTGCTTGGCGTGGCGCTCGGCATGGCGCTGTGGTTTGCCAGTCGCAGGCTCTTCTCTGTGGGCGCGGCCAATGTAGCTCTCGCGCTTTTTGCGTTCACACCCTCGCTCATTGCGCACTTCTCGGTGGTAACGACGGACGGCATCGGCGCGCTGTTTGTGTTCCTGACCGCGTTCCAACTCGTGCGGTGGCGAAGCAATCCCAGCGGCGCTCAGACCATTTTGATGGGTCTGGTCGTGGGCGGATTGCTGCTGGCCAAGCTGTACACGCCTCCAGAAATGCTGCTGGCGATGGTCCTGATGTTGGTGCTGCGACGCGATGGCCGTCTGAACACAATGCGCCAGTGGAACTGGAAGCCGATGGTGGCCGCGCTCGGTATCGCGCTGCTGACTTGGTGGGCAGGATATTTCTTCCATGTCTCGCACTTGAAGGTCGGCGACGGCCAGGTCGTAGCAAGCTTTCCCAACCGGCCTGTCAAAGTCTGGACAACGAAATCGAAGGCGCAACTAGATCTGTTGGTACCTGCAGGAGAATACTTCGAAGGTTTGCGTGAAGTAGCGCTAAACAATCGCCGGGGGCGTCCAGCGTGGTTCCTCGGGCAGCTCTATCCGAAAGGCGGCATCAAGCTCTATTATCCGGTCGCAATTGCCTTGAAGTGGCCCACGATTCTGTTGCTGCTGTTCTTCGGCAGCCTGATTCTTGGACTTCGCAAAACCTGCCGCGCGCCGGGCGACCTGCTGGTCATGTGCCTCTTCGGCGTGGTCTTCCTGGCATTTGCGATGCAGTCCAGGTTTGACATAGGCGAGCGGCACATTCTGCCGCTTTATCCTTTTGCACTGCTCGTCGCCGGCGGCATGTGGGAACACGCGCGAAGACATCGAGCGGCCTTGGTGATCGTCGCCCTGGCGCTTTGCGTCAATGCCGCCGACGCGCTGCGCTACGCGCCCGACTACCTGTCGTACTTCAACATCTTCGTGAATCCAGCCAGCAGTTGGCGCCTCCTAACCGACAGCAATCTCGATTGGGGACAAGGTCTGCTCGCGCTGCATCATTACGAGCAGCAACATACCAACGAAGAACTACATCTGGCCTACTTTGGATCGGTCGACCCCGCACTGTACGGAATTCGCGCGACCCCGCTGGCGCCGCAAGAGCACGTGAGGGGGACAGTGGTTGCCGGCGCAAGTTGCCTTTCCGGGCAGATGCTGGACAACAGCGAAAGCTATCGCTGGCTATGGTCTTATCCCCCAAGGCAGGTGCTCGACCACGCGATGTGGGTCTTCGACACCGGAGAGAAATATAAAGCGACGTCCCGTCTGGTTGCGGTACAGCGAACAACAAACCTCACTTCGACACTTATGCCGGCGCGGCCGATCGCAGCCAGCTTTCCAACTGTTCATGGTCAACCACGCCTGCTTGCTGAATCGCCGGCCGGCCACCGGAAAAGACAATGAAGTTGGGGATGCCTTGCACCTTGAATCGGGCTGCCAACTCCGGATAGCGTTCGGTGTCAACCTTCACCACAATGGCGCGGCCGGCCATGTCCGCTGCGGCGCGCGCCACCTCGGGATCGGCCATCCGGCAGGGCCCACACCACGCCGCCCAGAAGTCGGCCAGTACCGGCACGCGAGCCTCGCGAATGATTTCGTCGAACGATTCGGAATCTACTTCCAGTGGCTCATTTACGGGCGGCAACGGCGCCTTGCAGGCCCCGCATTTACCGGTGTCAGCCAGGTGTTTGGCTGGAACACGGTTGTGCCGCCCGCAACTCTTACATGTGCGAACCACTGGCATAGCTGCCTCCCGTCGATCCGCCTCATTTTATGTTATCGCTTCCTCCAGAAGGCACGGCAAAACGCGAGTGCTTCGATGTATCGTGGCCCCTTGATCTGCTACAAAACTCTTGGACAGGATCGGGGCGGCCAAGGCGGTTCCGTCTCTTAAACATCCAATTGGCGGCGCCGCGCCTTTCTGACTCTTGCCTCGACCGTCGGCGGATTCATAAAGAATTCACAACCCGCCGAAACGTGAAACATCAAAAGAACATCGCTGTGGTGGAGTTTCATACAGCAGGCGAAATGGAGGTGAGCGGAAGACCAGGCTGGTTGGCGAAGGTCTTAGAAGCGCGGCAGAGTCCCCACTCAGCTCAGCGCCGGCGGCGCGGTTACCGACAACGACACTAGAGTGGTGCTAAGGAGTCATTGCTTTTCATCCTAGACTCCTTTTAGGTCTGGATTAGTATGCTGAAGAAAATGTGCTGCAGCCCTTGGCTGCGGCCCGATCCAGGGCGTCCTCTCGACATTCGAATAAGCTACAATTCTGAATTACTGGCCGACGATTGCTTCAGCGTCCTTCGAACCTCGCCTGCCGTTCCGTCTGCAGCGAGTGCACAATACGAAAAACGGCTCTTCGGAGTCCTTAGGAAGTCGTAAGAAATGGGTTGGGAATTTCTTGGGGCGTGCTTTAACGGGTAAAGCATTGACAAAGAAGTACTTCCGATTCGGCAACTTCCGTCTGTATCCCTCCGAACACTTGCTTTTGCGAGACGAGACCCCTTTGCCGCTCGCCCCCAAGGCGTTCGATATTCTGGTTCTCCTGGTGCAGAACAGCGGTCACCTGGTCAAGCGGGATACCCTAATGGAGGCGATTTGGCCCGACAGCTTCGTCGAAGAGACCAACATCACGGTAAATATTTCACTACTCCGGAAGACGCTCGGCAATGCAGCCGATGGTCAGCCTTACATCGAGACGGTTCCGCGCAAGGGATACCGCTTTAATGGGGGGGTAACGGAATGCGAGGAAGCCGACGAGCCGAAGGTTGAGCGGACAGTCGTTGGCCACACTGAAACCGAGGCGGAAGCGCAGGGGACTGCCAAGGCCAAAGCATCCGTTGTCGAGAACGACATCCAGGAAGTGCCGGTAACTACTCCCCAACTTGCCCCACCGCGGCCAGAGTGGAGAACTTCGGCGACCCGGATCCTGCTGCTAACCATCGTCATCGTCGGCGTGGCGCTGGCATCGTTCTATGTCTGGTGGCACCTGAGGGCGAAGTCCAACACTGTGAGCGCTTCGGAGCGATCAATTGCGATCCTGCCGTTCCGGCCCCTGGAAGCGACTGCAGAGGACGAATATCTCGGCCTAGGCATGACCGATGCGCTCATCACGCGCTTAAGCAATCTGCACAAGATCATCGTCAGGCCGGTTGGCGCGGTGCGGAAGTACGCCAAGGCCGACGACCCAATCGCGGCAGGCCGGCAACTCGCGGTCCAGTCGGTCCTGGAAGGAAGCGTTCAGCGCTCCGGAGATCGCACCCGAGTCACGGTGCGACTGCTGCGCGTGGCCGATGGCGAGCTGCTGTGGGGAGGCGAGTTCGACGAGAAGTTCACTGACATGTTTACGGTGGAGGATTCGATCTCGCAGAAGGTGGCCACCGCTCTCACCGTGAACCTGAGCGGCGACGAGCAGAAGCAGCTGCTGCGTCCTTACACCGGAAATAGCGAGGCCTATCTGCTTTACATGAAGGGCCGCTTTTTCTGGAACAAGCGCACGGTCGACGGAGTGAAGAAGAGCATCGATTATTTCCAGCGGGCGATCCAGGCCGATCCAAATTACGCTCTCGCTTATGCAGGATTGGCAGATTCCTACACGCTCGCCGGTTCGTATGGATATAGCATCCTTCCGCCCAAAGAAGCGATGCCGAAAGCGGAAACCGCGGTAACCAAGGCGCTCGCGATCGACGACAGTCTGGCGGAAGCGCACGCCTCGCTGGGCTATATCAAGCTGATCTACGATTGGGATTGGGCTGGCGCTGAGCAGGAATTCAGACGCTCCATCGCTCTCAACCCTCTCTACGACACGGCCCATCATTGGTATTCCCACGAACTGGCCGCCCTGGGACGTAAAGACGAGGCCATGGCTGAAGCCCGGCGCGCGCTCGAGATATCGCCTTCTGACACCGTGATGAATGAGCACATGGGCTGGACCTACCTGATGGCGCGCGACTACGATCACGCGATCCAGAGCGCCCGCAAAGCCATCGAGATGGAGCCCGATTTCCTGCTCGCCCATCGCGTGCTCGGCTTGGCCTACCAGTACAAAGGACAGCACGAGGAAGCGATAGCCGAGTTCGAGCGCGGCGTCGAGATATCGCATGGAGACCCGGTTGCGAAGGCTTATCTGGCGCGCGCTGATGCCGCAGCCGGGCACAAAGATCAGGCCATGCAAATTCTGAACCAACTCGTGCAGTTGTCCACTAAGCAGTACGTGCCGCCGCTGGAAATCGCCCTCACTTATGTCGCACTCGACAGGAACGACGAAGCCTTTGAGTGGCTGCACAAGGCTGCCGACGAACGCGCCAGCGCGCTCGTCTATCTTAAGGTGAATCAGGCCTTCGATCCCATTCGCTCTGATCCTCGCTTTCAGGACCTCGAACTGCGCATGCACTTGAACTAATCCGGTGCTAAACTTTCATCCAGACGCCGAACTACACACACGATGCGTGTGAGATGAAAAAACCGTGCGAGAGTGGCGGAATTGGCAGACGCACCAGACTTAGGATCTGGCGGGGAAACCCGTGGGGGTTCGAGTCCCCCCTTTCGCACCAACTTGCTAGTGCTGAGGTCCCTCGCTAACGCTCGGGATTTCGCCTGCGGGCTCAGACGCCCGCAATACGGCTCAAGTTCGAGTCCCCCCTTTCGCACCAATTGGCCAGTGTCGAGGTCCCTCGCTAGCGCTCGGGATTTCGCCTGCGGGCTCGGACGCCCGCAATACGGCTCAAGTTCGAGTCCCCCCTTTCGCACCAATTGGCTAGTGTCGAGGTCCCTCGCTAGCGCTCGGGATTTCGCCTGCGGGCTCAGACGCCCGCAATACGGCTCAAGTTCGAGTCCCCCCTTTCGCACCAACTTGCTAGTGCTGAGGTCCCTCGCTAGCGCTCGGGATTTCGCCTGCGGGCTCAGACGCCCGCAATACGGCTCAAGTTCGAGTCCCCCTTTCGCACCAATTGGCTAGTGTCGAGGTCCCTCGCTAGCGCTCGGGATTTCGCCTGCGGGCTCGGACGCCCGCGATACGGCCCAAGTTCGAGTCCCCCCTTTCGCACCAACTTGGCTAGTGTCGAGGTCCCTCGCTAGCGCTCGGGATTTCGCCTGCGGGCTCGGACGCCCGCGATACGGCCCAAGTTCGAGTCCCCCTTTCGCACCAATGATCCCTCGGCTATCTCGGCTGCGGGCGCTTTATCCTGAATTCCATCGCGCGTAAACACAAAGGTGCCCCTACCTCTCTGCTCTTCATCTCCGTTGCCAATCGGGGAAGGGCCAGATCAGGCAGCAGCTACCCCCTCCCCCCCTCCCCAACGGATCTCTATAATCAGCAACTTAGGCGGAAAATCGTTGCAAATTCTTCTGTTCATTGAAGTTACACTAAAATATTCTAGCTAAAGGACTTAGCTGACCGTCTGTTGAGCCGAGTTCTCCCATTTGGGGAAACATTCTCGAACCGTGCTGCGGACAGCTTACCAGTGACCGCTGGCTGGACCCCTCTTTTTCAAAGAGCTTTTGAGGTCCCCACACTGGGTGGAACCGGCGAAGACACAGCAACGCCGCCCTCGCAATGTAGAAATACCGCGACGCACCAGTAATGCACAAGTACACAGGTCACGCCGACGCGTGATATGGCGCCGGCGGCAACCAATCTAGCTACGCCCCGAAACATTCCGGAGGGCATCCAGTAATGCACAAGTGCACAGGTCACGCCAACGCGTGATATGGCACCGGCGGCAACCAGTCTAACTCTGCGCCCACAAAACATCCCGGAGGGCTGCCGAATCTCATCTTTTTCTTGGGGGATAGGATCTGCGCTCCATCTTTCCTCGCTTTCTATTGCATGCCAAGCGTTATACGCTGCCTACGACGTGGAAATCGTGGATTATCACTAGGTCTATGACCGTATCGAGATGTACCTAGATATGCACTTGGGGAGTAAAGCAATTGGGCCGATAGTGGAGACATGCAAACCTATCATCGGGTGCATGTCCAACTGAAGAAGAAGGAGCGGCAGCAGATAGCCGGGATGCTGAACCGAGGGTGGGAGTCGGCGCGGGTGCTGCGGCGGGCTTTGATCCTGCGCCAGCTTGATCAGGGACAGACAGCGGCGCAGGTGGCTGGCAACGTGGGCGTGGCCCGGAAAACTGTGCGAGCGATTGCCCGGCGCTATGAGGAGGAAGGGCTGGAGCCGGCGTTGTACGAGAAGCCGCGCCCGGGCAAGCAGCGGCGGCTGGACGCGGGCCAGAGTCAGCGCATCATCGCCATGGTCTGTAGCGAGCCACCAGCAGGGCAGGCACGCTGGAGCGTGCGGCTCATTACTCAGGAAGCCGTGAAGCGGAAATTGGTGGCGGGCGTGGGCCGGGAAACCATCCGCATTCTGCTCAGAAACCATGATCTGAAACCGTGGCGGGAAAAAAAGCTGGTGCGTGGCGGAACTGGATGAGGAGTATATTGCCCGCATGGAAGATGTGCTGGCCCTGTATGAGAAGCCGTTGTCGGAAAAGGAACCCGTGGTCTGTGTGGATGAGAAACCGGTAGTGCTGCATGCCGATTTCCGCCCTCCGCGGCCCATGCGGCCGGGACGGATTGCGCGACGCGATTGCGAGTACCAGCGATGCGGCACCGCCAATATGTTTTGCGGCGTGGAGCCGAAAGCGGGACAGCACTTTACCCGGGCGACTCCGGACCGATCCTCGCCCGAGTTCGCCGATTATCTACTGGGCATCGCCGAACACTATCCCGGGGCCGACACCATCCACCTGGTGATGGATAATCTGAGTTCACACACCCGCAAAGCCTTGGTGGAGCGGTTCGGCGAGAAGGCGGGAGGCTGGCTGTGGAATCGGTTCACCGTGCACTACACGCCGAAACACGGCAGTTGGCTGAACCAGGCGGAGATTGAGATCAGCCTGTTCTCCCGGCAGTGCCTGGGCCAGCGCAGAATCCCCTGGCTTGGCGATCTGCGACGGGAAGCCAGAGCCTGGAACCGGAGAATGAACCGCAACCGGGTCACCATCGACTGGCGGTTTACCCGCAGAAAAGCACGCATGAAGTTCGGCTACAAAAGAAACCAGATTATGCGGTCAGAGACCTAGGAGGACGCATGGCCAAATCTGAAAGGCTTCCGCCCATTCATCCCGGCGAAACCTTGCGCGAAGATTTCATGAAGCCGCTGGGCCTCAGCATGAACCGGTTGGCGCTTGATTTGCGCGTCCCCGTGACCCGTATCGCCGAGATTGCGCACCAGCGGCGGGGCATTACTCCCGATACCGCGTCGCGCCTGGGACGTTATTTCAACACCAGTGCGCGCTTCTGGATGAACGCCCAATCTAGCTACGACCTTGAAGTCGCACAAGACGAACTGCAGCGCACCATTGAGCGCGATGTGCGTCCTCTGGTCGCCTAAGCGGTACTCGTTGGACCAACGATTTCCCCACTCACTCTGAAGGCTCCTGTCTCGTGCAGGGAACGGGCAAAAGAAATCCCCACCCAAGCAAAAAAAGCTTGGGTGGGGCAGCCGGTGGATTAGGGACCGCTTATCGCATTGCCGTACGTCTCTATCAACTGTCTATTCTCATCAAGGACGTCATACATCATTACGTCCCACTGTCCAGGGCCTGGCGGTGGATAGGCATATAGAAGAGCTCGGATAGTACGACTCACCAGGACAAAGTCTGGATCAATTAGCGTGGCACTATTCCACAGCGTTCCATCTCGGAAGAGGTCGCTTAGTCCGAGATTACCCGATGGAGAGGGCGGTACTCGCCGTTGCACATAGGAAAATACGGCCGGAGTACCGTCCCCGGGGAGGACATCTATTAACTCCATCGCCTTAGGATCCCAAACTTGAACGAGTGCGGCTTGAGTAGCAGTTTGAACCCCTTGATCATACCAAGCCGCGGTGGCGTCGAGCATATTGACGTTCCCTGAGAAGCTGATACCAAAGTGGGAATACGTGCCGTTGGGAGTTGCGCCGCCAGTCCAATCAATGAGCGTTCCGCCATTCACTCCGGTGATTGTGACATGCGGGTAGTCCCCGTTATAGGTTCCGATGACGCTACTCGGGTCAATACCACCAAAGAACTCTTGAAACTCGTCTGCCGGCGAGCCGGTCCGGTTCCACATTTCGAAGGCACTCTGAGAAGTGACGCCGCTATAGGTCACATTCCACGCAGCCTGGCCGCAGGAGCCGCCGTTGTTGGCGCAACCCTCGTTGTTCCAGGGCTGGCCGAGCAGCGTGCCGTTGCCGGAATCATTGTTCCACGCAAAGTAATAGGTGCTGTTGCCACCGGAGAAGACATCGCCGCCCATAGAGCCAGTGCCATACTGTGCATCGTGGTCGTAAACGTTGTCAATCGTAATCCCAAACATGTAGATTGTGCCCGGGGTTACAGGGAGGTTCACGGAGTTTACGGTGTATTGAACGAGATTCGGGTTGGTCACTGTTATGACGGGACTGAGATAGCTGACGCCAGCCAAACCGCCGGGGATCAAGTAATTGTTGTTGTCCCAGGGGGCAATGAACGCCTGGAACTGGAAACCTGCAGGTGCCTTTAGGTAAAAGCTGAACTGGGACACGTTCGTCGCGCCAGCAGGAGTGGTGATCGCTTCACCGTAGGTGGAAGTGTTGGGATAGCCGAAAGCGGAGATCGTATCAGTCCCGTTCCAACCGGGATAGGTGTTAATGACTTGAGCGCCAGCAGGCAGCGCAACTAAGGCTACCAAAACCAGCACCGCAGGGAGCAGATAGCGGGAGAGCCTTGTCAGAGTCGCCTCCTTGGTCTCCGTTGGAGCCCATAAATTGATTACTTCGTTTCCGGAGATCGGACCTCTGTAGAACTCTTTCTTTGCCATTTTTCCCATTCTCCTTGTTCTGTACATCATTCCCTTGATTTCGGTGATTGCTCAGCCAACCTAAGGTGCTGATCCACCAGTTACGGTTACGTATGGCGAACGAGATCCCACCCAAGCAAAAGAAGCTTGGGTGGGGCACCCAGCGTCGGATAATCTGCGGCATTTTCACTTTTTCTCAACTAGCGCCTCCAATCGCGACAGGCGCTGCTGAAGGTCTTCATTTTGCTTTTGCAGAGACTGAATCTGGTCCTGAAGCGTCTTGATCTCGTCCCCGGCAGGGGGAGTGCAAGCCGTCAGAATATTATTCGCGTTGAAACACACATGTGGGCCGTTCCCGCCTGCGGGCAAGTTTTGAACACGAACCGTTCCGTTCACATCAAGTGTGGCTGCGGGATTGATGGTTCCGATGCCAACCGTGCCATTCTTGACATTTAAGGTGTCGAGGTAATGGCCCCCTGGGAACGCGGTCTGGAGGCTGATTCTTTCGCAAGTTCCCGCATTGTTGCAGTCGAGCGTGGCGTAAATCCTGGCGGTGTCGTAATCATTAATGGTGGAAAACAAAATCCCGGTCTGGGTAAAAACATTCAAAGGTCCCGGATTATGCAACCGGAGCACGCTTGGGTATGCCGAGGTCGTATCCGTATATTGAACTTCTAGCTTGGCGGGGTTGGTGGTTTTGAAGGTAGTGGTTCCGATGCCGACCTGAGGTCCAACTGCGGAGCCAGCGTTCTCGTAAATCGAACTGCACTGGACGGTCGGAGGAGTATTCGTCAGCCATTTGGTTATATAGTTCACGCCAGAGGGGCAATTGCCCATGACCCCGCCGCCGGTTGGGTACGGCGCGTGCCCGAGTTTGCCAGAGGGATTGTCTATCGTCACCACGTCTGGATAAGGAGAAGAGGTGGGATAGAGAAGGATGGGGTCGAAGAAAACCATGTTTTGTTGCTGGTTGCCCACCCCCTTCATTCCGATGCGGATGGTGTTGCTTTCGTTCGCCCCCGAATTTGCCAAGTACACGTTGCTGTTCCCGGTGGCATTGCCGAGGCCAGCGAGGTAGCCGTACGAGGTGTTGTAGGAGCCGGTGGTGTTGTTACCGCCGGCGGACTCGCCAGTAAAGGTGTTGTAGTTCCCGTTGCTTTGGTTGAGGACACCGCTACCAGCGCCGTATCCGGTGAAGGTGTTGTGACTGCCGAAGGCAAGCAAACCCGCCCCGACGCCTACGGCTGTGTTTTGGTTGCCGCTGACATGGCCGGGGCCGTCGTTATCTTGACCTGCCGAGGCGCCGATGAAAGTGTTCGCCTTGCCGTGGTAGTCGTTGAAACCAGCGCTTGTACCGGAGAAGGTGTTTTGGTCGCCGTCGATATGCTGAAAGCCAGCCCCGTTACCAGAGAACGTGTTGGCATGACCAGTCGCGTTGCTGATGCCGGCCGCGTTGCCGAAAAAGGCGTTCTGGTTACCGGTCAGGTTGGCCAAACCAGCTTGGTAGCCGTAGAAACTGTTGCCGTCTGCGGTGTTGTTGAAACCAGCTTGGTAACCGTAAAAGCTGTTGTTAGATCCGGAATTGTTGAAGCCACTGTGCCAGCCCGTGAAGGTATTGTTGTTTATGTTTCCTCCATTGGTGAACGCAGCGCCGAAGCCGACGTAGGTGTTAGCGCTTCCCGTATCGTTGCGAAAGCAAGCGGCATCACCGACGCAAACATTCTGAGTGCCTGACGTGTTGTGCAAACAAGAGTCGGCGCCGTAACAGGAATTGTTGTTTCCAGTGTTAAACAAGCCAGCCCGGTAGCCAGTGAAGGTGTTTAGGGTGCCGGTGACGTTGGTGAAGCCAGCTTGCGAACCGATGAAGGTATTGCTGATCCCCGTCCCCGTCGTGGTGGTTCCAGCGTAGTAACCAATGAAGGTGTTGTCGGTCTCGCCTGCGGGGGTAAGAGGTGGGTTAGCGGGAATGGTGGTGCCAGCACCCACGCCGACGAACGTATCTCTCTTGCTTGGCAGATTGTTAAAGCCGAAGCCCGCGAAGGCGAGCTCGCCGAGCCCAATGTCGTACCATTTCCGCGCGTTGATTATGCCGTTCACGTCGAGTGCCGTAGAGGGGAACAGCGTCCCGATGCCTATGTAACCATTATTGGACCCACCGATAACCTGGAAGAGCATCGAGGGACAGAGCGCCCCATTAGCGTCCCAATAGGTAATGTAGCCAGACGTCTCGAGGCAGCCATTCGGCGGAAGCTTACCGTCTTTGCCTCTTCCTTTCGAAGTGCCCCCTGAGTTCCCGGCGTTACCTAATGCGCTCACAGCAGTGCTGGCGTCCGTTGATGCGCTGCCGGCTATACTCGACAGCGGTGCCTTGATGAAAGCCGACGCGGGCAGCCCGCCCAGCGTCTCCGCGTCGTGCGCCTTGAAGGCGTAGGGCACGCTCACCAGCAGCACGCGCGGCTGCTCCGCTTCTCCCTGTACCTGGATGCCCAGCCAGCGCTGCTCTTGTTGCGAGAAGAGGTCATCCGGCAATCCTGCGGCTGTGGTGCTGCCCAGAATTACGCTGTACTGACCGCTGGCGTCAGGCGTGACGTTTTGTGTCTCCTGCCAGACGGCCGCGCCGCCGTCCTGCTGCTTGTAGATGGCGAAGGTGACGCCGATTGTCGTGGACGGAACCGACGCAGTGCCCTGCGCGTCCTTCAGGGTCCCGCTGTAGCGGATGAGGTAGGGGACGGCGGTGGTTGAGGGTTGTTGGGCTGAGGTTACGGTTGGTTGGGATGTGGCGGCTGTTTGTTGCGCTGAGGTGACCGATACTAGCAACAAAGTGGACAGAGCAAGAGCGATGCTGGTGCTGAAGCGGCGCATGGAGCGCTCCTTTCGTGCAATCGCGTGAATGGAATGATTCCCTTGGTGAAGAACAGACTGCTTCGCGAGCGGGTAGCGTGCGTTCATCGTGCACCTCACTTGCAATGAGTGCGAAAACGACTGAACTGCGCAGGCCCAGAGTCCGGGATCTTGCGCCCAAGCCAAAACAGAGATGTCCAATGGGACTCGGCGCCTTGGCTCACAAAGGAAAGGTTTGCGATGCAGCGCCGCGCAGAGCCAAGGACCACGAGAGCGGCGCTAAATCAGTTTGGTGCGAAGGGAAAGCCATCCTCACTCCCGCTGGTCCGCGAACGTTCGGCGGATGCCATGCGGGAGTTCCCTCCCTAAACTTTCTAAACAACTAAATGCTTGCTCGCCCACGGCTCGAAAGGGGTTACGAGGCGGTCGTACGTTAAGTGGCCGAATAGCGGAATTCCTCGGCTGAGTGGGAACATAGTGCTGCTACTTTGTCAAGATGTCAAGCACTTTTTTACAGAATCTTAATAAATAATTGGTGGTGGGTATGGGGCCTCCCACCTGGCACAAAAGCAGTGTAAGCCCGGTGCCTGGGCACAGCAAAATTTGGGGTGGACCACCGGACATTTTCAACGCACGATCTCTGGCCGTCCACTCCGATTCGTGTCAGGGCACGACCTTGGTCGTGCCGCCCTGCGCGATTTCAATCGCGGGCTTTAGCCCCTGTGCCTTCAACCTTCGCAAGTACAAAGAACCGTGCGCGTATTCCTCAGGGACGCTCGCCAATCCTGCCTTGACTGGATTGTTATAGATGTACAGTTGATGAGCACGAAAACTCTCTTCGTCTTTGATCCGCACGTCCGAGAAGCCGCGCTGCCATATCTCGCCCAGGAATCCCAGTTCAGTCCTGGCCCGGAAGGAAAAGTTTCCCTTGATGAGCTGCATTGTTTTTTCAATGCTCATGTCGGCGCCCACGGCGACGAGCAGATGAACGTGATTCGGCATTACCACGAATTCGTGAACCCTGAATTTTCCGGCACGCATGTAGCAGCGAAGCACCTCGATAAGAAGTGCGGACATTCGGTCCGTCTGCAATATCGGTTTGCCTCCTGCTGTTCTGCTGGTGACGAAAAAAGTGCGGAATTCAGCCTTCGCGGTTTGGGGGTTCGAGGGACGAGACGGTTTTGCCATACACAGGGGCTAAAAGCCCTTTTCAATTCTTGCCCGGTTCGGCACGACTGAAGTCGTGCCCTGACACGATGAACCTTGAGGTCCTCGCGGCATGAACAGAACGTATACCCTTCCCGTTGCCGAGTGAAATGATACCCAGGTGAGCCCAGCAGAAGGGCGAATCCGGGCGCCAGGTCAGTCCGGTCAATAATCCAGGGGAGCGAGGCCCCTACCCAGCATCGCAGCATACTGCGACTCTGGGCCCGTGGTAACTCCTGCCCTTAGTCCTTCGCCATCGCGTAGTAGCCCTGGCGGGCCTGCACCTTGTAGTCCCCGCTCTTGGTGTGGATCTGGATCTTGCGATAGGTGCCGTCAAGCTTGGTATTGGTCGGCGAGTACCCGAGGTTGTATTGGCTGCGCAGCTCGTTCTGGATCTGGTCGAAGGCCTGGCGCAACTTCTCCTGCTTGTTGCCGACTTCGATCACGCGTCCGCCGGTTTGTTCGGCCAGCTTCTTCATTTCGTAGTCACCGCTGTAGCCAAATCCGCCATAGAATCCGCGATCAGCAATCAGGATGACATAGCAGATGGTGTCAGCTTTTTGCGCAGCTTCGATGGCGTCGTGGATCTTCAAGCGGCTGCCCTGGTCTTCGCCATCGGTGAAGATGATCATCGCCTTGCGGCCGACTTCGTTCTTCAGCTTCTCGTCCGCGCCCAGATAGATTGCGTCGTAGAGTAGCGTGCCTCGCGGCGTGGTAGGAATTGGGCCGCCCCCGAGTCCGGGCGGTCCGCTCATGCCGGCGTTGATCTGCATTTTGTTGAGCGCGCGGGTGAGGTCACGCACATTGTTGGTGAAATCCTGATCGAGGTTTACGTCCACGTCAAAGTTGATAACGAAGGCAAGGTCTTTCTGGCGCAGCACAGCGCGCAGAAACTCGGCACAGGACTCCTGCTCGATGGTCAGAACGCGGGTCTGGCTGGCGCTGGTGTCAATCATGATGCCCAGGGTCAGCGGCTGGTTCGATTCTGCCGAGAAATATTTGATGGTCTGCGGCTTGCCGTCCTCGAAC
Organism: uncultured Acidobacteriaceae bacterium; assembly: GCA_963833155.1. Classification (GTDB taxonomy): domain Bacteria; phylum Acidobacteriota; class Terriglobia; order Terriglobales; family Acidobacteriaceae; genus Bog-257. Next base: position 23,804 of record CAWHWY010000023.1, read on the forward strand.
ACCTGGAAGTCGTCCTTGGTGAGATTGGGAATCAGCATGCCGTGCTTGTCCTTCACGTTGAAGAACAGGTTGACGACGTTGACCTCCGCCTTGAAGGTCTGCAATGGTTCTTCGCTGGCCGGCGGCTGCTGATCCTGGTTTGACGAAGGCGGGGGAGGATTTTGTGACTGGGCGGCCATCCACGCGCTGAAACACAGGGCCAGGCACAGCGCAATGGTCAAGTGGCGAACTCGATTAAACAGCATGGCTTCTCTTTCCGGTTGGATGCTTCTATTGTAGTGCACCAGGTACTTCGCAGGCTCGAACAGCCGGTTTCAGAGGCAGAGAGCCGCCCTGGCGGGTTCGGCGGGGACGCTCCAGATCGCCGGAATTGTCCGTCTATGCCCGGAAGGTCCCACTGCGGTTATACTGTGCACAGTTCCAGTAATACTGGGGGAATAGCCAAGACCCATGTTCACTCGGCGATCAAGCTTCTGGACCAGGAGCGCCGTCCTGGCAGCCGCGCTGACTCTTACCGCAGCCTACGCATCGGCGCAGCAGCCGTTGCCCGATGCACCGGCGCCCCAGAACAACGCGCCTGCGCCCGACTCGAACACCCCACCGCAAGGCGCGCCGGGTGGAGCGGATTCTTCGTCGTCGAGTGGAAACCCTGAACAGCCGGCAAATACTCGCAGCACTCCGCAACCGGCACCGGGACAGACGAATCCGCAGGCGCCTCCACCGGGCTCGCAGGAGATTAAGACCGTTCCCCCGGGCAGCGTTCCTAATACTCCCGAGAGCGGCCGCGACCAGCTTTTCAGCCTGGAAAAGACCGTCAGCTTCGTTACCGTTCCGGTCACCGTAAAAGATGACGAGGGCAAGCTAGTTGACGGATTGCTGCAAAAGGACTTCACCATCTTCGAAGATGGCGCACAGCAAAGAATTACGCTGTTCACCAGCGATCCGTTTCCCTTGTCGGCAGCGGTGATTATCGACCAGGGCATCTCAGACATCACTTTGAAAAAGGTGAACCAGACATTCTCAGCTTTGGGCGGGTCGTTTGGCCCGTTCGACGAGGTAGCCGTGTTCACCTACGGCAACACGGTCAACAAGCGCTCGGATTTCGGGAACACGGCCCGCTTGTCAATCGCCTTGAACCGCATCAAAGATGACCGCGGCGAGAACCCGGGCGCGCCACTCGTTGGCGGCCCGTTTGGCGCAGGACCATCGACCAATAGCAAGCCGCCTGTGGGAACTAATCCGGTGCTGACTCCCGCGAAAGAGTCCCACGTGCTCAATGACGCGATCCTGATGGCCGCCCAGGACCTGGCGCACCGCCCGCGAGAGAACCGCAAGATTATCTTCGTCATCAGCAATGGGCAGGAATTTGGCAGCCGCGCCAGCTATGCGCAGGTGTTAAAGGTGCTGCTGACGGACGAGATCGCCGTCTATGCCATCGGCGTGGGGGGAACGGCCATGCCGTTGTATAACAAGATCGAAAAGGTGCGGATTCCCGGCTTCGGTTACAGCAATATCCTGCCGCGATACGCCAATGCAACCGGCGGTGACGTTCTGGACGAGATGTCGAAAGAGTCGATCGAGAGCGCTTACCAGCGGATAACGATGGAAGCCCGTAACCAGTACACCCTGGGCTACAACACGGCGCAGAAGCCTTCCAGTACGTTCCGTGATATCGAGGTGCGCGTGAAGCGGCCGGGACTGCAGGTCTATGCCAAACACGGCTACTATCCGCTGCCGCCGCAGCGGGCGGAGGCGCAGCCCGTAGAGGCGGAACAACAGCCTGGCGCCGCGCAAGAGCCTCCGAAATCGCAACCGCAGTAGTCGAAGGTTGCGGTTGACAAGCTGACGCGCTGAGCCGATGTTGTCGATTTTTCCGCGGCGCGAGAGAATGGATTGAAACGAAAGGAAGGGGCGCATTCCGCGCCCCTTCGTGTCTACTGCGAAAGCCCGCCTATGGCACCTCAATCAGCTCAATCTTGCCGTCCTTCCGGCGGTGCAGCACTTTCACCTTGCCCTTGGCATCGCGAAAGACAAACACGTCGCGGTCGCGGAACTCGCACTCCTTCACCGCTTCTTCCACGGTCATTGGCCGCATGGCAATCGAATCGGTGGAGCGCACCAGGTGCGCTTCCGTGGTGCGGGCGATGGCTGGAAACTTGTGCACCACCACAGGAACCGCCGTCGCCGGGTTGGCGCCGACGGCAATCTGCAGCTCGGCATCGGCCTCCACTGGGGCCTGCCATGCTTTGTCTTTGGGCTTGCGATGGGTGTTGCGCCGCCGGCCATTGTAGCGGAGCACCTGGGTCTCGATATGCTCCAGGGCCTGGGTAACAGCGACCACCATGTCGGTCGCTTCCGCAAGTCCAACCAGATGGCCGCGGCGCCGCTTCACGGTGATTTCCGCGATGTTGCGGTGCTTTTCGACCGTCAGGATGACCTTGCTCTTGATGTTCTCACCCAGGATCTTGGTGAGTTTGGTGAGACCCGATTCGACTTCCTTGCGTACGGCGGGAGTAACTTCGTACTGCCTTCCAAAATACTCTACTGTCATTGAGCTCCCTCCTCGCCGCAGCCTGATTGATTGGTCATAATTTTTGGCCGCGGCGCACTTCACCACAATTGCCTAACTTTTCACTCTGCGCTGGTGGGTGCTCGGGATGCGCATGTCTTCCCTGTATTTTGCGACCGTGCGGCGAGTGACCTGGATGCCTTGCGACTGAAGGATGCGGGTGATCTGCTCGTCAGTCAACGGCCTGGTGGAATCTTCCTCATCGATGAGCTTCTTGACCCGGCGCTTGAGGATCAGCAGCGAAGTACCGCTGCCCTCCGGGCCGTTGACGCTCTCGCTGAAGAAATACCGAAGTTCGAAAACTCCTTGCGGGGTATGAGCATATTTATTGGACACCGCGCGGCTGACCGTGGACGGATGGACCCCGATCTCCTCCGCCACTTCCTTGATCATCATCGGCTTGAGCGAGTCAATGCCGTGATCGAGGAACTCGCGCTGGCGATTCAGGATGGAATAGCAGACGCGCAAAATGGTTTGCTTGCGCTGCTCGATGTTCTTAATCAGCTGTATGGCGGACTTGTAACGCTCCTTCACATAGTTGCGCACATCCTTCTCCGCCACATCGCGGCTCAACAGCCGGCGATAGGTCGGGTTCAGGCGCAACTGCGGGACTTCTTCGTCGTTCATCAACACGAGGTACTCATCGCCTTGCTTGACGAAGGCCACATCGGGCTCGATCAGCCGAGTTTCCGCCTTGTTGTAACGCAGTCCCGGACGCGGATCGAGGGTACGAATGAAGTCCATAGCGCGCATGACTGCATCCAGCGGACGGCCCATGCTCTTTGCCACGTCCTTATAATTCTTGTTCTGCAAAGCGTGCAGATGCTGGTCCACCAGCACGATGGCATCGTCAACCGCTTCCAGTTCCGCCGCCTGGTGGCCGTTGCCGTTCCTGCGTTCCAGCCGCTTCAGAGACTGCAACTGCGCCGTAAGACATTCACGCAGGTCGCGCGCGCCGACGCCGATGGGATCCATCTGCTTCACCAGGTCAATGGCTTCACGCAGGGCGTCCCGGCTGAAGGGAACGCGGGCGGGCTGAGTACGAGGCGGCACGAGCGCAGGACGCGGGAGTCGGGGATCGAGGGATGCTGCCTGCCCTTCACTGGCGGCAGCTTCCGCCTCCGCGACGGCAACAGGGGAATCGACAGTTTCCGTTTGGGACGCGTATTCTTCCGTCGCTGAGTGTGAAACATCAGGTCCCGGCGTCTCCATGGGGGTAGCTGCCGGTTCTGCGGGGGTAACCGCCGGTTCTGCCAATCGCGGTTCCAGAATGAGGGGCTGTTCCTCGTCGGCCAGACCAAGCAGCTCGTCATCCGAGGCGGTAAGGTACCCTTCCTCATTCAAATTGCCGATGACCAGTTCCGCCGCCCGGTACACGTCTTCGTTCACGTGCAGCGAGCCCAGTTGCCACATCAGGTGGTCGGTCAACGTGGTGGGCTTGGAGAGGAAGTTCTCGAAGGAAGGCTTCTCGCTGTCCTCCATCTCGATCGGAGTACGCAATCCCGGATCGAGATACTCCGAAAAGAAGGAGCCAAAGTCGATTTCGTCGAACGGATCCTTTTCCTGAGAGGTTGCTTGAGGCTGCTCTTGCTCGTGGGTAGCCAGAGAGAGAGAGCTGTCGCGGTCCATTTTCTCTTCGCGGGCGGAAACCTCGTCGAGCAATGGGACTGAGTCGTCCAGTTCCTCAAGGACGGGATTCTCGGTCAGCTCAGCGGTGATCATGTCGGCCAGCTCAAGTTTGTTCAGCGCCAGCACGCTGACCATCTGCACCAGCCCAGGAGTCAGTATCTGCTTCTGGGAGACCTTGAGGTTTAACTTGGGCTGCAACAAAGCCATGCGAAGGAACCTTGAGGGTTTCTTCCCCCCGTCCAGATTCTAAACTAAACCATCGAGAAGCTCTCGCCTAAGTACACCCGCTTTACTTCCGGATCGTTGCCCAACTGTTCGGGTGTGCCCGTCCGGAAGATACGCCCTTCGTTAATAATGTAAGCGCGATCGGTCACAGAAAGAGTCTCACGTACATTATGATCCGTTACCAGCACACCGATGCCACTTGCTCTTAAATCGAAGATATTTTTTTGCAGGTCGAGTACCGCAATGGGATCGATTCCAGAAAAGGGTTCATCCAGCAGAATGAAGTTGGGCGAGATGCAAAGGCAGCGTGCGATCTCCACCCGGCGGCGCTCACCTCCCGACAATGCATAACCCCGGTTCTTGCGAATCACCCCGAGGCCCAACTGGTCGATCAGCCGCTCCATTCGCTCGCGCCGCTCGTGCCAGGAAATCGGCTGCGCCTCGAGTACAGCCAGGATGTTGTCCTCCACTGTCAGCTTGCGAAAGATCGACGGCTCCTGCGGCAGGTAACTGATGCCGTGGTTCCGCGCCCGGAGATACATCGGGACATTGGTGATGTCCTCGTCATTGATCAGCACGCGCCCGGTATCCGATTTGATCAGGCCGACAATGATGTAGAAACTGGTGGTTTTGCCGGCGCCGTTGGGACCGAGTAGGCCAACGACTTCACCCTGATTCACGTGGACACTGACACTGTTGACTACCCTTCGCCCGCGGTAGCTTTTGCCGATCTCTTCCGCTGATAAGGTCTGCATTTACTTCGTGGTACGAGCGCGAGTGATGGTGGGGGAGGAGCGTTTGCTCTCAACCAGCACCCTATCATTGTGACTATAGAAAGTCAACGAATCGCCCCATACGGTGCCCCGTCCGGCATCAAAAATGCTTGGCGATTTGCCGGTGAGGTAATACTCGCCATCGTCGGCGGTATAGACGAGGCGGTCACCCACGGCACGGCGATTGGGTTCGGTGACCACGACGTTGCCCACAGCTACCATGTGATCAATCTGGCTGGGACCGTTAGAACCGGGGATTCCAGGCTTCTTCTGGGGAGCTGGAGGTTGCGGAACCGCGTTCTTGTCTCCGGCGTCTGCCGGTTTCAGGTAAACATCAATCTGTTTCGCGGTTGTGGTGTTGGTCGTGCTCTTGGCGAGGACGTTGCCGGTGTAACGCGCGCGACGCTCTTCATCCACATAGGTCAGCCAGTCAGACGTGACGTCGACGGGAGTCAACTTTCCGTCCTGCCCTTGCTGGACGAACAAGCTGGACACGGTCTGCGAAGCGTCCGACTGGGCCACGATGCTGCGTTTTTCGTTATCGAAATCGATCTTTGGAGCCCGCACCATGTTGTCCGTCTGCCACAGCCGGACATTGCCGGTGTAGTGCGCCATGCCAGGCTGTTTTTGGCCAGTCATGTGCTGTGCTGTAACGTGGATCGGGTCCGAGTTCGCCAGCAAAGCACCGTTGGGCTGCGCCTTCAGATCGCTGTAGGTGGTCTTCACATCATCATCGGCAAAGCCATCTCCGGTCTGACGATTGATACGTATCACCTCTGCCGTGGTGGTCGTGCCGCTATCAATAATGCGCGGCGAACCGGTCAACACCAGCATGTAATCCCCGGGGGTGTACGTGGCGACATCGGCAAAGGCGGAACGCCCCGCGGTGTCAGGCTTGGGAGAAGCTTCGTGATATTGAAAGTCCCCGGTTTGTACCAGCTTCTCCGCCCCGCCATCGGGACCGAACAACACGTCAAGATTCTGCGCGGTGCTGACCTTCTCCGGCTGTCCGGATGAGGTTGACACGATCCGCGAATCCGGCGAGCCGTGCAGCGTCTTCATTCGATTGTTGTCGTCGAAGGTGGCGTGAAACTTCCCGGCAGTTGCAACCGTGGTGGCGTCGCCGCCCATATCCTGCCCGCTGCCAGTCTTCTTCGCGGGCTTCGAGCTCGGGGGCGACGGCAGAATCGTAATCATCGCCTTGCCGACGGTATCACCGGCTTTGAGCTGGTTTCCGTTCTCGAGTTGGAAGTCCAGTTGGTCGGCGGCCACTTCCATTGGCTGGCCGCTTGGCCCGGACTTCCCTGGCTTGGGCTCCTGCAACATGCGTGCGTTCGTGATCATATGAAAGCGCGAGGCCTGGTTCTGGTCATCGAAGTCAACCACAAACGTGTCGGCCGACCCGTGCGTCACATTGGCGCCATGGGTGTCGAACGTCGCGCCGCCCGACAGGATGGCCTGCTGCACCGAGTTCTTGGGCCCCATGTTGAGATCTCCCCGGGGACCAACGATGTCCACAATCGTCGGCCCGCGACTCTCGATATGGACGTTCCCTTCTGCGATAGCATGCTGCACAGTATTGTCGGGTTCGAACAGCAGAGTTCCCTTATCTGCGGTTAGGGTCTTGTCGGGCTGCTCGATGCGGGCGTTCAGCAGCACAGCCTGCCGAGGCTCTTTCTGGATGGTACCGCTGGTTCCGGTGATGGTTGCAGGACTGCTGCCGGTGGTCACGATGTGCACGTCGGACTTCAGCAAGAGCTGATTGTCCTTGGAATCGTAGTAGGCGCCCTTCGCGCTGCCGCTGGCTTGCGCGCTACGGAATTCCACAACTTCATCGGTCTGCGCGATGCCAGTCTTCTGATTGAAGGTGAGCGAATGCGTCAGCAGATGGAGCGGGTTCTTCAACTCGGCGGGAGGCGCCTGGTCGGGCTTCAGCGGGCCCTCGACGTTGCCTTGCAAATCAATATGAACTTCGCCGATGGCAATGATGTCGCCGCTCTGCGGATCATAGGTAAATTCGCTGCCGTAGATTTGGTCGTAGCGATCATGGCCGTGGCCATAGACCACGATGTGAACGTTGTGGAGATCGGCACGGCCGCCAGCCTTGAACTGCACCGCTTTCGAAGCCCGAATGGTATACAGCGTGCGCCCAGCTTCCGACTTGGACAGCGAAAAGCCGTCGCTGGTTTGCTGAATATCAATGCCCAACTCCTTGGGCACGCTGTGCAAGGTGGGACCGACCCGGAAACGGGTGATCCAGTAGGAAATCGTGACGCCGACGACGAGCAGGACAACGCCCGCTACCAGCCATTTGCGGACCTGAGCTGTGGACTGGAACATCTGCCTTCGATATTACGCCAGGGTGCGCGAGTCAGCCAAAGTGGGGAGCGACAAGTCGCAGCTTCAATGACATAGGAGGGAGAAACTCTTTTCCCGCGGCACGCGGATGACAAGGCAATCGGAAGGTATGTCGTGCAAGGCCTGGCGGCGCTTGGTCCAGGCCGCCATCATGAACCCCACCCCGGCGGAGAACAGAGACAGGAACTTCATGAAGTGGCGGACGGTCGCCTGGCCGAAAGAGATCTTCCCGCCATCGGCCGTCACCACCTGCAGGCCCACGATTCGCTTGCCAATGGTCGCGCGGCGCGGAGAACTCTCCGCGAACGCGCAGTACAACCAGGCGCCAATGGTCAGTACCAGGACATAGGCTACTCCGGCGGCGACCTTGGAAAACGAACGCTCGTATCCCAACATGCTGCCAATCCAGGCCAGCACGAAATCGAGCACGTAGTAGGTGACCAAGAAAGCGAGGGTGGCTTCCAGCGCCACATCGATTGTTCCCGCCCAAGCGCGGCGCCAGAAACCGCCGTACTCGACTACCACGGGCGGGCCAGCCCCAGCCTGATCGAGCGGATTGGCAGCTTGGGAAGACACTGGGGCCTTAGCTGTTGGCTCGGAGAGCAGGTCGCCACAAAAGAGGCAGTATCGGCCGTACGGAAGGCGAGTGCTTCCACAGCTAGCACAGACCTGGTCGAGCACAGTCTCCATCGGATGGGAATACTACGCCGGAGCCGCTGGTCTGTAAAGTCTGACCAGCGCGGATTATGGGCCGATGGCCGCGTCGCGACCAGCCGTCGCCGCCATCGGAACCGCACGGGTGAAGTCTAGCAGGTTCAGCTGCACGCCCCCAAAGTCGGGATGCTGGTTGTAATCCAGGGTGAAGGCGAGGTCGAGACTATCGCCAACCAGCAGCGGCTGCTGCGACACCCGCTCGGCCATACGCCACCCCAGCACCTCTCGTGCACGTTGAAATCGTTTGTTTGCTACATCTTCCCCGGGCACTACCCGCAGCTTGATGTGCTTCTCCTTCAGCGTCCGCGCCGGTTGCACAAGCTTGGAATTGCGGACCACGAATACGGGCACCGGGTTACTGCTGCCGAACGGCTCCAGCTTCTGCAGCGCCAGCCAGAAATCGTTAGTGATCTCGTCAAGCTCAATCTCGGCGTCGTATTCCAGCAGCGGGACGAAGTCCTCCGGCGTCAACCGCTGCCGGGCGTAGGCCTCCAGCCGGGAACGCAACTCGGGAATGCGCTCGGCGGGAAGAGCACAGCCGATGGCGTGCGAATGTCCGCCGAACCGATTGAACAACTCAGGGCATGACTCCAGGGCCTGCAAAAGGTGGAACGCCGGAATCGAACGCCCCGAGCCGTGCGCTTCGCCGTTCTCGCACGACAAGACCAATGCCGGACGCCGCCACCGCTCCACTACCCGCGACGCGCAGATACCAATGACGCCGCGATGCCAGCTTTGGCCTTCCAGAACCAGGCAGTACGCGTCCTTCAAGTCAGGCGAGCCCTCGATCCTGGCATGGATTTCCTCGATGATGCGCTGCTCTTCCTGCTGACGATCGCCGTTGAGTTGGCTAAGCTCCAGCGCCATCTGAGCGGCCCTGGCGGCGTCCTTCTCCGTGAATAGCCGGATGACGCGCTCTGCGACATCCATGCGACCGGCGGCATTCAGACGCGGCGCCACGCGGAAGGCAATATCGCTGGCGCTCAGGGGCCGCGACCCATCCAGGTCGCAATTGGCCAGCAGCGCGCGCAATCCGGCATTCACCGGCTTCCGCAGGCCATCCAGTCCCAGCCTGGCAAAGACGCGGTTTTCGCCGACGAGCGGCACTGCGTCAGCGATGGTTGCAATGGCAACCATCTTGAGAAAAGACGGCAACAGGCGCACCCGGCCGGTCTCTTCCAGCAACGCCTGCGCAATCTTGAAGGCGACTCCGGCGCCGCATAGCGACTTGCAGGGATACTCACAGCCCTGCTGGTTCGGATTGACCACGGCCAACGCCTTGGGAACGCCTTCTGAGTGCGGCAGGTGATGATCGGTGACGATGAGATCGATGCCCCGGCGCTGTGCGGTTTCGGCGGCGGCAAAGGCGCGTATGCCGGTGTCTACGCTGATGATGAGCCGAATGTCGCGATCGGCGGCCTGTTCGATGACTTCGTCGCGCATGCCGTAGCCTTCGCGGATGCGGTGCGGCACGTGGTAGTCAACTTTTCCACCGCACAGCTCCAGAGCCGTCTTGAGAATCACGATTGCGGTGGTGCCGTCCACATCGTAGTCGCCATAGATGAAAACGGTTTCGCCGCATTCAATAGCCGCGCGCAGGCGCTCCACCGCGGCGCGCAGACCGGTCATCAGGTAGGGGGCATGCAGGTCTTCGAGCGAGGGATTCAGAAACTTGTGGGCTTGCCGGGCGTTCTGGATGCCCCGCGCCGCCAGCAGTCGGGCCATGGAAACCGGCAGGCCCATTTCCAGCGCCAGCCTTTGTACATGTTGCGCATCGGCGTTGCGAAGGAGCCAGCGCACGTCAGCGTTCGTCGTCCTGATCGATGTCGTCGATGACCACTCCGCCGAAGTCCTCTACGAGGTCCAGCAGGTGTTGGTAGCGCTCGTACCACTCGGTGGAAACCTCGTACAGGAACATGATGCCCTGATGCGGCCAGCCGAGTTGTATGAAGCCGGTCTTGCCGACGTAGCGGCGCAGCGAGCGCGCTTCGTCCATGTCCTCGTCGCTGGGATATGTGGCGTGCTGGAGGCGCTGCATCAGGTAGTCGAGTTCGTCGCGTTGGAGCACTTCCTCGTCCATGGAGAGAAACGCCGCGCCCGAGTGCTTGGCCAGCTCGACAAAGTCCTTCCAGCTTTCGGGATTATCGCGCGGGTCCCACATCACGGAGTGCACGTCTTCGGTGACATAGCCCTGAAACCGGCTTAACCCGTGGCCGAGGATGAAGGCGTTCATGTCGTCCTTAAGGCTGGAAAGGTCCTCTGCCATGACAAAGTCTCGCCGGCGCGGAAAAATTGGCCGCAGCGAGAATCATCATACTCCCATGCATACAGCCCGGCACAACCGAAGCGCGAAGGGAGCGCTCCTCGGATTCGCCACCAAATCCCTGTGTTAGACTAAATATTTCCCGAGCCGATTCGAACCAGACATGCTCTTCTCCAAGGAATACGTGGGCTATCTGGCCCGCGAAGTCACCAACAAACTGATCGAGGGCGAGTTCATCGAGACCTCCGACAAGGCCGCGGTCACCGGCCAGGTCCACGCCGCCCTGCTCGACGAGCTCACGCTGGAAGACCGCATCAACGACGAAGTCCGCATGATCCTGGAGACCTACGCTGACGAAATGCAGCGCAGCGGCGCCAACTATCAGGAGATGTTCAAGAAGATTAAGAACGAGCTGGTGCGCAAGTACAAGGCGGTGCTATGAGGCTGAGCCGCGAAAAAGTGAACAAACTGGCGCACGCCGTGTCCGACAAGCTCGCCGAGATGGACATCGTGGAATTTATCGAAGACCGCAATAGCATTCGCCTGGAGGTCCGCCGGGTCCTCGAACTGCTGATGGCCAAGGAAGCCCGCATTGACGCCGCCGCCCGGCAGAAGATCGAGAGCCAGCGCCGCACCATCCTCGAAGGCTCCCAGGAATGGGACATCCTCTACCGCAAGTACTACAACGAGGAAGTGAAGAAGTTGGGGATCTAGTTCATCCGCAGATATCGCATCGGCTACTGCACCGCGCGTCAACCAACGTTAATGTCCGGAGGGCTCCCGAGCTACTCCGTCCACCGCTTGAAGACCAGGCAGCCATTGGTCCCGCCGAAGCCGAAGGAATTCGACATGGCATAGTCCACGCTAACTTTGCGGGCGGTGTGCGCAACGAAATCGAGGTCGCAACCTTCGCTGGGGTTGTCAAGATTCGTCGTGGGTGGCACGATCTGATCGCGCAGCGCCAGAACGGTGATCGCCGCTTCCAGTCCTCCGGCGCCGCCCAGCAAATGTCCGGTCATGGACTTGGTCGAACTCACCAGCATCTTGTAGGCATGGTCGCCGAACGCGCGTTTGATGGCGGTGGCTTCCAACTCATCGCCCAGAGGCGTTGATGTGCCGTGCGCGTTGACGTAGCCAATCTGCTCCGGCTGCAGCCCCGCATCGCGCATGGCGTTGCGCATCACGCGGTAGCCGCCCTCCCCGTCCGGCGCGGGTTGGGTGATGTGGTTGGCATCGGCGCTCATGCCGTAGCCAACCACCTCGGCAATGATCTTCGCGCCGCGCTTGCGGGCGAACTCAAGCTCTTCAAGGAGGAGAATGCCGGCGCCTTCCCCAATGATGAATCCGTCACGGTCTTTGTCCCAGGGGCGGCTGGCGCGATGAGGATCGTCGTTGCGCGTGGAAAGAGCGCGCATGGCCGCGAATCCGCCGACGCCCATGGGGGTGATCGCAGCTTCGGTGCCGCCGGCGATCATCACATCGGCATCGCCATACTTGATGACCCGAGCAGCGTCGCCGATGGAGTGGGCGCTGGTGGTGCAGGCGGTGCAGGTGGCCTCGTTGGGGCCCTTGGCATGGTGGCGAATGCTGACTTGCCCGGCGGCTAGATTGACAATGGCAGCGGGAATGAAAAACGGGGAGATCCTGCGCGGGCCGCCGTTGAGCAGATTGGAGTGTTCGCGCTCGATGATATCGAACCCACCGATGCCCGAGCCGATGTTGACGCCGGTGCGCTCCGCCAACTCTTCGTTATCGACCTTGTAATTGGCCATCTGCAGCGCTTCATCGGTCGCTGCGATCGCCAGATGAATAAAGCGCGCCATCTTGCGCGCTTCCTTCTTCTCGATGAACTGAAGCGGGTCGAAGTTCTTTACCTCAGCGGCGATCTGGCAGGCGAACTGCGATACGTCGAAGCTGGCAATGCGCTCTACGCCGCTCCTGCCGGCGAGCAACGCCTGCCACACGTCGGGCACATTGTTGCCGACGGCGCAGATCGTTCCAATACCGGTTACAACCACGCGACGCGGCAAACTACTTGGATCCTTTCGCGTGCGCGTTGATGTAATCCACCGCGTCCTTGACGGTGCGGATCTTCTCCGCGTCCTCGTCGGGAATCTCGATCTCGAAGGCCTCTTCGAAAGCCATGACCAGCTCGACCGTGTCGAGCGAATCGGCGCCAAGGTCGTCCACGAAGGACGCGTTGGGCGTCACCTCGCCCTCGTCCACGCCCAGTTGTTCCACAATGATCTGCTTTACCCGCTCATCTACGGATGCCATGAGGTCAGCAATCTCCTTTCGCGCCGCCTGCCCTGGTGGCGAAAAACTCTAGTGTGTCGGGCCGGATGGGCGCTCTACTTCTTGGCCTTGGCGTGCTGTTCGATGTAGGTTACGGCGTCCTGCACGGTGCGGATCTTTTCCGCGTCCTCGTCCGGGATCTCGATCTCGAAGGCCTCTTCGAAAGCCATGACCAGCTCGACCGTATCCAGCGAGTCGGCCCCAAGATCGTCTACGAAGGAAGCGCTGGGCGTCACTTCCGCTTCGTCCACACCCAATTGCTCCACGATGATCTGTGTTACCCGTTCTTCAACCGAAGCCATCGATCTCTCCTGTCGCGCCGTGACGTCTGCCGCGGCGGGCAAACCCGTAAGTGTAATTGCAGTGATGAAACCGTGTAAACAGTGCCGGAGGCTCTCAAGAAAAAGAAAGCAGACTCCAACCTGGAGAGCGCTCGGCGCTCGCCGAGACCAGCCCGATTCATCCTACCCGTTCGAGTTTGCAACGGTCAACGCGCGATTTCGGAGGGCCCCTGTCTCTCATCCGAGGCGATAAAAGCTCAACGATGCATCGCCCTGATCCAGCCGGCGGTAGCGCAGCAGCGCGCCGAAGCGCTCGCCGGGATCGAACTTCTTCTCGTGCTCGGCGACCACGAGCGTTGACGGCTGCAACAGCCGCGACTGCGAAAGATAGCCCAGCGTCTGCTCGTAGCTGCCACGCATCCGATAGGGCGGATCAAGGAAGACAAAGTCGCACACCACCCCAGTGCTATCAAGGAGCGGCAGTGCTTGCGCTACCTCGCGCTCGTGCAGCTCATATCCAGTGGAAATGCCGAGCGACGCCAGGTTCTCGCGCAGGAGCCTCGCGTGCTTCTTGGCCGACTCCACAAAGTACACCTGCCGCGCACCGCGGCTGAGCGCCTCGAGGCCGACGGCGCCGGTTCCGGCGTAGAGGTCGAGCCATACGCTGCCCTGGAGGTCGTGCGCGGCTGCCAGAACATTGAAGAGCGTCTCGCGCAGCCGGTCGCTAGTGGGACGCAAGTCGAGTCCCGGCAACGAGCGCAAAGGCCGGCTGCGGTATTGTCCGGAGATGATGCGCATGGGAAGAGCGATCAGCACTCAGCACTCAGCACTCAGCATTCAGCATTCAGAAGGAATTATCAACTCGGGGACGATCTCTGGGAGGAGTGCAGCGAGTTCAACCCAGCACCTCGGTCCGCAACCGCAGGCTGGCAAACCTGTCTAGCTGAATGCTTAGTGCTGAGTGCTGACCGCTTCGTGCTTAACCATCTTCAGCTATAGAATTGAATCAATGAGAAGCTGGTCATTCCCTGCCGGACATCTGTTTGGGGTGGACATTCGGATCCATCTGACATTCGTGTTTCTGCTGGCGTTTGTCTGGTTCACGCAGTCGGTGACTATGGGGACGGTGGGCGCGCTCCGCGGTTTGGCCTTGGTCGCCATCATTTTCGGATGTGTGGTCTTGCATGAACTGGGACACGCAGTGGTGGCGCGCCGTAACGGTGTCGCTGTACGTTCCATCATTTTGCTGCCCATTGGCGGGGTCACGCTGATGGAGGACACCGGCCAGCGCAACGCCGACCCAGCACGCGAGATCCGGATTTCTGCCGCGGGTCCGTTGGTCAATCTCGTGATTGCTGCGGTCTCGGGCGCTTTCATTCTGGCGTTTGTGCCGCAGGTCAAGCTATGGAGCCAGCCCTTCGTGCACGCCGGCAATCTGCCTCGCGCGTTGTTCTGGGGAAACGTATTCCTCGGCGGCTTTAACCTTTTGCCCGCCTATCCCATGGACGGCGGCCGCATTCTGCGCGCGATGCTTGCCGAACGTTTGGACTATGTCCATGCCACGCGCCGGGCAGTCGCCATCGGGCAGGGGTTCGCCATGCTGTTCATCTTCCTGGGTGCGGTGTGGAACGCCTGGCTGATGCTGATCGGCTTCTTCCTCTTCGTTGGCGCACAACTGGAAGACCGCTCCGTCGTCTTCCAGTCAATACTGGAGAGCGTGCGTATGGAGGATGTTATGCTGACCGGCTTCTCGACCCTCTCGCCAGCCGACACTCTGGAAGCGGCGCTTCACAAAGCGGTGCACACTCTGCAGGATGACTTCCCCGTGGTGCGCGGTTGCGACATGGTGGGCGTCATCAGTAAGGCAAGGATCGTCCAGGCACTGCGCGTCGAAGGCAACGGATACGTGCAGTCGGCCATGGTGCGCGTGTTTGAAATTGCGCAGCGGACGGATTCGCTGGCGTCGGCGTTTCGCAAGCTGGGCGGACGCGGACTGGGCATGATTCCGGTCGTGGACCAGCAGAGGCTCGTGGGCATTGTCACCATGCAGAACCTGATGCACAGCATGGCGCTGCTGGCGGAGACAAGGAGATTAAGGAAGCAGCAAGAAAGTGGATAGGAACTGTCGAGTCGTTTCCCAATGTTAGGCTTCCATACTTCAGCGTCCCGATCGGGCGCAAATGTTTCTCAAGACTCGCCATTTACCGCACGCGCCAGCTCAACTTCGTGGATGACGCATGTAATTCCGCTGGATAAGTCTGCGCTTCGAGCGAAAACTCAACCTCCTGCCCGAAGGGCGACGGCGACAGCACAGCCACCCCATCCTGCACGTGCAACTTGATCATCTCGCCGCTCGGCCCGATGCGCTGCGGAAATTCGACACTCTCCTCCGAACCGCAACACAAATAGAGCGACAGCAAATCGCAGAACTGGAGCATATCGGTCCAATACTCCACTTCCCTTTCGCTACGGCCTTGCAGGCACGACAGCCTCGGTTCACGCTCTTCTTCGCGCGCGATAAACTCGCGAATGCGTTGCGTGTCGTCGTCTGAGTAAGTTCCCGTGCTTAGTCCGAATCGTCCGATCCGACGGAAATGCCCGCTGACCATAAGGCCGGCGATGGGTGCGACGGACTCAGACGTCTCGATCGAGCCACACCACGCGCGCAAAAAGTCTCCCGCCTTGATCTCCAGAAACGAGAGGGGCTTTCCGTCAGGGTTCAGGGCGATGTTGCTCGCCGAGTAGCCGGCTGGCGTAGCTTGCAACCGCGCGCGGCCGCTGTCGAATTCTGCCCAGCCTTCATCGTGCAGGCTGATGGCATGCACAACGTCATCGTCCACGGCGGGCATGCCCGCGATCGTGAACTGCTCGACAATCTGGCCCGCCAGCCGCGCGTGGTCGGGCTGGCGCACAAGATGGTACGTCGCAGACTTTGCTTTCTGCGTGCTGGCCACTGCCTGCCAAGCAGGAACGAAGGCAGCACGGATTGAGGTTGTCTCGTTGGGACGGAGGATCATTGCGGAACCCGAAACGAACAACAGGTCCCTCGACTCGGACTGAAGTCCTCGCTCGGGATGACAGCATCGATTTTACTCGGATGATCTTCCTTGTTCCGCGGAAGTGCTACCTTCGCTGCGCAGCGCGGGCGCGCTTGGCGGCTACGGCGCGGATCCTGCCGGTCCCGGTCGGCGGCTTGCGGTCGCCTTCGACCAGTTGCTTCAACACGACGGCGTTGTTGCGGTCCTCGTTCCTGGACGCAAACAGCAGTGTCAAACGGAGCCGCTCCTCCTTCAACCCGTAGAGCTTTTGCAACGCGTCATGGGCCGCCGGGCTGGAAAGTTCTCTCAGATATCTCTCGCGGAACTTACTCCATTGCTGCGGGTGGAGGTGAAACCACTTGCGCAATTCGTCTGACGGCGCAAGATCCTTTAACCATGCATCGAGCGCCGCCTCCTCCTTCGTCAAACCGCGCGGCCAGAGCCGGTCCACCAGCACACGCGTACCGTCCTGCGGTGATGGCTCGGCGTACACCCGTTTGAGAGCGATCGTCATGCGAGGTGTATTCTAACTCTGCCGGAGCCGCTGCGTCGGTCCACATCCCAAATCGATTTGTCAAAAAACCGGACGAAACGTTGAAGCCAAAGCCTGCGCGTTTTGCTTTTTTTTCTGCCATCATTCTGATCGCGATCACGACCTTCACCGCCTGCGACACCGAGCCTCGCAAGACGGATGCAGAACTGGGTCTCAATCCGCAGCAGGCCTACGGGCGGCGTGTTTACGATGCGCGCTGCGCTGAATGCCACTACGCCTACAGCAAGCGCGACCTCCGCGGCCCTAGCCTGGCTGGGCTGTTGAAGCGGCCGTACATGAAGAATGGCATGCCGGCGCATGATGACCGCGTCACCGACATCATCCTGCTGGGCCGCGCCAAGATGCCCGGCTTCCAGCAGAAGCTGACGCCGCAACAACTCGAGGCGTTGATGGCGTATCTGCACACGCTATAACGCTCTTCGGCTTTCGCAGTTCGCTTTTCCCCGGACGAGCTCTTCGCCACTCTCTGAGAATTGCGGGCCAATCGGTCGGCGCTCTGATCAGCCGGAGCGAGTGGCAAGAGGCGAATGCCGAAAGGCACCCCGTTTCCAGCAGCTTGTACAATGGAAGCAACCTATGGCAACAGCTCCTGAGCTGATCCAGATTGACGTCGCCCCGCACCGGCCGACACCCAAGCCGGAGTGGCTGAAGGCACGCGCGCCCATGGGCGAGAACTATCACAATCTGAAGACCCTGGCGCGCAAGCTGGAGCTGCACACGGTGTGCGAGTCGGCGCACTGCCCTAACATCGGCGAGTGCTGGAACCATCGCACGGCGACCTTCATGCTGCTGGGCAATCTGTGCACCCGGCGCTGCGGCTTTTGCGCGGTACCGAAGGGGCGGCCGCAGCCGATTGATTTCGACGAGCCGCGCCGCGTCGCTGAAGCCGTCGAGAAGCTGGCGCTCAGGTTTGCCGTGGTGACGAGCGTCAATCGCGACGATGACAATGTCGGCGGCGCGCGAGTGTTTGCCGAGACGATTTCTGAGATCCGCCAGCGCGTGCCCGGTTGCCGGGTCGAAGTTCTTATCCCCGATTTCCAGGGACTGGAAGAGCCATTGCGCATTGTGATGAACGCGCGGCCTGACATCCTGAACCACAACACGGAAACGGTGCCGCGGCTGTACCGCGTCGCCCGCTCGGGTGCGCGCTACGAGCGTACCCTGCGCCTGTTGGAACGCGCCAAAGAGACTAAATCCGGCGATCCCGACCAAGACCGGCGTGATGGTCGGCCTCGGCGAAAGCACGGATGAGCTAATGGAGGTCTTTCGAGATCTGGCAGCACGTGACGTGGACATCCTCACCATCGGCCAGTACCTGAGCCCGTCGAAGGACCATCTGCCAGTTGCGCGGCTCTACCCACCCGACGAGTTCCGCTTCCTCAAAGAAGAATCCCTGAAGATGGGCTTTCGCCATGTGGAGTCCGGCCCGCTGGTGCGCTCCAGCTACCACGCGCACGAACAGGCGGATGCGGGAATCGCGTCGCCAATCGTCTGACGCTGCCTGACTGTAATATAATCGTTCGCAAATGTAATACGCCACATATATTGTCATACTTAGTTGGTATTAGAATACTTGGTGTATAATCTACTACCATGCGCAACATTGAATACGCTGCCGTAAATGCCAAGGGGCAGGTCGTCATTCCGGCCGACATCCGCGATCGTTTCGACATCAAGCAGGGCACAAAAATCGCCTTCGTGGAGGACCAAGGCCGCTTGTTCATTCAACCTGTAACAGATGCGTTCATCGAGACTATGCGTGGAAGTCTCGCCAGGCGAGGTATGCCAGCCAAGCTGGAACGTGATGCTGATCGGGAGTTCGCATGAAATGTCACGTGCTTGACGCGAACGCTCTTTATCGGTTTCTGATGAATCAGCCGGGGGCGGACATTGTGGAGAGCTTGTTTAAACGGGCCCGCGATGGCAATGCCACGCTGCTACTCTCGGTGATCAACTGGGGCGAGGTCTACTACAACATCGCCATGAAAAGAGGTTTCAAAGAAGCACAAGAGTTCATGGGTCAGGTTCGACTTTTGCCCTTGAGAGTAATCAGCGCAGATGAGCGGATTACCGAGACCGCTGCCCAATTTAAGGCTGGATATGGACTGCCATACGCGGACTGTTTCGCTGCAGCAATCACTGGAAAGGACAATGTCCTAGTTACGGCCGACGTGAAGGACTTCAAAAAGATCCCCTGGCTGCACGTTCTCCCACTGCCACAGCACAAGCTGTAGTGAAGATCTGCACGAATAAAACAATCATCCCACGACGAAATTCCTTAGCCTACGCAGCAGCGATTCCGGCGCCTGAACATCCAGATCTACGCAGCCGTCGCGGTATTCGCGGGCATAGACTTGCGCCTTGGCATCGAGCGTGGCCAGCGCCTTGCCTTCCGATTGCGGCACCCGCAGGTGCACCCGTCGTAAGGGGTCCTCTGTAATCTGGGCGTCAATGTGCTCCAGTAACTTGTCGAGCCCAATTCCCTTCGCGGCGGACACGTGGATCACATTCGCGGTGTCAAGCAGGCTCTCTTGCTTCTTCTCCGGTAGTAAATCGACTTTGTTCATGACATAGAGCCGCGGCTTGTCGTGCGACTCCAGTTCGCGCAGTACTTCTTCCACCTGCGCCTGCTGTTCGCCGGCAACGGGACTGGTGACGTCGGCCACGTGCAACAGCAACGATGCTCGCTGAACCTCTTCGAGCGTCGCACGGAAGGCCGAAACCAGCGTGTGCGGCAGGTTGCGAATGAATCCGACGGTGTCCGACAACAGCACTTGACGGTGCGAAGGAAGCGTCACACTGCGCAGCGTGGGATCGAGCGTTGCGAACATGCGTGCGCTCTCTAGCACGCCGGCTTTGGTGAGCGCGTTAAAGAGCGTCGATTTCCCGGCATTCGTGTAGCCGACCAGCGCAACTGTCGCAATGGGCACTGATTCGCGCCGTTGCCGCTGCTGGCTGCGAATCCGGCGAACATTCTCCAGTTGCTCCTTCACGTGCCGGATGCGCCGGTAGATTTTGCGGCGATCGGTCTCGAGCTGCGTTTCCCCGGGACCGCGCGTCCCGATACCGCCGCCGAGTTGTGACATCTCGATGCCGCGTCCCGCAAGTCGTGGTAACAGGTATTGCAACTGCGCCAGTTCTACCTGTAGCTGGCCTTCGCGGGTGTGAGCGTGGCGCGCAAAGATGTCGAGGATGAGTTGGGTGCGGTCGATGACGCGCACGTCGAGCTCGCTTTCCAGGTTGCGCTGCTGCGAGGGCGTCAGTTCGTGGTCGAAGATGACGAGATCAGGAGAATTCGACGCCACCGCGCCTTTTAGCTCTTCCAGTTTTCCGCTTCCGATTAGCGTGGCAGGGCTGGGTTTCTGCCGTCGCTGCAGAAACTCGGCAATGACGCTGCCGCCGGCGCTGGTGGCCAGTTCGCGCAGCTCGGCCATGGATTCTTCCGGCGAGAACTCGCGATGTTCGTCAAAATGGGCGTGCAGGTGGACAGTAGCGGCATTTCGCGCCACGCGAGCGCTGGGCGGAACCTTACCCGAATGCGATCGCCGGACTCCGGCTTTCGCCGTTACGTCGGCACCAGATTCGCCGTCGGCCCGGGCACGTGGCTGGATGTCGCGATTGGCAGCCGTCCGCGCGAGGAGTTCCACTCCTACCAGGAACACACGCTCCGGCTGGTTCCGGCCGGTAGGCAAGGAGCGGCCCTTCGCCCTGATCATTCCACCCGCGCGAGCGATAGAATTAGTCCTCCGGGTTTGCACTTGAGTTCTCGTTGGCCGCAGAAGTCGCCGGCTCGGCAGCCGTACGATGCTCAAAGTGCCGCTCAGAGTGAAGGGAGCGGGCCATCACCACAGTGGATATGGCGTGCTTGAAAATCAATTGCTCCTGGTTGTTGGTTTCCATCACCACCGAGTACTTGTCGAAGGAGCGGATTCGTCCCGTTAGTTTTACCCCGCTGATCAAGTAAATCGTGATGACACATTTGTCCTTGCGGGCTGTGTTCAGAAAGGAATCTTGTATGTTCTGCGCTGGCTTGAGTTCCATGGGTCCTCCGCGGCAAACGTGCAAAAACATCCCAGCCCAAAATATCGCGGCCCCTGACGAGTAAGGGTCTGGCGACGATGCCGACCGCAACCGGCAACTAAAACGCCAACCCGGAAGCGGAAACCAAAGTATTAACCACTTAACGATAAGGCGGCAGCGATGCAATTTCAACTAAAACAAGCACATGGCTGTGTGATGTAAAATTCGCCCACGGCTCAAAGGCGCCAGCGCAGCACGGAAAGGCCAATGAATGACCACTTTGGAGGCCAAGTGATAGTTCCACTTGTGGGTTTGTGGACTGCACCGCAAATTGATTTTCCCGGTGGCGAAGTAGCCATGCTCATGATTCTTCGCTGGATACATCTCGTCGCCGGCATAACCTGGGTTGGGCTGCTGTACTTTTTCACCCTGGTGAACATGCCGTTCCTGCAGGAACTCGATGCCAAGTCTCGCGGAATTGTGATCCCGAGGCTCATGCCACGTGCTTTGTGGTGGTTCCGCTGGAGCGCCGTCGTGACCGTGATGGTCGGCATCGCCTACTGGATGCACCTCGTCGCGACCGATGCCCGTTCGGCTAGCGTGGC
Source organism: uncultured Acidobacteriaceae bacterium (assembly GCA_963833155.1). Lineage (GTDB taxonomy): Bacteria > Acidobacteriota > Terriglobia > Terriglobales > Acidobacteriaceae > Bog-257. The sequence goes on from CAWHWY010000023.1 coordinate 45,127, forward strand.
CGGCGAAGCAGCCTCTCCGGGAAGGATGTTCGGTAGCTTCTTTGTGCTTTGGACGCTGGCATTTGCCATTGAAATGGGCGCGCTCATGTCTCCGGCGGAGGCGCTGCACAAGGGACCAGTGCTCGGCGCGATTGTGGCGGTCGCGGTTATCGGCGCGTCGTACTCTTCCTGGCGCTTAACCAGGATGGCTGGGAAAGCAGTCGCGCCCTATCCATCGGGATCGGTGGAGGTCTGGGCTGGTTCATGCTACTGAATGTCTGGGGCATCGTCTGGCGCATGCAGAAGAAAATAATCCGCTGGACGGAAGCTAACGCCGCCCAAGGGACGCTGCCATGCCGACCTGAAGCAGCGAAGATGATGAGGCTCACCGTGCTGTGCACCCGGGTCAACTTTGTGCTGTCGTTTCCCATGCTTTTCTTCATGGGCGCGGCCAGCCATTACGCGATGTTCCCGGGGAAATGAAGTCTCGGCCGAGATGCTGTCGCGTAGTGAGTGGGTTAGAGAAATTGCGTTCTCTCCGACAGCGGTTTCGGCATCAGAGGGCCAAGGCTACGCTCGCCAATTCTCTGCGTGTCGCCGAGAGCGGATGAGGCATAAGCCTACTTCCTGGGTTTGCCTACGCGCTGGGCGGTGGCGAACATCAATGCCACCGTATTCATGTCCTTGGGTTGGACCTTCCCTGCGGGGATACGCATATGGGTAATGTCTTCAAGCTTCAAGAGCAGGTCCACAAGCGCCATCGAATCGATCAGGCCTGACGATACCAGCGGTGTGTTCTCGTCGATCTGCAGGTCTGGGCTTCCTGATGAGTTTCACGACCTGGTCAATCATCTGTTGCGCTTCAGGTGTCACGCGTGTTTTTTCTCCCTATGATTCGACTGCCAATTCCGGATGTTCTGCCAGCAGCTTCTGGCGAGTGGTGGAGCGCGCGGCTTTTCCGGCGGTGCTCTTCACGATCCACTTCGGAGGCTTGAGGAAGATCGTGCGTACGGCCACTCCCATGTTGGCCACAACGCTGCTGCGGATTTCGCGCTCAATGTCGTCGGCCTGCTGGAGAAGCTCCTCTTTCTCAACCTCGGCGACGACGACAATGTCCTCCGTACCGAGATCAGCGTTGAACACGCCCAGCGCTATGGCCCGGCCGTCGTGAATTGCCGGGTGGCTGCAGACAATCTCTTCGATGTCCTGCGGATAGATGTTCTCACCGCCGATGATGAGCAGATCCTTCTTGCGGCCGATGACATAAAGCTCGCCGTTGAGATAGAAGCCGAGGTCGCCGGTGTAATACCAGCCGTCGCGAATCGCTTTTTCTGTGAGGTCGGGGCGATTGTAGTACCCCTGAAACAGCGAGTCGCTTTGGATGGCGATCTCGCCCACGTACCCGCTCTGCAACACCTCGCCCGAATCGGAAACGATTTGCACACCATTGCTGGGGAGCAGTTGGCCCGACGAGGTAAAGGAAACGGCTCCCGATCTTCCTTCCGGAATAGGTGCGATGAAGTGATCAGCGCGGAAGCGCTGTCCATCCGCCCAGATCACCTCCGGCCCAGCTTTTTCATGCATGCCCGACTGTGTAACCGCAAACACATTTTCGGCCATGGCGTAGGACGATTGCAGCGCCGACTGCTTCAGCCCGCAAGGCGCAAACGCGTTGTAGAACTCGTTCATGCTCGAAGCCCGCACCGGCTCAGAGCAGTTGATGAGCGCACGCGCCGACGACATATCGTAATTTGGCCAGCGCTCCGGGGGAGTGCGGCGCGGCACGAACTGGAAGCAGAAGTTCGGAAGCCATGCCAGCGTGCATTTGTAGTCGGTGAAGATCTGCAGCATGGTGTCGGGATGCATGACCCAGTCGAGGGGAGACTGCATCACGACGTGCAGATGGCAGACCATCGGCAGGATGAAACACGCGATCAAACCCATGTCGTGATAAAGCGGCAGCCAACTGTAGACAACGTCGCGGGCTTCGTCGAGATTAAGGACTGCGGATAGGTGCTCGATGTGGCGCAGAACGGCAGCGTGCGTCAACGCCACACCCTTCTGCAATCCGGTGGTTCCTGCTGAATGTTGAATGAAGGCGAGCGAGTCCGGTTTGTTCCCAGGATCAGGCATCTCCGTGTCGCCGCCGAAGGCGGTGGCGTTGGCTGCTCGAAGCAGTCGCGCCTCGCCCAGAGTGACATGTTCCAGTAGATCGTCGGGAAAAGCGCTGTCGATGACAACCGCTTTCGCATGAAGGTTCGCGGTCACGCCGGCCAACCCGAAACGATACTTCGAGGGCTCGACCTTGAAGTTCGGATAAGCCAGAATCGCGGGCACAGCGCCCAACAGCATGGCTCCGACGAACGTCGCCATCAGTGGAATGCCCTGCGGCATGATGAGCACTACGCGGTCGCCGACAGAAACGCCATTGTCTTTGAGCAGTTGGGCCTGGACTTGCGCCATGCAGCGAAACTCACCAAAGGTGGCGCTTTCGCGCTCGTCTTCGTCGATCCAAGCGGTCACAAACGGCCGGTCCGCAGGCGCGGACAATAACGCATCGGTCAAGGTACGATATTTTGTGGTGACAGGCAAGTCGCTTCCGTTTTCCTTTTTGCCGACGTTTTCCGGGTCGTTTCTCGCCAGTTACGCGGCAGAACTTGAATCGTTCGATATCTCAAGCGCTTCATCGCCTGGAGCAACGTCGTTTATCTGAACACCTGTGAGCAGCACTATACATTCTCAGCTCGAGTTCTTAAGCTGCTTGACCTTCGCCAAAGCTTGAAATTGAACTACGGACGATAAATCGCCGCTCCGACCGCAATCTGCAGCGCCGATTGCACGGCGGTGCCCATAACTGATTTACCGATAGAGGTTGGAATGAAAACAATGTCTTCCTTTTGCAACGCCAAGTCGGGCTTCTTGGCCTTTAGCATGTCGCCCAGAGCGAGCGGGATTTCGTGATACTCGCCGTCAGGCGACTTGCGAATGATGCGGGCCGATCCCAACTTGGCGTTCTTGGTCGTACCTTGGGCCAGGGCAATTGCCTGCAATACTGTAATGGGTTGGCCGTTCTCCATGACAAAGCCGCTCGGCCGTTGCACCTCACCAACAACGTAGACCAAGGGGGCCTTGGAAACCATCACGGTGTCTCCCGGGTAAACCTCAACGTCATTAGCGGGATCTTCGTCGTTCTGCGCCAATTGTGTCCTAATCACCTTGGCGGAACTGTCATGACGGGTAATGAAAACCGTGCTTCCGGCCTTGTTCGTGACGCCACCAGCCGCGGATATTGCTTCCAGCAGGTGGTGGGTGCCTTCCAGTGCGTAGATCCCCGGCTTGTTGACTTCACCGAGTACTGCGACTCCCCCTTGAACGTTCTCTCTGATAAAAACTGAAAAGTGAGGATCCTTCAGGATGCCCTTCTCGACGGAAGTCTTGGACAACAATTTTTCGGCTTCGGATGCAGTCAGCCCACCAACATGTACCTGCCCAAGCAATTGCAGCGAGATGTTGCCATCGCTGTCGACCCGAACCTTCTGCGACATGTCTTCCAGACCGTAGACCGTAACTTCCAGCAAATCTCCGTCAGAGATCAACACCTTTGTAAGATCGTTCGTTGACTCTTTCGCCGGAATGTTCGACGTTGTCGCTAGTTGGGGGGATCGCTTGAGTTGTTGCTCGGCAGCGGCTACCTGAGGCGGGACGGCTGCTGCCTTGCCACCATATTCCTGGGCCATGACGCTGCCAACCCCGACTAGGGTGAACACAACTAGCACCAGAGAGCAACGAAATTCTTGTTGGGGCACTTGGCACCTTAACAGATAAGTAAGTGGTAGAAGTCTAGCACAAGTGCGGCATAGAGGTTATGGCAAAATAGTGACTGTCACACGGCTCTCCGTAGCACTTCCGTCTGGCGACCGAATCGGGATTCTGGAAAGCAGGCAATTCATGACCAATTATTTCGTGCACCCGCAGGCACTTGTTGAAACTGAAAAGATCGGTGAAGGCAGTAGAGTCTGGGCATTTGCCCATGTTATGGCAGGGGCCGTGATCGGCAAGCACTGCAACATCGGCGACCACGCGTTCGTGGAGTCCAACGTGGTCATCGGCGACGGCGTAACCATCAAGAATGGGGTCTCGGTCTGGGATGGCGTATCGCTGGCCAATAGCGTCTTCGTTGGCCCAAATGCGGTTTTCACCAACGACTTGAATCCCAGGGCCGCGATAAAGAAAAGCCGCGAGCAATTCGCACCCACGATCGTCGAAGAGGGTGCCAGCATCGGGGCAAACGCGACCATCGTGTGTGGTACCAGGATCGGCCGTTTCGCCTTCATCGGCGCGGGAGCGGTGATTATCCGTGACGTTCCCGATTACGCCATGATGGTGGGCAATCCGGCGAGGCAAATTGGATTCATGTGCGAGTGCGGAACGCGTTTGGCACAACCGCCTGAATGCAAATGCGGCCTTCGGTTTGAGAGAGCTGGAAAGGGGCTTCGCAGGAGTGTAACCACCGTTGCGCGAGTGTAAGCATCCCGAGTCTACGGCCGGCTCGGAATGACAGGTGCCAAACAGGCACCAATGCGGCACTAACGTTTTATGCAACAACAAACTTTTAGGGCAATTTTTAATAATAAAGTCCTTGACTTTGGTGACATCTGTGAGCTAGCATCATCGACACTGATCGCCACCTCGTCCGCGAACGAAGTCAATCCGGGAGGCAAAAATGCAGCATCGTGAGATAAAGATCATCCTGAGTTTGCTGTTTTTCCTCGTCCTAGCGGGTGCCATGCTCACCGCCCAGACCAACGGCGCAATGCTCTACGCGAAAGGCGACGTGACCCTCAACGGGCAAAGTGTGCCAAATTCTACGAGCATCTTTGTGGGCGACCGACTGGATATTGCTGACGCATCGGTTGGCTCCATCAACCGCAACGGTTCATCCGTAGTTTTGAGCCCGAACTCCGCGATTCAATACCAGCAATCGGGAGTTGCGCTGCTCAAGGGCACAGCACGCGTCAGCACCAGCCAGGGACTATCGGCCCAGGTAGGGCAATATACGATTACCCCCGCGTCCGGAACAGCGAAGTTCGACGTGGTTACGCTCGGCGAAAATAGTGTTCTGGTGGCCAGCCGTGAGGGCACGCTCAGTGTGAACGATGGCAGCAGCACGATCACCTTGCAGCCGGGCACCAACCAGGTATTGGCCACAGGAACTACCCCGATGCAGGCGGGGACCCAGTACAAAGCGTCCACACTTGCTCTGACAAGCCAGGCTGCGAGCGACCCGTTCTACACCGTAGGTCAAGACCTTAACTCCCCAAACATCCCTCCGTGCGCGAGCGTCAGATTTTGCGTGCACGCGCATGTTTCGCAGATGAGGCCTTGCAGGTGCCCAGTACACTAGGATCTGGTTCCGGTGTTGGCTTGTGATTCGCTGCATTTTGACCAAAGGGTCTGCTTCGCGCAGACCCTTTCAATTGCTGCGGCGAAGTTCCTTATCTAGCTGCGGCAGCGATAAAGTCCGGCAAGAAGAGGCCGGCGGCGCCGAGCTCACGCCCGCACTCCACCCTTCGGCGACACACGTAGAATCTGCGATAGTGTTTCCGGCCATCGCTCGAAGAGTTCTTGTCCCAGGCGGCTTCCGGTTTTGAGAACGTGCTGTTGCAGCAGTTCGCGGACAACGGCTTGTTCGTTATCATCGCAATTGTCCAGCAATTCGGTTTCAACGAACTCGGGATGGAACTTTTGCTGCGTTTCGAAACCGTTGTCCCGGTCCCAGACGTATGCTGCGCCGCCGGTCATACCTGCCCCGAAGTTTCTCCCCGTCGCGCCCAGGATGACGACCACTCCTCCCGTCATGTACTCGCAACCGTGCTCTCCGACTCCTTCCACTACAGCCGTCGCTCCCGAATTGCGGATGGCAAAACGTTCGCCGGCGCTGCCAGCGGCGAACAGAGAGCCAGCAGTTGCTCCGTACAGCGCGACGTTTCCCATGATGACCTGCGCCTCGTGCGCGCTAGCCAGTTTGCCCGTTGGGCGTATGATCAGCTCGCCTCCTGAAAGGCCTTTGCCCACATAGTCGTTCGCCTGGCCTTCCAGCACCAGCGTCATGCCTTCCGTGGCAAATGCGCCAAACGATTGGCCCGCTGTGCCGCGCATCCGAAAGCAGATGTCCGACCGGGCAACGGATTGACAGCAGCGTAATAGAGCCAACTCGCCCGCCAGACGTGCGCCCAGGCAGCGGTCTTCGTTCTTCACCGCCAAGTTGTACTCGAACGGCTTGCCTGCGACCGCCGCCGTTAGCGCAGGTTTAACCCAAGCGTCATCCAGGGGGGCGTGATCTTCTGGCCGCGTATTGCGCTGGCCGCCCCAGTGGAGTGGACCATCGCCACCCGACGCGAGCACAGATCCCAAATCAAGATTCCCTTCCAACCGAACCTGCTGCAGCAGGTCGTTCGTCCTATAGCTGATTCCAGAGAAGGCAATCCCAAAGCAGCCAGCAGCCGTTGCATGTCTTCCGCAAGATTCAAGAAGAAGCGGACCACGTTCTCCGGTTTGCCTCGGAACTTTGCCCGCAATTCGGGACGCTGTGTCGCAATTCCTGTAGGACAAGTGTTGAGGTGGCATTGCCTCGCCATGTCACAACCAAGCGCGACCAGCACCGCTGTGCCAAAGGAGAATTCGTCGGCCCCAAGCAACGCAGCTATGAGCACATCACGCGCGTTGGAGAACCCCCCATCGACCCGCAGCCGCACGCGGCCGCGCAGACCGTTATGGCAGAGCACCTGCTGCGCCTCCGCCAGACCCAGTTCCCACGGACTGCCCGCATACTTGATGCTACTCAAGGGAGATGCGCCGGTGCCGCCGCTGTGCCCAGCGATATGAATGTAGTCGGCGTACGCCTTTGCTACACCTGCCGCAACGGTGCCGACACCGAGTTGCGAGACCAGTTTGACGCCAACCGCGGCTCGGGGATTGATGCGCTTCAGGTCGTAAATCAATTGCGCCAGATCTTCGATGCTGTAGATATCGTGATGCGGCGGCGGACTGATCAGCGAGATTCCTGGCTGTGCGTGACGAAGGCGCGCGATGAGCTCGGTGACTTTGTGGCCGGGAAGCTGGCCGCCCTCGCCAGGCTTTGAGCCCTGCGCGATCTTGATCTCCAGCTCCTCTGCGTGAGCCAGGTATTCGGCAGTCACGCCGAAGCGGCCGGAAGCCACCTGCTTGATCTTGTTGTTACGCGGTAGAAAGTTGGTTGGGGCATCGGGCTCGCGGCGGTACGCAGTGGGATCTTCGCCACCCTCGCCTGTATTGGAGCGTCCCCCCAACTGGTTCATCGCGAGCGTGATAGTTTCATGGGCCTCGGGACTGAGCGAGCCCAGAGACATGGCACTCGACACAAAGCGCCGTGCCAGGCTGGTACGTTGCTCAACCTGGTAGACGGATAAACTCGGACCGGCAGGGCAAACTTCCAGCAAGTCTCGCAGCACCGTCGGCTCACGTTCGTCTCCGGCGCCTTTGTAAGCAGACCAGGCCTCAGCCTGCGAAGGCGCCGTTGGTGCCGCCAGGACCGCATTCTTCGCTGCGCCAACAGCGATCTGAAGATGCCGTGTTCGCTGCGGCTCCCACCTGTGGGATTCCGCTCCACTCATCGCGCCGGAAGCGAACCCATCCGTAATCGGGCAGTTCGGAAGTGTAACTTTCCGCCGACCACGAGGCGCGAATTGCGTTCTCGATTTCTGAGAATCCCCATCCTCCCAACGGCGACGGACTGCCGGGGAAGCAGCGGTCGACCACGCTACCGTCGAGTCCGAGAATGTCGAACAGTTGCGCAGCCCGATAGCTGTCAAGGACGGATATTCCCATCTTCGACATCACCTTGGCCAAGCCTGACTGCAGCGCCTTCAGCAAATGAGTTTCGCCCTCTTCGCCAGCCAAGCTGCGAGCGGTCTGCAGCATCAGCCAGGGACAAACCGCGCCTGCCCCATATCCGATGAGCACCGCCGCGTGATGAACATCGCGGCAATCGCCGGCTTCAAGCGCCAAGCCGGCCTTGGTACGCAGACCAGCTTTCACCAGCGCATGGTGCACGGCTCCGACAGCCATCGCCATAGGAATAGGCAATACCTGCGGGGAAGCAGAGCGATCGGTCAACAGCAGGATGCGATTGTCCTCGCGCACAAGATCGACCGCGCGCTCGCGCAGGCCCTCAATCGCGTTCTGCAAAGAATCGTCTTGCGCGAAGGTGCAATCGAGGCGGGCCAATGGCAGGTCTCCGTGCATCGGATAGACGCCCTGGTGCAACGCCGCCATCTGTCCCAGCGATAGAAATGGCGAAGGCAGCACCAGTCCGGGCAGAGGGGCATGCTTGTCGAGCAAGTGCGGCCAAGGTCCAAGCCGCGTGCGCAGCGAAACCACGCAGGATTCGCGTAACGAATCAATCGCTGGATTCGTAACCTGCGCAAATCGTTGGCGGAAGAAGCCGTACAGCGGTCGCGGCGTACGCGCCAGCGGCGCAATTGGCGTGTCGTCGCCCATGGACCAGGTTGCTTCCTTGCCCTCCAGCGCCATCGGCGCAATCACCATCTTGAGGTCTTCGCGCGTGTAGCCAAATGCGCGCTGCAGGCCCGTGATCTCCTTCTCGGACAGAGCTGCGACTGACCCCTGCGTGGGCTCCAGTGGAATGTCGTCAATCAGTGCGGTGTAAGCCGTCAGTTCATCGAAATAACGGTCGAGCGCCTCGCCATCGAGCAACTGCTTCTGTTGCAGGTCGAGCAGAATCATCTGCCCCGGCCCAAGCCGCCCGCTGCGCACAATGGAGTCGGGCCTGACGTCGGCCAACCCAACCTCCGAGCCAGCGACGATCAACCCGCTATCTGTGATGACGTAGCGGCAGGGCCGCAAGCCATTGCGGTCGAGCGCTGCGCCCAGCAGGCGACCATCGCTGAACACCAGCGCTGACGGCCCGTCCCAGGGCTCCATGCAATCCGCGTGATAGCGGTGGAAGGCAGTCTCGTTTCCGTATGCCGTCGGCGGCAGCATCATACGAACGGCCTCCGCGACATTGCGGTCATGGTTTGCCAGCAATTCCGCGACCTCGTCCAGGCTCATCGAGTCGGAGGCATCGCCCGTGAGGATGGGCTCACACTCCCGCGGCAGAGTTGCGCGCCGGGTTTCGATGTGCGCACGATTGCCCCAGATCGTATTGATCTCGCCGTTGTGCGCCAGCATCCGCAGTGGTTGCGCGCGATGCCATGACGGCAGCACATTGGTCGCGTAGCGCTGATGAAAGATTGCAAATGGCGTGACGAATTCGTCGCTTTGCAGATCAGGATAGAACTCGTGCAGCAGTCGTCCTGCGCACAAGGCCTTGTACACAATGGTCCGTGTCGAGAGCGAGCAGACATAGCCGTCTTGCGACTGGCGCTCGAACGCTTTGCGCGCAAGGTAGAGACGATGCTCACTTTCAGCCTCGGACCATTTCTCCGATGCAGGAACGGTGATCAGAGCCTGGCGAATTACGGGAACAGAAGCGAGCGCGAGTTCGCCCAACACTTCTGGCCGGGTGGGAACATTCCGCCACGCCAGCCATTGCAGCCCTTGGGCCGAGATGCATTCCTGGAACAGTTGCGCGTCCCGGTCCGCGGCAGCTTCTTCCTGAGGCAGGAACGCCATCCCCACTGCGACGGGCTGCTCCATCGGCAGCGTTATGTCAGATTGCTTGAGGAGAAATGTGCGAGGGACCGCGCTCAGTATGCCGACGCCGTCGCTGCTCTTGTGATCGGCAGCTACGGCGCCACGGTGCGCTAACCGCCCGAGCGCAGTCAACGCGAGCCGCAGGATGTCGTGGCTGGGGCGGCCCTGCAGCGTCGCAACAAACCCGACTCCGCACGACTCATGATCGAAGCGAGGGTTGAGAAGGGATCGGTCTGCAACTACGACTCTACCAAGTCCCATGTTCCACTATACGGCGAAGCCCTGTCGGTTGAAAAGTGAAAGCAACTGAAGAAGGAGAGACGGGAATCCGAACCACAACAAAGATCAGCCGCGCGCTGAACCCTGCTGCCTGATCTACGAGGGCGCTGTGCCGGGAATAACATCACAGACCTCGACACAGGGATGAATGACAACCCCTCGCGTCACCATCGTCTCTCTGATCGCTCTAGCAAGTCGGTGACCGCTATCACCAAAAGGCGTGACTAGGAGCAAACCAGGCCGCGAGTGACAACGTTCTGAGCGTTGTCGCGGGCCTCCTGGTGAACGGTGAGCGTTCGTAGCTGGTAACCGATCCCGAGCGAATCGTAGACCGAAGCCAGCAATTCTGCGATTGCCGGCAGGTTGGTCTCGGCAAGTGCGACGATCGAAGGCCCCGAACCGCTGAGACAAACGCCCAACAGGTCTTCGTGCTCAAGCTCCAACGCCTGCGCAAGACCGGGCACAAGTTGCTGGCGAAATGGCTGGTGCAGACGATCGCTCAGGGCTTGCTTCAACAAGGAGAAGTTTTTGTTCTGCAGTAACTGCAGTAAAAGCGAAAGCCGCTGCAGGTTGAAGACAACATCGCGTCGCGGAATGAAACTGGGTAGGACTCTGCGCGACTCGGCGGTGGCCAATGGCACATCCGGAGTGACGACCACAAATGCAAGCGTTTCGGGCCATCGAAACGAGGTGGCGTAGACCGAACCGTCGGAAAGCTGGCAGCTGGTCGTAAGTCCGCCCAGCAAGGCGGCTGAAGCGTTGTCGGGATGGGATTCCAGTGCGTATGCCGCATTCACAATCGCTTGGATCGGCAGGGGGCCTGCCAGTGCCTCGTACAGGCGTAGACCCGCTACCGTCGCGGCTGCGCTACTGCCAAGTCCGGCACGCATGGGAATGTCACTGCGTACCTCGATGTGCAGAGAAGGGAACGAGCCAGGATTCTGACGAGCGAGAAACCGGAATGCGCGCTCGATGTAGTTCTCGCCACAGAGCTCCTGGTTGAGGAAGCGAAATTCCAGCCGGTCATGTCCGGCGATTGTCCACACCGTCAGGCTCAGGTAAAGCTGCACCGCGACCGCCAGCGTGTCAAAACCTGGTCCCAGATTCGCAATCGAAGCTGGGACCTTGATCTCGAATGCTTCCTGCCCGGCGACCGGCGACATGTTTGCTTCTGCAGCAGTCGTCATGAGTGCAGCTCACTGACGCAGCGCTCCTGTAGCTGCTGCGACTTGATGATGAATTCGGTGTCTTTAAGAGCGTGGCCGGTGAGAATGGCAACAATGTTGGCGTCACGGTCGATCTGTCCTTGTGCGGAGAGCTTGCGCAAAGCAGCCAGCGTCGTGGCCGACGCCGGTTCGCACCCGATGCCGTCGCGCCCAATCATCGATTTGGCATCGGCAATCTCCTCGTCGGTCACATCCATGACGAACCCTTTGCTATGCTGAACCGCTCGCATCGCCTTCTTCCATGAGCGCGGATTGCCGATGCGAATCGCGGTGGCGACAGTCTCAGGATTCTCCACCGCTTCCAGATCGGTAGAGCCCGAACGCCACATTCGCGCCAGCGGATTGGCGCCTTCTGCCTGCACCACGACGAACCGGGGAACCTTCTCCAGCAATCCGGTTGCTTGCAACTCGACAAACGCCTTGCCGAATGCCGACGTGTTGCCCAGGTTGCCGCCTGGCACGATCACGAAGTCAGGCGCTTGCCACTCGAGCTGTTCCAGCATCTCAAACATCGCCGTCTTCTGCCCCTCAAGGCGAAATGGATTGATGGAGTTCAGAAAATAGATTCTGCCGTCGAGCGTGTTGAGAAGCCGGTCCAGCGCGAGGTCGAAGCTGCCATCTACATGCACGACTTCGGCTCCGAAATCGAGTGCCTGCGCCAGCTTGTTCTGCGAAACGTGCCCTGCCGGAAGATAGACCTTTGCGGTCAGCCCAGCGCGCGCGGCATACGCTGCCAGGGACGCCGCTGTGTTACCCGTCGAAGCGCAACCGACCGCCGTTGCGCCCACAAATCGCGCCTCGGTTACGCCGACGGTCATTCCCAGGTCCTTAAAGCATCCCGTCGGATTCCAGCCGAGGTGCTTGAAGCTGAGATGACGCATGCCGGCCCATTCAGCCGCTCTTTGCGCCTTCACCAGAGGCGTGTTGCCTTCCGCCATGGTTACGATCTCGGAATAGCCGTCCGGAAGAAACTCGCGAAAGCGCCATACACCACTGGCGTCGAGCGGAGCGTACGACGTTCGTCTTTGCAACCACATTCGCTTCAGCTCGTCGGGAGCAGTCGCCACACAGTCCATCGCGACCTCCAGCAAGTCAGCGCAGGCAGGACACGCCAGAGCGCGATCGTGTAAGTCCAACGTCGCGGCACAGTCGGGGTTGCTACAGCGCAGATGCATTCAGATAGCCCCTATTTCAGAATCGGCATTCTTATCGGCGGCTCGAGTAGGAAATCAAATCTGCCGATCTCGGCAAGTGCCGCTTGCACGCGGCTCTCCTTGCACGGCTCCAACGTGACCACAAACGGAAGTTCTGACTTGGAATAGCCCGGCCTCTGCAGCACTGCATCCACGTTGATGCTATGGCGCGAAAACACTCCGGCCAGTGCTGCAAGAATTCCCGGCCTGTCTCTGATCACAAACCGTACATACTGCGGCAGTTCGAGATCGTCCGTAACCTCGCACGTACTGGCAGCAGAACGGTGCGACCCTGCGATTCCATTCGACCGGTGCCGCAATGATTGCAGAAGGTCGGAGACCACCGCGACTGCGGTCGGATTCCCTCCCGCTCCGTGACCCCAAAACACGGTGTCTCCGCCGAACTCTCCGGTGCTCACCACCAGGTTCTGGCTTCCCGAAATCCCAGACAGCGGCGAATCTCTTGGCACAATTGCGGGCCCGACTACTGCGTAGACCTGGTCGCGAACTAGTTTTGCTGTCGAAATCTGTCGTATTGTGCATCCAAGTTCATGGGCATACTCGAAGTCAACCGCATTCACGTTGCGGATCGAATGGCACATCACCTGCTGCGGTAGCACCGCGAGGTTCAGCCCCACCCGCGCCAGGATTGCAAGCTTGGCGCCTGCGTCGAGTCCGTCAACGTCGTCGGTCGGATCGGCTTCCGCATACCCTGCCTGTTGTGCTTCGGCCAGCGCTTCCGCAAACGAAGTGCTAGCCTGTTCGATCCTGGTCAGAATGTAATTGCAGGTTCCGTTGAGAATGCCGCGAATCTCAAGCAGACGGTCGCCCGCAAGCCCGTCCTGAAGTCCCGAAAGCACCGGAACGCCACCTGCCACGCAGGCACCGAAACCGAGGAACCGCTCCCTCGCTCGGGCCAACTCCTGCAATTCCGATCCGAAGTGTGCCATGAGTTGTTTGTTTGCGGTCACTACCGATTTGCCGGCTTGCAGCGCGCGCCGCACCCAATCGTGCGCCGGCTGCAAGCCGCCGAGCAGTTCGACGATCACCTCAGCATCAGATGCCAGGACTTCGTTGATGTCTTCCGTCCAGATTACATGCGACGGAATCCAATCCACTTTCTTGCGCGCCACTTCCCGGTTGCAGACATGCGTGAGTTGCAGCGGATGTTCCTCGCCACGCGCGTAAAGCAGCCGCGCCACAGAACTGCCCACCGTTCCAAAGCCGAGCAGCGCGATCTTGCAGCTTTTCTTGACCGCGTACTCCGATATTTTGAACTGCGGAAGTATGGTGGTCATGGTCAACCTGCCTCCGGTCGCGTGTCCAGGTGGCTCGCGACAGATGGCACTTGCATTCTGGTCTCGTCTTCCGCCAGTTGGCTCAAGCATCCAGTCTCGAAGAAGCACCGGTGCAGCCGCTGAACCGCCTCGGGAACATCGCCTTCTTCCACCACAAAGCTGATGTTGATTTCCGAAGCGCCCTGGGAAATCATGTGCACGTTGATCGCGCCTTCGGCGACCGTCTGGAACACCTTAGCGGCGATTCCGAACCGGCCGCGAATGTGCTTTCCGACCAGACAGACGATAGCTTTCCCATCCTCAACTTCAACCTCGCCCAGCCTCTTTAGATCGTGCAGCAGCGCACTGACATCGCGCGATAAGTCGAGAGCAACCGAAACGCTCACCTCCGAGGTCGAGACCAGATCGGCGGCGCAAGCGTGCCGCTCGAATACCTCGAACAGCGCCCGCAGAAAGCCGTGCGCCATCAGCATCCGCGGAGATTTCACATTGATGACTTGCATGCCCTTCTTTGCCGCGATGGCACGGAATACCGTCCTGCTGCGCGGAGCCCCGGACCGGATGCAGGTCCCCTTGTTCTTGGGCTTGCGTGAGTTCATCACATAAACGGGGATGTTCTTCTCCACTGCAGGAATCAGCGTGGCAGGGTGCAGCACCTTTGCGCCGAAGTAAGCCAATTCGGAAGCTTCGTCGAATCCGATCACATCGATCCTTCGTGCTTGCGGGCACAGCCCTGGATCGGTCGTCATCATTCCTTCAACGTCAGTCCAGATTTCGATTCGTCCGGCATTGAGCGCCGCTCCGATGATTGCGGCCGAGAAGTCCGAGCCGCCGCGACCGAGCGTGGTGGCGACTCCCTCGGCGGTCGCCGCGATGAAACCGCCCATTACCGGAACTTTGTTTTTCCGCAACAGCGGCTCCACTTCACGCTGCAAGCGGTCAGCAGTCTCGTCGAACCTTGGAATGGCCCGCGTGTGCGTCGCATCCGTCACAACGCAGTGGCGCGAATCGACCAGCACGGAAGGAATGCCTCGCGCTTGGAAAGCAGCACTAACGATTCCACTCGAGAGCAACTCACCCGTGGAAAGAATCGTGTCCATGGTGCGAGGAGAAAGCTCGGCCAGGGTTGCGACTCCGCGCAATACGTCCTGCAAAGCATCGGACAGCGTGTGAATCCGCTCAAGGGGAGCCGCTTCGTCCGCTCCGCTGACCAGCGCAGACAAAACCTCCACGTGCCTTTGCCGGACTTGGCGAAGCAACGCGACCGCCTCTGGCAGCGATCCCGAAGCTGCGGCCCGTGACATGGCCAGCAGCGAATCGGTCACCCCAGCCAACGCGCTGACTACGACCACCGGCCGTTGTTCCAGACGGCCAAGCACGATATCCGCTGCGCGTCCGATCGCCGCGCTGTTCTCTAACGAAGTTCCACCAAATTTCATTACGATCATACGTGTTGCCTCACTTGCGTTCGCCCATAAACGCAAAACCCACCAGCCTTTCGGGCGGTGGGTTCGTTTGATCTCGTCCTGGAAATCGCTTTAGGAACTATTGCTGATCTGTCTCCCGCCCGATGACGCAACTAGCGTGCTCATTCGCACACTGGTCCCCGATGTCGTTGTGCTGACTTCGCGGGACATCAGGCGGAATACTGACATAAGATTGCATAACTTTAGGCCAATTCACGAACCGAGTCAAGCTCCTTTTCAGGGAGGGGCTGTCGCGTGCGAGAATATCTGGCTGTTAGAACGCGGCAATTCGGAGGACCCGTGCGACATTTTATAATTGCTCTACTGACAATGCTCTTCTGTGCCAGTGCGATGACCAGCGCCCAGACAGGAGCATCAACCTCGCAACCAGCGCCATTCGTGGTTGAGTACTATTACAAAGTGAAGTGGGGTCATCAGGAAGAATTCCTGACCTTATTCCGCAAGAACCATCTTCCACTTCTGCAGAAGCAAATCGCTACAGGACGGATCCTGTCGGTCGATATGATTTCACCACGCTATCACATGCCCGAGCCAGCACGCTGGGACTACCGCGTAACCATTGTGTTCAAGGACGCCGCCAGCGCAATGCAAGGTGATCCTCCAGATCTCATCAAGCAGCTCTATCCTGATCAGACGACGTTCAAGCACGAAGAACAGCAGAGGTTCGATATCCTCGAAGCACATTGGGACCTTCCGATTACCAAGGTCGATCTGGAAGGACAACAACGATAAGCCAGTTAGCGGTAATACGACTGACCTTCAGACATTCATAAGAAACGACTTGCTGGTTTCGTTTGGCAAGAATTCCCACCGCCGAGTGAACTTGACGCCGAGGCACTGTTCCGCCCGGAGGGTGACTAAAGGTTCCGCTTGGCGAATCCGATGAAAGACTCATGAACACGACAAGGACAAACGACACAGCTGGTCTACCTCCAGCGGTGGAAGGACGGCAACATCATCGGATTTCCCTTCGCGTTCCAGTTCGGATCATCAGCTCCGGGTTACGCGGAGACAGTTCTGTTTGCGGGATGTGTACGGATATTAGCGAGAGCGGAATTTCGTTCGAGACCGAAGCCGACTTATATCTGAACGATGTAGTCGAACTTGTAATCGAACTTAAGAACAAGACCACCTTCCACACCTTCGCGAGGCTACTATATCGAGTCGGCCAGAGATACGGTGCTTACTTCGACAAGTCGAAACAGAGTGCTGGTGCTCGGAACTCAGCAGAGCAGCAGTGCAGCTCTCCGGTGCCCAGAAGCTCGGGAGAGCAGCCAACGTGCACAACAAATTGCTTGCCTGCCCTGCTGGTGGCTCGCTACAGACCATGGCGATGATGCGCTGACTCTGGCCCGCGTCCAGCCGCCGCTGCTTGCCCGGGCGCGGCTTCTCGTACAACGCCGGCTCCAGCCCTTCCTCCTCATAGCGCCGGGCAATCGCTCGCACAGTTTTCCGGGCCACGCCCACGTTGCCAGCCACCTGCGCCGCTGTCTGTCCCTGATCAAGCTGGCGCAGGATCAAAGCCCGCCGCAGCACCCGCGCCGACTCCCACCCTCGGTTCAGCATCCCGGCTATCTGCTGCCGCTCCTTCTTCTTCAGTTGGACATGCACCCGATGATAGGTTTGCATGTCTCCACTATCGGCCCAATTGCTTTACTCCCCAAGTGCATATCTAGGTACATCTCGATACGGTCACAGACCTAGTTACTGATGCTCTACCTTACGGTTGACCAACATCGTCAAGTCCTTCAGCGCTTGACGGACCTTGCCAGGGGTCGTTTGGAGACCGGACGGCTGCCCCTCCCTCGCGCCGAGCTCGAATTCACTTCACTCATGCTGTGCTTCTTATTCCACAATCTCTCCGCCGCAGAAACGCTGCTTCGGATTTCGAGTTCGTTCGGCGGAGATTGGTTCCCTGTTACCGTGGGCTACGCAATCGCTAGGACGATGTTTGAGGCAGATGTGACCGCCCACTTCATCGCACAAGCTCCGGACGAGCGTGCGCGTCAGTATATAGATTTCGCCAAGGTTCTGAACAAAAAGTGTATGGACGCATGCAGAGAACACCGGAACAGCAAAGATCCACAGTGGCGTGAGGCCATGGATCTCGTTTGGAAGCATCGATGGGCGGATCGAGAGAACGATATTTTGAAGGAGTTCGACGCCGTCGCACCTGGGTTCACACGCACGAATAGGAGTGGAGCGAGGACGGTTTTTCAGAACTGGGCAGGAAAAACACTGCGCCAAATGGCCGCCGAAGTAGAGCATCTGGAGGCGTACGACATTTCTTATGGCGAACTCTCTTCGTTCGCCCATGTTGATGTTCATCTAGCTGACCGTTTTCTGAAGCTTCGCGCTGACGGCCCTTTGTGGTCCATGCGAGCGGAAGAAGGTGACGTTGGAAATGTATTCCGCCACGCAGCCGCGTTCCTCGACTGTTATCTAACGATGTTCGGCAAGCAGTTCAAGACGTGGGCTGAGGCTGACGTTCAGGACTGCTGGCTTTTGAAGCCGGACGAAGGCCAGAAAGCCAACTCTACGGTGTCATAGTGTTCTTGACTTTAGGAACACCTTAACAGCCCGTGGTGTAAGTCTAGATTCGCAAGCAAAAACATCTGTGGTATCCACAGGCTCTGTTCGTAGAATCGCCGTATGGCGATGGGTACACGCAAGCAGCGGGAGAAGCAAGAGGGGATATGGATCGCGCACAGCGAGTTGGCAGCAGCGCCGGGACATCCCTTCTACCAGAAGCTGAATGAGTTGCTGGAGGCCGAGCGCTTTGACGAGTTTGTCGAGGGTCGGTGTGGGAAGTTTTATGCGGCCAAGTACGGACGGCCGTCACTGACGCCGGGGATCTACTTTCGTTCGCTGCTGATCGGATATTTCGAAGGCATTGGGGCGGAGCGCGGCATTGCCTGGCGGCTGGCAGACTCGCTGGCGCTGCGGCGCTTTGTGGGCATCGGCTTGGACGAGAACACGCCGGACCACTCCACGATATCGCGCACCCGGCGGTTGATCGATGTGGACACGCATCGCGAAGTCTTCGGCTGGGTGCTGGGGGTTCTAGCCGATCGTGGACTGCTGAAGGGGCAGCGGATCGCCATCGATGCCACGACGCTGGAAGCCAACGCGGCGATGCGCTCGATCGTGAGGCGCGACACGGGCGAGAGTTACGAGGAGTTTCTGCGAGGATTAGCGAAGGCCTCGGGCATCGAAACGCCAACCCGCGAAGACCTGGTGAAACTGGACCGCAAGCGCAAGAAGCGCACGTCCAACAAGGAGTGGAAGAGTCCCGCGGACGAGGATGCGCGGATCGCGAAGATGAAGGATGGGCGTACCCACTTGGCACACAAGGCCGAGCACGCGGTCGATCTGGACACGGGCGCGGTGGTGGCAGTCACGTTGCCGGGTGCCGATCAGGGCGACACGACAACGCTGGACGGAACGTTATGCGAGGCAGGCATGACGGTAGCGGAGTTGGCGGGTCGCGAAGCAGAGTTGCGGCCCGATCATGAGCCCAAGGTGAACGTCAACGGGATTGAAGAGTTGGTCACCGATAAGGGGTATCACAGCGGCGCAGTTCTGCAGCGGGTGAAGAGTTACCAGGTGTGCAGCTACCGGAGAAGCAGCAAAAGGGGCGGCGTAACTGGCAAGGCAAGCCAGCGGAACAGCAGGCGGTTTACGAGAATCGGCGGCGGGTAGGAAGCCAGTACGGCAAGCGCTTACTGCGGCGACGTGGCGAGTTGGTGGAACGCAGCTTCGCGCACTGTTACGAGACCGGCGGCCTGCGGCGCTGCCACCTCCGCGGACGGGACAACATTTTGAAGCGGCAGTTGGTTCATGTCGGCGCCTTCAACCTGAGCCTGATCCTGCGCCAGCTGCTGGGTGCGGGCACGCCACGAGAGCTGAGAAACCGCTCTGGCGAGCTTGTTCTGCACGCACTTTTGCTGCGTTGGTACGGAAATGGGCCGCAACGAGTTCGTAGCAGAGGTATCTCCGTGTCGATGGTCAAATACGTCGCAAAATCGCGTACCCGGCTCAGCTGTCCGCTGCGCAGAAAATCAGCTATTTGCACCACGGACTGTTAAGCTTGGGCGAGATGGCGTAAGGCAAGAAGCAGAACTCGGGGTTCGTCCTCATCTTCATCTTCCAATGCGGCTTTGAGGTACTCTGCGGCAAAGTCCGGATCTTTCCTAAGGCGGCGAACCATCGCCTCGTCGTGGGAGACGCTGGCTTTACGTTTCATTGGATTCCAGTCCTTTTCGAAGGAGTGCTTCCAGCCAGGTAAGGCGCCTCTGAATCCAGTATAGCGATGAAATCTGTAGCATTCGCGCCCTTCTCTCTGTTACCTTCTCTCCAACTTGAGGGTGCAAGATGGCAGACCTCTCCAGCAGGGAAGCGCAGGCAAACTCGGACCGCTGGCATGCGATGGGCGCAGGCTTTCTCGGCTGGACGCTCGATGCCTTCGACTTCTTCGTCGTCATCTTTCTCCTCGACACGCTGGCCGCTCACTTTCGAGTTCCCAAGCGCGACATCGTGCTCACCATCACCGCGACGCTGGCTATGCGGCCTGTCGGCGCGCTCCTCTTCGGCATGATGGCCGACCGCTACGGTCGCCGTCGCCCGCTGATGGCCAACGTTCTGTTTTTCTCGACCATCGAGCTGCTATGCGGCTTCGCGCCCAACTACACCGTGTTCTTCATTCTGCGGATGCTGTTCGGCATCGGCATGGGTGGCGAGTGGGGCGTCGGCGCGTCGCATGGTGATGGACCACGCTCCGGTGCGCTGGCGCGGCGTGATCTCCGGAATTCTGCAGAGCGGATACACCATCGGTTACTTTCTCGCCGCCCTCGCCGCCCGCCTCGTGCTGCCCAACTGGGGATGGCGCGCCATGTTTTGGGTAGGCGGCCTTCCGGCGCTGCTGGCGCTATACATCCGGACGAAGGTCCCAGAGTCGGAGGCATGGAAGCAGCACCGCGTGACCCGCACCATCGACGGCCCGCGCATCGCCTGGCAGCACAAATGGCTTAGCCTGTACATGATCGCGCTCATGTTTATGATGAACTGCCTTTCGCACGGCACCCAGGACCTCTATCCCGATTTCCTGAAGCACGCCCACGGTATTGCCCCCAACACGGTCGCTTACGTCACCATGTTCTACAACGTGGGAGCCGTGACCGGCGCGGTGATCTTCGGCTTGCTCTCGGAGCGTATCGGCCGCCGCTATAGCATGCTGTCTGCGCTGGCAGTGTCGCTGGCGATTATTCCGCTGTGGGCCTTTGGCAGCACGCTCGCGGTTTTGGCCATCGGCGCTTTCGTTATGCAGATGGGAGTGCAAGGCGCGTGGGGCAACATCCCGGTCCACCTCAACGAGTTGTCACCCGACGCGATCCGCGGGCTGTTGCCGGGCTTCACCTATCAGATAGGCATCCTGCTCGCCGCGTCGACCCCTACTGTCGAGTTCGCCCTGCGTGACCGTCTCGGTTACCCATGGGCGCTCACCGCATTTGAACTGGTCGTGATGGCCGTATTGTCCCTGCTTCTGGTGTTTGGGCGTGAGCGGCACGGACGAAGCTTTGTGCGCGAAACCGAAGGGCTTGCGGCGTGATCCTGTAAGACTTGGAGCGGGGTACGGGGATCGAACCCGTGACATCGAGCTTGGGAAGCTCGCGTTCTACCGCTGAACTAACCCCGCTTCTTGTAATCGCGACCCTTTCCGCGATTCAGACTACCAT
Source organism: uncultured Acidobacteriaceae bacterium (assembly GCA_963833155.1). Lineage (GTDB taxonomy): Bacteria > Acidobacteriota > Terriglobia > Terriglobales > Acidobacteriaceae > Bog-257. Next base: position 66,020 of record CAWHWY010000023.1, read on the forward strand.
ACGTTAAGGTCAAAGAATGACAGTTGGGGCAAAGCAAAGTCAAGTTCTCCTCGATCGTGTTTCGCCAATTCCCGTCTTTGTGCTCAACGGTGAGAGGCACTCTTCCAGTAGTCGGGTGGCGCTCGCTCCACCCACACCGCTGGCATTTTTCTCCGTACTTCTGCGTCAGATATCGGCGAATGTGTTTTGAAACGAAAGTAGCATTGCGTCCAGTGTTGCCGGTTTCGAGTCCGGCCTTCCAACGGGCGATGTAGACGCGGTAGTGCTGCTCGTGCTGGCATTCGTTATTGCAGTACAAATACGATGGGCGGGCGACCTCATTACCACAGGTCAAGCATAAGGGCCGCATCTTTCGAGGCGTCGGCATCGGCTGCTAGACTTTCTTGATAATTGTACTTTGACCGTTCGCCAATTTTTCCGTCATAGCTTGAATCGCGACACCTTCTTGCGCGAGAATGGCACTTCGAATTCATGGGGTAAATCCTGATGTTGAAGCGTATCGCCGTTTTCCTGCTGCTCTCCACCACACTCATTGCTCAGAACACTCCCGCTCCAGCCCCAACCCCTCCCAACTTCGATGGCAAGAGTTGGTGGGACTATGTCAAAATCCTGGCTGCCGACGACATGGAGGGCCGCGAGACCGGCAGTGAAGGTTTGCGCAAGGCTGCCGCGTACATCGTCGAACAACTAAAAGCGGATGGTCTCGATCCCGCCGGTGTCAATGGCTACTATCAGCCGGTCAAGCTGGTGAGTCGCCAGATTGACGAATCCGGCTCCAGCCTCGCGCTGGTGCGCAACGGCAAGGATGAGCCTCTGACGCTTGGCCAGGACGCGATGTTCAGCACGCGCGTCGATCTCGCGCCCGAACTTGATGCCCCGTTGGTGTTTGTCGGCTACGGCTTGCGCGTGCCCGAAATGGACTACGACGATTTTGCCGGCCTCGACCTGAAGGGCAAGGTGGCCGTCATCATCTCCGGCTCTCCGTCGGAGATGCCGTCGCCCTTGGCCTCGCATTATCAGTCGACGTCAGAGCGTGCCAGGGCCTTGCGCGCGGCCGGGGCGGTCGGAGTGATCTCCATCCCGAACCCGGCTTCGATGGACATTCCCTGGAGCCGCATGACACTGGCGCGCACGCGTCCCAGCATGGCGCTGGCCGACCCCAGTCTCAACGAGTCGCAAGGCATCAAGCTGCTCGTGGTCTTCAATCCCGCTGATGCCGACAAGCTGTTCGAGGGCTCGCCGTACAAGTTTCAGCAACTCGCCGATCTTGCGAAAGAGCGCAAGGAGTTGCCGCGCTTCCCGCTGACCGCCAGCATCAAGGCGCGCACCAAGGTCATCCAGAAAGACGTCGAATCGGACAACATCGTTGCCAAGTTGCCCGGCGCCGATCCCAAGCTGAAGGACGAGTATGTCGTGCTCTCGGCCCATATGGACCACCTTGGCATCGGCGAGCCGATCAACGGCGATCGCATTTACAACGGCGCCATGGACAACGGATCGGGATCGGCGCTGGTGCTCGACCTCGCCAATTCGCTGGCGCATTCGCAAGTCAAACTGAAGCGCTCGGTGCTGTTCGTCTTCGTCACCGCCGAAGAGAAAGGTCTGCTCGGATCGAGGTATTTTGCTGCCCACCCGACAGTGCCGAAAGGCTCGATCGTCGCCGACATCAACACCGATATGTTTCTGCCCATCTACCCGCTGAAAATCCTCACCGTTTACGGATTGGACGAGTCGAGCCTCGGCGACATGGTGCGGCAGGTCGCGCAGCAGCAAGGCGTGCAGGTGCAGCCCGATCCCGAGCCTCTGCGCAACGCCTTCATCCGCAGCGACCAGTACAGCTTTATCCGGCAGGGAATTCCGTCGGTAGCGATGAGCGTCGGCTTTAAGCCGGGGACGCCGGAGGCCGCCGCGCACAAGAAGTGGCTTACCGAGCGCTATCACGCTCCTTCGGATGACGTGAACCAGCCGGTCGATCTCGCAGCCGCCGGCAAGTTCGAGGACATTGTGCAGGACCTGGCGGTGAAGGTCGCAGACGCTCCGCAGCGTCCGCAGTGGGAGAACGGCAGCTTCTTCCGCCGCTTCGTGGTGGTACCGTTGACCGGAAACTAGCGGTTTGCAATCATTGTAGCCGGCGCCGGCGTGCATCTACGGACAACTTTCCGGCTCCGGTGATTACCAAAAAGATCAGTCCGAACAGCATGCTGAAGTCGGCTCTTGCTTCGTGCAGCATGCTCCACATGCCGCTCTTGGCGATCATCGGAATCTTGGTCGTGGCGATCGCCACCAGAATGACCGCCAGTAGCGGAACCGCCGCCAACCGGGTGAGCAGGCCAACCAGCAGCAGCGTCCCACAAACAATCTCCACCGTCCCCACGAATGGCGCCATGAGGTGCGGCGATGGAATACCGATCTTCTCGAATCGCCCCACGCCGAGTTGGGCAGGAAACAGAAACTTCTGAATGCCTTCCGAAACAAACACCCAACCCACTAATATGCGAATCAGCAGCAGCGCCTTCGCAGTGCGTGCCGCCCAGCTCTGGCTTTCGCTATGTGCCATGGTTAACTCTTGATCGCCGGTGGAGGCGGCGCCGTGAACTGGCTCAGGTCGGCAAAGCCCAGCGTCGTCTCGATGGCGCTGATCTTTTCTACCGCGTCATCGAATCCGTCTTTCCCGAACATCTTGTGCTCGATGTCCTCGAATTGATCTGATAATTCGTCGAGCTGCTTGTTGGTAAAGTGGGTTTTCCAGGCAGGGAAGACGACGGTGTCTTCACGCGCCGCGTGGTTGCGGTACATCAGGACAAAAGCCTCCAGCGAGCGCGCCAGCGGCTCAGCGTTGGCGGTGGCGATGCGGCCGTTCTTCGTCACCGCCAGCAGATAACTGGTGATCTCGCGCCCTCGCGCATGCTGCGCCAGCAGGATATCCACCAGCTTGGGGCTTCGCCCGTGCCCTTCCGCACTACGGGAAAGATGTGTTCTTCTTCCAGCATCTTCTCGTGGTAATTCTCGCCGAGGTCGCGAAACAAAATTCCCGTACGGTAGAGCGCGCTCGGCGTCGAGCGACGCCGCGTTGCCCCTGATTTTCGGGATACTCTCCGAGTACACCAGCAGCGCGCGACGAAGCACGCCATGCTCGCGCATCAAGTCTTCGGTGGCAGTGACTTCCGGCTCTTTGGTTTCGGGAGTCGCCAGAAGAAGGGTGGGAGGAATCAAAGTTGCAGTGGTGACGGCCGTAGCTTTTGCGATCAGCTCACGCCGCGTGAGCTGCTGGGCGCTCGAGGACATGGATACCTCCGGGCGTCCATGATATCGCGGACATATAAGGTTGACGTTTTGAGTTGCAAGTTTCGAGTTCCAATTTTAGACACACAGGCTACGGCTCTGCTTCCTTCTGGAAACTGGAAACGCGAAAACTTGAAACTGCCTTTTTTACTTCGTCGCGATCATCAGGTTGGCCGGCCCGGGAATGCGCACGCGCTTGCTCTCGGCGAACCCCGCCGCTTTCAGCCATGCCTCGTATTCCGGCTCGCTGTAGCTGGCTCCCGCGCGCGTGCCGACCAGCATATTCAATGCAAACAGCGCGGCAAATCGCGGCGCAGTCTTGTCCGCCTCAAGGATGAAGTCTGACACCACCAGCCGACCTTTCGGCGCCAGCGCAGCGTAAGCGCGCTCGAACAATTGCTGGTTCTCCTCCGGCGAGTACATGTGGCAGATGGCCGACAGCAGCACCAGATCGTAGCGGCCGCTCTCCAGCGGAATTGTCAGCATGTCTCCCGCGCGTGTGCTGATGCGATCGGCCAACCCGGCTTTGCGGATGTACTCCTCGGTGATCGGCAGCACCTCGGGCAGGTCAACGATCTCGGCCTGCAGGGCCGGAGCAGCCTTGGCAAACGCGATGGAGTACGCGCCCGAACCTCCGCCCAGATCGAGCATGCGCTTGCCGCCGTTGACCTCGACGGCCTGCACCACGGCGCGGGCCCGGCCGCGTGCCGTGTGGTCCATGGCCGCGATGAACGGCGTCACCCAGCCATTCTCGCCCCGCGGAGCAATAGCTCGTTCCCGCGCGCACGGCATCGGTCAAGGTTGACCAGCGCTTCCATATGTTCGCGATGTGTAGCTGCGCGGTGCGAGCGCTGTCCGGCGTGCCCTCGACGAAGAAGCGCGCCGCGAGTGGCGTATTGCGTATAAACGCCATCACGCTTCTCCAGCAGCTTGAGACTGACCAGCGCGTTCAGCAGCATTTCCGTCCCACGCACTGCAGTCTGAATCTTTGCGGCGATCTGTTGCGCCGTCCCTCCCTTGCCAACGGCGGTAAACACATCCAGCTCCAGGGCAGTCAGCACGGCGCGGCTGGGCATGAATCCGCGAATCAATTCGCTCACATCGTCCGGCAGCACACCGGCGGCATCTTTCGCCTTCAACATCGCCAGATACTTGTTGCGATGATCGACGATCTCCGCTTTCATCTCTGCGTAATCGTTGCGCTCGAGGCGCGCCACCTTCTGGCCCGCCTGGAAATGTGACGACACAATCTCGGATACGTCGTTGGGCGTCAGCTTGGTGTACCAGGTGCCCTCGGGATAAACGATCATCACCGGACCGCTGTCGCAAACCCCAAGACAGCCACAGCTCGAAACCTGGACCTCATCGGCCAGGCCTTTGGCGCCGAGCTCGTCGTGCAGCGCGTTCAGCACGCTGACCGAACCTGCAGTCGAGCAGCAGGGAACTCCTTCAGCTTTTTCTTGTGTGCAAACGAAGACGTGATAACGAAACGGCTCCACGGGACCTCCCCAATGAGTTGTCAGTAGTCAGTGACCTATTACTCTTCATCTTCAAGCCGGCACAAACAGCAGGATAGTGCAAAGCTCACACCGGGCTGTGATGAACATCTTGAAGCGCTGGAAGCACCGCATGACCACATGGAGCGTATCGCCGGGACTAAGCGCGACCGACCAAGACACAAGCCACGAGTGCAAGATCACACAACGACGCTGAATCACCAAGAAACGAGCCGCGCAGCGGCGGCGTTGCAGTGAGCCCGGGGCGCGAGCCCCGGGTCGAGTGGGGGAGAGTGGGAGCCGCGTAGCGGCGGCCGGAATCTACGGTCCGTCTTCGCGAAGTCCGCACCAACCCCGCCATGTTAGAACCATGAAAATTCTTCCTCCGTTCATCAGATAGTCACCATCGTGGTGAATAATTCATCTTGACACTGCACGTACCTGCACTATGATGTTTCAAACATTCTTTGCCGAATTTGTTTCGGCCCAAGGAACGATGCAGCAGACCTTCACATCGAACGAGGTAGTCGCGCTGACGGGAATTACCCCGCGCCAGCTCCAGTGGTGGGACGAGCGCGGCATCGTCATCCCTTCGCGGGAAGGGCACAAGCGCATCTATTCGCTCGACGACCTGGCCGAGGTCGCCGATCCTCTGCGACCTGCGCCAGCGCGGCTTCTCGCTGCAGAAGATCCGCCGGGTCGTCCGCTTCCTGCAGAAAGAGCTCGGCAAGCGGTTGGTCGAGACGGTCACTGCGGCCTCCGAGTACCACCTGCTGACCGATGGCCGGCACATTTACCTGGAAGATTCCGCCCGCGCTGTGGTCGATCTGCTGAAAAACGCCCGCCAGCCGATGTTATCGGTGTGCCTGAGCGACACCATCCAGCGGGTGCTCCATCCCCTCGAGCGCAAGAAAGCGGCTCGCCGGGGAGACCGGCTAGGCGCAGCAGTGCGCGCAGCCAAGCTTGCGCCCAGCGCCGCCGAAGAGCAGCGCAACGGTTCCGTTCGTCATCTTACTGTACGACGTCGCAGGGCTTCTTAGGTCCTGAAGGAGGGCACATGACCGGAGAACTGAGCGTGCTGAGCGAGTGGATCCCCGAACAGATGGAGCCTGGAACCATTTTTGTGCTGGAAAACGCCGGCGAGGTGGGCGAAACCGAAGATCCCTACTGGGCTGTGCTGTCGTGCCCCTCGTGCGGGCAGCTCGGCCTCGTCACCCGCAAGCAGATCTCCGGCCTGCTACCGATCATCTGCGGCTCCGAAAAGTGCTCCGCCCAATTCTTCATCCGCGATGAGGAGATCGTGCCTCGCAAGCCGAACTAAGCTGTCGGCCTTTTAATGGACGGAGGCTTGGCCGCAGCAGCGTTTGTACTTCTTGCCTGAGCCGCACGGACACGGGTCATTGCGGCCAGTTTTCGATTGCACGCGGCGCGGGGCAATCTTCTCGGGGGCCGTTGCAGCCATGCGACGATGGGGTGCAAAATACTCGTACATGATCGTGACCGCCGCCGCCGCCCCCACAATCAACTTTTCACGCAGTTCCGCGCTGACCGGCTCCTTGTAAGGGCGCATCTCGGGATCAGGATCATGTTCATGGAACAATGCCAGGATCGGTATGAGTGGCCCTCCATGCTCTTCATCGTCGAATAATTCCAGCCACGCCTCATGCCGCATCTCGATACCCCGCATGAAGCCCCACGCCCAATCGTTGCCGTAAGTGATGCCATCGTCGTCCTCCAGCAGCACCGGCAGAAATATCTCGCCGGACGATAGGGTGTTGGCAATGTTGTTCCAATGGCGCATGAGCAGGTCCAGGAACTCCTGAAGTTCCTCCAGATCGTCGAAATGCGAAGTCGGCGTCGCTCGATTCGAGACCGCAGATTTCCGGCAAGTACTCACTGGGCAGGACCATCTCCGGACCGCAGATGAGGGCGGCAAAGAAACCGTCAACCTCCTCCAGATTCATCGCGCCTTCGCCATCCGATCGGAGCAGTAATTCCTCCAGCCGGTCGAACTCCTTATCGGTGAGCCTTTGCGAAGCGAGTTGCATGCGAGTGAGTTGGGGCGAAACTGGCGAGCGCCCGTCCCACATCAGACTATATCTCAGCGCCAGCCTGCACGTGCCCGCTTTGAAGGGCGCCGCTTTCAGCCGCGCTGCTATAGGTTCCTTATTTTTGTCATCCCGAACCGACTTGAGTCGGTGAGGGACCTGCTTTTTCGACGGAGAAATGCCATGGCAATAACCCCAATTCACCCGGGTGAACATTTGGCGGGGGAGTTGAAAGAGTTGGGCGTGAGCGCCGCCGAACTGGTGCGGCAACTGGATGTTCCGACCAATCGCGTCACCGAAATCCTGAATGGACGGCGCGCCATCACCGGCGACACCGCGTTGCGTCTTGGCCATTTCTTCGGCACGGCTGCTGAAGACGGAGAGGGATCATTCCCTCGGCCCGAAGGGCGTCACAATTGTTCCCCAGGACGGGGCGGAGGGTCGTCCCTTTCAGCAGCTCCATCGCGATGCAGCGCTGACCTTCGTACTCGACGATCTCGAAGATGGTGCAGATGTTGGGATGGTTGAGCGCGGAGGCTGCCCGGGCTCCGCGCTCAAAGCGATGCAGCGCAATCGGATCAAGGGAGGACTCGACGGGGAGGAACTTGAGCGCGACCTTGCGCCCCAGCTTCATGTCCTCCGCGGCGTAAACCACACCCATCCCGCCAGTGCCCAGCTTCTCCAGTAGCCGGTAGTGCGAGATCTTCTTGCCATTCATGCGATGACCCGTTGCGCGAATGTTAACGGCGGACTCGCCATGGTCAATGGAATAAGCCTACAGGTAGCGTCTCAGCTCGGATCCTGATAGAACGGCCGGAAGGTAGAGCGGGCCTTGAGGCCCGCGTTGTGAGCTCGCCACGGAAGCCATTCAAAGGCGTGTGGACGCGGCGCTGAAGCACGCTCTACGCAAACAACTCAGAGACACACACAATTGTGGAGCATTGTTTGAGGTTACTTTGGTACGTCTTGTCGCTTGCTTTGCGAATTACCTTCGTAAGTTGGGTTGTTGAATTTCCGTTGTCAGGTGCAGATCCGCCTTGCACACTGTTGTGTTGGGACAACAGTTCCCAACGCCTGCTGAGGGCCTTTCGTCACCGTCGGCGGGGCTAAGAGATCTTTGACAATCAGGTTGGGCAGTGAGCCAACCGTTCGGTTGGGGTGTAAGGCGGACCGGCATCGTCGATGTGCTTTCCCAAAATGGGAAACTTTGCAGCGTCGCAGCGGCCCCTAAGTCCTTGCGATTGAATATTTTGACCTTTAACTCCTTTGGATGGAATATTTTGCGAGGAAAGTTCTTTTCTTGCCTCTTGTTTTCAATATTTTGCGAGGAGGTGGGGGCAGGGGGGTACCCTCTGGTTTAACACTTGGTTAACAGTAGATCGAAGCAATCTGTTGTGAAATGCAACACTCCTGGCAGATGGAACAATTGGCTGGTTATGCTGAACGGAGCTGCCCGGATTTTTAGGCGAGCAGCGTGCTTCGAGTCGCAAGGCCATCAGCGTAGCATCACAGTGCCAAGACCAAAACCTCTGTTCGTGCCAATTTTTTTAGGGCGAACGTAGCAGCAGGGTGACCCTCGCAAAACTAACATTCGTGGCGTTCCCTCCGCAGACGATTGCGCGTACATTAATTGGACTTTGCAATCCACGAACGGTAAGAACTCCGGCTCCGAGGGCGAATCCAGGTCGGGATGGCAAGGCGATCCCGCTATGTGGGCACAGGACATTCTCAGCTGCATAGGAGACGCCATCATCAGCACCGACGTTTCTGGCAGCATTACCTATTTCAACCCCGCGGCCGAAAACTTGACTGGCTGGCCGGTGCAAGAAGCATTGGGCCGGCCGCTTGCCGAGGTGATGAAGGTCCTCGATCTTCCTACATGCGAGTCCGCTCGACATCTTGCCGAAGCGGCGATCGGCCAGGATGCGCTGGCAGATCTTGCTGCAAACCGCGTCCTCATCCGACGAGACGGAGTGAAAACGGTGATCGAGGACTCCGTAGCTCCGATTCACGATCAGCAAGGCGCCGCCACGGGTTCCGTGATCGTCTTTCGTGCCCTGACCGAACAAGCGCGGGCCAGGGCGCTCAGCTTGTCGCGCCTGGCGCAATACGATTGTCTTACCGATTTGCCCAACCGAATGCTCTTGAAAGACCGACTTGGTCGCGCGCTTGCCCTAGCGGCCCGTCATAGCAGGCCGCTCGCAGTGCTTTTTGTGGACTTGGATCATTTCAAAGATGTCAACGATTCCGCAGGACATGCGACGGGTGACCGGGTGCTTCAGGCAACCGCTAGGCGCTTGCTTACCTGTGTCCGCAGGTCGGACACAGTTAGCCGCTATGGAGGCGATGAATTTGTCATACTGCTGTCAGAGATCGACCACGCAAGAAGCTTGATGCCAGTCGCGAACAAGATTCTCGCTGCCATCGCGTCCCCGCATAAGTTCGCGCCGCACGTTTTTCATCTTACCGCCAGCATTGGCATCAGCATGTTTCCGCAGGACGGTCGAGATGGGGAGACCCTGATCCAGAGTGCAGACGCCGCCATGTATTGGGCCAAGCACAACGGACGAAACAACATTCAGCTCTACCATCTACGACCAACGCCTTAGCGTCGGAATTTGGCCTGTTCACGTGCGACGAGCTGAATCTTCGGGATTCGGCGCGGAGCTTTGCAGCATGGCACGGGCTAAGGCGGCAACTTCCGGGTTGTAGTAGGGCGCGCAGATGAAATCGAACGCTCCCAGGTTCATCGATTCCAGGTAGCGTTTTGGATCGGCCAGACGTGATGACACAACCAACGGCACAGCCGCTCGCTTGGCCGCCTTCAGGACAGGCTCGAATCCATCCCCTGCCAGGTCATCCTGACAGAATGCAACCAACACTGCTTCGCTACCCAGCGTCGCAACCGCTTCGCCAGTGCTGGTTGCGATCACCGGCTTTAGACCAGACTGGTCAACGAGCCTCGCCAGCACCTGGCGATTCCCACATTCGCAACAAGCCACGAGTGCTTTTGGCTGACTCGCGGTACAAGCGCTCCTTCGTGAGTCTCCAATCGACGCTATCTGCAATCGGCCCGTCGGAAGTATTGAAGGCTTTGCTATTGGTGTCGAACAGCTTATTCGACGCTCGGCAATCGGAGCACTTGCTTGACGATTTGGCATCAACGGAAACCCCTCTACAGTCGACAGGTCTTCCAATTTAGAGGGTTGGCAGAGGAGAGCTACTAACCTCTCCCAACCCTCTCTCCCAGGTTCTGTGGTAGGTGAGTGCAGTATTGAACTGACGGTAACCGAATGCAAGTTACGAAGGTACATGTTTGGTAACTGTACTTTCGTAACGAATTGGCGCGAAGGTAACCTAGTGCTTGTTGGCACGTCCGCGTTTGAGGTCCTGACACAAGTCCCCTGGGCCTCGGATGGATTATCTGAGACCCCCCGGAACACATTGATTACAAGCTAAAATTTTTTCTTGACATCGCATATTGCGATGTTATAATTGCAATCCATAATATGAAACTGGGTGAGAAAATCCGCTACCTCCGGCTGGTCGAAGGCACCCTGCGCGGCTTGGGCCGTGAGATGACGCAGCAGGACCTGGTGGTTGCGCTGAAGAAGGAAACAGGCAGCGGACTGAGCCAGTCGTACCTGTCACAGATTGAGAGCGGAGCGCGACCGCACCTGACGAATGCGTCGCGCATGCTGCTGGCGCGTTTCTTCAAGGTGCATCCCGGATACCTGGTGGACGATCCCGAGGGCTACCACACCGAGCTCACCAGCGACCTGCGGGCGATGGAAGACCGGCTCGACCTGTGGCTCATCAACGGAGCCGAGCAATTCGCGCGCGATCCCGAACTGAGCCAGGCGCTGCTGCAGGTGGCTAAATACAAGGACTCGCGCAAGTGCCTGGTGCTCCTGGGCGCCATACTGGAGGCGCCGGAATTGGTGGAGCGTTTGACGGAAGTTTTGAAGCCGAACCTGGGCGAGCCACCGCACCGCGGCGGGCGGCACAAGAAGTTGGCGGGAGCGAGCGTATGACCTGGGCCATGTTCTATCTCGTGTGCTTTGTCGTGGGAGTGACGCTAAGCGTGCTGTCGTTCCTGGGCGGAAGTTTTCACTTACCGCACGTCCATGTTCATCTGCCGCACGGGGGCGCACACGTTCCAGGTGGAGTGCATGCTGGCGGAACCGGCGCGGAGATGCCGTTCCTGAACTTCGGAACCATCACGGCTTTTCTGGCATGGTTTGGCGGGACGGGCTATCTGCTGACACGCTACTCCTCGCTTGTGGTCGCGGGCGTCCTAACTCTGGCCATTGTCGCCGGACTTGTGGGTGCGATGATCGTCTTCTGGTTCGTGGCCAAGCTGCTGCTGAAACATGATGTTGAACTGGATCCGGCGGACTACGAGCGCGTGGGAGTGCTGGGCCGCATCAGCAGCCCGATTCGCGCCGGCGGAACGGGGGAGATCATCTTCTCGCAGGCGGGTACAAGGCAAACCTGCGGCGCTCGCAGCGAGAACGGCGAGGCCCTGGCGCGCGGCACTGAGGTAATCGTCACGCGATACGAACATGGCATTGCCTATGTAAGACGGTGGGAGGAAATGGCGGAAGAGGAAGTAACGACGAGTTAGTTGCCTTGAAGGAGGCCTTATGGGATTCCACATACCAACCGAAGTGTTAATCATCGCCTGGACAGCGGTAGCGGCGGTGGTGCTGTTGACCGCGATCTTTGCCCGGCTCTACCGCAAGGCTGGGCCCAACGAAGCCCTGGTCGTATACGGATTTCGCGGCACCCGCGTTGTCAAGGGACACGGCACCGTTATCTTCCCCATGGTGGAGAACTGCCGTGAGCTGTCGCTCGAGCTGATGTCCTTCGACGTCGCTCCGCAACAGGACCTTTACACCAAGCAGGGCGTTGCCGTCACGGTCGAGGCCGTGGCGCAGATCAAGGTGAAATCCGATCCCGAATCCATCCTGACGGCTTCCGAGCAGTTCCTTACCAAACTACCGCAGGACCGGGAGGCATTGATCCGGCTGGTGATGGAAGGCCACTTACGCGGCATCATCGGGCAGCTCACGGTGGAAGAGATCGTGAAGCAGCCGGAGATGGTGGCTGACCGCATGCGCTCCACCTGCGCCGATGACATGAACAAGATGGGGCTGGAGGTGATCTCGTTCACCATCAAGGAAGTGCGCGACAAGAACGAATACATCTCCAACATGGGGCGTCCCGACATCGCGCGCATCAAGCGCGACGCCGACGTCGCCACCGCCGAAGCCGAGCGCGACACCGCGATCCGGCGGGCGATTGCCCTGCGCGAATCCGCCATCGCCAAAGCGCAAGCCGACCAGGAGCGGGTAGCTGCGGAGACGGCGTCGCAGGCGCGGCAAGCGGAGGCACAACGCGACCTCGAGGTGAAGAGGGCCACCTACACCGAGATGGTGAAGCGCCAGCAGGCGCAGGCTGATAAAGCGTACGAGATCCAGACCAACGTCATGCAGCAGCAAGTGACCGCCGAGGCGGTTAAGGTGCAGCAAGTCGAGAAGGAACAGCAGGTGAAGGTGCAAGAGGCCGAAATCATGCGCCGCGAGAAGGAACTGATTGCCACCGTGCTGAAGCCGGCCGAAATCGAGCGCCAGCGAATCGAGACGCTCGCCAACGCCGAGCGGCAGCGGCTGACGGTCGAAGCCGAAGGCCATGCCAGCGCGATTCGAGCCCAGGGCGAGGCGGAGGCCGAGATCATCTTCAAAAAGGGCGATGCCGAAGCGCGGGCGATGAACGTGAAAGCCGAGGCGTATCAGGAGTACAACCAGGCCGCGGTGGTGGACAAGCTCTTCACCAACCTGCCGGAGGTGGTGAAGGCCCTGGCGAGCCCGCTGGCCAATGTCGATCGCATTACCGTGGTATCCACCGGCGATGGCAATTCGGCCGGTATGCATAAGGTCACCGGGGACATTGCACAGATGGCTGCGCAAGTGCCGGCCCTGTTCGAGGCTCTCTCGGGCATGAAGATGTCGGAGCTGCTGGGGAAGATCAGGACCATCGGCGACAAGACGAATCGGCGGGACGAGCTGCCGCCGGGCGAAGGCGATGGCAAGTCGAAGGCGGCAGAGGCAGGTAAGTGAAGTGACGCGTGTAGCCACCCTGTCGCCGACAACCGGTGACGGGGTGGGAAAGCCGAGCTTGAGTTACGAGGATGGATATGTACTCCGATAACGACAGCATGCACTTTGTGATGAACCTGGTATTGGTTGGCACGTTGCTGGGAGTTCTGGCCAGTGTCATCACACATCGGGAAGCAGCGGTCCTCTTAGGAGCTGTGGGAGGTTTGCTCGTCGCCTTCCTGTTGGCTGCGGTTCGCGGCGAGCAATTCTAGGCGCGCTCGCCGCAATGCGAGCAAGGGAGTTGGTTATGGCATTACTAGATCGTGTGGCAACGTTGGTACGGGCCAACCTCAATGACCTGGTGGACCGTGCTGAGAACCCGGAGAAGATGTTGAAGCAAGTCATCCTGGACATGGAAAACCAGTTCATGCAGGTGAAGACGCAGGTCGCCATTGCCCTGGCCGACCTGCATGTACTGGAGAAGAAGAAAAGGGAGAACGCCGACAAGCATTCGGAATGGATGCGTAAGGCCGAGCTCGCCGTCGATAAGCAAGATGATGAACTGGCCCGCGCGGCTTTGGAGCGTGCCATGAGCTTCCAGCAGCTTACCGAGAGCTTCGACCAGCAGATAGCCGACCACGAGGTCCAGGTCGAGGCTTTGAAGTCGGCGCTGAAGAAGCTGGAGCTGAAGCTTTCGGAGGCCCGTGGCAAGGCCGACCTGCTAATCGCGCAGCATCGTCGCTCGCGGGCGGTGCACCGCGCCGCTGATGCCCAAACCACGCCCTCCGGGGAGAACCGCACCTTTGAACGCATGCGCTCGAAAGTGGTGCATGAGGAGGCCCTGGGCCGGGCTAAAGGGGAGGTGCTGGGCGACGACATCGATGGCCGGCTGCATGCGCTGGAACAGGAAGACAAAATCAACAAGCTGTTGGAGGAAATCAAGGCGAAGAGGCGGCTGAGTGCCTAGCTGCGCATCATCGCCATGGTCTGTAGCGAGCCACCAGCAGGGCAGGCACGCTGGAGCGTGCGGCTCATTACTCAGGAAGCCGTGAAGCGGAAATTGGTGGCGGGCGTGGGCCGGGAAACCATCCGCATTCTGCTCAGAAACCATGATCTGAAACCGTGGCGGGAAAAAAAGCTGGTGCGTGGCGGAACTGGATGAGGAGTATATTGCCCGCATGGAAGATGTGCTGGCCCTGTATGAGAAGCCGTTGTCGGAAAAGGAACCCGTGGTCTGTGTGGATGAGAAACCGGTAGTGCTGCATGCCGATTTCCGCCCTCCGCGGCCCATGCGGCCGGGACGGATTGCGCGACGCGATTGCGAGTACCAGCGATGCGGCACCGCCAATATGTTTTGCGGCGTGGAGCCGAAAGCGGGACAGCACTTTACCCGGGCGACTCCGGACCGATCCTCGCCCGAGTTCGCCGATTATCTACTGGGCATCGCCGAACACTATCCCGGGGCCGACACCATCCACCTGGTGATGGATAATCTGAGTTCACACACCCGCAAAGCCTTGGTGGAGCGGTTCGGCGAGAAGGCGGGAGGCTGGCTGTGGAATCGGTTCACCGTGCACTACACGCCGAAACACGGCAGTTGGCTGAACCAGGCGGAGATTGAGATCAGCCTGTTCTCCCGGCAGTGCCTGGGCCAGCGCAGAATCCCCTGGCTTGGCGATCTGCGACGGGAAGCCAGAGCCTGGAACCGGAGAATGAACCGCAACCGGGTCACCATCGACTGGCGGTTTACCCGCAGAAAAGCACGCATGAAGTTCGGCTACAAAAGAAACCAGATTATGCGGTCAGAGACCTAGACTACTTTCCGGTGCAAAATAGCGCTTCCTAAGAAGCTAGAGCAGTTCCTTAGTAGCTATATCCAGGAAGGATAATTGTCGATAAAGTGGGAATGGCGATCTCAGCGAAGCGTCGATGCCACAAGCCTATTCGGACGATTTGCGCTGCAAGCTTCTGGAAGCGTACGAGGCTGGTCGTGGGAGCTTGCAGGAGTTGGCGCAGCAGTTCGGCGTCAGTTGGGGGTACAGCAAAAAGATTCGAGCCCAGCAGTTGCGGACGGGGCGGAAGCAGCGGCCGGCGCAGAGCCAGCACGGTCCTGCCAGTCGGTTGACGGCTGGGGTGGAGCAGCAGTTGCGGTCGATCCTCCGGCAACAGCCCGATCTGACCTTGGCTGAACTGCAACCGCGACTGGCGGCCAGAGCCGGTGTCGGCATCAGCCGATCGCGACTGTGGGTGTGGCTGCAGCGGCTGGGCTTACGGTATAAAAAAAATCGCTCCGGGCGCAGGAGCAGGAAAGCGGCGAAAGCCTCTGGCGTCGCCAGGCGTGGTGGGAGCAGGTAAGCGAGTTGGATCCCGCCGCGCTGGTGTTTCTCGACGAAAGCGGCGTGACCACGGAGATGACCCGCCGCTATGGTTGGGCACCCCGACCCGAACGCGTCTCGGAGGCGGTGCCCGCGGGCCACTGGCGCACCCTGACCGTGTTGGCCGCGCTCACCACGGCAGGCGTGCTGGCCAGCATGACCATTGAGTCGCCTACTGATGGGGATGTCTTCCTCGCCTTCGTGGAGCAGGTGCTCGTGCCACGGCTGGAATCGGGGCAGGTGGTAATCCTGGACAACTTGGCTGCCCACAAGGTGGAGGGCGTGCGCCAGCTCATCGAAAGCCGCGGGGCGCACCTGCTCTATCTGCCGCCGTACTCGCCCGACTTTAACCCCATCGAGCAAGCCTGGTCCAAAGTGAAACAACTCTTGCGCGGAGTGAAGGCCCGAGTTCTGGAACAGCTCGAACCGGCGATCGCTCAGGCCTTGGCTGCCATCACGGCTCAAAACGCGCAAGCCTTCTTCCGCCACTGCGGGTATGGGATACAGCAACTATGAAAATGCTCTAAGGTCGTGTGCAACAAGCAATTGTCGATGCGGAGGATGCGAGTTTCAGATCGCTCGTCCCATGATGGGGAGGAGCGCGCCGGGGCTTCTCTTATGCGGGCTGCGAGACCAGCCAACGTCCCATGTTAATGAGGTTGTCGGCGATGACCCCCAGCCCTACCCATCGCCTCATGCCATCGGCTCCGTGGTAACGGCAACGCGCTAACCCGTGCCGCCGCTTGACCACGCTGATCCGGCCTTCACATCCGGTGCGCCACTTCTGCCCCCGCTTGAACCAACGTTGCTTCTCTAGTTGGCGTCGTTCTGGGTTCCGCGTACTTCGGTTGGGGACCGATACGTACTTCACGCCCAGAGCATGCGCGCCTGCTTCGTTGGCGTGCGAGTAATAACCAGCATCCGCCGCCACCCATCGCGGTGTCCGCCCCAACTTGCGCCGATGCGCCTCCACCGCCGGCAGCAGCAAGTGCCGGTCACTGGGCCGCTCCTCATAGACCTCGTAATGCGTAATGATCTGGTTCCCCGCTTCCTGCAACTGCACCAGTTTGCCGAACTCGTTGGGCTTGCCGGCCTTCCCCTTGCGGATAATCTCGCTGTGCGGCTCAAACAGGCTGACCAGTTTTCCCGGAAATTGGGTCACGCCGTCGAAGACTCGTGCCTTGGTCTGCCGCACCACCCGGCGCACGTGCTCGGCCATGGTTTCCAGCCGTTCGCCCAGCTCGCGCACCCCGCTGCGACGGCGGGGCGGCAGCGCCTCGACTTGCTGCAACACACGGCCCGAATCGTTGAGAATCTGCCGCGTCACACGTAGCAGTTGCTGATATTCGCTTTTGCGCTTCAGCTCTCCTTCCGGCCCTTGGTGGCGCAAAGCATGGGCAATGGCGATCACCCGTTTGGTCACCGTGCGCATCCGGTTGCGCACTTTCTTCTTCAGACGGCCCGTCTTGGCTTCGATCTGCTTCATGGTCCGCGTCAGCACCCGCGCGCCATCGTTCAGCAAGCCGCTGTCGGTGGGATAGTGGATGTTGCTTTCCACCACCGTGGTGTCCACCCGCAGCTTGCGTCCCTGAATCACCCGGCGCTGTTGCGCCAAGCCCACGATCCGATCATGTAATTCGCGAATCGTCTCGGGCCCAATCGCCTGCCCCAGTCGAAGCAGCGTCTTTTCATCCGGCACTTTCGCCAGGCCAATCCGGCAGAAACTCCGGTACACCACGTTGGCGCGTACTTCCCGTTCTACAATCTCGTAACTCCAATTGCGCACGTGCTTCAGGATCAGCATGCGCAGGGCTACTTCCGCTGGCGTCTGCCGCCGCCCCCGCGTGCGGCTCCGCCCATGCCGTTTCCCTTGCGCCTGGTAGACCGCTTCCAGCAGTTGCTCGTCCTCCAACAATTGATCCACCACCCGCATCCACGGTTCCCACAACTCGGCCACTTCTTCGGCAAACAAACCTTCCCACAAGCTCGACTGCTGGTGCCGCAATTGGATCACTGGCCTTCCTCCCCACGTTAGTGAACTCAACCGTCCAAGCAACGTTGTAGCACGTACCCTCACACTTGCAGCCGCCAATTTACTGCTCAATAGTGATTACTTTTGCACCGGAAAGTAGTCTAAAGCAGCTACCGCAATAACAGTGCCATCCTTTGCGAGCCTTCTACCAACCCCAGCGACCAGTTGGCCGCGTTGATGAAGAAGTTCGGGAAGAGGCCGATCCAAACCGTGCCGGCAGCGGTGATGGTCAGCGCCAGACGCATTGCCGGGCTGGTTTGCACAGGTTCCGCATCGATGGGTTGGCGCATCAGCATCGAGTTGGCGATGCGCATGTAGTAGTAGAGGGCCACCACTGAATAGAGCACTCCGATTGCCGCCAGCGTGTAATGGCCGGTCTGTATCAGGGCGAGGAAGATGAAGTACTTGCCCCAAAAGCCTGCCAGTGGCGGGATTCCGGCGAGTGATAGCAGGAACACCAGCATCAGGATGGCTTCGGTTGGCGCCTTGAAATAGAGGCCGGCAATGTCGTCAATCTCATCACCAATGATGTTGCGCCGCCGCAGCGAGGTGATCACCGCGAACGCGCCGAGGTTCATGAACGTATACACCAGCAGGTACACCAGAATCGCCAGGATGCCGGTTGAGTTGTTCTGCCCATCGCTGGCAATAAGCCCCAGCAACATGTAGCCGACGTGGGCGATGGACGAATACGCCAGCAGCCGCTTCAGATTGTTCTGCGTTATGGCGGCCAGGTTGCCGCCGGTCATGGTGGCGACCGAGACGAAGATCAGCAGAGGCACATACATCGAGCGCAACGGATAGAGGCCGAAAAGAAAGATGCGCAACAGCATCGCCCAGGCAGCGGATTTCACCGCGACCGACATGAATCCAGTGACGCTGGTGGGCGCGCCTTCGTAGGCGTCTGGCGCCCATTGATGAAACGGCACGGCTGCGATCTTGAACAGCAGACCGGTTGCGGTTGCCAGCAGAGCGAAAATCGCTACCGGATCGTTCGGACGCGCCGCCAGGTTCTCCTGGAGCTTCTGTGCGATCACCTTCAGGTTGGTACTGCCCGTGAGTCCGTAGAACAGCGACAGGCCGTAGGCGAAGATTCCCGAGGAAAATGCGCCGAGCAGCAGATATTTCAGCGCCGCTTCGTTCGACCGCTTGTCGCGGCGCAGAAAGCCAACCAGGACATAGGTCGAGATGGCCATCAACTCCAGGCCGATGAAGATGAGTACGATGTCATAGCCGGCGGCCATGCACATCATGCCGACAACCGAGAATAGCAACAGCGCGTAGAACTCGCCGTGATTTTCCTTTTCGACCTCGAGATAGTGCATCGACATCAGGATGGCGATCGCCGCGCCCAGCAGAAAGAGATAAAAGAAATACAGCGCAAAGCGATCGACCAGCAACGAGTTCATGAATCCTGTGCTGGTGAACTGAAGGCCCTGTCGCGCCGCTGCGTTGTAGGCATAGTGTAGCTTGCCCACCGCAATCGCCGAGAACACAAGCCCGATCAGCGCGGTAATAGCGTTCACCTGCTTCCACTGCTTGGGCAGCATCAAGTCAATCATCAGGATGCCCAGCGCGAACAGCGTCAGCAGCAGCATGGGCAACGACAGCAGGTAGTCGTTACGGGCGAAGTATTGTGTCAGCGAGGTGGTCACAAGTTCATCCTCACCTGCCAGCCGTGGCCGGAACGGCTGCTAAGTTGGCCTGTGCAGTTTTCACAGGAGCAGGTTTCTGCGCCTGCGCCACTCCTGTTTGCCTTGCATCGCCAGTTGCTGCCGGCTTCTGCATCTGCGGCGAATTCGGTGCTTCTGGTATCGCCGTCGGAGTTTCCGGCTGCGTGTTCCCAGTCGTCTGGCCGGCGACCACTGGCCTGGTCACGCCGGGGTAATCGGGGCGCACGGTCGCCACCAGGTTGTTCACCGGCGTCGAGAGAATCTGGAAGAACGGCTTGGGATACAGGCCAATCCAAAAGGCGATGATCACCAGTGGGACGAACGTCGCCAGTTCCCTTCCCGTAAGATCAGTCAGCTTCTCATTCTTGGGATTGTTCACGTGCCCGAAGAACACACGCTGGTAGAGCCACAACAGATACGCGGCTGCAAGAACCACTCCGGGCACCGCCCAGGCCGCCCAAATCTTGTTCTCCATGAATGTACCCTGCAGGATGGTGAACTCGCCGACAAAGCCGTTGAGCAACGGCAGTCCCATCGAGGACATGAACATGATCAGCGTGATGGTCGCATAGATCGGCATCACGTTGGAGATGCCGCCGTACTCGGAGATCTCGCGCGTATGCCGCCGCTCGTAAAGAATGCCCACGATCAAGAACAGCGCGCCGGTGGAGATGCCGTGGTTAATCTGCTGCAGGACGGAGCCGCTCAATCCTAACGGGCTGAGAGCGAAGATGCCGAGCGTGCAAAAGCCCAGGTGGCTCACTGACGAATACGCCACCAGCTTCTTCATGTCTTTCTGCATCAGCGACACCAGCGCGCCATAGATGATGGCGATCAGGGAGAGCACAACCATGAACTCGCGCACCCAAGGCGTCATCGAGACCGCCGGGAAGAACGGCAGCGAGAAGCGGATCAGTCCGTATGTTCCCATCTTCAGCAGGACGCCCGCCAGAATCACGGACCCAGCGGTTGGCGCTTCCACGTGCGCATCCGGCAGCCAGGTGTGGAACGGGAACATCGGCACCTTGATGGCAAAGCCGACGAAGAACGCGAAGAACAGCCAGATGGCGGCGTGGCCGCCGATCTTGGGCGCGGTCGCATAAAGATCGGGCAGATAGAAGCTGTACACGCCGGTCAGGGTGTGGTGATGGAAGTAGAGGAACAGGATGCCGAGCAGCATCAGCACCGAACCGAACAGGGTATACAGGAAAAACTTGATGGCGGCGTAGAGCTTGCGCGGACCGCCCCAGATGCCGATCAGCAGATACATCGGCACCAGCATGGCCTCCCAGAACACAAAGAACAGGAACATGTCGTTGGCCATGAAGACACCGAGCATGCCCGTCTGCAGCACCAGGAACCATACGTAATACTCTTTGACGCGCTCCTGGATGGCGCTCCAGGAAGATAGAATCGAGATGGCGCCAAGCAGCGTAGTCAGCATGATGAGCAGGAACGAAATACCGTCAATGCCGATCACGTAGCCCGCTCCGATGGAGGGGATCCAGTTGTTAGGCGAGCCCTCGACGAACTGGAAGCCGGCGCGATCCTTCAACGCCCAGAACCATGGGATCAGCGGTAGCGAGACCGCGAATCCCAGGAAGCCGAAGATGTTGCCGATCCAGCGGATGGCGTCCTTGTTCTCCTTGGGCACCAGCATGAGGAGAATCGCGCCCACCAGCGGCGTGAATAAGATAATGGAGAGAATGTGGTTATACATGCGTTATTCCAATCTTCAACTGCTCACCATCTGATCACGTAATAAAAAACGAAACACACCAGACCGGCAACCATCACCAGCGCGTACCACTGCACCAGGCCCCACTGCACCAGGCGTACCGGATAAGAAGCCAACCGCGTCACGATGGCCACGCCGTTCACCAGCAGGCCGTCAATGATCCACTTGTCCCAAAGCACGGACAGGTTGCCGCTCATGCGCGTCGTCCATCCCGCACCGTTCACCGCGCCGTCAATCACGTCGGCGTCAAACCTCCAGGCAGCGTCGCCGAGGCCCATCGCGCCCAGGCGCACCGGTCCCACTTTCCTGCGGCCGGTAAAGACCCAGTCGTAGATCTCGTCCACATACCACTTGCGGAAGAGCGTCTTATAGAAGCGCGGCGAGATTTCTTCAATCGGTTCCTTGTAGCCCTTGTCAGCATTCTTGTAAGCCCGCTGTGCCAGGAACCAGCCCACCACCGCAGCCCCGACCGAGGCGAACATCAGCGTGTACTCCATCGGATCGGTGTGCTCAACCTGCTGCTCGCCAGCCGCCACCTGTGCGGCCTTCCCGCCTTCCTCCAGCACAACGGCTTCCTTCGCGAATACCGGCTCCAGGAACTTCTCGAAGCGATTTGAACCGCCCAGGCTGTGTGGCATGCCGAGGAACCCTGCGCCCACCGAGCAGATCGCCAGGATGACGAGCGGCACCGTCATCGACTTGGGCGACTCGTGAATGTGGTGCTCGACCTCATGGCTCATGCGCGGCTTGCCGAAGAACGTCAGGTAGATCAGCCGAAACATGTAGAACGAGGTCATCAGCGCAGTGAGAAACGCGATGTACCACAGGTAGCGATACGCGCCGGCGTCGCGTGACCACGTCTCCCACAGGATGGCGTCTTTGGAGAAGAAGCCCGCAAATCCGGGAATGCCGGAGATGGCCAGCGTCGCAATCAGCATGGTGCCGAAGGTGGTCTTGATCTTGCCGTGCAGCGCGCCCATGTGCTGCATTTCCTGCTCGCCGCTCATGGAGTGAATCACGGAGCCCGCGCCGAGGAACAGCAGCGCCTTGAAAAACGCGTGGGTAAAGACGTGGAATACGCCCGCGGCGAATGCTCCTACCCCGAGTGCGAGGAACATATATCCCAGCTGCGACACGGTGGAATACGCCAGCACACGCTTGATGTCGTTCTGCACCAGGCCAATGGTTGCGGCGAAGATGGCGGTCAGCGCACCGATGATGGCGACCGTCTTCATCGCATTCGGCGCCAGCACGAACAGTGCGTTCGAGCGCGCCACCATGTACACGCCTGCGGTCACCATGGTTGCGGCATGGATAAGAGCGGAAACCGGCGTCGGACCTTCCATCGCGTCCGGCAGCCAGACATAGAGCGGAAACTGCGCCGACTTGCCGCACGCTCCAACGAACAGCAGCAGGCAGGCCGTGGTGATCACCGGATCGCCAATGTGAAACTGCCCGCTGCGCGCCAGCAGATTGACTTTCGTGTACTGCATCGAGCCGAAGTACCAGGCGATGGTGAACATGCCGAGGATGAATCCGGCGTCACCGATGCGGTTGACGATGAAGGCTTTGTTGGCGGCGGTCGAGGCGGAGTGGCGCAGGAAATAGAAGCCGATGAGCAGGTACGAGCACAAGCCCACGCCTTCCCAGCCAACGAACATCACGGCGTAATTGTTGGCCAGCACCAGCGTCAGCATGGAGAACATGAACAGGTTGAGATAGCCGAAGAAGCGGTAGTATCCGCCTTCATGTCCCATGTAGCCGATCGAGTAAATGTGGATCAGCATGCCCACGCCGGTCACGAACAGCAGCCAGATGGCCGACAGCGGATCGAGCAGGAAGCCGGCATCGGCACGGAACTCGGCCGGACGACCGCCGTGGGTCACATAGCTCAGCGAGGTGTCGCCGGTGCCCAGCCAGGTGAACATCACTTTCTCGAACGGCTTGCCGGGATTGGACGCGCTGTATCCGGTGTATTGCCAGACCGCGAGGCTCGCCCACGCGAACGCCAGCACCACTACGCCGACGCAAATGCCGCTCACCGCCGACTTCGACAGCCTGCGTCCAAAGAAGAACATGCAAGCCGCGCCGATCGCCGGGAACAGCGGAATCAACCAGATGTGGTCAAGAAAAAACATGTATTTAGCTCTCAGCCGTCAGGTATCAGCCCTTAGCTCAATTCCCCGTGTCATCCTGAGCGCAGGCGCGCCTCTTTTGCACGCCGAGTCGAAGGACCCCCATTATTTCGCCAATCTCTCTGCTCTCAACAAACTGTCATCCCGAGCGAGGACTTCAGTCCGAGTCGAGGGACCTGCTTTTATGTGCCGTCCCTACGGGACTCAGGTCGTTTATTTACGCCTACCCAGCACTCCGCCTGCGGCTGCGTGCTGGGCTAATCTGAGCCGTCCCGCTTTGCGGGACTAGAGTAATCCTGAGTACTAACTTGCGCTCAGGCTGATGCTTTCGCAGCATTCACCTGTCCAAGCGTCGCTTCAAAATCCTCTGGGGACGGCACTCCATGCAACAGCCACTCGTAGACGAACACCCGCGCCTGGCCGCCGAAAATAATCCGCTGGCCCAGGGAACTTCTCTCCTGGTAATCCCGTGTCCTCGTTGACCACAAGCACAATGAGCGGCGGAAGCTTGTGAACGATGCAATAGCAAGTCACAGGGCCAAGAAAATCACCAAGAGCAAACTTTGGCAGTCCGGTAAGCTTTTCTAGGACTGTGTAACTGAGTACCTGCTGGTTTCGGGCCGCCAATATCAGAACGGACCAAAGCTGTACTGCCCGCTGAAACTTACTCATCGCACTCATTAGGATTTAGCCTCCCAACCCCGCCCGACTGACAACTGCTTCTTCACCACTTCAACAAATCCACTTCGTCCACGTTCACCGTCTCTTTGTTGCGGAAGAAGGCGATGATGATACCCAGGCCGACCGCGGCTTCGGCAGCGGCGTCGGTGATCACGAAAATCGTAAACACCTGACCTTGCAATCCGTACAGCCGTGAGAACGCCACCAGGTTCAGGTTTACGGCGTTCAGGATCAGCTCAATCGACATCAGGATAATGACCACGTTGCGCCGGGTGAGCACGCCAATCGTGCCGATGATGAACAGCGCTGCCGCAACAACCAGGTAGTGCAGTGTGGTGATCTCAGCCATCTCAAATCCTCTTCTTGGCCATGACGACCGCGCCCACGATGGCCACCAGCAGTAACAGCGACGCAATCTCGAACGGCAACATGTATTGCCCGTACAGCGCGATGCCGATCTGCTGCGTGTTGTCCGCCTCAAGCCCGCGATATCCCTGGTAGAAGGCCGACGGAAATGCGTCCCGGCCCGTGCGATACACGAACAGCAGCAGCCCGCCCAGCGCGAGTGCGGCGATCGTGCCTACAATCCACTGCTTGTTGAACTGGTACTCGCGAACGTTTTGCTCCAGGTTGATCAGCATGATCACGAAAAGGAACAGCACCACGATGCCGCCGGCGTACAGCACGATCTGCACCGCGGCCACGAACGGCGCGTACAGCATCAGGTAGAAACCGGCCAGCGAGAGCAGGGTCACGATCAGCGACAGCGCGGCGTGCACCGGGTTGCGCCGCGTGATCACCGCGATGGCAGAGACAATCGCTGTGCTCGCCAGGAAGTAAAAGAAAAATGTTGTCGCAATCGGAGTCATAATCAGCTCTTAGCAATTAGCATTTAGCGAGCCCAGGTATTTATGGATTGCACTTCGTACAACGCTCAACCTCGGTGTCGTACCCTTTCTCCGTCCGTTCTTTATCTGCCCATTGGATCAGTTCTTCCTTGTTTCCTGAACAAGCCTTGTAATACTGGCCGGTGGTGAAATTCTCGTTGTTTCGTATGGTGGAACAATCAGCTCGATGCAGCATCCAAGGTCCACCTGATTTGCTCGTTGCTTTGTAGCAATTCAGAACGTACCCGGCGGAGTTGGCGTTCACCCAACGCAGATAACCATTTTCGTTATCGTAGAAGGTTTCCATCTTCGCTCCCCAGTTCAACACCCCAAGACTTCGACAACCAGCCACTATCCACTAACCACTAGCCACTTACTTCGCGTACCTCACCGGCTCCTGCCCGCGCTCCAGCGCCGCCTGGTCGAGAACCATGCCTTCGCGGCTGTAGAGCGCCATCTCGTAGTCCTGGGTCAGCTCGAGAGCATCGGTCGAGCAGGCCTCGGCGCACAGGCCACAGAACATGCAGCGGCTCAGGTCGTAGGTCCACGAGACGACTTCCTTACGCTTGGTCGCCGGGTTGCGCTCACCTTTCACCACGATCAACTGCTCGGGGCAGGCCAGCGCACACAGGTTGCACACGATGCACAGCGATTCGCCGGTATCGGGATTGGAATTCAGCCGCGGCTGCCCCCGGAAGCGCTCATAGATCACCGGACGCTCGAGTGGATATTGCTCTGTGATTGCTTCACTTGGCGGCTGATAGTGAAACGTAACCTTTAAGCCTTTGATCAGGTCAACCAGGAAGATCTTGCGAAGCAGCGGCGTCAGACTCACGGCAGCACCCCCAGGATCGCCGCCGACAGTTGCGGCAGCAGGCCCCAGATCGCGGTGGCGATCAGGACGCCCAGGCCGACCGGCAGCAGCACCTTCCAGCCCACCCTCATGAGCTGGTCAAAGCGGTAGCGCGGGAAGGTCCCGCGGTACCAGATGTACAAATACATGAAGAATGCAACCTTCGCGACAAACCAGAAGATGTCCTGTATGCGCTCGCGCACGCCCGGTAGCAACAACACCAGCCCGACGAATGCCAGCAAAGCTCCAAATATCCCCAAGCCGACGGTCTGGATGCGCATCTGCGGAATCTTCGGCATCCGAATGGTGCCCAGCAAGCACAGTCCCGCGAGCACGAAGAAGGACAGGGCTGGGACGAACGAAAATGCCAGGTCCCAAGCCGGGCCGCTCAACCAGTTGGGGAACGGCCGCATCCATCCGCCAAGCCAAAGCGTAACTGCAATCGACGAAACGGCGAGCATGGCGGCGTATTCCGCGAGAAAGAAGAGCGACCAGCGAAATCCGCTGTACTCGGTATGGAAGCCGGCAACCAGTTCCGACTCGGCTTCGGGCAAATCGAACGGCGCGCGGTTGGTCTCCGCAACCATGGCAATCGCGAACACCCCGAACGCGATGAGCCCCAGCGGGAAGAACTTGAAGATGAACCAGGTCTGCTGCGCGTTCTGCGCTTCCACAATGCCGATCATGCTCAGCGTGCCGGTGCCGGTTTGCAGGCTGGTCATAAGCACGGCCGAGACAATCGCCAGTCCCATGGCAACTTCGTACGAGACCATCTGCGCGCTCGAGCGCAGCGAGCCCATCAGCGGGTAATGCGAGTTCGACGACCAGCCCGCCATGATGATGCCGAGCACGCCCAGTGACGAAATCCCCAACATGAACAGGATGCCAATGTTCATGTCGGTCACCGCGTGCGTGCGGCCGAACGGCACCACCAGAAACGTGGTAAACGCGGTCATGGTAACGACGACTGGCGCGCTCCAGAAGACCAGTTTGTCGGCGTCGTGGGGGATGATGTCTTCCTTGATGAGCAGCTTGAGGGCATCGGCGAAGGGCTGCAGCAATCCGTGGGGGCCAACGCGCATGGGGCCGAGGCGAATCTGCATGTGGGCCAGAATCTTGCGCTCCAGCCAGTTCATGGCGATCACAGCCAGCGATACCCCAATGGTGATCAGCAGGATGTAGACGGTCGCCCAGAACATGCTGCCGGCTTCGCCGGGGGTGGCGTTTGTCGAGAGATACGATTTGATTGCGTCAAGCATTGTTTTGTCCGGGGTACCGACAATAAGCCGCAGCACCGCAGATCGCACATCGCGGATTATCCTTCAGGCATAGGCCCTGCGCGATTCCGATGCCCTGTGAATTAACTTGCCCATATGCGACGAATACTAGATCCACATAGCGAATCGGACGCCCAGTTGCCTCGACAAATTTCTGGCCTTCTCCGACGGTCTCGAGAAGGCGTGCCTCCCGCTCACTCTCGTCGGGAACGAGTCCAAACCGACAGAAAATTCGCCTGATTACCCTGTCAGGTTTTAGAACCGGCATCCCAATCTCAGTAAGGAAATGAAAGGAGGTGATTCCTGAGATGTAGCGGAAGCGTTGTATCAGGTCCTTTCTCAGGCACAAGGCGCTATCGAGCGAGCTTCTTGGGCCGAACGAATCGAGGTATGTCCCAAATGAGCCATATTGTGCAACTACGGTTCGAAATGTTTTCGCGTTGTCAACGCACGCGTTAACCTTGCTTCGATTCCGTATCATGCCGGAGTCGTCAAGGATCTCCGAAATAGCGGAAGGCCCATAATCTGCGACTTCCCGATAGTTCCCGAAATGCCTCTCAATAGCCGGTAGTCTGCCTGTGACGGTCTCAGCCCTGAAACCCGAATAGAAGGCCACAAGAACAAGCATTCGGAAGTAGTCCGCATCAGTGAAGTTCTTGTTTGCTCTGGTTTTGGTTTCCTCAAGAGCATTGAGCAGTTCTTCTCCCCTACCGTGTTGGCTTCCGACGCGAATCAGAGTCGACTCGACGCCTTGGAAGATCGCACGATAATCCGTCGCACCGCTCACGACCGCTCCAGTTGGGCTCACCGGTCCACCTCCCCGAGCACGATGTCAAGCGTGCCGATGACCGCGACTACGTCGGCGACCAGCAGGCCGCGCACCATCTTGTCGAGGGCTTGCAGATTGACGAACGACGGCGGCCGCACGCGCACGCGATACGGCTGCGTGGAACCGTCGCTCACGATGAAGTATCCCAGCTCGCCTTTGGGTGCCTCGATGGAGTGATAAACCTCGCCCACCGCTGGCTTGATAACCTTCGGCACCTTGGCCATGATCGGGCCTGTCGGCAGGCCATCGACGGCTTGACGAATGATGCGCACCGCCTGCCGCATCTCCTGGATGCGGACTAGGTATCGGTCGTAGGTGTCGCCGTTCAGTCCGGTGGGAATTTCGAAGTCGAAGTCTTTGTAGGATTCGTAGGGCTGCTTCTTGCGCAGGTCCCACTTCACGCCGCTGGCACGCAGCACCGGGCCGGTGACGCCCAATGCGATGCAGTCTTCCGGCTTGAGAATGCCGACACCCTTGGTGCGCTCGACCCAGATGCGGTTGGTGGTCAGCAGCGCTTCGTACTCATCGAGCTTGGGCAGGAAGAAGTCGCAGAACTTCTTGCAATCCTGTTCGAAGCCGTCATAGGCCTCATATAGGCAGCCACCGATGCGGAACGCGTGGGTAGTGAGCCGAGCGCCACAATATTTCTCGAAGATCTTCAGGATCTCTTCACGGTCGCGGAAGCAGTAGAACAGCGGCGTCAGCGCCCCGATATCGAGCGCGTGCGTGCCCAGCCAAACCTGATGGCTGGCGATGCGGCATAGTTCCGTCAGGATGACGCGAATGTACTGGGCGCGCGGCGGCGCTTCCACGTTGAGCAACTTCTCCACTGTTTCGCAATAGCCCAGCCCGTTGGAAACTGAAGCCACGTAATCCATGCGGTCCACATACGGGTTGAACATCGCGTAGGTGCGGTTCTCGCCGATTTTCTCGACGCCGCGATGCAGGTATCCGATGACACATTCAGTGCCCAGGACTTTCTCGCCGTCCAGCTTGAGGATGACGCGTAACACGCCGTGCGTGGACGGGTGCTGCGGCCCCATGTTGAGGACCAACTCGGTGGCATCGAGGAAGGTTTCATCCTTGGTATCGAGATCGAGATATGCAGTCCGATCGGTGGTGTCGCTCATTGTCCACTCTCGATGCCGAGGTTGATCTGCACCCACTCCTGGTCCTGCTGCAGGATTGGGTAGTCCTTGCGCAGCGGGTAGCCCTTCCATCCGTCCGGCAGGAGGATGCGCTTCAGGTCCGGGTGCCCGTCGAAGGTGATGCCGAACATGTCATAGACTTCGCGCTCCAGCCAGTTGGCCGTCTCCCAGATGCCGACGGCAGTGCGCAGGCTCTCGCCGTCCTTGATCTGGGTCTTCACGCGTACGCGCTCGTTGTGATGGAACGAGTACAGCACGTATACGATGTCGAATTGCGCCTCGCGCTTGGGATAGTGGACTGCGGTGATGTCCACGCAGTAATCGAAGAGCTCATCGTCCCGCATCCGCAAAAGGATTTCGTACTGGATCGAGCTGTCCACGACGAAGTACTTCTGACCCATGTAGGTGGTGGCTTCTTTGATCCCGGAGCCATACTGGCTGCGCAAGCTGGTGACGAGCTCGGACTCCCAAGGCTCCGGCTTCGGGCCTTCGGGTTTCGGGGCTAACGACCGGCTTGGCAGCTGCAGGCGCTGCGGGTTTGACCGCGGCAGGAGCAAGCTTCTCGCCGGTTGCGGGAGCAGGAGCAGGCTTTGCCGCGTCAGCGGGTTTCGCAGCGACCGGGGTCTCCGTCTTGGGGGCCGACGCATTGGATTGTGGCGCGGGAGGTTCGGCCGGAACTACGGCCTTCTCCCCAGGCGGCTTCTCGCCGCCTGGCGGGGGAGAGACGGGGTTCGGTCCTTTCGTTTCGTCGGGCATTCTCAGTGCTTCTCTGCGGTGCCGATCCCACATCCTCCGGCACTCTAAGTTTTAACAGCTTGCAGCACTTACCATCTGGTGCGAGGGTCACTTCGCGCTGTGATCGCAATCACAAAATTGTTGCGTATCCCCGAAATTCGTGGCTTTTGTGCATCGGACCCGCAAGTCGGACACTCAAAAAAAATCCCCATTCGCGTTTGATAATGCGAATGGGAACCAAAGTTCGTACTTTCCACTGGACCAGCGCAACGGCAACTACTTACACCCATTCCAGGGCGCCCTTCTTCCAGATCCAGATGTAACCAACGATCAGGATGCCGAGGAAGATCATCATTTCGAGGAGCCCGAACAGGCCCAGCAGCTTGAACTGTACCGCCCAGGGAAACAGGAAGATCGTCTCCACGTCGAAGACCACAAAGAGAATGGCAACGATGTAAAAGCGCACCGTGTAGCGGCCTCGGGCGTTATCGAAGGGCGTGATGCCGCACTCATACGGCATCAGTTTGGTTTTGAACGGATTCTTAGGACGAATCAGCGCACAAATGGCCACGGTCCCGGCTGCCACCAGGAACGCCACAAAGGCAAAGATGAAGATAGGCACGTAGTTTTGCGGCATAAATCTCACTTACACATCACACCGAAGTGTGACACTGGTATGGAAGAACCCGCCAATATACCGCTGTTCGGGTCGTGATTCAATGACATGCGTCACAATTTCTAATCGTGTCCCAAATCGCCGGGCGGGATCACACAGAATTATGACTTTAATCACAGAATGGCTGGAAGCCAGCCTGCCACCATAATAGCTGCGGTGACGAGCTACTCCCTTCGGCATTCGTGTGCGAGCCATCGGCATTAGGCCCCAAAAACGCGATGATCGTTACCGATCGCCGCACAGAACATCCGGAGAGCGCCTCTCATTGTGAGCGATCCTGTTCAGATGTCCGACCTTTCGCCCTTTCCGGCGCAATCCGGTGCCACGCGTGCCTATCACGCGATGATCAAGCCAGTCGGGGCGATCTGCAATCTGGATTGCCGCTACTGCTATTACCTGCACAAGGAGGAGCTGCTTGGGAGTCCGAGCCAATTCCGCATTACCGACGAGATTCTCGAAACCCTAGTGCTGTATCGGATGCGCCCCCTAGTCAGTGTGCAGGTAGGCTCGGTGCTGCGGGGCGCGTCCGATACAGCACTAGGGTTTTTGGGCCGGGCGCTGATAGCCATGCAGCTTGCGTTGGTCTTCACACCATACCATCGTTCCTTGTAGAGATGAACAACTTGTCATGTGCAGGAAATGGGCTCTTCATGTTTAGCCGCTAGTCTGGTGGCAACAGGACAAGTTCCTCCGACGAACACGCTAAACCAGGGAAGAAGGCAACGCGCAGATGACGCGAATCGCAGGCGTAGCCGGTGCATTTCCACGCCAGTATTATCGCCAGAGACAAATAGCACAGGCCCTTAAGCGGTACTGGGACAATAGCTTAGGAAATCCAAGAGTCCTCGACCGCCTGCTAACCCGAGTCGGCGTGGACGGACGGTACTTGGCTTTGCCCATCGAGGCTTACGAAGATCTGACCACGTGGGGAAAGTCGAACAACGCGTGGATCGAGATCGCCGAAGACCTCGCGGAACAGTCGATCTGCCGCGCGCTCACGCGCGCCGGCCTTTCCGAAGCTGACTTGGACGCGATTTTCTTCGTCTCGGTTACTGGGGTGGCGAGTCCCTCGATTGACGCGCGCTTGATGAACCGCATGAACCTGCGCCCGGACATCAAGCGAATTCCAGTTTTCGGCCTCGGATGTGTGGCAGGCGCGGCGGGCCTGGCTCGAGCAGCAGACTATGTCCGTGCATTCCCTAAGCAATGTGCGGTGTTGGTTTCAGTCGAACTCTGCTCGCTCACCTGGCAAAGGAAGGATCTCTCTGTCGCCAATCTCATTTCCTCCGGGCTTTTCGGCGACGGCTCCGCAGCGGTGATCGTTGCCGGGAGCGAGCGCAGTGCAACCGGTCCTGAGGTGCTCGGTACCAGGTCATCGTTCTATCGCGGCACTGAGGAAGTGATGGGTTGGGACATCTCGGAAGAGGGTTTTAGGATCGTGCTTTCGCCTGAGGTCCCGCAGATGGTGCGCAAGCACTTGGCCCGAGATGTTGATAGCTTTCTCGCCGAGTACGAGCTGGATCGCAGCGATATCGATTCGTGGATCATGCATACCGGTGGTCCCAAGGTTCTGGAAGCCACCGCCGAGACATTAGACCTTCCCCATGGTGCGCTCGACGTTTCATGGCAAACTCTGCGGCGCGTCGGCAACCTCTCGTCTGCGTCGGTGTTGCTAGTGCTGGAAGAGTTCATGAACCGGCGCCGCCCGGTAGCAGGCAGCTACAGCATTCTGGCCGCCATGGGCCCGGGCTTTTGCTCGGAACTCGTGCTGCTCCGCTGGTAGGGCAATGTACAAATCCATTTGTGAAGCCGAGGTGCTTATCGCCGGCGGAGGACCCGCAGGACTGGCGGCTGCCATCGCAGCTCGACAAGCGGGGTTTGCCGTGACTGTCGTTGACCGTGCGCAGCCTCCCATCGACAAAGCATGCGGCGAGGGCATCATGCCTGATGGTTTGGCAGCCCTTCGCCAACTCGGCGTCCGTATAGGCCCCGCGGACGCAGTGCCGTTTCGCGGCATCCGTTTCCTTAACGACGACGATCAGGTGGAGGCCGAGTTCCCTCACGGTGTTGGCTATGGAATTCGGCGCACGGTTTTGCATCAAGTGCTGGTCGACCGGGCGATCGAAGTAGGCGCCTCTTTGTACTGGGGCGCACCGATCACCGGTCTATCCGCGGAAGGCGTTGCCATCGGGGGGCAGCACGTGCGCTATCGTTGGTTGCTCTGCGCTGACGGCCAAAACTCTCTGCTCCGCAGACTTGCGGGCCTCGATGTCCCCCGCTCTGCACTACGGCGATTTGGGTTCCGCAGGCACTATAGGGTGGCGCCGTGGTCCGATTTCGTAGAAGTATATTGGAGCAATTGCGGCCAGATGTACATCACTCCAGTGTCGGAAAACGAGGTCTGCGTCGCGTTGATCACGCGAACGCCCGGGCTTGGCTTGGACGAGGTGCTGCTCCACTTCCCCGCGTTGCGGGCTCGCCTGCAAAATGCGACGCCCGGCAAACGCCACTTGGGTGCCTTGACAATTACCCGTCGCCTCGCTGCCGTTCAACTCGGCAAGGTCGCCCTCGTGGGAGAAGCGTCGGGTTCCGTTGATGCTGTCACGGGCGAGGGGCTGTCGATGGCATTCCGTCAGGCAATCGCGCTCGCGGAGGCGATGCGCGCCGGCAGTCTCCAGCAATACGAACTGACACACCGCCGTATTGTGCACCTTCCGCAGATGATGTGCACGCTCATGCTGGCCATGGACAAGCATCCCCAGTTTCGGCGTCGAGTGTTTCGCGCGCTGACATTGGAGCCAGACTACTTCCGCCGGTTGCTGGCTCTTCACACAGGAGCGATCTCGCCGTTGAATTTTGGCTTGCGAGAGACGTTGTCCCTAGGGTGGCATTTGCTGGCTGCATAAACGCAAGACGAATCAGAGGAACAGCATTTGAAGCTCAGGTTTCCAATTCATTCAGGTCGAATCCGGATTGGTTCGTTCGCCCTGCTCGCATGGTTATTTCTGCCACTTTCGATCATTGCGGCACAGCAGATCAAGGTCAATCTCGATCCCGCTCAAACGAAAATCGAGTGGACGCTGGAGGATGTGCTGCACACCGTTCACGGTACTTTCAAACTACGGAGTGGCAGCGTCACATTCGATCCGAAATCCGGCGACGCCAGCGGCGAAATCATTGTGGATGCGACCAGCGGCGAGAGTGGCAATCATGCTCGCGACAAAAAAATGCACAAGGAGATTCTAGAGAGCCAGCGCTATGCAGAAATCACGTTTTCGCCCAAACATGTGATGGGCAAGGTCGCAGAACAGGGGACATCGACCATACAAGTGCAAGGCGTATTTCGTATCCATGGAGCCGACCACGACCTCACGCTATCGTTACCAGTTGAAAAGAGCGGCGACGAGCTCAAGGCGAGCACAAGTTTCTATGTGCCCTATCAAGACTGGGGTTTGAAGAATCCAAGCACCTTTCTCTTGAAAGTCGATAACAAGGTGAGCATCAGCGTCTCGAGCGTGAGTCACATCACAACAACCGGCCCAGTATCGGCAGCACAGTAGAGCTATATCGAAAGCGCTCGTTCGCGAGTGCCGGCACAATCATGAGCAGGAACAAGCGGTTGCGATGCGAGAGATGCGACCTTAACGACTAACCTTCTCGCTTACGAGTTCGCCCAACGTGAGCCTAATCATCGCGCCGCCCGGCTCGCGGTCCGCGATCTCAACTCGTCCTCCATGAGCTCTGACCACCGCGTCCACGAATGCCAGTCCCAGACCATGTCCAGCGGAATGCGGTCCCTTCACAAAACGCTCGAAGGCACGGCTGCGAAGCCCTGACGGAAATCCTGGACCGTCGTCCTCGACCGTGAGTTCGGCTTCGCCCTGCCTCGCGCGTACCGAGATGTTGATCTGACAACCGGGCGGAAGATGCGCCACTTCATTGTCGAGCAGGTTGGCGATTGTCCGGTTCAACAGCGACGAATCCGCTTCGATCAGTACCGGCTGAAGATGAGTTGCGACTTCATGCCCGCGCTCCGCCATCGCGGGTTGGTAGAGGTCCACCAAGTGCTGCACCAGTTCGGAAAGCTCGACAGGTTCCTTCCGTGTTTGCAAAGCTCCGGCGTCGGCCTCCGCAAGATCGAGCGTCGTATTTAACAGTTGCGAAAGCCGATCAAGACCGTCGATCGCTTCGGCAACACACTCCCGCCATCGCTGATCGTGCCCATCAGAAAGCGCGACCTCCAGACTGCCACGGACAGAGGTGACCGGACTCTTCAGGTCGTGAGCGACCGAGTCAGTGAGAATGCGCATCTGGTGAACCGACGACTGAACCCGGTCGAGCATGCGATTGAAGGTGCGAGAAAGACGGGAGATCTCGTCGGAATGGGGACCTTCTGGCAACCGGCTACTCAAGTCTTCACTGCCGATCCGCGACACGGTGTCGCTGATGCGCTCGACTCTGGCGAGTGTTCGGTACGCCGCCAGCCAGGTAATCAGGAATCCCAACGCAACCGTCGCGCCCCATACCAAAAGGCAGCGATTCGTCAGTCGGTCGAGCATTTGCGCACCGCCGAGGTCGGCAAATCCAAGATATAGCCCGCCACCGTCCCTCTGGCCGTGGTACACAACCCGGAATGCCCTTCTCCATCCCTGCACACGCACGTTGGCTGGGATTCCCGGGACCAGCGCCATGCTCGTCACCGCCGGGATAAACAGTTCCTTTGGAGTCGGCCCCACCCAGATTGGTTCCTGCCGCGGTTCCGTCTTCAGGAAGAAGACGGAAGCTTGGTGCTTGCCATAAGCATCGCTGGTATCAGGCACTTCTCGTGAAGCGAGCTCGGCGACTTCCTCGACCAGGCGATCGTAAACAGCATCGCGCGGAGTGTTGGCGGAAACATCGGCAAGAACTTCAGCCTCCCCGCTCAGCCAAGCGTCGCTGCGCTCGCGAATGTCCTTGGCGATCAGCAAATACATAATCGCGAAAGCAATCGCGCTACCCAGGGCGAATGCGACTGTTGGCCAAATGGCGATACGCCAGGCCGCGGAAGGTCCCTGCGACTTATGTTTCCTTAAGAACATAACCAACACCGCGAATGGTATGGATCAGCGGCCGTTTGCCGTCCCCATCTACCTTGTTACGCAGCCGGTAGATTTGCACATCCACCACATTCGTTGCGGGGTCAATGTGCATGCGCCACACGCGATCCAGAATCATGCTTCGCGTCACCACCCGTCCAGCATTGCGGACGAGGTACTCAAGCAGGGCAAACTCCTGCGCCGTCAGTTGCAACAATTCCTCGCCTCTACGGGCATCGCGCCGCAGGAGATCCAATTCCAAATCGGCAACACGCAAACAAACCGGTTCCGACTGGGTTGGGGTACTGTGCCGCAGGAGATTGCGCACTCTCGCCAGAAGTTCAGCCAGCGCGAAGGGTTTGGTCAAGTAGTCATCGCCCCCCTGTTCAAGACCGCGGACCCGCTCATCAACGGAGCGGCGCGCAGACAAAATCAGCACGGGAGCGGTATGACCCTGGGCACGGCAGCGCCCTATCACGTCGAGCCCATCCATGTCGGGCAATCCGAGGTCGACGATGAAGCCGTCGTAAACTTCTTCGTCTGCGAGTGCTAACGCCGACTTCGCGTCGGGAGCGGCATCCACTCGATAGCCAGCTTCCGTCAGGCCACGATTCAGAAACTCTCGGATCGCCGAATCATCCTCCACGACTAACAGCCGCAAAGCTCTCCCCTTGCGATGGTTTTCGGAACCTATCAAGGATAGCGCAGGCCGATTCTGTAAAGTGCTCAAACGTTTATCGCGCGGCGCGCCAGTCCTAACGCATCGCTCCAGAATGCGGCGGAGTCATGAGCTTCCGCCACGACTCTCCTTACCGCTTCCGTGAAATCCTCCAGGTGCTGCTCTTTTGCAACCAACGGCGGGTTTGCCTTGAGCACCATGAAGTTGTTTCCACATATCTGCGTAAGAACCCTCTCGCGGCGGAAGAGTTTCATAACCAGCATCTGTCCAAACATTCCAGGATGGATAGCTTTGAATGCTTCGAAGGAGAGACGCAGCGTGGTTTTGGAAGGGGGTTGAAACTCAATACCGCTGAGGAGACCCATGCCGGGAGCAGCCTTAAACATGTCATATTCAGAAAGCGCGGCCGTCAGCCGCTCGCGCAAGAGATGGCCAAGATGAGTGGCCCGCTCGCCGAAATTTTCGTTCTCCAGAACATCCAGTGTCGCCAGCCCGGCTCGCATCGCCAGGGCATTTTCGCTAAAGGTCGAGGTGTGCACTATGGCCCGCTTAAGCGAGCTGTACACGGCACCGTTTACCTCATCAGTCATCAGCACCGCCGCGACCGGAACCAAGCCCCCGCTGAGAGCTTTCGCCAGAATGACCATGTCGGGCTGCAGATCGAAGTGGTGCGCCGCGAGGAACTTCCCGGTGCGGAACATTCCAGTCTGCACTTCGTCCAGGACGAACAGCGTGCCGTAACGTTTGCACAGCGTCTGCACCTGCCGTAGATAGTCCGGGGAAGGTATCCGGACACCGCCTTCTGACTGGATTGGCTCAACGATGAAGGCGGCGAACTTCCGAGTCTGGAGTCTTTGCTCAACAGCAGCAATGTCGTCAAAAGGAATCGCTTCGGTGTCCGGGAGCAGCGGCCCAAATCCCCCTCGCCAGAATTCATTGTCCATCAACGAAAGGGCTCCGCACGTAAGGCCGTGGAACGCGCGCTCCGCGTACAGCAAGCCATCGCGGCCCGTAACAGCCCGCGAGAACTTAATGGCAGTCTCCACCCCTTCGCTGCCTGAGCTTGCGAAGAAAACCTTACTCAGCCCGCCGCCGGCCAACCTGCATAGGCGCTCCGCCAATTCACCCGCCAGTTCCGGGACATGGCTCTGCAGCATCGCAGGGCCGCAGCGGTCCAGTTCCTCCTTCAAAGCCTCGATAATGCGAGGATGGTTGTGGCCCGTATTGTGAACGCAGTACCCAGAAAGAAAGTCCAGGTAGCGGTCACCGTCTTCGGTCCAAAGCTCCGCTCCCACGCACCGCTCGTAACGAACGTTCATCTCCAGCACATCCAGTAATCGGACCCACTGGGGATTCACGTGTTCTGCATATCTCGAGCCGGTTGAAACGACTGTTGGCTTCAATGATCCCCTCGGAACTGATGACAGAGGCATGTGTTTACAGCTTAGGTA
Source organism: uncultured Acidobacteriaceae bacterium (assembly GCA_963833155.1). Taxonomy (GTDB): domain Bacteria; phylum Acidobacteriota; class Terriglobia; order Terriglobales; family Acidobacteriaceae; genus Bog-257. The sequence continues at coordinate 103,191 of CAWHWY010000023.1, forward strand.
GGGAAGGTGTAATTACTGTAGCATCCAGATGACATTCTGTTCATCTCTGGGGGCATTGCCGCCGGGCGCGCAAGGATCAAGTGACAATTTCGTCATGCAGAAGAAAGGTGCTTGTCAGCCGCGAGGAACATAATCATAACGCAACCATCCCGTTCAACTTAGGACGGTTTCGGGTAGACTTTCGAAGGATGACCGTGCCTCGATCGCGATCGTTGGTAAGCCACGGAATTCTCAAAGGCCTGGTTCTGGTTGGGTCGGTGGCGCTTCTCTGCGGTCTACTGTGGGCGTCAGGGCCCAGCGACGTTGGCGCCTACTCAATCAATCTCTCGGTCATCGATGAAAAGAACCAGCCTGTTCCGAATGCGACGGTTGAGGTTCGCGCAAACGGAGGGCTCCTCAGCACCGCCATAACAAGTGCCGCAGGAAAGGTAACGCTCGCGGTCACCGCTGCCGGAAGTTATTCGTTGAGCATTCAGAAGAAGGGTTATCTCCCCACCGAGACCACATTGCAGGTCAGCGAAAGCACTGCCCCCCAGGACATTGACGTTCTCCTGAGTGAAGCGGCCTTGAGCCAGCAAAGTGTCGAAGTGAAAGGCGAAGCGTCGAATCCGGTCACTGAACCGGCGAGCAGTCAAGCAACGCTGCCTACAGCTCAGGCCAAGAACACTGCGCTACGCCCCGCAACTCTAGCGGACGCGCTGCCTCTGGTACCCGGGATCGTGCGCGCCAAGGATGGCAGCGTGCGCATCGCAGGCTTCGGAGAGAACCATAGCGCATTGCTGGTCAACTCCGTCGATGTCACCGATCCTGCTACCGGGGGCTTCGGTCTCAGCGTACCCATCGATAGCGTGCAGACCGTGGAAGTCTCCGAATTGCCCTACCTGGCGCAGTATGGGAAGTTCACCGCGGGTGTCGTTTCAGCCGAGACACGCCGTGGCGGCGATCAATGGGACTATAGCTTGAATGATCCCTTTCCTGATTTCCGCATCCGTAGCGGCCACCTGGAGGGCGTTGTTGATGCTGCTCCCCGGTTCAATCTGAGCGGACCTCTGGTCAAAGATAGGCTTTATTTCGTGGAAGGCGCCGAGTATCTCTTCAACAACCAGGAGGTGCTGACGCTACCGTATCCGGAGAACCTGACCAAGTCGACTGCCTTCAACTCTTTCACCCAGCTTGACGCCATTCTGTCGGCGAAGCAGACCTTGACCGCGAGCTTCCATTTTGCTCCGCACAGTTTGCAGTATGCCGGTCTTGACTACTTCAACCCCCAGCCGGTAACGCCGGACGCGAACTTCCACGAATCCACGGCGATGTTGACCCATCACTGGCAGATCGGCGACGGCCTGCTGCAAAGCACGTTCGCCGGCACGGCCGTATCGAGCGAAGTTTCGCCGCAGAGTAACGCGAATATGGTGCTCACGCCGGTGGGGAATCAGGGAAATTATTTCAGCTACAACTCACGCAGCGCCACCCGCTTCGCCTGGCTTGAGCAGTGGACGCCGCGCGCCTTGCACTTCCACGGCCAACACATCTTGCAGATCGGTTCTGTGATCGGACACAGTGAAAACCAGGGAAACTTTCTGGGCGATCCGGTGATGTTGCAGAACGCCAACGGCCAACTCATACAGCAGATTCGCTATGTTGGGGGAAAGCCTTACACAATCGCCGATACTGAACCCGCGGTGTACGCTCAGGACCACTGGATGCTGACCTCGCACCTGGCGGTCGATGTCGGGGTTCGTCTGGAAGGACAAACCATTACTTCTACGACGCGGGCCGCACCTCGCACCGGTTTCGTGTGGTCACCGGGGGACTCTGGCGCCACCGTAGTCCGCGGTGGCGTCGGTATCTTCTATGACTCAGTACCCCTCGATGTCTACGCCTTCAACAGCTATCCGGATCAAGTCATCACCACCTACAACGCGCAGGGCTTGCCTGTCGGACCGCCTGTTCGCTATCTCAACATAACGGGCCAGGCCGCAGAATCAAGCTTTCCGTTCATCGATCGGAAATCGAAGAGCGGGAACTTCGCTCCGTACAGCACCGCGTGGAACCTCGAATTGGAACGGACGGTAAAGCGGTGGTTGGTGATTCGCGCGAAGTACCTGCAAAGCCACGAGCAGGACATGATTACGCTGCAACCCGAGGTTCTGCAGAACCAGCCTGCCTTCGTGCTGAATTCTGCGGGATGGGCGCAAACTCGCCAGGCTGAATTGACGGCGCGCATCGGATCCGCATCACCGCGCCAGTTCTTCTTCTCCTATGTACGGCAGTATGCCTATGGCGATGTCAACGACGCTGGTTCTTACCTGGGAAATTTTCCTTCGCCGGTGATCCAGCCGAACCTGACAGCCAGCTTGCCTAGCGAGATTCCCAACCGCTTCTTGCTTTGGGGAAGCTACGGGAATCTGCCGAAGAAAATCACATTGTCGCCGCACGTCGAGTACCGCAACGGATTTCCCTACCAGCCGACGAATGTTTACCAGCAATGGGTGCCTATGGCCGGCCCTCAATACCGCTACCCGAATTACTTCTCATTCGACATGCGCGTGTCCAAGGATGTGCAGGTGAATCCACAGCACGCGGTACGGCTCTCTTTGACGGTTCGCAACTTAACCGACCACTTCAATCCGCTGGAAGTGCATTCCAACCTCGCCGACCCGCAGTACGGAACGTTCTTCGGCAACTATGACCGCAAGTTCCTGTTCGACTTTGACTTCCTGTTCTAGCAGGCTGCAGTAAAAGGCTTCTGAATAGACCTCGGGGTAGTGCGGCGCTCAGCGCTGCGTCAACGAGTTAATGAGAAAGGGGCCTTTAGGCTCTGACAGCCGCGAATGACCGGCGCTGCGGCAACGGCTTGATTGAATCGCTCGCGTTCTCTGCATTCGATTCAGCAATCCGCTTGGCTTTCCGCGCCAGCTGCTGTCATTAACAGCGCCTCCACTTTAGTGTCGAGGTAGTGTGCCACCCTCAGAGCGTCCAAGCTTCCATAGTACGCGAGGAAGCTGGCCACTCGGTCGTAAGACAAATGCACTCCATCCGGGCGTTCATCCACGAGGATCGTTACCGGCGCATAAGAAGCGGCGTCTGGCACATGCACGACCATCTGCTTCATAATGAGGGGATTACCGATGACCAGTCGCAGAATACGGGGTGCCTTCCCTTCCTGATCTTTACGCAGGATCTCGCCTATATCAAAGCGGGTGAATTCCATCAAACCTGACGCGCCAAGTGCCTGCTGAACTATCGCCGCCAATTCGGAAGTTGTTCTTGCCCTGGTGATGTCACGGCGACATGCCTGCATGTCTGGCCGACCCACGAGCGCCTCCAGGTTTGCCACAACCCTGTCGAACGATTCGTTAGAGATCACGCTAAGACGCTCCACCTCAAGCTGCCTTGTTGTCATGGCCTGAATCCTTGCTTCTTGCGTTTGATGCGCCACTGAGGGCACCGAAACGATGAAATTCCGGCGCTCCAGCATAAAGCACAAAAAGACCAATTTGGCATACCATAATAGTGGTATAAAGGCCTTCTGCCCCTGCTCCCTGTCGACCCGGCCAGCGTTGAAGCGGCATTTGTTCCCGGCGTCGCATTCTCGGTTGGGGAATACACAGCCTGAGCAGTTCGTCCCGCCTCGCGTGTTTTTGCCAGCGCCATAATCTCTGTCATGAAGAATGTCGTCTGAATTCCGTGAATGACGCCAGCGCATCATGCACGCGGTCGAAGATCAGGCTCGCGCCGATAACCCCTGTCAGGTAGTGACGGTCAAGTCTGCCTTAAGAGACGACAACACGCGTGCGAATGCCAACGCAACACCGCAGCGCACCAGCTCTTGATAAAGTTGCCGCACCACGCGAGCAGCGGTGTAATCGATTTTCGTGATTGCTTCGGAATCGACAACCAACCAGCTGGCGTGCTCCTATTTCTTTTCCCCGGAGTCTGGCGGCGTTCCTTGCCCCAGTTTCTCTTCGACCGCCCGCTCTTTCCGGCGAAGGCTGTCGATCTCGGACCTTTCCGCTACCCGAAGTTCGGCAATTCTTCGCTTCTCTTCTTTCCGAACCCTGCGACGTTCAAAGAATGAGGCGCCAGTTGCCCGCTTCGCGGCGTCCAACTTCTCGCCATCTTCCGCGACTCTCTCCCTACGTCGGGCGTCCCATTCGCCTTTCGCAGTTCCATCCTCGGTACTCCACGAATGGTACGTTCACAAGCAATGCGGGGCCGGTGTGCACTAGTTAAGACCCGCGGTTGATGTTGGCTCGCGCTGAGCTAACTGGCACACAACGACCGCTTTCGCAAAACTGGGGCGGGCTAACTTCCCGCCCCGCGAAGCTCTCAATCCGCGGTGGGAGGAGCCGCTGCGCGGTGAAGTTGCTCCTCACCCTTTTCGACATCCATTGCTCCCCCGTCGTCTGTCCCATCTGCGCTGCTGCCGACGTCCTTATTTCACAACCGGTTTCAGCACCACCATGTTCCGCTCGGCGGCGGCGATCATCCGGTTGAACTTCTTGAGTTCCTCGACTTGACTTACAGGTACGCTCAACCATCCTGGGCCACTCTTCCCGTGAATCATCTCAGTCACCGGCATTCTGCTATGCGGTGCCCTGGACTTTACTCTGCAGGCGCCTATGAGTGCCGCATTCTTTTTTCGCCGTTCACTAGGGTGGCCGCTAGCTTACTGCGATATGCCATAATTGGGCCGCTATGCTACCGAAAATCTTCTTCACCTACGCACTCTTAGCACTGGTGCTTTGCGCCGCTTCCCTGCCGGCACAATCGCCCGGTTCGCAACCGTCGACGCCGCAAACGTCTACCAAGGACAGCGACGCGCTTGAGTTGGTCAAACAAGGGCAGAAACTGAACAGCGAAGGCAAGCAGGATGAAGCACTGGCGCTTTACAACCGCGCGCTGCAGCTGTCTCCGGATCTTTACCAGGCGCAATTGGCTTCCGGAATCGCGCTCGATCTGGAGAGCGAGTATCAGAAGGCGCGCGTGCATCTCGCCAAGGCTATCGCGCTAGCCACGCCCGAGCAGAAGATTCAGGCCTTGCGAACGATGGGCATTTCTTACGCTTTCACCCGCGATGCCAGCCAGGCGGCAATGTACGACCAGCAAGCGTTCGATTCGCAATATGATGAGAAGAAGTTCGATGACGCCGCTGGAACGGCCAACGAACTGGCACGCATCTACCTCGAGTCGGGCGATGTGGACAACGCCTTCCAGTGGTATCAAACCGGACACCTGACCGCACTGCTCAAGCCCAACATGACACCCGCGGAGAAAGACCTTTGGGAGTTCCGCTGGGAGAGTGCCCTGGCACGCATTCGCGCCCGTCAAGGCCGCAAGGAGGACGCGCAGAAGTATCTCGCCGCCGCAAAAACTATCCTCGACAAAGGCGCCAATCCTGACCAGATGCGCTTCTATCCCTATATTGCCGGCTATGTCGCCTTCTACGGCGGCGACTACAAGACCGCCATTGCGGAGTTGCAGAAGGCCGATCAAAAGGATCCGTTCATCTTAAGTCTACTGGCGCAAGCTTGCGAGAAGTCCGGCGACAATACGAAGGCGATGGAATACTACAAACAGGTTCTGACCATCAACTCGCACAGCCCGACGAACGCCTTCGCGAGGCCGCTGGCAGAACAAAAGGTAGCGGGGAAAAGCTAAGTCTGTGCCACCTGTCGGACGGGCCGCGCAGTCTAGGTCAAGGAACCAACGCGCGGTCGCCTCCGGCTCAATCAGTTCTTGAGATTGCAACTCGAAGCTGCATCCCGATTGCAGGAAGTAGCAGTGAACATCCCTTCAGCCCCGGCTCGCGCCTTTACCCTTCCGGCTACTGCTCGCCGTTTCGGCTCTACGCAGCGGATCAGCCGGCTGATATGCCATTTCGGCAGACAGAATTTTCACCAGCTTCGCCAGTACCTTCGTCCGCGCCCAGTACTTGTCGTTGCCTTCGATGAGTGTCCACGGCGCAGTGGAAGTACTGGTCTTTACCAACATCTGTTCCACAGCTTGTTCGTAGGCTGACCATTTCTCGCGATTGCGCCAGTCCTCGTCCGTCAACTTCCACGCTTTGTACCCGATAGCTTTGCGCTCCTCGAAGCGGCGCAGTTGTTCCTTGCGCGAGATGTGGATCCAGAACTTTGCCAGGATGGCTCCAAAGTCGCGCAGTTGCCGTTCGAAGGAGTTGATCTCTTTATACGCGCGCTTCCATTCCGCTTCGCTGGCGAATCCTTCCACCCGCTCCACCAGCACGCGGCCGTACCAGGAGCGATCAAAAATGGCGATCTGTCCGCGCTCCGGCAGTCGTCTCCAGAAGCGATACAGGTAATGCCGGGTCCGGTCTTCGCCCTGCGGTGAGCTGATCGGATAAACGACATAGCCGCGAGGATCGAGCTTTTCGGTAATGCGCTTGATGGTGCCGCCCTTGCCCGCGGCATCCCAGCCTTCGAAGACGATGATGACCGGCCGTTTCCGCAGGTAAATCTGATATCCCAGCTCACGCAGTTGAATCTGGCGGCGCGTCACTTCGCGAACGTACGACTGGCGATCCAGGGTGCGGGTGAGATCCACCGTCTCCAGCATCAGAGCCCGCCTCCGCTCAACGATTCCATAGCGGCCCGCAATTCCGCGTCCTTGGAGGCCCCAGCGCGAAACATCCTGGCGTGGCGGCGCCTTCGGCCCCAGGCTTTTTTCCAGCGCGCTGATGATGGTCTCCAGCACCTGCTTCCGGGTATACGACTTGGCAGTGGCTTCAACAATGGTCCATGGCGCGTATTCCGACTCGGTCAGCTCCAGCATTTCCTCCGTTGCCGTAAGATATTCGCCGTATTTCTTGTGGCGGGCCCAGTCGGCCTTGGTCACCCGCCATGCTTCCAGCGGGTCCGCTTCGATCATCTCGAAGCGTTTCTTCTGCTCCTTCTTGCTGATGTGCAGAAAGAACTTCAGGATCACGGTGCCATCGTCGGCCAGCATGCGCTCAAACTCGACGATGTCGCGGAATGCCTGCTTCCACGACTTCTGCGGGATGGTTCCCTCGACGCGCTCCTCCAGCACGCGCCCGTACCAGCTGTGATCGAAGATGACCATCTCGCCGCGGTTCGGCACCTTTAGCCAGAAGCGCCACAACCACGGGCGCTGCTGCTCGTAAGTTCGCGGAGCGGTGATCGGGTACAGCTTGAAGCCGCGCGGATCCAGCCGCTGTGTCAACGCCGAGATCGTCGTCCCCTTGCCCGAGGCGTCCCAGCCCTCCAAGACGATCACCGTGGGCACGCCGTTGTCCCAGCATGCCTTCTCCAGGTCGTACAAACGCAACTGCAATCCGGGCACAATGCGCTTGTACTCTTCCCGGGAAAGCTTCTTCTTCAGGTTGATGTTTTCGAGCATGGGTGGTGAAGGTCAATTCTACTCAGGGGCGCAAATACGTTTGCGCCTGGGCAGCGAAAGCGGCCCACCCATTGGCGGAGCAGCTTCTTGTCGGGATTCTCCGCGATTACTCCTGTGGCTCGCTCTGCTCCGCCTTCTCTTTGCTGTCCTTCTCCACCACCTCAGCGCCGGGCATCAGGTTCTTGAGTGGTGCTTTCAACTTCTCTTCCAGTTCGGGATGTGGGAGCGGCTTCCGCGGTAGCATCTGGTCGCGCATGGCTGTGTTGTACACAAAGATGGCTTCCACCACCGCAGCTTGCGCCAGGTCCGCGGGTGACAGTCTTTCGTAGGTGTCCATGTTGGAATGGTGCGAGCGTGAACCGTAATCGAGCGGGTCCTGGATGAACTGAAAGCCCGGGATTCCGACGCCATCGAAGGCCTCGTGGTCCGTGCCTCCGGTATTGCGCAGCGTGATGGTGGAAACACCAAGGTCTTTCAGCGGCTCAATCCACTGCTGGAAGATGGGAGCCATGGCGGCATTCTCCTGCAGGTACACACCGCGGACCTTGCCGCTGCCGTTGTCCACGTTGTAGTAGGCGGAAATCTTTGCCTGCTCGGGCTTGAGCTGGATCGGGCCAGCCGGCTTGCGCAGCCACTCCGGCAACTTTAGCTGGTCGGGCGCAGTGGACAGCGGCACGTATCCGAAGTGCTGCTTGACGTAGCCATACGAGCCAAACTCTCCCTGTTCCTCGCCTGTCCACAACGCAACCCGAATGGTCCGCCGTGGTTTCACCTGCAAGGTGTTGAGAATGCGCATGGCTTCCATCGCCACCACGGTGCCGGCGCCATTATCGGTGGCGCCCGTCCCTGAAGCCCACGAGTCCAGGTGCCCACCCAGCATGACAACCTCATCTTTTAACTTGGGATCGGTGCCGGGAATTTCCGCTACCGTGTCGTATCCGTGCTCATGATCGCCTGAGAACTTGGTCTCAACGTCCATTCCCAGGTTGACCGGCACGTGCGCCTTCAGAAGGCGATAGATGCGGCCGTAGTTCTCGATGGCCATCACCACGATGGGCAATGGATCGATATTCTCGCGTTGGTAGGCCATCCAGCCAAAGCCTGCCCCGCTGTCATCGAAGATGGTGCCGCCGGAACCGCCGCCATCGCGCCCGTCGCGACTGGGAGTGATGACTGCCGACGCATGCTCGGCTGCCAGGAACTGTCCCACCTTCCGGCGCAACTCGAGCCGCTTCATGAACTGCTGCTCAAAATCCCGCTCGCGCGGGCGCGTCGGATACTCGGCCAACTTCTTGAGCTCGGCGTCGTCCAGCCTTGTCCACAGCGGTTTCTCCACCGGCTTCACCTCCCGCAGATCGCCATACAGCACGATGTGGCCGGCCAGTTTGCCCTTGTATTTGTCCAGGTCTTTCTCTTCCTTGACCTCGATCCAGATCGCCGGTCCGCTGATGGCGCCCTGCGTTGCCGGCGACCACGGCGCCGCTTGGGCGATCAGGACAGCAGTGTCGGGCGACGTCATTCGCACCCAGGTATTAAGCTGCTGCCAGCCCATTCCGAACTCGCCCCAGTCTTCAAGGTGCGCATTGCTGCAACCCATCGCCGTAAACTGATCGCGCGTCCATTCGTTGGCGCGCTTCAAGTTCGGAGAACCCGTCAGCCGCGGCCCAATGCCGTCGTCCAATGCCGAGGCATACTCCATCACATGCGAATGGCTAATGCCCTCCTGTGCGGATCAGCTGGTACATGTTGAGGTCCAGGGTCTCCCGCTCGGGTTGCGGCGCTTCGTACGAGGGACGCGCGGCGTCGTCGGAATTGTTCTTGGGATTGCTGCCCGCTGCTGCGGACAAAGCCAGGACACAAACCATCAGGAAAGCGCTAAAAGCTGATACCGATCTTTTCGACATCTGGGGACAGCTCCGTTAGAAGTGAAATGCAATGGGGCAGATTAGCAGATTTCGGTGAAGGGTAGACAATTGCCTGGCAAAGAATCCTGCTCGGCGACCTGCGACGGAGAAAAACTGCCCGGCGTGCAAGGTCCTCACCCGCCAGACCGTGCCACTTCCGGACAAATCCACCAGACTCGCCGCCGGATCTCATGCCACGCTTCTTACTCGCTGGAAAGGGCCATGACCGGCTATTCGACCATACCGGAACCATCAAGACGACGAAAATACCCCGAGACGCGACGGAATGGGCAACCTTGCTCGACTCGGGTTCCGCATTCAACTTTCGCTATTGCTTTTCGTCAACGTATGTCGAGCTTCTCCCTGTTTGCTTGTTATCGACGACGCTGGTCATTTTCTTTCCATCGGGCGAGACTGTGATCTTATGCACACTGTAGAGCTTGCCGTCGCGCTTGTAAGTCACTTCGATGGCTCGGTCCCCCAACGGCTTCACCGACACCGTCTGATTCGCATAAGTACCCTTCACCGGATACTCTTTGCCATCGAGCTTCGCTTCCCAGCTTTCGCCTGTCGGTGTGGACATGCTCAACGTATCGCCCCCGCCCTTCCAGGTGCTGGTGAGCCCAGCGGTGTCTTCATTAACGTTCTGGATACGCCAGGAACCGGAGGTCGCATTCGAGCCGGCAGGACCCTTGGAAACTCGCGTAAACTTGGCTTCCGCCTTGACGGGCTGGCTGCCGTCGGCGGGATAGTTGGTGACCGAATTAGTCAGCATCTTTCCGTCCTGCGAAGCCGTCCTGGTCTGCTCGAACTCCGGCTTGCCGGCTTTCTTCGCGGTGACGTGGATCGTGTTGCCGTCGACAACCTGCACCGCTAGCGTGTCGTACGTCTGCCCGGTGACTGGCTGGTCCTGGCCGTCAGCCTTTAGGTTCTTGATTTTGGGGGCGCAACTCTCGCACTCGTACATGCCATTGTTCACCGAAAACACATACGGCTTTGGCGACAGCTTGGACTCCGCCATGTTGGTCTTCCAGGTTCCGTCGAATGGACTTTGGGCAAACAACATCACCGGGACAAACCACAAAACAACCCATACCAGCTTCTTCATGCTTGATCTCCTGATGGAAGTTCCGCGGCTGAGACGAAACCAGCAGCTACCCTTGCCGCGGCCAAACGGTAGCTCAAACGTGCCGTCGAGGTCAATCAGAATCTCAGTTTTGCAACGGCCTCGGTATCCGTCATTTCCACTCGCCCTCAACAATAAACGCCGCCCAATACCATGGCCGTTTCCACTTCGTGTCGTTACCTTTCGTGTCGTTCATCATGGAAAGCTGCGCCGCTCGCAAGGCTGCCGGTGGACGCAGATGTTCGCTCTCCAGCATCTGCTGATAGAAGCGGGTCATGAGCTCGGCGGTGGCGGCGTCGTCGACCTTCCAGAGGCTGACCACCATGCTGGCCGCGCCAGCGTACATGAAGCCTCGCGTCAGTCCCACCAGCCCTTCGCCGCCGACCAGTTTCCCCTGCCCGGACTGGCACGCACTGAGCACCACCAGGTCCACAGGCAGTTTCAGGTTGAAAATCTCATTCAGCCTGAGGAAACCATCCACGCTTTGCCCCTTCTGGTCGTAGAGTGAAAAGACAATTCCTGACAGCTCCGGATGGTCCTGGTCGAGGACGCCGTGGGTTGCGAAGTGCACAATCTGGTAATCGGCTAGTTCCGGACTCTCGGCGTTGGCCTTGCTGGCATCGAAGCCCAGCTTGGCCAGCGATTGAGCGGGCGTTGTGAGGGCGAGAATATTGTCTGCCTCCTCGCGGGACTTCGGCAGACGTTCGAGGCTGGTTCCCCGTGTCGCGGATTCCGCGTCCGCAGGAAGCACGCGGGACTTGGCCTGGGCCGCACTTGCTCCGGCAGACTGAGCTGATCCCGCCACCAGCCGCTCATCATTCGGATCGAAAACAGGATCGGCAAGCACAGCCACAGTTTTTGGCGGCCGCTTGCGGCCCGAAACCTCCCGCCGCAGTGCAGCGATGGCCCATGCCGACGGTTCGGTGATGATCTCGTGGTCCGCGATGAGCAGCGGAGCCGGGGTTTCCGGCGCCTTGGCATTGGGACTGGACGGCACCGGAAGGGCAGAGAACGGCACATATTGCTGTACCAGCCCATCGCTGACAACGATCAACCTTTTCTTCTTCAGCTCGGAAGCCACAGGGCCAAGGAGAAGGCCGCTAAGCTCCCTTGCCGCTTGTTCCAGGCCGGCCGGGTTTGCTGTCTGGGGAAGGCGCTTGTGGAATTCGTACGCCGCGTTCTCGATGGTCTCCCGTCCAGCCAGCTCATAGGAGGCCAAAGAAGTCGGCGTAACCGTCCACAGGTAGCTGTGCTCCTTGCCCAGCGCATATTCCAGAAGAAGGGTATCCGAGTCGAGCTCGTGCTGAATCTCCTGCAAGGTGAGCGGCTGAGGCCGAGTCAGCGCCGCGTAGGCCGGACTCGTGGTCCGGATTTGGGCCTGAACCCCTTCGTAAGCCGCGCTCAGATCTTCCATCTCGCGCTTTAAAGGCTCCAGATCGCCGCTCTGCGGGTCAGACAGCATCAGCTTGCGGAGTTGCAGATCCTTGGCGTTGAGTGACCGCCGGATGGATCGCTCCTGGGCAAGCAGTTGCGGATCGACGCCCTGGCGGATGTTGGCGCGCGACTCGGTGAGCAAGTCCACCAAGCTGCGGGCCCGCGATTGTTCGCTGGTTTCGAGCGCCCGCGCATCGTAGCCCTCGCCCTTATGCTGCTGGTCCAGTTGCATCAGGATGGCTATTTTCAGCTCGTAAGACTTGCCTGCCGTGGCCAGCAAGGAAGCCCGCAGCTCCTCGCTGCCCAGGCGACTGCGCAAGGTTTCGCTCAGGCGGATCGAGTCTTCCACATGACCCAAAGCTGCTTTCAGGTCGCCCTGTTTGAGCTCCACTTTTGCGATCATGTACAGGGTTATGACCTCTCCTTCAACGCTGTTGATCTGGCGCCAAAGCGGGAGCGCCCGGTGGAACCGGTCCAGCGCCTGGGCCAGATCGTTCTGCTTCTCGTAGACGGTGCCCAGGTTGTGCAGCGCCAGAGCTTGACTGTCAAGATCCCCTGTTTGGCGGGCAATCTCCAGAGAACGTTGCAGTTGCTTGAGCGCCTGGTCCTGGTCACCCAGGTCGCTATCGATCACGCCCAGGCCGGAAAGCAGTCGCGCCTCCCCTACTTGGTTCCCAAGCTTTTCAGCCAGTTGCAGCGCTTGGCGATAATACTGACGCGCCTTCTCCAGGTCCGGAGGGTTGGCAGATTGTGCCAGGACCGCAAGGTTATTGAGAGTGGTTAACCGTCCGTCATCGTCACTGGTCTGCTCCCGGATCTCGAGCGCCTGCGCGTAGTACATTTGGGCCCGTTCATTCATGCCGAGCTGGCGGTAAATCGAGCCCAGGTTGTTGAGATTGGTGCCCAGTTCAGGCGTATCCCCGAATTCTTTGAGAACTGACTGCGCCTGGTCGTAGGATTCCAGCGCTTTCTGCAGTTCTCCCGTATCGCTGTAAAAGAGGGCCAGGTTGTTGAGGGCGATCGCCTCTCCGTGACGGTCGGCAAGCTCGCGGCGGATCCTCAACGCCTGCTTCAGTGTGTCCTCGGCCTTCTTTTCTTCTCCCAACGCGTGGTACACCATGCCGAGATTTGAAAGTGTGATCGCTTCTTCATAGCGGTCTCCGACCTGTCGGACTAGGGCCAGCGACTCGCCGTAAAGCGCCTCGGCTTGCCTGGTGTCGCCGAAGTCTTGATGGGTCTGTGCCAGATTATTGAGAGTCGCCGACTGCTGCTGAAGATCGTTTCGGGCACGTGCGCTGGCAAGTGAAGTCTCGAACGACGTCAGGGCCTGCGACTTGTTGCCCATGGCGGAATAAGTGAGGCCGAGGTCATTCAACACCTTGTTGGTTGTGGCCGGCTGGTTGAGTGGGCGGAGAATGTCCAGCGCCTGTTGCTCCAGTTCCAGCGCCTTCTTATGGTCGCCCATGTCGTAATAGACCGTACCCATTGAGGCCAGCACTCCAGCCTTGCCGGAGGGGGTTTGTTGCAGCAAAAGAGACTGGTTCAAATACTCGAGGGCTTTCTTGGTATCGTGGAGCGCGCCGTAGCTAGCTCCTGCCACCATGAGCGCCGAAGCCTTGCGCACCTGAACCGGGTCACCTTCCAGCAAGGCTATCGATTGCAGAGACAGGTCGAGCGCCTTCTTGTAGTCGCCCAGGGTGGAGTAAACGCCTGCCATTCCGATGAGCGCCGCGCCTTGCCCTGAACGGTCTCCCGTCTGCTCCAAGAGTTTGAGGGCCGCGGCATCCGCATCGAGTGCACCCTTCCAGTCGTGCTTCTCGAAAAGCACATCGCCGAGCATCAAATAGGCGTAGGCTTCGTCGGCCTTGGCTCCTGTAGAGTGCCCGACGGCAATCGCCGCCTTGTAGGCATCCATCGCCTTCGCAGGGTCTCCTAGTTTCTCGCGCGCCTTACCAAGATGTGTGAGCGCCATCCACTGGTGTAGCCCTTCACCCTGCGACGCCAGCAACGGTAACGCTTGCTCGTAGTATTCGACGGCCTTTTGCACATTTCCCAGCGCATCTTCCTCCTCACCCAAATCCAGTAAGAGACTTCCCAGCATGCGCTCATTTTTGTTTTCGGTAAGAAATGGAAGGACTTTGAGATAGGCATCCCGTGCCTGTTGCCTATGCCCAAGGCGGTCATTCGCATCGCCCAGGCCCCACCAGCACATGGCCTCGCTAAACCGGTCTGGGGACGCCTGGAATAGCGGCACCGCCTTTGTAAAGTAATCGATAGCTTTTTCGACACTTCCTTGTTGTAGTTTCAATTGCCCCAGCCCGAGCAAGGTCAGGGATTCGCCCTGGCGATCGTTGCTCGCCTGGAACAGGGTCAGCGCCTGAGCATAGTAATCGATAGCTTTTTCGAGGGGCCCAGGCTGGTGCAAATTGCCGTTCAATTGCGCCAGATGAAACAAGGTCTGGGCCTCGAATTGGCGATTCTTGGTCGTCTGGAACAGCGGTAGCGCTTCGCTGAAGTAGCCGATGGCCTTTTCGACGGTCTCCGGCCGATTCAAGACGGCGTTCAATTGCGCCAGATAAAACAGAGCCTGGGCCTCGCCTTCGCGATTGTTGCTCGCCCGAGACAGCGACAGACCTTGCTCGTAGCTGGTAATTGCGTTTGGTGTGTCCTTCAGCTTCCAGTAGACGAAGCCTTGCAGCATACAAACCTGACCTTCGTCGGCCTTGTCACCAAGAGACTGGTAGATGCTCCGGCTGCGCGCGGCATCGTCCAGTGCGTTCTGCTCCTCGCCGAGGCTGTGGTAGAGATTAGCCGAGCCGTTGAGGACTGTAGCCTCATCCCGGCGGTTGCCGGCAGCGCGGGCCACTTCTCCGGCTTGCGTCACCAGTACACGTGCCTCATCAGACCGACGAAGAAAGAACTGTGCCGTGGCCTCGCCGAGTAACGCTTCCACTTGCTTCGTTGAGTCCCCCAGTTTCTGCCAGAGTGAGAAGGCTTGCTGATAAGCGGTCACGGCGGATTGCAACGCTTCCGGGGTCTGCTGGCGCACCAGCCGCGTTCCCTCGTCCATCAGGCTTGCCGCGTGCGCGCGTTCCTCGGTGGCGCTGGAGGCGGGTCCTGCTTGGGGCTGCGCGGCCAAGGCGGTCGCAAGCAGGCAAGCCAAGAGCAATCCCAGCACATTGTTCTTCATTGCTTTGACGTCACGATCAGCGCGAATACCGACTTCTGAACTATGGGGTAACCTTCCGCGGCAATCGCGATGAAGGTGCGCAGGTGCAGCGCCATGTCGCCGATCGACTTCCTTTCCCACACCCGTTGCTGCGTTGTCTCGCTGCGGAATTGTTCCATCCACAGGGGAATGATGCTGACTGGCACAGTCGACAGGTCTTGGAGAATGTAGGGACCTGGATCGGTTCCGGATCCCTGCAGCGGACGAATTGAGGAAACAATGAAGGGACCGTCTCCTTTTACTTCCTGCCTCGGCAGGCTCGACAACAGGGAGCTGGCGCTCGGGTAGTCGTAGTACTCGAGAATCCACGGCAATTTTGGCGGGTCCTGCGGCGACCTGGCAGTAACCGGTACGTACGTAATATTGAGTTCTGGAAGTTTGCGACCGGCTTCCAGGTTGACGTCTTCCAGGCTGAGATAGGACTTCAGTACCGCCTGCAACCGATCACTGCCACCGTCCTCCATAGATCTTCTGGCCAGAATATAGCTGTACAGTCCGTAACCCGTCTGCTGCGGATTCCCCTTGACGAGCAGCGCACGCGCGGCTTCGCTGCCCAAGCCGCTGCTGATGGAAGCATCTCGATGTTCCTGCTCCGCGCTGACCAGCACGTCAAGTGAACAGGAGCCGGAGGCTCCCTTCTCATCCGTGACTTGTACCGACAGCGTGTACTCGCCTGACGCAGCACCGTTGGCGGTCCACTGCACCGTAGCTTCGTTGCCCTCCTTGCTGATGTTGGGCTGCGAGCCTGGTTTCGCCACGAAGCCGCCCGCAGTCGCTTTCCACCGGTAATGCACCGCCGATCCTTTCGGTGCACTGGCCAAAGCTGCGGCTGTCACTTGCCCGTGTGGTCCCACAACCGGCTGTACGAGCCGGCACACAACTTGCAGCGTGCCACCGGAAGGTTGGCTGGCAGACTGGGGCTCAGCCAAGGACTCAGGTACGATCCACAGGCTCAGCACCAGAATGAATGTCTTCAGGACTTGACGATCGAATTTGGTCATTTCGTTGTTCTACTTTTGTCTTCCCGGCTTCGCCGAAGGCGTGACCAGAGCCACCGCACCACCACGACCATGACAGTGACGGCCAACGCCACAACCGCAGTCGAAGGCGCGTCGAGTGGCATATGCTGAAGGTAGAAGTAAATCCAAACTGCTAACGTGAGCAGGAGAATCCACATTGCTGTGCCCCAGGAAACTTTCAAGCCTCCCGAGGAGGAACTTGGCTTGCCGTCGCCGCCTGGCTTCACGGCCTCTCCCTCTACATTTGGATTCGTTCGACTAAGGTCGGCAATTATAGTCCCACGTTTGGTCATGCGGCGTACAGAAAAGCTGCATCGCTACGTCACCCTGCTCAGGAAGAAGTTAAGGCCGTGGACCTCTTGTATCTTGTTGGGTTGACACGTTGGGAGTAGCCTCGTACAGTTCGTTGCGGAACTGTTTCTGGGTGGATTACGTATCCCACCGAGGCGCGAACGCGCCTGGAGGTTGCATGTTGCGGAATTTATGCTTGGTTA
This sequence comes from uncultured Acidobacteriaceae bacterium, assembly GCA_963833155.1. Taxonomy (GTDB): domain Bacteria; phylum Acidobacteriota; class Terriglobia; order Terriglobales; family Acidobacteriaceae; genus Bog-257. The sequence goes on from CAWHWY010000023.1 coordinate 119,780, forward strand.
CTGCCGTCGCCGTTCTGCTTACACCGGCACTTTCGGCGCAAACGGTGGACGAAATCATCGCCAAAAACGTTCAGGCCCGCGGTGGCATGGACAAGATTAAGTCCGTGCAGAGCATTCGCTCGACGGGCACGATGACGGTGGGACCCGGAATGGAAGCTCCGGCATCCCTGATCCTGAAGCGCCCCGATAACGCGCGCCTCGAGTTCACTCTCCAGGGCATGACGGCGGTCCAGGCTTATGACGGCAAGGACGCCTGGCAGATCATGCCATTCATGGGCAAGAAGGATCCGGAAGCGCTGTCGGCAGATGACAAGAAAGACCTGGAAGAGGTCGCTGACATCGATGGCCCGCTGGTTGACTACAAGAGCAAGGGCAATAAGGTCGAATTGCTGGGCAAGGACAAACTGGAGGGCAGTGACGTTTACAAGTTGAAGGCCACGCTCAAAAACGGAGACGTCGTCACCATCTATCTGGATGCCGATTCTTTCCTGGAAATCAAAGAAGAAGTGAAGCGCACGGTTCGCGGCACGGAACAGGAGATTGAATCCTCGATCGGCGATTACAAGGAAGTCAATGGGCTCATGTTCGCCTTCGCCATGGAAAACGGTATCAAGGGTAGCCAGCAGAAGGAAAAGATCACGCTCTCCAAGATTGAGCTCAACGTACCTGTGGATGACGCCATGTTCAAGATGCCGGCCGCAACTGCGGCGCCCGCAACTAAGCCGGAAGAGCCAAAGAAGTAGCTATTTCGGAACGTTTGCTTAGCTCGGCATATTCTAAAGACGCAAGCGGGGATTCTCGCGCCAGTTCCGGCTCGCTGGCCGCTGGGCGTTTCAGGAGTCATTGTATTGGTTGCGCGGTTGATCGCCAGGCCGCATTTCCGTGTCTTCGAGGTCACACCATGTTGAACCGTCTGCGTCCTTTCGTGTTCGCTCTGCTGCTTGTATCTTTATCCGTTTTCGTCGCTGCACAAGAGGTGACGGTTGATTCTGACACCTTCAGCGGCCTCTCGGCGCGCGCCATTGGCCCTGCCGCGATGGGCGGACGCATTGCCGACATTGCCGCGGTGCAGGAAGGACAGCGGCTGACGATCTACGTCGGCTCCGCCGGCGGCGGCGTGTGGAAGTCCGCCGATGGCGGTACGACCTTCAAGCCCGTCTTCGACAAGCAGCCAACGCAGTCGATCGGTTCCGTTGCCATCGATCCGTCCAATCCGAAGACTGTCTGGGTTGGCACCGGCGAAGCGTGGGTGCGCAACACCGTTTCCGTGGGAACCGGCATTTACCGCTCGCGTGATGGCGGCGACAGTTGGGAGAACCTGGGCCTTACCGATTCCGAGCACCTCAGCCGCATCGTTATTCACCCCAAAGACAGCAACACGGTTTACGCCTGCGCGCTCGGACATCTCTGGAATGCCAACCAGGAGCGTGGCGTCTTCAAGACCACTGACGGCGGCACGAGCTGGAAGAAGGTCCTGTATCGTGACGAAAACACCGGCTGCGCCGAGATGGCCATGGATCCGCAGGATCCCAACGTGATTTATGCCGCAATGTGGGATGTGCGGCGACAGCCGTTCACCTTCCGCTCCGGCGGTCCGGGAAGTGGACTCTTCAAGAGCACCGACGGTGGCGCAACCTGGCATGAACTGCGCAAAGGGCTGCCGGAAGGCGACCTGGGCCGCATCGGCCTGGCGATCCCTGCTACAAAAAACACTCGCGTCTACGCGGTCGTGGAATCGAAAAACCACACCGCTCTTTATCGCTCCGACGATTCCGGCGAGAGTTGGACCGAGGTGAACAACTCATTCAACATTAGCGGACGCCCGTTTTACTTTGCCCGTATCATCGCCGATCCCAACAATCCGGACCGGGTTTACAAACCAGGGTTTGGTCTGACCGTCAGCGAGGATGGCGGAAAGAGTTTCAGCTCAGCCATGTCGATGGCTGAGAGTCCGGGCGACAGTGTTCATGGTGATTACCACGCCGTGTGGATCAACCCCGCCAATTCCGATCAAGTGTTGACGGGCACCGATGGCGGCGTGTACCAGTCCCTGGATCGCGCTAACCACTGGCGGTTTCTCAACAGCTTTCCGGTTTCGCAGTTTTATCACGTCAGCTTCGACATGGCTGAACCCTACAACGTTTACGGTGGCCTACAGGACAATGGCACCTGGATGGGACCCTCGCGCGCGGTCGATGGCATCGCCAATCGTCACTGGCGCAATATCGACTTCGGCGACGGCTTTTGGGCGTTCTCCGATCCCACGGATCCCGATTACGCCTATGCCGAATATCAAGGTGGCAAGATCTCGCGCTTCCGCAAGTCCACCGGCGAATCCCGCGACATCAAGCCGTTGCCGCGGGCGAACGAGCCGGAGTTCCGCTTCAACTGGAATGCGCCGATTCAGCTCAGCCCGAACTCTCCGGGCACAATCTATCTCGGCGGACAGTTTCTGTTCCGCTCCCGCGACCACGGCGAATCCTGGGAGCGCATCTCGCCCGACCTGACCACCAACGATCCGGCCAAACAGCACCAGGAGACTTCCGGCGGCTTGACCATCGACAACTCCGACGCCGAGAAGTACGAAACCATCTTCACCATCTCGGAATCGCCGAAGAACGGGAACCTGATCTGGGTTGGCACCGACGACGGCAATGTCCAGATCACCCGCGACGGCGGCAAGCACTGGACCAACGTGGTCAAGAACATTGCCGGCTTGCCACCGAGTACCTGGGTCTCGACGATCGAGGCGAGTCATCATGATCCAGCGGTCGCTTATGCCACCTTCGACGGACACGCCAGCGGCGATATGAAGACGTACGTCTACAAGACCGCCGATTACGGTAAGACCTGGACATCGCTTTCCACGCCCGAGCTGAAGGGATATGCTCATGTGGTCCGCGAAGACCTGGTCAATCCCAGCCTGCTGTTTGTGGGCACGGAATCCGGTCTCTTCGTCTCCATCGATGGCGGAGCGCACTGGGCGCAGTTCACCGGCAAGCTGCCCAACGTCGCGGTGCGTGATGTCGCCATTCATCCCCGCGAGTCGGACCTGATTATCGCGACTCATGGTCGCGGCATCTTCATCCTGGACGATCTCACTCCGCTGCGCGCGCTGACACCGGAAATAATGGCCAAGGACGCAGCATTCCTGCCATCGCGGCCAGCAACGCTCACCTTGCCCGCGGGAGAGCAGCGCTTCGACGGCAACTCTGAGTTCGTCGGACCGTCTCTGCCGGAAGCGGCGCCGATTGTCTACTACCAGAAGAAACGCCACATCTTCGGCGACTTGCGCCTGGAGATTTACGACCCGCAAGGAAAGCTGGTCACCACCATTCCTGGCGACAAGCGGCGCGGCCTCAATCGCGTTCAATGGCCGGAGCGCGGCAAGCCGCCGAAGGTCCCACCTGCGGCTGGACTGGTCGAGAACGAGTTCGCATTCCTGGGTCCGCAAGTCCAGGAAGGCACCTATACCGTGAAGCTGATCAAGGGGACGGAAACCTACACCACCACGATCAACCTAGTGCCTGATCCGCGCACCAAGAGCACCGCAGCGGACCGAGCTCTGCAGCATACGACGGTTGTGCAGCTTTATGACATGCTCGGCCAATTGACCTACATTGTGGACGCAACCGTCGATCTTCGCGATCAGGCCCGTCAGCGTGCCGGTAGCGCGTCCGACAGCCAGACCAAGGCGCAACTGCAGAAGCTGGCCGACACTCTCGAGGAATTCCGCTCTTCGCTGGTCTCGGTGAAAGAAGGAGGAATGATCACCGGCGAGAAGAAGCTGCGCGAAAACCTGGGAGAACTTTACGGCGGTGTCAATGGCTTCTCGGGCCGCCCGACGCAATCCCAGATCGAAAGCGCTGCTGTCCTCAAGAAGCAACTGGACGACGCCAATGTGAAGTTCCAGTCGCTGACTGCGGAAGTGCCGAAGCTGAACTCACAGCTCCAGAACTCCAAAGTTGCATCTCTCACGGTGATGTCGCAGGAGGAGTGGAGCAAAAAATAGCAAATCCTCTTCGCCAGCGGAGGCGCGATATTGGGACGAAGAAAGGAATTCCGGTTAAATACGCGTGAAGATCGGCAAACATAGTTGTACGTTGAAGAGCAAGGTGTAGTAGTATTCGCGGTACTCTTCGCAACTCCAATTCGAAAGGAACTCGCTTATGGAACCTTTTCTCGGTTCACTCTTGCTCGTGCCGTACAACTTCGCACCCCAGGGATGGGCGCTCTGCAATGGACAGCTGCTGCCCATCTCACAAAACACCGCGCTGTTTTCGCTGCTGGGCACCACCTACGGCGGCGATGGCGTCTCCACCTTTGCCCTTCCGGACTTGCGCGGACGGGTCCCGATAAGTGCTGGGCAAGGTCCAGGACTGCAGAACTATTCTCTCGGCCAGAGCGGTGGTGCAGAGAGCGCAACTCTAACGTCCAACTCAGATGCCGTCTCACAACCACGCCATGAATACGGTCTCCGGCGCAGGTAACAGCTCCAACCCAGCGGGCCGTTTCCTAGCAGACAGCCCTGGCGGGACGGTTACCAGTGGACTCTACTCTTCGTCGCAGCCCAATTCGCAGCTCAACGCGGCTGCGATCGGTCAGGCCGGTGGCGGCCAGCCGGTCGACATTCGCTCGCCTTACCTTACTCTGAACTGGATTATCGCGCTCCAAGGCGTCTACCCGTCGCGCAGTTAACGACAGATTATGCCGGTGCGTCACCTCCACAACCTGCAGGCAGGCTGCCCTTCGATAGTGCCACGAAGGGCAGCGCCGTTTTCCGGGCGTTCTTCCTGTCAAGCTTATAACTTCCAGTCATGCAACCAGTGCGCAGCACTTCTTACTGGCTCTTCGCCTGGATCGAGAGCAGCTCCACTTCAAAAATGAGGGTTGCGTCCGGACCAATGTCAGGACCCGCACCGCGTGCGCCATACGCCAGATCAGGGGGAATAAAAAGCTGCCACTTCGATCCCGTTGGCATGAGCTGCAGGGCTTCCGTCCAACCCTTGATGACTCCATTCACCGGAAAGGTTGCCGGCTGGCCGCGCTTGTAGGAGCTGTCAAATTCCGTCCCGTTGATCAGCGTGCCGCGGTAGTTGCACACGACCGAGTCGGTGGCTGTGGGCTTCGGTCCGTCACCTTCTTTCAGAATTTTGTATTGCAGACCGCTGGGCAAGGTGACAACACCTTCCTTGGTTTTGTTGGCAGCCAGAAAAGCGTCCCCTTCTGTCTTGTTCACTTCCCCGGCCTGCTTCATCTTCTCTTCCTGCTTCTTGCGCGCTTCGGCCTGCAACTCGGTTACCACCGTTTGCGCCTCTTGTTCGGTCAGGAGCGTTTTGCCGCCCGCGATCTGGTCTTTTAAGCCTTGCAGCAGAATGGCCGGATCAACTTCAATGGACTGCCGCTGCAAGGTCTTGGCGACGTTCATTCCGATGGCATAGCTTGCTTTGTCTTTCTGGGTCGTGAGGGTCAGCGGAGTCGGGCTTTTCGCCGCAGTCTTTTGCCCGGTCTTCGCCGCAGAAGCCGGTTGCGTGTTGGTCGCCGGAGCTTGCGCCAGGGCATTTCCCAGCAACAACATTCCTGCCATCAGTATAGTTAGCGCGGTAGTGCATGTTTTTAGCATAGAAGCATTGTCACACGTAGCGAGCCCTGCGCAAACCGGCGTTGGCAATTCGGCAGGGATCGCCATGTTGCAACGTTTGTCATCACGAGGTCGCAGCAGCGACCGAGGGATCTGCTTATTGCCTCTTCCACGGAAAAGCAGATTCCTCGCTCCCAAAACCCTGGGCGCTCGTAATGACAATTCCTAACCCGAATGCCGCGCAAGGAAAAATTGCTCCGAATCTCCTTACTCCTCACCGCCGTGCGTGCCCGGCTCGGCGCTTTGCTTTTGCTGCTCAGGGACGAAGACTTCCATCACCGCCTTGCGCATCAGGTCCGGCGGCAGCAGGCCCTGCGCCAGGATGAAGTCATGAAACTTCTTCTGGTTGAATTTAGGTCCCAGCGCCTTCTCCGTTTCCTGGCGCAACGCGATCAACTTGGTGTAGCCGTAGAAGTAGCTGTTCGCCTGTCCCGGCATGCGATAGGTAAAGCGCTCGACCTCTTCTTCGGCGAAGGCGTGCGACAGCACTACGTCGTCCTCCAGCACGCGAAAGGCATCGGCAGTCGTGATCTTCCCGGCCTGCAACTCAGGATCGAGAAACGCCCGCGCGGCGCGCTGCAACCGCAGGTCCAGCGAGATCAACTTGCCTTCCAGCGGCATATACGGCTCGATGAGATATTCCGAATACAGTCCCCAACCTTCGACATTCGTGCTGTTGAAGGCATAGCGAACGCGCGCCAGGGAAACTCCATGCTCCAGCATGGAATCGAATTGCAACTCATGTCCCGGCCGCGCTTCGTGCGCGGTCAGCGTCCAAGCCGCCGCATCGTAGGTGAAGTCGTCGTACTTTTCGCTCGCAATTTGTCCGGGGCCGGCGGGAATGTTCAGCGGCAGAACGAACTCGCCCTTCTGACCGGTGTTGTGGATGAACGGCGGAGGCACCATGTGCGGCGCAGGCTGCTGCGCGGTCTCCGCTGCGGTGGCGATACGAATTCGCGCCGGACGATCAGGCAGCGACACGATCTGCTGCTCGACGATGATCTTCTCGATTTGCTTCAGGCGTTCCTGATAGAACGGCAGGATGGCATCGCCGATCAGTTGCTCCTTTTTCAAGTCGCGTATCACGCCGCGATAATCGAGCGAGGGCAGATTACGCCGTTTCGCAAGCCGCGCGGCAATCGGCTTCATCTCTTCCTGGATCTCGGTGAAAGCCTGATGCGCCATGGCGGCGAGCTGCTCGGGCGGAATGTCGATGCCGAAAAACTCCATGTCGAGCGCGTAGTGCTGCGGCGGAAGGCGGAAATCGTTTCGCGCCTTGGGCAGCACGGTCGCGCGCACCCACGCGTCATAGTCGGTGAGCTGCGTCTTGAGCTTGGCAAACGGCTCTTCCCATCCGCTCAGCTTGTACTTCTGAAGCAGCGCGGCAATTCCCTCGACGTAGTGCGAATTGCGCGCCATCTCGGTTTCAATTTCAACCCGCGCAGGATAGATCACGCCTGGCTTGGCCATCTGCTCGGCGACGCGCTGCTTCAGGATCTCGGTGATCGCGGTGTAAGCAGGATCGAGTCCGGCGTATTCGCGGATGCGGACCACCGCCGCAGGCCGGCGCTCGGAAGGGGTCTGCTCGTCGAGCAGAACCTGCAAGCCGCCGAAGACGATCTGGCTCGCGTTGTAGAACGGGACCTCGTTCGCACGCTGAAAATCCTGGCGCCTGAAGTTAAGGTCGACCCTGCGAATCATGATTTGAAGGTCTTCGGCGACGTCCTGCTGCTGCTTCTCGGCGGCTGCGCTCTTCAGCTTGGCCAGCACCGCTTCGACTTCTTTCCGCTCCTGGGTTTCATCGGCCAGCGTTGGCTGGGAGATCTTGTTGTCGTATTGGCTTAAGCCCTGTTGCGTGCCCGCTTCCGGATGGTGCTTGAAGAAAACCTCGATCAGCATGTTGGTGTAGCCGTTGCTGACCGCGATCCAACTCTTGTCGGAAGGTTGGGTTTGGGCGAAGCATGACACAGTAAGAACGGCCGCAGCGCAGATCAAGATCGGTTTGCGAATCAACGGTTCCTCCTCAGAACAGACCGAATTAGTAAATCATACTGTTCACCACAGAGACACAGAGGCACAGAGTTTTTCAAATATTCCGACGCTCTCCGCGGTCGGAAAAATCCCTTCACCACGGAGGACACGGATTTTCCCCATTCTTCTCCGTGCTCTCCGTGTCCTCAGTGGTGAAAAAGAAGATTCAATGCCCTTTTAGTACGGAGAGACAGATGATCTTTCTTTTCTGTCTCTGTGTCTCTGTGGTGATTGAATTTCTTGGGATGTTGGCGTGCGCAATGCTGCACCTCAAACCACAGATTCAGTGCAAGCACGCGACAGGCGGAAAGGATGGAAGCGTGTTGCGCTGCCTCCAGAGTAAAGATAAGGTAACACGATTGTAAGTTACTACAGTAATTATGTTCAGTTACTAATTCGGAGAACGGGGCGGAGATTGGGTCGCCCGCCGCTCCCCCACTCCAATCCCACGCAAAATCGGCGCGTGATGGGGCCCCGGGTATGCGGCTAGCCCTGGAGCGCTCTTCATCGCTGGGCAAGAGGGCCGGACCATGCGAGAACGGGGGAACCCGACCTGGCATGTCGTCAAGACAAAAGAAAGGCCGGCACACCAAACCGAGGATGCCGGCCGTGAGTCCGCAGAGTTTCAGCTACGGTGTGATCTCCCAGACAGTGCCCTTGTTGTAGGCACCGCCCTGCCCGGTCGTGCCGTAAAGGTTACCGTTAGCATCGAGTGCCAAGTTCTTAGGACCGTAGCCGTCACCCCCGTTGAAGGTATGCAGGGGTGTACACTTCCACCCGCCTTCAGAGGGTGTCAGCTTAAAGACTTCGCCGTAATAGAAGAGCGGAAGGTCGCACGCGCCATCGGGTGCGCTTCTGCGGTCGCCGCAACCGTTGCTGGTCGCGCCGTAGATGTTTCCGGCTGGATCAATCGCCAGACGGTCAACCGGTCCCGTCCAGCCGTTGTAGATGAGCGGCCAGATGACACTGAACGTCCAATCGTCGCCGGAAGGCGTCAGCTTGAAGACGGTTGCTCCGAAGCTGTCTCCGAACGCGGTGGCGCCGTAGAAGTTCCCTGACTCGTCCATCGTCAGGGCGGCGATTGGCCACTCGCCGTCGCGTCCGTCCTGAAAGTTATACAGGGTCTTCTTGCTCCAGCCGCCTCCCGAAGGCGACAACTGAAAAACCGTGCCGTAGCCGGCGGTGCCGCCGTTTTGCGTCGTACCATACAGGTTGCCGGAATGGTCGAAGACCACGGGCGAAGGATATTGCCCGTCGCTGCCGCCCTTGAAGCTGTAGAGCACAGTTTTTGTCCAGCTTCCGTTGGAGGGCGTCAGCTGGAAAATCGTGCCGAAATTATAGTCGCCGCCATCATAGGTCGAGCCGTAAATGTTGCCCGCTTTATCGAAGACGAAATCGCCATAGATCCCCCACGGGTAATCGTTTTGCATCGGGGAGAGCACGGTTTCGATCCAGGGATCGAAGATGGAGCGCGGCGAATTGGGTGCCGGCTTCAGGTTAAAGATGCAGCCGTTGCCATTGCATCCAGCTCCTTGTCTCGCCCACCCATACAGGGCGCCCTCCGGGCCCAGGGTGCGGGCAGCAACTGGCCCAGAGAAGGTGTCGAGCAGGGTAAACAACCAGCCGGAGCCGCGGCGGGAAAGCTTGTAAGCAGTTGCGCCGCTGCCTCCGCTGTAGCCGCCGGTCGTGCCGTAGATATTTCCTGACCTATCCAGGGCCGCAGCGTTGGGAAAAACCCCATCCGCTCCGCCGCTGAAGCTGTACATGATCTGGAAGTTCTGCTCCGGTAACGCCTGAGGCGAATCGGTACTGGTCTTGCAGGCCCAGGGGCCGTCGACCGAACCGCCTGTGAGGGCGAACGCTTCGGAAGGAATGGTCCCCACCATGTTTTCGTAGGCCTGCGACGGACAGCCCTGGGATTTGCAGCCTTGGCCGCTATTCTCATCCCAGTAAACCGGATTGCCGCTCGGGACAACCGCGTTCTGCAGGTTCAGATAGGCAGCTCCGCTCGCACCACCGTTCAGACCCGTCACGGAGATCTTGTCTATGTTGTAGCCATATTGGTTGCTGGAGATGAACCGATCGGTCACATTGCTGCCTTTGGCCGTACCCGAACCGTAGACCGTGCCACTGTTCGGTTCGCTGCTAATGGACCAGTCCACGGAGGTCACGACGTCGCCGGGAAATTCCCATACCCAGATGTCAAAACCGCTGACCGATCCCCCAGGGAAGCTATTGCTCACGACGTAGCCATAGTTGATGCCCCAGGCATCCACAGTGCCGTTGACCGGGCCGTTCTCATAAAACACCCCATCCAGCGGCGAGAGTGCACGACGCCGCGCGTGAGCGGAAGCCGGCGATTGGTTCGCCGCTTGTTGAGCTGGAGGATGTAGGCGCCAGGCGAACTCCGGCGACGCCGCTGCCTCGCGCGCCGTGGGTGGAACCGCGTTCTGTGCCAGAACTGGAATTGCCGCGATCGCCATCGCCAACGCGGCGGCTCCCACCCTTGAGATGGTGCGGGAGAATGAGTTCTGAAATTGTGGCTTGCGGTGCATGGGATTCGCCTCCTCTCCATGCGGTTAGGAAGGGAAAAAACCAACAGAACGGTCGCACTGGGACGCCGGGGAGAAGGAAGCTCGAGGGTCTTGTTTCGCCCGGACTCGACAGGAGCGGGAAAAGGCCGGGGAGACTTCTCGCGAGATGTCCACCAATATTTCACACCTGCCGCGGGTGATTTGTCAGTGACCTATGCCGCAGGGGCGAGTGATGCCGGACGCTCCAGAACGCGTAGGATTTTCGCCAGAAGCTCGCTCTCAACCGCTACGCGCGACCACTCACCCGGTACGAGGGTCAGCGTTTCATCTGGCGACGGATCGCGCCCAACGCCGCCGCCAACCCGGTGCCGAACAGAAGCAGGGAAGTCGGTTCCGGTGTGGTGCCGCAGCATCCAGAGAGAATCTGGAATGCGCCTTGAGGCTGGTTGCCATTCTTGACCCAACTATAGCCACCGTCGTTGGAGTAATCATCGTTACCGGTCGCACTGTTGCTAAAGTTCCACGCTTCCCAAGTGGTGGAGCTGGTGCTTGTAGGACCAATCACCAGCCAGTAGTTGGTGCCGGTGTTGAGAACGAGTCCCGATACGACGCCGGTGGAGACCAGCCCGCAACAGCTTCCGTATAGCGTGGTGCTGGACAGGCCGGTGAACGAGGCCAGCACCGCGCCCGGTTGGCCACCGTTGTCGGCGGCAATTTGCAGGTAGAAAGAATTGTCGCCTACCACATAGCCAACCGCAACATCGATCTCAAAAACCCAGCCTCCCGTGGTGACCTGGAATTCGTTGGCAGCGATGAAGCTTACTCCCAAGAAGCCCGTGCCAGATATCGTCCATCCCGAGCAGCAGTTGTAAACGTCAGTTCCTGTACCCAAGTTGCTGTACAACGTGTCTGCCATGACCGGCCTGCTGCAAAATGTCAGAGCCAACAGGCACAACAACCATCCTAATTTTCTGTTCATGTTTGCCACCTCCGTGGTCAGCGATTTCACAAGGTTGCAAGATGTGGACTGTGCGGAGGTCATTCTGGGGTCATCACTGCCAGGCGCCCGCAGCGCACCCGCAGGATTTGAGCTACGGGCACGATTTGCGAGACGACGCGGATGCATCGCCGCCACCACGTTGCCGTGCCGTAGACATTGCCCGAGCGATTGCAAGGGTCAACGGTTCTGCCAAAGGCAGATTTCGTTACCGTCTGGGTCCCTGAAATAGGAGAGCAGGCCTCCTGGTTCCGTCTTGATCGGGGTTGTGGCCACGCCCCGAGCTTGCAAGGTTGCAACGGCCTGTTGGATGTCGGTGACCCCGAGGCTCAAGCGGGCGTTACCGGTCCCGGGGAGCACATTCCCCGCAGCATTCGGCACCAGCTCGAAGAGCACCCCGTCAATGTCGAAACGAGCGACATAGTCGCGCGAGGTCAGGCGAAGTCCGAGGGTGTCGCGATAAAAGGCAATCGCCTTTTCCATATCGGTGACGTGATAGTACACGGCATCAAACGTAAGCTTCAGTGCAGTACTTAGCATCGCAGAAACCTCCCCATACTCGTATATCAGACCGAAGTGGGCCCGCTGTGGATCTGTGCACTCTTGGCTACGGCGTGATCTCCCAGACGACACCTTGGTTATATGTGCCGCCCTCGGAGGCGGTGCCGTAGAGGTTGCCGCTGCCGTCAAATACCACGTTCCCGTAAGGCCTTGCCCCGTCGCTGCCGCCGGTAAAGTCGTGCAGCGAGGTGTACGTCCAACCGCTGCCTGAGGGTGTTAACTTGAAAATGCTGCCGAGATTATTCGCGCCGTCGCATCGGGTTGTGCCGTAGAGATTACCCGCGGCGTCCATGACGAGAGTGCTCCAAGGCCCACAACCGGCGCCTCCGGTAAAGCTGTAAACCAGGGAATACGTCCAACCGCCGCCGGAGCGCGTCAGTTGGAAAACCGTACCGCCGCCACCCGAGCCACCGCTGCTGGTAGAGCCGTACAGGTCGAGCTCGTCGAACCCGTAGCCATAGGCCAGGCCGGCGGTGGGATAACTTCCGTCACTGCCGCCGGTGAATTTGTAAAGAAACGTCTCCGTGTATCCGCTTCCTTGGTGGTATGTCAATTCGAAAACCGTGCCGAAGTTACTTATGCCGCCCCCGTAAGTCGTTCCGTACAGAGTGGGGTTAGTGTCGGGCACATCCCAGTGCGCGAGCAAGCCGCCATAAGGGTTAGCTCCGTCACTGCCTGAGAACCTGTAAAGCACGCCCTGTCTCAACTCGTAAACAACACCATAGCCACCATTCCCGAGAATCGTGGTGCCGTATACCCAACCATAATCCACATCGTCGAGGTTGAGGTCGCCATATCCGGGACAAAGTCCGTCAAAACCCGTGAAGCTATGAAGCACGGTTTCCGTCCAGGGGCACAGTGCGGTTATGCAAGCTGATGCTGAAGGTCTTAGACTGAAAACCGTCCCGCCGTTCCTAGGCCCGCCGCCATACGCGGTTGTGCCGACGAGAACGCCCGAGTAGGGATGGATGATTACTCTAGCGAGTGGACCGTTCCCGTCGGGGTTCCCGCCAAAGCTGTAGAGAGGATTAAAGATCCAATTCGCTCCCTTGTGCTTCAATTGGTAGACCGTACCGAAGCCGGCGCTGCCGCCGTTAAATGCCGTGCCGTAAAGATTTCCTGCTGCATCCAAGGTCACGCCGGCCTCAGGGTTTGCCCCGTCCGGTCCGCCGGTAAAGTTATGAAGCACGTTGAAGGTTTGCGCCGGCGCCGGCTGAGTGAAGATAAGTATCAGCGCAATCACAAAGGCGATCGCTAGCGCGTGGCTTGCGGCGCGAGAGATGGCGCGGGAAAGTGAATTCTGAGATTGCTGTCTGCTCTGCATGGGTTTCGCCTCCTTTCCATGCGGTTCGGAAGGAAATCAACCAAAAGGGACCGGCGCACTTGGCTGCCGAGAAGAAGGAAGCTCTCGAGGGTCTTGTTTCGCGCGGGCTCGACAGGAGCGGGTGGGAGCAAGGCCGGGGAACTTCTCCTCGTCACCCACCAGAATTGCACGCCTGCGGCGAACACTTGTCAGTGACCTGTGCCGCACCCGCGAGTGACAGCAGCAGACCAAGAAAAATGGCCGACACCCAATCCAGGATGCCAGCCGATACACACCCGCAGAATTTCAGTTACGGCGTGATCTCAAAGACCACCCCGCAACCCTTATATTGTTTGCCGCCGCAGTAATCCGGTATTCCTCCGTCCTGGGTGGTGCCGTAGAGATTGCCATTCCCGTCGAATACCAGGCTGCCGTTCGGCTCACCTCCGTCGCTGTCGCCCGTAAAGTCGTAAAGGTCAGTGTAGATCCCATAACCGCCAGAGCGGCCCAGCTCGAAAATTGTGCCGCGCTGGTACGCCCCCCCGTTAAGGGTTGCGCCATAAAGATTGCCCGCCGCGTCCAGCGTGAGGCTACCCTGGAATCCACACGACGTTCCCGAGAGTCTGGACAGCACCTGGAAGCCCCACTGGTCGCCAAAGCGCGCCAGCATGAAAACCGCGCCTCCGCCGCCCGGACCTCCGCAAACCGTGCCAAAGAGATTGCCCGCCTGATCGGAAATCAGCGGACTTGGATTTCCGCCATCGTTTCCGTCGTGGAAATTGTAGAGCAGCTTCTCGGTCCAGCCGGATCCGGAGGGCGTCAACTGGAAAATCGTACCGCAGTTAGGGCCGCCGTACTTGCAGTCGTCGGCGCCCCCCGCGCCGGTCGTGCCATAAAGGTTGCCTACTTTGTCGAAGATGACGCCAGCATAAGGCCAGGCCCCGTCGCTGCCGCCCTGGAAGCTGTACAGGATGGACTTGGTCCAACCCGATCCCGAGGGCGTCAGCCGGAAAACCGTGCCCCAGGAATAAGCACCGCCCACCACGGTCGTGCCGTAAATACTACCTGCCTGGTCGAAGACCAACATTCCCTCAGGCGCAGATCCATCTTGTCGGCCACCGATGAAGCGATGAAGCACGGTTTCCGCCCAGCCACCGCCGGAAGGTGTGAGTCGGTAGACGGTGCCGCCGCCGCCAGCCCCATACTGAGTCGTGCCGTAGAGACTGCCGTCGGGTCCGAGGATTACTGAGTGAGGGTACGCCCCATCAGTGGCTGCAATAGGGCCTTGGGGGAAACCTTCATATGGTCCATTGAAGCCGTGAAGCAACGTTTCAAGCCAGCCGGAGCCAGTGTCGGTTAGCTGGAAGACACTGCCGCAGCCGCCCGGACCCGGACAATTGCCTCGGCCACCACCCCGAATCGTCGTCCCGTAGAGGTTGCCAACGGCGTCTATGGAGACACCAGAATAGGGAACCCATCCATCCTGCTGCCCGGCGAAGGCGTAAAGCACTTTGAATGTTTGCCCCTGCGCTGGCTGCGCGGTGAGAGTCAGGAACAAAAGTGTAAACAAGAGAAACAGGAGCATGAGCAGGATCGCGAGCGCGGCGCCTTCCGGTCGCAGGCTCGTGCCGAACATGTGGTTTGGCAATCGCGCTTTGTGGTACATGGGCTTCGCCTCCTCTCCATGCGGTTAGGAAGGAATAAACCAAACAGACCGGCGCACTCGGACGCTTGGGCGAAGTTAGCTCGCGGGTCTTATTCCGCGCGCAGACCCGACAGGAGTAGGTGGGAAAAAGGTCGGGAAACTTCTCCCCTCGCGCCCACTAGAATTTCACGCCTGCGGCGGGTGGTTTGTCAGTGACGAATGACGCAGGGGCAAGTGACAACGGCAAAACCGAAAACAGCCGGCACCCAATCCAGGATGCCGGCCGCTGTGAAGGCGCAGTATTTCAGTTACGGAGCGATCTTGAAGACGACACCGCAACCCGAATCACCGCTGCAGCCATTTCCGCCGTATTCTGTTGTACCGTATAGATTGCCGTTCGCGTCGAACACCAGGCTGGACCACGGAAATTTCCCGTCGTTACCACCGGTGAAATCGTGGAGCGTCGTGAGCGTCCAGCTGCCGCCCGAGGGTGTCAGCTTGAAAACTGAGCCATACCCCCAATAGCCGCTGCAGTAGGTGGTGCCGTACAGGTTACCTTGCCCGTCCATGACCAATTCACCGTGGGGACCACAATTTTCGTTTTGAGGACCTGGGAAATTGACAAGAACGGCATACTTCCAGGTGTCACCGGATGGCGTCAACGAAAAAACCGTGCCACCATATTGTGAGCCGTCATTGGTACCGTCGTAGCTGGTGGTACCGTACAGGTTCTTACCCTCGTTGTCGAAGATCAGACCACCTATGGGGTAGGTCCCATCTTGCATACTGAACTGGTGCAGCATGGTCTCGTTCCAGCCCGATCCCGAGGGAGCCAATTGGTAAACCAGGCCGATTTCGTATGGATATAGCGAGAGCATACCGTAGAGGTAGCCTTGTTTGTCGAAGATAACACCACCAGCCGGATTTCCTCGTCCGTAGTCCCCGTAGTAAAGCACTGTTTCAGTCCACGAACCACCCGAGGGGATCAATTCATAGACCAGCCCGCAGTCAGTCCCGCCAAGGCCGCAATTTTCGTAGCCTCCCGCAAAGGTCGTGCCGTAAATGTTTCCTTGTTGGTCGAACGTTAAATCACCCTCGGGCCAACTCCCGTCGTAGTAACGGTGGAAAGCATAGATCTCGGTTTTCACCCAGGGGCAGTGTACAGTTTTGCAAGGTGTGAGCTGAGGCCTCAACCTGAAAACCGTACCGCACCCCACGAAGCAACCTCCGTATTGATCCACCCATCCGCCCTCGGTGGTCGTACCATAGAGACTGCCGTCGGCGCCGGTCGTTGGTCTGGCCATTGGACCGAATCCGTCGCTGTCACCGGCGAAGGCGTAGAGCGGCGAGAAGATCCAACCGGAGCCTTTGTGAGTTAGCTTGAAAACCGTGCCGCACCCTGACGAGCAATCTCCCCCCACCTGCCCGCCGTTGTAGGTTGTCCCGTAAAGATTTCCTGCTTTGTCCATGGTCAGGCCGGCCCTGGGATTTGCTCCATCCGGTCCGCCGGTAAAGTTATGGACCACGGTGAACGTCTGGGCCTGCGCTGGTTGGGTAAAGATGAGGATCAGCGCAAGCACAAAGACGATTGCTAGCGCGAGCGTCAACGCGCGCGAAGTTGTGCGAGGAAGTAAATTGTGAAACTGCTGATGACTGTGCATGGGGTGACCTCCTTTCCATGCGGGTCGGAAGGAAATAGACCGAAGGGACGGGCGCACTCAGACGCCGGGGAGAAGGAAGCTCGAGGGTCTTGTTTCGCACTCGACAGGAGTAGGGTGGGAAAAAGGCCGGGACATCTTCTCCGTGACACCCACCAGAATTTCACGCCTGCAATGGGTACTTTGTCAGTGACCTGTGCCGCAGGAGGACGTGACAGCCGGGGCGGGATCGCGTGCGTGCGGGGAAGACAGCTCACCAGTCGTGGCGAGCAATGGAGCACAGGGAGCGTTCCCTGTTGAATCGCGTTCCTGCGGAGGCTAGTCTTTGTTGTAGAAACTCAGGCGTTTGTGGCGGTGGTGGACCCGCTTCAATCAGACTGCACACCCGCTCATCGGCTATGACAGATTTTGCTCACGGGAAAGAGACACACAATGGGAAGTCCAAAGCAAATTCGGAGCTTGACATCAGCTACCAACCGGCGCGCACAAACGTCTGCGCGGCCATCCCGCCGAGAGGAACATCGGCGCTCGCTGGTGACGCTGGCGACGTTGGGAGTGGTGCTGACATTCGTGTTGGCGTATTCGGCGGAAGCCCAGAACTTCAAGGTGATTTACAACTTCATCGGCGGACAAGACGGTGCGTACCCCGAAGCCGGCTTGACGATGGATCGGGGAGGAAATCTCTATGGCACGGCATACCAGGGAGGGAGCTCGAATCGCGGGACGGTGTTCAAGCTGGCCCGCAAAGGCTCGGGGTGGGTGCTGAGCCCGCTCTACAGCTTCGCCGGACGCCCCGATGCAAGCTCTCCCATCGCCCGAGTCGTGTTCGGCCCGAACGGCAGCCTGTACGGCACCACCGAATTCGGCGGCCGCAATTGCGGGATCGGCTGCGGCACAGTCTTCAACCTGAAACCGCCGGCGGTGGCCTGCAGGACTGCACTCTGCGCCTGGACGGAGACCATGCTCTACCGGTTCGGTGGATCCAGTGACGGAGCGAATCCCGGATATGGCGATCTCATTTTCGACCAAGCGGGAAATATTTACGGCACGACGTACTTCGGGGGCAGCAATGCACAGGGTGTGGTGTACAAGCTTACGCCGTCGAATGGCAACTGGACGGAGAGCGCGATTTACCTCTTCACCGGGTCAGGCGATGGCGGAAATCCCTATAGCGGAGTCATCTTCGATAATGCCGGCAATCTCTTCGGCACAACCTATACCGGGGGCGCCCACGGATATGGCACCGTTTTCGAGTTGACGCCCTCCGGGTCCGGTTGGACGGAGAACACTCTGTACGCGTTTCAAAGCGCAAGCGATGGAGGCAGCCCGTTTGGTGGCCTGGTGTTTGACAACGCAGGCAATCTCTACGGCGCCACGAGTAGCGGCGGTTCCGGTAGCGGCGGCACGGTTTACCAACTAACGCCCTCGAACGGAAACTGGACGTTCAGCGTGCTGTACAGTTTTACCGGGTCAGCCTACCAGCCGGGGCCCTATGACAGCCTGACAATCGACGCGGCCGGCAATCTTTATGGCACGACGACCAAGGACGGCGCTTACGGAGCAGGTTCGGTTTTCAAGCTGACGCCCGCTAATGGAGGCTGGACGGAAACCGACCTTTACGACTTCACCGGCGGCAGCGATGGAGCCATTCCCTACGGCAGCGTGCTCATGGACGCTAATGGCAATCTGTACGGCACCGCGTCTAAAGGGGGAGCAAATGGCTACGGCGTTATCTGGGAGATCACGCCTTGAAGCAGTGTCTGCGATTGCGCTTGCTCCGGCGTGGTGGCTGTATATCCGCGCTCCACCGCGCTAAGGCTGCTGTTGTGCTTCGCCGAGCGGCACGATTCGGGTATCGCTGCGGAATTTCTTGTAGTCGCGGTAGGTGACGTCCTCCGCGATGTTGAAGTTCTTCACCAGGGCGAGACGGACGTCCACGTTCACCGCCACGTGCTGCGGCAGCCAGACTTCATCGTTCACTCGCGTCTGTTCGATGACGATGCGCGAGCCCTTGTGGACCCTCGCCAGAAAGAGGCCGAGGGAAACCGTATCAATGGCCTGGGCGTCGAGCTTGACCCATTGGCCCTCGGCCTTGTCGATCCAGACGCGAAAGCGGAACTTGGGGAGAAACTTGGCTCCTTCGCCGTGCGGCTTAAAGCCCGGGCGCGGCTCGGCGTCAATCACATACGTTTCACGGCCTTCGAGGTTTTCCATGGCCGCCAGGTGAAAATTGTAGGCGTCGGCAATTTCGCTCACAAATTGGCGGGCCTCCTCGCGGTCTTTTTCTTCTTGTTTCAGGCGTTTCGCCCGCTGCTCGTCGGTTTCGTTCTTGCGCTTGTCGGTGAGCTTCTGGATGCGCTCGTCTTCCTTGGCCGTGTCTTTTGCGGAAAGCGGCCTGTCGTTCTTGGCAATGAGGCGCTCGATCTGCTCACCGTAGAGCATCATGACTTCATTCGTCTTGGTCTCGGTGGATTTCACCTGTCCTTTGCCATCGAGCCGGTACTCTTCTTCCCGCTCAATGTAGGTGTAGTCAAGCTGCCTCTTGTCGTTCTCCATGTCTTTTTCAGCGACCTGGCGAATGAGTTGGTGGATCTGGTCGGGGAGAGAGTGGGAGCACTTTCCGTAGCCGACACTTCCGGAACAGAGGAAGGCGGGGCTGAAGTGCCCTGGCCAACCGCGATCCAGGGGGCGAGAGCGATAACAAGCAGGGCGAAGCTGAACTTCATATCAGGGGTCTACGTGCTTAAAACCCCGAATGTTCCTGAAGGATGCCCTATGACCAGAGCAGAATTTTAATATGAATCGCCAGAACGGTAAGACGTTGCGCCGAGATCTGCTGCACGCTGCCGAACCGTACGTTCGACGAGGTGTCGGATGCAGTCAGTGCCACGCCCAGCCATCCGAGCATGGCGCCGAAGAACGGGTACAAATGGCCGGTCCGGGCGAAGGCCAGTGCCATGGTCGGGTAGTGGCTCAATTGAGCCACTACCCATGGTCGGCTGTTACTTGACAGGTGGCGACGGGATCATCCCCGGGAAGACGTATGCCTGGAGAAGGCAGATCACGCCGATGACGGCCGCCAGCACGATGGAGTGCCAGAAGACCTTGCGGAAGATCGGCCCCAGGGCGTGGGAACGCTCGTAAGGATCATCGTAACAGGCGGCACAGGCGACCATGATGGACTGGGCGTCAATCATCTTACCCATGACGCCGCCCGTCGAGTTGGTGGCCACGATGAGGATCTCATTCAAATGAAGCTGCTGCGCCGTGATCCGTTGCAGGCTCCCGAAAAGCGCATTGGAAGCGGTATCGGAGCCGGTCAGGAAGACACCCAGCCAGCCCAGGTAGGCGGCGAAGAAAGGATACATGGGACCGGCGCTGGTGAAGGCCAGTCCGAGGACCGCATCGGTGCCGGAGTAGCGGGTCAAATAGCCCAAGCCCAGTACCTGGGCGATAACCAGGACGGGGATTTTCATGCGGCGAAGGGTGCGTGCGGTCGCGTCCTTCCATTGGGCGCCGCTCAATTTCAGGGCGAAACCGGTGAGGAGGGCGGCGACAAAGACGCCGGTGCCGGCAGCAGACAACCAGTTGATGCCAAACACCGCAGCCTCTGGCTTGGCGTTCGCCGCCACTACAGGCGGCATGCGCTGCACCAGGTTATGCAGTGCAGGCATTTGCCAGGCGGGCAGGGAGAGGGTACCGCCTAATTTTGAGCCTAGCAGCATTGCGTTGATCTTCACGCCGGCAAAAAGGGTATTGAGGTGAGCCTTCCAGGTTGGCATGCCCCAGATGGCACAGCAGGCGATCAGTATCGCCCACGGCACCCAGGCGTATGCGGTTTGGCCGATGGTGTATGGGTATTTCCATTCCTTGGCTGGCGCTGTGGCCTCTCCTGCATTCCCACCGGAGGAGGCTGCTGCGGCCGCCTGGCGCTCGGACTTCAGGAGAAAACGCGTCTTCGGATGCCACACAAAGCGCAGGAACAGGGCGGTGCAAATCACCGAAAAGACGCCCGCCACCACGTCCGTCATGAGGTGGAAGGAGGCAGTCTGGGAGGCCAAAAACTGCATGATGGCGAAGGACGCTCCGGAAACCAGGGTCGCTGGCCACACTTCCCAGGCATCCTTCAATTTGCCTCCCTGCATGAGTACAAAGGTGATCACCAGCCAGAAGGGGATGAGAATGGAGACGAAGGGGAGCTGCCGGCCGGCCATGGCGGAAAGGGTGAGCTGATCAAGGCCGCTCACCTGGGCCAAAGTCACGATGGGCGTACCAATTGCCCCGTAGGCCACCGGGGCGGTATTGGCCAGCAGGTTGAGCACGGCAGCCTCAAAGGGCGAGAAGCCCAGGCCTACCATGACCGCACCCGCGATGGCCACCGGTGTCCCGAAGCCGGAGGTGCCCTCGATGATCGCCCCGAAGGAAAAGGCAATCAACAGCACCTGCAGGCGCCGGTCAAAAGAGATGTGGATGATTGATTCCTTGACAATCTCGAACTTGCCCGTGATGACCGTCATCGTGTAGAGGAACATGGCCGCAAGGACGATCCAGATGATGCCCAGAAAGCCTGCCAGCGATCCATAGGCAAAGGCTGAGAATGCCGATTTGAAGGGCATGCTGAACACCAGGCAAGAGACCAGAAAAGCCGCTACAACCCCGTAGAAGGCGGCATAAGGTGCGCTGATGCCGAGATGGCGAACGCCTTGCTTGTCCCGATGCGGATGGAGGGCGATGAAATACAGCAGTGTCAGGATGGGGATTGCCGCCACGATCGTGGAAAGAGCGACGTTGCCCAGAGGATTGTAATTCTGATGGTAGATCTGTGCTGCAGGACCATCGGTGGC
Source organism: uncultured Acidobacteriaceae bacterium (assembly GCA_963833155.1). Classification (GTDB taxonomy): domain Bacteria; phylum Acidobacteriota; class Terriglobia; order Terriglobales; family Acidobacteriaceae; genus Bog-257. The sequence goes on from CAWHWY010000023.1 coordinate 140,994, forward strand.
GAAAAGCGGACATGCAAGAGCAACAAAACCCAGTGAGGTCAAGAACCTTCTCATATTTATTCCTCTCTTTCCCTAGCCCTTCCATAAAAGTAAAAGGTCATCCACGTTCTCGTGCTGGACTCACAACTTGAGGTTGCGCAGGCCTTTCAGAAGACCACGCTCGCCAGCCGTGTGGGCGCTAGGCTAAATGACGGCAAGAAAAGGAACCAGCACCGCTGGCGTAAAACGCCACCAGGTTCCCCCGATTCGAAGGGCGCGCTCCCCATTGTCCCGGTGACACCAGGCGCAAACCTGACGGAACAGGGTAAAGCCGCTAGGCCGAACGCGCCCTCCGAATCGGGGAACTTGGTCGCGCCAGAAGGTTTACATAGTGTTACGGGCAAGTCAATAAACTTCTAACTTCCGCCTTACCGCTTTCGGGTGATAGGGCTTTTCGCGACCGAGGATTCACCACCGAGGCCCCGAGACACCAAGAGGAAGCGAGCAAAGACTCTGTGTCCCTGTGCCTGTGATAGATGGACCTTTAAATTCCTTTTTCCACGGAGCACACGCAGGGCACGGAGAAGAGCAAGAAAACCAAAGAAAAGGGTTCTTTGCCTCTGTGGTATATGAATTTCTTCGGACCCCGGGAAACGCACGCGCTACAATGAGCAGACAAACTGCGCTGCGCAGGAGGACTTATGTCATCGCTGATGAGCACCATCGCCCCAGACTCCATGGAAGCCGCGCGCCGCCCGCTTGAGGCCGGGCAATGCGCCTTGATTGTGGTGGACATCCAGGAAAAACTGCTGCCGCCGATCTTCAACAAAGACACCATGGTCAAGAATGCGCAACTGCTGATCCGGCTGGCGAAGGTCCTGTCCATCCCCGCCCTGGTAACAACGCAATACAGCAAGGGACTGGGCGCGACGGTGCAGGAGATCGCCTGGTTGCTGGGCGAGGTAAGGACCATCGATAAAGTGGAGTTCGGTTGTTTTGGCAGCGAACAATTCCGCTCCCGGGTCAAGCAACTACCGGGCGATCGCAACACCCTGCTGGTGTGCGGCATGGAAGCGCACATTTGCGTGACCCAGACCGCGCTGGGTGCGCTCAATGAGGGATACCTGGTGCACGTGGCCTCGGACGCGGTGGGCGCGCGCTCGGAGTGGAACTGGAAAATCGGGCTCGACCGCATGCGCGCCGCCGGAGCCGTCATCTCCTCCACGGAAATGATGATGTACGAACTGCTGCGCTGTTCGGGAACCAAGCAATTCAAGGAACTGCTGCCGTTCATTAAGTAGCGATCGATGTTGCCGTTAGGTCAGAGCTCTTGGCGGGACGGCCACCCCTCCCCCTACCTCCTCGCCCGAATCTTTAGAATCTGCGACTTGCGCAGAATTCCGCGGCAAGGTATTGAGCTCCAAAGACTTAAAGCAAAATCTTGATTAGCAAGGACTTATTGTCGTACTGTTACGCATCTTATTGAAAACAATAAGCAGAAGCGAAGAGACACCGACCGCCGATTCTGTAGCCAATGCTTCGCGGTAACACATAGATTCGTTTAGCTTTAGCATGACTCCAAAGGAAAGAAAGGGCACACAACGATAAGCATGATAAGCCAGATTATCAAGATAAGCGTGATAATCACGATAATCTTGCTAACAAGACAACATCTATTAGAAGCTTAGCTCCTCGAACGGCTGCTCAGCCCAGCTAAGTTGTCAAAGACCGTCAGCCCGACGCGTGAAATCTCGCATTGCATCGGGTAGAGACACTAAGCCTCTGGTGACCAGTGTATTGATTGGCTCGCCATTGTCGGTGATGGCGCTCACTCCTGTCGGTGACGGTCGCACGAGATAGAGTCTGGAGCTGAGGCGCCGCTGAAGAAGCGCAATGGAATTGTGCACGGACATGCATTCTGAGTAAGAGAACAGCGGCATATACTGGCGAGTCCTAAGAACGCCGCATCCTGTCGCCACTATTGTGAGGTCGAGGTCTTAAATGACTACCCCAACTCAGGCCCGGGTTAGCAATATGAGCCACACTGCCGATCGCATCTGCGACGTACTTCCGCGTCTAAATGAGGTGTGTCAACTCTTCTGTGTAAACGACCAGGTTTTGTTTTTGGGGATGGGGTGCAGGGGAAGGGGGTAAATGCCCCTTCCCCTGCCCATTGATTTCGAAGGATTCCGCGCTTTCATGACGCGAGTCTCTCCAAGGCCGGCATCCGGTCCGGCCACAGAATCGTGAAGTGGTTCGAAGCTTCCCGCCAGTGATGAATCGGCATGGTCCACTTCTTTGCCGCCAGCCGTAATGCCAGAAACAACGAGCTTCAGCGCGGCTTCTTCGTTGGGGAATCCGCCGCGGGTTTTAATGATTTTGCGCAGCGACCGGTTCAGCGATTCCACGCTGTTGGTGGTGTAGATGGCTCGGCGGATGTCCGGTGGGTACTGAAAAAACGGCGTGATCCGCGCCCAGTTCCGCCGCCACACCTGGCTCACGCTGGGGTAGGCTTTCCACTTTGCCTCCAACTCCGCCAGTTGCTGCTCGGCCTCGGCCGCCGTCGCCGCCCGATAGATCGACTGCAGATCGGCCACCACCGGCTTGCGCAGTTTCCAGGGCACGTAGTTCAGCGAAGCCCGCACCAGATGCACGATGCAGAGCTGCACCTCGGTGCGCGGGAACACCGACTCGATCGCTTCCGGAAATCCTTTCAGCCCATCCACGCAGGCGATGAAAATATCTTTCACACCCCGGTTCTGCAACTCGGTCAGCACCTGCAGCCAGAACTTCGCGCCTTCCGTCTGTGCCACCCACAGCCCCAGCACTTCCTTCTGCCCTTCCAGGTTCACGCCCAGCACCACATAGATCGCCTTGTTCTGGATGTGCCCTGCATCGCGCACCTTCACCATCAGCGCGTCCAGATACACGATGGGATACAGTTCTTCCAGCGGCCGCCCTTGCCACAGCTTCACTTCCTCCAGCACCGCGTCAGTCACGTTGGAGATCAGCGTGGGCGAGACTTCGATCCCGTAGATCTCTTGCAGGTGGCCTTGGATCTCGCGCGTGCTCATGCCCCGCGCATACATCGAGATGATCTTGTCGTCGAAGCCGGTCCAGCGCGTCTGCCGCTTGGCTACGATCTTGGGATCGAATGTGGCTTGACGATCACGCGGGGTCTCCAACTCCAGCTCACCGAAGTCGCCCTGCAAGGTCTTTTGGCTTGTCCCGTTGCGCGTGTTGCCCCGGTGGTGGCCCCCCGGGTCGTGCTTCTCGTAGCCCAGATGGTCGGTCAGCTCAGCTTGCAAGGCTCTTTCCAGGATGGCTTTGGTTAATTCTTTGAGCAGGCCGTTCTCCCCGATGATATCCTCGGGCTTCTTGTAGTCGGTCAGCAGTTGGTCGATCAACTTCTTATCGATGGCCATGGGATTTTATTCTCCTCTTCCCCTGGCCGTTTACACAGTTCTATTTACACCCTCTCTAAATGCGTCTTGGTTCCTACCCGCACTGCGCAGCGTGAGTTTGCCTGGGACTCTGAACGTATCTGCAACCTATTCGACTCTCTGATGCGGTCGTATCCAATAAGCTCATTCCTGCTGTGGCGGGTGCCCGATGATGCTCGCGAGGATCTGGAGGTCTATCGCTTCATTGATTCGGCATCCGATTTTGGCAAACACAACACGCGGGAACGTGCTTTGGTGTTAGACTCATCCGCCCCCTTCGGGGTTTGTTCTGTAGCAGGTTTGACCTCTTCTGCCACCACAAGCCGATTCGTCGGGTATTCACAGAAAACAAGCCTAACGTCCTCGGTCAGGAGGACAACAAGAATGCGTTGAGCGCTTAGGAACTAGCGAAAAGCGAACGGCGATCCCAGAAAATCCTTGGTGCCACGGCCGGTTCGCTGTACCTTCTAGCCAGGCATATCTGCCTTGGTGAGGCGCCACATGCAGCGAATCCGGCTGGTAATGGGATGTTTGTTTCTTGCCGCGTGTCTGGTTTCGGGATACGGCTTCGCTCAAGACAACCAGCTCGTGCGGGTAGGTGTAACGGTGCTTGGAAGTGCGGCTGGGATTACCGGCGAGGCCGGGCGCGATCGGCTGGTAAAGGCCCTGAATAAACAGAAGAAGTCACAAATGCAAGCGGTGCCGCTGACGTCATCCGCGGGTGTTCAGATCTCAGAGGAAGCTCGCCAGACGAATTGTCAATTCGTAGTGTTCACCACCTTGACTGAAGCCCATGCCGAATCGCACAACGAAGGTGCAAAGGCGGGGATGAGCACCAATATCCCGGAATACCACGCCAACGTGGAGTATAAGTTGTACCGCATCTCCGATCCCGCCACACCCGTGGCGACCGGTTCGGCCAAGGCGCATGACATCGGATCTCAGGGTGAAGTCGTGGGGCAGGCGCTGGACAGTGTCGCCAAGAAAGTCTCTGCCGACATCAAGAACGCCGCGACGGCCAAGTAGGCTGCACGAGGGCGGACCAGCGCCTGACCGATTGGTAGTAGTGCTGCAAAAACTTAGCGAGGCGGAACATGCACCCATTTCGTTTCGTAGTCGCGTGTGCATTTCTTGCCACGTGTCTGGTTACGGTACCCGGCCCTGCCCAGGAGAACCACACCATCCGCGTGGGAGTGACGGTCCTTCAGAATGCACCCGTTGGTCTTTCTGCCACTGCCGCACGGGACCGGCTGGTGAAAGACCTTAACAAACCGAAGAGATCGCCTGTGGAAGCCGTTCCGCTGGACCACTCCGCGGGTCAACAGCTTTCCGACGAGGCGCGGCAGAAGAATTGTGGATTCGTCGTCTACCCGGTTTTGACGGAAGCACATGCCCAAGCACAGGACAGCGCAGGCGGTCCGTTCAACATGGCCACCGCACAGGAACACAATGTGCCGAATTTTCACGCCACGATCGAGTACACAGTGTACCGGGCTTCAGACTTAACGACAGTGGCGAGCGGTTCTGCCAAAGCACAAGGAGTCGGATCGCAGGCGGAAATTGCCAGCGAGGCGCTGGATAGTGTCGCCAAGAAAGTTTCTGCCGACATCAAGAAGGCTGCAGCAGCCCCGGCTCCGAAGTAGCCGTTCACGGCTGGCTGGCCGCGATCTGCACGTAGGGCCGGGGAGCGCGCGGGCGTGAGACCGCCGCTGGCTTAGGCAGAGCGCCCATGTACATCGCAATCTCGTCGCAGGCGTTTTGACGCGGGCACAACTGGCAGTCTTTGAGCGCCTTGTCAGGAAGCGCTTCCTTTTCCACCACGCGAAAACCGATGCGGGCAAAGAAGCCCGGTATGCGGGTGAACAAGCACACGCAAGTCACGCTCTGATGCCGCGCCTCATTCAGCAGGGCGTCGACCAGCACTCGTCCTGCACCTTTGCCCTTGGCGTTCGAGGTGACGGTGATGGACCGGATCTCAGCTAGATGCATACCGTAGAGATGCAGCGCCCCGCAACCGACGATTTCGCCTTCATTCTCCACCACGATGAAATCGCGGATGTTCTCGCAGATGTCCCGCAGCGAACGAGGCAATAGAGTGCCGTCGCCGACGTGGACCTGAATCAGTTGCTCGATGGCAAGGGCGTCAGGGAGTTTGGCGTTACGCGCACGCATGGGCAGCTCCTGAGTACATGGATAATTTTCCTTTGGCCGCATGCAGGGCCTCCCGCACCCGCGCGGGAGCAGTGCCGCCTTCCACGTCGTGGATGGCCAGTACGTTGGCCAGGGTCAGCGCTTCATAGAACTGCTGATCGGCCTTGATTCCGCAGAGCGCAAAATCCCCCGGAGACAGTTGCTCCAGTTCGCAGCTTTTCTCCAGGCACAAGCGCACCGCTTTGCCAACCAGTTCGTGGGCGCGGCGGAAGGGCATTCCCTGGCGCACCAGATACGCAGCCGCCGCCATGGCGTTCATAAAGCCGCGAGTCGCGGCCCGCTCCATGCGCTTGTAGTCAAACTCGACCGCCGCCATGAAGCCGGTGGCCACACGCAGTATGTTCGACATCTGTCCGGCAGCCGCGAAGAGGGGTTGCTGCGTTTCCTGCAGGTCCTTGTTATAGGCGAGCGGCAGCCCCTTCACACTCATGACCAGCGCGGTCACATTGGCCCAAATGGTCCCGGCTTTGCCGCGGACCAGTTCCAGCGCGTCGGGATTTTTCTTTTGCGGCATGGCGCTGCTGCCGGTGGAAAATTCTTCCGGCAACTTCACGAAGCCGAATTCCGTGGTGGAGAAGAGGACGAACTCCTCGGCCCAGCGGCTCAGGTGCAGGGCCACGAACGACAGCGCCTGAACGAACTCGAGGGCGAAATCGCGATCGCTGGTCGCGTCCATGCTGTTGGTGGTCGGCGCCTCAAAGTCCAACTGCCTCGCCATGGCTTCGCGATCCAGCGGCAGAATGGTCCCGGCCACGGCGCCTGAACCCAGCGGACACTCATTCAAGCGCTGGCGGCAATCGGCCAGGCGGCCCAAGTCGCGGGTAAACATCTCAACGTAAGCCAGCAGCCAATGCGCCACCAGAACCGGCTCAGCGCGCTGCAGGTGGGTGTAGGCAGGCATGGCGTTTTCGCCGGCCGCGTAGGCATGATTGACGAACTCGCCGGCGAATTCCACCAGCAAGTTGCATACCGCATCAATCTGCTGGCGCACGTAGAGGCGCAGGTCGGTGGCAATCTGCTCGTTGCGGCTGCGGCCCGAATGCAGCTTGTAGCCGGCCTCGCCCGCCAGTTCCGCCAGGCGTAACTCGACGTAGTGGTGCACGTCCTCGATGGCAGGATTGTCCGCAGCGGGAATCTCTTCCCGCGCGATCTGCTCGAGCGCGAGGACCGTCCGGCCGAGCTCCTCGCTGGTCAGCACGCCCGCCTTGGCAATGGCGACGGCGTGCGCCTGGCTGGCGGCTACCTCGAAGGGCAGCAGCACGCGGTCAAAGGGAAACGAACGCTGCCACTGCTCGAATTCGGCATTCTGCGACTGGCTGAAACGGCCTTCCCACATCTTCATTTCACTGTCTCCGCGTGGACCATCGCGCGCGAGCGCGCCGGCAGGCCCAGAATGCGGATGAAGCCCTCCGCATCTTTCTGGTTGTAGGTGGCGCCCATGGTGAAGCTGGCGATGTCCGGACGATAGAGCGAAGTCTCAGACTTGCGGCCTGCGATCTCGATGTTGCCCTTGTAAAGAGCGAGCGTGACCGTGCCGTTCACATCGGCCTGCGAGCTGCTCACAAAGGCCTGCAGCGATTCACGCAGCGGCGTGAACCACAGACCGAAGTACACGATCTCGGCATACTTGAGCCCGATATGCTGCTTAAAGTGCATCAGGTCGCGTTCGAGGCAGAGCGCTTCGAGCTCGCGATGCGCGGTGAGCAGCAAGCTCCCGCCCGGCGTCTCATAGCAGCCGCGCGACTTGATGCCGACGAAGCGGTTCTCCACCAGGTCCACGCGGCCGATGGCGTTGCGCGCGCCGATTTCGTTAAGCACTTCGACGATGGCCACCGGATCGAGCGTGACGCCGTTCACTGCCGTGGGCACTCCCTGACGGAACTCGATTGTGACCTTCTCCACCGTGTCGGGTGCTTCCTGCGGCGACTTTGTCCACGTCCACGTGGCGGGCAGCGGCGGGTTGTTGGGATCTTCCAGCTCACCGCCCTCGTGGCTGACGTGGAGCAGGTTGCGATCGCGGCTGTGGATCTTCTCGCGGCTTTGGGCCACGGGAATTCCGTGCGCCTCGGCATAGTCCAGACAGTCTTCGCGCGATTGCAGCGTCCACTCGCGCCACGGCGCGATGACCTTCAGCTCCGGCGCCAGCGCCTGATAGGCGTGCTCGAAGCGCACCTGGTCGTTGCCCTTACCGGTGCAGCCGTGAGCGACCGCGGTTGCGCCTTCGCGCAACGCCGCGAGCGCCTGGTACTTGGCGATGATCGGACGGGCCAGCGACGTGCCCAGCAGGTACTTGTGCTCGTACACCGCACCCGCCTGGATCGCCGGGAAAACGTAGTCGGTGAGGAACTCCTGCCGCAGGTCTTCGACGATCACCTTGCTGGCGCCGGTGGCATAGGCCTTCTCGACGACCGCTTCGATGTCGTCACCCTGGCCGACATCGGCGACGAAGGCGATGACGTCGCAGTCATAGTTCTCTTTAAGCCACGGAATAATGATGGAGGTATCGAGCCCTCCGGAATAAGCAAGTACGACTTTCTCACGCATTTGCACTCCTCGGCGGAAAGCGGTGAGCACCGCCTTCGAGCAACAAAACAAGAATGGCTTTCTGAATGTGCAAGCGGTTCTCGGCCTGGTCGAAGACCACGGAACGCGGCGAATCGATGACCGCTTGCGTAACCTCGTCACCACGATGCGCCGGCAGACAGTGCATGAACACCGCGTGCTTGGCCGCATATGAGAACAGATTCTGGTTCACCTGATAAGGCGCGAAAATCTTGCGGCGATCCGCCGCCTCTGACTCCTGCCCCATGCTGGCCCACACGTCCGTGTACACAGCGTCGGCGCCGGCCACGGCCTCGACCGGATCATGAACCACCTCGACGCGACCTCCCGAGATGGCGGCGAGTTCGCGAGCCGCGTTGGTGATCTCTGCGCCCGGCTCATATCCTTTCGGAGTGGCGACGGAGATGGTCGCTCCCAGGCTGGCGGCAGCCAGCATCAGCGAATGAGCCACGTTGTTGCCGTCGCCAAGATAGGCGAGATGCACGTTGGTGCAGCTCGCCGAAATGCTCCTGCAAGGTGAGCATGTCGGCCAGCGCCTGGCAGGGATGCTCCAGGTCACTCAGCGCATTGATGACCGGGATGGATGCGTGCAGCGCCATGGTGGTGACGGTCTCGTGCGCGAAGGTGCGCAACACCAGGCCGTCCACCCAGCGCTCCAGGTTGTGCGCCACGTCGCTGAGGCTTTCGCGCGCTCCCAGGCGCGACTGCGTCTGGTCCACAAAGAAGGAAACGCCACCCAGGCTGTTGATGCCTGCCTCGAAGGTGAGCCGCGTGCGCAGCGATGGCTTCTCGAAGAACAGCACGATCTGCTTGCCGGCCAGGGTGCCGCGGTAATCCGACGGACGCGCCTTCATGGCGGCCGCCAGCTCCAGCGCGCAGGCCAGTTCCTCAGGCAGAAAGTCCTGGATCGAAACCAGGTCGCGGCCGGTCACGCTGCGGTGAACGTAAGCACTCACGCCTGGGGGAATCGTTGTAGCAATCAATGTCGAACCTCCTTCCGAATCGAAACGGAAGCAATTGGAAAACCAAAATGTCTGGGAATCAGCGGCCTTCAGCCACGTCGCTCGAGGGCACGGTCGAATGTGCGCAAGCTCATGTGGCGATTACCTCCGTGCCGCAGTCGATGGGATGTGTAAAGAATCCGGGTAGAACTTCGGCGCGCGTGGCGGGCAGTATGCGCACCCGCGTGACGCCCTTCTTCAGTGCCCGGGTGCAGGCTTCCAGCTTGGGCAACATGCCTCCGCTGACCGTCGCCTCCTCCACCATGGCGGCAATGGCGTTCACATCGAGCCAGCGAATCACGGAGCCCCCGGCGTCCTTCACGCCTGCAACGTCGGTGAGATAGACCAGCGCGTCCGCGCCGCCCGCCACCGCGCAAGCCGATGCCATCTGATCGGCATTCACGTTGTAGTATTCGCCATCGAAGCCCAGCGCAAGGCTGGCGACGACCGGGACGACTCCGGCGCTCCACAAGCGCTCGATCCAGGCAAAATCAACTGCGCAGACTTCGCCGACATAACCAAGATCAGGATGCTGCTTTTTGGTGGCGCGGAACATGCGCAGGTCGCCGCCGCAGATGCCAATGGACGGCTGCCCAGCGTCGCCGATCGCCGCTACCAGTTGCTTATTGAGCTGGCCGGCGAGCACCATCATGGCGACATCTCGGGTCTGCGAGTCGGTGACGCGCAGGCCGTTGACGAATGTCGTTTCGCAACCCAGTTGCCTCAAGGTCCGGCTCAGGGCAGCGCCGCCGCCATGCACGATGACCAGCTTGTGCCCTTCGCGGCACAGGTCGGGGATGGTCTTGGCGAATTTGCTGACCAGTTCGCGGTCGTCGAGTGCGGCCCCGCCAATTTTCACGACGAGCTTCATTGCAGTCCCGCCTTCTCGTCGAAGCCGAACATCAGGTCCATGTTCTGTACTGCCTGTCCGGCGGCGCCCTTCAGAAGATTGTCAAGGCACGAAACCAGCACCGCGCGCCGGCCCTCCGGCGAAAGCGCGAAACCGATGTCGCAGTAATTGGTGTTCACCGAAAACTTGATCTGAGGCAGGCGGGCGGCCCCGAAAACGCGCACCCAGGGTTTGCCGGCGTAGAACTGGCGCAACACCTGCTCCAACTCTTCGGCGGTTGCCGGCTTGGCCAGCGTCACGTAGATGGTGGACAGGATGCCGCGCGGAATCGGCAGCAGATGCGGCGTAAATTGCAGCCACCCACCATCGAGTCCGAGCTGCTCCAGCATCTCGCCCGTATGTCGATGGCCAAAAACATTGTAGGCGGAAAAGTCGCCGTCCACCTCGACGAAGTGGGTCTTGGGCGTAGGCTGCTTCCCTGCCCCGGAGACTCCCGACTTGGAATCGCAGATGATACCGCCTTGCAGGTCGATGAATCCGGCGCGAATCCAAGGCGCCAGCGCGAGGATGATGGACGTCGAATAGCAGCCGGGATTGGCCAGCAGCGCCGCCTGCTTGATGGCGTCGGCGTGCAGCTCGGGCAGGCCGTAAACCGCGGCATCGTCCAGCTGCGATGCGCTCTCCGCGAATCCGTACACCTTGCGGTTCGCCGCCTGCTTCAGCCGCCACGCGCCGCTCAGGTCAATCACGCGAAAGCCCTGGCTGATGGCCTCGGGCACAAGCTCGCGCGAGAACTCGTGCGGCGTGGCAAAGAAGACGACGTCCACGCCGGCATCCTTCATCCGCTGCCAGGAGAAGCTCTCGAAGGGAAAGCCGCCGTTGCCGGCCAACTGGGGATAGGCGTCGCTCAGGTCGCGGCACTCGCCGCTCTCGCCGTTGCGCCGCAGCAGCAATGGCTTCTTCACTCCGGCGTGCCGGGCGAGCAGGCGGACCAGCTCGAAATCCGGAATAGCCGGTGGCTCCGAAGACCGCGGGTTGTATGCGAGTATTCATTTTTATGCAAGATATCCGCGGATACGTTGCGCCAGCTTTTCGGCCGCCTTCGCGTTAGACGCGATGGCCAGGATGGTGTCATCGCCGCCGATGGTGCCGACGAACTTCGTCCCATTCTTCCGCGTCCATCGCAGCCGAAACCGGTTGCGCGCTGCCCGGACTGGTCTTCACCACCACCAGGTTCTGCGCCGTCTTCACGTCGTACACGAACTCCTGAATCAGGCGGTTCGATCGAGGGCAGATGGATCTCGGCTTCCTCACCCTGCGGGACCTTGTAGCCCTCCGCGGTCTTCACCAGCCCGAGCTCGTGAATGTCGCGCGACAGCGTCGCCTGGGTCACGCGATGGCCGCGCCGGAACAGCGCCCGGCGGAGCTCCTCCTGGCTGGACACTTCGCGGGCGCCAATCACATCGCGAATAGCGGCATGGCGTGACAGTTTCGACATCGCATAAATATACGTCTATATGTATATTAATACTGACGCGCGGCATGTCAAGAGGTTTGCATGGTTTGGGCAGGATTATTTGTTCGCCCAAGAAATAGCGACTGCGGGCAGGCCGCTTCCACACGCTCAGGCCACACGCCAGGGCGGGCTTTCACTTGTGCCGGCGAGGCCGTTTGAAGGTCGCTCTGAGGCTCGGGTCCACGATCTTGGCTACACCAGCATTCTGAAAGGCGGCTGGGCCTTAGGAATTTCGGGGCTCAAAGAAAGGTATTGCGCATACTTAAATGCTGTGGTCAGATGTACTTCTTCCGCTAGGGTGTCTATCTCCCTCACGGGCTGGTCGCCTGAGCGAGGTGCTGTCAATGGCCAAACCCGCTGTGTTCATAGGATCTTCTTCGGAGCAGTTGTTGACTGCTAGGACTATCCAGGCCTGGTTGCGAGATGATGCCGACGTTAAGGTGTGGGACAAAGGTGTCTTCAACTTGGGTACGAGCACGCTCGATGACCTGCTCAGAGCACTTGCGGAGTTCGACTTTGCCGTTTTTGTCTTCCAGCCCGATGACCTCACTCGTATTCGGCATACTGAGAAACCAACCGTTCGCGACAATGTGGTATTCGAGCTAGGGCTGTTTATGGGACGCCTGGGAAAGGAGCGAACCTTTTGGGTCACGCCTCGTGGCAAGACAAGCCCTCATGTCCCCTTGGACCTGCTGGGAATTACCAGTGCCATGTTTGAGCCGCCGGGGCAGGGTGGAAATAGCCGGACCCTGCGAGCATCTCTACGGCCGGCTTGCGACATGATTAGGAAGCAAATAGCCGAACACGGTAAGAGAAGAGGCCGTCTTACAGAAGAAGTGGACAAGCCCCGCATCCTTTGCGCTGCCTCGCCCCAGTTCACCAAGTTGGGGTTTACTGGGGACGTTCGCGAGATCAAGAGTGCCTTTAGAGGAAAAGGTTCTGTATGGATCGCTCACAACATCGACGCAAGACAGTTGAGTCGTTTGCTGATGGACCCCAAGAAATGGGATATCGTTCATCCAGCGTCCGCCAGTGTAAGAACTGTGCGGTCCCTAGGGAGCCTGTGCCCGTAGCGCGACGCCGGCGCTCGCGGTACTTAACAGCCCTTGCGCTCCGGGATTACTGCGACCGCTGCCGCTTCGCGGCTCGATGATTCGGCATGGCTGAAGCCGTGCCCTGACACAAAACACTTTTACCTATTTGTTCGGTATCAGGCGGGCCTTTTCGTACTGGCTGAAGACTGCGTTCGCGCCTTCGTGCGCGGGCGTTCCGGCAAGCAACTGCTCTTTGCGATAAACCAGGTTGCTGGCGTTGTAGGTGGCCAACTCGAAGCCGTGGCCGTGGGTGATCGCGTCGGTGGGGCAGGCCTCCACGCAATAGCCGCAGAAGATGCAGCGGTTGTAGTCGATGTTGTACACCTTGGCGTAGCGCTCGGCGCCGCTGACGCGCTTCTCGGCGGTGTTCTCGGCGGCCTCGATGTAAATGCAGTTCGACGGGACAGGCGGCGGCGCAGAGGAAGCAGGCGACACACTTCTCCAGCCCGTTCTCGTCGCGCTGCAGCACGTGCATGCCGCGAAAGCGGTCCTGAAACATCGCACCGCGCGTGGGGCCGGGACCATCGGGATAGTTCTCGACGATGGTGGGCTTGAACATCTCGATGAAGGTGACGCTCATGCCTTTGGCGATGGCGGCGATGTTTTTGACGATGCCCATGAGTTTGTTCAGTATAACAATTGAATAGGCATCTGAGGGCACCGCTCTTGTCTTGTGTCGTCCCTACGGGACTCGGATCAATCTCCTACTCCACCCAGCACTCCGCCTGCGGCGAGCCTGCCCTGAGCGCAGCCGAAGGGTGCTGGGCTAAACTGAGCCGCTCCCTTCGGAGCTGGTTTCTATCCCCGCGCCTTCAACAAATCGTAATGATGCTGGGTATGGCCGGCGACGATGTACGCCATGGCGCGCACCGTAACAGCAGAACCATTGGCGACTCCCGAGCGCTGCCAAACCTCTGGCGGAAAAGACTGGAAGAGCGCCAGCGTCGAGTAACGGATTCCGGCAAACTCATCCAGCAGATCGCCCAGGGTGCGAGAATCGGAGTGCGCTTCGCGCACGTAGTCGTCCTGCTCGAACCCCTGCAGCTCCTTCTGGTCGCCGCGAGCAAAGCGGAGCGCGCGGTAACTCTGCACGCGCTCGGCGTCGCACAGATGGCCGATGATCTCCTTCACACTCCACTTCCCCGGCTGCGGGCGCGCGGAAGCCGCGTCGTCAGACAAGGACCCCAGCAGCTTGCGATATTCGCCAAGCTGTGCGGCGAGGAATGCGATTACGTCTCCATCAGGAACCTTGGCAATGTAGTTAGCGTAGAAGTCGGCGTATTCGGAGCGATCAGGACGGGTGAGCATTTCGAACCTCCCAGTCAGGCCGGCACGGCCCGGGTTCGTTTTGTATTGTACTTACCGGGCCGAACGGAGCGGTCCCTGGCAACGCGACGCGGGCGCTTCTCTGCATCAACGATCTCGACCTTGACGCGCTTACCGACCGCATGGGCCGCCCTGGCAACATTGTCCAGACTCACTCCGACGTACGATGGATCCAGCAGGCGATCCACTTGCGTGCGGCTGGTTCCTAATCGCTCGGCCATGTGCTTCTTGGACATCTGGTTCTGTTTCATTGCAGTCTGAAGTTGCCAGGCGATCACGCGCTTGATCGCGACCGCCTCCGATCGCTCGAGCAGGCCCTCTTCCTCGAGAAAACTATCGAAGCTGGAACCGCTGTGATCAATAATCTTTGCGCCGCTCATTTCGACTTCTTCAACCCTTTCTCATGTTTCGCCTTGTGGACAATCGCAAGATCCAAGTCCCCCGCTGGTGTTCTCCGCGTCTTTTTGATGAAGCCGTGAAGCAGCACCATTCGCTGATTCGCGTCGATGTAGAAAATAACGCGGGAGATTCGATTACCTGTAAGATTGGTGCGGACTTCATATAGACCGCCGCTCAACGGCCGCGCTACCGGCATTCCCACAGGCCAGCCGAACTCAACTGTCTTGATGTCTTCTCCGATTCGCCGTTTGTCATCCTTCCCAAGACTCTTAATCCAATCCCGTACAGGCTCTCCGCCTGCTTCCGTACGATAAAAAATTGCAGGGACTCTCTTCTCCGGCTTTGCCTGCTCTGGGGCGATTCCGTCTCCTATTGCTATGTACCGAATACGGTACATCTAAACCGGCCAACAATCAAGCCGTGGGGGTCGACCGAACCCCTATTCCAGCCCAAACTCCCTCCACCGCCTGGTCACCTGCTCCCTGGTTTTCTCGTCCATGCGGATCTCGTCGGGCCAGGGACGGGTGAAGCCTTCGCTGGGCCATTTGCGCGTGGCGTCCACACCCATCTTCGAGCCGTAGTCAGGCAGGCGCGACGCGTGGTCGAGAGAATCCACCGGCCCGAGCGTGAACTGAATGTCGCGCTCGGGATCGATGTTGTTCAGCACCTTGAGGGTCACGTCGGCCAGGTCCTGCACGTTCACGTCTTCGTCCACCACCAGGATGCATTTGGTGGACATCGCCTGCCCCAGCGCCCAGATGCCGTTCATCACCTTGCGCGCCTGGCCGGGATACGACTTCCTGATGGAGACGATCATCAGGTTGTGGAAGATGCCCTCGATGGGCAGGTTCACGTCCACGATCTCAGGGATGGTGAGCCGCATCAGCGGCAAGAAGATTCGCTCCACGGCTTTGCCCATCCAGGCGTCTTCCATGGGCGGCTTGCCGACGATGGTGGTCGAGTAGATGGGGTCCTTGCGGTGCGTGATACAGGTAACGTGAAACACGGGATAGAGGTCGGCGGGCGTGTAGAAGCCAGTGTGGTCGCCGAAGGGGCCTTCCATGCTCAGCTCGTCGAGTTGCACATAGCCTTCGAGGACGATCTCAGACGTCGCGGGCACTTCGAGGTCAACGGTCTCGCACTTCACCAGCTCCACCGGCTTCTGGCGCAGGAATCCCGCGATCATGTACTCCTCGATGTCGGGCGGTGCAGGCACGATGGACGAGAACATCACGGCTGGCTCGGTGCCGATAGCAACCGCGACTTCCATCCTTCCTGCGACCTGCTTTCCTTCCGCCACGCGCGAGCCTCCACTGGAGCGCGCCATCATATCGAGGGCTGCGGTGACGGGATGCGCCTCGCCCGCGGCGGCGGCTTTGCGCATCAGCTCGCGATAGTGTTCGGCGCCATGTTTCTGGCGCTGCCAATGCATACCGGCGCTGCGACTGTCGTAGATCTGCATGCGGTAGGTACCGCTGTTGCGCTTGCCCGTCTTGGGGTCCTTGGTGATGACCGAGGGCAGCGTGATGAAACGCCCGCCGTCGAGCGGCCAGCATTGCAGGATGGGAAAATCAAGCAGCGAGAAGTTGTCGCGCTTGATGACTTCCTTGCACGGGCCAGTTGAGACTTCCTTGGGAAAGAACTTGCCCATCTCGGCCAACATGGGCAGCATTTTGATTTTGTCGAGCAGACCCTGCGGCGACTTCACGTCCATGAAGTACTTGATGCGGTCGGCGATCTCGTCCAGCGAGTCCACGTCGAGCGCCAGGCGCATGCGGCGCTCGGAACCAAACTGGTTAATCAGCAGCTGCGCGCCGGGGTAGCCTTTCACGTTCTCGAACAGCAGCGCCGGCCCGCCCGGGCCGTGTTTCCCGCGGGGCCCCCACTTGGAGACGCGGTCGGTGATCTCGGCGATCTCCAGCACGGGATCGGCTTCCGCCTTGATCCGTATCAGTTCCCCGGCCTTGTGCAGCGCGGAGATCCATTCCCTCAGGTCGTAGTAAGCCAACTCAGCCTCGCTTCAGTAGCAGACAACGCCGCAGCAGATATTGAATTCGAATATCCCTAGGATTATAGAGGGCAGGCAGCGTAACATTCAGAAGGAGGGCAGCGACAAGAAGGCAGTGCATTCGCCGGCCGGAGCGATGCCGGAGATAAGCAAAAGGATGCACGGAAGTGCTATGGAACGGCGAGGTTCCACGCCAGCAAATAGCTTGCCATCAATTTCGCTTCTCCTCTTGAAGGGACCCGCAATCACTTTTATACTTTCACTTCATTGGGGAGAGGAAGGAGTGGTTTTCCCTTTTTGTCCCCAAAACCTTGCAAGTGTTTATGCGTTTGTAGCGAAAAAAGTTCTTGCCGTGAGAGATTTCACCCGCTTCGGGATTCACAGCAATTTCTTCGCTCCCCGTCCGTCTGTACCCTCGCTGATTTTTGCTGTTCGGCCCGTTAGACCCAGGCAACAAGAAAGCAAATCGACACACAAAAGGACGTTACCATGCCTGTGACTCACATCGATTTCCCGCTGGACAAGTTAGCTCGTCCGCAACCCGAAGAAGAGATTCAACGCAAGCTGGCGCAGGAGCGCGCGCGGCTGGCCAGCATGATGGGCCTGGACAGTGGCCCGGTCCGTCACTTTAAGCGTCCCGTCGAGCGGCCCTTCACCGCCGAGGAGCGCAGCAAGGTGACCATTCTCTTCGGCGGCCTGACCTGGAAACATGAGAAGGTCATCCAGGCCGTCTTCGAAGCCTGCGGCTATCGCTGCGACATCCTGCCGGTGCCGGATGTGGCGGCGTTCCAACTCGGCAAGGAATACGGCAACAACGGGCAGTGTAATCCGACCTACTTCACGGTGGGCAATCTGGTGCAGTATCTGCAGAGCCTCGAAGCCCGCGGCATGACCAAGAAGGAGATCATCGACAACCATGTCTTCTTCACCGCCGGCTCCTGCGGACCGTGCCGCTTTGGCATGTACGAGTCCGAGTATCGCCTGGCCTTGCAGAACGCCGGCTTTGACGGCTTCCGCGTGCTGCTGTTCCAGCAAAATGATGGCGTGAAGGCGGCCTCGGGCGAAGCCGGCCTGAAGTTTACGGTGGACTTCGGGATGGGCATGTTCAACGCGCTCAACCTCGGCGACATCATGAACGAAATGATCTTCCGTGTCCGCCCATTTGAGGTGGAAAAGGGCAGGACCGACCGCGTCTTCCACGAGGCGGTTGACACCCTATGCACCATGTTGCGCGAGCGCAAACCGTTCGAAGACCACGAAGACCTGCCGGAGTGGATGGCGAAGAAGATCCGCGCCAATAAGGGCAAGAAGTGGGAAGCTGTGGCTCAACTCGCTGGCCAAGGTGCGCGAGCAGCTTTACGGCGATCCCTATAAGGAAGCCCTGAACGCAGTGCGCGAACAGTTGGCCACTATCGAGGTCGATCGCCTGCGCGTAAGACCGGTGGTCAAGATCATCGGCGAGTTCTGGGCGCAGACCACGGAAGGCGACGGCAACTTCCACATGTTCGAGTTCCTGGAGCGCGAAGGCGCGCAGGTGCTGGTGGAACCGATCGCCACGTGGGTGATGTACATGCTGTACCAGGCCAAGGCCCGGGCCGCCGCCCGCCGCAGCCTCGATGCCCCGTACAAGAAGGTGGAGTGGTACGAGCTGCACAAGATGGCGGTGAACGAACTGAAGTTCCGCCAGAAGCAGTGGCTGTTCGGCATCGGCGAGCGCTTTTATGCCCGCCAGTACCACCGCATCGTAGAGCGCCTGGGCAACATCGCGCACCATCTGGTGGACCAGAAGGAAATGGCCGAGATGGCCAACCCGTTCTACAACGAATTCGCCCGCGGCGGCGAGGGTCACCTCGAGGTGGGCAAGAACGTCTGGTACACCAAGAACCACCTTTGCCACATGGTGCTGGCGCTGAAGCCCTTTGGGTGTATGCCCTCGTCGCAGTCGGACGGTGTGCAGTCAGGAGTGGCCAATCACTTTAAGGAGATGATTTTCCTGCCCATTGAAACCTCCGGCGAAGGCGAGATCAACGCTCACAGCCGCGTCCAGATGGCACTCGGTGAGGCCAAAGTGAAAGCCCGCATGGAGTTCGACGCGGCGCTGAAGTCCACGGGCAAGCGGCTGGAGGACATCAAGGAGTACGTGGCGGAGCATCCCGAGCTGCGCAACCTCTTTTATCCGGTGCCGCACGTTCCTGGATACGCGGGCGTGGCAGCCAATTTCGTGCTGCACGTCAACGATCTGATGAACGGCAAGAAGCGCCTGGCACGAGTGCCGGTGACTCCACCGCAGAAACTGCAAGTGGCCGCCGCCTTCGGCGACTAGCGGCAGGTTGATTTCTTTCGATTGAACGTGACGTCGAACGCTACAAGAAAGGAAGGTCATTCGCCCTATGCCGGAAGTGCAGGTACCTGAAGGTACGCAAGCTGCCCCGACGTATCGTCTTGATGTGCAATTGCACGAGCTGCTGATGAAGCCGCCCGAGCAACCACGTTTGCTGCCGCCGCTGCCGACAGGCAAGCAGCAGAAGCTGCCGACGCCCGTCTTCCCGCAGTATCCCGAGCTGATGGCTGCGCGGGACGAAGACTTCTTCCCAAAGAACGGGCATCGCAAGTACAAGACCAAGCATGTTTACCGCGCAGCGAAGGGATGGGCGTTCCCGTTCTTCCGCTCGCGGATCATGCCGGGCGAGTTCCACCCCATCATCGCTTATCTGTTCAACGAGTGGAAGTGCAACCTGGACTGCCACTATTGCTGGGCGTTCGACAACAGCGTTCGCGGCATGACGGAAGATGTGGCCAAGCGATCCATCGACTGGCTGCACGACACGGGATGCCGGGTACTGGCGCTGATGGGCGGTGAGCCGCTTCTCCGTCCCGACTTCGCCCACAAGATCATTTACTACGCGGCCAAGAACGATTTCTGGATCTATCTGCCGACCAACGGACGTTTGCTTCGCCCGGACGTTATCGACAAGGTTGCCGACGCCGGCGTCGCCACGGTAAACCTTGCGGTGGACGCCTGGGACGTCAAGCCTGGCTTGCCCAAGGCGATGGTGCCCATCCGTTCGTACTTCGATTACCTGATCAAGAAGCAATACAAGTACGGCTACTCGGTGTTTCTCAACATCAACATCTGCCACAACAACATGGACGACGTGCGACAGTTGACGGAGTTGGCGCACGACAACGGCATCGCCACCGACTACCACATCTGCGAGTCGCCGATGACCGAGCAGCCGCACTTCAAGCACCTGTACACGAACCCGACGTTCATCCGCGAGGAAGACCACCCGCTGGTGGCCGAACTGGTGGACTGGCTCATTGCCAAGCAGAAGTCGGGCTACCACATGGTGAACTCGGTGGAGCGCCTGGCGCAAATGAAAGATTTCATCCAGGGCGAACTGGAAGACTGGAACTGCCGCGCCGGCCACAACTCACTCGTCGTCCGCGTTGACGGCACGCTTGCGCCGTGCTTCCCCATGTATTCGGCGGGATATGATTGGGGCACGATTGAGAACCAGAAGTTCGAAAGCAAGCAGTTGAAGGACATGAAGAAGGAGTGCCAGAAGAATTGCTTCTCGACCCTGAACCACATCCTCGCCTTCTGCTACAACGACCGGCGGGTGATCAACTGGCTGCTGAAGCAGGCGAAGCATGGGTTCCAGGGAGTGCAGGGCAACTTTGGCGATTCATGGTAGCGCGGCGCTGCCGGGTCCCCAAGCCGCGCCGGTTTTTCGCGGATAGCGGTGGTTTAGGGCCGCGTAAGCGCAGTTAAGAACGAGAAGGGGCTTCAGCCCCTCGCATGCAGTTGGAGGTTCAGTGGATTCGCATCCTCACCATCACGGTTCCTGCAGCACGGGCGAGCAGAAAGTTGACGTCCAACTTGATGCTTTGCTGAACTCGGCGCCGGTTGAAGAGTCGCTTCCGGCACGGGTCTTGGCCCGTTCTCGCGAAGTCAATGCGCAGTCCGGCTTTGAGGCCGTCTATACGGTTGGCATGGACGTTGGTTCGACCACCGTCAAGGCAGTCGTGGTCAGTACCGAGGACGACCAGATCATCTGGCAGGACTACCAGCGCCATGAGACCAAGCAGCCGGAGAAGTTGCTGGAGTTCCTCAAGCGCATGCAAGAGGAAGTGGGCATCGCTCCGCACAACGCCCGCATCTTCATCACCGGTTCCGGCGGAGGCGCACTGGCCAACCTGATTGGCGCCAAATTCGTGCAGGAAGTCACCGCGGTGTCGCTGGCGGTGGAGAAGCTGCACCCCGAGGTGAACTCGGTCATCGAGCTCGGCGGGCAGGATGCGAAGATCATTGTCTTCAAAGAAGACGAGAACACCGGCCGCAAGAAGAAAATTCCGTCGATGAATGACAAGTGCGCCGGTGGCACGGGCGCGGTCATCGACAAGATCAACGCCAAGCTCAAAATTCCAGCGCAAGAGCTTTGCGACCAGGGCTATACCGGCATCAAACTGCATCCCGTTGCGGGCAAGTGTGGGGTCTTCGCCGAAACCGACATCAATGGCCTGCAGAAGCAGGGCATCCCGCCTGACCAGTTGATGGCGTCGCTGTTTGACGCCATCGTCCTCCAGAACCTCACCGTACTCACTCGTGGACACACACTTCGCCCGCACGTGTTGCTGCTGGGAGGTCCCAACAGCTTTATCCGCGGCATGAAGGAGGCTTGGCAGCAAAACATTCCCCGCACCTGGGAGGAGCGCAAAGTGCAGCTCCCTGAAGGTGTAAAACCCGAAGAGCTGATCAAAGTGCCCGACAACGCACAGTATTTCGCGGCGCTGGGCGCAGTAGAGTTCGGCAAAGATGAAGAACCCGAAGTCGGCATCTACATGGGCACCGAGTGCCTGGAGGACTACATCTCCGTCGGCCGGCAGGCGGAAAAGGCGAAGTCGGGCGCCGCGGGACTCAGCACCTCCGACGGAGAACTGGCTGAGTTCAAGACGAAATACACGATCCCGAAGTTCATTGGCGCGAAGTTCGGCGTCGGCGAAACCGTGCGCGGATTCGTGGGGCTGGACGGCGGTTCGACCTCGACCAAGGCCGTGCTCCTTTCCGAACAGGGCGACGTGCTCTGCAAGGCGTATCAACTGTCGGGTGGCAACCCGATCCAGGACACCATCGACATGTTCGTCGCACTACGCGAGCAGGTGGAGTCGCAGGGTGCGAAGCTGGAAGTTCTGGGAGTCGGCACCACCGGCTACGCCAAGGACGTGTTAAAGGACGTCCTCAAGGCCGATGTGGCGCTGGTAGAAACCGTTGCCCACACCGAGTCGGCTATGAAGTTCTATAAGAACCCGCACGTCATCGTGGATGTCGGCGGCCAGGACATCAAGCTGATCGTCCTGAAAGACGGACGCGTTAAGGACTTCAAGCTGAACACGCAGTGCTCGGCCGGCAACGGCTATTTCCTGCAAGGGACCGCGGAATCGCTGGGCTACAAGGTGGACGAGTACGCCGACATCGCGTTCTCGGCGAAGACCATGCCGGTGTTCGGCTACGGCTGCGCGGTGTTCATGCAGTCCGACATCGTCAACTTCCAGCGGCAGGGCTGGCGCGGCGAAGAAATCCTCGCCGGCCTGGCGAACGTTCTGCCGAAGAACATCTTCCTCTACGTCGCCGGAATCCCCAACCTCGCCAAGCTGGGCTCGCGGTTCATCCTGCAAGGCGGTACGCAAAAGAACCTGGCGGCGGTGAAGTCGGAAGTGGACTTCATTAATTCGCACTTTCACGGCGTAGGGCACGAACCAGAAGTCATCGTTCACGAACACTGCGGCGAATCCGGGGCCATCGGTGCCGCGGTCGAATCCGCCCGTCTCTACAAGAACGGCCTTCGCACCACGTTCATTGGAATGGATGCCGTCCAGAAAATCGGGTATCACACCACGCGCAACGAAGACACGCGCTGCTACTTCTGCAAGAACAACTGCCTGCGTACGTTTATTGACGTCACCGTGGGCGAGGTGGAAGCCCCGTCGCCGCTGCCCGTCTTCAAGTCGAAAGTGCCGCTGCAGCAAGGCGAGCGCCGGTTGATCATCTCCACTTGCGAAAAAGGCCAGGTTGAGGATGTCAACCAGATGCGCGGCATCAAGGCCGGACTCGACGCGGTGAAGAAGGAAAATCCGAACTTTGTCGATCTGCACGCTCACGAGGTTTGGCGCTCGCGCAATCCGCAGAAGGTCGCTGACCCGATTCCTACCCGCCGCACGTGGAGCTCTTCGGCGAGGCAGCGGATCGCGCTGATGAACAAGCGCTCCACTCTGCGCGTCGGCATGCCACGCGTGCTGAACATGTATCTGTACGCCCCGTTGTTCAGCGCCTACCTGGAGAGCCTGGGCGTGGAGCCAGAAAACCTGGTGTACTCCGAGTTCACCGGTCAGGAGATGTATCGCGCCGGGGCCGGCCGTGGCGCCATCGATCCCTGCTTCCCTTCCAAGATCGGCATCCCGCACGTGTACAACCTGATCTTCCAGAAGCACCAGAAGAAACCGCTCGACGTTATCTTCTTCCCCATGATCGACACGCTGCACCAGCCGCTGCAGAACTGCAGCGGCAGCAATGCCTGCCCAACGGTGACGGCCACGCCCAACGCGGTCAAGGCGGCGTTCACCAAGGAAAGCGACGTCTTCAAAGAGAATGGGATCAACTATCTCGATCCCATTCTCAACATTCACGATCCCAAGATGCTGGGCCTGCAGATGTTCCAGACCTGGGGGCCGGTGCTGGGGCTGTCGGAAGAAGAGAATGAGCGTGCGCTTGCGGCCGGCTTCAAAGCTTTTGAGGATTTCGACCGCAGCATGCGCAAGCGCGCGCGTGAGGTGCTCGACACTCTGGAGCGCGAGAACCGGCTGGGCATCGTAATGCTGGGCCGCGTCTATCATCACGATCCCGGGCTCAACCACGAGATCATGGAAGAGTTCCAGAAGCTCGGCTACCCGGTGTTCTCCCAGAGCATGCTGCCGAATGACGAAGACATGCTGGACCGGCTGTTCGGCGAGGAGGTGCGGTCGGGCTCCATCACACATGCGTTGGATATCCGCGACGTCTGGAAGAACGCCTATTCCGCCAGCACCAACCAGAAGATCTGGGCGGCGAAGTTCACGGCGCGGCATCCGAACCTGGTGGCGCTGGAAGTGAGCAACTTCAAGTGCGGACACGACGCGCCCATCTACAGCGTGATCGAAGACATCATCGAGAACTCGGGCACGCCGTACTTCGCCTTCAAGGACCTCGACGAGAACAAGCCAACCGGCTCCATCAAGATCCGCGTGGAGACGATTGACTACTTCCTGAAACGCTACGGCGAGGACCTGCTGAAAAAAGCGGATGCGGCGAAGGAACTGGAGCGTCAACTCGCTGAGTACGAACGCTCGCTGCGAATGCAGTTGACGCACAAGTCGAGGCAGCGGGATGATGTTGTCATTCCGTTCCCGGAGGCCGAGACCGAACCACAGGCAGCTACGGCGTCGGGAGACGATTGAACGGCGGAGCCGGCCTTAACAGTGCCGGTGAGAATTGTTTTGCTTGCGGCAGTGCAATCTGCGCTTTGTGCGGCAGTGCAATGAATCGCCGAAAATACCAGTCCCGTAGGGACGACTCAGTCTAGCCCAGCACGGAGCCGCAGGCGGAGTGCTGGGTAAGGTGGAAAATCGAAACCTAAGCCCCGGAGGGGCGGCAGGGGTTTAGCCCTGGGCTGTTAAATCTTAGCTATGCCAGTGACCAGCGACAGCAAGAAGGTGATGTTCGAAATTTACCGTGAAACCGACTTTGGCGGGCGCTACAAGGTCGTGTATTTTACTGAACTCGGGGAGCACGACAAGGAAAAAGAGATCGAGGGCGCCATGCGCGGCGAGCATGTCTTTGACGGCTTCCTCCTGCATCGCGAACGCAACCAGGCCAAGCAGATCGTGGACGAAATCCTCGAGCGCCTGAACCGAGGCGAGCCGGTGGACGAAAGCGCCATTGAAGAAAAGCTACAGCGGTATCTCGCCTGACAAAAGCCTCTACCCTGCTGGCAAGAATCGGTTCTCGCACAGACTTTTCCTCCCTCCCTAGGCATGTATATACGAACCGTATATACTTCAGTCAGGAGGAAATCGTGATCAGCAAAGCCCGCGTCTTCAAATCTGGCAATAGTCAGGCCGTACGCTTACCAAAACAATTTCGCTTTCAGGTCGACGAAGTGGAAATACTTCGCCGGGGGCGCGAGATTGTGCTGCGAGAACCAAAACGCAACTTGAGTCGTGCGTTTGCAGCGCTGGCGGGCATGCCGAAGGACTTCATGTCCGGCGGACGGCAGGACCAAGCTCCTCAGGAGAGAGACGATCTATGAAGGCGCGCTATATGCTGGATACGAATATCTGTATATACATCGCCAAACACCGCCCACCAGAGGTCAGGACCCATTTCGAGCGACTGAAGCCGGGACAACTAGTTATGTCGGCGATTACCTATGGGGAACTTTCTTACGGGGTAAGTAAGAGTAATCAACGGGCCCAGGCCCTCACCCAGTTAGAGGAGTTGGTTCAGGACATTCTAGTTGAGGAGCTTGATTCGACGGCAGCGGAAGCCTACGGGGAAATTCGGGCAACTTTGGAGAAGCAAGGCCGGCTCATTGGCAATAATGACCTCTGGATTGGCGCCCACGCCTTGTCTCTAAATCTCACGCTTGCCACGAACAACGAACGCGAGTTCAAGCGAATTCCTGGACTCTCGCTGGAGAACTGGACGAAGTAGTCGCCGTTTCCTGAAGCATGCACTCTTTGGCTGAACTACTAAGGCTCGCACAATAGAGTGCAATGTTTGTCATCACGAGCGCATCCGGGGTCCCCAGCGAGGGCCGCGTTTGCCCTCGCTGGGGTGGAGGAGCGAGGGATCTGCTTCTTGCCCTTCTCCACCGAAGAGCATATCCCTCACGCCCAAACCCAGGGCGCTCCTAATGACAATTCTTAATTGACGTGCGGCTCATTTTTCGCTGTTGACGTGCCACCATAATTCATAATTCTCACTACGGCGCGGCTTCTGGAAATCGCGGAGACTATCTCCTCTTCGCCGATTTCCTGGCAGTCGACTTCTTCGCCGGGGTTTTCTTTGCTGCGGCTTTTTTGGCTAGGGCTTTTTTCGCCGGGGGCTTCTTCCCTGCCGACTTTTTCGCTGCTGGCTTCTTGGCCGCAGCCTTCTTAGCTGCCGGCTTGGCTTGCTTTTTCGCTGGCTTGGCTGGCGCTTTCTTCGCTGCCTTGACGACAGGCGCCTGCGCCGGTCTCTTCGGCGCCGCAGGCGGCACCGCAGCTTTCTTGTCCGCCACAGCAGGCTTCGCCTCCTGAACCGGCACAGCGGGGACGGGTGTCGGCGCCGGCGCTGGGGCTGCTCCGCCCTTGGGTCTGCGGCCTCGTTTGGTTGGAGCTGTCGCTTCCGCACCTTCCGGGGCAGCCGTCACCGCGGCAGCCGCTTTTCCTCTTCCGCGCCTGACCGGCGGGGGCGGGGGCGGCGGCGGCGGCTCGTACGGCTTCAGGAAGTGCATGATTTCCGTGTGCGAGCGCAGCTTGCCATCCATCAGCAGCAGGAAAGCCTCATCCAGTATCTTCTGGTATTCCGGAAGCTGAGCCGTGATTCGCAACTCCGCCATCTCCGGGAACGGCAGTTTCTCTTTCATCTGCCGCCACTTCCCGAAGAAGTTCTTCAGCTTCTGATCCACCGCCTGCTGCCGGGTCGTCAGGCTGAGAAACAGGATGTTCTCTGGCGCTGCCTTGCTGAGCAGCTTCCACGCTCCCGAAGGTGTACCGGCCTCTTTGCCGGTCAGTTTCTTGCCCAGATCGTGGGCCCCGTGCTCCAGGTGCCTCCACTTGTCCACGAAATCGCGCCGCGGAATCATCCGCTGGATTTCGGAAATATCCTTGTCGCCCATGCGGCGGGTGAGGAAGTACATCACAATCGGGCCAGTCTCCACCGAGTAGCCAAGATCGTTCATCATCTGACGTGTCTTCACCACCTGGCCCAGTTCGCTGCCGTCGATCTTGGCCATGCTCCAGTGCGGATGCAGCACCTTGAGCCAGCCCTCTTTGTCCAGAGCCCGCATGACGTGGAGTGGATCGTCCTCGTGGGCCAACTGCTCCAACTCGTAGCCGATCGCCTGCTTTCCAATGTGCTCGATGTAGTTGTTTTCTTTGGCGGTGTCGTAACGCGCCTGGGTGCGATCTTCCAACGGCCAGTGAAAGCGCGCGCTCAGGCGGGTCGCTCGTATCAAGCGCACCGGCTCTTCCAGAAAGGCGTAGTTGTGCAGCACGCGAAGCACTTTGGCTTCGATGTCGGCAACGCCGTTGAAGGGGTCCAGCAGCAGCCCACGGGAACCGGGATTCAGGGACAGCGCCATGGCGTTGACGGTGAAGTCGCGGCGGCGCAAGTCTTCGTTGATGGTAGCGGGAGTAACACTGGGAGGCTTGCCGGGCTTGTCGTGGCTCTCGGCGCGAGTCATGTTCAACTCGGCGCGAACGTTACCCGGCATCAGCAGGTGCAGCGTCCGCAGGTCTTCGTCGATGCCCTGCACCGAAATGCCCGCCTTCTCCAGGTCCTTCTGCAGCTTGAGCGGGTTGCCCTGAATGCTGAGATCGACGTCGCGAATGGGAAAGCCGGTGACCAGATCGCGGATGGTGCCGCCGGTAAGGTATAGATTCAGGCCCACACGTTGGGCAATTTCTTGTACCAGGTTCACACCACGTTGTTGATCCGGGGTGAACCGGGTTTCCATGCTATAAATGTAGTCTGCCATCTAAATGTTTGTTTCTAAAGGTGACATCCGCAGATGAAACGGATGCAAACCAGCGCACCTTCGCAGCCAGTCCCCGATCGAGTCCTTCCGCCTGCCGCCGCTCAGAGAGAGTATTTTACATGGCCTAAAAGTGCCGTAACGCCAGCCACCATTCGTGCAACTGACTCTTGCGACGGAACTTAATGACTATTCATGTCAGGGCTGCCG
This sequence comes from uncultured Acidobacteriaceae bacterium, assembly GCA_963833155.1. Taxonomy (GTDB): domain Bacteria; phylum Acidobacteriota; class Terriglobia; order Terriglobales; family Acidobacteriaceae; genus Bog-257. The sequence goes on from CAWHWY010000023.1 coordinate 168,368, forward strand.
CTCAGCGAACAATAACACAAGGTTGACAATTTGGCTACAGAGTAGCTTAGTTGGGGCACTTTTTGTGCAAAAGTGCGACAATCGGGGCTGGCAGGACTTCGCCGGACGCGATGGCAACGACACACAAAAAGGTTATCGTCCGCAAGATGGATCGCGACAGCGTGAACGGATACGTCAGTGCGTCGTTCATCTCGGAGGGTAAGCTTGAGTTGCTGAACACCGCCGGCAATGTTGTCTCGATTGACCTGCGTGACATCAAAGGCGTGTACTTTGTTCGCGAGTTCGGCGACTCCGAGTCGCTCACCCGCAAGACATTCACTTCCCGGCCACGTATGGAAGGCCTCTGGGTGCGGCTGCGCTTCCGGGACAACGACACCATGGAAGGTATGATGCCAAACGCGCTACTGCAGGAAGGGGTTGAAGGCTTCTCCATTATTCCGCCCGATACCCGCTCCAACACGCAGCGCATCTTTGTGCCACGCTCGGCACTGTCCGAAATGACGGTGCTTGCCGTAATCGGCGACAAGAAATCGCGGGGCCGCGGCCGGCGTCCCGAAGACTCGCTCCAAGTACCAATGTTCACCTGAAATCTTCGTCGAGGATTTGAAGATCGCGGTTAAACAAATCGAATATGAAGCTTGCTGAAATCGCATCGGTGCTCGGGGCAAAGCTGGAAAACGGAGATCCTGAGACCGAAATCACCGGTGTCGCCGGAATCGAAGAGGCTTCTGCCGGGCACATCACGTTCGTCGCCAACCCAAAATACGCAGCCGCTGCGAAGACGACCTCCGCTTCAGCCGTCATTGTGTCCGAGGACTTCCCTGCCATCTCCACCGGCATGCTGCGCAGCAAGAATCCGTATCTCACGTTTGCCAAAGCGATTGACCTGTTCTACCAGGCCCCGCGGTACGGCGCAGGCGTTCATCCCACGGCTGTGATCGCGCCTACTGCGAAACTGGGGGCGAATGCCCACGTCGGTGCATACGTGGTGATCGATGACCACGTCGAGATCGGAGACAATGCCGTGCTGCTGCCGCACGTTGTCATCTATCGCGGCGCCCGGATTGGCGACAATTTCTTCGCCCACGCGCATGCGGTTGTGCGCGAGCATTGCGCTTTGGGCGACAACATCATTCTCCAGAACGGGGCCGTGGTCGGCTGCGACGGCTTTGGATTTGCCCGCGACGGAGACCACTGGGAGAAGATCACGCAATCCGGCCCGACCGTGCTGGAGAGTGACGTCGAGGTACAGGCAAATTCCTGCGTGGACCGCGCCAGCGTCGGCGTAACCCGCATTGGCCGCGGCGTCAAAGTCGACAACCTGGTGCAGGTGGGGCACGGCTCTGCGGTCGGCGCACATACGCTGCTCTGCTCACAGGTTGGTCTCGCGGGCTCGACGGTCGTGGGCAAGAACGTTATTCTGGCCGGCCAGGTCGGGGTTGCCGGACACTGCAATATCGGCGACGGCGTCGTCGTGACCGCCCAGAGCGGCACCCATGGAGACATCCCGGCAGGCGCCATGGTGAGTGGCTCTCCCGCCTTCGACCACAAACAATGGTTGCGGGCGGTCGGCATCTTCACTAAACTGCCAGAGCTTGCAAAAACGGTTCGCAGTCTGATGGCTGGCCGCCATGGCAACACCGATCCAAAAGAGCGCGAACCGTAGCACCAGCAATTCCGCGCACATTCGTCTAGAACTTGCTGCTCAGGAACTTCGCCCGGCGGGTGACTGGCGCGGCCGGGGCTGCTTCTAACTACATATAACTACATAACGATGAGCGAAGACACTTCCAAGCCTGCCCCTCCGCACACCGCAGGGCCGCAGCCGGTTCCGGCCGCGCCAATTCGGGTGTTGCTGCTCGACGACCGCGAAGAGAACCTGGTGTTGCGCTCCGCCATCCTGCGCCAGAAGGGATACCATGTGGTCACTTCCAGCTCCATCGAGGAAGCCGAAGCCAAGCTCAACGTCATCGACATCGCCGTGCTCGACTACCATCTCGGCGCTGGCGAGTTCGGGACCGAGGTAGCCGAGACCTTGCGCCGCAAGCGTCCTCAGGTCCCCATCATCATTTTGTCGGCGACCTTGGAGCGCAAGTTCGGCGGCATCGCCGACATACATCTGCTGAAGGGATACAGCTCGGTCGACGACCTGGTGGCCGCGCTGCGCTCGTTCGAGGGGAAAAAGCGTGGACGTCCCGTGGTGGTGGATGCGCGCGACTTCTATTACTCACGCATCTCGATGGCCATGGCCGACGATATCGTGCTGGAGATTCTTGACCGCGACGGCAACTGGCAGTATGTCAACGACTACTTCGCCGCCATGAATGGACACAAGCGCGCCTGGTTTGTAGGCAAGAACCTGTTCGAACACTTTCCGCAACTCGGGGAGGAGTGGCGCGAGATCGTGCGCACCGTGGCCGACACTCGCGAAACCTACATCGATCGCCGCGGACTTCGTGGCGCATCCCATCTCCCCGCCAAGAGTCCGCACTGGAACTGGAACGTACTCATCTTCCCCATCAAGCTGCACGATGACCGCGACGGGGCCGTGCTGACGGCGCGACTGATCGAGAAAAAGTGATGCCCGGCTCAGCGGCAATTTCGCATTTGCCGTTAGGGTGGAGCAGGCTTTCAGACCTTCCGAGCCTGTGCCTGTGTGAGAACTGTTTTGTTTGCGGCGGTGGAATGAAGTGGCCAAAAACCAGCCCCGCAGGGGCGACTCAGTTTTAGCCCAGCACGCAGCCGCAGGCGGAGTGCTGGGTGCAATGGAAAAATAATCCGAGTCCCGTAGCCGGGGTCCCCGACGAGCACCGGTTTTGTGCTCGGCGGGGTGGAGTAGGGACGGCAGGGTTCTCACGCGCACACGTAGGGGCGGCACCGGCTCACACAGACCCTTCAGGAGAGAAGTTCGGAGTACATCCAGGTCTGCTTTCTTTTGTGGCCTTGGTACGCACGCCTGGAAAGCGTGCTCCACACCCGCTGGATACAGGGACTCTGGAATTACATCGGCCGGTTACACCACGGTGCGTTTGCCGGTGCCCAGGGCTTCCAGCACATCCACCGCCGCGGTGTAGCGCCCAAACGGAGCACTGATCTGCGCACCCTGCACCATGTGGCGGACGGCGGCGAGCATGTCGCGAGCGATGGCCACGCCTTCGGCCCGTGCCGTGTCGGCCGTGGTCGCCTTCGCCATGCGCGCGAAGATTTCGTCGGGGATGGAGACCCGCAGCTCATTCTTCATGAACTCTGCGTTGCGCGTGCTGGTGAGCGGCCAGATGCCGGCCACCACCGGTACACGGCAGTGCTCAATCTTGCGCAGGAACTCTTCCAGCAGGCGAATATCGAAGACCGGCTGGGTGACGGCCAGCTCTGCGCCAGCCTCGACTTTGTATTCGAAGCGGCGGATTTCCTCGTCAATGTTGGGGCTGCCAGGATTGGCGCCCACGGCGATTACGAACTTCGTCGATGCGCCGGTGGGATTGCCGCCGATGTCCAGACCGCGATTCAGGTTGTGGACGATGTTGACCAGACCGATGGCGTCCACATCGAAGACCGCGGTCGCGTCGGGGTAGTCGCCCATCTTCGGCGGATCGCCGGTGATGCAGATCAGGTTGCGGATGCCGATGGCGCTGGCGCCCAGCAGGTCCGACTGAATTCCCAGCACGTTACGGTCGCGGCAGGTGTAGTGCAGGATGGCCTCGATCCCGACCTGTTGCTGCACCAGCAGACACAGCGCCTGGTTGCTCATGCGCGCCGAGGCCCGTGGACTGTCAGGGATGTTGACGCCATCCACTCCCACTGATTTCAGAAAGCGCGCTCCCTCGATCTCCCGGCTCCCATCGGTGCCCCTCGGTGGCACGATCTCCACCATGGTGATGAACTCGCCATCGGCGATCTTGCGGCCCATCTGCGAGCGCTCTCTAAGCGGCGGTACTTCGACCGGCTGGGCCTTGGGTGGAACATCGTGCCTGCGCCCGGCAGCCCGCCCGGGAACGGCGCGCAGGAAGGCTTTCATGACATGGATATGGTCCGGCGTGGTGCCGCAGCAACCGCCCACCAGACGCACACCGACGTCGACAAACCTTCGCGCGTACTCCGCCATGTATTCCGGCGAGCAGAGATAGATATTGCGTCCCTCCACGGAGCGCGGCATGCCGGCGTTGGGTTGCGCCGAGAGCGGCGAGGTGGTGACGGCGCGTACCCGTTCCAGCGCGTCCAGCATGGCCACCGGACCAACGCTACAGTTGCACCCCACCACCTCGGCGCCCCACTCTTCGATTTGCGGACCATAGTGCTCGGGCGCCGATCCATCCAGGCAGTTGCCTTCCTCGTCGATGGTGACTTGCGCCACCACGGGCAACTTCGGATTTACATCGCGAGCAGCCAGGATGGCCTGATGCAACTCTTCCAGATATCCGAAGGTCTCCAGGATGATCAGGTCGATGCCTTCTTCGTTCAGGGCTGCAATCTGCTCTCGAAAGGCGTTGCGGGCTTCCGCGAGGGAAATTTTGCCCAGAGGTTCAATGCGCACGCCCAGTGGGCCAACGGCTCCCGCAACCAGCGCATCGAAGCTCTTGGCCGCCTCCCGGGCCAGGCGAGCGCCCTTGCGGTTAATGTCCGTCAGTTTGTCCAGACATCCGTGCTTGGACAAGCGAAACGAATTGGCGCCAAAGGTGTTTGTCTCAATGATCTCGGCGCCCGCGTGCAGGTATTCCTGATGGATATCGCGGATGAGATCAGGCTGCGAGACATTGAGTTCGTCGTAGCAGCGGTTGATGAAGATACCTTTGGAGTACAGCAGGGTGCCCATAGCGCCATCGCATAAGACAGCGCCAGCCTGCAAGCGGGGAATGAGCTCCGTTGGCATGAATGTTCTTGACCTTGGAAGTGCCGGGCTTGTTGGAACTTTACCGCAAATGGCGGGAAATGGCCATCCGGCGCGCGGAAGGGCTCAGCTGCGCTCTGTTATAATGCAACGGTTTCCAACAACTTATCGCAAATCATCATAATGTCTGGGGTACAGGTTTGAAGCGGTTCGCAATCCTTGTTTTTTCCCTCATTTTCGTTCTCATCCTTGTGTATTGCGGCGGAGGCAGTTCCACTACTCCGCCCAGCCAAGTCAGCCATCGCGCCTTCGTGACCAATACTTTCTCGGGCGCGATGCAGATCATGGATACCCAGAACGACACGACCCCCTACACGGCGCAAACCACGGACTCTCTGGGGCAGCTCGTGCCGGGTTCGCCTGTGACCATCAACGTTGGGAACTCCCTGACTTGGGCGGTGGTCAGCAGCGACCGGACCAAAACCTTGACGTTCGACCCGAGCGACAACTTCCTCTATGTCATCGCCAACAGCACCGAAGCCGTCGCCGCCACCGTACAACTGGCTGGCCCGGCGAGCATGGGGCTGTTTTCTCCGGACGGCAACACGGCCTACATTCCCGTGCGAACCGTTCCTTTCGGCACCGGCCGCGACGGTGGGGTCCAAGTTTTCAGTATTACCAATCAAGGCATCAGCACGACTTACCCGGTTCCCTCAGCCAGCCGCGCCGCGCTCAGTCCCAATGGACAATATTTGCTGGTATTCGCGGACAATTCGGACTCGGTTTTCCTGATTGATCTGACCGCCACCACCCCCGCCGCGGTCGAGATTCCCGGTTTCTCCCGGCCGGTGAACGCGTTCTTCAGCGGCGACAGCAACACGGCTTACGTACTCAATTGCGGCTGGGAATGCGGTGATCCCGCTCCCGGACAGGCCTCGGTAGCGCAGCTCAACCTTCCTTCACAGACCATCCAGGCCACCGTGCCAGTCGGCGGCGCTAGCGTTGGTTTGTTAAGCGGCAGCACTCTGTATGTGGCTGGGACTTCGTCCACCGCAGGCCCGACCTTCGACTCGGTGAACGTCACCAGTATGACGCGCAACACCGCCAACTCGATCGCGATCACCGATGGTTTGCATACCACGATGGCGCTGTCGACCAACATGAAGCTCTACATTGGCGCTGTGACGTGCAGCAATACCACCGCCGGCTGCCTGTCGGTGGTGAATCTCAACAACAACACGGCCGACCCGCCACTCCCGCCGAGAGGCGCGGTGACCGGCATGATCGCCGTTGCCAACCGCAACGTGGTGTACGTGATCGAGGGCGGATACCAAATCATCTACGACACGACTACCGATACCCAGCAGCAGACGCAGGTCATCTTCCACGGAGCGCTCTCCGACATCGTGCAGGTGGACCAGTAGAGAAGGAATCACCGTCCACTGCCTCACGGCTCCAGCCTCAAGTGATGCACGCCCGCTTGTTGCACGGCCTGCTGCGAGAACGGCAGGTTGAACGTGCGTCCGTTGTAATACGCATTCCACTGATCGTTGTAGTGCTCATCGAAGATGTTCCCCGACTCCCCGTTCACGATATTCAGAGTTGAATTGTCAAGGTCCGAGAAATCGACGGTGAGCCGCTCGGATGGACCAAAGGACGTCCCAAGGTGCGTGGAGACTTGCTTCACCGTTTGCTCGTCGCCGGAAAGCGGCTGGCTTCCCGGCCCCGCGCCTTTCTTCAAGATGGGGAAATGACTCCAGAAGGGATGCTGAATGTCTATGCGATGCACGCGTCCCCACTTCCACAAAGTAAGCGAGCCCGGAGTCTGGGCATCATCCACGGCGGCTTGCACCGCGGCGGTCAGGAGTTCGTCGTAGTTTGCGTAGCCTTCCGGCAGCCAGCGGGCGGGCTGATGCGCTATCACGTTCTCCAGCCACACCGGGCTCATGAACCAGCGATACTGTTTCCGCTCGTCGCCAAGTTTGGGCTGAAGCAGCAACTCTTGCAGCTTCTTGCGCGAGAAGTAGGCAACGGTCGGCGCGGCTGAGTCGGTCGTCATCGTGCCATCCCAGTTGCGCATCAGGTCGGCCGCCTGCTTCACGCGTTGCGACGCCTTGGGCGTGTGATCGACGGCATACACGAAACGCTCGGCGCAGTAGCGATCGAACTCGGAGAGGATGTCCGTCTGGATGGCGAGCATGTCTGCCGGGGCGAACTTTTTCCTGGCGTTGAGCAGCTTGTATATGCGTTCCGTCCGATAAGGGCCCATCCACTCCATCGCCAGCGGGTAGGGATAACCATCCGGCGTGATGCGCCCGTTCGCGGTTGCGATGATCCCCGAAGGCGGATCGTACACGGTGGGTAGCTGGTCGAACGGTATGTATCCCGTCCACTCGTGCGAATCATCGTCACCTGGAACGGGAACCGAGCCGTCGTCCACCGCGCGAATGGGAATCGTGCCCGTGGCTTGGTAGCCGATATGCCCATCGACGTCGGCATAAACCACGTTCTGCCCAGGCGCGCCAAAGTGCGAAAACGCTGCCCGGAACTCTTGCCAGTTCTTCGCCGAGTCCGCATCAAAGAAAACGGTGTTCGACACTTGCGGATCGTAGATGACCCACTTCAGCGCGAGTTGACGCTTCTCGCCGGGAACAATGTCAGTGATGATCGGGCCATGCCGCGTGGTCATAACATCCAGATTGACCTCCGGTCTGCCCTTCACCTCAATGATTTCCTTGCGATGCTGCGGCGCGACCCAGCCTTGTGGCGTCAGGTATTCGCCCTTGTCGTTGAACTTCTCGATGTAAACGTCTTCGACGTTGGGACCGAGGTTGGTAAATCCCCACGCGATGTAGCGATTGTGTCCCACGATAACAAACGGCACCCCCGGCAGCGTGACGCCGGCGACATCGAAATCTCCGGCCGTGAGCTGCGCTTCGTACCAAACGTTGGGGATGCGCAGGTCAAGGTGCATATCGTTCGACAGCAGCGGCTTGCCCGACACGGTATGCGCCCCGGACACCACCCAGTTGTTGGAGCCGGGACGGAGCCGCTCCTCCACGGCTTCGTTTTGCAGGAGCGCGCGCTCAGCCGCGCCGTCTGCAGCGCTTTGAAGGGGCGTGCCTTTAGGCACGCCGTATCGCTCTACCTTACGATTGTCATCCCGAGCGAGCGCAGCGAGTCGAGAGCCCGCCCTGAGCTTGTCGAAGGGCGTGCCGTAAAGCCTCACATTACTTTTGTCATCCTGAGCGAGGACTTCAGTCCGAGTCGAAGGATCCCTATATGAGCAGAGAGGTGCAGACTGGCGGCGGCTTTGCGGCGAGGCCGTTGCTGGAGTGATCGTTCCAGCAAAGGGCTCCCTCGACTCGGACTGAAGTCCTCGCTCGGGATGACAGTCTCGATCGAACGGAACTATCGCACTGCGCTCTCCCGCTTTTCGTGCCGGAGTTTTTCGGTGCGGCGCCAGGTCCTCTTCCTCATCCGGCGTCGTCTCGCCGGGAATCTCATTCTCAATCGACGGGCCCTCTCCCGGCGGATGATCGCGCCACGAAGTATTCACGAACAAATCGGCGGTCAGCTCCGGTCCCAACTTGGCCAAAATCTTTTCTTTCTCCAGTTTGTCCCTGTAGAAGCCGTGGTTGAGGAACTCGGTCATCGACAACCCGACCAGCGCCGAATCTTCCACCGTCCACACGTGAGGGAAATAGGTGAGGAAGCGAAACTCCAGTGGCAGCGTCTTCTGGTGCTGCGCGATGTAGGCGTTCACCCCAGCGGCGTAGGCTTCGAATTGCGCCCGCTGCGGCGCGGGCATGTTGGCGACCGAACGCTCGGCAACCTGCCGCATTCCCAGGATGCGCTGCTCGCGATCGATCTTGACGTATTCCGGACCGAGCACCGCCGACAGCTCGCCCGAAGCGTAACGGCGCGTCATGTCCATCTGCCAGAGCCGGTCTTGCGCGGTGATGTATCCCTGCGCGAAGAGCAGGTCGGGCAGGTTCGATGCCGTAATATGCGGAACGCCAAGTGAGTCGTAGGTCACGATGACAGGATTGGTGAGCCCTGCGAGATGAATGGTCCCATCGACCTGCGGCAGCGCGGCCCGCACCGCGCGATAAAACCAGAAGTCGAAGCCGAGGAAGGCAATCAGCAGCAACAATAAGGCCGCTACCACCAGGCGAAAGATGAATTTGCGGTTGGACGGCCTGGCGGGCGGGGCAATCGTCGTGGCTACCATGGAGACTTCGATTGTAACCAAGTTCCAAGCCGGTGTGACTCAGAAGGAGCCGGTGTGATTCATGAATTGTCACTGGGAGTCGCACATGGGTTTACGGTCCACCCATAAAGGTGAATCAACCACGGAGGCACGGAGAGCACGGAGAAAACTTTGTGGAAAACAAAACTCCGTGTCCTCCGTGTCTCCGTGGTGAATGATCTTCGGGCAGAGAACGTGGCCAGCATCTCCGCGAGCGGTGTTATGCTGATACCAAATCGTGGGTACCATGCTCCAGAAGCGCATTGATGATCAGCCAACCATCTCGCGCGAGATGAGGCGCGAGGCCGAGGACATCTTCCACGGCCACCTCAAGCGTGTGGGACTGAAGCATACCGGCCAGCGCGACACCATCCTGCGCACGTTCCTCGACACCCGCGACCATCTCTCCACCGACGAACTGTACCGCCTGGTCAAGAAAAAGGACGATCGCATCGGTTTCACCACCGTGTATCGCACCCTCAAGCTGCTGGCCGAATGCGGGCTGGCCAGCGAGGTAGCGTTCAACGACGGCATAGCGCGCTACGAGCACCAATATCAGCGGCGCAATCATCACCACATGGTTTGCACCGAGTGCGGTACTTCGGTGGAGTTTTTCGCCCGCGGGATCGAGCGCATCGAGCAGGAGATTGGCCGCAAGAACAAATACCTGCCCACCCGCCACACCTTCCAGATCTATGGCATCTGCGAGAAGTGCCAGAAGAAGCAGAAGCGCCCCGCATCGTAGATTTCCCTGTGAAGGGGCGGCAGAACTTAAGGCAGCATGGCTCTGTTGATATCCTGCTTTGAAGGGGCGCGGCTTCAGCCGCGCCGATCTGGGCCGATCTTGAGCCGGGCTTCAGCCCCTCAGGGAACTCGAATTTTGCAGGTATGAAGGCGAGTTCCCTCGGTGGCTAAAGCCAGCGGAGTTATGCCGGGCTACGGCGCGCCTGAAGGCGCGCCCCTTCAAAACAATGGGCAAGAGAGTTTCTTGACAGCGGTGACTCCCGCAAAGCGGGATGTCAACAGAGCCAGGTAGCATCCTGAATCCGCGAAGCGGACGCCATAGTCCAGCCCAGCGTGTAACGCTGGGTACGCGATAAACGAGCCGCGCAGCGGCGGCGGCGGTTTGAGCCCGGGGCGAGAGCCCCGGGGTAAAGTGAGGAGGGTGAGGTGAGCCGCGTAGCGGCGACACGTTTTTCATGGCGGAGTTGGCGTTAATCGCGATTCAGGGCAAACACCGCGGCAGGACCGGATCAAGCCAGCACCACGAGTCCGCGTAGCGGACGCCACAATCTGGGTGGAGCACCGCTTCAGCGGTGCATTTGAGAGTCATCATGTCGCGGCACTGTAGGACTAAGGGTTCACGGCGAGTCCGCGAAGCGGACTCACGGTGCGAGCTCGGCCCAACTAATGAGCCCCTCCGGATTTTGTTTTCCTTCCCGCCTTTTGCACCTTCCGCGATACACTAATTGGCACTAACCAAGGGGTTTCCCATGCTGATTGTCATGAAGGCGCACGCCACCGAAGAGCAGGTGCGGAGCGTCTGCGAAAAGATCGAGTCGCTGGGCTAGACTATTAGGTGCTTTGCGCAGTGGCTGTGCTGTCTCAGCCCTTGGATATCGCGACCTCATGATTCTTGCGACGCCTATCTGCGATGTTGCAGGCGGTTAGCTGACCACGCTGCGTTCGACTATTAGGTCCGCTCTGCGGACGAGCTCCGGATTGGCGGACTAACAGTCGTTCACCGACATGCTCACCCTCACCGAAGCCGCGGAACAGATTCGCACCGGAAAACTCTCTCCGGTGGAACTCACGCGCGAGTGCCTGTCGCGCATCGAGCGGCTGAATCCCATCCTGAACGCATTCATCACCGTCACCACCGATCTCGCACTCGAACAGGCGCGCCAGGCTGAAGCTGAGATCATCGCGGGCAACTGGCGCGGCCCGCTGCACGGCATTCCCATCGGGTTGAAGGACCTGCTCGATACCGCGGGCCTTCGCACCACGGCGGCCAGCAATCAGTTTCGCGAGCGGCTTCCGGCGGAGGATGCCGCGCTGGTTCGGCAGTTGAAGACCGCGGGAGCGGTCATCGTCGGCAAACTCAACCTGCACGAGTTTGCCTTCGGCATCAGCGGAATCGTGAGCGCCTTCGGCCCGGCGAAAAATCCCTGGAATGTCGAGCGAATCACCGGCGGCTCCTCCTCGGGTTCGGCCGCGGCGGTAGCAGCGGGAATGTGCTTGGCCGCGATAGGAACAGATACCGCGGGGTCCATCCGCTGTCCGGCGGCGTTGTGCGGAATTGTGGGACATCGTCCGAGTGCGGGACTGTTGAGCGCGGAGGGCATCATCCCGCTGTCGCGCTCCTTCGATATTGCCGGACCGATGACGCGGACCGTGCGCGATGCGGCCATCCTGTTGGACATTCTGGCCGGATCGTCAATTACGGCGTCCCTAGGGGAGAACATTTCCGCGCTGAGGGTCGGAATCCCGCGGAAAGGATTCTTCGACGACCTTGAACCGGACGTTGCGTCCTGTGTCGAAGAAGCGCTTGCCGTTATCGGCGCGCTGGTTACTAAAGTTTGCGACGTGCCACTCGAGGTGGCTGGACACCGCACCATCTTTAACGCCGAGATCTACGAATATCACGAGCCGATGGTTACTAAAGTTCCGGAGCTTTACGATCCGCACACCCTGGCTCGAATCCGGAAATGCGCCGGAATCAGCGCGACGGATTACATCCGGGCGCGGCGCGAGTTGCAGGCCGAACGGCACGCGGCGGAATCCGTTTTCGAGCAGGTGGACCTGGTGATTACGCCGACAGTGCCGATTGCCGCTCCGAGAATATCGGAGTTGGAGTCGTTGACAGGGTATGACCTTCGTAACTTCGAGACCAAATACCTCTTGCGCAATACTGCTCCCTTCAGCGTGCTCTATTGGCCCACGGTCTCGGTGCCTTGTGGGTTTACCCGCGAAGGGCTGCCAGTGGGAATGCAAATCTCGGGCCGGCCGGGACAGGATGCGACGGTGCTGTGTCTTGCCCATGCCTATGAGCAGGTAACGGATTGGCATACGATAACAGTAAAGGAATAGGCAGCAGCTTCGGACGGCAATAAGAGCCTTTCCCAATTTGGAACCGAGCACATCTTCGAACCCAACCCCTCGATTTTGCGTTTAAAGGCCGTTTAAGGGTAAGAATATACTTGACAGAAGTCACTGATTCCATTAGAATGATTTATGTAAGAGGTAAGTCTAATGGAATCACCGAAAACCCTGCAAGAAGCTATCCAGATATTCAGCGACTTCGATAATTGCCGTCTATTTATGGCCGCTCTGCGCTGGCCTGACGGCATCGTGCATTGCCCGCGCTGCGAGTCCGACAAGGTGGTGTATTTAGAGAAGGCCCGCGTGTACTGGTGCAAGGGCGATCACCCGAAGCAGAAATTTTCCCTCAAGGTTGGCACAGTGTTTGAGGATAGCCCGATTGCCCTTGAGAAGTGGTTGCCTGCCGTCTGGATGCTCGTAAACGACAAGAACGGTATCTCTAGCTGGGAACTGCACCGCGCTTTGGGTGTGACGCAGAAAACCGCTTGGTTTATGCTGCATCGGATTCGGGCCGCGATGAAGAGCGGGGGATTCGAGAAGCTAGGAGGGCCAGATGGCGGGCCGGTCGAAGTGGATGAGACTTTCATCGGCGGAGCCAAGCGATTCATGCACGCCAGCAAGAAGCAGCGTTTTTCGGATACCGCCAAGGTCGATAACAAAACCGCTGTGATGGGATTCCTTGACCGCGATCTGCGCCGAGTCCGCGCAAAGGTGGTTCCCAACATCAAGCGCGAGACTTTACAGAACGAAGTGCTTAGCAACATTCACCACGGCTCCACGGTTTACACCGATGATGCCTCAGCTTATGACCGCTGGCAGGCCGATTTCGTTCACGAAGTGGTGAATAAGGCTGAGAGCTACGTGCACGGACAGGTTCATGTCAACGGGCTGGAAAACTTCTGGAGTTGCCTGAAACGGACACTCAAGGGCACCTACATTGCTGTCGAGCCGTTTCACCTTGAGCGGTATATTGACGAGCAGGTATTCAGATTCGAGAATCGGGCCACAAAGGATAATCCACTGAATGATTCCGACCGCTTTGTGTTCGCCCTGTCGCAGATCGTCGGCAAGCGGCTGACTTACTCAGAGCTGACGGGGAAGGAGGGAGAGGCGCCCTTCTAACCCTCACCGCCGGAAGCGGGGACGAAAGCCTTTGGCTTAGGGCCGCGTTTCGGCATCTTCGCTCGCTCTGCCTTTTCTCTCGCCAGTTCCCGCTCTACATCCGCCTTTGGCGCTCGCAATATCGCCCGCATCGCGTTCTCGAAATTCGTGTACTCAGGCGTTAGCTTAGGACTAGATTTCATGCGCCTATCATAGCGCAAATCGAAAGGAAACATGGACGAGCGGATACTATTGCTGCGCTTTCTGCTAAAGAGACTCTGCGAAACCAAAACTGAAGTTAATGTCTATCGGGCTGTGTTTTTGAATTTCCCGAAAGAAGTTCAAGCTGAAATCCTTCGCTTGCAAAAGTTCTACCGGGAGGAAGGCTCAATTCGCCAAAGAACGGAAATGGAATTCCAGCCTTTTGATGAATTGATTGCACAGTATCCTCAAGAGTCGGCGGGGCTACAGGCCCTTCTGGAAAAGTGGAATCCCGAAGGCGATCCAAACTGACGGTTTGCATTAAGACACACTCCATGCGATGATTCGCGTGGAGTTCGCACACCTGACTAGCGTCAGGGTTTCTAAAATCTTCCGACGGATTCGCTCTCCAGCCTGCCAGCGTCCGAGCGTTCCCGCCTTAGCCGAAGTGTACCACACGGCGGAAAGGCGGACGTGCGCTCATCTCTTGATTCCGAAGTGCCCCTCGAAACGCTGCCGAACAAGTTGGACGCTGAGGCTCATGGCTACAGAGATTTCCTGAAGCAAGGATCGCGGAGTCTCATCGACCGTTATATTGAAAACGAATTGGGGATTGAAGTGAATCTTCGCTCCCGGAACGTAGTTGGCGATCTTAAAGTCCGCGATCTTGCTTTCGTTTTCGAGAATGACTCCAGTACAAAAGTTGCAGTATTCGAGGGCCATCCCTGGCGGGAGGATGATTCGCAAATTGCCTTCCGTGGGCGTGGTGCCGACGATATGCAATCTCCTGTGTCGGTCGATTCTTGCCCAGTTATTCAAGACAGCCAAACACTCACCGATATCCCATTGCCATCCCTGCGGCGGGAAATCTCCGGTAGCACCTGCATAAGGCTGTACGGATTCGATAAGACCACGCACGTCATCGGGAATCCTCTTCATGCGTTTCATGGCCTCTTCAAATTCGTGGGAGTCGGCACAGATAGCGAAGTTCCACTTTTGCTCATCGGGGGGAGGGTCTTGGCCAAACTTCAAGCAGGCGGCATCGTAGACACACGAGTCCAAAGCGGCTCGGAGTTGGTACAGCATTTCTCCAAACTGGAGCGAGAATGGCAATACCCAATCGGACTTAGCGGAGATAAAGAACTGCCCTGTCCCATCGTCCTTTATCTGGGGGAGAGAAGTGTAAATGTTGTTTGTATCAAGACTGTTCCAGATTTCTGTGAGTGCCTGTCGATGCGTTTCTGCCCGCGCAACTCGATCCCAGCACGTATTGAATGGTAAGGACACGCGCCGAATGATAGCAGGCGTATAATCGCGGCGCTATGTGGCAATTTGACTGGGGCGTGTTTTGGGCTGTCTTGGCTGCGGGTCTAATCCTCGGGGTGCTGTTGATTCTTTTCGTAGTTGCTCCGCTTCTTAAGAAAGACTGATCCCTGTCACGGCGCTTTCACCCTACCACGGAACTTCAGCTATGTATATTAGTACCGTTTAAGGGCCGTCAGTGCGTCGGGAGGTACTTAGGTGTCACCAGCAACGTTTGCGTCGCTCCTTGGGCTTCCTAGCGCATCTACGGGGCATTCTACGAGACGCATGAATTAGCCAAATAGTGATTCCGTATAACAACACTTAAGTTGCCAATATTGAACGACAGTTTCGTCATCTAAGTGCTATTTTGGGGGGCAAACCCCACAAATACCGGCTCAGGCGCCAACTGTATGCCGAACTCATCGAACACACGCGCTTGGATATCTTCTTTTAATGCAATAATTTCCGCAGCGGTGGCGCCGCCGCGATTGATGATTGCCAGCGCATGCTTGCGCGAGATGCCGACCGCCCCCTTGGTATAGCCTTTGGCGAATCCCGCCTGCTCCACCAGCCACGCCGCCGGCAACTTGCGGTACCCGTCAGCGGCGGGATAGCTGGGCAGGTGTAAGCCACGCGATTCCAGATGCTTGGCGAGCTCTTCGAAGAAGGATTGCGGCACGATTGGGTTCTTGAAGAACGATCCGGCACTGCGGGCATCGTCATCGCCGCGGACGATCAGCATCGCCTTGCGATGACGGATTTCACGCACCGCTGCTCGCACCTCGGCCAAAGTCGGTTCGCCGGCATGGCTGGCAAAGAACTTCTGCACGTCGGCATAAGCAATGCCTGGCTTCGCTCCCTCTCGCAATGCAAACGATACCTCCAGGATGATGTAGCGGTTGCGCTCTGTAGTGTTGAAGATGCTGGAGCGATAGGCAAAACCGCACTCCGTATTCGATAGCGCTCTGGTTTCCATCGACAGCAGATCGAGAGCTCGCACTTCCTGTATAGTCTCAGAGACCTCCTGGCCATAGGCGCCGACGTTCTGTACGGGCGTGCCGCCGACTGTGCCGGGAATTCCGCTGAGGCACTCCAACCCCGCGCCGTTCGCATCCACCGTTCGCGCCACCAGAGAGTCCCATTCCATGCCTGCGCCAGCACCAAAGACGACCATTCCGTGTGGCGTAGCCGAATACCACGAGTCGGTGATGCCGATCTTGAGGACGAGGCCAGGGAAGCCGGCATCGGCAACGACGAGATTGCTACCACCGCCGAGAACGAACAACGGCAGTTGCCGCGCGCGCGCGAAGCCCACCGCCTCGATGACCTCAGCTTCGCTTCGGGCTTCGACGAAGTAACGCGCCGGCCCTCCGATACCCAATGTCGTCAGCGAAGCTAAAGGAACATCTTCCCGGATCAGCATGGGGTTTCCAGCGTTACTTTGCTCCTGTCTGGAACGACTTGATGACGATGTCGTTCGGCTGATTGCCCACCGGGATGAGCGTTACCAGCGCGCGGTCAGCGCTGATCTTGGAATTGTCTCGCGTCTTCACCGTGCGTACGACAGCAACGTCACCAGAGCGGGAATCTACTACCAACAGGTGCTCTTCATCCGGTGTCAACGCCAACGCATCGGGATGGCTACCCACCTGCACCGCGCCGATCACATGGCCTTCATCAATGGCATAGACGCTAACCGTATCCGATCCGAAGTTGCTCACATACAGCAGGGTGTTATCGGAGGAGACGATGCCGCGCACCGGGTTGTTACCGATCAGGTAGGTACCGGCAACCTCGTTCGTGCCGGTCTCCACGATGGAGAAGTTGTTGCCATCGAAGTTGCTGACGAAGAGTTCACCGCCATCAGGCTTCAGTGCAAGCTGTATCGGTAGCTTCCCCACGTCGAGTAGCGTTAGCAGCCGGTCGGATTTCAAGTCGATGGAGGCAAGCTGGTTCGATCCGGGACACGCCACAAACGCCTTGCTGTTATCGGGAAGAATGACGACATCCTGGGGTTGCTGACAGACTGGCACAGTATTGCGTACCGTGAGCTTGTCCGCGTCAAGGATGGAGACGGTATTGTCGGCACGATTACTTACAACCACGAGCTTGCCGTCAGGAGAAACTTTCGCCAGACCAGGAGCGCCACCAACCCGGATCGTCGCTATCACCGTCCGCTTGCCAAGGTCGAGGACAGAGATATTGGCAGAGCCAGAGTTGGCAACGTAGGCGCGCTTTCCATCCGCCGAGACCGAAACAAAGTAAGGCGCATTATGAACTCCGATGGTGGCGACAACCTCATTGCGTTCAGCGTCAATAAAGCTGATGTTGCTGGACTCGGCATTAGCAACGTAGATCTCATTGCGTTTGGGATTGGCGGCGACACCGGTCGGGCCCGCGCCTACGCCGATGGTCTTCACGTTCTTAAGCTGTAGGAGATCAATAACGCTAACGGAGTTGCTTTTGCCATTGGTAACGTAAGCGTATTCGTGGTAACCGGCGTCAACGGTCCTGCGCTGATGGCAGGCCGTCGCGCTCAGCGCCAGCAGCAACGAACAAAGGGCGACGGCCTTCCGGCAAGTTACTTTAGTCATCAACGAGGTGCTTTGCCCATCAGCCAGTTACTTTCGTAATCAACGAGCGGCAGCCGAGCCAGCGCCCGCCGGGACACGGCGTGCCTCGGGGTTGGCGACCGGGTCGGCGATTCTGCGCTTCAACACCTTCGCAATTTCGCGTACCTCGGCCATGAGTTCGTCGAACTGCTCGGGGAACAGCGACTGCTTGCCATCGCTGAGGGCGCGGTCGGGATCAGGGTGGACTTCGATGATGAGACCGTCAGCCCCGACGGCCACCGCGGCGCGCGACAGCGGCGTCACTTTGTTGCGCTTGCCGGTTCCGTGGCTGGGATCGACGATGATGGGTAGATGGCTCAACCGCTGCACCGCAGGCACCACACTGAGATCGAGGGTGTTGCGCGTGTGATCGGCGAAGGTGCGCACCCCGCGCTCACACAGGATGACGTTGTAATTCCCCTCACTCATGATGTATTCGGCCGCCATCAGGAATTCTTCCAGCGTGGCCGACATGCCGCGCTTCAGCAGCACCGGTTTGCGCGCCTTTCCGGCGCGTTTCAGCAGCGAGAAGTTCTGCATGTTGCGCGCGCCGATCTGGATAACGTCAGCGTACTTCTCCACCAGGTCCAGCGATTCATTGTCGATGGCTTCGGTGACGATCAGCAGGCCGAAACGGTCGCGGACCTCCGCCAGAATCTTCAGTCCATCCTCTGCCAGACCTTGAAACGAATACGGCGAAGTGCGCGGCTTGTAGGCGCCTCCGCGAAAGAACTTGGCTCCAGCGCGGGCGACGCATTCGGCCGTGGCCAGCGCCTGCTCACGCGACTCGATGGCACACGGGCCTGCAATCACCGCCACTTCCTCGCCGCCAAAACTCGCGTCGGTGCCGGGGAAGCGTATGACGGTGTCTTCCTCCTTGACGTCGCGGCTTACCAGCTTGTACGGCTTGCTGACCCGGATGACCTCCTGCACTCCGACCATGTAGTCGAAAATGCCGGGATCAAGATCAATCTCGTTGCCGGTGATGCCGATGGCGGTGCGTTGCGTTCCGGGAATGGAGTGCGCGCGAAGGCCCAGCGACTCGATCTTTTCGCAGACGCTCTTCACCTGCTCTTCGGTGGCGTGCGCCTTCATGACAATCAGCATCGGAGACCCCTTGTACAGTGCCAATTAGTGTATCGCGGGAGGCACGAAAGGCGGGGAAGAAAATTGCGAGCGCATCGGGATGCTGGAGGTCTGGCTTTGCGCTTTCCGCCGGAGGTTGAGCCAAGTCGCCTCCCGTGTTTGATTGCGCTACAAGACAGGCGAAAGAAACCCAAGAAAATGGCCAACCAAGCGTCCCCAAATAGCCGTCCCCGTGTTACTCTGCTGCGCATGGGAACTCTTTACAGCCAAACACCACGCAACTACCGAGATGTCGAAATCGCCGACCTCGACGAGTTTCTTTCGGCTGCGTTAGAAATCTCGAAGAAGCATAAAATCCCGGTTGCTGACGTGATCGCAGCGAGCCGAGTACTGCAACTCAAAAGAACGAACGACCTTTATGTAGCGAACGGCGACGCGTTCGACGAACAGATTGCAGGGATCGGTGAGTTACTTGAAAAGGTAACTTCGGCCATTGAGAGCTTGAGTCACACCGTTTCATAGCGGGTCCTTTGCGCAACGACCGTGCGGAAGTCCGGCTCGAAGAAGCATGCGCGAAAATGAGTCGGTGCTAAACCTTACTTAGCGGGGTTGAATTTTGGTGTCCGGTTGTATCCAACAGCCGGATCGTTAGATCGGATCGCTTTGATGAATTCATTTTCCTTCCGCATGACCTCTCCACGTGTCCGGTTGCTGATTCCCAGAGGAATTTCCCGAGTGCTGGTGAACATGTTTCCCTGCCCACGAGTGAAGTCCCGCGCTAGAATTTCAGCGTCAACGCTGCCGAAATACCTGATGCTGTCGGTCATGTCCATCCCAACGTAAATCTTCCCATTCGTGTCCCCAGTGCTAGTGGAGAATTCGTAAGGAAGGAGCGTATGGGTTATGGATCTAAACGACCTGTTGCGAAAGAAGGAGATCGACCCCCGGCAGGTTTTGGTGTTTCGGCATCGACCTTTCGAACCCGAACTCAATAAGGTCCTCCCGTGGTTGGCGGCTGAGAAGCCAGACGTGTTCAATGCTTATCAACAGACACAAAAGGAAAAGCTGGAGAGGGTTATGATTAGCGCCGCACACATCGCTTCGTTCATCGGGCACGAGCCCGGCAGAGCCCTGTTTGTTGGCTTGTATTCAATTGGTGCGTCGAAACTCATCACACAAGAAGAATACTGGCAGGTTCCGGCAAATGTTGAGATGAAGAAGTTTGGCATGAAAGGCTTCACTGAGGAAGATGGTCGATCATCTTGCCTTTGGTTCGACCTTGTGCTGACAGACCTGTACGCCTCGTGGAAAGGCAAGCTAATCGTGGACTGGCCCCCGCCTGAGCGATCATGGTGGCGGCGGGCGCATAAAAACGACTTCTCTGTCGTCGCAATTCTCGAAGACAGCGCGTTGATCCCCGCCATACCGGAATGGAAGAATATGCTATTCAAATGGGAGGAACTTGATATCCTCCCGATGAGATGGAAGTCCGCGCTCTCTCAATGGCGGGGGATTTACTACATTTTCGATACATCCGATGGAAAAGGCTATGTAGGCTCTGCCTATGGTAATGGCAATCTGCTCGGGAGATGGCTGAACTACGCTGCATCGGGGCACGGAGGAAATGCCTTGCTGCGCAAGCGCGATCCCCAAGGCTTCCGGTTTACCATCCTAGAAAGAGTCTCTCCGGACATGAAGGAAGACGACGTGATCCAACTTGAAAATACCTGGAAGAACAGACTCCACACCCGGTCACCGTATGGCCTCAACGACAACTAGCAGCCCGGCGTTTTACAAAGGATCCAACCTGAAATGTGTTCCTATTGAGCTTTGCATAATATAGTTACATAGGAAACAGTTCCGCTCGTTCCCAGAAGGCACAGACCAGGGTGGGGCGACGGCGCAGGGGGCGCATCCGATACAGCACTAGGGTTTCCCATGCTCACAACATAGCACTGTCACTATATTATTCAATACTCAATAAGCGGCGCAGCCGCTCGAAATTTTCACTCATGACTTGCTTCTGTTTGGACTGAAGGAGGAGAGAGTTCAGCCGACAATCTCTTCTTGCCTTTGATGGTGAGAGCAAGATGTCCGGATTCATCCTTCATCACGTACCCGTAATTCACAAGCCGCTTCGATACGTTCGGTTCCGCAGCCGTCGTTAGACCGAGCGCCGGGGCGGAATCAATACCCTTCATTGCCCCGACTTCATCTTGGGTCAATTCGATTTCGTTTTCTTGAGCCATATTTCCACTCCATTGAAGGAGACGCCTCATCTTCCGGTGATTATCCGCGAAAGATTAATTGTAGCGCAGAGTCAATCACTACACCTTTGAGATATTTCAGAAGGGGTAGAACTTGAAACACCGCGGGAAGGCGCGTAAACAGCAACCTTGAATGTTTCAAGTTTGATGTTTCACAACCCCGGCATGAGATACGGCTATGCCCGCGTCTCGACCGAGGACCAGAACCCTGCCTTGCAACTTGCCACACTCGGAGTTTTTGCGTGCGCTGAAGGCCATAAAAAGCTACGATGAAAGCGAGAACGGAGAACCGGCCATGCAATTGAACGTCCCGCCCGACCTTGAGACGCTCATCAACAAGCGCCTTTCCAGCGGCGGTTATGAGAGCGTTGAGGATGTGTTGCGCCGCGCCCTGGAAGCGCAGGACGCCGAAGAAAGCTGGACCGACGAGGAACGCCGGGCGTTGTCGGCCCATATCGAGGAGGGCTATCAGCAGGCCGAGCGCGGCGAGCTGATTGACGGTGCACAGGCCCGCCGTGAAATCCAGGCCATGAAGGACGACTGGCGTTTGTCCAAGCGATGAGCGCCTATGCTCTTACGCCTCTTGCCAAAGCGGATATTTTTGACATCTGGTCGTACATTGCCGAGGATAGCGAAGACGCAGCCGAACGCGTAGAACAGGCAATCTACGACGCTTGCGCGTTTGTCGCCGAGGCTCCCCTGCGCGGCCATTCCCGGCCCGACCTCACAACCCGTTCCCTGCGTTTCTGGACGTTGACCCGCTATCCGAATTACACGGTTGTTTACCGGCCAGAAACAACCCCGCTTCAGGTCGTAGCCATTGTGCACGGGAAAAGAAATCTACGGCGCGTCCTGAAACAGCGCCCATGAACGCCGCCTTTCAGCCCTTGCAGGACGCGGATGAGAACGCGCAATCGGCGTTCACATTTAGAATCGGGCGTTGATGGCAAGCGATTCCGAGAAGAACGAAAAAGACATTCTGAAGCTGTTGCCTCCGCCGAAGCGGCCACCGAAGCTCACTTCGCGGCGGATTGGCATTCACACTTCGACGGCGGGCGGTGTGGAGAATGCCGCCGAGCGTGCCTATCGCCTGGGCTGCAATACGTTTCAGATTTTTTCCTCCAGCCCGCGGCAGTGGAAGCCGTACGAGTTGGCGCGCCCGCAATGCGACGAGATGTCGCGCCTGCGCGAGCGCTACGGGCTAACGCCGCTGGTCATTCACGCCAACTACCTGGTGAATCTTGCGGGCGGCAATCCCGAGTTCCACGCAAAGTCGATCGCGGCGTTTCGCGGCGAGGTGGAGCGGGCGCTTGCGCTGCGCGCCGAGTTTCTGGTGCTGCATCCGGGTTCGTTCCGCGGCAGCAGTCGGGAGGAAGGCTTGCAGCGGGTCGCGCTGGCCATCGAGCAAGCGGTGGATGGCCTTAACTTGACGACGGGCAATTTGCGCATCCTCATCGAGAACACGGCCGGATCGGAGTTCTCGCTGGGCGGCAACTTCGAGCAGGTGGCAGAGCTGCTGTACCTGCTGGGCGGCTTCGTGCCCTCGGGCGCGTGCATCGATACCTGCCACACGCACGTCGCGGGATACGACATCGTGAGCGAAGAGGGTTTCGCCGAGACGCTCGACCAACTGGATCGCACGGTTGAGCTGAAGAAGGTTTATGTGTGGCACTGCAACGATGCGAAGGCGGCACGCGGCTCGAAGCTCGACCGCCACCAGCACATCGGGAAGGGAAGTATCGGGCTCAAGCCATTTCGCCGTCTGCTCAATGATCCCCGACTGGAGCACGCGGCATTCATCGCCGAGACGCCGATCGACGAGCCGTTGGATGACCTGGCAAACGTGAAGGCGCTGAAAAAGCTGGTAAGGAACTGTTAGATTCACCCGGGAGAGCAGAGCCGGATCAGCCGGCCCGGCCCTCGTAGGAATCGTTACAGCCGTGCTCCGCCACCCACCGGCACCACCTCACCGGTCATCCAGGCTGAGTCATCCGATGCCAGGAAGACGGCTACCTTGGCAATGTCGTCCGGTGCACCAACGCGTCCGAGAGGAGTGCGCGAAAGCGCGTAGCTTTTGAACTCTCCTTCGGAGGTGCCGGCGGCGCGTGTGCCTTCCGTCTCCACCAGTCCAGGGGAAAGGGAGTTGACGCGGATCTTCTGCGGGCCGAGTTCCTGCGCCAAGGTACGGGTGATAACATCCACGGCGCCCTTGGTGGCGCTGTAAACGGCTGCGGTGGGCGGAGGCGTGAGGGAAACGATGGAGCTCAAGTTGATGATGGACCCGCCGTTGGCCATTGATTTGACGGCAGCCTGCGTGCTCAGCAGGGTCCCGAGGACGTTAAGGTCGAATTGCCGGCGGTAGCTGTCTTCCGTGATCTGGTCCAGAGGCGCGAACTCGTACACGCCCGCGTTGTTGACCAGGATGTCGACGGTCCCGAAGGCCTTGGTCGCCTCGGCGAATAGCTTGTCCACATCGGCTTTCTTGGAGACGTCGGCTTGGACGGTGATTGACTTTCCACCGGAATCCTTGATGTTGGCGGCAACCTTTTCGGCGTCGTGCTTGGCGCGCGCGTAATTGACCACCACGTTGGCGCCCTCTTTGGCGAATGCCAGCGCGATGCCGGCGCCGATGCCCTTCGACGCACCTGTAATGACAGCAGTCTTGCCGGTTAATTTACCCATTTTCGCTTTTCTCCTTCGCACATATTTCGACGTTCATCAATTCGATGACCGTCTAATTGATGTGCGGGAGCGAAGAAAGTTTCAGAGTTCCGACAGTTGGGCCAGGTAAGTTTTCCACACCTCGCGCCGGAAGGAGGGGAGGGCGAACTTACCCTTGCGGGCGATCCTGATGAGTCCCGCGGATTGCAGCTCCTTGAGGTGGTGCGACAGAGTGGCGGGCGTGATGGGGGCGCGCTCGCGAAGTTCGACACACGTGCAGGCCTTTCGTCCGGCGATGTGCTGCAGAATGTCGTAACGCCGGGGATCGGACAGGGCCTTGGTGATGGCACGAAACTGTGCGCGGGTCAGTGACGTGGATGGCTTGCGAGACTTACGTGCTGTCATCATTCGATGGGCGTAGAATACGCGCCAAACTTAAGTTGTTCTGGTTCAAGTGTATTTGTATATCGAAATCCGGCGCGATGCCACCTGATTTTCGATGCGCTCCCCCATGTAAAATCAGAGTTTACCCTTTACGTTTTGCGGAACATCTATGGGCCAGTCGAAAACGCAACCACCGAACACGGGGCCTCAGGCCGAAGCCGCTGCTCGCGCCGAACGTTACGATCCGCAGGCGATCGAGCAGAAATGGTTCGAGCGTTGGGCGCAGAATCCAGACCTTTACCGCGCTGAGCCTCCTACCAGCGCGCGCAAGAAGTACTACGTGCTCGAGATGTTGCCGTATCCCTCGGGCGCGCTGCACATGGGACACGTGCGCAACTACGCCATTGGTGACGCGCTGGCGCGCTACATGTGGATGCAGGGCCACAACGTGCTTCATCCCATGGGCTGGGACTCGTTCGGGCTTCCCGCCGAGAACGCGGCCATCCAGAACCGGACTCCGCCGCGCGAGTGGACGCTGGGCAACATCGCCAAAATGAAGGCGCAGATGAAGCGCCTAGGCTTTGCCTACGACTGGTCAACCGAAGTCACCACCTGCCTGCCGGAATACTATCGCTGGAACCAGTGGTTCTTCCTGAAGTTCCTGGAGCGCGGGCTGGCGTATCGCAAGAAGAGCAGGGTGAACTGGTGCCCGCAGTGCGCCACCGTGCTGGCCAACGAGCAGGTGTTGCCCAACGGCTGCTGCTGGCGCCACGAGACCACAGTGGTGGAGCAGCGCGAACTGGAGCAGTGGTTCCTGCGCATCACCGATTACGCTGACGAACTGTTGCAAGGGCTGGACAAGCTGCCGGCATGGCCGGAAAAAGTCCGCACCATGCAGCGCAACTGGATCGGCCGCAGCGAAGGCACGCTGGTGGACTTCAAGCTCGACGGCCCGGCGGGGGCGGCTGGGGATAAAATCTCCGTCTTCACTACGCGCGTGGACACCATCTTCGGCGCGACGTCGCTGCAACTCGCGCCCGAGCATCCCATCGTTGCGGACCTGACCGATAGCAATCCCGACTTGTTCGCCAAGGTTGAGGACCTGAAGACCGAGCAGCGCAAGGCAAAGGAGGCCGGCGACATCGGCGCGATCGAGAAGCATGGCGTCTTTACCGAGTGCTACGCCATCAATCCCTTCGACGGCGAGCAGGTACCCATCTGGGTGGCCAACTACGTTCTGCTCGATTACGGGACCGGGGCCATCATGTCGGTTCCGGCGCACGACGAGCGCGACTACGAATTCGCCAAGAAGTATGGCCTGGACATTCGCGTCGTCATCCTGCCGCGGCGCGAAGGAGACGCTCCCGATGGCGAGCCGAACGAGCCGGTGTTGCCGTTCACGGAGAGCAACAGCCTGGTGATCAACTCCGGCGAGTGGACCGGAATGCCCAGCCAGGAAGCAATCGAGAAGATGTCGAAGTATGCTGAAGAACATGGTTTTGGCAAGGAAACCATAACCTATCGCTTGAAGGATTGGGGAATCAGCCGCCAGCGCTACTGGGGCACGCCGATTCCCATCATCTACTGCCCGACGTGCGACATCGTGCCGGTGCCGGAGAAGGACCTGCCCGTGCTGCTGCCGGAGAACGTGGACATCACGCTGACGGGCGGCTCGCCGCTCGGCCGTGTGCCGGAGTTCGTCAACGTGAGCTGTCCCAGGTGCGGCGGCCCGGCGCGCCGCGAAACCGATACCATGGACACCTTCGTCGATTCGTCCTGGTACTTCTATCGCTACACCGATGCGGCGCTCGACACCAAGCCGCTCGACTCTGACACTGTGGGATATTGGTTTCCCATCGACCAGTACATCGGCGGAGTCGAGCACGCGATTCTGCACCTCATCTACTCGCGCTTCTGGACCAAGGTGATGCGCGACATGGGCATCGTCAGGAACGACGAGCCGGCCGAGCGGCTGTTCACGCAGGGCATGGTGATCAAGGGCGGCGCGAAGATGTCGAAGAGCCTGGGCAACGTAGTCTCGCCCGACGACATGGTGGCGCACTACGGCGCCGACTCGACGCGAATGTACACGCTGTTCGCTTCGCCGCCCGACCGCGATCTCGATTGGCAGGACCTGACGGAGTCGAGGGCATCAGCCGGTTCCTGTCCCGCGTATACCGCTTCGTCGTGCGCAATGCCCGTCCCGGCGACCAAGGCTGGACCAGCCGGACGGCAACAGCCAGCTCTCGCCGGCAGCGCGCCAGATGCAGCGCAAGCTGCATCAGACCATTCGACGCGATTACGGAAGATTTTGGCGGCCGCTGGCACTTCAACACCTCGATCGTCGCCTTGATGGAGCTGGTGAACGAACTGTACGCCTACGAAGACAGCGCACAGCGCGGCGAGCAGCCGGCGCCACTGTCGCTTATGGCCGACGTGCAGCGTGATCTGGTGCTGATGCTGGCGCCGTTCGCACCCTATCTGGCGCATGAGTTGTGGGAGATGCTGGGCGAAACCTCCGAACTGCTGCGCGCGCCGTGGCCGAAGTTCGATCCCGAGCTGGCGAAGGAACAGGAAGTCGAGATCGCGATCCAGGTAAACGGTAAGATTCGCAGCCGCATCACCATTCCTGCCGACGCCGAAGAGGCGCAGGTCCGCGAACTCGCCCTCGCCGACGAAAAGATCAAAGCCGCGATCGCAGGGAAAGAGATCGTGAAGGTGCTGGTGGTGAAGGGCAGGCTGGTGAACATCGCGGTGAAGTAGGTGAGTCCCTGGATACCGAACGGAATGGAAGTATCTCAAGATAAAGGTGGTGAGTGGTTTGCCATTTACCATGAAGCAATGCCGTTGATCACACAACGGTTGGCGGAGGCACTGCAGCGCCTCTCCTTGCCTGCTGCGGTGCGGATGTGCCCGTGGGGAGCGTACTGGTTCCTATGCAACTGTCAGCGCCTAGCGGACATTGCGAACCGGGAAGGAATGCATGCCAACGCGCTAGCCATCACCCGCCAATGTCTTGAGGCGATGTCGATCATCGAACTGGGCTTGAGTGGTGTTGAAGGCTCTGAGGTGATGCTGGAGAAGTGGAACCACGCAGATGAATCTCCCGGCTCAATACGGAAGTGGCTCGAGCAAAATGTGTGGCATCGCTACAGCTCTGGCCTTTGGTCGGAACCATGGGCCGAGTTTACGGGCAAGCTGTGTCGGGCAGTCCAACCGTACGCCCACTATTCAGGGAATCTGGCGTTGTGGCAAACACGGGTGCACAACTTTGAAGACAAGGGTGACGACAAATACGTCGAGGGTCTTGTGGAGTTTGGACCCTGCGTCTACGATCCCCAAAAGGCGATACGAATCACTCTATACCATGCTTTGTTGGGTTTCACCTTAGGTAGGATTTGCCTGTCAAGAATTTCAGACGATGCGGAGCTGGAACATTCGGTGGACCGATTACGCGTCGCCCTGAGTAAGTCAGTTTATCTCGATGGCAGCCAAACGAATTGGGACGCGCAGTTTTGGGCCGTGTTGTGGTTCACAAACGGCGATCAGTGCCCAGAATGATTCGGTTAGAACAGCAGTAGATTTCGACACGTCACAACTCCCGCTTGCGGGAGGGAAGATCATAGCCCAGCGCTTCAGCGCTGGGTAGGTGTTGTATATGACGGCGAGTCCCGTAGGGACGGCAGAGGAATGCAGGATCTGCTCCAGTTTCTGCCGTGCCTACGGCACTCTGGTCCCTTTATGTGCGCTTACCAGCGCTGAAGCGCTGCCCCTGTGGCGCCCCTGCCGGGGCTCGAGTCAATTTCCCACTTCATTCCTCGCCGCACACAAAACGCAGGCTCACGCGGACGCTGAAGCGCTGGGTAGGCATTCGCGAATGACTGAGTCCCCGTAGGGACGGCAGAAAATAAGCCTTTGTAGTCTGCCGTGCCCACGGCACTCTGGTTCCTTTAAGCCCCATACTCCATCTCCAGTGACCGGGGTCGTGACAGGCCGAGGGATTTCTTCACTATGATGTGTTTATGGCAAACACTCCGAGCGCGACCTTCAGCATTCGCTTGAAGCCCGAGACCAAGCGGCGACTCGCCAAGCTGGCAACGGCCACGGGTCGGAGCTCAAATTTCCTCATCACCGATGCCGTGGAGGCTTACCTTGCAGACCAGGAGCGGCTTCTGGCGGAAATTCGCCGAGCCGACCGTCAGCTCAAGGACGGGCACTATATCCGGCATGAAGATATGAAGGCGTGGCTGCTTTCATGGGGTACCGACCACGAACTTCCGCCGCCGAAGTGTGTTTGCGGCAGACACCATGATGACGAGGCCGTGTGCCGGTAGAGGTCGTATGGTCCTCCACGGCACGGGCGCGATTGCAGGAAATACGAGCTTACGTCGCGATGGACAAGCCCAAGGCGGCCGAGCGTCTGGCCGCCCGCATTGTCGCAGTGGTTGAGGTCCTGCGAGATCACCCGTACCTGGGACGAAGCGGGTCAGAGCCCGGCGTCCGGGAACTCGTAATCGGCGGCACGCGCTACGTGGTCCTGTACCGGCTGCGAGGCAAGCAAGCACTGATCATCACGATTTGGCACGGTGCGCAACGGCGAGAGCCTTGATTGCAGCGGCGCCTTGCGGTCGACGTTAGATGCGACGACGAGTCCCGTGGGGACGGCAGAATAATGCTGGTCCGCTTCGCATTCCGCCGTGCCTACGGCACTCTAGCTGTTTATATACGCTTACCCAGCGCTGCTGGGCTGTCGCAATGTACAGCTTGACGTTATTGGGTATTGAACTGTACAGTTCGAATTATCAGACTGGAGAGTTTACTGGTGCTGAGAACCGGCAAGAATGGAACTATCGTTGTATCCGCCCTGCGTGCCCGGGCCGGTTTTGGCAAGCTCCTGCAGCGGGTCGAAGAGGAACACCGCTCTTTGGTGATTGAAAAGCGCGGCACACCCAGGGCGGTGCTGCTTAGCATCCGCGATTATGTTCGGCTTGCAACCCCTGAGCCCGAAGTCCTGAGAGTGATCGGAGAGGAATCAAAACGCAAGCGTACGGACGCCCTCACGTCAAGGCAGATTGACCAGGTCATCAAAACCGTACGCGCCAACAAGCGGAAGCGGTGATGGTCCCGCTCCGGTTGGTTGTCGATACCAACGTCGTGGTTTCTGCAGCCCTGAAACCGGACGGACTGCAGCGCACGGTCGTCCTGCTGGCGATTACCAAGCCCGCCCGCTGGTATATTTCCTCCGCCATCTTCTCGGAGTACCGGGACGTGCTGTCGCGTCCGGAATTGCAAATCCGTAAGCGGCTCCGGCTCCAACTTTTGCAACTCATCGAGAAGCACTCGTACCTTGTCACGCCTTCCCGCGCGCTTCAAATCGCCAGTGACCCCGCCGACAATGTGTTTCTGGAATGCGCTGACGCCGCCCGTGCCGATTACCTGGTGACCGGCAACCCGCGGCATTTTCCGAGGTTCTGGAAGCAGACCAAGGTGATTACCTCGCGCGAGTTCATCAGCGTCGTAGCCCCGCATCTTATCCCGTAAGTACACCTCGTTAATAGGCTCCGAGTTCCGTAGGGCCCTCAGTAGGCCACGTACGGCCCTGGCCCTCCGGGGGTGTTCAGGTTCTCGATGGCCGTGAACACCGTCTTGCCGAAGAAGAAGCTCAAGCCCCAATCGAACGAGCCGGTTTGTGGTCCGCCCAGTGTGCTGAACGCGGTGTTGCTGGTATTGAACAAGCGGTCGGCATCTTCGATGCTGAAGTTGACGACACCTCGATTTCCGTTTGCGCCCTGGTTGGTGGCCGCGAGCGCGTCCGGCGATGTGGTTGGGCAATACCACGACGAATTCTGGCCGGTGCACGTCGGTATGCCGGTGGTGGCGCTGTCGAGGAAGAAAATGCCATTCGAGCCACTGTCGAGGAAGCTCGAGGGATAGCTGGTCCCATTAAACGTGGTGGTGATGTCGCCGGCATTGGCGCCGCTGTCGGGGACGGTGTAAACCGTCGCGCTCTGGAGCGCATTGTTCGGTTGCGTGCCAATGCCAAAGATCAACGAGCCGTTTACTGTCCCCACTCCCCCGGTGGGCACGGACGGCAGATAGACCAATACCCCATTGTTATCCAGCGAGAACATGGTCACAGGGTTCGGCACCTGCTGGGCGAGGGTGACATAGGTGGGATTGCAGCCGGACGCGGGACAATCGTAATACACAGCCGGAATGCTTCCGTTCGAGCTGGTGCAGGCAGCTCCGCAATCCTGCTGAAACAATCCCAGGCCGATGATTCCGTTGGCGCCCAGGGCCTTCACGCTGTTGCCCTCGTTGGGCCCGGTAGTCTGGCTGGAACAACTGCTCGGCACGGCTGGAGAAGCACTGGCGGGAATCATGACCTGGACTGGAGCAGACGACGCCTTCTCGCCGGTGATCAAGATGTCGGCCAGCGACACCGGGCCCCACACATAGCCGTCGAGGAACACCGT
Source organism: uncultured Acidobacteriaceae bacterium (assembly GCA_963833155.1). Taxonomy (GTDB): domain Bacteria; phylum Acidobacteriota; class Terriglobia; order Terriglobales; family Acidobacteriaceae; genus Bog-257. The sequence continues at coordinate 198,640 of CAWHWY010000023.1, forward strand.
GCACTCATCGAGAGGATTCCCGCTCGCGTCATTTTGCGGAGGAAGCGGGATGGTCAATACCGACGACAGCAAGCGCAGCCCGGACGATCCGGTATCCACCAGCACGTGATCGATGGTCTGGCAGGTGTTGGTGTTGGGAACGCAAACCGTCACGCTGGTAAAAGCCTCATTTATGGCGGTGAACGTTTGTGGCTGCGGCCCGGCATCGACCGTGAGCGGCTGCAGGTTCACCGGATTGACCACCACCGTCGACGTTCCTGACTCCTTTGTGTTCTGTGTCGAAGTTGCCGTTATCGTCACCGTCATAGGTGAAGTGACAACTGGAGCGGTGAACGTGCCGGCAGAGTTGATGGAACCTGCGCTTGCCGTCCAGGTGACGGTCATATCAAAGGTGCCGATCCCGGTAACCGTCGCGGAACACGTGATCAGCTGGCTGGACTGGATGGGTGACGGAAAACAGCTTGTAATGACGCTCGTGACGACGGATGGGTTAGCGCTGGAACTGCAGGCGGCCAGCCACAGCACACTTCCCACGGCAACTAAGAGCATGAATCTTCGCATTCGCCTGGTCTCCCTAACGGATGTCGCTGGACTTTACATCTTGCGGTATCAACTGCGGAATGTAAGCCTGGCCATGAAAGCTTCGGGGATGTCCGGTTTGCTGGACCACCAACCCAGGCGTCTGGATGGAGATGGGGGCTCGACCGTGCCGTTCCGGTTCTGGTGCGGCCTGTCTGGCCTGCTCGTAATAAGGGCCGAGCAACTGCTGCAAATCCGGCGGAAACTGCCCTTCCCAGGCCACGCCGAAGACCACGCCAGCCGGAGAGACGTACTCGCGCACGGTAGTGCCAGTGGGCGCGGTGATTTCATGCATCACATAGGTTTTCCTATCCACGCTGCGCAAGGTGCCTTTCATGCGTGCCTGGTCGTTCAGCACCGATGCGGCGCTGTCACCCAGAACTGCCCAAGCCTGGAAGGGCAGAATTGTGAGCCCGCAAAGCAGCAGGATGGGCATGCGAATCAGGAAGTTGACGTGTCGGTTCATTTCGTCTTGCACTGCTGCATTTTCTCATGGCGCAGCCAGCCCATGTTGGTG
>CAWHWY010000024.1:0-75758 GCA_963833155.1 uncultured Acidobacteriaceae bacterium
AGACGGGGCGCTGAAACTCAGCCATAGCCGAAAACTAACTGACCTTGGCGAAGATGATAACCAGTGTGAACAGCACCAGCGACTCGATGAAGGCAAGGCCCAGAATCAGAGCTACCTGAATCGCCGGACGCGCAGCAGGGTTTCGGGCCATGGCTTCGCAGGCCGCGGCGCCGACCCGGCCCTGTCCGAGACCGGCCAAACCGGCTGCGATAGCGATACCGAAGCCAGCCGCAATCGGGACCAGGTTGTTCGCAGGAGCAGTTGTTCCGCCCTGCGCGTACGCTGGCATGGTCATCATCATATGGCCAGCAGCGCAAAGATTACGATCGTCAGTTTCCGCATTTTTCTTTCTCCTTATGAATTGCTGCCAGTGGGTGGTTGACGTTCACCGTGCTGACGCCCTCACGCTCGCAGCATTTAACAGAACATTAGTATGCAGCTTTAGGTGTTAGGTCATCGTTAGTTGCTTGAAATCAATGCTCATGCGCCACAGCTTCTCCAATGTAAACCGTCGCCAGCAGCACGAAGATGTATGTCTGAATAAACGAAACGAAGATGTGCAAACCCAGGAACACCACCGGAATTACAATTGGAAACAGCGAGAGGAACACCAGAGTCACCATGTCGCCCGCAAACATGTTGGCAAACAAACGGATGGTGAGCGACAGGATTCGCGCCAGGTGGCTGAATATCTCAATCGGAAATAACAGCGGAGCCACGAACGGTTCGGGACCCAGGAAGTTCTTCACGTATCCGAAACCGTTCCGGCGAATGCCTTGATAGTGGTAATAGAACCAAGTGACGAGTGCGCAGCCGAGTGGCACCGATGGAACTGCCGTCGGCGATTCAAAGCCAGGGATCACACCAATGAGGCAACACACCAAAATAAAGATACCCAGGATGGTCAGATAACCCGTGTATTGCTGGTATCCGTGGCCGATCACTTCGTGACCCTGATTGCTGACGAAGGAATCGATGCTCTCCATCACATGTTGCAGCGCGCCGGGATCGTCCACCGAAAGACGCACGCGAACGATCACGAACAACACCACCAACAGAGCGAACACCAGCAACTGCATCGCCACGTAGTTGCTGATGGGCGCCTGCGGATACGGTGCAGGTCGATGAAAAATATCCAGGATCGCATTCGCCACACCGGCGAAGTACTTGTTCAGAAGTGCGGTTATCCAAAGTTGCTCAGGCATGAAGGCTTGACTCGTATGATCGGATCTGGCGTTGCATCTGCACACTTTCGGCGTTAGCCGGACCGGGCGCCAAAATGATTTGGGAAATCAGAATCCGAGCCGCAGCGTAACAAATAACTCCACTGCTACTTCGCAGGCGACGGCCGCAATCGGAAGGCAAACACCACCGAGGAAGCCGTAAAGGCCTGCGTGAGAAACATTAAATATAACATATGCGCCGGCGGCGACGAAGACGTATCGCAGCACCGCGCGCAAGATGATCCCGCCTCCACGTTCGCGGCTCTGACCCGTGGTAATGCGCTCTCCAGCGGCTTCGACGGCGCGCTCCAGCCAGCGATGGTTGACATAGGAAACGACTGCGCCAGCCGCGAATCCCGCTGCGACCGGCCAGCGAAAGAAGGCCATGCAGACCAGCAGCCCCAGTACCGCAAGCGCGAGCATAAACTTGCGGATCCGCTCCAGCGCTCGATCATAGAATTGATCGGACCGCGATGAGGTTGGTTCGGGTGTCGCCATTGGCACAGAACACTGTACCGTAGCACGCGAGTCCCGCCCTACTCGCTCTTTAAACTCTTGTCCCGAGTTACGGTCCGAATCAAGTCAACAAACCCTGCGATTGCTCCCACGATGACCCCGGCGAGAAACAGCCAATGTGTGTGGAACCAATAGTCCAGGAGTTTGCCCACGAGCAAGCCCACCACAACGGCAGCAGGAAGGATGAAGGCAATCTGGGAATAGCGCGCCCACAGCACGGCGGCGGTCTGTGGGGTTTTGTCCTCGTTGGTCGTTGGCCATGACGAAGAGGCTATCATTCGGCGCAAGCGGCTGCACCTTTCCTTCGTTCCCGTCCTTGCAAATTGCTGCGTCTCCGCGCGTTGCTCGCGGCGTCGCTCGCGGTTTGACCTGATGTGCATCAGCCGCTATGATCAATCTGCGGGGTGGAGCAGTCTGGTAGCTCGTTGGGCTCATAACCCAAAGGTCGGTGGTTCAAATCCACCCCCCGCAACCAACGGAATCATAGAGTTGCGGACAAAAGTTAAAGTTGAGCGACTGTCCAAGACTGTCCAATAAGGGAAACTGGCACACAGTTTCCCTTATTTATTGAATGAAAACTGGCTCGTTGCCAGCCGTTCTGTTCAAGAGTCTTTGCACCAGAGGCCGATTGGCTTTGCGCTTGGCTTCCATCGAAGCATTGCCATACTGGTCCATCGTGGTGGAGATGTGCGCGTGACGCATGAGTTTCTGCTGCACACCCACGGGCGCTCCGGTTTCGTCCAGCCAAGCACGATACGTGTGGCGGAACGTATGGAACCCGATCCTTCCAAGCCCCAACTGCAGACCCGTCGGTACCAAGTAGTCGGCACGAATCGAGTCCGCGTGCAAGGGCCGGCCGGTCACCGGACTGGGGAAAAGCCATCGTCCCTCGGACTCGAGACATAGCATTTGCCATTTCTTCAGTTCGAGAATGAAGCCCCTTTCGAGTGGGACCTCGTCCTGCGAACACTCGGTCTTCAACTTGTTGAGTCGTTTGCCGACTGCCGATCGTTGGATCAGCACAGCCGACCGCTTGAAATCGAAGTCCGTCCAGCGCAAGCCGAGGATTTCGCTGATCCGCAAACCGAAGCACAGCGCAATCAGCACCATGGTCCGGTAGGGCTGCGCCAGTGCGTCGAGTATTCTCCAGGCATCTTTCACCGGGAGAATACGGGGACGCTGTCTGCGCTTGCTGATGCCTTTCACTTCGACTAGTTCCATGGGATTCCGATCGACGGCGATCAGTTCCCAGATCATGGCTTTGTCGAAGAGACGATACATCAGCGATCGGATGTGGCCTTTGTACTTGGGTGAGAGAGTGAACTTGCGCAGCCAATCCTGTACCAAAGCCGGGCGAACGTCTTGCAGATACACCTCGCCCCACTTGGGATAGATGTGTTGGCTGATCATGCTCCGGTACGGGTGGTGGTGAGCGAGGAAGTTCACGTTTCATTGCTGAAAGCGTTAGCGCTGTTGGGATTGGGACGTTCCCGCGTGATCTCTGTGCCGACCGATAGTCAGGGCCGGATGAGGGCGGACGCCTTGCCCGAACTCGATTCTCGAACACTAATTTGTATTCAAGCTGGAAATGTGAACAGCGGTGCTTTCGATCCTGCCGAGGAGATCTGTTCTCGCGCACGCGAAGTCGGGGCGTGGGTGCACGTGGACGGCGCTTTTGGGCTTTGGGCGGCGGTCTCCCCGCAGTACGCGCATCTGTTGCACGGCGTCACCCTCGCCGATTCCTGGGCCATTGACTGCCACAAATGGCTTAACGTGCCCTACGACTCAGGAATCGCTGTGGTTCGAGACCCTGAACACCTACGGAGAGCAATGGCCCAGAGTGCGGCCTATCTTCAAACCAGCGATGTGCGTGAACCTTGTCATTACACTCCGGAATCGTCGCGGCGCGCCCGAGGAATTGAATTGTGGGCCGCCATGCGCTCATTGGGACGGGAAGGACTCAGGGAACTGATTGAGCGAAATTGTCGATTGGCAAGAGTTTTCGCTGAGCGTCTCCAAGAGGCAGGATTCGAAGTGCTTAACGAGGTGGTGCTGAACCAGGTGCTTGTGTCCTTTGGTACTGCTGAGGCAACTCGCCGCGTCATTGCCGATGTGCAGGAGGAGGGCACCTGCTGGTGCGGTGGAACAGAGTGGCACGGTCGAACCGCAATGAGGATCAGCGTTTCGACCTGGGCAACTACGGATGAAGATGTCGAGCGCAGCCTCGCTGCGATCATCAGATTAGCCAAGGCCCGGAATCTTTCGCAGCCGTAGGCACCCTGTCCTCTGGATATTTGTGTTCGCGCATTTGGGGTGGGCCACTCGGATCAAATGTTCTGGCGAACCTTGCCTGTCGGTAAGCTGAGGCGGCCGTAAGGACAAGCGCGGCCGGTCGCGAACCTTCCTTTACTTTCGATTGGTAATGATGAGCCGCCCTAGCGGAAGCGATCTGGGTGGACGCTGGACACATCAAGCGGATTGGAGCCTCTGAAGCGAACCCTGGCGGTTGATTCAGCCGCTCTGAGTCCTATAGGGTCGTGTCGGAGTGGCGCTGTGGACGTCCATTTGGTCGACGGCACATACGAGTTGTTCCGGCACTATTATGCGCTGCCTTCTGCGCGGGACGGAGATGGCCGGGACGTCGCCGCCGTCCGAGGTGTCCTCGCATCGCTGCTAGCAGCCCGTGGTGAAAGTCTGGATACCTGTACGAAAAAAATTTGAACGATCCACAGCCTTTGTTTCTACAATGCGCGCATGGCAATGGGCACGCGCAAGCAGCGGGAGAAGCAAGAAGACATCTGGATCGCGCATACTGAGTTGGCGTCGGCGCCTGGACATCCGTTCTATCAGCGACTGAATGAGTTACTGGAGGCAGAGAGCTTCGACGAGTTTGTCGAGGGCCGGTGTGCGAAGTTCTATGCGGCGAAGTACGGCCGGCCGTCGCTGACGCCGGGGATCTACTTCCGGTCACTACTGATCGGGTATTTCGAGGGCATCGACAGTGAACGCGGGATTGCCTGGCGGTTGGCGGACTCACTGGCGCTGCGACGGTTTGTGGGGATCGGGCTGGACGAGTACACGCCGAACCACTCGACGATTTCGCGCACGCGGCGGCTGATCGATGTCGATACGCATCGCGGGGTATTTGGCTGGGTGTTGAGTTTGCTGGCGGATCGTGGATTGCTGAAGGGCCAGCGGATCGCCATCGATGCCACCACGCTGGAGGCCAACGCGGCGATGCGCTCGATCGTGCGCCGGGAGACGGGGGAGAGCTACGAGGAGTTTCTGCGCGGGCTGGCGAAGGCCTCCGGCATGGAGACGCCAACGCGGGAAGACCTGGCACGGTTGGACCGCAAGCGCAAAAAACGCATGTCCAATAAGGAGTGGAAGAGTCCTGCGGACGGGGATGCGCGGATTGCGAAGATGAAGGATGGGCGCACCCATCTGGCGCACAAAGCCGAGCATGCCGTCGATCTGGACACGGGCGCGGTGGTGGCGGTCACGCTGCAAGGCGCTGACCAGGGCGACACGACGACGCTGGAGGAGACGCTGAGCGAAGCCGGGATAGCGGTGGCGGAGTTAGTCGGACGGGAGGCGGAGCTGCGGCCTCACGATAAGCCCAAGGTGAATGTCCATGGGATTGAAGAGTTGGTCGCGGACAAGGGCTATCACAGCGGCGCGGTGGTCGAACGGGTGAAGTCGTACGAGGTGCGCAGCTACATTCCGGAGAAGCAGCAAGCCGGACGACGTAACTGGCAGGGCAAGCAGGCGGAACAACAGGCGGTATACCAGAATCGGCGGCGCGTGCGGGGCAGCTACGGCAAGAGCTTACTGCGGCGGCGCGGGGAACTGGTGGAACGTAGTTTTGCGCATTGCTACGAGACGGGCGGTATGAGGCGCACGCACCTGCGCAAACACCAGAATATTCTAAAGCGGCAACTGATCCACGTGGGAGCCTTCAACCTAAGCCTGATCCTGCGCCAGTTGCTGGGTGCGGGCACGCCGCGGGAGTGGAGAAACCGCGGTGGCATGCTTCTATTGCTCGTTTATTTCCTGCTCACGCGCCGGGAGGCTCGGAATCAACTTTATAGAAGCTGTAACTCTATCTCCCGCGCGAAATCCTTAGTGGGACTACGAAGCCGACCATGCCGCTGGCCGTACCCAAAATCAACTGCTTGCACCACAGGCTCCTAGGCATGATCCGCGATGGTGCCACGCACATCGGTGTCGCCACCGATCACGTTATCGAGTCTTTTCGCAACGAATTGTGGCCAGGCTACAAAACCAGCGCAGCCGTTGAACCCGAATTGTTGGCGCAATTCCCACTGCTTGAAGAAGTTCTGTCAGCGGCCGGTATTGTCGTCTGGCCGATGGTGGAGTTTGAGGCGGACGACGCGCTCGCTGCCGCGGCTGTCGCGGCCGCTCGTGATGCGCGCGTTGAACGCGTGATTATCTGCACGCCGGACAAAGATCTCGCCCAATGTGTGCGCGGCGCACGTATCGTCCAGTTGAATCGCCGGACACGCCTCACCTTAGACGAATCTGCGGTGGTTCAGAAGTTTGGCGTTTCGCCGGGATCGATTCCCGACTATCTGGCGCTAGTGGGCGATGCGGCAGATGGCTATCCGGGCCTGCCAGGCTGGGGCGCGAAGTCCTCGGCTGCCGTCCTGGGCAAGTTTCTCCATATCGAATCCATTCCCACGGACTGCCGCGAGTGGCGCGTGAATGCCGCCAACGCGAGTGCCCTCGCAGACACTCTTAGCCGGGAGCGGGAGCGCGCATTGCTTTTTCGAACGCTTGCCACTCTCCGGACTGACATCGCGCTCTTCGACGACGTGGACCAGTTGCGCTGGAATGGCCCGACACCGGCCTTCGACTCGCTCGCCGCTCGATTGGACGCTGCACTTACGGAATAGCGGCGGCCGGTGACCAGTCGGCCCGCGAGCAAGTCGACGCTCCGACCCAAAGCGCGTCGATAAACGGCAAGGTCATCGTTGCCGAACTGTTTGCTTGTTTGGGTGGTCGCAAGAGTTGTTGATCGCAGAAAATCCCCCGAGAATCGTCCAGCCGCGGAATGTTGTCTTCCGGCTTGCGTGCGAGCCATCCAAATCGACACTCACGGTTAATGGTAGACGCCGTCGATTTTCCTCATGATCCTCTCAGCCCACTGCACGGCAGCGGCTACCAATGACTCCGATCTCGGGCTCGACTTCGAATCGAAGAGATCCTCGGTCGTCTTCAGATGACGCGCCACGAGGATTCCCGCCACAATGGCCAGCACGCGTTTGCGCCCCTCATCCATGGCAGGTATCGTATCAGATTCGCCTTTTGTTCGCCTATGGTCCTGGTCAGAAAATGCGTACCGGAAGCGGGCCCATTCCAGACCGGGTTGTCGGAGGGCAAGGAAATAGCGGCCCGACTGAACTCTGCTCACGTCGAGGTCAAGCCTGAGAATGACAACTTGATCTTCCAATCGCGCTGTGCCGCTCGACCCCAGAACCGGAGCGCCCGTTTCACTCAGTAGACCGATTTCGTAGGCCCCTTCTTTGCTCCCAATCGGCAAGTCCAGAATTAAATGTTTGACCGAGCGATGGATTTCTAGAGGGCGCTGACCCGCTTGATTTGGGTTTTGTCCGCGAGCCAAAGAGAGGTCGCGGAGGTCCAAGAGGGCAGTTTCTGGTGGCTGCACCGAATGATGAAGAACTTCTTCGTGCCCCTGATCACGCGACTGGGCACGGCCAAAGAGATTACGCCCTGCTCTTGTTTCTCTACAACTCGGGCGCACGAGCCACCGAGGCGGCGAAAGTCTTAATCGACGATCTAACTTGGGATGCAACGGGCACTGGCTCGGTGAAGATCCGTGGAAAAGGCCGTAAGATTCGGTTCTGTCCGCTTTGGAAAAAGACGATGGCTGAGCTCCGACCGCTCATCCGGGGACGAGATGCCTCCGATCCATTGTTCCTCAACCGATACGGCGACTCCATAACGCGGTTTGGAGTCCATGCGCTGGTGACACGTCATGCCGAAACCGCGGCGAGAAAGGTTCCATCACTAAAAACCAAACGCATCAGCCCGCACACGGTTCGTCACACAACCGCAACCCACCTGCTTCGCGCTGGCGTTGATCTCAACACAATCAGGGCATGGCTGGGCCACGTTTCATTGGACACAACCAATATTTATGCGGAAACAGACCTGGCCATTAAAGCAAAGGCTCTGGCCGCCTGCGATCCAGGAGGCGGCCGTCGCAGAAGCAAGAAGAAGTGGCGAGCTGATCCCAGCATAATGGAGTTCTTGCGCAAGCTCTGAGCCATTCTCTTTCCGTATCTCGTCGACTCCCGCGGGGGACGATCCAATCCGGCGTCCCCCGCTTTTTGTGTAGCGATCCACTCCCAACGAATCACTTCAAACGAGGCCCCAGTGAAGCACGACAACATAATCGACATCGCAACATATTTGAGGTTATGTGGTGCACCACATAACCTCAAGTAGTCGTGAATCGTATCTAGGCTCTGCATGGAGTTCTCCGGACGGGGAGGTGTGAAAGCGCGGGTGGCGCACGTAACGCCTATGCGTCAGAATGGAGGAGATGAAGCTGGAAGTGGACTGCTACTCCGGGCGGACGGCGGACGAAAGGCCTGTTCGATTTCGGCTTGAGGATTGCCAGTACATGGTCGAGGAGGTGCTTGACCAGTGGTACGGACCTTCCGATACCTATTTCAAAGTCCGCGCCGATGACGGCAATCTCTACATTCTGCGCAGAGAAACTGCGGCGCCTGACGGACCGTGGCATCTGGAGTCATTTCGGCAAATGCCACGTAGCTGAAGGATCGCCGATAATCCCCTCGTGTCCTTCGTTCTCTCCCATCAGTTGAACAGGAACGCTCAGGAATGGAAACAGGCCTCAAGCCAGAGCTTCAGCGTAAGATCATGTCGCTTTTCATTGGCGAGATACGGGCGTAGTTCCTTTTCGTATCTCTGTTTGAGAACGGTTTCGTTCAACCGTCCTGTCCTGGCGAGAAACTTGGCATCTTCCAGGTCAATTGGGCTGTTCCGAACCAACTTAGCGAGAACGAGATCATGCACTTCCAGTGCAAAGAGGCGAAGCCGGATGAACTCGCCCGGAAACAATTTCTCCAACCGCTCCGCGTAGTCTTCCGGAACATCAGCGACCGTGACGTACTGAAGATACAGTCCATGCTTCCTGTGGAGGGCGGAGCCTTGGCCGGCAATACTCTCCAGTTCGGTGATGCTGTTGGATGGTAGCGCCGCAATGTAGTCCACATCCCCTGTGGGTCGAGGCAAATCGTAGAGGGCAGAAAGCACGAAGCCGCCAAGGCAGTGCATTTCAACTGCAACACTAAGAAGCTGATCGACTTCTCGCAGGAAGTCTTTCCACTTGGACGGCAGGACGTGCGCGGTATCAGGCGACATATCGAAGCGCCTCGGGCCGCCAGTTGCTTAGGACATTCCAATCGCGTGCTTCTTTCGAGCGATACTTTTTCAGCCATCGGCGCTCGCTCTCGCTCACGTGCGCTCCGGCTAACAGTTCTTCGCGCGCAAGTAAGCTGCCCCTCAGCGTGGCTTCCAACTGCTCAAGCGCTGCGTCGCGCCTTGAATCCGGCAACGCTGATCGCCGACCTGCCTTTCTCGCCAGCGCCACAACAAATCCCAAGCGATTCTGCAGGTTGTGAAGCTTGGCCTGCTGCGCCAGCCATTCAGGATCCATCTCCCAGTACTTCAGCAGGAGCCACGGCAGCGCCTCGAACAGCCGTGCCTCCAACTGATCCTGCGCCAGAGCACTGAGCAGGAGTTCACTTGGGTTTCTGAAAGTGCGTCGTGTCCGCAGATAGGCGAAACCAGGGTATCCAAGCCCGGCCAAGTCGGTCGCAAGCTGCTCGAAATCGGTCGTCTTTGGCTGCCAGGACACTTGCGACGGCGGTAAGGAGACTGGCGATAGCTTGTAAAGCTGAACCATCCTCCGCGTCAGTTCCCGCGACAAAGCCCGTTGGCCCTTCTCCAGCATTGAGAGGTAGCTTTGCGAGACGCCGAGTTCGGCCGCAGCCTGTTGCTGGCTCAATCCAGCCTGGTTTCTTGCCTGTCGGAATTGTCGCCCGTCCATGGACTTCTTCCTCACATGCCGCCTTAAGATTATCACAGTCTTGTGATAATGCGAGCGCTGGCTGTTGTTTGTCAGGCTGCTTTCTTGACGAGATGGATCTCGGGCCATTCCACCGCGCCGTTCGATGGCGGAATTGCAAGCTGACGGTTCCGCAGCCCCTTCCGAAGCAGCGCCAATAACTCTTTTCGCTTGGCCTTGACCGCTACTCCTAAGTAGCCAAACCCGAGAAGAGGCTGAATACACTTTTGCTGGTGCAATTGCGAGATCATCCACGGCCCCCATTCCGGCGTGGCCGGCAAGCCGTAATGACACACCAGTGAAGACCAGATGAACAAATGGTCGTCGCTGATCAGGAGCAGCTTCCCATCGGAGGTGGTGTCCGATAATTCCTGCGAGCAGCTCACAAGATGTCTCAGCGGCCGTTTCCGGCCGGGAACCACGATGGAGCCTCGGAAGCACAGCGGCTTCTCGCCCAGCGAGACGATGCTCTCTTCACCGCAAGGATCTTCGACGGTGAATGAGTCGCCATTGGCAAATGCCGCAGCCAGAGCACCAATCTCCACGTCGCCGCCAACCACTGAGACCAAGTGGGCTTTGCCTCGGTCTTCTCCTACAAAGGCGTCTAGAAAAACGCGAAGATTGGTTGCAGTCTTCTCTGTGCGTCGCCGGTAAACGAGTCTGCCGAACCGTTCGTGGGCATTTTTCATGGCAAGAAGTCTCCTGCTAAGCACGTCTGCGTACCTAGCGCGGGGTCAGGAGGTAAGAACCTTCGTGGATGCGCAAGAGATACGACGAGAAGTTCTAGTCATTAGTCGAATCGACGTTTTAATGACCGGACAACGAATCTCAGGTGTGGCGCAGCCAGTTCTCCCGAGGAAGATCTTTGACCTGCGCGAACTCCTTTTCGTTATCGGTGACGAGGGTGTAACCAAGGGCCAACGCCTGTGCAGCAATGAGTAGGTCATTGGCGCCAATCGGCCTGCCCGCCTTTTCAAGCCGGGCACGCAGCGCTCCGTAGGTGGTATCGACCGGCGCTTCCAAGGGAAGAACCTCAAGCGCACCGAGCACCGCCTCAAGCTGGGCCGTCAATCGAGTGGACTGTTTCTTGACGGCGCCGTAGTGCAATTCCGCAGCCACGATGATGCTGGTGCAAACCTGCGCCTCTCCAATCTCTCGGATGTGCTGTGCTACGCGGCCTTGGGGGTTGCGAACCAGGTCGGAAAGAATATTGGTATCGAGTAAATAGCGCATCAGAGATCAACCGGATTGGGAGGTAGATCTGGAATTGGCGGAAAGTCCTCGTCGATGGGCCTTAATGTCGCTAGTACCGCAAGCAGCGACTTGGGCGGAGTGGGCTCGATGATCAGCCGGTCGCCTTCCTTGCGGATTAAGGCGTCCTCGCCAGGGAGCTCGAACTCACGAGGGATCCTGACTGCCTGGTTTCTGCCGTTTTTGAAGAGCTTCACGTGTCGTTCCGGAGCCATGTCCGCCTCTCTAGCCTATGCCACAGCATATGCCACTGCTGCGAGCTTTGCAATTTCGTCCTCAGCAGTCTGTGCGAGAAAGTTCACTCGGCGGATCTGTTAGGGACTTTCTCCTCCTTGGTCTCCTTCAACTCGATGATCTGGCCAGTCTCATAGGCAAGGGTCAGTTCATGGCTGAACCGTTCGCGTTTGCGAATGATGGTCTCCCCCTCGACCTCACCTTCCTCGTTAAACTCATCGACATACTTCACCGATCGCCATGGGCAATATGCCTTGTCTCGCCTTCCCCGAAGAAGCCGTTCAGCATGCCGCTGCAAGCTAGCAGGCCGTTTCCGTACCTTCGCCGAAAATGGGCCTAAACATTGCGTCGTCTGATGGAAACTATGGGGCGTTGCCGTATAGTCAGCATCGTCTCGTCCGTTGGGTAGGGTGTGCAGAAGTTGCACAACCAGGGTGGAGCATGACGGCCATCGCGGTGAGTAGGATCGATCACGGGAGATTCAACGTAGAGTGGCGGTCTTCCCGGAGGAGTACAGCAGAGTGAGTTCGTTGGTAAATCTCTCCCGCTCGCGTCGAATGATGGTGCCGTCTTCTTCAACTTCTTCAGAGCAGTCTGTGACCTTGACGGATCGCCAGGCAGCGATGTGTCGATCTTCGCCGGAACCAAAGACGCCGTCCAGAAGTCCCGCTATCGCGCACAGTGCGACGTGGCCACCATGCAACGGGGTCACAGGACGCCCTTTGATCTCCGCCCGGCACACGGTAAGGATTCTGGCCGCCTGACGATATGCTGCTGACTTCAGCAACAGGTCTTCGATCTCATCCAGAGACAGGCCGCGATGAGTCAACTCGACAGGTCCGCCCTCTGGAACCGAGTAGACTGCATCGGCAGAGTCAAGGAGGACGGGAACTTGCTCCCACTTCCGACTCATCTCAGCGATTAAGTTTTGCGCCTTGATGAGATCGGCATCGGACAGCTGATTGCATTCACGACGCGTACGCCTGGTACCGAGCAGCACGACCTGCTTGTACTTCGCAGCCTCCGGCGTGCCCAGCCGGTAAGCTTTCTTGCCCTTGAAGTGGGAGGCGAGAAGGCGCCCGCAAACGGCGAGACGATCTCCGGGAACGACCAGAACCAGCACGCCAGCAGGCTTGAGCCAACGATAGCAGTGCTCGAAAAATATCTGTTCCAACCTGCGGTTTTGGGATTGGCCGGATTCGAAGTCGTAGGGTGGATTCAGATAGAGCAGCGACAGGGACTCCACTGGGCAGTGCACATCCAGGGCATCGCCATGAATGACGTGGGTGGCGACCTCGCGGGCCTGTTCGACGCGGTAAGCGTCCAGTTCGATAGCAGATTCTCCGCGCTCTGCTGCTGCCTCACCCTACGTTCCAGGGAGATGAGTCTGGCGATGAGCGCGTCTTTGGATCCCGCCGTAACCGGGCAGTCTTGGACCACATGGATCGCTTCTCCGGGCCGGATGCGCTGTTGATTAGCTGCATGAGGACCGATTCCCGGAGCTGCTTACGCCTGGGCGGCCGCCGACTCGCCATATAAATCGGATAGGAGAGTTCGTTTCTCTTGATCGTGTTGGGAGAGATCGAAACACCGAACAGGATACTCACGCGTTTGCAAATACTCGCGTACGTTACCTCGGCCGACGTCATACCGTTATCGTCGTCGGCCCATTCTTCCCCGGTACCGGAATGCGACCCAATGCCAAGGATCGTGACCGTGCAGGTGACTAACACCTTGCCCGAGACGATGCTCTCGCCCTTCTTCATGCGGGTGATATTGGTCATCGTCTCGACCTTGTACTCACGGGTCCAGCCCTGTGGAGTGAAGAGCGCGTTCAACCGGTCAGTGTAGGCGCGGGAATCGGCGTACGGCACGATCTGACCGCGCTTCTTGTCGTTGGTTGTGTTGGTAACCCGCCACCGGACTTGGTCGGGTGAAAACGGGACTTCAAGCTCCGAAAGGAGCTTGGTCACATCCAGTCCCGAGGGAGATGGCTTTGTGTCTTCATTTGGCATGGTGAGGCACCCTCCTTCAGGTGCCTGAGGTTTTGTTGAGGCTGAGTTGTGGCGTGGGAGATGCAAGCTAGGTATCGGCTGGGTTTGTGTGCAATACCACGGGCGGCTACTGGCGGGTTTAGACCGGAAGTGTACGGCTCTTGCTGTGGCTATTCATCTCGGCCACGGCTTGATCTTTCGCTGCCCAAAGAGCACGACAATCATGCGGACGGGCCAAAGCCCTGGCTGACGGCAAGGCGGATTACGTACGGGATGGAGATTTATCACTACCTCTCCAAGGATCAGGATGAACGGGTCTGCTTCTGGGTCATCGAGAGTATTCAAAACCGGAGCCGAGGTGCAGGTTTGCTGCAATATGCCTGTGTTATCGCTCGCCGCCAGCGAGACTACGCAGTTCCGCTGGCGGGCGCGTTGGGCCCTGCATGTTCGTCGCTATCCACTGGCAAACTACGGCTGGTTGACCACTACATAGGACGTGTTCCCGCCGGAGAACTGTGGCTGATAGTACGTGCCGCCGCACTGCTGGTATGTGACACCGTTGGCGACGATGGGTTGGCAGCCGGACGGAAGCGTATTCACCATCGATCCGACCACAGCGGCAGTGACTGCCGCTGTCGCTGCAATCGCCGCGCCAGTCGCAACGGGGTGATAGCAGCAACCTCCGCCACCGTAGTAGTTGTTGTTGTACCCACCACCGTTGACATTAACGTTTCGGTTTACGTTGACGTTCGCGTTCTGGTTGACGTTGGTGTTCCGGTTGGCATTGGCGTTGTTGGTGGTGTTGCGGTTGGAGGCAGTATTCCTTGTGGCACTCGGCTGATTGACACTGCTGCTCGAAGTCGAACGCTGGTCCTCGCTGCGGCCGAATCATTCCAACGTATGGGGGCCAAGTCCGTAGTAGTGGCCGAGGGCCCAGGACATCAGCGCGATTCACGGCTGGTGCTCTCCCAGAGTGGTTATCAGCAGTGTCTCCGAGATGAACAGATTCGATTCGTCAACCTGAACCGTGACGAACTGGTCCGCACGTCACTGCACGCCGACTACACGGGAATGAAAGAACTGTGGCTGCCTCGGACTGTGTTGGAAGCAGATTTCCTGGTGGCCGAAAATAAAGACCCATCACTGGACTGGCGTAACTCTTAGCATGAAGAACATGTTCGGCGTAGTCCCTGGTGCGAGATACGGCTGGCCGAAGAACATTCTCCACTGGAAAGGCATTCAGGAGAGCATCCTTGATTTATGCGCAACTGTTCCGATCCGCTTTGTGATCGCGGATGGCATTGTGGCGATGGAAGGAAACGGGCCTCTCAACGGCAGCTCTCGTCCCCTGGGGAAGATCGTGCTCGCCGACGATCCAGTGGCTGCCGATGCAACCTGCGCGCGATTGATGGGATTTGAACCCGAGCGCATCGCGCACATACGCGAGGGCTCGGGATTCCTCGGTAACGCTTCACCGCGGCTCGTTGATCAAGTAGGTGAAATCCTGGCTGCGCCGACCAGTCCATTCCAGGTGGTTCCCTAGCTTCAGCATCTTCAGGCATTTTGACATACTGTTTCCGGGGCAACGCCGATAGGGCGCGCAAACATAAAGCCCGCTGTTTCTTAGAGCCGGGGTTCCCGGGTTCCATCCCGTATTCCATGCTAACGGTTCTCGCTGATACCATACCAATAACGCTTTTGGGGCGACGTTCGAGAATCACCGTGGGATGTGACTCGAGTCACATCAACTGTGGCCGTAGAGTCCTACACTGAAACCGTTCTAATGCGGTATCTTGTCAAACTCGTTGGATTGGTCCTGGTGCTTACGCTGGGGGTATTGCCATCGATTGCCCTAGTGGGTACTTGTCGGGTGGTGCGCAGTTCTCACCCGTGCTGTCCGCCCAAGTTGATTCCGCAATCGTCAATGGCAATGAACAACTCGGAATCCCCTGCTCCATGTTGCCAGTTTTCCTCTGGTCAGGTGGCGCCCGCAACAGACTCCCAGATCCAAACACCCACTTCCAGTGCGTACCGGCCAATCGTAACAGCGGCACCGCTGGCGACTCGTCCGGTGCGATCGGAAGTCGGGGCGGAACAGATCAGCGTGGTTCTTCTCCCTCCTGCGCAGTCCTCACTCTGTACCTTCCTTATTTAGTTCCTGCTCGAAGTGTCTCTATCGTTCGGGCGTTCTGCGCCTGAGATGCATCCCTCTTTCGAATTGACGAGATTGATCTATGAGCAGGTTAGGATTCTTTCTCCTGGCGAGCATGCTGGCTGTCCCATCGCTCGCACAGGAATCTCCGACGATCCAAGACCTC
Source organism: uncultured Acidobacteriaceae bacterium (assembly GCA_963833155.1). GTDB lineage: Bacteria > Acidobacteriota > Terriglobia > Terriglobales > Acidobacteriaceae > Bog-257. The sequence goes on from CAWHWY010000024.1 coordinate 15,677, forward strand.
GCCCCACGGGCCGGTCTGACAGCTACGGTTGACCAATTGCCATCATCGCAAGTCCTCACGCTGGAAGAGGTTCTTAGCGAGGCATTGGCCAAGAATCCTGCAGTGCAGAGCGCGTTGCATACCGTCAGCGCTCAGCAACACAAAATCCCCCAAGCGAAGAGCCTTGCCGATCCGATGGTGTCTGTCGGGTGGAATGGGAATCTCGCCCCCTTCAGCGTGCAGGAGGGGGATCCTTCCAGTTATCGAGGTATCGCCGTCAGCCAGCAGCTCCCTTATCCAGGCAAATTGAAACTGCGTGGCCAGATCGCTGCCAAGGACGTAGATGCGGCGCAATGGGATTACGAGACAGTCCGCCGTCGTATTGCGGCCGACGTGAAAGCAGCCTATTACGACTACTTCTTCTACGACAAGGCCTTGCAGATAACCCGCAAAGACAAAGACCTCCTGCAAAAGCTCTCCAGCATCTCCGAGGCCCGCTACCGCGTTGGAAAAGGAATGCAGCAGGATGTGCTGAGGTCCCAAGTGGAGATATCGCTGTTGTTGCAGAGGATTACCGTGCTGGAGCAACAGCGTGCGACGGCGCAAGCCAGACTCAACACCTTCATGGCTCGCGATCCAGGATCGACGCTCCCTCCTGCAGCCAGCGTCGAGCCTGCGGCATTGAACGAAGAGCTTGATGCGCTTTACGCGTTAGCGGCGAAGAATGACACATCGCTGCAGCGTGAACAGCAGATGGTCGAGAAGAACCAACTGGCGACGCAACTGGCGCATAAGGACTATCTGCCTGACTTTGGCGTCGCCTACATGTATCAGCAGCGGCCGATGTTGCCTGACATGAACGGCATGACATTCACCGTGAACGTGCCAGTCTTTTACAAAAACAAGCAGCGTGAAGAGGTCAGGCAGGCGACAGAAGAAGTGATCAGCGCCGAGCGCAGCCGGGATAACCGTAAGAACGAGTTGCAGTTTGAGCTGAAACAGAATTATCTCTCCGCCCAAGCGTCCAAACAACTGCTCGATCTCTACTCGAAGGCGGTTGTACCGCAGTCGTCGCTGGCGCTGGAGTCATCGATGTCTGCGTACCAGGTCGGCAGCGTCGATTTCCTTACGGTACTGTCGAACTTCAGCACGATCCTCAATTACGAAGTGGACTACTACCGCGAACTCGCCAACTACCAAACCGCGCTGGCGCGCATGGAGAGCATTGCCGGTGTGGAACTGACTGCGGCACAACCGCTGCCGCCGGATGGCGGAGCGAACTCCGCAGTGAGGAAGAGGAACCATGAATAACAAACTATGGAGAATCGCTGTTCTGGTGGTCGCGGTCGTCGTTCTCTTCGGGATGATCTACGGTCGCCGGATACTTGGCTGGCAGAAGCAGCATGGCGACCGCGGAGCAAACCGGGTTTCGGCAGGAGCGCGCAAGGTCCTGTATTACTACGACGCAATGAATCCGCAGCACCACTATGCCAAGCCCGGCAAAGCGCCCGATGGAATGGACTTGGTCCCGCAATATGCGGACGACCATGCTACTAGCAGTGTGGCTGGACAGCCAACCCCACAGTCGTCCAGACCAGACATGCTTGGCGACCGCAAGGTCCTTTACTGGTATGACCCCATGCACCCGGCCTACAAGGCCGATAAGCCGGGTATCGCTCCCGACTGCGGCATGCAACTTGCGCCCAAATACGCGGACGAGGAAGCGAGTATGGCGAAGATGCCCGAGGGCACGGTCATGATCCCACCTGACAAGCAACAACTGATCGGTGTCCGCACCGGCAAGGTGGAAAGGCGATCGTTGGAGCGCACGATACGCACGACAGCGCAGCTCACGGCAGATGAAACGAAGATTGCGCACATTCACGTCAAAGTGAGTGGCTGGATCGACAAGGTCTATGTTGACTATGTCGGGCAACTCGTTAAAAAGGGACAACCGCTGTTCACGCTCTACAGTCCCGATCTGGTAGCAACCCAAGAGGAATACCTGATCGCGAAGCGTGGACAAGCATCACTGGGAAGTTCGCCCTTCCAGGAGGTTTCCGATGGCTCGAAGTCACTGTTCCGGGCTGCGCGCGACCGCCTTAAGCTCTGGGACATCAGCGATGAGCAGATCAGAAAGCTGGATGAAACTGGCGAAGTGACCAAAAACCTGACCTTTTACTCGCCGACCACAGGCTTTGTAACCGATCGCAAGGCGTTTCCGCAGACCTCGGTAACGTCTGATACCGAGTTATATACGATCTCCGATCTCTCGACTATCTGGGCCAACCTGGACGTGTACGAGTACGAAGTTCCGTACATTCACGTGGGCCAACCAGTTGAACTGCAGCTCAGCTATTACCCCGGGCGAAAATGGCACGGCCAGGTTAGCTACATCTACCCAATGGTTGACGCACAGTCACGCACCTTGAAGGTCCGCATTGAACTCCCCAACCCTGAGATGGAACTGAAACCGCAGATGTTTGCCGATGCGCAACTGAAAGTCGACTACGGTATCAAGGTTGTCGTGCCGGCGGAGGCCGTGCTGGATTCCGGCAATGAACAGATTGTTTTCGTGGTCCGTGGCGGGGGCATGTTCGAGCCGCGCCGTATCACGATGGGGCCGCAATTCGACAATCTCATTGTTGTGTTGTCCGGGTTGAAACCGGGCGAGCAGATCGTCGTTTCCGGCAACTTCCTGATCGATTCCGAGAGTCGCCTGAAGAGCGCCATGGGCGGAATGCAGCACTGAGGAGGACAAGATGAGCGTACAGAAAAAGACAGGTCTTGCGGTTTTCAGCCTTGTGGTGTTGGCAATGCTCGGTCTCGGCTGGTACGAATTCAGAGAATTTCGCACCCCGAAAGAGTGTGGCTTTTGTCAGCGCCCGCTAAAGGACAACCTGCGAGTGGTGGTCGAGATCGGTGGGCAGCAGAGGGAAGCGTGTTGTCCACAGTGCGCCGTAAGCGAATCGCGCCAGGAGCACAAGCCGGTGCGCCTGATCTCCGTACGCGATTACTCGACCACGAAGGTGATTGACCCGGGGAAGGCGTATTACGTCAATCACAGCCGCGCCCTCGCCTGCAGTCACGACGCAATGCACATGGATGAGATGAAGCACACCGAGGACTTGGCGTTTGACCGTTGCTCGCCCGGCGCTTTCGCCTTCGCAAAGAAAGAAGACGCGGAAGCCTTCATCGCTTACAACGGCGGGCAGATCCTGAGCATGGAGCAACTGCTCGGAGAGGCGAACACCCAATGATCAACAGGATTATTGAATTCTCGGCAAAGCGGAAGTTTCTGGTGTTCCTGTTGGTCGGAGCCGCCGTCCTCTTCGGCTGGCAAGCCATGAAGAACACGAAGCTCGACGCCATTCCTGACCTTTCGGACACGCAGGTGATCGTCTATTCCAAGTGGGACCGCAGCCCCGACATCATGGAAGACCAGGTGACGTACCCGATCACTTCTGCTTTGCTCGGCATGCCCAAGGTTAAGGACATTCGCGGGTTCAGCGACTTCGGCTATTCCTATGTCTACATCATCTTTGAAGAAGGTACCGACATTTACTGGGCACGTTCGCGCACGCTGGAGTATCTCAACTCGGTCATACCTCGCCTTCCGAAGGGCGTGAACGTTGAACTGGCGAAGGACGCCACGGCGGTCGGATGGGTCTTCGAGTACGCCCTGGTCGATACCAGTGCGCAGTACAGCCTGGAACAGATGCGCACGTACCAGGACTGGTATCTACGCTATGCGCTGCAATCTGTACCGGGTGTGGCGGAGGTTGCTCCCGCGGGCGGCTTCGTCCGCGAGTACCAGATCAACGTCGATCCCAACAAGTTGCTCGGTTACAAGATCCCGATCGACATGGTGATAAGCGCCATTCAGAAGGGCAACAACGATGTGGGTGCGCGGCTAGTGGAAATGACCGGCCGCGAGTACATGGTGCGCGGACGTGGGTATATCAAGTCCCTGAAAGACATTGAAGACATCGTCATCATGTACAACGCACAGACGGGCACGCCAGTGCTGGTGCGCGACGTCGCCACCGTAATCTACGGACCCGAGATCAGACGCGGCGTGGTTGAGCTCGATGGACGAGGCGAAACCGTGGGCGGCGTGATCATCATGCGCTTCGGTGAGAACGCCGAAAAGACAATCGAGCGCGTAAAGGCCAAGCTAGCTGACATCGCTCCCACGCTGCCCAAGGGCTTGAAGATCGTCACTACCTACGACCGATCAGAGCTAATCGATCGCGCCATTGACAACTTGAAGCACACACTCATGGAAGAAATCATCATCGTCAGCCTGGTGATCCTTATCTTCCTCTGGCACTTCCCCAGCGCGATCATTCCTATCATCACGATTCCGGTCACAGTCATTCTGATCTTTATTCCCATTCAGATCAGCGGCATGACCGCCAACATCATGTCGCTGGGCGGAATCGCGGTGGCGATCGGAGCCATGGTCGATGCCGCCATCGTGGTCGTGGAGCAGACCCACAAGAAGCTTGAACATTGGGAAGCGGAGGGCCGTCCCGGCGACTACCACACTGTTGTGATCTCGGCAGTAAAAGAGGTTGGCGGCCCCAGCTTCTTCGCCTTGCTGGTCATCGCCGTCGCTTTTCTGCCTGTCTTCACTTTAGAGGCGCAGGAAGGCCGCTTGTTCAAGCCGCTGGCCTACACCAAGAACTTTGCGATGGCGATCGCGGCCGTGCTGGCAATCACGCTCGATCCCGCAATGCGGCTGCTGTTCACCCATATGAAGAATTTCAACATCCGCCCTCGGTGGATAGGGAGGGTGGTGAACGCGATTCTGGTAGGCAAGATCCACAGTGAAGACGATCACCCCATCAGCCGTCCGATGATGAAGCTGTATTACCCGGTCGTCGAATTTGTTCTGGAGCACAAGTGGAAGACGATCGCGGCGGCCTTGCTCGCAATGGCGGTTACGGTGCCAATCTTTTTCAAGCTGGGGTCCGAGTTCATGCCTCCGTTGGATGAGGGCACACTTTTGTATATGCCGTCCACACTGCCAGGAATCTCCGTGGCGGAGGCATCCCGCATTCTGCAAGTGCAGGACAAGATTATCAAGGGCTTCCCGGAAGTCGAAACGGTATTCGGCAAGGCCGGCCGGGTGGAAAGCTCAACCGATCCGGCGCCCTATTCGATGATGGAAACCGTCATCGTGCTCAAGCCGCACGATCAGTGGCCAACACGTCCGCGCTGGTACTCCACTTGGGCCCCCAACTGGATGAAGAACTTTCTACAGCGCTTCTGGCCCGACCACCAGTCAACCCAGGATCTAGTCTACGGCGTGGGTGGCATGAATGATGCTTTGCAGATTCCCGGTATCGCCAACGCCTGGACCATGCCAATCAAAGCCCGCATTGACATGCTCACTACTGGTGTCCGCACGCCCCTGGGGGTCAAGGTACTTGGTTCCGATCTCGGAGAAATTCAGAAAATCGGCGAAGACGTCGAGATGGCACTGAAGGATATCAAGGGGACGACCAGTGTCTTTGCCGAGCGCACCACGGGTGGCTACTTTCTCGATTTCACGCTCAAGCGCGACGAGTTGGCGCGTTACGGGCTGACGATTGATGCGGCCAATGACGTGCTGATGTCGGCCATCGGAGGCGAACCGGTAACCACGACCGTCGAAGGACGTGAACGATATCCGGTAAATGTACGCTACCTGCGTGACTACCGAAGCGACCTTGAGGCGTTACGACGCGTACTAGTCTCCACTCCCTCTGGCGTCCAGGTGCCGATGGGGCAAATCGCCGACATTACGGTAAAAACGGGGCCTGGCATGATCCGAGATGAAAATGGGCGTCTCAGCGGCTACGTCTATGTGGACGTATCCGGCCGCGACATCGGCAGCTACGTCAACGATGCAAAACAGGTGGTTGCAGAGAAAGTTAGCGTTCCGGCTGGCTACCAACTGGTGTGGAGCGGCCAGTATGAGTCCATGGAGCGCGTTAAGGAGCGGCTAAGAATCGTACTGCCGATTACGCTGCTCATCGTCTTCCTGTTGCTTTACTTCAACACTGGGTCTGTAACCAAAACCGCGATCATTTTGTCGGCGGTCCCGTTCTCGGCCATTGGCGCGATCTGGCTGCTCTACCTGCTGCAATACAACATGAGCATCGCGGTATGGGTCGGGCTTATCGCACTGCTCGGGGTCGATGCCGAAACCGCCGTCTTCATGCTGCTCTATCTCGATCTCGCTTATCACGATGCCATCCGCAGAGGCGAGATGCGCAATTGGGATGATCTGCGCGAGGCCATCGTGAACGGCGCGGTCAAAAGGCTTCGTCCCAAGGTCATGACCGTGGCTTGCATGTTGTTCGGCTTGCTACCGCTCATGTGGTCCTCGGGAAGTGGCGCCGATGTGATGAAGAGAATCGCTGCTCCAATGGTGGGGGGGATCATCACGTCATTCCTAATGGAACTTGTGGTTTATCCGCCCGTTTACGCCATTTGGAAATGGAATTGGGAAGTGAAACCAGCCCTGCGGAAGAGCCCGTCGGGTGTGCAACTCACCCCGGCAGATGAGGTGGCACATGTATAAAGCACTCCTTACTGCTGCTGCCCTGCTCCTCGCTACTTTTTCCGTATCACGTGCCGAAGCCCAGTCAACCATGGCAGTCCCTGCTTCGGCTCGTGTTCCCGACGAGTTCTCCGCCCTGCACGAGGCACTGGACCGCACAGCGGACGACATCCTTGCCAATACGGTCCAGCGAATGGTCGATGCGGCTGATGAAGACCACGGAAACGTTCGGCCTCACTCACCCGAATCGCTGGTACGCGACTTCGATCAGAAATATCGTCCGAATCAGTCCCCCAACGTTGCTGCGGCGTTTGGACGCCTGGATCAGTTGCGCCCACTACTGGTTCCCATCTTGGAGGACGAGGGCATCCCGCAGCAGATTGTCTCCGTCGCCATGGTGGAGAGTGGCGGCAGAACCACGGCGTTGTCGCCCAAAGGTGCCCTCGGGCTCTGGCAGTTGATGCCCGACACTGCTCGCCGGTACGGACTGGTCGTCATTGCCTCAAGAGACGACAGATTGAATGTTGAGAAATCCACTCGCGCAGCAGCGCAATACTTGCGCGACCTCTACCAGCAGTTTGGCTCCTGGTCGCTCGCCCTTGCTGCCTATAATGCGGGTGAACAGAGAGTCCAAAGAGCAGTTGAACGCGGCGGCTCATCCGATTTCCTTCAACTGAGCAGCTTACGGTTGCTCCCGCCAGAAACCCGTCACTACGTGCCGGCAGTTTTCTCGGCGATGCAACTGCTTGGTAATCATCAATTACCAGATGCGCCTAGGACCGCGAAAACGTCTGGTTCAAGCGAACTCATCTTCGCGATCCCGGGAGCGCAACCATGACTTTAGTGACTGTCCGCAAAAGGAAATATTATGAAAACCGCATTGATTTCGCTCCTAGTTGTCGTGGGGATGATTGCGACAGGGTTGGCGCAGGTCGAACCTCAAAGTCCTACAAGCAGATAAAACACCTGACCGCAACGGCAAGCACGCCGCAAGACCATCTTGTGCTTGCACAATATTTCCGCTGGGAAGCCGGGAAGATGAAGGAGGAGGAGCGGTATTGCCTGGAAATGGCGGCGATCCATCGCCTTCATCCACTTCCGTTTGATGGCAAGCTCCCTTACGGTATGCAGATGCAAAATCACTGTAAATATTTTGCTGACAAGGCACGCGACGCCTCCATTCGCGCCGAGGAAATGGCCGTCGTCCACGAGCGCGTGGCAGAACAGCTTTCACAGCCGCAAAGACCGTGATGCACTTTAGCATCCGGAAGGTCCCACGGTGCGCAAGCTTTGATGCAATTCAACTGATGAGGAGAAAATCAATGAACACGAGAAAACTATGGCAACTACTTACTTTGGCACTCATAAACCTCATGCTGGTTTTGGCGGCCGTGGCCGGTCCTCAAAAGATCACGGGCGTGATCAGCGACGACATGTGCAAACAGAAGCACATGATGCCCGGCCACACCGATGCCGACTGCACGCGCGCATGCGTGAAGGCTGGCAGCAGGTATGCCCTTGTAGTTGGAGACAAGGTCTATGCATTAAAGGGCGATCCGAAACAGATTGGGCAATTCGCCGGAATGAGAGTCTCGGTCACTGGCGAAGTGACGAAAGACTCGCTAGCGGTCCAGTCGATCTCGGAGGAAAAGTAGTACCCCTTCCAGGCCGTGCACGCTAAGGATTCCCTGCTCGTACTTACAAGGACTTACAGAGCCACCCGCGTCTTGTAAGTTGTTGAAAATACGGACCCATGTCGGCTCATAACCCAAAGGTCGGTGGTTCAAATCCACCCCCCGCAACCAAAAAGTTGCTGATTTCAAACGCCTTCCGTCGCAGCCGGAGGGCGTTTCTGTTGCACTTGCTCGCAATTGGTCACAGAATTCCAGCCGCGAGTTTCGCACTTACATGATCCTCCCCTCTGTTTGGTTCGTCGGCACAGGACAAAACAAGTCGTCGAGTTGCTCTACTACCCTGCGTCGTCGTCTCCGACCAGGTGCGTGTAGCCCATCGTAGTCCTCGAGCTGACGTGTCCGAGACACTCCTGTCTTACTTTCATCGGAGTCTGCAGGCGGTCCTGGGCGGTGGCGTTCCCATGCAGGAAGGCATGGAGTCCGCCCTCAAGCCCTAGCCGCTTCAGCAACGGCTTGAGCTTCCGCTTTACCAGGTTCTCAGGATGCAGCCGCATGCCCTCGGCCGAGAGAAATAGTGGTTCTTCGGGATTGCGCTTGAGCGGGGGTTTCACCCTTACATCCTCCACATCGCCGTAGCTTCATAGGACTACCCCAGTTTCCTTTCTAAAGATGGAAACGGCGTGACGCGCGCGATTTGCAGCGGGTCGACAACGGTCTCGACGTGGGGGCGAGGTGGCAAACAAAACAGAATCGATATCAACGCTGTTCTCGATATCCTCCTGTTTGCTTCGCTGCTCCGCCGTTGTTTGGGCAGAAGGTCAGCATATAGTTGGGCGGCTGAATGCACTGGAAAGTGGACGTGTGGTCGTCAAACTGCGCGCTATATGCGCTGGGACACGCCGACTTGTAGATTGACGCATACGCCGAATACGACTGCCCGTTGGGATTGGCCGCCGCAAAGAAGTTCTGATTGGTGGAATTGCCCGCGCCGGAAGCGGGACACACGGCCTGCGCCATGGACAGCGGATTGCCTGGGAACTTGCCCAGCGTGCCAAAGTCCGACCACAGCAAGCATCCCTGGCACTGTTGCGGGTAGGCTGACCCACCGGAATAGCAAGTGTAGGGGCTGTAACCGGTGGTGCCATAGAGATCGCTGTAGGGCGCTGCGTCGGTGCAGGCAGAGCAGGTCTGCGGCGAGCAGCCGACCGGGTCAACGCAGGTCCCGGCTATGCCACATGCTTCATAACCACACATCATGCCTACCGGGCACTGGCTGCTGGACGAGCACGAGTTGACGCACTTGCCGCCGCTGCAGGTGAGGTTGCCTCCACCCTGCATCGCCGGACAATCAGCATTGGTGCTGCACTGAATGTTGTGCAGCGCAGTCTGGAGATTGGTGCAGCCCAGGTTGCCATAAGGCCCCGTGTTCCCGTAGATCGGCGAGTTGCTGCACACGTTGTTGGGATTCATGCAACCCACATACGTGCTGCAGAACAGCCGCACGCCCTGCCCGCCGGCCAGCCGGTCCTCGGCGTACTCGCACGAGCTTCCCGTGTAGGCGCTGCAATCGCTCTGCTGGGCGCAGGTCACCTCGTTGCCGCTGGAGTTCAGGATGGGCTGCCACATCTGCAACTCCGCCGGGCAGCTCGACTGTGTCAAGTTCCAACTACATCCCTCGATGGCCACCGCCGGCCATGACGGAGTTCCGTGCGCAATCGTCCTAGCGCCATACCTTCCCGGCGTCCCGCAGGAATACGGATCGATGCTGCACATCCCGCTCTTGCCCGGCTTGGCATCGCACAAGTAAGGCGACGGGCAGTCGTGCGGCTCACCCGCCGTGCAGGTGCAGGTCCCCGTTCCGTTCTGGATGACGCAGGTTTGTCCGGTGGACTGCTGGCAGTCCGCATTGCTGTTGCATTGGTTGGCCGGAGGCAGGCCGGCGCCGCCCGTCGGCTTGAAGGCGGCGGCCACGTTAAAGCCGTCCACCAGGCTGACGTCGTAGAAGTCGGTGGGATTCTGGCCTGACTGGTACGGGGCCGCGAAGTTGAATTCAATCTTGGTGAAGGCGCGGCTGGCGCCGCCGCCGCTGCAAATCGCGTTGCTGCCGCAATCGCCCGACAGGCAAGCTCCCAGGTTGCTATTCTGGCAGACGTTGCCCTGACAGAGACCGCTGCAGCAGTCCGAGGAGGTCGAGCAGCTGGAGCCCACCGTACCGCAGGTTTCAAAGTTGGGGCATCCGGTGCGCGCCCACAGCACCGTGTTCTGGTTGATCGTCGTCACAGGACTCGAGTCAGGGCCCTGGGTCCCCGGCATGCACAGGTCCTTCTTGGTACCGGCCGTGTAATCGATGAGTGCCGGATCCAGCTGACACGAATTGCCGTTGCATAACCAGCCGCTGCAGTTGCCACTGCTGCAACCCGACAAATTACACAGCGGGACTTGGCCATTGCGGGTGCTGTTGGTGCAGGAGTAGCCGCTGGGGCAACTCACAATGTTGGGATTGTTGGGATCGATGGCCTCGCAGGGTAACTGGTACTGGCACAGCCCCACCAGCGTGTTGCAGGTCTGTCCCGGAGTGGTGCACGGGACGCTGGCGCTGCAAGCCGCGTTTTCACCCGGGTTGTACTCAAAGTATTCGCACAGGCCGCCCAGGCACTCGTAGGCGCCGCTGCTCAGCTGCTTGCGCCGCGAATTGGCGAAGCAGTAGTTCTGTCCCTGTCCGGTGTTGCCGTCCTGGGATGGGTTCCATACCGCGCAGCGATTGTCTGAATTGCACACGCCCGAGCACAGCCCGGTGGAGGTGTTACACGTGGAACCCGTCAGAATATTGCTGCACTGGCTGTTTTGAGTGCACGACTGGTTATTCGCCAGGTTGAAGTTATTGCAATCGCCGTTGGACTGGCACATCACGCCCTGGTTGCAGTAGGAGTTGGGATAGCCGCTGCAATCGGAGTTCGTGTAGCACTGCTGCGCCGATTGGCCGCTGCCGGGCGGGCCGCCCACGCTGGCTACCTGCTGGCCCAGCCACAGTTCGTTGTCGCAGGCATTGATGATCTGCACGTCACGAAATCCAGCGGGGCAAGTGCTCTGTCCCCTGGCCGGACGAGTGCCCGCAAAGGCGAGCAGCAGAGATAGAGCGGCGAGTGCGACGAAGTGGGACTTCATCCGGCGGCTCCTCCTTGAGCTCGCAATCCGCACACAATTTGGATTGGGTCCGAACCCGGAAAATGGCGCACCTATTCTATATAAGGCTGGTCGGAAAGCAAGAGAATATTCAGCAAAACTGGCTGCCGGAAAACGGCGGCTGGTTCGATGCCGGGACCTCCGTGAACCGCCTATTGCATGGCGTAGGCGCAAGCGAGGCCGGGTCGAGCCCGTAGACAGAATCAGTTTGAGGTTTTGGCGAAGACGGCGATGCGATAGTCTGGCTCACACAGTCACTTCATACGACTCAACGGTGCTTGCCTTCGCCACTGCGCGCAGAATTCCGGGCTCGCCTTCTGCCTGGTCTACGTGCAGGTCAACATCGATGGTGTAATCCAGCCGATCGGTGCAAACCAGAATCACCGAAAGGCTGCTTTCCGTTGCGAGGGCTGCCAAGGCTACTTTCTGACGGTGAAAGAGTCCTGGCCCGATGATGACCACCCGGAACGAACTTTCTGATAACACCCGTTCAGCCTCATCGGGGGTTGCCCCGCACACCGCGTGGTAGCCACTTCCACCGAGAGCGCTCAGTGCTTCCTGGAAAGATGTCTCGTCGCCAGAAACATATAGCAGCTTCACCATGACTCCCTCCCCATCGCTCTGGGAGGTGTGGTCCCAGAACGACTAGCGGACCATGTCCACTGGAGAACCAGTCTCCTGTTTGATGGGAAACACGTATCTGGAAACGCCTTGCAACGCTTCTGTCCCGCGCACTTCGTTATCGAGTAGAGGCACGACCGCCCGTACATTGTCGAAGTCGCGCCAGATTTCCTGCATGTAACCATCTTGCATGGCCACACGGTTGCGGACGAATTCCGGAGAGTCGGCTTGGACCTGGTCTTTCTGAATCAGCATATTCACGATGACCCCGCCGACCGGGATACCGAAATCGTGGAACCAGTTGATGAATCGCTTGATTACGGCGATAGGCAACGCCTCCGGCAGGGTGACAAAGAAGAACGCGGTTTGCTCGACGTCGGTGAGCAATTCTCGCGCGTGCGAGATCCGTTCGCGAAAACTGACCAGGTACTCCATCAGCGGGTCCTTTTCCTTCTTCTTTGTGAACGACAGAAGTTCGCGCAAGGACTGCGCCTCTTCGCGCGATTTCACCATCTTGTTCACCCACAGCGCATACACCTTGCTCATTCCCAGCAACCGCCGCGCATTGGCGGTGGGTGCCGTATCGAAGACATAGGCGTCATATTCGTTCTTGAACATTAGGTCGATCATGTTTTCGAACATCGCCGATTCTTCGAAAGCCGGATTCATGGTTGCGCTCTCGACAAAGGCGTCGGCCTGGGTGGAAACTTCGGCGAACTTAAGAAACCAGCGGATCTTCGTCTTGATGTCCTGTTTTGAGCGTTCAATGGTTTCCTTGGTATCGATCTCGTATGCCCACAGATTAGGGACACCGGTGACCTGGGTCGGCGCTCCGTAGACGTTCTGGTCCAGCAACCCGCTCAAACTGTGCACGGGGTTGGTGGAGGCGAGCATGGTTCGCTTGCCTTCTCGCGCCAGGTGGAGGGCGGTGACGCCCGCCATCGTCGTCTTGCCTACGCCGCCCTTGCCGCCAAAGAACATGAACTTCATTCTGGGATGGGCTGCAACAAATTCTGTTAAGCTCTGTTTTATCTCAGACATAATTCCGCTCACATTTTCCCGTTGCCATACATGATGTCGGCCAGTTTCTCGATCATCGCCAGCCCCGTAACGTCACGCTCGAGTTCCGGAACGCGCCCAACGACTTGCTTGCCAAAAACCTTGTCAATCTTTTGCAAGTATTCTCCCTGCATGCCGAGACGCTTCTGGAGGTAGGGTGGCATAACCTGCCCGGCCAAGTCCGCGGGAAGCACGCGATTCACCACGTAGCCCAGCAATGGGAACATCGAATTTCGAGAAGAGCTCGGCCGCCTTTTCGGTGTCGAGGATAATCATCTCTTCCGGCACCACCACAAAGAAGAAGGCCGTTTTCTGCTTGTCTGTCAAAATCCGAGAGGACTGGTTGATGCGGTCCTTGATGTAATTGAGTTCCGTTAGGATATGGTCCTCTTCCGTGGTCTTCTGGCGTTTGATTCGCGCCACCATCTCTTCGTGCTCGCGCATCTCCTGGCGCAGACGGGTAATGCGATTGATCCACTCGTCGTACACCTTGGCCATGGAAAGATAGTAGAGCGCGTGTCCCAGGGGGACCAGGTCGTAGATGTAATAGTCGTACTCGCCTCCAACCACGATATCGACCACCGCGTCGAAGATCGCCGACTCTTCCATCGCTGGTTCAGCCGAGGCCGCCTGAATGTACTGCTCGATTTCTTCCGGAACCGCATCCAGGCCGTACATGTCACGGATCTTCTTGCGGATCTGCTCCTGGTATTCGTGGATGTGCCGGTCGGCATCGACCTCTTGCGCATAGAGGTTGGGCATAATCTCGACCGCACCCTGGCCAAAAATGTCGCGTTGGAAGATATCGCTGAGAGAGGCCTGGGGATCGACGGAGAAGACCAGTACCTTGTGACCGTTCTGCGCGAGCCAGAATGCCGTGGCGGCGGAGAAGGTGGTCTTGCCAAGCCCGCCCTTTGCCGCCGAACATGATGTAGCGGCGGTCCTTGTGGCTTTCGAATGTTTCTCGTAATGACATGAGAAGTCCTCGTATGAATTGCTGGTACTGGTTAGCGCTGCTGCCGTCTCAGAACATCGCGTCCGATACGTCCTTTTCCCGCAACATGCGGCGCTTCCACGTCGAGATATTGGGCACGACATAGGGCAGCAGCCGCAGGGAATAATACGGCGGAAGGATGGGCACCCCAATGAGGTCGCCCATGGTAATAAGGATGAACAGGTGTTCCATGCTGGCGCGAGTGCGTAGGGCATAGCGCGACATGTCATGCGCGCTCATGCCGTAAGCAATTTCCTTGAGCTTGCTGAACAGTCCCTGTTTCTCGTCTGTTTCAATTGTTTTTGGATCGTCTGGCATATTCACAACTCCATTCCGTGCCTGTCGGTAGTTGGGTATCAGACTCCGTGCAGGTGAAATTCCTCTTTGTCAGAGATGTCACGCTCCCGCATGACCCTCCGTTTCCAGGTACTAATCATGGGTACTGCGTAGGGTAGGATGCGAAGCGCGTACAGCGGAGGCATCACTGGGACGCCCAGCATGTCACCTAGGGTCAAGATCATGAACGCGGACTCCAGTTCTCCCCGCTGTTCCCTGGCTTGCTGCTCGAATTCGAATCCGATCATGCCGTAGAAAAAGTCGCGGATTGCATTCCGCCAGTTATGTTTCGCCGGCATTCTTATCACCCTCATGCCACTACCATTCCGCGATAAGTGTGTATGCAATAATGAACGTCGATTTCTTGACTCATCCGCAAACCCAATGTCACCCGAGCTAGCCATCTTCGTGGGGGTTGTCATCGCTATCGTCGGATGGTTCGCGCTCGGTACACACTTGAATGTCCGCAAGGGCCACCTTTTCCTGGAATGGCTACAGAGCGGCTTGCCGCTCGTCGGAGAAAAAACTACCCTGCGCTGGCTTGGGTCTTCCGTCGTCCAGCTCCAGATCGAAAACGCCCGCGCGCCGTTCCGCCGAGTCGAAGTCCTGGTCGTCTTGGAGCCCCGGGACGTTCCGCCCTTGTGGCTGCTCTCGCGTCTCCGCGGCAGACGCGACTTGCTGATCGTTCGCACCGAGTTGCGTTCTGTCCCCGAGCTACAGGTCGAAATCCTTGATCGGCAAGCTTGGTCCACGCGGGCTGTCGACAAAGAAGTTCAGCAGCAGTGGCAACTCGTCCCCTACGAAAATCCAAGGTTCCACGTTTACGCTCTCCCTCCGGTTGCAAACGTCGCTGAACTGGTGGCCGAAGCTGGACGCCCAGGTCTTTCGCTGGTTCGCATCGGAGTGCGCCGAGCCAAAAACAGCTTTGAGATGCAGTGGCAGCTGACTTCGCGGCCAGCATCTGAGGCACGCGCCGTTTTCGAAACCGTCCAGCGCCTTGCCGAAAAAGTCTAACGGCAGAGCCCAACCACGCGATCCGTCGCTTCTCAGTCCGCTGCCATCGGCTGCACCTGCGCCGGTCCTTTTAAGCGGCCCCAAGCATGCCAGGCGTCGTACGCGATGATCAGCGCCGCCGCAAACAGCAAGACAGCAACCACGATCATCGCTACTGCGCCGAGCAGGTTGATGGTCTGCGAGGCGATCTGCTGATTCGACAATATGCTGGCGTACAGATTATAGGCAGTCACGATGATAGCCGCCATGGTCGTGATGTACATGAACAGCATGGGCCAGAACGCATATCGCGGACTGCGCCCCACCGACTTAAGCCAGAGGCTCACAATCAGCAGGCTCAGCGCCGCCATGAGCTGGTTGGAAGCCCCAAAGAGCTGCCACAGGTAAATCCAGGTTCCACTGAGAACGAGGAGCAGCGTCAAGCCCATGGAAATGATGGCAGCAATATGCGGATTCTTGAAGCCAAGCCACACATCACCCAGCCATTCGCCCAAGGTGACGCGCATTACCCGGAAGACCAACTGCACCATGGTCAAGACGATTACCACGAACACGCCGAAGCCGAGCGCGGTTCCGTAGGCTTGCTGGATCCCGCCGAACGTGACCAGTCCCAGCAGTTTGCCGACGCCGTTGGCGAAGGCTCCTGCGCCCGCTCCGCCAGCAATGGAAACCGCCACCAGCGCGAGCAAGGCGAGCGCATTTTCCGTGAACATACCACCGCCGCCCACAGGCAACGCATCGGTCTCATATTCCAATTGCCGTGCGGTACCGATGGAACCGACCAGCGAGTGCCAGCCCGAGATGGCGCCACACGCGATGGTCACAAAAAGCATCGGCCAGATCGGCTGGATCGCCGGCAGGTTCTGAAGAATATGTCCGGCGGCATCCTTCGCTTGCGTCATGGGAACCCAGGCTCCAAATACCTTCGTCTGGAAGGTCACAGCTTCCGCCATGACCGTATTCCCCAACAATCCACGGAGTCCCGCTACGATTGCACCCAAGGCGGAGAAGCCGATGGTGAGAAAAGTGATCCAGAAGCCGATGTAATTTGTGGGCTGGGCGAAGCGCCAGATGGGCAAGACCGTCCCCAGATACGAGAAAGCGAAGATGAATAAGCACCAGAAGATGAACGAGGGCAGCATCTTGATGGCGCCGCCACCAGCCACGTACCTCGGCACAATCTGCCCCTCGGCATTGACCGTCATCGCCGCCAGTCGCGGATCCGACTTGGTGGGATCGACGACGGTGTACAGGGGCTGCCCGCCGGTGAGTTGGTTAATCGCGCCATTCAGCTTCTCCACCAGAGAATTGACCGGGCCACCGAATACGACGGCTGTGCCAGGCTTGCCGGCCGGGGTGTTCCCCTTCACGGTGGTCATGCCACGTGCCCCCCATGCCATCGCACCCATCGTCAAGCCAACCGCGAGGACCGTGACGACGATCAAGTCCATCTTCCAGCGATAGAGCATTTGACCCATCAGCAGGCCCATGATGGCCAGAATGAAGATGCCAAACGGGACATCGGCACGCGGATCAAAGATGCCGGCCATGATTCCCACGAAGGCCCCCGCCAGCAGCAACAGATAGAAGAAGATGAACACAAACAGAATGACGCGCGCTCGCGGAGCGATGAGCCGGTGTGCAATGGCCGATAGCGAATTGCCGTCATTGCGAACCGCCACCATGATGGCGGAGTAGTCGCTCGCCCAACCAAGAAAGGTAACGCCCAGCGTAAGCCAGAGCAGCGCGGGCAACCATCCCCAGAGCGTAACGGCGGCAATCGGTCCCACGATGGGACCAGCCGCAGCAATCGACTTGAAGTGATAGCCGTAGAGCACATTGCGGCTCGTCGGCATGAAGTCCACCCCATCCATGTACATTCGTGCTGGGGTTGCTTTCTTCTGATCAGGTTGAATAACCTTCTGGTCGATTCGGCGGGCGTAGCCTGTGTAGCCAAGCCAGATCATGACCGCCCCGAGGATGGCAATCACGGGAGCGTTCATGGGCCGTTTGGCGAGGGCAAAACCGCAGCCTACCACGATGGGAAGGAGAATCAGAATCAGGATCGTGGCCCGGTATTTCATATCCAGCCTCCTTCGGCGAAGAGAGCCTGAAAACTAGAAGACCGAAGGCCGTGGCAAAAGGCCTTCTGGAGCCGTCTTTTCGAATCCAGCCAGGACGAGCACCGGAACCATTATAGAATCTCGCGTCTACCCCACCTATTCCTGTGACCCGTATCACCGACCACCGTGACAAACTTTGGGTTAGGACAGACAGAGAACAGAACGGCAAGCCTTCGAACGGCCCGCCTTCGTACGCTGGCATGGATCGACCTCCAGCAAAAAAGCTGTTCGATAAGGGTTGATCTCTCCGGTCCTACGGCCGTACGTTTTCGGTCTGGCAGTTACCTGCCAACGTGCCTTCCGCTGGCGTTCAGTCGCCTTATAGCAGATGATTAAGTCGCCGCCCGCCCGTCGCCGTCACGACGATAAGCACTCCCGTATTGACGAAACGGGGTTTGTTGCCTAGTTGGCCAAATAGCAATACACTCGTCTACATGAAGGATCGGAGCGTTTTCAAACAGCAAGCGCGGGTCCTCAAGGCACTCGCAAACGAGTCCCGACTTATCATCATCGATCGGTTGAATCGCGGTGAAAGTTCAGTAGGAGAACTCACCGAACTCATCGGCAGCGATGTTTCCACCGTCTCCAAGCACCTCGCTTTACTGCGGGCGAATGGAATCGTTGAAGACCGCCGTCAGGGAACGACGGTGTTTTACAGGCTGCTTACCCCATGCGTATGCAACTTCTTTGCATGCGCAACCCAAGTCATAAAGGAGAAATCAAGGTGAGCATAGACATCAAGGTTCTTGGTCCCGGCTGCGCGAACTGCAAGAGACTCTACGCCGAAGCCGAGAAGGCGGTACGTCAGCTTTCTGGCCCTGCCACACTCACCAAGGTGGAAGACATTGGAGAAATCATGGCCTACAAGATCTTGGCCACGCCCGCCTTGGTGATGGATGGCGAGGTGAAATCGGCAGGTCGCATCCCAAGCGCCGCCGAGATAACAGCTTGGGTGGCAACGGCTGCAGTGAACCAGTAAGGCCCCCACACCCAGCTGTGGCGCCTTCGAAGGAGGCGATATGCCGGAGTATCTGGAAACGACAGTCGATAAGTTCACATTCAAGGTTGCTCGCGATCGCCTGTACACGCAGGACGGAGTGTGGACCTTGCCTATCGAAAGTCAAGAAGGCGTGAAGGTGCGTGTTGGGTTGACCGATTACGTTCAGCAGCACAGTGGGGATATCGCTTTCGCCAACGTGAAGCCAATCGGTACTCCACTGAGCGTCGGCGATGAGTTTGCTGAGATCGAAACAATCAAGATCAATGTGAGTATGCCGTCGCCCGTTGCGGGCGCCATTGTAGAAGTGAATAAGGCGCTCGAAATGCACCCCGAGCTTGTCAATCAGGACCCATACGACAAAGGCTGGCTGGTGCTTGTGAAACCAACCGCTTGGGATGCTGCTCGTGCCGGCCTACTCGATCCAAACGCGTATTTCGATCTCATGCGGTCCCAGGTTGAGGAGGAATTGAAGGAGACGTCATGAGCCATCCTCCGTGCGTCGTTGTCATTCCATGTAGCGGAATCGGCAAAGCCTTCGGCACCGTCAGCCGGGAGGCAGCCTATGAACTCTGCGAAAACCTCCGTCCCGCCGACACCGATCTTGTAGCACTCTCGAAGCTGGTTCTTGGCGAGGAGGAGGCGATGTCACGAGTGCGTAATAACGCTGCGGTCACCATCGACGGCTGCAAGCTGATGTGTGCTGCGAAACTCGTGAAGCTGAGTGGCGGGACCGTCGCCCGCGAGGTTTCGGTTCTCGATGTGTTTCGCGAGCACAAGGAACTTAAGCCGGAAGGAATCGCGGAACTGAATGAGCCCGGCAAGGAACTCGCGCGGGTCGTCGCTGCCGGGATTTCCCAGACTCTAGACGAGGTTCTGGCGGAGAGCCCAGGAAGCCATCATGCCTGATCTGCCTGAACGTAAAGTTGGAATCATTGCGTGCTCCGGCGAAGAGTTGGCGGTAGGAACTGTTTCTCGTCTCGCGACCCTGAAGGTGTTACATCAATTGTGCCCTGGCAGGACGGTGACGATATGCCTGCCGCTTTTCCTTGCAGGTGGCGAAGGAGATCGGGCGTTCGCCCGCTTCCATCCGACCATCACGGTTGACGGCTGCGAGCTACGCTGCGCCGCACGCGGCACGGAGATGTATTCGGGGAAACCCAGTGCCAGCGTCGTGGTCAGCGAACTCGCGGCTGAGAGCGGTGTGGGACACATAGACGGCCGGCGAAAACTGAACCAAGCGGGACAGAAAGCAGTGGAGCTTACGGCTGAGCGCCTCACCAGCCTGGTGGATGAGATCCTCGCCACCAAGGCGCCGGCCAAACCGCTGGTGTCCATTTCCGCCGTGCCCGAGCCACCCAAGGCGGTGGGATGTGTCTGCCGTTCTGGCATACCGATGCAGACGGTCTCAATTGAGGGGACGCCAGTAGAGCTGCTGGCCCTGCCGCTAATTTTCTCGAAGTTGCGCGAGCGTGGACGCGCGCTCGATGTGGTTGCTGACGAGCTGATGGCGAATGTGGAAATCTATAACGCCGTTCCTGCCGACTCGAAGGCCGCTTACCGGACTGCAATCCTCCGGGAGTATGCCGCATATTTGCGGGGAGAAATGCGATGAGCCGCACGGCGATGTATCACACCACTGTCCGATGGACCGGCGACCACTGGGGACATATTGAAATGGGAAACGGCCCCGAGATGAAGTTTTCTGCTCCGCCCGACGCCCAGGGGCACGCTGGCGTTCTCACCCCGGAGGATGCGTTCGTTGCGGCTGCAAATAGTTGCGTGATGATGATGTTCATCTGGGCGACCGAGCGGTTCCGCCTCAAACTGTTGTCTTTTGAGTGTCGCACCGAAGGTACGAAGCTGATTGAGCTGGATCGAACGGAGATCTTTACCCGTCTGCATTTCAGGCCCGTCATCCGAATTGCGCGCGGAGATGAGAACACAGACGCGGTGGAAGCAAGAACCCGGCGAGCACTTGAAGCTGCCCTGAAATACAGTCTCGTCGCCAACTCCGTGAAGTCGGAAATCGTCTTAGAACCGGAAATATTCGTGGTCGAATAGGGGCGTTCATCGGTATGGATGTTCAAACCCACTGGGACGTGATGCGGCTTTACCAGGATCCCGGCCTGAAGCAGATCGGGACGGCAATCAACAAACGGAATGAAGTTGTGCAGTGGCACAAGACCGAGCACACGGTATGAATTGTGGCTGTCAGAAGATAGGCGGTAAGTGATTGATCGCAGCATGGTTGAGTTGGTATCGCTACCGGGAATCGAACCCGGGTTTGAAGATTGAGAATCTTACTACCTAGCTAATGCGCTGAATGAGTTACGAGCAGTTGTGACCGTCCTGTGTACCGCCTTGTGTACCACGAAACGAAAAACTCCCTACTGGACTGCATCACTCGCCTCGGGGAACGCGGCTGCAATTCCTTCTGCCACGTTGCGGGTCTGATACTCGACAAACTTCCCGAACCCGGCTGCAACGTGCGTCTCCGTGACGTGGACATAGTAGCGAGCAGCCACGGCGGGCGAGCTATGGCCCATCAACCGGGCGAGCGAGAATCTGTCCATGCCCGACTGAGCGGCCCGCGTGCCGAACGTGTGACGCCAGCAGTAGAACTCGAACGGCTCCAGCTTGGCATCCTTCACCGCCTTTTCGTGCGGATGCTGAAACGAGATAACGTGTCCCGCATTGCCCGCGCCGGGGAACACGAACGCGGATTTCTTCGGCTTCGCTTCCGCCTCTCGCTTGCGCCGCTGTAGCACCTCAGCCGCGCGCGGAGTGAGCGGAAGGCTGCGCTGCGCGCTCGCCGTCTTGCCCTGGCGGACGTGAATCACCCCATTCGGAGATTCGGTGCGGGCGGTCAGGTCCACATCGGCCCACAGCAGCGGGAACAGTTCACTGTTGGGCCGCATCCCGGTATCTACCGCGAGAATTGTTGCGTCCCGCAGATTGTCGGAAGCCTTCGCCAAGTACAACGCCTCTTCCTTGAAACTCAGCACGCGGTCCCGGCCCTTCGGCTGCGGCAATTCATGGACGGCGGGCGCATGAGCGAGTTTGCCCCATTCAACGGCGACTTTCAGAATGCGCCGCAACGTGCGCAGATCGCCGTTTACGGTGACGATGGAGTTCTCCGCTACCTCTTGCCTATGGCGGGCGTACTTGCTCGCCAGATCGCCTGTAATCGCGTTTAGCGGGGCATCTGCGATGGCAGCGAATGCCAGAAGCCTCTCCAGGCAGCCATCGTAAAACGTGTGCGTTCCCGGCTTCGTGTGCGTCTTGGCGTATTGCAGGAATTCCTTTGCGAAAGCGCGGAAGATCGGCGGGGCAACGGCAGTCAGTTTCGGCCACGGATCGCGCGGGTGAATCTCACCGAGACGCAAGGCCCGCCGGTGTTCGTCCTCAGCGTCCTTCGCGTCTTGCTTGTTTTGCTGTCCGAGCGGACTTCACGATGCGGAAGTTCTCTGTTGTGCCATCGGCATTCCTGAGACTCCAGCGGAAGTTGTACCAGTACGTTTTTCCCCGTTTGTACAGCATAAGCGCGCCTCACTTTGCAGCGGTCTTGCGCTTTCGATTTTTTCTTGCGGCCCTTCGGCCTTCCACCCAACTTGCCGTTAGCGCGTGATGCTCTGGCCTTCGCCTTCGATGTGACGCTTCCACGGCACGCGGGGCAGTAGCAGACTAGCTCGACATTGTGAATCGGACACTTCATGCTCATCACAATAACCCATCTTGTTGGGATAAGCAAGAACGAATTATCAACTCTTGCAAGAAATCAACCACAAAATCAACCTATTTCCAGGCAACAGCAGTAGAGCAACAGCGCCGCTCGCTGCGTTACTGGCAAGGGGACGGCCTCGGGGAAGGACCCGTAATCCGCGCTGCCGGTCAAGGTACTGTCCAATGCGCACCGCGTCACGGGTGATTCGAACCCCGAGCTAACACCAGTCTCAGGCTCAGAAATCACGTTTCACTTCTGTTGTTCGGCGGGTTCATGGGGGCTGCGGTGATCCGCCTCAGGCTCCTCTTCATCGGCAATCTGGAATTCGACCTCTCTTTCAAAAACCCGCCTGCCAAGCTTCCTCAGCCGAGTGTCATACTTGCGTAGCGCTTCCGCTGTCAATTCCGGGTCGCCAGTCTCCACCAAGATTGGCCCTGTGTTCGTCGGTATGAAATGCACATCACGAAAATAGCGGTCGTAATCATCGGTTGAAAGATGACGCGAATTGAGAGGCACGTCTTGCAGTTCGCACTTGAGCGCGCCCTTGAAGTCTTGGGCGAGCCTCATGGCAACTCCTGCCGAAAGAGTCTCTGTATCACCCCCCTTGGAAAGGGGGGTAGGGGGGATTGGAGTCTTACAGTCTTGCAGTCTTGCTTTCCTTATTGGCTGTTCGCGACACGAACACCCCCCATTCGTGGAACGTTCATCACCAGTCCGCGACGCGGACGGGTGAGGGCGGCTTCGGAGATCGAGCAGTTCATACTCCGATTCCGAACCCGATTTAGCTGTTATGCGCCTGATCGCTTTTTGCTCTTCCAACTCGGAAAGCGCCGCAAATACTGCCGTGCGGCCAAGACGTAGGTCTCTCGCCATCTTCGCGACGCTTATGCCCGTAACCCGCTCTTTACGCGCATGTCGGCAAAGGAAGTGGTACACAACTACCGCAGAGACTCCCACACGCGGGGCAATTCGGTCCATGAATTCGTTTTGCACTCGATACCAATTACCCGCTGGAAATTGTCGCAGAGGATGATCCGCGCTGACATCGGCAGAGTGAGGAGCGCATGTTGGAGAGTCCCTGCGCACGGCCTTATCCGTGCGAGATGCACGCAGCTTTCGCGGCGCTCTCCGGTTCGCACAGTCTCGCTTCAATCCATGCGTCCAGGTCCGCGCGCCGATAGCGAATCAATTTGCCGGCCCGAAAGTATCGCGGTCCCTGCCCTTGGCTGCGCCAGAGACGCATCACAGATTCAGAGCAACCGAGATATGCAGCCGCTTGTCTCGAATTGAATACCCATTTCTCTTCCAATCGCTGCCTCCACGCTGTTAGCGCTCACTGCTGTTCTTATGCCAGTGTGGTATCTGCTATCACGCAAGAGCAACTAGAAAGTGATTTGTTGATGTACACTAGGTGAGCAACCTGGGATTACGTTCTAGCTCGTCAGAGAACGAAAGCGAGAGGCTAATCAATTGAACTCTGGCAAGAAAACTCCGGACGCGACTCCAGCCGCGCACGATATCAGACGGGAGAGCAGAACGTCTGGTCTTAGACTGGGCAAACACTGAGACCGCGTATCCGATGCATGCCGAGCACCCGCTGACAGAAAGTGCGAGGGCCGCAATACAGCGGACGGACGCGGCGATTGGGCGACTCGTGAAGAGATACCCCGAAGTATTCTGCTCGCTGCCAGCAGTGCCGGACCCGCCAGCCGTTAGGGAATCTGACATCGCCACGGAACACTGGTGGACTGTCGCTAGGGTTCAGCGGTTTTTGCGCTTGGCCTGGGATGCATGCGAGCTGAGAGAGCGCGAGTGGCACATCTTCGCGGCGCGTCACGAATTTCACAGCAACACCGTTTACATGCCAGTGGCAATGGAGAGGCTACGAAAGCGCGTAGAAGCCAATGAGCCTGCTAGACGAGTATATGACGCCCGAAGAAGATGCGCTGCGGTTGAGCGTTCCCGCTCTCACACCATTCGAACAAGCGATGTACCACTTGCAGCGGATCGCAAAGCGAATGAGACATTGCAGCAATCCCGAGTGTCCTGCGCCATATTTTCTGGCACGCAAGAAAGGCCAGAAGTATTGCTGTTCGAAGTGCTCCGCTCCCGCGCAACGCGCACAGAAACGCGAGTGGTGGAGAGAAAATCGGGCCAGGGTGCAATAGGGGCAGCGCGTGCAAACGTTTGCAAGCTCGAAACGGGCTGCTGTGCGTTATCGTGCTTCCGTCGCGGGGATGCTCTGTTAAGGCGATAGGTTCTCCGCTGCGTGGGCCGCTGCTGTTGTGCTCATAGCTGCATCCGAGCGCTGTTGGTTCAGCGCCAGCAAGCGCTCTAACACTTCGGCATCTGTGAGGGTAGCGGGCCAGCCATAGGCAGCGAATACCGCTTCGTCCAACTTGCGGTGCGCTTCCACCAGCCATGACGGGCGCGCGTTGTAGAGATTGGTGAGCGTGCGGCTTTTCAGTTCGTGTTCACTTGCGCCGGGAGGATTCAGCCACGCATCACGCTTCTCTACCAGTTCGCGCGCGGCCTCTGCAATCGCTTCCACGAGCGGCGAGTCTTTCGGCTCTTGGGACGGCGGCCAGGGAAACGGGAACGTCTCGAATGTGTCGAGCCGAAGTGTAACGCGGATCATTGCCAACACCCATCCATGCACCTTGCGCAAGAGACCACAGCTCGTGAATTCGGCATGTGCAAAACTCCCAAGAACATAATCATCGTCGCGGGCTATCACATGGCAAGTGTGGTCCGGCACAACGTCGGTATTCATCCAAACGAAAATTCGATGCTTCGCCACTTCGGGTGTGACGATACAGCGCTGCAATCCATCCAACGCACGACGCAATGCGGGACGTGAGCGGCCATGCAGCCACCAGTTCTGATTCATCAAGCGGTCGCGGTTCTTATCGCGAAGAGGCTTCACTTCGCGCCGCACATACTCGAACGGAAGCTCATAAAGGGCGGCTTCGGACTCTGACATCTCACCGAAATCAATGAGCCATCCATTTTGGTTTCGCTGCACCACGTCGCGGCCAATCAATCTGCGCTTCACTACATCCGAGTTTGGCCGTCCGTTCGGATTGAGCGGAGCGGCGAGCATGACCGTTGCCTCTTGCTCAGTCAGATCGAACGGCCCGCCCTTCATCACTCCGAGAAAACAAAGGCCCGCATTCTCAGGCAGCGCTTTTGCGCTGGCGACATTCGCGCTGGCGGTCAGATCGGCATGAATCGAAGAAACGGGCTGCCCATCCAACGTGCGCTCTTTCTGAGAGCCATCATCGAAGCCGATGATCGAAACGCGCACAGCCGCGCCGTCAAGTATCCACGGGCGGTCACTCCAGGCCATGAAGATTCCGCCCGATTCGAGGATGCGCTCCAACACGGGGCGATTGCCCACCATGCGAATGGAGTTCGTTGCCAGCAGCCCGGCCCGCTTCGCTTTGCCCGCCTGTATCTGCGCTCTTGCGCGCTCAAACCAGAACGTCACCAGGTCCGCACCTCCCGGCACACGGCCCGCGTAGAGCTGGCGCAGCTCGTTCACATACACGTCACCCAACTCGCTGCGCATTTTCTTATCGCCAAGAAACGGCGGATTCCCGATGATGCAATCCGCTTCCGGCCATTCGGGTTCGACAGGCTTTCCGTTCCGCATCGTGCGCAAGAATGGCGTCACGGTCCTGAATGTTATCGAGCTTGCGCAAGATCGGCTCTGTGGGCCATCCGATGCCGTGCTCATTCAGCCATTGCAGATAACCAATCCACACCACCACGGACGCCAGCTCTTGCGCGTAGACGTTCGTTTCCAGGCCGAAGAGCTGCGAGGGGTGAACCTGCTTTTCCAGAAACGTGGGAAGGCCATGTTCGGCGGAGAACACGCGCGCCTCGTGCCACAAATCGAGCATTCGACGCAAAGCGAGATAGAGAAAGTTTCCGCTTCCGCAAGCGGGATCTAAAATGCGAACACTCGAAAGCTCGTTTATCCACGCGAACATCTTGCCTTGCAGTTCGTCCCTTAGCTTGGCGTGCGCGCGGCCCTTTGCGTTCTCCGCTGCCTTCGCCAGCTCTGTGGCTTCCGCCTTCACTGTCTGCCAGCGTGCCATGAGCGGGGCAATGACTACCGGCTCCACAATCAGCAAGATATCTTCGCGGCTGGTGTAGTGCGCGCCAAGCTGCGAGCGCTTGCCGGGGTCCAAGCTGCGCTCGAACAGAGTACCGAAGATCGCGGGTTCCACTTGCGACCAATCGAGCGCAGCGGCAACTCGCAACACACCCATGTCCGCAGACGTGAGTTCGAACACTTCATCATCGGCAAACAGTCCGCCGTTGAAATAGTGAATATCGTGCGGGCCGAACGTGCTCCCGCTGGTGGACATCGCGGCGAAGAGCTGGCGCAGCTTGCGCGCGAAATTTGCGGGCCGAGTCTTATCGAGTTCGATCATCTGCCGGAAGAGGTGCTCCGGCAAAAGTCCGATGCTGTCTGCAAAGAGACAGAACAGCAGCCGCATGAGGAAGTGCGCGGCGCGCTGCGGCTCTATCCCTCGTTGCTCCAGGCTGTCTGCGAGCTTGGCGAACTCCGACGCTACGTGTTCGGTGACGCGGGCGCGCGCGGCCTCGGGGCGCAATTGCTCCGGGTCGTAGAACACGGCCCGCAGAACGTCTAGCGGGCGGCAGAGCGCAATTCGCGGTTGGCGCGCTCGAAAGCAGATCGTCAAGCGTGAAGCTGTAGAGCTGCGGGCGAGTGCCGGTGAAGTTCGTGTGAATCTCGAACCGCTCTTGGTCGCACGTCACCAGCAGCGGCGGGTTCTCCAAGTCTCCCTGATAGCGCACGAGCTGCGCATATGCTGCATTCAGGTTCTTGTGCTTGCCCTTGTACTCCCATGCGAAGAATCCGCGCTTCCAAACGTCGGCATAGCCCTTGCCTTCGTCCAAGGTGGACACGTGCTTCTCAAAAGCGAAGCTCTCGCCGGTCTGGTCCGCTGCTGCGGGTGAGGATGCCCCAACACTTCGCACAGGTCTATGAAGTGACTCTGCGCGGCGGCGCGCTCGCTCAGAGTGCTGGCTTTCCAGCGTTCGACAAATTCCACCAGGGACAGCGGCATCGGGTTCGCGGGGGTTCCGCTGCGATTCTTTCAGAATGCGCGGCTCCCGCCAAGTGCCGAGCTGAATCCTTGTTTGCGAAAGGCTGCCAAAGGTCCTGTGTACCATTTTGTGTACCAGCAAACGCGCTTTTGCGGGCTAGAACGCGCCAGAGCCGTTTTTGAGCAAAAACGAAACCCGCTGATTTAGCGGGCTTTAGCGGATGATAGCTGGTAGCGCTACCGGGAATCGAACCCGGGTTTGAAGATTGAGAATCTTCCGTCCTAACCCCTAGACGATAGCGCCACTGCCAGGAAGACTTCTGCGATTATAACAAATCAGCATCACACTAGGTACGCGGCTCGCGTGCGAACGGACCCGGGAAATCCCGGCGGCGATTGAGGAAAATGAAGGAAAAGCCGCTTCCCGAGCGGCTTTCAAACTCTTCCCGAGCGGTTTTCAAACCGGGGTTGACAACCCTGACTCCCTGGAGCAAAATCCTACTTGTAGGCGAATAAAAAGCGAAAGTAGATTGCTCCGGTCTGCTCTTCCCTGGCAGAACCGGCTCTCCCGTCCTGACCTGCGCTACTCGCTCCCTCGCCCCAAAGGTCGTTATGGCGTCCGTTGCCACTTTACGTGCTCGCTTGGAATCCTCGCTGCCGGAGCGCCTCTCCTCCACCCTGCTGCTGCGCGAGCGCGCTGCACCGCTGACGGTTTCAACCGGAGTCTCCGCCCTCGACGCGCTCACCGGAGGTCTGCCGTGCGGAGCGCTCAGCGAGATTGCCGGGCCGGCTTCGTCAGGGCGCACTGGAGTGATGCTGGCCGCGCTGGCTGGAGCCACTCGCCGGCAGGAGGTGTGCGCGCTGGTAGATGCCAGCGACAGCTTCGATCCGGCTTCGGCCGCGGCGGCTGGTGTGGATCTCGAGCGGCTGCTGTGGGTGAGATGTAGCGACATGCCGCGGCAGAAGTTCCGCGTGGCGCGTACTGCGGTTGGGCGCCGGGAGCCGGGGTCCCCGGCAAATACCGGTTTTAGTTTTGGCGCGGTGTTGGAGCAAGTGCTGAAGGTGACTGACCTGCTGCTGCAAGGCGGCGGCTTTGGCATGGTCGTGCTCGATCTCGGCGATATTCCTCCGGAGAGCGCGCGGCGGGTGCCGCTGACGTCGTGGTTTCGTTTTCGCCGCGCCGTGGAGCCTACCGCAACCGTGCTTCTACTGGTGGAACAGGAACCCTGCGCGAAAACTTGCGCGTCCCTGGTGATGCGCTTGGAACGCGAAGCGGTATGCGCAGGCGATTCAGCGCCAGATCTCACGAGTCTGTGTGACAACTCGAGGTATGAAAGTGGCGTGGCAGAGGAGGCTAGAACCTGTCCCAAATCCAGCCCCACAGGGGCGACTCAGTTTAGCCCAGGGCGCAAGCGCTGGGGAAAGTGGGAAATTGACCCGAGCCCCGCAGTCGGGGTCCCCGCCGAGCACCGCTTTTGTGCTCGGTGGGGTGGAGTAGGGGCAACACAGGTTCTCACACAAACTCTTACGCCCTGGCGGATTGTGGCACACGGTGGACCTGCGGTTCCGGAGAACAATGCCGTTAGTCATGCCGTTCTGTTGCGTGGCATGTGCCTGCGCGCCGAAGTAGTGCGCTCCTCCACCCCATTACGCGCAAAAACAGCGCGTAATGGGGACCCCGGATCGACACAGCGCAAGCCAGTGCAGTCGGCCAGCGCTCACTTTGAACTTCGGACCGCGTGGTGAGTATGTTTGCCTGTATCTACATTTCCGACTTTCCGGTGGAAGCTATCGTGCGCACCGAGCCCTTGCTGCGCGAGCGGGCGGTGGCTGTGCTCGAAGGCAAACCTCCCGTGGTGCGCGTAGTTGCTCTGAATGAAAAAGCTCGCCTATTGGGAATGGAGGCCAGCATGACCAAACTACGGGCTGCGGTTTTTGCCGCGCCTGCGGAGAAATGCCCGGCAGTCTTGCGCCCGCGCTCTCCGGCCCAGGAGAGCGCGGCACATTCTGCGCTGCTCGATGTTGCCCATGCCTTCACGCCGCGCGTGGAAGATACCGCCGCCGACACCTTGCTTCTCGATCTCGCCGGTCTGGAGCGGCTCTACGGCGCACCGGCAAAGATGGCGCGCGATCTGGCGTCGCGAGTGAGCGCGGTTGCCCTGGAAGCGAACATTGCTCTTGCAGCAAATCCTGACGCAGCCTTGCATGCAGCGCGAGGATTCAGCGGAGTCACGGTGATTCCCGCCGGAAAAGAAGCCCAGCGGCTGGGCGTGTTGCCGTTGCCGGTATTGCTGGATGCGTTCCAAATCTCGCCGGAGAAGACTTCGGCGGCCGAACGCGAAAAGTTTCGCGAGCCGATCCTCGATACTCTCGAGCGCTGGGGCGTGCGCGATTTTCGCACTCTGGCGCTGTTGCCCGAGCACGCGCTGGCGTCGCGGCTGGGCGAAGCAGGAACGCATCTGCAACGCATGGCGCGAGGCGCCGGCATGAGGACCCTTGTGCTCTGCGAGCCGCCGTTGCGCTTTGAAGAGGCGATGGAACTGGAGTCCCCGGTGGAAACGCTCGAGCCGTTGTCGTTAGTCTTGAACCGGCTGCTGGAACAACTGTGCGTACGGCTGGAGGCGCGGGCCCTCGCTGCACAGGAGCTGCATTTGCGCTTGCAATTGGAGCGACGAGCCGCCGACGAAGAAACCACAACTGTAGAGCAACTGGGTGATGGCTCTCACAATGTGGGACAGAGCATATTTAAGCGCACCCTGCGGCTGCCGGTAGCCATGCGCGATGCAAAAGTGTTTCTCAAGCTGTTGCAGTTGGAGTTGGCAGCCCATCCGCCGGGCGCTCCGGTAACAAAAGTGTGGATTACGGCGGAGCCGGCGCCACCCCGGCTGGCGCAGCAGGGACTGTTTCTGCCGATTTCTCCCGAAACGGAAAAGCTGGAGATTACGCTGGCGCGAATCAGCGGCGTTGTGGGCAAACGGCGAGCCGGAATCGCGCGCCTGCTGGATAGCCATCGGCGAGACAGCTTTCGCATAGAGCGGTTTATGCTCGCGCCGGAGGATTCTAAACCGGCAAAGCATCCCACAATGTCGGATGGCAAAGAGCAGCCGCCACTTGCGCTGCGGATGCTTCGTCCTGCGCGGCAGTTGCGGGTCCGGATGACGGAAGGACGTCCTGTTAATTTAACTGCCGTTGCAAAACAAACTGATCGAACCGAGTTGCAAGGGCAGATTGTGTGGTCGGCAGGACCCTGGCGCTCGTCCGGCGATTGGTGGGCGGAGAACGCGAAGCAAAATGGCGTTGAGAACGGTCACGGGTCATTCGAGCGTGAGGAATGGGACGTGGCGCTTGCCAATGGCAATGACAACAGTGTGGCGCTGTATCGCATTTATCGCGATCTCGCCAGCGGGCATTGGTTCGCCGACGCCAGCTACGACTGAATGTCTGTATGAAAACTACTTTGGAATCGAGTCGGTGATAGGAGCTACGACACACGCGCCCCGCAAGGGGCGAAAGAGCCTAGAGTAGCCCAGCGCTTACCGGGGTCCCCAAACCGCGCCGTTTTTGCGCGGGTTGGGGCGGTTGAGCGCTGGGTGCGGGCAAGAATTAAATGGAGTGCCGTAGGCACGGCAGAACACGACGATATCCAAGAATTCTGTGCCGTCCCTACGGGACTCGGAGCTCATTCAACGTTACCCAGAGCTGAAGCGCTGGGCTAAGACTTGCCGTCCCGCAAGCGGGACTGTGTTTCCCGCTGCTTTGAAATCTTCCTTTCCAGAGGGGATTTACCCTGCGGTTCAAATGGGCCATGTACATCGAACTCCATGCGCGCTCGGCGTTCAGTTTTCTCGAAGGAGCTTCGGTCCCCGAGGAACTGGCCGAGGTGTGCGCCGCTCATCAAATGCCGGCAATGGCCTTGCTCGATCGCGATGGAGTCTGTGGCGCGCCGCGCTTTCATCTGGCCATGCAAAAGCTCAACCTCAAAGCGCACATTGGCGCGGAGATCACTTCCCTGCTGACCTGCGCCAATGCCAACCAACCTCTGCCGCGCGTTCCTCTGCTGTGCGCTTCGCGCGAGGGCTACCAGAATCTTTGCCGCCTGATAACGCGCATGAAGCTGCGCGCGCCAAAGTATCCGGCAGCTCTGCCGCGTCAAGCCAAGCTTGAAGAGGAACTCATCCTGCATTCGCAGGCAGCAGCGTCAGTGGCTGATCTCAGCGAGCACGCGACCGGTCTGATCTGTCTCACCGGAGGCGACGAAGGCCCACTTGCTTGTGCGCTGGCCAACGGCGGCATGGAAGCGGCGCGCAGCACGCTCGAACAGCTCATCGAGATCTACGGCCACGAGAATATTTACGTTGAACTACAGCGCCACTACGACCGGGCACAGGAGGCGCGCAATCAAGCCGCCATCGAGTTGGCGTGCAGTCTGCGACTGCCGCTGCTGGCGACGCAGGGCGCACAATACGCCAAGCCAGACGAGCGCCAGATTCTGGATGTCTTCACCTGCATTCGCAACCATCGCACGCTCGATACAGCCGGACGTCTGCTGGCGCGCAACAGCGAGCGCTACCTCAAGACGCCGCAGCAGATGTTGCAACTGTTCGCCGATCTTCCTGCGGCCACCGCAAACACGCTGGAGTTGTCGTCGCGCCTCGCCTTCACGCTGAACGATCTTGGCTACCAATTCCCGCAATATCCCGTACCCGCAGACGAAACCATGAACTCCTTCCTGCGCGCACGCGCCATGGAAGGCGCTCGCGACCGTTATCTGCGCCCCGGACAGAACGAGTTGTGGCAGCGCGCCCAGCGCCAGATCGAACGCGAACTGGTGCTCATCGAGCATCTCAAACTGGCCGGCTATTTCCTCATCGTATGGGACATCGTTCGCTACTGCCGCGCGCAAGGCATTCTGGTGCAGGGTCGCGGCTCCGCGGCCAACAGCGCGGTCTGCTACTCGCTTGGCATCACGGCGGTCGATCCGGTTGGCATGGACCTGCTGTTCGAGCGCTTTCTGTCGGAGGAGCGCGGCGAGTGGCCCGACATTGATCTCGATCTCCCCAGCGGCGATCAGCGCGAGCGCGCCATCCAGTATGTTTACGAACGCTATGGCAAGCTCGGCGCGGCGATGACGGCCAACGTCATCACCTATCGCGGACGCTCGGCGGCGCGCGAGGTCGGCAAGGCGCTCGGCTTCGATGGAGAAACCCTCGACCGTCTGGCCGGCCTGGTGAGTTCGTGGGAGTACAAAGACCCCAGCGACACCCTGGAGCGGCAGTTCCGCGACGCCGGATTCGACCTGCGGCATCCGCGCATGCGCAAGTTCTTTGAGCTTTGCGTGGCAATTCAGGACCTGCCGCGCCATCTCGGACAACACTCCGGCGGCATGGTCATCTGCCAGGGGCAGCTTGATTCCGTGGTCCCGCTGGAGCCCGCGACCATGCCCGGCCGCGTCGTGGTGCAGTGGGACAAGGAGGACTGCGCCGACATGGGCATCATCAAGGTGGACCTGCTGGGCCTGGGGATGATGGCCGCGCTGGAAGATTCCATCACCCTGATTCACAATCAGTACAAAGAAGAAGTCGACCTGGCAACGTTACCGCCTGATGATCCCACAGTGTATGACGCGCTGCAGAAGGCCGACACGGTCGGCATGTTCCAGATCGAGAGCCGCGCGCAGATGTCGTGCCTGCCGCGGCTGCATCCCACGCACTTCTACGACATTGTGGTACAAGTGGCGATCATCCGTCCGGGACCGATCGTCGGCCAGATGGTCAACCCTTTTCTTATGCGGCGGCAGGGGCGGCAGGCGGTCGTGTATCCGCATCCTTCGCTGGAACCGGTGCTGGAACGCACGCTCGGCGTACCGCTCTTTCAGGAACAACTGCTGCGCATGGCGATGATTGCCGCAGGCTTCAGCGGCGGCGAAGCCGAGGAGTTACGGCGCGCCTTCGGCTTCAAACGCAGCGAAAAGCGCATGCGCGACATCGAGGTCAAGCTGCGTGCAGGCATGGACCGCAACGGCATTCTGCCCGAGGCGCAGCAGCTGATCCTGCAATCGATCACCTCCTTTGCGCTCTATGGATTTCCCGAATCGCATGCCGCCAGCTTTGCCCTCATCGCCTACGCCAGTGCCTATCTCAAGTGCCATTACCTGGCTGCGTTTACGGCGGCGCTGCTCAACAACCAGCCCATGGGGTTCTATTCTCCTGCGACCATCGTGAAGGACGCGCAACGGCATGGACTGCGGGTAAAGCCGGTGGATATCACACGGTCGGAGTGGAAGTGCACACTGGAGCCGGAAGAGTATACCACAATGTCAGATATAGTTCAGGGACTCTCCGGGGATCTAGCCTCTGATGAGAAGGCTGACAAACTTTCACTGGAATGTTTTGAAGGGGCGCGGCTTCAGCCGCGCCGTAAGCAAGCGGGAACGGCTACGGCTTTAGCCGCTGAGGGAACTCGCATTTCGAGGAACAGCGAAGTCCCTCAGTGGCTAAAGCCTCTCTGCGAAGATGAACTTTACGGCACGCCTGAAGGCGTGCCCCTTCAAATCGAGCCGCGCAGGGGCGGCATTTGTGTTAGCCCAGGGCGTAAGCCCTGGGTAAAGTGGGATATTGACCCGAGCCCCGTAGGGGCGGCACAAGTTCTTCCCCAGAGTCTAAAGCCCGGCGCTTCCACCGACGACCTGAAGGCCTACTCTACCCAGCCCTTCGCCCTGCGCATGGGGTTTCGTTATGCGAAAGGTCTGCGCGAAGAGACGGCGCAGGCCATCGTACGCGAGCGCAATGTGCATCCTTTTGACTCGATTGCCGATCTGGCGCATCGCGTGCCGGAATTGCGTCGCAACGAACTGGTCCTGCTGGCTTCGATTGGCGCCCTCAACTCCATCGGGTGCGCGGGCGCAGAAGATGCGCTGGTTCCAAAAGCAGGTCCCTCGACTCGCGTCGCGACCGCGCCAAAACCAGGCGCGGTAAAAACTGTCCCGCCGCTCGCTCGGGATGACAGTGTTTATGAGTTAACTTCCCGCACGCAGCGCCTGCACCGGCGCGATGCGCTGTGGCAAGTGGAACGAGCGGCGCGGCCTGCCGGTCCACTGCTGGACGGCATCCCCGAGAACGACGCCGCTTCCCCACTCGCGCCCATGACGCCCGAGGAGCGCCTCGTCGCCGACTTCCATGGCACCGGGCTGACGGTTGGGCCGCATCCCATGGCATATCGGCGGGCCGCTCTGCGCCGCGCACGCGTGCTTTCCGCGAAGGAGTTGACGCAGGTGGCGAACGGCAGCTATGTCCGCACCGCGGGATGCGTGATTGCGCGGCAGAGGCCGGGCACGGCCAAGGGGTTTGTGTTCCTCAGCCTGGAGGATGAAACCGGAATCGGCAATGCCATCATCTCTCCCGACCTACTGGAGCAAAACCGGATTGTGCTTTTGTCGGAGAAGTTTCTGCTGCTGGAAGGTGTCCTCCAGAACCAGGAGGGAGTGCTTTCCGTCCGCGTGCAGCGGGTTGCGCCCTTGCGCGAAGCGCGTATGCCGCCGAGACGGTCGATGTGACCGATGCGAATGTGCGGTCACACGATTTTCATTAGTGTCGCCGTTTGTCGCTCTTCTGTTCTGCGTGCCTGCGTCACGCAAATCGGTGTCTGCGTCTACGGCTCATGACTCCTTGCTCTCGCTCGCCGGCATGTCGAAGCCACAGCGTCCGCGCATGCCTTGCCGGAATTTCTCGCGCTCCTCGGGCGTCATGTTTCCCCAGCGCTCGGCCATGCGACGGCCGGAGTAGGAACGGTGCCACCCGCGGCCGCTAACGCCGCCAAAGAGGATCCGACACAGCGCCAGCATTGCAACTGCCTGCCAGAAGGTGAGCAGGCGCCAGCCGAAGAGCGGCGGCAGCAGCCAATTCCACAGATGCAGCACGATTTCGCCGCCGATGAAGATAAACAGAGAAATCCCTACAATCGCCGCCGGAACAATCCAAATCAGTCTCTTCAATCTCGGTCTCATGTCCGTTCCCTCACGCTTTCGTAAATTCGTCGTAAATGCTTTGCAATCGCTCACGCAGATGCAGTACCGCATAGCGTTTGCGCGAGAGCAGAGTATTCACGCTCACGCCGGTTTCGGCGGCCATCTCCTTGAAGCTGCGCCCCTCGATCTCATGCCCCACAAACGCCTCGCGCTGCTCCTCGGGTAGCTCGTCGAGCGCAAACTCGATTTCGTCGAGCAGCACGCTGCGGGCGTAAAGAGCGTCCGGCCCGGCATCGGGCGAAGGCAACAAGTCTTCCAAGTGCAGCAACTCCTCCTCGTCGGCCACGGCGGCATCGCTGAGGCTCTCCGGCTTCTTCTTGCGGAAGAGATCGGTGATGCGGTTACGCGCCACCCGGAAGAGCCAGCCGGTAACGTGCTCGATCGGCATCAGCAGGCGGTTCGCCTCCACCAGCTCGTAGAAGACTTCCTGCAGGATGTCTTCGGCATCGCGCGGGTCAGGCACCCGCCGGCGAATGAAGTTGCCCAGCCGGGACTGCTCCCGCTTGACCACTTCGGAGATCCGCTGGTCCTGTTCGAGGCTCATCCGTTCCAGGCTCGCCGCGTCCTTCATCTAGGGATGTAGACGAATTAGGGGGTGCGAATATTGTAGGGATTCACAAAACAGAGGGAGCGAAATTGCGTGCTACAGAACCAGGAGGGAGTGATTTCCGTCCGCGTGCAGCGGGTCGCTCCCATGCGCGAAGCCTATGCCGCCGAGACGGTGGATGTTACCGATGCGGATGTGCGGTCACACGATTTTCATTAGCTGTACAGGCCTATACTCCCATTTCACGAGCAAACTCGAGCCAAGCTTGCCCCACGACGAAAGCGTCTTTAGTTCCGATTCGGGAATCACCGTTGCATTTTGCTTTCTTCGCACCTTATGAATCGGAGTCTTGCGAATGGGCGTATACTGTGTTCGATGCAGGGGGCGTATGAGAAAGCCACGCTCCGCTCTCCTCTTCTTCGTGCTCCTGGTCTTGGGCCTGTCTCTGACTGTTCCCGTCGAGGATTTGCCGGAAACCACGTATGACGAGTCCGAAGCCGCTCCTTACGTAAGCACCCCTCTGTTCTCAAACTTGATATCCCAAGCTGCTGCCTCAGCAACCGGGGCCGTACGAAGAGCCGTAGACCTTCGATCCGGCACTCCATTCCGGTTTGCCGCTACCCGCATCACCGGCACCGATCGTCATCGACCCGCTGAGGAACGACTCGCACTAGCGTTGCTTTGTACCCTTTTTTGTTAGCGATTGCGGTCTCCACAATCCAGTTTTCTCTTTGACCACGATCTAAGGGCCGTTCTCCAATTCCGGAGAACGAGCTCAACCAACCTTGTTCAGAACCATCCCTAGGAGGAACAAAATGAAGCGCAGCACATGGATCATCATTCTCGTTGTACTGGGGATCATCGTGGCTTCCCCCCCGCTGCTGCGGGCTCACGATGACCACGACTGCGACATCGCCGGAGCTTGGGTGGGCAGCTCCCCGGCCATTCCCGGTTTGTACGACAATGCCCAGATAATCACAGTGACCATCACCCCGACTGACCCTACAGGCAAACTATTCGCCGGTGTCACGCAGTCGGTGAACTCGGACAACGGCTAGTTTCCCCTTCTTCCCCGATTCGAATCGATTTCCTGATACGGTCGGGACCCTTGTCCGCTCGGGTCGAGGGACCTACCAGTCCAACTGGATCCTTTACTTTGTGAAATCCCCTCCACCGGGTGGTTTCGCGCGAGGTCAGATTCTTCAGATCTTGATGTTCAGCGGCATGACCGAGTGCCTGGACCAGAACACCCTGTATATGAGCGGCATCATCTCGAATTGGAGCAAGGTTGACCGCCCCGACCTCGGCCTGCACAATCAGGACAAGAACGACGACGGCTTGCCGGATGCGGGTGAAATGCCGTACTTTACCCTTCCTTTTGCATTCACCTACAAACGACTACCCCTGACGCCTTAGGCGCCATAACCGCTAATGCTTCCGGGCCGGCAGTACAGCGGACTGCCGGCCCGCATGAAATGGCAACATGCATTCGAGAAACATTGCGCTTAGCAAAGAAAAACCTAACCTGAAACTGCTTTCGCGCAAAGTGACTAGATTAAGGGGCGCCTCGCGCAGAACAGCAGGATGGGACTGACACAAGGAGGTGTCGAGTGGACAGTGGTGTTCGAAAACTCGTCGCAGCTTTCGCCGTAATGCTGACATGCGTGGCGTGTATGCTCGCGCAGGAGCGGTACGAGAGAAAGGCAGCCATTAGGCCGAAGCCAGTCGCCACCTGCGGTAACCGCACCGTGGCTCTTGTGGTGGAGCCCAGGCTGGTGAGATGGATCCGCAATGGGTTGGATCAGTTTGAACAAGATCTGTGCCTCGGCGGCTACAAGACGGTTGAGCACAACTCCGGGTTCACCGATGCTGGCCAGCTGCGAGGATACTTGCAGGGCATCTAC
Source organism: uncultured Acidobacteriaceae bacterium (assembly GCA_963833155.1). Taxonomy (GTDB): domain Bacteria; phylum Acidobacteriota; class Terriglobia; order Terriglobales; family Acidobacteriaceae; genus Bog-257. Next base: position 53,452 of record CAWHWY010000024.1, read on the forward strand.
AACGGCGGGGGTGGAGATTTGGCTGGAACAATACTGATCGGCAACATCCCGCATGCGTATCAATGGGTAACCCTCGTGCCGACCAATCCGGCCTTTCCGCCCTCTGCCGAAGAGGTCATCAGCTTTCAGTACTACGCCGATCTGGATGGTACCTTCACGAAGTCCGCAAGCTACAGCTCACCCGGTGGGCACCAATATTCGTATGACATACACAGCGGCGCCCTCGGCTGGGAAATCTGGGTGGGCGCGCTACCGCCATATAAAGGCGACTTGCGACGGACGGCGGCAGCTGTAAATCGATACTTTGCCAAGAATCACGCTTACCGTAGCGGAGATCTGACCCTTCCCAATGTGTTCTTGGAGGTGAACGAACATACCGTAGCCAACACGATGTCGGACTATAACTCAACAATGGCTCAGATGCGCTCTGGAACGTACTCCTGGACGCCTTACAGCAATTCCCCGGGAGCGCACCTTTACTTCGACAGCCCCCCGGCCGGTCTCTCCGTGCAACAGGGTTACGCAGACCTACAGTCAAGGATCGCCGATTTCACGGTCACTGACACGCACGGATCCTGGGCAGCGAGTGGGAAGCTGACGATCAACATAGTAGAGTCGAAACCGGTTGGGACCGTCTTCTTCTGGAGCAACGGCTGCGCGACCGGCAACCTCGATCATTTCCCCAACTTCTTGAGCTCGGTACTCTATAGTTCGACCAGCGACGTGCTGATTGCAAAGGGTACGACGAACGAGTCCGGCGGGATGGGAAACAATGGAAATGGTTTTTTTGGACACAACATCGCAAGCGCATTAGTCTCTGGCGCGAGCTTCGGGGATGCCATTCTGGGTCACGTGAACGTGCCGCTTGTCGCACCTTGGTCCCAAGATCGCGAGTTCCATTTCGCCTCTGTCGTGATTCTCGGCGACCCTACGCTCCTCCGGTTGTCTGAGGGCGGCGCCGACCTGATACCGTTTGGACGTCCCGAGTTTCCTGGTCCATCAGGTTTCTGCAAAATAGCACAGGGCGGACAGCACCAGGGAGAACTGATAGTAACGGTCACAAATCGCGGGAACGCTGCCGCGGCAGGATCGACTACGTTGGTCGAGTTCAGTGACGGGTCATCGTTCGGGTTGCCAACGCCCGCCATTGCACCCGGTGGCTCGGTGGATCTGCCACCGCTCAAGATCCCGGCTGCCTGCTTCAGGCCCCATTGTTCCTTCAAGATCACAGTCGATTCCAAAGCTCAGGTGCAGGAAAGCAACGACACTAACAACACTGCTGTCGGCAGTTGTTTAGGCTGACCAAGCAAGGACGATGAGGAGCGGTGGCTGTACTGGCAGGCCCGGAAAAGTTTCCTCTGCGCCACCTGGCAATTGTTACGAAAGTACAGTTACCCTACCTGTACCTTCGTAACTTGAACAACCCAGGATTCTGGGATACGCTGCGACTGGGGCACCCAGTGTGCGCGCCCGCCGGGTGGTTGTGTGCCTCGGCGAGTCAAGTTCTTTGACAAGTCAGTCCAAGGGTCCCCGTGGACGGGATCTGCGGCAAACGATTTCACAATCCGTTCGGTTCCTATGCGTCGTGGGATCGGGTGATTCCCGAAATGGAACGGTGTTTTCCGGAATATTGTGTGCTAAGTACCTGTTTTTCAAGATTTTGTCTATAAACCCTTGTGATTCAAGATTTTGCGTGGTAGCCAGTAAAATCTTGATTCCATTTGGCTTATGGGTAAAATCTTGAGCCGTAATGGTTTACAGGCACCAAATTTCTGTAAGTCGTTGAAAGTTGGTGGAAAATTCGGAAAACCAGCATACAGGGGGAGGGGAGGGGGTGGTACCTACTACACGTACTACACATACTATGCAGGAAGCTTACTTCTCCTTGTCTCCTGTTGCTTCCGCCACTTGCTGCCGTCCCGGTTCTTGTCCGGGATATTCATAGACGCCGCGACCAGCTTTGCGGCCCAGGCGGCCGGCCTTCACGTACTGCACCATCAGGGCGCGGGACGAAATTTTTCGCCCAGCGTCTTGTGCAGGTATTCGAGGATGTGCAGGCGAGTGTCGAGTCCGACGAGATCAACCATCTCGAACGGCCCCATGGGATGGTTCAGGCCGAGCTTCAGGGCTTTGTCGATGTCCTGCGGCGACGCGACACCTTCCTGAAGCATGTAGAAGGCTTCGTTGCCGATCATGGCATTGATGCGGCTGGTAATGAATCCGGGCGACTCTTTGATGACGACGACTTCTTTCCCCATGCGCTTGCCGACTTCGACGGCCGCCGCAAGCGTCTCGTCGTCGGTCTCCAGCGCGCGCACGATTTCCAGCAGCTTCATCTTGTGCACGGGATTGAAGAAGTGCATGCCAACGCATTTCGGCGCGCGGTACGTCACCGAAGAAATCTCGGTGACGCTAAGAGAGGAAGTATTGGTGGCCAGGATGGTTGCAGGGCGGCAAACTTTATCGAGGAGGGTGAAGATTTCGATCTTCGATTCCATCTCTTCGGGAACGGCCTCGATCACCAGGTCGGCTTCGCGCGCGGCCTGTTCGACGGAGGAGGCGTATTCCAGGCGGCCAAAAGCCTGGTCGGCATCGGTCTTGGTGACCTTCCCAAGTTCGACGGCTTTGTCAAGGTTGGTGCGAATTTCGGTCTCGGCCTTGCGCAACGCGGTGGGAAGAATGTCCTCGAGGATGGTGCGATATCCGCCCAGCGCCGCAGCGTGTGCGATGCCGCGTCCCATGATTCCGGCGCCGATAACGGCGATGGTGCGGACTTCGGCCATCGAGCTACTCTCCCTTTTCCAATTGCTCGACGACGGAGAGGAAGTTCGGGTCCGACTTGCGCATGTATTCGGCAAGGCGCCTCTTCTCCTCGCCGCCGATGAGGTAAAGGCTGGCGTTGATGCGGCGCAGTGTCGCCGCGATATCGTCCACGTAGTTCATCATGCGGATCAGTTCACCAGTAGCGGCCATATAAGAGTCCTTTCAAGCGCAATATCGAAGAAGAAAATGACACCGGTTGCTCGCCCAACACTGAAGGTTGCAGGTTGTACAAAACAAGATCGCAAAGAGCGGGCAATCTGTTATTCTCGCCGCCGCTCACGATTAAGTAAAGCAGCCGAACTCAGCCCGCAGACACGCGACTCCACGAGTTTATCCAGGGCATGAAACGCTCGTGGTGGTACAGACCGTTTCCCGCTATGCCGCGAAGTCTTGGCTCACGTTCGTGTCGCCTTCATCGGCTGGCGATGATACTTGCTGTAGAGCAGCATCGCGATCGGTGACTTCCACCAGGGTTGCGAGTTTGGCTGCAACCTCTGGCGTGAGCGCGCCGGGACGCAGGCGCCATGACCAACTGCCGACCGTCTGGCTGGGCACGTTCATGCGCGCGTCAGAATCCAGGCCCAGGACGTCCTGCACAGGAATGACTACAAGATTCGCAACCGAAGTGAGTGCCGCTCGGATGAACGCCCAATGCACTCCATCTTCGCCAATTCCCAGATACGCCGATGCCAGCTTTCTTCTCCTCTTCGGTCGCCGATGAGTTCCACCAGCCGACGGTTGTGTCGTTGTCGTGCGTGCCGGTGTACACAACCGAGTCACGCTCGCAAGCGATGCGGCAGATACTTGTGAGCGCCGCGATCGCCAAAACCGAACTGCATGACCTTCATGCCGGGAATGCCCAGCGTCTTGCGCAGTTCGGTCACGTCGGGAGTGATGTAACCGAGATCTTCGGCGATGAACGGCAAATCGCCGAGTGCGCTGCGCAAGGCTTTGAACAGGTCGTCGTTGGGCCCTTGCACCCAATGACCGTGCACCGCGGTCGGTTCCTCTGCCGGTATCTCCCAATAGGCCTCGAAGCCGCGGAAATGATCGAGGCGGACGATGTCGCAGGTCTTGATGGCCCAGCGCATGCGCTTGATCCACCAGTTATATCCGCGCGACTTGAGCACATCCCAGTCGTACAGCGGATTGCCCCAGCGTTGGCCGGTCTCGCTGAACGCATCCGGCGGACAGCCGGCGACAACCTCAGGCGAGAGGTCGTCCTGCAAGCGAAAGATCTCGGGATGCGTCCACACGTCAGCGCTGTCATAGCTGACGAAAATGGCGACGTCGCCAATCACGCGAATGCCGAGCTCGCGACAGCGGGAGCGCAAGGCGCCCCATTGCTCGAAGAACGCAAATTGCAGGAAGCGCTCTATCTCCAGCTGTTCGTGCAGTTCTTTGTGCAACTTCGTAATCGTTTCAGGGTCACGGCGGACAATCGCCTTCGGCCAGCTATTCCACGGCTGGTCACCGAAGCGGCTCACGCAAAGTGCTGAACAGAACATAGTCTTCCAGCCACCCATGGTTCTTGTGGCAAAAGTGTTCGTAGCGTTCACGAGACGCGCCCGAGGCCGAGCGCAAAAAGTTCTGGGCGGCTTCGCGCAACAACGGCAGCTTGTAGGCGCGAACGCGCTCGAAATCGACCGGAGAATCGTCGTCTGGCAGGGTTCGAACGCTATCGCGATCAAGCAGACCGCGATCGGCAAGGCGCTCAAGGCTGATCATCAGCACATTCCCGGCGAACGCCGAGGTGCAGGAATAGGGAGAGTTGCCGTAACCGACCGGTCCGAGCGGAAGAATTTGCCACAGAGTCTGCCGGGCGGCGGCCAGCCAGTTCACGAACTCATAGGCCGCAGGACCAAGATCACCGATTCCGCCGCCAGAGGGCAGCGAGGTGGGGTGCAGGAGAATCCCGGATGAGCGTTGTGAAAGCATGAGCGAGCAGCAGTGAAAGAGGTTGACGATTGGCCGGTGGTTGCAATCAGGTGCTCCACTGCGCCGGGACGTATACAAAGCGGCCAGCAGAATCATCTGCTGGCCAGAAAACCAGGAGCTCCCGTGCCGCTAGCTTCCCTCGGCAGTCTGACTCAGGCGCTCCATCTCCTTCTTATTGATTTTGATCTTGCCCTCTTTTTCCAACCGGTCGCGCAGGTTCTCGACGTAGAGCCCTTCGATTTCATTGCGCTTTTGCTGGAGGAGCGAGTCCTTGACCGCGTCCCAGTTCTGCTTCACCTGCTCGGGCGTAGGCTCCTGCAACTCCACGACTTTGATCACTACGCCGTTACCGCCGCCCTGAAAAGGACCGCTGATCTCGCCAGGCTTCAGGCTAAAAGCAACGCTGGCGGCGCCGCTCATAGCGCCAATTTCGGGCACTTGCGAAGAGCGGTCCACCAACTCGCTGGTCTTGACGGTGGCACCGGCTTCCTTGGCCGCTTTGGCCAAATCATGCTCGGCGTGCGCGCGGTCCGCAAGCTCCTGGGTCTTTTGCGCCAGTTGGGCTTGGGCCCGCTGGTCTTTGAACTGCTGCGCCACTTTGTCCTTGATCTGCTCGAAGGTAGGCGTCTGCGGCGGCTGAATGTCCACCACCTGATAGATGGCATAGCCCTGCGGCAGAGGTGCAGTAGCGGGAGGATCGTTCTTCTTCGCCGAAAACAGTGCGTTCGGCGAACTCGGGAGCATTGCCGACCCCGGGCAGGAGATCGCCTTGCGCAACCGGACCGGCGGTTATGACCGTCAGACCTTTTTCCGACGCAGCCTTGCTCATTCCCGCGGTACGCGCCAACGTCTGGACGGCGCTTGCCAGGTTCTGGGCCTCGGCCCCGGCCCGCTGCGCTTTGAGGGCGGCCTCGATCTCGGGTTTCACTTCATCCAGCGGCTTCAACCGCGCTTGCTGCTTGGCTTCGACGTGGATGATGTGGAAGCCATAACTGGTACGGATTATGCCCGTCGTCTGGCCGGCGGGAGTGCTGAAGGCCGCCTGCTCAAACTCGGGGACCGTGCGGCCCTTGGTGAGCGGCGGCAGCAGTCCCCCGTTCTCCGCGCTCCCAGGGTCGTCCGAATTCTTCTTGGCCAGCTCCGCGAAACTGGCGCCGGACTTCAACTGCTTTTCAATGTCTTCGGCTTTCTTACGGGCAGCATCCACTCCCGCCTGATCAACCTTGCCATCCGCGCCAGGTGTCGGCGTCTTGATCAGAATGTGGCGAACGGTCACCGTTTCAGGAATACGATATTCATCCTGGTGCTGGTTGTAATACTGCTGCAACTCAGCCTGCGTCACCGGAATTTTGTCGGCCAGCTTCGCTGTTTCAATCACGATGTACTGGGCTTTGATCTTTTCCGGGATGGAATTCTCGTACTGCTGCTTGTACTGTTCGTAGAATGCCTTCAGTTCAGCGTCTGTCGGCTTGATTTGCTTCTTGATGTCATCCAGGGTGAGCACCGCGTAGTCGAACTTGACCTTGGTGTCATGCTTCTTTACTTCTTCGCTGATGTCCTTGTCGCTGACGGAAATGGGCGCTGTAACCAGCGACAGCAGTTTCCTTTGTGCGATCTCGGCCTTGACCTCCTGCTCGAACTGCGCAACGCTCAAATTAAACTGGCTTTGGATGAAAGACTCGTAGGCCTGGTCGCCGATAAAATTGCCGCCGGGAAACAAGACCTGTCCCATCTGGCCCTGACGCAGAGTGTTGCTGAGCTCGTCATTGCTCACGCCCAGGCCCATGCGGTCGGCCTCGTAAACCAGCATCTTCTGCGCAATCACGCCCTGAGCTGCACGCTGCATGAGGTAGGGCATGATCGCTGGAGGAATGTTTCCCTTAAACTGCTGCTTGCCGATGAGACGCGCCTGTTGTGCCACCTCCTGTATGCCGATCTCCTGATTGCCAACTCTTGCCAGCACGCCTTGGGTGGTCAGGCTGCCGCCGAACAGGTCGTTGAGAAAGCCGCCGCCAGGGATGAGGGTGATGACCATCATGACGCAGACGACGACCAGGATGCCGCCCAGGACGATCTTCTTGACTGGGCCGGGCTTTTGCAAGAAACGAATCATTCTTTAAGAACTCCAGAGTGGATGGGTCAATGCTTTATTATAACAGCGCGAACGCTGCCGCCAGCGTGTGAGCTATCAGCAAACCCCGGCCAAAACCCAGTGCTTCGCATAACCGCCGGATGCCCCCGGACGCCGCTCGCTGGCGTAAATTCCCCGCACAAAGTTGAGCACTTCCCTAACCCGAGGGCGGATATGTTGTAATAAGAAGAATATTCGTATGGCAAAATCGTCACCAGGGGTACACCGGCGCTTAGTAGCCTTCAAACGCCGGCTGCGGGAATTTAAGTTGATCGCCAATGGGTTGGTCTCAACCGACCGGCCCGTGCTGGCGCACATTATTCCCATTCGCCGCTGCAATCTCTCCTGCACGTATTGCAACGAGTTCGACGATTTCTCCAAGCCGGTTCCGCTGGAAACCATGAAGCGCCGCGTTGATGAATTAGCGCGCCTCGGAACTATGATCATCACCTTCAGCGGGGGAGAGCCGCTGTTGCATCCTGAACTCGACGACATCATCGCCCATGTCCGCAAATACCCGATCATTGCCGGCATCATCACCAATGGCTATCTGCTCACCGCCGACCGCATTCAGCGTCTGAATCGCGCCGGTCTCGACCATCTGCAGATCAGCATCGACAATGTCATGCCGGACGATGTGTCCAAAAAATCGCTGAAAGTACTCGACAAGAAGCTGCAACTGCTGGCCGAGCATGCCGATTTTCACGTCAATATCAACTCCGTCGTTGGTGGTGGTATCCACAACCCGCATGACGCGCTGGTGGTTGGCCGCCGCGCGGTGCATCTCGGCTTCACCTCGACCATCGGTATCATTCACGACGGCGAAGGACAGCTGCAGCCGCTCAGCGGGACCGAACGCGATGTCTTCCTGAAGATGAACGAGCTCGAGAAGCACCATTACGCGCGCTTGAATTGGTTCCAGAACAACATTGCCAATGGCAGGCCCAACCAGTGGCGCTGCCGCGCCGGAGCCCGTTACCTCTACATCTGCGAAGACGGACTGGTGCACTACTGCTCGCAGCAGCGCGGCTATCCCGGCATACCGCTGGAGCAATATTCGGTCGCCGACATTCGGCGAGAGTTCCTCACGGAAAAGAGCTGTGCTCCGCACTGCACCGTGTCGTGCGTGCATCATGTGTCTTACATGGACCACTGGCGAGCGCCGCAGACGATTAAGGTCTCGCCAACCCCTGTGGACGCCGGACAATTGGTCCAAATCGAGTAGCTCCGATGGCAACGCCGTCGAACGGGCCGGCCGTCGACCCGCGGGTGCTGTCCCAATTTCCAGTCCTCAGTTTCCATGCGCGCGTTTCCATTTCTTTTTCTTTCTCTTTTTCTCAAATCGAATTCTTTCTCTCAAATCGAAATTCGGACACTGTTGACCGGCAGGTAGTGGCTGAATCTGCGGCTCTCAGGGGAATCGAAAGTAGGCCACGACCGACCGTGTCTGCAAAGTGCGTTGGCGGCTAGTCTTTTCAGACAGTACCGACCGGCGCGCGTATGATGCGCGGCACGCATCCGATGGTATAATTTTGCTGTCTTCAAGTAGTGCTTCCCTACAAGCGGGCGCGTAGCTCAATTGGCAGAGCAACTGACTCTTAATCAGTAGGTTGAAGGTTCGATTCCTTCCGCGCTCACCAACCTTTTCAACAACTTATGGTTGGTCACATCCCTCCCGCTGAACGACTGTGGCTGTTTTTGTGGCTGTGGGAAATCCCAAGTCCTTCTGTTGATTGCGGCGGTCGATCACATTCTTGATCTGAGCCGTTTCCGGGTGCAGATAAATCATGGTTGTACTCAGGCTCTCGTGACCCATCACCTCTTTGACCAAGCCCGGGTTTCTCGTCTCCGCCATAGCCACCGTCCCGAATGTGTGCCGGGCACAGTAGAGCTTCAGAACATCAGGGATACCGAGCTTTCGAGCAATCTTCCTGAACATGTGCTCGATTCCACTCAACTCGATGTGCCCTGTTCGAGACTTTTCTGACGGGAACACCCAGCCTTCCGTTCCTCCCTTCTGTTCCTGCTGGATGGTCCTCAGTATCACAATGACGCGCTCACTCAGTGGCACGACCCGGCGAGCTTTGCGTGACTTGCCTTTCGGATTGAAGTAGAAGGCGCCTTCCCAACTGATATGTTCAAGGCGCATTCTGACTACCTCCCCATTCCTCATGCCAGAATCCAGCATGATGGTCAGCACGTCTCTCAAGGGTCTCGGACACGCAGGTAAAAGCGCCCTTTCATCTGTGTCAGTCACGATACGGTTCCTGGCATCGACCTTGACTGATTTCACCCTCGGAACTTCACGGATGAATTTCCAATCGCGGGCCTTGCCCAACATGCGGCGCATCGTCCGGATGGCGCAGTTCCGACTGTACGGTGATTCGTGAAATGCGGTGGTTTCAACATCATCCGACGTAATCTGATCCATTCGCATCCCGCACAGCGTGGATCTGAGAATCAGGCGACAACCATTCTCGTAATCGTTCTTGGTTTTCGGCTCAAGCGTGGTCTTATCGAGCCACTCCAAGAACTGCTTTACAAACTCCTGAATCAGAGGCGCCCGCTTCGGCTTTGACGACTGCCCAGCCTCCGCCGCGACAATCGCTTGGGCTTCAACCCGCTCTGCTTTCTTCCTGTTCTTGGTCTTGGCGCTGCCTCTGTAGCGCTTTCCGTTTAGGTAAAAGAGGTAGTACCAGACCCTACCCCGTAGGTAGATAGACATTCCGTTCCTCCCTGCTTGCGCGCACAGAGGCAACACGAATGCCTGACCGGATGAATTCATCCAAGTCGGCAATATCATACAACGCGCGCCCGCGAGGCTTATAGAACTTCGGTCCGACGCCCTGGCACCTCCATGCCCGCAGCGTGCCGGCGGGAATGCCTGAGTATTCCGCTGCCGCTTGCGTACCAAGGAATCTGTTGTCGATTTTTCCTAATCGCACCACCACTACAACCTCCTTCTGGCTTTCACCAAAGATCATTGGACGCAATAACGGCAACTCGCCTGCCTTGGGATTCATTTAGCTTCATATCAATTGGCGGTCAAACGGGCTGATCAGGCAAGTGGTGTACAAGCCCTATAGGCGTCCGTGTGGATTTGCTTGTAATTGGCGGATCTGGCAGGAATTTCTTGCTGGAACCGTTCTCACCGCAAAGCGGTGGTACCCCGACTGGGTCGGTGCAGCCTTAGCCTCGACTCATGATCGTCAATAGATTTATTTCACCAATCACACTTTGACTGGACACAACCAGCAGATGAGCAGAGAGTTCCCGCCAAACCGGATGTCACAAAAGTGTGCGCACCAGCCGCTGCTTCACTCCACAACGGCCGCGGCGAAGTCGATTCCCTCTCCGGGCACGAGCAAGAACAGCAGGACCGACGCCGGCAACTCGATCCAACGAACGATCTCGACGTTTTCGGCAACCTTTATCAGTGTGGCTATCGCTGTCTGTAGATCGACGCCGGGGCCGAGCTGCACAACGGGTTCAACCATCATTTGTCCAAACATTGCAGTAATCCTTTCCGGGCAGTGCGCCCAAGTCGTGTTGGTTGAAGGCGAGACGAGACCAATGGCGCATACCTCGGCTGACGAAGGAGGTAGCAAGTGCGCTAAGGGTCTTGTTTTGTTGGCAGTACTAGGGTTGAGAGTGGGGAGGAGCAGAAAGAAGATCGCTAAGCAGGACGATGTCTATATAAAGGATGCAAATCGCACACTCAGATTGACCACTACCCGGCAATGGCGCCGAAAGATAATCTCTGAGCCACCAACAATGGGGCTGGTGACCCAGTTCGGAATCTCCCACATGACGGCATGTGACAAGCGAATGCCTCGCTGACCGCTGTGTCCGACTCAGATAAGTTACGAGATGCCTGTTCTCGCCAGCTCAGCTCGAACGGATTGCCGTTCCTCGACCGTCGTTACTCCGCCACGGAGAAAAAGAGATACAGCGCTAACCCAACCGCGTTTTCAGGATGGTTCTTGTGCCCACCTGTGTTGTTCTCGTGCTCATAGTATGGGTTGAATTCTACATGGCGGCCGACCGGGAAAAGGCTTCCAGCATAGAGGGCGGTAGTGCTCCATTTGCTGTACTGGCTCTCGTAATAGGGCTCGACGGCGACGTAAGGGATATGGCGGAAGGAGCGTATGGAAACCGTCCGCTCGACCGTGAGTTTGTTGCGATAGCGCCAGGTGAAATTGCCGTTTTTCCACTTAAGGCCAAAACGGTTGCGCTCGGAGAGGCTGAATCCTGCCTTCAGCGGAAAGTTGAAGGTTGCGGCCACGATCATGCGATTGGTGGCTGGCGAGTCTGGCTCCCAGACGTAGCGATATCCGGTTTCCAGAACAAGCAATCTCTTCTTCGCATCGTCGAGATCAAACGCTCTCATCTCTTTGAGCTTGGCAATGGGTTTCAAGAAGAGCTGAACGCTCGGGCCGACTCCTGCCTGCGCCGGATCACCGCCGTCCTGATCGTCCTTGGCCTCGACATACACGCGAAACATGGAATTTAGTTTTAGGTAGGTATCCACTTCCGGCAAGAATTGAACGTTCTGCTGTGCGCAGACGGGCAAGCACGCTAAGGCGACGAAGAACGCCCACCTCCAACATGTCTTGTGCGGTTGCGTCATCGTCCCTGCCAACCATTGCCGCGGCACGTGATGCTTTGCATGAGTCGCTCCTTAGCTAACCCGCAAAAATGCGAACATTGCCGGCATCCCAGCGCTCAGGCCGTTCCACATGATCTGTACACCGATCGCCATCAGAATGAACGCGGACAGTCGCGTAACGATGTTGGTGCCCGATTTCCCGAGCATCCTAACGAGCCGGTCAGCGTTGCCGTAACAGAGCCAAACGAGAACGCAGAGCAGAAACATTCCCAGCAACGCCGCCAGAAAATGGCGAGGATAGCCATGCTCAAATCCGGGTCCCGCCCGGTGTCTCAGGTGCGCCCCAAGTGTGATCGCAATGGAGATGCAACCGGGGCCCACTGTAATGGGCAGGGTCAGAGGATAAAACGCATGCTGCAGGGCGTCTTCGAGCGTGTCGGAAGTTTGCTCTCCTGCCGACGCAGCGACTTGCTGGTTGAGCAAATTCCAGCCCGTCGATGCTACTATCAGCCCACCTGTGATCTGGATGACCACCAGGGTAATGCCGAAAAATGATAGGATTTCGCTCCCGAACAGGAATGACACGGCCAGCAAAGCGAATCCGTAAGCGGCTATCTTCCGAGCCAGTATCTCCTGGGCGGCTTGCGAATAGCGGCTAGTCAAGCTTAGGAAAATTGGAGCGTCTCCAATAGGGTTAACCACGGGAAACAGCGCAACAAAAGAGAGGGCTAATATCTTGATGAAGTCGATTGCATCCACTTAATCCCTCCAGCCCAATTTAAAAATAGTATGAAAGCTAGTCCACATATTTTCCCTTCTTACTCGAGGTCTAGGGTCTTCCGAGAAACGCCACTGACACTCTTGTGTTCTGGATTTGTTCAGCCTGTTAGGTCGAGTGGCTATGAAGGCCAACTAGCGACATCATGAGTTTTCCCTTTCGTTTCGTCAAAACGGTATCGGATACAACCACTTACCCCACGAATGTATCCGGATCGTGATCTTGCGCAGTGCGGCCCACGCACCGTTTTTCGTATAGATGGCCGCCGCGCCCTGCGCCCCGATTGGCAGACCAACAAGGGAGGGGTCGTTCGGATAAATCTTCACCGCAAACAATCCTTGTGGCTGATCGGGCGCGGCCGGGTAGAACTTCGGAATTTCATCGCTTGGCAGGTACTGTCCTTCTCCGTTGGCCCACCAGATGCTGTCGACTTTCCCGTTAAAAACCTGGCCGGGATAGAGGTCCATGGCGAACTCCACCGGCTGTCCGACTTTCACGTACTTCAGCGTTTCCTGCGTGTAGCTGGCCAGCAGATAGCGGTTGCTATCGACGATGAACGCGGCAATCCCGCCGATGCGATAGATGCCCGCGACCATTCCCGCCTGGACTTGAAGGTTCACGATCTGGCCATCTTCGGGAGCCACCATCAGCGTGTTGTCGAGGTAATAGCGCGCCGTTTCGAGTTGAGCTTTCGTGCTTTCGGAAGTTGCCAGCGCCTGCTTGAAGGCGGCCTTGCTCTGCTCGAGCTCGGCTGTCGTCTTTGCGACTGTGGTGTTCACACCACCGATGTTGGACTCGTAGCGAAGACGGGCGCGTTCGGCGTCAGCGGCTGCTACTTTGACGCTGGCTGCTGCTTCATCCATCCGGGCGTTCCACTGATGCACCTCTTCCGCCGGGACGGCGTTCTGTGCGGCCATATTGTCCAGAAGTTCATACTTGTACTTCGCGTAGGTTTCTTCTCTTTGCTCCCTAACGATTTTCTGCTTGGCCGCTTCGACGTCGGTTTGCATCATGCGGACGTCCTGCTTCGTCGCGGCCAGTTCTGCCTCCAGTTGCTTGATCTTGTATTGCGCGGCGGTCATGCCGGCAGAATTGGCATCCAATTGCGACTCCAATTGCCGCACCTGGTATTCATACGGGCGACGGTCGAACTGAAATAGCGGCTGGCCTTTCTTTACCGGCGTATTCGGCTTCACCAGCACGGCGGTAACAAGGGTCGGTTCAGGCAACCGCGGGACCAGTTGAATTGTGTACTGAACCACCTTCACGTTCGTCGAGTACGGGGTAACGAAGCGCAGGCCAATGACGAAGATAAGGAACAAGTGAACCGCAAAGAAGGCCGAGAGGATCCCCCAAGTCATGCTGAACTTCAGCCACTTGAACTTGAAGAAGACGAAGTAGACGAACAAGAGGAAAGCGAACGTAATGAGGAAGGCAATCAACATGGCATAACCCTTAGGACTGCGACTCGGCCTCCGTCTTCTTGTCGGGATTGGGCTCGTCCTTCATTCGCGCAATCTCTTCCTTGATGTTCTGCTGCTCCTGCTTGGGGAAGTAGCGAACGTCAATCACGGTAGTGGGCTTAAAGGCCCAGATGAACGCCTGTATCCATGGCACGATAGCCAGGAATCCCAACCAACCCATCATGTTTACGGCGTCAACATCGGGATGCTTCCGAGCAATAGCGATCCTCCCCGGCAAGCCCAGGACGAACACGGCAATCGCGAGAAACGCGCCAACCAGGGCGAAGATGACCAGGAAGGTCAGGTAGTCCCAGAAGTTCAAGCTAAAGCCAAGCATACGATTACGTCCTTAAATCCAAAGGCTTTTGCGGCAGCATCGTCGGCGCGAAGCGCGCCGTCAAAACGGGCCCGAGGACGGCAGTCGTGAGCATCAGCACGAGCACCACGTTAAGCAACTTGCCATCGACGAGGCGCTGCCCCGCACTATTTAGGGTGTCGTACGCAACCAGTGCGGCCGCCAAGGTCGCCGCTACCTGCGGCAGGGTGAGTGACCATACCGTCAGGCGGGTCGCCGAGTTGTAATGGAAGGCGCGGCCGGCAATTTCCGCGGCGATAAATTTGCCCACGAGCAGCGCGAGGATGACGCCGCAAACCAGCGGGAAGTTATCGATCAGGCTGTGAACGAACACCAGCGGGTCAATGAGGAACCCGGTCACGATGAAGAAAATCGGAATGAAAAGAGAGTTAGCTAGGAACTCCAACTTGCCCTTTGCCGGTTTGTCCTTGACCGCGGCATTAACCGCCAGCCCAGCCAGGAATGCGCCGACGATTCCAGGCAGGTTGATGAGCTGTGCCAGCAGGCCCGCCACCACCATGATGGCCAGCATGAGAATGAAATAGGCGTTCTCGTCGTTCTCTACTTTCTTGAGGAAGTACGCTCCCAGACGACTCAGGCCGAACAGAACGAGCGGAACAAAGATGGCGATTTCAAGTACCTGCACTCCGAAATTCAGCACCGAAAAACCGGTGTGATAAATCCCGGCGCAAAGGGCGTACACGATGAGCGACAGCGTGTCAGACATGACGGTCGCTCCCACAGTGACGGTGACTGGTTCAAGCTTGGTCTCCCCGAGTTTCCTGAGGATCGTCAGCGCCAGCAGCGTATGCGACGCCAGCAGCGATCCCAATACGATGGCCGGGATGGTCTGGTACCCGAAGCCACGCTCGCAAAGTTCCAGGAGGAGCAACATGATGACGGATAAGTTTCCACGGTGGCGGCTGCCACTGGTACTGGGGTTAGTCTGCCTGGCGGCGACGGCCTTTGCGCAGACCGCGGCGCAAACCAAGAAAAAGACAGCTCCGCCTGCCAAACCGGCGCCGACTGCTGCTCCGCCCGCACTCGAGCCCAAGGCACTTGCGATCCTCAAGGCCTCCACCGACCACCTGGCCGCAGCTCACACCATGGCATTCACCGCAGTAGAGACCTACGAAAGCCCGAGCCGTCAGGGCCATCCGCTGGTCTTTGCAAATAAGTTCGAGGTCACCCTGCAGCGGCCCGATAAGCTGCGGGTTATCACGCCGGGCGATGGTCCGGCCTCGGAGTTCTACTACAACGGCAAGACCATGACGGCCTACGCCCCGGCGGAGAACCTGATTGCCGTTGCCGACGCTCCACCCACCATCGACGCCGCCATGGAGGCGAACTATCACCTGTTCGGAACTTACTTTCCTTTTGACGATTTGATTGTTGCTGATCCTTACAAGGACATGGCCGAAGGTTTGAAGCTCGCTTATTACATCGGTCAATCTCATATCGCCGGCGATATCGGTCAATCTCATATCGCTGACGACACAACGACGGACATGGTGGCCTACGTTGACAATGGCGTGTTCATACAGGTTTGGATTGGGGCGGAAGACAAGCTGCCGCGAGTGATCCATGCGATTTACCTAAATGATCCGGCACAGTTACGCCACAATCTGCTGCTCTCCAACTGGAAGCTCGACCTTGCCGTCCCAGCGGACGCGTTTGCGCCGCCGGCAAGTGCTGCCAACGCGAAGCACATTCCGTTCGCCCATCCCCACCCGCAACCTCCGCCGGGCGCTAAGCCTCCGGCGAAGAGCAAGACACCTAAAGCGCAGCAATAAAGAGGTAGGACACATCATGAAAAAGATCATCGTTAGCTTGCTCAGCCTCGGAGTCACACTGCTCCCGTTGAACACCGCATCCGCTTATTCGCACGCGAATAAATATGGCGGCAGCACTTCGCACAGCGAAGGCTCCACGAGCCACACCAGCACTGCCGGAACCAGCACGTCTCATACGTACGGCGAGGGCTCGTCGCACACCAACGAGTACGGCGGCAGCACTTCGCATTCCGCCTATGGGGGCACGAGCCATACCAACACCTATGGCGGCACCACTTCAGGCGAGGCCGGCTATGGTGCAACTCACACGGATACCTACGGTGCAACTGCCTACCATCCGCCTGCTGATGCGTACCATCCGCCCGCACCGTACTATCCGTATCATCCGCCTACCACAGTGGGCTACTACGGAGCAGGCTGCTACAACTGTGCTTCGACTGCAGGCGCGGCCGCTGTGGGCGCGGTCGTGGGCGCAACGGTGGGAGCGGCCGCGGCTTCCTCCCAAAGTGCAGCCGCCTCCCAGAACGCCTACGCTCAGGGCTACAACGCAGGCACAGCCAACACCGCCAATGCCGCAGCCGCGAATGCGAATGTGGCGGCCGCCAACGCCAATGCTGCTGCCGCTAACGCGAACGTTGCCGCTGCTAGCACCGCGTACACCATGGGCTCGGTTCATGGCGCATTACCTGCGGGTTGCATCCAGCCTAACGTTTCCGGCGGAGGGGCTTACTACTTGTGCGGCAATACTTGGTTCAGTCCAGCGTATGGTGCGAATGGCGTGCACTATACAGTGGTGCCCGCTCCGTAGCCATCAGAGTCGTGGCGGCTCAGAGCGTTGTGATCGCCGCGTCGGGGGCACTACCTCGCGCACAGCACGCCGGATCTTGGGAGGGTACGAAACTCGATCATGAGCCCCATCACCATCAGTGTCGTCGTGTTCGCTTGCGTGCTTGGCGGAGGGCTGCTCGGCATCTTCCTCCATTCGCTTTTGCCAAAGGGGCACCTCGATTCCGATTCCAAGGAAGCTGTCAGGCTTGGGATGGCATTGGTCGGGACGACCGTCGCGTTGGTGCTGGGACTGCTAATCGCTTCGGGCAAGGGCTTCTACGATACGCAGAGCTCCGAGGTGACGCAGCTCGCCGCAGATGTCGTTTTGCTGGATAAGATCCTAGCCCACTACGGACCGGAAACCAAAGAAATACGTGCGCTCCTGAGCGGCTCCGTGGCTCGCATGGTGGAGGTTACGTGGGTGCGAGACGGTTCGGATAGGACCCATTCCGCGCCCTCCGCAGCACATCAAGAAGCCCTCTTCGACAAAATTCAGGAGCTCTCTCCAGGCAACGACAATCAACGATTCCTGCAGTCGCAGGCGTTAAGCATGGCGATTAAAGTAGGCCAGACCCGATCGCTGATGGTCGCACAGAAAAGTTCCTCGGTTCCCATGCCGTTGCTGGCAGTGCTGGTCTTCTGGCTCGTGTTGCTTTTCATGAGCTTTGGACTCTTCGTTCGCCCCAATGTGACGGTGGTGGTCAGCCTATTCGCCTCGGCGCTGGCGGTTTGCGCTGCGATCTTCCTGATCCTCGAAATGTACCAGCCTTACAGCGGGTTGATTCAGGTCTCCAGCGCTCCCTTGCGTGCGGCCCTGGCGCAACTCGGGCAGTAACTGGAAGAGAGTTGATTTTCAGCTTGCCGAAGATGAGGCAGTTGTGATGTTAACAGGGGCTGCCATGGGCGCAGACCCGATCTAAGGAGAACCATATATGAAGTTCGTTATTACTAGATCTCACGTTTATTCAATGCTGGCGTTGCTTTTGATTGCCGTTCTCGTGGGGTGCTCGAAAGAGGTGCCCCAAGATGGAGCGCAAGCCAAAATGATGCGGTTTGACGGTCTCAACAACCTCCGCTATTGCGAGATCTTTCTCATCGGCGGAAATCCCATTACGAAAGACCTGCAGGGAGCCGTGTATAACACGACTCAGCTGAACGACGCGGGCCATCCTCGCGACACGTGCCCGGCAGATATGTGGGCCAAAATCGATCCCGAGGTGCTGAAGAAGCAATACGACTTACTGGGGGTGTTCAAGAACGGACCACGGTACTGGATGTACGACTGGATCGAATTACCCGTCGGTACGCAGCACGACTTCGAGGGCCTACAAGCGCGTTGGTTCGCCCAGGTGCAGTTGCCCAAGAATTTCAAAGAGGCAGGGTCCACCTACTACAATCCGACGACCGTCCATCGCGCGTCCCATCAGGGCTACAAGGCGGGCCAGACAGTCTTCATTCTCGACGACCCCAATGGCACTCCGTGGCTCATGCAGGCCTACTCCCTCATCGTCGATCCCAATCTGACCTATGACGACCTCAAGACGCTCGACAAGAAGCTAAAGCTTCCAGCCGGCTGGAAATACCGGTACAAGGTGTTGGACAAAGACCTCGAGGTTGGCGCAATCAACGGCACGGCGCGGATCGTTCAGGACGATCTGCAAGGAACCTATAACGCCTGCTTTGAAGAGGCTGGCCAGAGCAACTGCACCTACAAGCCATAGACTCTGGTTCCCGTAAAGAATGAGTTTGTTTAACCCTATCTGTAAAAGAAGGAAGAGGATATCCAATCATGAAGCAAAAAGTATTGTTCAATCTTGTGCTTGTGGTGATGCTGACCGCGGTTTGCGGTGCAGCATTCGCCCAGACCGCCGAGCAGAACATGGCGGCGCAGTCCAAGCAGCACATCATCCCGGGCAAGCAGCTTCACGCGGTCGGGCCGAACTATGAGTTCTGCGAGGTGGCTCCTATCGTGGGCACATCGAAGGAAAATGCCGTCGCGAACTTCTACAACCCGACCGGCGTAGCCCACTGCAGCCCGGAACAGTTCACGCAGATCGCAGGGGACAAAGAGAAAATCATCAAGAATGCGGGAGCAATCAATGTTTTCCTGAATCCGAGCCGTCATTGGACGTGGGATGAATTCTGGGTCTATGAAGTCGGCGATGAGCAGCAGTTCGGACCGGTCAAGATGGTTTGGATGGGTGTAGTCCCCGTGGAAGCGATGCAAGCGGCAGTCGGCGCGGGCCACTACCATCCCGGCCAGATCCATCGTAACAACGCGTACCTGTACAAGAAGGGAACGCAGGTTTATCTGATCGACATGGGCAGCGGGAAGGTGCTGGTCATGCAGTCATGGACCAACTTCGTCAACAAGGGCGAGACGGCGGACAACCTCAAAGACCTCGGCAGCCAGTTCAAGGAGCTGCCAGCGGGCTGGAAGTTTCGCACCAAGGTGCTCGACAAGGACCTGAGGGTCGGAACGCCGCCGCCGAACCACCTGGCATGGGTGACGCAGGACGAGTTTCAAAACACGTACCAGGGCTGCGGCTACGACAAGGCTTGCAGCTACGTTCCGTAAGCGCACGAACTGGGGGGCCGCGCAATGATGTGCGCCCCCAGCCGTGCATAGGTTGCGTCATCAGTTCGCTTGCTGCCGGAGATTAGAACTTATGAAATTCATCAAGAGCGCACTCGTGTGCCTGGCGGTACTGCTCGCGGTTTTGCTGGTTGCCTGCACTTCGAAGAAAGAAGAGACGAAGACCCCAGGCGTGGAAGAAGCGGTTAGCACCGCTGTTGACGCGTATCTTTACGGCTATCCGCTGATGACATTCGATATTGCACGCATGCAGCAGACCAATGTTGCCGTGCCCGACGCCGAACATGCTCCCATGGGGCAGATGATCAGGATGCGTACGTATCCGGCGGTGGACAACCACTGCTGCGCCGCGCCGAATGCCGACACCCTGTACACCGAGGCCTGGCTGGACGTTTCCAAGGAGCCATCGGTGCTCAGCATTCCTGACATGGTCAACCGCTACTACATCATTCCCATGCTGGACGGCTACTCTGAGGTGTTCAGCGTCGCCAGTCCGTCAACGACCGGTTACAAGGCCCAAACTTACACCATTACCGGGCCGGGTTGGACGGGGACGCTGCCGCCGGGCGTGACGCAAGTCAAGTCTGCCACCGGGATGGTCTGGGTCCTGGGGCGCGTCTACTGCACCGGCACGCCCGAGGACTACAAGGCCGTGCATGCCTTGCAGGACAAATTCTCGGTCGTTCCGCTCAGCTCCTACGGCAAGCCTTACACGCCGCCACCGGCACAGGTCGATCCCAACTTCGACATGAAGACCGCCGTGCGCAAACAGGTGGACGCGCTGGACATCGACGCCTATTTCACCCGCCTCGCGCAGTTGATGAAGACCAATCCGCCGACCGCCGCCGATGCTCCACTGGTCGCGCGAATGGCCAAGATCGGGCTGGTGCCGGGGCAGGACTACGATCCCAGCAAGCTGGGTGCGTTCGACAAAGAGGCGATCAAGGCCGTCCCCAAGCTGGCGCTGCTGAAGATGGTCAAGCTCCTGAAAGACCAGAAGACGACCAACGGCTGGCTGTACTTCACCTCTGGCGTAGGCAATTGGGGCACCGATTATCCGCTGCGCGCCATGGGCAACATGCTGGGGCCGGGCTGGAACCGTCCGCAGGACGCGGTGTATCCGCTGTCGCAGAAGGACGCGAATGGCGACGATTACAACGGCGCTGACCACAGCTATGTCATCCACTTCGAGAAGGGACAATTTCCTCCGGTCAAGGCCTTCTGATCGCTGACCCTTTACGATCCGGACTTTTTCTTCGCGCCGAACTCCATCAACCGCTACGAACTGAGCCAGCGCAATAAATTCATCACTAACGCGGACGGCTCTGTTGACATGTATCTCCAGGCGGAATCACCGGGCAGGACAAAAGAGGCCAACTGGCTGCCTGCACCGAAAGGGAAATTCGTTTTAGTGATGCGCTTGTACTGGCCGACGACAACCCCGCCGTCGATCCTGGACGGAAGCTGGAAACCGCCAGCCGCGACACGGGCGCAGTAGGCCCTGCTTTCAGGAGGCTGCGAATTATCCGTCGAAGCAACCAGCGAAAATCTGGCCATTGTCCGTGTAGTCGCCAACTGGAAGTTATCCCCGAGTCCTCAAGTTCGCAAGGTTGTAATCTCGCCTCGACTCGGAGATAACCTGAACCACTTCTTTGGCGTGGAGGTGGTCACGTCTGCTCAGCCGCGCGCGGCCGGGCGTCCGAACCACCGCTGAATGCGACTCGAGCCGAAGTGGGCCTTCTCGGCGACGAGAGCTTCAGACGGCGCCTGGTAAGTGCCCGTAGGCTTTGGGCCGCTCAGGAAGTCCACGTCTACGCGTCCAACCTGGCCGTGGCCGAACTCCACATAGCAGGAGCCCTGTCCCTTGTAGGCCTCCGCTGATGGCCCTCCGCGGAGCTGCGCGATGATCGCAGCGGCCACGACGCGCGCCGCGCCTTCTGCGAAGACACCCGCCTTGGGGGTGCCCACGCCGTTCACGTCGCCCACAGCGTAGACGCCAGGAAAGGCAGTTTCCAGCGTCTGCTTGTTCACTGGCACCCAGCTATAGGCATCGGCGGCCAACCCTGACTCGACGACGACCTGCGGCACGCGGTGCACCGGCACGCCGAGAAACAACTCGTACGGCATCTCGCTCCCGTCGCTCAACACGGCAACCTTCCTGCCCGGATCGAGCGCCTTCACCAGGCTGTCCTTCACGAACTTGATGCCACGCTCCGCGAACGCCGCGAGAATCGCCTGCGAGGTTTCGGGCGAAGGGGGAATAGGCGTGCCGAAGGGCATCACCAGCGAAATCTCTGTTGCCTCACGTCGCCCGCGGGCGACCAAGTAGTCGTGCAGCAACAGCGCCGTCTCACTGGGAGCAGGAGGGCACTTGAACGACTTGCCGGTGACGCCGACGATGGCCGGGCCTCGCTCGAACTTAGGGAGCACGTCGCGCAGTGCGAAGGCTCCCGCAACCGTGTAGAACTCGCTGCCGCCTTCCACCAGCCCTGAAGTGGCGGCCGGGTCGAGATCGGCGCCAAGCGCGACCACCAGCACGTCCGCCTCGAACGTTCCAGCGTCAGTCACCACGCGCCGGGTCGCCGGGTCGATGGACCGCACCGTGGACTGCAAGAATCGCACGCCCGGTTTGACAATATCGTGGTAGGCATGACGAACTTCGGCCGGCATCTGGCGTCCGAACATCACGTCAAGTTTCGAGAAGCCGAAGACGAACGTATCGCTCTTGTCGATCAAAACGCTGTCGATGGCTTCGCCGAAGGCGTCCGAAAGAATTGTTGTCAGTTCGAGGCCGCCGAAGCCCGCACCCAGCACCACTACACGTGTACGCATTTGGGCAGAATATCACCTCAAGATCGGCGCTCCAACGGTCGTCAGGATCGTCAGTGGCGCGTGGTCGGAATGGTGAAGCGTGCGGCTTTCATGTGATGCGCATTGGTCGAGTGGTCACCGCCGAGTGTACGTGGGAACGCAAAGACGTGTTCGGCTGCTCC
>CAWHWY010000025.1:0-28768 GCA_963833155.1 uncultured Acidobacteriaceae bacterium
TCAGAACCGGTACTCCCAGTTTACAATATGCGCCAGACGATTGATTGAACCCCAGATGCACCCGAGAGAACCTGGACTGTGCAGGTGCAGGTAGCGGTTGCGCTACAATCGCGCTCAATGGCCGAAAACAAACTGTTCTACGGCGACAACCTCGACGTGCTGCGGCGCTACGTGCGCGACGAGTCGGTGGACCTCATCTACCTCGATCCGCCGTTCAATAGCCGCCAGGATTACAACGTCCTCTTCGCCGAGAAAGACGGCACGCGCTCTTCCTCGCAGATCACGGCCTTCGAGGACACTTGGGAGTGGAACCTCGACGCCGAGCGAGCCTATCAGGAAGTGGTCAAGAAGGGTGGATGGGTGTCGCACGCTATGCAGGCGTTTCGCAAGTTTCTCGGCAACAGCGACATGATGGCGTATCTGGCAATGATGGCTCCGCGGCTCATGTCCGGAAAAGCTTCCGTCGCGGTACTTCCTTTGTGAGTTGGTTCAGAAGCTCCGACTTCTCTGGCGGATAGCCCTCACGCAGTGCATCGAGCACATCCTCCCAGACCGTGTGGTGGATCTCTGGGTCTCCCATATGATAGCCACCCTCGGGTGAGCGCGCGAACGGGTAAACAAGCCAGGTCACTTCCGCATTACCGGCACTTTGTTCACGCATCTTAGGCAACGTCTTAAATAGGGTAGCGTCGACGGCGACAAAAAATCGCTTGCCCCATCGGCGGAAAATGGGGACTTTAAGCGCCAGTTGAGGCATAAGCCGCTTCTGCGCGGAAGAGCGGAAGTCGGGCCGTCGCCGTGATCCCGCTGGCAACTGCCCCTCTCGCAGATATTCGTCGAACATCGGCCTAATCGATCGGCCCGAAATATAGACAGACTGGATTTCGAGGGCTGCGAAATCTGCAGCTGTTTGGTTTACCACTTGTACAAGCAAAAAGTCAACTTTGCCGATTTTCTTTGTCCTCTCGCCAGGAACCTCAAGGAGACGAACCTCGGGTACAGCCATACAGTCTTGATCGGTTCCAAATGCAAGGCGAGCCGCGTCTATAAACAATCTGCCTCGCTCCAGAAATCTGACCGGACAAGAAACTGTTGCTGTCCTGCCGTCTGAGAGCGAACATATTCCCAAAGGCGAAACGATTCCTTGTTTGGTGCATGGGCTTGTACGAAAAGGGCACCATTTATGTGTTCGCCGTTCAAAGGTTTGAGGAACCGATGTATCATTACCGAAGATTTCGCTGATTTGAAGAAGCGACATGCAGACCTCATTGTTCCAAGAGACGCCCCCATCTGGAAAGCTGAAAATTGTCAATGTGGCGTCGGTCACTCAGTTATCACCTTTCCGCTACCCCGGTGGCAAGACCTGGCTGGTTCCGTACGTTTTTGAGTGGATCAGAACGCGGCCAGTGCGCCCAAAGATGCTGGTGGATCCCTTTCTCGGAGGCGGGAGTGTACCCCTATCGCTTTTGCACCAGGGCAGGGTAGATCGGCTGCTCCTCCGTGAGATTGACGAGGATGTGGCCGCCGTATGGACGTGCGTTTTCGGAGATGCGAGTAGTCGGCTATGTAAACGCATACTGAATTTCCCGATCAGCCGCGAAAACGTGATTAGGGAGTTGAGTCGGCATCCCAATTCAACCGTGGACACAGCATTTCAGACGATTCTTCGCAATCGTACTTACCGCGGCGGCATTCTCGCGAACGGAGCCAGCTTGATGAAGGATGGCGAAAACGGTCACGGAGTCGCGTCTCGATGGTACCCGGAGACCCTCGTCAAGCGTATTCAGAGACTTCGGCAGTTGAGCAGTCGCATCCAATTCGATTGTGGCGATGGCCTCGACCTGATCGAGGAGCACGCGGCCCAAGCCCGAGTGGCCTACTTTATCGATCCTCCGTACACGGCGGGGAACGGCAAGCGGGCGGGTACAAGACTCTATGCCCACAACCGCCTGGATCACGAGAGATTGTTTGCGTTGATGTCAGAGTGTGCAGGCAATTTCCTTATGACTTACGACGACGACCCCTATGTTGAAGGACTCGCTCGGCAGTTTGCTTTTCACGTTGAACGCATTCCAATGAAAAACGCGCATCACGAAGAGAAATTCGAACTCGCAATTACCAACCGGGTCTATTCGTGAGAGCCATGTGCGCGATTTGCGTGGCGTCATCGAGCGCGAAAAGGCGGCAATCGGCGTCCTTATCACGATGGAAGAGCCGACCAAGCCCATGGTGAAAGAAGCTGCCGAAGCTCGGTTTCTACAAAGACGATTCGCCGTTCGACACCGGCACCTATCCGCGCATTCAGATTCTCACCGTCGAGCAATTGCTAGGCGGAGCGCAGGTCGCGTATCCGCGGCTGCTCGATGCCACGTTCAAACGGGCTCCCAAAGCGCGCGCGGCGGCCATCGAGCAACTGAAGCTGGATCAGGCCGAATGAAAAGGTCAGGGACTGAGATGTGCATCTTCTTGCTGACGGCACTTGCGCTGTCGCTTTCGCCTTCTTCTTCCGCCTTGTGGGCGCAAACCAGCAACTCGCGGCCCGAGTCCTCCTCGACTCTCTCAACCTCGCCCGCCGATTTTTCCGACGACCAGACTTTCGCGCAATTTCAGCGCGTGACCGCCGGCATGAAGCCGCCCAAGGCTACCTACGCTCCCGATCCCAAATTTCCTGATCTGCCGCCCGACGCAGAACGGCATGGGATCGTCGTCATGCTGGTCGGCGTGGGCGCGAAGGGGCGCGTACAGGCCGTCCGCGTGCTCCGCAGTGACGAGAAAGCGTTCGAGCAGACCGCGGTTGACACCGTGAAGAGGTGGAAGTTCAAACCCGCCGAAAAGAACGGCCAGCCTGCACCGGTCCAAGTGACGGTGGAGATGAAATTTCACAGGTAGCCACTTCCATGTCGTCATCCCGTCTATTACGACGATTGGCGCTGTCAAGCGACACCCGGTGATCGCGGGTCGGTTGGTTACCTTGGGCCTGAATTGTTACGCAAGTACAGTTACCCAACCTGTACCTTCGTAATCTTGACAACGGCGCATACGGCGGTACCCTGGTCAGAAGAGGCTTAGTGTCTCTACGCCCTGACGAGGGCGGAGTGGCCTTTGAGAATCAGGGATAGGGGCTAGGTCCATGGGGGTTAGTACAAGTCGTTTTCTATGTATCATTTGGTTAACGCAAGCTCTGCGAGAGCTCAAAAACCGGTCGAATTTCTACCTGTAAGTCCTTTGCGAACCATCGGATCCATGTAACTCCCTTGGATGTCATATTTTGCGGGGAATTTCCGACCAACCCACTGATTCCACTAGGTAGGGGTGGGGGGGAGGGGGTAGTGACCAACCAGTGAAATCGTCCCAAAATGGGAAAATGAGAAGCAGCATACTGAAGTTTACCGAGTAGTAAATAGAAGCAATTTGCTCGTCCAAGCATTTACTGATATGTTCTCGTGGTTTCCGTTTGCTACCTCAATTACGAGGCCAGAACAGCGGGCGGATTTTACACCGGCGGGAAATTTCTGCAAACATGTTTCTTGGCCGGTGCGGTGCTGTCGTTTGGCAATCTGTCAACCATTCTCAGACGTATTACTGTATGGAATCTGTCGAAAAGAGTTCACGCTCCCGGGGCAACGCAGCGGATGAGATGCGCCTGATCGCGCGTCTTCGCGCCGGTGAGCAGCAGGCCATGTCCGAGCTCTACGACCGGTATGCCAAGGTCATTTATGCAGTGGCGTTGCGGGTGCTGCAAGATGCGGCAGCAGCGGAGGACGTACTACAAGACGTATTCTTGCAACTGTGGCGTAACCCCGACGCCTTCGACGCCAGCCGGGGCAGTTTGGCTGCATGGCTGGCGGTAATTGCTCGGCATCGGTCCATTGACCGGCTTCGCAAGCGGCGGCCGGAAACCGACATCGAGGAATGTGTGATTACCAGCGGACCTGATCTTCGCGACGAGACTGAGCGCGCGCTGGTGGTGGAAAAAGTTCGCGGAGCGCTGGCGGAGATGAGTCCCGATCAGCGCACCGCGTTGGAGCTGGCGTTTTTCCAGGGTCTCACCCATTCCGAGATTGCGGAGAAGACGGGTGAGCCGCTGGGTACGATCAAGACGCGCATTCGCAGCGGGCTGCAGCAGTTGCGCGCCAAATTTGCGTGATGAAGACGCACGAACAATTCGCCGACGACCTGGCGCTGTACGCGCTAGGCGAACTCGCGGGCGGGGAGCGGGAGTCACTGGAGGAGCACCTGCACACCTGCGCCGCCTGCCGTCGCGAATTGCAGGCCCTGCGCGGCGACCTGGGACTGCTCGGCTTGTCGAGCAGCGGGCCACAGCCGCCAGCAAGGAGCAAGGAGCGCCTGATGCGCGCCATCGCCGCCGAGCCGCGGGCTGTTCCATCGTCCGCGCCAGTTGAGCTTCCGCGGCGAAGCTTGTGGTGGGCGTGGGCTCCGGCGTTCGCCGCCATCGCGCTATTCGTCATCGCGGTCGGGACGTGGCGCAGTAATCGCAGGATGAACGATCAGCTCGCCGAACTCACCAATCGTAATCAGGACCAGAGGATACAACTTGATCGCCTGAGCCAGGAGTTGCGGCTGCTCACATCGCCGGACGCGGTGCACGTTTCGCTGAATCCGATGAAGTCACCGCGGCAGCCGAGCTGCACGGCCATCTTCAGCACATCGCAAAAACGCATGATGTTCATGGCCAGCAATTTGCCTTCGGTTCCCGAAGGCAAGGCCTACGAGCTATGGATCATTCCCATGAAAGGCGCGCCTATGCCGGCCGGCGTCTTCAAGCCTGACGAGCACGGTAACGCCATGATGATGGACCATCCGATGCCTGAGGGCGTGGTCGCTAAGGCATTCGCGATTACCGTCGAGAACGAAGCAGGCTCGGACAAACCCACCTCCCCAATCATGCTCATGGGCGAAGTGACCGCGGGCGGGTAATCCACCGCCATCCACCGTTTTCTGGACGAATTCCACAGGGGATTCACAGTCGCAACCCGATTCCGAGTGAATCCCTCCCCGTCTTCCTGCACACTAGTACAACATGGCAAATCCCGGGGATTTTGCGTACACCCTGAAGCAGCAGGCTGACATCGTCCGCATTGTGGGCGAGTACGTCACCCTGCGCAAGGCGGGCGCGCAGAACTTCATCGGTTTGTGCCCCTTTCATCAGGAAAAGACGCCTTCGATGTCGGTGCATGCTTCGCGGCAATTTTTTCACTGCTTCGGCTGCGGCGCGTCGGGCGATGTCTTCAGCTTCGTGCAGAAGGTCGAGAACATCACCTTCCCCGAGGCCGTCCGCATGATTGCGGAGAAGCTGAAAATTCCCATGCCTAAGATGAGCTTCTCCTCGCCTGAGGAGGAGCGCGTCGCCAAGTTGCGCGGTGGGCTGTTGGACGTCCATGAGCGCGCCTGCACGTTCTTCCAGGAGCAGCTACGC
Source organism: uncultured Acidobacteriaceae bacterium (assembly GCA_963833155.1). Classification (GTDB taxonomy): domain Bacteria; phylum Acidobacteriota; class Terriglobia; order Terriglobales; family Acidobacteriaceae; genus Bog-257. The sequence continues at coordinate 5,438 of CAWHWY010000025.1, forward strand.
AAGCCCGAAGCCGCGCACGCGCGCGAGTATCTTGCCTCGCGGGGGATCACTCCGGCCATCATCGCGGAGTTCCGCATCGGCTTCGCGCCAGACTCGGGATTCCTGCTGCGCGACGCGCTGCGCGCCCAGTGGAGCGAAGAACTGCTGCGCGAGTCGGGACTGTTCTCCTGGAAAGATAAAGGTGAAGAAGGCGGCGAGCAGAGCACGGTGTTCTATTCCAAGTTTCGCAACCGGGTGATGTTCCCCATCTGCAATGAAACGGGGAAGGTCATTGCCTTCACCGGACGCACGCTGGCGACCGACGAGAAGGCCGGCCCCAAATACCTGAACTCGCCCGAGACGCCAATTTATTCGAAGTCGCGCGTGCTGTTCAACCTTGACAAAGCCAAGGAGGCCATCCGCAAGCTTGACTACGCCGTCCTGGTGGAAGGCCAGATGGACTGCATCTCGGTCTACACCGCCGGGTTCCACAACGTGATCGCCAGCTCGGGGACGGCCTTCACTGAGTTGCAAGCCCGGTTGCTGGGGCGATTCAGCAAGAATGTCGTGGTCAACTTCGATCCCGATACTGCCGGCGCAGCGGCTGTCGAACGCTCGTTGGCATTGTTCCTCAGCGAGGATTTCCAGATAAGGATATTCAACTTGGACGAAGGTCTCGATCCCGACCTATACATTAAACACGGCGGAAAGGACGCCTACGGCAGCGAACTTACTACCTTCTCGGAGAGTATGCTTCGGAACCCAGCCGGGCTAGCTCCATGGGGCACAAAGCCGGATGAGTTAAGGGATTTCTGGCGAAAAAAGACCGTGGCTTGGGAAGGAGCATTAAAGCACTCCGCCAAATACTTCGACTATCTGATCGAGCGGGCGCGGGCGCAGTTCCCAGTACGCACTCCCGACGGGAAAGTGAAAGCGCTGAACTACCTCCTGCCGCACGTTCAGCGAGTGCCAAGCCGCATCGTGCGCGACGAATTGGCCAACGAAATTTCACACCGGTTGGGTATCGATTCGGCAGTGCTGCGCCAGGAACTGCGGCATGCCGCGCGTGCGCGATCTTCCTCGCAGGTGAGCGCTTCTGGCAGCGCGACCCTGGCCGATGCCGAGCGAGTGCTGGTCCGCGCCCTTGCCAGCCGCGAGCTCGCTCATAGCCCCGTTAGTGACCGCGACGGCCAGGACCTCCCACCCCAACGAGCGCAAAACCAGCGCTCGTTGGGGACCCCGGACCTTGACTTCGAGCCTGCGCGCCAGGCGCATTTCGCCCTCACTCGCGAACGGTTGCACGAGGGCTCGGCGGCTGAAAGCTTGATCGACGCGCTACTCCTCGCGCAAGAGCAGGGGCTCGATCCGATGTCCATGGAACTGGAGGACACCGAACGCAATGTTCTGGCGGCCGTGCTGATGGATGAACGCGAGGAGCTGACACCCGAGTTGCTGGAAAGCGCGATTCGTTCCTTGCGCCGGCGAGTCTTGCGGCGGCAGCTCGAGGAGTTGCAACAACAGTTGAAGGACGCTGAGCGCCGGCAGGATCCGGCTTCGGCAGCACGGTTGCTTCAGGAGCGCGTCAAACTGCGGAGGGTCATGACGGCCATGGGCGAGACCGCTTAGCGAGTCAGCACCGGACGTGGTTTGTGCGTAAGTGCTTGACGAAAAAGGGGTGAACCCATTGTTCCGTGCAAAACATCTAACTACTAACAGAGTCGACGACGCTGGGACGTTGCTCGGAAACTGCTCAAGCAGTTACCAGAGTTTTTGCGTCCCGCAAAAAAAGCTAGGAGGCGGGCCTGGCTTATGATAAACTCTGTAAGTTTCTGTGTCTGCCGGTTCTGCAGTACCGGTCCCGCCTTTTGTGTGCACACAAGAATGCACGCCTGTGATACGGCGTCACATTGAGGAAATTCCGTTTTGGCTCTAGACGACAAGTACGACGACATCAAAAAATTGACGGATGCGGGCAAGGAAAAGGGCTACCTCACCTACGATGAGGTCAACGACCTGATCCCGCATGACATGCATTCGCCCGACGACATCGAGGAATTGCTGACCACCATCGGCCGGCAAGGTATTGATGTGCTCGAAGGGCCGAAGATTCCCGGTTCGCTCGATAAGAAATTCGATACTGAGTTGGAAGCTGGCGAAGATGTCGAACTCGACCTCACGCCAGGCGCGCTGGAAAAGACCAACGACCCGGTCCGCATGTACCTGCGCGAGATGGGCACGGTCCCGCTGCTAACGCGTGAGGGCGAAGTAGAAATCGCCAAGCGTATTGAGCGCGGCCAGCTGCGGGTGTTGAAGGCGCTGTCCCGTTCGCCCATCGTGATCCGCGAGATCGTCGCCATCGGCGAGGACCTCAAGCGCGGCGTGCGCTCCATTAAGGAAGTGGTGCTCTTCGACGAAGAGGAAATCACCGACGAGGTGGTGACCAACCGGCTGAACGATATCACGGAAAAGATTGACGAACTCAGCCGTCACTACAAGAAGTCGGGTCAGCTCCTGGAGAAGCTGGCTGAGATTTCGCAGAAGAAAAACCCTCGCGGATTTCGCAGGACCCGGTGGGCGTTGGGCCGCGAGCAGGTTGCAATCTCGCGCGTGATTCGCAGGCTGGGCTTCACCAACACCGAGCGCAAGCGCCTCATCGATCGTGTCAACAAAACCGTTGACAGCATGCGCGGGCTCGACCGGCAAGCGGTCAACTTCGAGAAGCGCGCCGAGCAGACGCGCGCCGAAGAGGCACGCAAGGAACTGCGTCGGCAGTCGCGGCAGATTCGCATCGACCTGGAGCGAATGGAGCGCGACGCGGGGGCGAGCTTCGCCGAACTGAAGCGCACGCAGCGCGAGATCGTGCAGGGCGACGTCGATGCCGAGTTCGCCAAGCGCGAACTCATCGAGGCCAACCTGCGCCTCGTGGTTTCCATCGCCAAGAAGTACACCAATCGCGGCTTGCAGTTCCTCGACCTCATTCAGGAAGGCAACATCGGCCTGATGAAGGCGGTGGACAAGTTCGAATACCGGCGCGGTTACAAGTTCTCGACCTACGCGACGTGGTGGATCCGTCAAGCCATCACCCGCGCCATCGCCGACCAGGCGCGCACCATCCGCATTCCGGTGCACATGATCGAGACCATCAACAAGCTTATCCGCACCTCGCGGCAACTGGTGCAGGAACTGGGACGCGAGCCGACGTCGGAAGAGATCGCCAAGCGCATGGACATTCCTGTGGCCAAGGTGCGCAAGGTGCTCAAGATCGCGCAGGAACCGATCTCGCTGGAGACGCCAATCGGCGAAGAAGAAGATTCGCATCTGGGCGACTTCATCGAAGACCGCGCGGTGGTTTCGCCCGCGGAAGCGGTGATCAACGTCAACCTCAAGGAGCAGACGGCGCAGGTGCTGCGCACGCTCACCCCTCGCGAGGAGAAGGTGATCAAGATGCGCTTCGGCCTGGAAGACGGCTCCGAGCACACGCTCGAGGAAGTCGGGCAGTCGTTCGCCGTCACCCGCGAACGGATCCGCCAAATCGAGGCCAAGGCGCTGCGCAAGCTGCGTCATCCCTCGCGTTCGCGCAAGCTTCGGGCGTTCATGGACGGAGTACACGACTAGGAGCCTGTGGTGCAAGCAGTTGATTTTGGGTACGGCCAGCGGCATGGTCGGCTTCGTAGTCCCACTAAGGATTTCGCGCGGGAGATAGAGTTACAGCTTCTATAAAGTTGATTCCGAGCCTCCCGGCGCGTGAGCAGGAAATAAACGAGCAATAGAAGCATGCCACCGCGGTTTCTCCACTCCCGCGGCGTGCCCGCACCCAGCAACTGGCGCAGGATCAGGCTTAGGTTGAAGGCTCCCACGTGGATCAGTTGCCGCTTTAGAATATTCTGGTGTTTGCGCAGGTGCGTGCGCCTCATACCGCCCGTCTCGTAGCAATGCGCAAAACTACGTTCCACCAGTTCCCCGCGCCGCCGCAGTAAGCTCTTGCCGTAGCTGCCCCGCACGCGCCGCCGATTCTGGTATACCGCCTGTTGTTCCGCCTGCTTGCCCTGCCAGTTACGTCGTCCGGCTTGCTGCTTCTCCGGAATGTAGCTGCGCACCTCGTACGACTTCACCCGTTCGACCACCGCGCCGCTGTGATAGCCCTTGTCCGCGACCAACTCTTCAATCCCATGGACATTCACCTTGGGCTTATCGTGAGGCCGCAGCTCCGCCTCCCGTCCGACTAACTCCGCCACCGCTATCCCGGCTTCGCTCAGCGTCTCCTCCAGCGTCGTCGTGTCGCCCTGGTCAGCGCCTTGCAGCGTGACCGCCACCACCGCGCCCGTGTCCAGATCGACGGCATGCTCGGCTTTGTGCGCCAGATGGGTGCGCCCATCCTTCATCTTCGCAATCCGCGCATCCCCGTCCGCAGGACTCTTCCACTCCTTATTGGACATGCGTTTTTTGCGCTTGCGGTCCAACCGTGCCAGGTCTTCCCGCGTTGGCGTCTCCATGCCGGAGGCCTTCGCCAGCCCGCGCAGAAACTCCTCGTAGCTCTCCCCCGTCTCCCGGCGCACGATCGAGCGCATCGCCGCGTTGGCCTCCAGCGTGGTGGCATCGATGGCGATCCGCTGGCCCTTCAGCAATCCACGATCCGCCAGCAAACTCAACACCCAGCCAAATACCCCGCGATGCGTATCGACATCGATCAGCCGCCGCGTGCGCGAAATCGTCGAGTGGTTCGGCGTGTACTCGTCCAGCCCGATCCCCACAAACCGTCGCAGCGCCAGTGAGTCCGCCAACCGCCAGGCAATCCCGCGTTCACTGTCGATGCCCTCGAAATACCCGATCAGTAGTGACCGGAAGTAGATCCCCGGCGTCAGCGACGGCCGGCCGTACTTCGCCGCATAGAACTTCGCACACCGGCCCTCGACAAACTCGTCGAAGCTCTCTGCCTCCAGTAACTCATTCAGTCGCTGATAGAACGGATGTCCAGGCGCCGACGCCAACTCAGTATGCGCGATCCAGATGTCTTCTTGCTTCTCCCGCTGCTTGCGCGTGCCCATTGCCATGCGCGCATTGTAGAAACAAAGGCTGTGGATCGTTCAAATTTTTTTCGTACAGGTATCCAGACTTTCACCACGGGCTGCTAGAGTAGTTGTCAGTAGCCAGTTATCAGTTGTCAGAAGCGGGGCGCGACGAGCGCCCCGTTTCGGTGCCCGGTGGGAAGAAGTTTTCAGGCTGTTTGCTATCTTGGAGTGCGGCCTCCCACCCTGTCTGCAAAGGCGGCGGACAAGGGTGGGGCACCCAGAGCAGGGTCGGGCATTACGAGTTTCATAAAACTCAAAATAGCCCCCATGAAAATACCCCTGCCTTTATTGTGGCAGTTGGATACGGAAGATTATTATCGCGAGTGTTGGCGAAATAGGAGCCTGATTGCGGAGAGTTGAAAAATGCACAATTTGGCGCCGGACCTGGCCCTCCACACTGTTCCTGCTGAGCGCCGATCAAAGGAGGATCCTGGGTACTCGCCCATTGAAAGGTGTGATGTGCTGCGCTGTTTCCCGCTGATGGAGTGAGCGAAAACCAATAGGTCTGTCCAGCGGCCAAATGGACGGCCAACGGTACCTTGCAGACAAACCACACTCCGATCATATTGCCCAAATCCTGGCCATTCGGGATCACGGAAAAATCGCTGCCAGAACAAGTGTCCTCCTCTAGCAAAATCCCTGGATTTCCGTCTGAACCCATGTTCACTCGGAGTTCCCTCCTTGCTGACGTATAGAGCCCAATGTCCCCCGGGGTGATCAGTGAGTTAATGAACATACCTGTTGGAGTGAAGGTTGTCGGGGCGATCACGCTTTCGTAAATTGTGGTATTAGAAAGAAGACTATCGTCTTCATTGGGTAGAAAAGTTGCTTGTCGACCACAGATTCCAGGATAGGAATTGCCGGTAAAGAACACGCAGGTAACACCTAGCGCCGTAGGACAGGCGTTTGTGCTAGGTGATGGTGGAGGAGCGTAGGCTGTCGATAACCCCTCAATGAGTGGAGGATAGCCGGCTGGCCAGCCGCTCAGAGTGAGCGTGTTTACGTAGCCGCCACTGCTATTCCAAACATTTATCTTTGGATGATAGTAGTCTGGGTCTGAGGTATAAAAATTACTACAGTCCCACGTGATTCCGGTGTCGTTTGAGGAAGGAATTATAAAGCCAGCAGGACCGGGTATGCCGTTGGTATCGTATAGATCGTAAGGATCTATACTGTCGCCACGATTGGAAATAAGCCAGCTGTTATTCTGGTCACCGAAGTAGCCTAGGCCATCACAGTTTCCCCACGCGCATGCAGTCACATTGATGGTTCCAAGATAGCTCCCGGACAACGAGTAATGAAATACTTTAGTACTCCCGGGTATGGCATAATCTTGAATCCACAATCCATTTCCATCATACGCTATGGACGCCAAGCCATGATTTGCCATGCTGACCGTAAACATCACTCCCATATCTTGATGCGTCGATATGTCATAGCCGTAGACTTGGTTAGAGTCGCTGTCCGTGTAATACATGGTGTTACCGATCACCAACACACCGCGGCCATAAGCAGAACCGGACAAATTTGTATATGTATCGACTACCACACCATTTGTTTTGTCGATCTTATACACATATGGCCCTGGCGCTCCAATGGTATTATTACCATACAAATAGGGACTTTGGGCCGCGGCTGCAGTGAGCAGGAATGTGATGGCGAATACGGCTACCGTCGTTGCAATACCTTTTGATTGGGGCATGTTCGTTCTCCTTTTTGTTGACCCGGCTTGGCCTCTGCTCTCGCAGACCTGCTTTCTACCATCATGCACCGGGAAAGTTTTCGAACAAGCGAACGAATGTCAGAGATATGTACCTGGCTTATCTGAATTCTACTGAACCGGACCTTTCCTTTTGCTTCCCGCAGCCCCATGACTATACACGCATCCAGCGTTTTCTGGCGCCTGATTATTTTTCGCCGGCACCGAGAGCTCTAAAACAGAACCCTGTATGCCCCAACCCGAGTTCCGCGACTGCCCAACCGCTGCCTTAGCGCCTGATTGTCAGTGCCCCTCCGTTGCGTTTTGGCTTTGGATTAATTGCTTCGCTTCCACCGCGGTTCGGCGATAACGTCACGTGCCAACGTGACTCGCGCACTTGCGGGAAGCAAGCCCTTCGCAGTGTCTGTGGAAATGCCAGGAGAGAGTTGTTGTGTCTTCTCGGACCCACCTAAGTGTGCCGGGCTGAAAGGCTCTTTGAAAAGTCAGTGGATGGCGGTCAGTGGATAGTGGGATAGAGCCGGAGTCTGATTACCAGCTCATCACTACAGCATCCGCGGATGCCCTCGCAAGCCCTTCTAACCTATGGCAAACCTGCCTCGTAACTGCTGCAAATAAAGCAGTTGCTTATAAAGCTTTGGGGATTAATCGTTTGCCGCGAGAAAATTCGTAATCGCGTGATTCTAAAAGAAAGTGGGGGGGGGTATCAATTGGATAATAGGCAGTCCCGGAGTGGGAAAACAGTGGATAGCGGCTAGTGGTTAGTCAAACAGAAAAAGCAGGTCCCTCCGCTCGGGCTAGAGCAGTTCCTTAGTAGCTATATCCAGGAAGGATAATTGTCGATAAAGTGGGAATGGCGATCTCTGCGAAGCGTCGATGCCACAAGCCTATTCGGACGATTTGCGCTGCAAGCTTCTGGAAGCGTACGAGGCTGGTCGTGGGAGCTTGCAGGAGTTGGCGCAGCAGTTCGGCGTCAGTTGGGGGTACAGCAAAAAGATTCGAGCCCAGCAGTTGCGGACGGGGCGGAAGCAGCGGCCGGCGCAGAGCCAGCACGGTCCTGCCAGTCGGTTGACGGCTGGGGTGGAGCAGCAGTTGCGGTCGATCCTCCGGCAACAGCCCGATCTGACCTTGGCTGAACTGCAACCGCGACTGGCGGCCAGAGCCGGTGTCGGCATCAGCCGATCGCGACTGTGGGTGTGGCTGCAGCGGCTGGGCTTACGGTATAAAAAAAATCGCTCCGGGCGCAGGAGCAGGAAAGCGGCGAAAGCCTCTGGCGTCGCCAGGCGTGGTGGGAGCAGGTAAGCGAGTTGGATCCCGCCGCGCTGGTGTTTCTCGACGAAAGCGGCGTGACCACGGAGATGACCCGCCGCTATGGTTGGGCACCCCGACCCGAACGCGTCTCGGAGGCGGTGCCCGCGGGCCACTGGCGCACCCTGACCGTGTTGGCCGCGCTCACCACGGCAGGCGTGCTGGCCAGCATGACCATTGAGTCGCCTACTGATGGGGATGTCTTCCTCGCCTTCGTGGAGCAGGTGCTCGTGCCACGGCTGGAATCGGGGCAGGTGGTAATCCTGGACAACTTGGCTGCCCACAAGGTGGAGGGCGTGCGCCAGCTCATCGAAAGCCGCGGGGCGCACCTGCTCTATCTGCCGCCGTACTCGCCCGACTTTAACCCCATCGAGCAAGCCTGGTCCAAAGTGAAACAACTCTTGCGCGGAGTGAAGGCCCGAGTTCTGGAACAGCTCGAACCGGCGATCGCTCAGGCCTTGGCTGCCATCACGGCTCAAAACGCGCAAGCCTTCTTCCGCCACTGCGGGTATGGGATACAGCAACTATGAAAATGCTCTAAAGCCCTCGGTCGGGATGACAATGTTGGAGGAGGAAGCGAAGTCCTCGGTCGGGATGACAGCGAGAGTTAGAGCGAAAGGCGAATAGCCAATAGCGAATCTGCGCTCCTAGCTGACGGCCTTGTTTCGGAACTGCCGCAGTCCAGCAGTGAGCAGCAGCGTGTCAAAGAGCACCAAGCCCACAAGGACTGCCACCAACGAGAGATGCGGAAACTGCGGAACAAGCACGGCGCGCAGTCCTTCGCTGGCATAAACCAGCGGGTTCACCAGCACAACTTTTTGCAGGATAGGAAAGCTCTGCAGCGCGCTCCACGGATAATAGGTGCAGCCGAAGAAGATCATCGGAGTCAGAACCATGCTGAACATCAGCCCGATGTGGTTCTGGTTGACACTGCATCCCAAGGCGAGACCACCGCAGGCGGCAGAAAAGTGCCACCAGAACCGTGACTACCGCGAAGCTCAGCGGAGAGCGCAGGTTCAGCTCGACGCCCGGCCGCAGGATCAGCCAGGCTGCGGGAATAACCACCAGGCCGGAGATGAGTGCCTGCACGGCGCCGGCGAATATCTTCTCGATCGCGACCCAGGAAATTTCCATGGGCGCCAGCAGACGGTCTTCGATCTCGCGGGTGAACTGGAACTCCGCGATCAGCGGCATGGCAACCGCCCACACGCCGGTGAACACCATGCTGATGGCCATGATGCCGGGAAGCAGCAGGCTCTTGTAGGCCGCAGGCATGTAACCGCTGCGCACCATCACCCGGCCGAAGATGAAGACGAACATCAACGGCTGCAGAAAAGTTTGCAACAGCAATACCAACGTATTGCGGCGGGCCACGTGAGCGTCGCGCGCCAGCATCGCGAAAAATGTTTTCCAGTTCAAATCTGTCCTCCTGACCAACTCTTAGTCATGAGCTTTACGTTTAGAGATCCCTCGCTGCGCTCGGGATTTCGCCTGCGGGCTCCCGCTTCGCTCACGCCCGCAAAACGGCTCAAGTTCATTCCCGCAGACTCCTTCCGGTGTGGTGCAGAAACAGGTTCTCCAGGCTCGGCTCGGAGATGTGCACGTCGCACAGTTCGACGCTCGTCACGCCAACGCAAGGCTCGCAACCTCAGGTATCAGCGAGCCGCCGCGATCGGCATACAGATCGGCGCCGCTGTCGTTGTTGGCGCGCACCTCTCTTACGCCTGCCAGAGACTGAAGCCGCTGCAGCAGATCTGGAGATTGGCTGCCGAAGCGCAGGCGCAGCAAATATCCGCCCGGCACCGAAGCTTTCAACTCGCTCGGCGTGCCCAGCGCGATGTTGCGTCCGTGATCGATGATGGCGAGGCGATGCGACAATGCGTCGGCCTCTTCCATGTTGTGCGTGGTCAGCAGGATGGTCTTGCCGCTCTGGTTGTACTCGCGGATGATCTCCCACAGCAGCAATCGCGTCTGCGGATCGAGGCCTGCGCTGGGCTCGTCCAGGAACAGCACCTGCGGATCGTGCATCATGGCGCGCGCGATGGAGAGACGCTGCATCATGCCGCCGGAGAATCCGCGGACCATTTGGTTGCCGCGGTCGCTGAGCTTGAACCGGTCCAGCAGCGCGTCGGCGCGCTTGGCACGCTCCTGGGAATCGAGACCAAAGTAGGCGCCGTGGAAGAGCAGAATCTCGCGGGCGGTGAGCGAGAAGTCGAGGTTGGGACGCTGCGCGACTACGCCGATCAGCCGCTTGACTGCGACCTGTTGCTGCCAGACGTCGTGCTCGCCAATCCACGCCTGCCCGCCAGTTGGCCGCACGCGCGTGGTCAGGATTCCGACGGTTGTGGACTTGCCCGCGCCGTTCGGTCCCAGCAGGCCGAAGACTTCGCCCGCGGCAATATCCAGCGACAAGCCGTCGAGGGCGACGATGTCCGGCTTCGGCTGCTTCTTCTTCTCCTTGCCGCGTCCTGCCGGCGAGCCGAATGCGCCAGCGCCGGCGCCGAAAGGCGGCGCGGAGGTGTAAACCTTGCGTAACTCGCGCGTGCGAATGCCAATCATGCAGCCGTTCCTGGGATGGTCTCTACCCGCTTCGAGAGGTTGCTTGCGATACTTCCAGAGTAAGGGGACGAATGTCAATCGGCAGCGGAAAGTGTCGCTCATCCAGGAAACCGAGAACCTCGGGTTGACCGGACTTCTCGCTGCGGCCTAACATAACCGCCAAATGGAAACCGCGGCCCCGGGAATGATCGGCCAGACAGTTTCCCACTACCGCATCGTGGGCAAGCTCGGTGGTGGCGGAATGGGCGTGGTTTACGAGGCCGAAGATACGCGCCTCGGCCGCCACGTCGCGCTGAAGTTCATTCCCGACAACCTGGCCAACGACCGCAAGTCCCTCGACCGCTTCATGCGCGAGGCTCGCGCCGCCTCGCAGTTGAACCATCCCAGCATTTGCATCATTCACGACATCGAAGACCTCGACGGTCATCCCTTCATCGTCATGGAGAAGCTGGAAGGCGTGAGCCTGAAAGATCGGCTGCTGGGCAAGCCGATGGAGGTGGAGGAGATTCTCGACGTCGGCATCCAGGTTGCCGACGCGCTCGCGGCCTGCCACGCCAAGGGAATCATTCATCGCGATATCAAGCCGGCCAACATCTTCCTCACCTCTTCCGGCCAGGTCAAGATCCTCGACTTCGGACTGGCCAAAGTATCGCGCGAGTTCGAGAGCGGCGACGGACAACCGAAGGAAGACCTGACGCTTGCGGGCGAGATTTTTGGCACCGCGGTTTACATGTCGCCGGAGCAGGCGCGCGGCGAAGCAACTCGACCCGCGCAGCGATCTGTTCTCGCTCGGCGCCGTGCTTTACCAGATGGCGACCGGCAAGAAACCTTTTGCCGGAACCAACGTGGTGACCACGCTGGACGCCGTGCTGAACCAGAAGCCGGTCTCTCCGCTCAAGCTCAACCCCGCTCTTCCCCCGGACCTGGAAGGCATCCTCGGCCGCGCCATGGAGAAGAACCCGGGCAACCGCTACCAGAACGCGCTGGCGATGAAGGGCGATCTCCAGTCGCTGAAGAAGGAAACGGAGCCGGGCTTGACCAACTCCGGACGGCTGAAGCCGGCGTTGCCGTATCGCATTAAGACCAGCACGTTTCAAACCACCAGCAAACTGCAAACCTACCTTCTGCTGGGCGTCAGCGCGTTGCTCGTACTGGCGCTGACCGCCGCGGCGGCGCTGTGGTACAAGCACCGTCCGGCGCTGGCGGCGCAGCCAAGAACACCATTGCCGTTCTACCGTTGCAGAACGTGAACGGCGACATCAGCGTCGAGTTCCTGCGCTTTGCGCTGGCGGATGAAATCGCCAGCACGCTCACCTACACGCCGACGCTCGACGTTCGTCCCTCTTCGCTCACGCGAAGTACGGGCCAGCGACGTCGATCCGCAGAAAGCCGGCCGCGAGTTGCACGTGGCCACCATCGTGACCGGACACTTCCTGAAGCAGGGCGACAATCTCATGGTCACGCTGGAGGCGATCGACGTCCAAAACGACCGGCTGCTTTGGCAGACCAACTTCACCGCTCCCGCACAGAACCTCATCGCCCTACAGAACGGGATGACCTCCCAGGTGCGTCAAGGCTTGCTTCCCGCCCTGGGCGCTGCCAGCGGGATCATCGCGGCGAGCTCTCGTCCCAAGGATCCGCAAGCCTACGATCTCTACCTGCACAGCCTCGCGTTGCCCCATGACACCGCGGGCAACAAAGACGCCATCGCGGTGCTGGAGCACGTCGTGGAGAGCGACCCGAACTACGCGCCCGCATGGGAAGAGCTGGGTCTGCGTTACTACTATGACTCGACCTATTCCGACGGCAGCGAGGAGATGTTCCAGCGCTCCACCAAGGCTTATGAGCGCGCTCTGGCGCTGGATCCCAATCGCATCGTCGCCGCCGGACAACTGATCACCAACCACGTCGAGCGCGCCGAACTGGGCAAGGCTTACGAGGCCGCGCAGGCGCTGGTCAAGAGCCGTCCCGAAAGTGCGGAGGCCCATTTCGTGATGGGCTACGTTTATCGCTACGCCGGAATGCTGGAGCAATCGACGAAGGAATGCGACAAGGCACTGGCGCTCGATCCCGGCAACTACACCTTCCGTTCCTGCGCCTGGGCCTTCATGGAACTGGGCAATACCAAGCGGGCCGCCGACTTTATTCGCCTCGACGCCGGCTCGGAATGGGCCGCTTATGTGAAGCCATCGCTGCTTTTGCGGGAGGGCAAAATCGAGGAAGCACGCGAGGCCGTGCAGCACATGCCCACCGCTCCTCGCTACCATCGCGATCTGCTGGAAGCTTGCCTGGGGCTGCGGCCCTTTTCGGAGGCGGACCAAATGGCGCACGAGGTGGAAACCACCCCGCCGGCCGCGCCCGACTCCGAGCTCCTGTACTACCAGGGAGCCCTTTTCGCAGACTGCGGCAAGCGGCAGGCTGCTCTGCGTCTGCTTCAGGCCGCTATCGACCAGAACTATTGCGCCTACTCCAATCTGGTGTACGATCCGCTGCTGGCTAAACTGCGTCCTGATCCGGCCTTCAACAACCTGCTGATGTCGGCCAAGGAATGCCAGCAGCGGGCGATCCCAACATCGACCCCACAGCAGGGGAAGTAGCAGTGGAGCTTGAGCGGAAAAAGCAAAACCATCCAACGCGATGGATCGCTAAAGGTTTGCCCCGAGATTGCTTGGAGGCGCGGGTGGGAGTCGAACCCACGCATAAAGGTTTTGCAGACCTCTCCCTTACCACTTGGGTACCGCGCCTCGGTATCTCTAACCTAACGCGTTCTGCGCGCAAAATCCAGTGGTAGCGCCCACATCAGGCCGCCAAGTCCGTACGACTGTTCGTAGCAAGTGAAAATGTCCGCTTTTTGTAGCAAGTGAAATGTCCGGTTTTTAGGTTTTTGTTTTTGTTCATATAACCGTAGTCGTCGGGGCGGTGGGAAATTGGGAATCCCGCGCCGTCAGCGGGATTTCCAAGCCGGGTGGAAAAGTCAGCTTTGGGACTTTTCCACCCGGCGTCTTTTCCACCGCTGGTTTCATCGCAGTGGGAGTTGAAGTAACAGCCACGCCCTGGGCCGTGTAATGGCCCAGCCGATGCGGCCCGTACGTCAGGCTAATCGTCCCGTCCAGGTGCTGGTGCACGGTGACATTGCAGCCGGCCAGGGTGGCTCGCCACCGCACGCGCTCGATCTGCAAGTTCAGATTCTGAAAGCTGACGGTGTTGTCGCGGTTCACGGTGCGCTCGTACTGCTGCGCGAACACCAGGTCCAGGTCCTTGCGCCGACATGCCACAAACGCGTTGCCCCGCTGCGCCGGTGCCACCTGAAAGCGACGGTTGAACTCGGCCACATAGTGTTCCCGCAAAAAGCGGTTGGCCTCGTCCACCGTCTGGATCCCGCGCAGCCGCAGCTCCTGGGGCAAGCGTCCCTGCCAGGTCCCGAAGTTGCGCTCGCTGCGTCCGCGCGCCTGCGGTGAGTAGGCGGGAATCATCTGCACTCCCAACTCGCGCAGCGCTCGCCCCACTTGCGTCAGCCGATGGGGATCGACCTTGCCCCCCACCTTCGGCGTCAGCCAAAAATGACTGCCCCGGTCGCTGTACAAGGCGCAGAACAGGCCCTGTCGCTCGATCACCTCCCACAGCGCCGCCATCACCGTGGCCGTCGATTCTTCCTCCACCAGTTGCGCATAGTAGATCGCGCTGCTGGCGTCATCCAGAATCACGATCAGGTCGTACCAGCGTTCGTCCTGAAACCAGCGATGCCGGCTGCCGTCCACGTGCAGCAGCATGCCGGGCAACGGGCGCCGTGGCCGCCGCTTGCGATGCGCTCCGCGCTTGCGCCCCTTGGCCACCAGACCCGCCCCTTGCAGCAAGCCCTTTACCCAACTGTAGCTCAGCTTCACTTGGTGCTCGGCCACCAGCTTCTCGTGAAAGTGGCGCACGTTGAGGTCGAAATACTTCTCCCGGTACAGTTGCAATACCTTCTCCACCTCCGCCAACGGCACCCGCTTGGGTGAGGGCTTGCCCCGCCGCCGGTCATACAGACCGCGAATCCCAAACTGCTCGTAGCGTTGCCGCCAACGCCGCATCGCCCGGTCGCTGATGCCGATGATTTCTGCCGCCTGCCACCACGTGATCTTCCTGGCAATGGCTCGCAAAATCACTTCTTCTACTTTCATGGCCCGCTCCATGGCGGCCTCGCTGTAAGAGATCATGTCCTCCATGCTCTCTTACCCTTGCCGCCTGCCCAGCGGACACTTCATGTGCTAATTCAACCGGACATATCATGTGCTAACGACAGCCAAGTCCGTACGACTTGCCAAAGCCGCTGCAACCCGTTATTGTCGAAACCCGCCACGTCCTGTGGCTTGAAATCATTTTGTGGAGGAATCATGGCTGGAGTCAACCTTGCCGATGCGCGTCGCGTCATCGCTGCGGCGGAGAAGAAGGCGCAGGAGATCGGTCAGCCCATGAACATCGCCGTGGCTGACGAGGGCGGCAACATCGTGGCGCATGTACGCATGGACGGCGCCTGGATTGGCAGTATCGATATCTCGATGAAGAAGGCATACACTTCGCGCGCCTTCGATATCGCCACCAAGGACCTGGCCACGCACTCGCAGTCGGGCGGACAATTCTTCGGAATCCACGTGTCGAACGATTGCAAGATCATGATCTTCGCCGGAGGTATTCCACTGAAGCGCGACGGCAAAGTCGTGGGCGCGATCGGTGTCAGCGGCGGATCCGGAGAGCAGGACCACGCGGTCGCAGAAGCCGGCGCCGCGGCCTTCTAGAGGACCAGCAAATATGAGTGAAGACATCTTTGCCGCTATCACTGCGGACGATAAAGCGCAGGTAGCCAAGCTGATTGCTGCTAACTCCGATGTGGCGCATGCCCGCAACCAGGCTGGAGTATCGGCGCTGATGCAGGCCCGTTACGAAAATAAACGGGAAATCGTCGCGCTGTTGCGCCAGGGCGCAGGCGATCTCGACATATTCGAAGCAGCGGCCTTAGGAGAGGTCGCCCGCTTACGCACTTTGCTGGCAAATGACCATGGTCTGGCGAAGGAGCGCAGCAGTGACGGGTTCACACCTCTGCATCTGGCATGCTTCTTCGGACAGCTTGAAGCAGCCGAGACTTTGGTCCAGCAGGGCGCCGATACCAACGCCGTTTCGCCCACCCGGATCGCGGTGATCCATAGTGCTGCGGCTTCGCGCAATGCGGCGCTGCTGAAACTAGTGTTACAGGCGGGCGCGAATCCCAACCTGCAACAGCAGGGCGGTTACACCGCGCTGCACGAGGCGGCCATGCACAACAGCGTGGAACGGGCGCAGGCCTTGCTCGATGCGGGCGCGGATCTCGCGGTCCGCAGCGATAACGGCCTCACCGCCGCGGAGATGGCGGCGCATGAAGGCAGCAAGGAGGTGCTGGAACTCCTGACCTCGAAGCGTTAGCTGTGGGAGTTGCACTCACCCCGCCACGGTTGGGGCGGAGTGCTTGCGAAGGATGATGGTCCCCGTCAGCACGGCGCAGCCGAGCAACAGAACACGCAGGACGTTGGCGTGCAGCACCGGGTCACCGAGCAGAATTCGGACCAGTCCGAAACCTGCGCTGGCTGCGCAAAACGCGAAGTACAGCTTCTCTTTGGCGCAATGGGAGACCAGCAACAGTACGAGCAACACCGTGGTAACCATGACGTAGATAGCCAGTAGGATGATCCCACCAAGCCTTTTCTCCGCGTGAATTGAAAACGCCGCGGCGTGCGACCTCGCGAGTTGCACTCCGGCGATCCCCAGGAAAAAGACGGAGTGCACCAGTGCGATGATGGCACGCTTGCGGTTGGTGATGATGGCGAAACGATCCATGGACTCTTTTTTAGTGTGCCAAATCGGCGCACTACAGGCTGTGATAAGAATCACAGGTTAATCGGTTATCCTCGCAGGAGAGCTCAGGAAAATTGTGAGGCGCGGGGCGGAGTTGAACCGCCGATAGAGGTTTTGCAGACCTCGGCCTTAGCCACTTGGCGACCGCGCCCCGAAGGCGAAAACCCTCGCAGATCTGCGAGGGCTCTAAATTCTGGAGCGGGAGACGGGATTTGAACCCGCGACTTCGACCTTGGCAAGGTCGCACTCTACCACTGAGTTACTCCCGCTCGTGTTCTTTGATTATAACGAAAGCCTGAATTGGCGGGCAAACGAACCGAGCGACCTGGATTGAACTATTTTCCCACCACTGGACGCTGCCCGACTCAATGCACCCTTCCTTGAAGTCGGGGTCGAGATCGATCGTCAGTCATGAGCAAAGCTCCATTGCGGGTCTTTCTCGGGCGGGACGATGGAACCATCGCGCATATGAATGATGCGGTCGCCATACGTGGCAGCCTCGGGATTGTGCGTGATCATCAGCACCGTCTGGCCCAGTTCCTGGTTGGATTTGCGTAGCATGTTCAACACGATTTGGGAATTCTCGGAGTCGAGATTGCCGGTGGGTTCGTCGGCCAGCACGATGGCCGGCTGGTTGGCCAGGGCGCGGGCCAGCGCGACACGCTGCTGCTCCCCGCCACTCATCTCTGAGGGACGATGGTCGAGACGCTTGTCAATGCCCAGCAGCCGCAGGATGTGCTCGATGTATTGGCGCTCATCGGCGTCGTTGCTCTTGCCTGCGATATCGCGGGCGATGGCGATATTGCCTTCGGCGGTCAAGGTTGGCAGCAGATTGAACTTCTGGAAGACAAAGCCGATCTTTGCCTTCCGCATGCGGGTGCGCGCTGAGTCCGACAAGCCGGTGAAGTTAGTGCCATCAATGAGCACTCGGCCGGAGTCAGCGCGGGTCAGTCCGCCAAGGATGTAAAACAATGTGGACTTGCCGCTGCCGGAAGGCCCGACGATAGTTACGAACTCCCCTTTCTCGACTGCCAGCGAGACGCCGCGCAACGCGGGCACATCCACTTTGCCGATGCGGTAAGTCTTGCGAACATCCTCAGCTTCGATCATCCACGCCATGCGAATCCTTGATCTTACACGAAACGATTGCTGCTCTGGCGCCGCGTCGACCCATATAGCGGGTCCGCTTCGGACACTCCGCCGATACTCCCCAAGATCCTGGTTTCGCGCTACAACAGCAGCATGGGAAAAGCATCGTCAGCCGCGAAGCATTCGCAATTGGTGGCGCGGGCTGCCGAGTGGCTTCGCTGCAAATACGGATGCGGCATCATTCTCTCCGAGCAGTATTGCGCCAGCGGCGAAGTTCCCGACGTCATCGGATGGAAGGGCTTCTGCCAGTCGGTGTTGGTGGAATGCAAAGTGTCGCGCAGCGACTTTCTGGCAGACGCGAGCAAGCCGTTCCGCCTGAAACCGGAGGAGGGTCTGGGGAGCAGGCGCTTCTACATGGCCCCGGCCGGAATGATCGCGCGCCAAGAGTTGCCGACGTATTGGGGGCTACTGGAGTGCAAGGGCCGTGAAGTGGTCATGACGGTGAAGCCGGCCCGGCAGGACTTGCGCACGATGGCTGGGCTGATGAAAGAGATGAACCTGCTGCTGGCAAGTCTGCGCCGTGTGGAAGTGCGCATCGAGCCGCAGACCATCACGGAGTTTCTGAAATGGAAGAACCGCATGGCCGAGTACAACGGCGGCCGTTTGCCCGAAGGGCTCGCGCTCGTAGAGGACGAGCGGAATTCCTACTTGTTGTCGCAATGAAACCGTTTACGCCTTTGAATACCTTTCGCTATTGGGTTTCGCGCCACTGATCGCAAAGAACAAGATATAGAGATAGCAAACCGAGGCGATCAGCAGAGCGTAATGAATACCCGGTCCCCAGCTTGTTTGCCCCTCGCTCAGAGCGGGATAGTAGCTGTGGTTGATAAGGTCGGCGATTTTACCAACCAACCAGGGAATGATCGCGCCCCCCACAATCGCCATGTTCAACAATCCAGATCCGTCGCCCGTCAGCGGCCCGAGTTCCACGATGGCGAGTGTGAAGATGGTCGGAAACATAATCGAGTTGAACAAGCCGACTAAGAGGATCGACCACATGGCCGTGAGTCCCGTCGTGAATACAGAAATTGCGACCAACAGGGCAGCAGCGGTTGCACACAGAGCAAGCAGATTCCGAGGCTTCACCTTCTGCAGCAACGCCGACCCAATGAAACGTCCGATCATCGCACCCAGCCAGTAAATAGAGATGTACCTCGCCGCCAATGCCACGGCTGCGCGGTAACGGCTGGCCGGATCGGCCACCGAGGATTGGTCGACCAGGCGGCCGATACTGTCGAGCCCGAGGTAGTTGGAGATGGAACTGCCGATCGACACTTCTGCGCCGACATATACAAAAATCGCTACGGCGCCGAAAATTAGGTTCGGATGTTTCCAAATGGAATCATTGACAGCTTCGCCAAGGTGATGAGCGGCAGATTCGATTTTGGGAAGATTGAACAATCCAATCGCTATCGCCAAAAGAGCGAGCACGATACTGAAGAAGTAGACATAAAGCTTGATCACCGCATCGGCTTGCTGTGTAGCGCTTAGCGCCATCGAAGCGGTTGCGCTTCTCAGAATCAGATGGGCTCCAATCCATGGGAAAATGGCGGTTCCGAGAGAGTTGAACGCCTGGGTCAGATTCAATCGGCTGGAGGCCGTCTGGGGCTTACCAAGAATTGCCACGTAAGGGTTAGCCGCAACTTGGAGGATGGTTATACCGGTAGCGAGGACAATGAGCGCGATTAGGAAAACGGGGAACGATGCAAGTTTCGCGGCTGGGTAAAAGATAAGGCACGCCAGCACCATCGTCAGCAGTCCGACCACGATGGCTTTTTGATACCCGATCCAGTCAATTACCTTAGATGCTGGAATCGAGAACACGAAGTAGGCGGAGAAGAATGCCGTCTGAATCAGCATGCTGGCGGCGAGTTTCAGATGAAATGCGTTCTGGGCAAACGGTATCAGGACGTCGTTCAGGGAAGTGAGAGACCCCCAGATGAAGAACAGCGTGGTGACCATCGCCAGTGGGGCGCGGTAATTGATGCCAGTGTCAGGAGCACTGATGGTGGTTGCAGGTTGCTGCGTTAGTGCCATGCTCACCTTTGGTCATCAGGATAACAACAGATGCCGCATCTTGCTAGAATTACAGCTATGATCACCCCAGAACTGCTGGAAATCCTCGCCTGTCCAGTTTGCCGCAAGCCCCTGGTGCTGCGCGGCGAAGAATCTCTCAAGTGTAACGAATGCAAGCGAGTGTACCCCATTCGCAACGGGATACCGATCCTGCTGGAGCCGGAAGCCACTATCGAAGATCTCTGATTCGGCTGCCTATGGCCGCGACTCGGCAATCTGAGTAGTAGGACGGAGCTGCGGAAGGGCATGGTCCCCCTAGGTCCATTTTGGGGGAAAGAGCCCACCTTCCCGAAATAACACCCACGCCGGTGTTGCTAAAGGGCATTTTCCCTCCGCAATGCCGCAACTTCTTGCAGATTCTCGAACGCGGCTCGCCTCAATCTTCCCGCGCCCGAAGGCGCAAAACTTGTGGCCTGGCACGGCTACCTGCAACTTGGTGCGTACAAAGGGGTTCAAGATATCACCAACCTCCCGGGGCAAGGCGGGAGGGAGACCAGGTTCGGCAACCGAATTGCCTGCAACTTTATAGCGTCCCCCGAGTCTAACTAAAAAAGCCCGGAAGGGTCGGAGGTGAGGTCGATGAGAGAAAAGTTTTCCGTCCCGGAAATCACGGCGCTGAAGAGCGAACTGCTGCAGGGGTTTGACTCCAAGGACGCGACGGAGTTGATCCAGATGTTCCTGGCCGGGCACGGATATGGTGTTTCGGCCGAGGAAGCCCGCAATGCGGTGGCAAAGGTGGGGCTTGCTGGATGCACCTTGGAAGCGTTCCAACGAGAGCTGGAAAGCATTGCGCTGGTCATGTAAGAGACGGCATGGAATCGCCGTCAAGCCGGCAAGAAAACGGTGACGAGATTCGCTTGGATGTAGTGTGGTGCGCGGCCAACGCCAGAACCTGGACGTATTAGGCACGCCAGCCCAAGCGAAAAGTGAGAGGCCCGGACTAAACAGTCCGGGCTTTCCTGTTCCCTTCTCTGGGAGCGCTCCGATGCCGCTGTACTGCGGCTCCGCATCTATGGCCGCGGTACCCGCCACTGTTCCGGTCCCATCGGGGCTCTGATGCGGCGCAGGCGATATGGCTCCGTGGGAACTGCACCAAAGGTAGAAGGCTGCGCCCTGTATGAGGAAGCGCAAAATCCTGCTGACGTTCCCGAGTTCATGGTCATCACCGGCTGCCGCACCGTGGTTGCAATGAGTTGCTCAGAAGTCATTTTGGGGAACCGAACAGAAACTTTCACTCATAGCGCAGGCTCTCGACCGGATCGAGTTGCGCTGCCCGCGCCGCCGGCGCCGTGCCAAACACAACACCCACCAGCGTTGATACGGCTACGGCGATGACAACCGACCATCCGGAGATCGGAACGCGATAGTCGGTGATGAATCTTACCGAGAACGGCAGCGCCAAGCCAAGAAATATCCCCACGATGCCGCCCGAGAGCGAGATGAGCATCGCCTCGGTCAAGAATTGCGCTCGTATCTCAGCAGTGGTCGCGCCTACGGCCTTGCGCATACCAATTTCACGGATGCGGGCATTCACCGTAGCCAGCATGATGTTCATGATGCCTACTCCACTCACCAGCAACGTCAGGACGGAAACCAGCAACAATACCGTGCTCAAGGTATTTGCCGTCTTCGATGCCACCGAAAGAAGCTGCGTCAGGTTCGACACCTTGTACACCGACTCCGGGCGATGCCGCGAGCGCAGAACGTCCTCGATGTCGTGCGTTGCGCGCGGGACCTCGTTCGAGTCGCCCACCGAAAGGAACAGTTGGGTCACGCTATCGTTGTTGGTGAAGAAGCGCGCAACGGTGTACGGAATGAGGATGGTATCTTCAGAAATCTCCGACTGCCCGAAAGTGTCGACCCGCTCGCGGAAGGTCCCAATTACGGTGAAAGGCAAGCCGCTCAGCTTGATCTCCTGACCGATGGCCGCGCTCTGTGAGCTATAAAGTGTGTTGGCCAGTGTCTGCGTGATGACGGCGACCTTGTCCCGCGCTTGCTCGTCATGGTCCCCAAAGAATCGGCCGGCAAGGACGTCCAGGTTGCGCACGTAAAGGTACTGCCACGATACTCCCAGCACCAGGATGTCGCGCTCCTTGCCTCCAGGGATCGAGATACGGTCACGCAGCTCCACCATCGGCGAGGATGCGCTGAGGCCCGGCACCTGTTGCCTCACGGCTTGCAGGTCGTCGAGGGTCAGAAGATCGCTCGCGGATTGGCTGCCGCTGACATCTCCTCCTTGGTATTCGGCGACCATCATGTTCGAGCCGACATTTTGGATTTGCTGCAGCAGGTACTGTTTGCCGGTAAGCCCGATGGTGACCACCAGAATGAGCGATGCTGTCCCAATCACCATCCCCAGCGACGTCAGAATGAACCTCGTCTGGTTGCTGCGGAAGGTCTCAATCGCGACACTCAAGGTCTCGCTGAGCACCAGCTTCGGATAAGGACGCCCGTTGTTGCCTTTGATCGCCATGCCTTGCGTCAAGGGTAATCTTTCCGGCGCGGGGCTTCAATCGTAGGTCCACACGGGAGCCAGCCCTGAACGGCCGAGTTGACGGCCTGCTGTATCCTCAATGGATGCGTGGGGCCCCCGATTTCATTCGACAGCGGAGACCTCGCCCGGCGATTGCGGAGCCTGCGCGCAAACCTACGGAGGACGTTACTATGAGCGCTATCAATCCTCTTCTCGAACCGATGCAGGGAACTGAGCACCAGAAGATCGCTGGAGTCCAGCTCGACATCTCGCGCGCCGGCGCGGCCCGCATCAAGCGGGTAATTTATCCCGCCGGGTTCCACTGGTCGACCCACATCAAGCCCGTCGTGCGCACCGATTTCTGCATGCATGCTCACGTCGGATTCCTGGCGCATGGTCAAATCCACATCGAGTTCCCTGACGGCTGCCGAATGGAGTTTGCTGCGCCGCAAGCTGTGGTGATTGAGCCCGGACACGATGGCTGGGTGGTCGGCAACGAGCCGGCTGTGCTCATCGAGTTCGATTTCGAGGGCAAGACCGCCCATGTGTGTGGATTGCCCGACCGTCACGATCATGCCGATTCGAGTCCGAAAACTGCGCGGTCGTGAACGATCCGCGGCTACAGCGCCTCAGGCCGGATACTTGCCTGTGATATAGCCTTCCAGTTGCTCGATGTGGTGTTGCTGGCCGGAGATGATCCACTTCACCAGATCGCCGATGGAGAACACGCCCGACAACCGCATCGCCGTGCATGACCGGAAGATGACGGATGTGGTGGTTCGTCATGATCGCCATGCACTCGTCTACCGTCTGCTGGCGCGTAACGAAAATGACCGGGCTGGTCATGATCTGGCTGACCGCGGTTTCCTTCGAGAGCCGTCCCTGAAGGATCACTTTGCGGGCATAGTCGCGTTCCGAAAGGATCCCCACCAGCTTGCCTTCGGAAATCACCAGCAAAGCTCCGACACCGTGTTGCGCCATTTTTTCGATGGCTTCGTAAACCGACTGCTCCGGCTTAACAGACAAAACTGCCTGGCCGGATTTCTCCGCGAGAACGGCGTCAACTTTGTCAGCAAGGCTCATGGAAGCACCTGGCGGGTGGTCACCCGTTCGTCGGGGTATCTTACATCATCCGG
>CAWHWY010000026.1:0-175211 GCA_963833155.1 uncultured Acidobacteriaceae bacterium
TTCCATCGTGGCCCCTTGGACGGAAATCAGGATTCATGACTTCGACTTCACTGGCCAGGAAGCGGTTGGGGTACTGCTTCTCGACTCAGCAGGCAATCTTTATGGCACAACCTGTTTCGGCGGTGCTAACGCTTCGGGCAGAGTTTACAGCTTCTGACACCTTCTGCTGGCGGGTGGACTTACGCTGTCCTGTATAGCTTCAGCGGCGGCTACGACGGAGGTTGCCCCTACGCTGGCGTGGTCCTCGACGCCGCGGGCAGTCTCTATGGCACCGCTTCGCAGGGCGGCCTTTACGGCGAGGGCGTTGTGTACCAGGTGACTCCGTCCGGTTCCGAGACGGTCCTGTACAGCTTCACCGGTGGCAACGACGGATCACTCCCGTATGCCGGCGTGATCTTCGACCCGACAGGCAATCTCTACGGCGCTACTGCTTTCGGCGGCTCGGGCGGTAGCGGTGTGGTGTTCGAGCTGTCGCCAGGCAACGGAGGTTGGTCCTACACCGAGATTTATCCCCTTCCGGGCGGCGGATGGGGACCCTACGAAAGACTTGTTATGGACGGGAGCGGCAATCTTTTTGGCACGATGTATAAGGGAAGCTCTTCCGGATACGGCTCAGTCTTCAAACTGACATCCTCCAACGGAGACTGGACCTACACCTCGCTCCACGACTTTACCGATGGTGATGATGGGGCCTATCCGTATGGGGGCCTTGTTCGCGACTCGAACGGCAATCTCTATGGCACAGCAGCGTATGGTGGCTCACTGGCTTGTTCGTCCGGCGGCTGCGGCGTTGTATTCGAGATCACGCCGTAAGGCGGCTGGCAGCACTGAACTAACAGGTCCCACAATATGGGATTGACTGAAGGCGTATAGCAAGGTTTCGTTTCAGTACCACGACTTTATATACCTGAGGACTCAGGTGGGGTATTCAGCGAGAGGAGGAGCCTACATGCGCAGCTTATCGAAACATCGCCAATCTGTCAATTCTGTTTACAATGACGATCCTGATGGCCGGATCGACGCACGCGCAGACCTACAATGTAATTCACAACTTCAACGGCCCTGACGGCAACAGCTCCCAGGTGGGCTTGACTTTGGACAGGGCGGGCCGCTTGTACGGGACCACGCGGTACGGGGGAAGTTCCGGAGGTTTCGGGGCCGGCGAAGTCTTCCAAATGACCCGCCAGGGTTCCGGCTGGGTACTGAGGCCGATTTACGATTTTACCGGCGGGTACGACGGACGAAGTCCCTACTCCAGAGTGATCTTCGGCCCGGATGGAAACCTCTACGGTACGACCACTTTCGGAGGCCTGTATGATGCCGGGGTTGTTTTCAAGCTACAGCCGCCGATTTCAGCCTGCAAAACCGCGAACTGCCCCTGGAGGGAGACTGTGTTGTACAGTTTCACCGGCCAGAGCGACGGAGGCGTTCCCGAAGGCGACCTGGTTTTCGATCAGGCGGGCAACATCTACGGCACCACGTTCGCGGGCGGTGAAGGCAATTGTGTTCCGCTCTTTAACGGATGTGGCGCCGTTTATCAGCTCACGCCTTCACAGGGAAGCTGGAACCTGAACGTCATTCACACCTTCACCGGGTTGGCTGATGGTGGAGGGCCAACGGGCGGCGTGATCCTGGATCAAGCCGGCAACCTATACGGCGCAACCTACGTCGGCGGCAGCTCCTCCCTCGGAGTGGTCTTCGAGTTTACCCTCGATGAATCCGGGTGGACCGAAAACATTCTTCACAACTTCGCCGGCGGAAGTGACGGAGCCAATCCCCAGGGAGGACTGATCTTTGATCCCTCCGGGAGCCTCTACGGCGTCACGGTATTTGGAGGCAGTCTTACTTACGGAATCGCCTTCGAGTTGCAGGCAACGAACGGTGGGTTCAGCTATCGCATTCTCTATACCTTCGGGCCGGAGGCCGAATCGCCTGTAGCCGCGCTCACTTTGGATAGTGCGGGGAATCTGTACGGCACCGCCAATGGCGGAGGGACAGGCGGTGCGGGCGCACTGTTTGAACTGACGCCATCGGGTGGGAGGTGGATTTACACCTCATTGCACGACTTCAGCTACGGCACTGGCGGATATCCTGAGGGTAACGTGATCGATGCCCACGGAAACCTCTACAGCACTACTCCCTATGGCGGCTCGGGCAATGATGGTGTCGTATTTGAGATCACGCGATAGAGCAGGCGTCAGAGGCTGGTGGTTAGTTTTCAGTTCCGGCTATCCCACAACGTGGAATTTGAACCGGGTGGCCTACGAACCGGGCTTTGCAAAGGAGAAATCATCATGACGAGTCAGGATCACAATCGCATTCGGATTCTCGGCAGCGGACTGCATGGCGTGCTGGCTTTGGCAATCGTGTTTGTGCTGAGCGTCGGCGCAACCCCGGCGGCGCAGGCGCAAACCTACTCCGTCCTGCATACTTTTTACCGCTCGTCCGATTCGGGTTTCCCTTACGCCGGCTTGACCATGGACAAGGCGGGGAACCTTTACGGAACAGCCTACGCAAATTTTGTTTGCAACGGAGGGTATGAGTGCTACGGGGTCGTCTTCAAGCTCTCCAACAAGGGCGGGGGCTGGACCTTCACGCCGATCTACAGCTTTACTGGGGGTGCGGACGGGTCCTATCCTATCGGCGGCGTCACCATCGGGCCCGACGGCGCTTTGTACGGAACCACAACCGAAGTTTTCACCGGCAACGGCACGGTCTTCAGGCTGGCGCCTCCGCCAAGCGTCTGCAAGAGTGTCACTTGTCCGTGGACACAGAGGGTGCTGTACCAATTCGCTGGTGGCTATGATGGAAAGTTTCCTTATGGCGACCTCATCTTCGACGCCGCCGGTAACCTCTACGGCACAACGTACGGTGGAGGGCAATATGGGAACGGCACAGTTTTCAAACTCACCCACTCGGGCGGCGGCTGGACGGAGAGCGTGTTGCACAGTTTCTATGGAGGAAACGACGGAGCGACTCCTGAGAGCGGCTTGGTCTTCGACAAAGCCGGCAACCTCTACGGAACCACTTATGCGGGTGGTCATTCCGGCTGCTCTTCCAATTATGGCTGCGGCACGGTTTTCCAGTTAACGCCCGCTGGGGACGGCTGGACGGAAAGTGTTCTCTATTACTTTCACGGCAAACCCGACGGGGACGCTCCTTATGCCGGCCTGATTCTTGACGGCTCCGGCAATCTTTACGGTGCCGCATCGGCCGACGGCCCCAATGGCGGCGGCACGGTTTTCGAGCTTGCCCCTTCGAACGGTGGCTGGACCTTTAACCTGCTCTACGCACTTACCGGGAATTCCGGGAGCGGCACCCCAAACCCAGGTCCCCGAGGCACCCTGGCTATGGATGCCGCCGGTAATCTCTACGGCGTCACAATCCAGGATGGGGGCAAGAATACCGGCACGGTCTTTAAGCTGACTCCCTCCAATGGCGGTTGGGCGTACAGCCAGTTGTACTTATTTTGCCAGAACGGTCCTCCCTGCCCCGACGGGGCTTGGCCCTGGGCCGGCATGATCCTCGACGGTAGGGGAAATCTCTTCGGCACGGCGATAGCCGGTGGCTACGGCAATGGGAATTGCAGCGGTGGCGGTTGCGGCGTCGTCTTCGAGATCGCGCCGTAAAGCGGTGGGCAGTATTCAGCCAAGGAGGTCCATCATGGCGAATCAATCACAACACCGGAGACGGATTTGCAACGTAAGTTTGTGGCCCGCAGCACTGGCGACAGTTGTCTTGGCGCTGGCGGGTTTCTTGACCCCGGCAGCGCAGGCGCAGACGTTCAACGTCCTTCATGCCTTCACTGACGGAGCGGACGGGGCGCTTCCCTACTCCGGCTTGACGATGGACCGGGCGGGACGGCTTTATGGAACCACACTGACCGACTCTACGGGTGGAGGCACAGTATTCAGGCTGACACAGAAGGACTCGTCATGGGTTTTTGCGCCGCTATACCATTTCACCGGAAACGGCAACGGAGCCTGGCCGGAAGCCAGGGTGGTCTTCGGGCCAGATGGCACACTTTATGGCACTACACAGAAAGCGGGAGGCGCGTACTTTGACGTCGTTTACAACCTCCGTCCCTCAGCAAGTGCCTGCACATCCGCTCTCTGCGCATGGAGCGAGACAGCTCTTTATAAGTTTTCGGGCACCGACGGATACAACCTCGACTATGGCGACTTGATTTTCGACCCGGACGGAAATCTGTACGGCACGGCGGAAGTGAATGGCGACGACTGCTACGGTGGCGCGCCCGGCGGCCACCGCCCAGCGTGCGAGCGCGGTGATCCGGGATGCGGCGGCCCCTACGGCAACGTTTACAAGCTGACTGCTTCGGCGGGAGGCTGGACTCGCACCGCCGTGTATTCCTTCACCCAATCCTATGATGGCGCTCAGCCTGCCAGCGGCGTGATCCGGGATGCGGCGGGAAACCTGTACGGCACGGCGATGACCTGCGGCGGTGGTCCAGGCTGCCCTGGCGCCGGCACTGTCTTCCAATTAACGCCAGCGGGTTCCTGCTTTCAGGAGCATACTCTCTACACCTTTACCAATGGCGCTGATGGAGGGATTCCCGTCGCCAGCTTGATTGCGGATGCAGCAGGCAATTTCTATGGCGCTACCTCGGTAGGCGGCTCTGGCGGAGGCGGAACTGTTTTCGAACTGACGCCTTCCAATGGCGGGTGGACGTTCCAACTGCTGTATTCCTTTACCGGTTCCGGCAACACACCCGGGCACCTACGAAACCTTGCCCTCGACGCGGCGGGTAACTTGTACGGCACAACCTACAGTGGCGGCGCTTATGGGTTGGGCTCGGTGTTCAAGCTGACGCCCGGCAACGGCGTTTGGACCTATACGTCGTTACACGACTTCACCAATGGTAATGACGGCTCCCATCCGTATAGCAATGTTGTGGTCGATGCCAACGGCAATCTCTACGGCACTGCATCCGCGGGCGGACAGAACAACTACGGTGATGTCTGGGAGATCACGCCGTAGAGCGGTTGCTAGTCCCTGATCACTGCGCCCCCGGCCGGAGATTAGTTCCCGGTACAATGATAGCTATGCTCGTCCCCGTCCGGCTGCTCTCGATTTCCTTAGCTGCACTGACGATTTTGCCCATGTGCAGCCTCGCGCAGACCGAGCAGCCCACTCGAACCGCGGAAGCAGCTAAGGCGCTCAGGAACGATCCGCTGCACGTATTCAGCGAGTCGGTGCAGGCGCTGTCAGCCAGCGTGACCAAATCCGTGGTGCAAGTTCTAACCAGCGGTTATGCGCTGAGCAACGAGAACCAAAAGACGGACACGGCGTATTTCGCTCCGGAGCACGGCATCGGTGCAGGCGTCATCTTGTCGCAAGACGGCTTTATCGTGACCAACGAGCACGTCGTGCAAGGCGCCAGGAAAATCCGCGTGCGACTGCAAGGCTTGGAGAAGCAATCTTTGGCCGCGCAGTCTGAACCACTCGGGCCCATTGAGGCTACGCTCGTCGGCCTGGACCACCAAACCGACCTCGCGGTGCTGAAGATTGACAAGACCGGCTTGCCTGCGCTCCAGTTCGCCAACTCCAACGAGCTGAGACAAGGGCAAATCGTCTTTGCCTTCGGTAGTCCGCTGGGACTGGAGAACTCCGTCACCATGGGCGTGGTCAGCTCAACCGCGCGGCAAATCAGTCCCGACGATCCTTCCATCTACATCCAGACGGACGCTCCCATCAATCCCGGCAACAGCGGCGGGCCGCTGGTCGATGTGGATGGTCGCGTGGTCGGCATCAATACTTTCATCCTGTCGCAATCGGGCGGCAATGAAGGCCTTGGCTTCGCCATTCCCAGCGACGTCGTGCGCAACATCTACGACCAGATTCGCACCGAAGGCCATGTGCATCGCGGACAGGTTGGCGTCTTTCTTCGCACCATCACTCCCGAGCTCGTCCAGGGATTGCATCTTCCGGTGAACCGCGGCGTGCTGCTGCAAGATGTAAGTCCTGGTTCGCCGGCGGACAAGGCTGGTCTGAAAGTCGGCGACATTATCACCAGCGTCGGCGGCAAGCCGGTGGACGACGTTCGCCAGTTCGCGCTCGACCTTTACACCTACAAGATTGGACAGAAGGCCGAGATCGGCGTGCTACGCAACGGCAAGGAGACAACGCTCTCGGTGCCGGTAATCGAGCGGCCCGACGATCCGACGCGCTTCGCCGATTTGGTCAGCGGCCCGGACAATCTGGTGAACCGCATCGGCGTGGTTGGGGTCAACATCACCGGAGAGCTGAAAGAGCTTCTCGGCAGCGACTTACGCATTTCGGGCGGCGTGCTGGTCGCCGCGAAAACCCCTACCAGCACGTTGTTGGGAGAAGGTCCGCAGTCGGGCGATGTCATCCACGCGGTCAACGGCACTCCCATTCAGAACCTGACGGAATTGAAGCAGCAGTTACGCCAGATCAAACCGGGACAACCGATCGTCCTACAGATCGAGCGCTCGGGTTTGTTGAGTTATCTGGTACTGGAATCGGAGTGATTCGAAGAATCGAGGCTTTCTGGGGAAGACTAGAGAGGAAGAGCACACTACCCGGAGGACGCATCAATCCGGTCACTTCGTCGCCAATAGAGCCGACGACTAGCCACGGCATTCCGCGTAATCGGCAGTAGGTTGCACGGAATGGGTGGGGTGCAACCACCCATTCCGCAGAAGAAAGAGGTTAGACGTTCAGTTTGCGCCGGATCAGTCCAGCCAAACCAACTACGCCACTTCCAAACAGAATCAAACTGCTCGGTTCGGGGGTACTTCCTCCCTGGCTGTAGGTCACGAGCCACGCTGCCTGGCCGCAGGCGCCGCCGTTGTCAGCGCAACCGGTGTTGTTCCAGTTCTGGCCAAGCAGGGTCCCATCACCGGAGTCGTTGCTCCACGCGAAGTAATAGGTGCTGTTGCCACCGGCGAAGAGGTCGCCGCCCATGGTCCCAGCGCCAAACTGCGCGTCCTGGTTGTAAACGTTGTCAATGGTAACGCCAAACATGTAGATCGTACCAGGGGTTACGGGGAGACCACCGGCGTTGAAGGTGTACTGAACGAGATTCCCGTTGGTCACGGTTGTGATTGGGCTAAGGTAACTAACACCAGCCAAACCGTTGGGGATCAGGTAATTGTTGTTGTCCCAGGGAGCAATAAACGCCTGGAACTGGAAACCTACGGCCTGCTGCATCCAGAAGCTAAAGCTCTCTACGTCCGTCCCGCCAGCAGGGGTGGTGATCGCTTCACCATAGGTGGCAGTGTTGGGATAGCCAATACAGCAGATTGTGTCGGATCCGTTCCAAGTTGGATAAGTGTTGATCTGGGCGACAGCAGGCAACGCTACCAACGCTACTAGAGCCAGCATCGCAGGGAGCACATAACGCGAGAATCGTGTCAAAGTGGCCTCCTTGGTCTCACTTGGAGCCCGCGAACGCTTCGGAAGTCGGCACTGGAACTTCCGAAACGGCTAGAACAAAGTACATTCCCTTGAAGTGACGAGCAGTCACTTCGCGTGAGATTCACTATGTATCTAGCATGTCAACTACCACTCTGATGAGCTGTTTTGTTCCGTCTTTTCAACCACTTAAGTTTCGTTATCATGTAGTTAACATGCAACTCCTTGCATTAACGTTCCCGGTGATTATCCCTCCCAGCACCTCAACCTCGAATGGAAAGCTGCAAGCTCCGATCCTTATGCTACCAGCTTGACAGGCTACCAGCTTGACAGCAGTCAGGTGCGAGTTCGTTCTTTGACACTGTTTTCCAGCGACTGCTAGTATGAATTGTTTGGCGCGAATTCCCACCATACAAGCGTCCCCGTCGTCTAGCCCGGCCTAGGACATCGCCCTTTCACGGCGGTAACGCGGGTTCGAATCCCGCCGGGGACGCCACGATTCCCACTTCTTTCTTTGTCCCTCGCGTAACGGCGTTCCGCTACACTGCCAACAGGCGCTTGGCTGCGCTTTTCCACGATGCGGGAACTTGCAACCCTGGCACAAAGGCTGTGGCGACTGTCCACTCTTCTGGCAGCGGCCTTTTATGGTCTGTGGCAGCATCGCAAGCTGCGGAGCGACGCTTCGCGCGCCGAATGCGCCAAGTGGTTGCATGAGAGCTGCGCGCGCGGGCTGAGAGCCATTCACGTCGAGGTCTCGACCGCGGGCCAGTTGCCTTCCGGCGGACTGATTATCAGCAATCATTTGAGCTACCTCGACATTCTCGTCCTCAGCGCGGCTGTGTCTTGCGTGTTCGTGTCCAAGGCCGAAGTGGAACGCTGGCCCATCATCGGCCGCTATGCGCGATGGGCCGGAACCGTTTTCGTCATTCGCCACGATCGGGCGGATGCCGCGCGCGCCAACGTCAGCGTTACCGAGTCGCTGCAGAGCGGCGTTCCGGTTGTGCTCTTTCCCGAAGGCACCACAAGCGACGGTCACCGCGTCCTGCGCTTTCACTCGACCATGCTGCAGCCCTCCATCGATGCCGCAGCGCTGGTTGCGCCTTGTGCAATCACCTACGAACTGGACGAAGGCGACGTCGGCCAGGAAGTCTGCTGGTGGGGCGACATGGCTTTGGCGCCGCACATGTGGAACCTCGTCGGGAAAAAAACGATTCGCGCGCGGATCGCGTTTGGGGAACCGATTTTGGCGTCGGGTGACCGCAAGCAGCTCAGCCACACATTGCACCAGCAGGTTGTGCAATTGCACGCACAGCAGCGTCAGGACACACAGACGAGTAGTCCGTTAGCCGCGAGTGTTCCAGGCTAGCTCGTTCTCGGGTTGTCGTGGACGGCACTTGCGCCGCAGAAGCGCGAAAGGCGCAAGTCAATCATCTCACTACCAAAGAAGCTTCAATGCGAACTGCACTTGGCGTGAGCTGGTGGAGGTGCTGGTGATGGCTCCTGCCGTGCCCGACAGCCCTGAAGGCGTAAAAACAATCAGATTGGGCGTGTTGAAGTTTGCCCGGTTCAGCAGGTTGAAAATCTCCGCACGGAACTGCAAGCTCAGGCGCTCATGGATGGTCGTGTTCTTGATCGTCGAAAAGTCCCAGGTCGCCAGACCGGGGCCGGTCAGGTTGTTCCGGCTCAGGTTTCCCCAGAACCCACTATTGGGAGGCGGTTGGAGGAACGCAGCCGGATTGAACCATTGCGCCGGCGTACCAAGAATCGGGTTTCCTGTGAAAGTTGGATTGGAGAACGGCCTGACGGGATTGCGCGTGTCCCCATTATTGGACGGGTTATAGCTGAGCTGCGGCGTAAACGGGAATCCGTCTTGCAGGGTGACAATGCTTTCCACCGACCAGCCGCTTACCAGCCCGTTGGCGAAGCCGTGCATCCCGTTTGCAAACGCCTGACCGCTGCCGAAGGGCAAGGTGTAGACGGCACTGATTACGCCCACATTTGTGACATTCCAGGCTGCCGGCCCCCAGTCGGCGCGCAAGGTAAACGGGTTCGACACCAGACCCGGCTCGTTGGCCGTCGTTGTGCCATTCAAAGAATCGCCATCGTCGAGCGCCTTCGACCAGGTGTAAACGCCGCGCAGCGAAAGGCCGTGGCTGAAGCGGCGATTGAAATCAACTTGCAGCGCGTTATAGCTGCTATCGCCATAAGAAAACCACGTCCAGGTGTTGGCCAGTATGGGATTGGCCTTCGGCGTACCAGCTTTAATGTAGTAGGAACCAACCGGCACCGGTGCCCCTGCCAGCCCCGCCGGAAAGTTGGCCGGATAGGTCGCCGGGCAAGGCGACGCCGGACAGATGGTCGGAAATGGCGTGTTCGCGTCAAGGCCAACGATTTCATGGTACCCATGCGATCCGATATAACCGATGGTCAGCGACGTGTTGGGAGTTAGGGACTGTTCCACTCGCAGCGAGTAAGAGATGAGGGTCGGCATCTTCAGGTTGGGCTGCACTCCGCCCGGCACCACCAACGCGTTCGCGGGAGGCGGAAGATTAGGATTAATCGGAAGCTTGGAGACGGGCAACGTGGCGATGCTGTACGTAGGATTGAACGGGGCGTTCTGGTCCATGCGGTATCCAAGGGCATCCTGCAGCTCGTTGTAGATTCCGAATCCGGCGCGTATGACGGTCTGCCCGGGATAGGGACTCCAGGCAACTCCAACTCGCGGCTCCGGCAGGAACTTTGCGTTGTTGGTCGTGAAGGCGCTGCTGGCAATCCGCGGCTGGCTGGAGATTACGCTGCTGTTGAAGGTGTAGTTGGCAGCGCGGCCATGCGCCTCATTCCATCCGGTGGAGAATTCGCCCCGGAACCCAAATGTCAGCGTCAGCTTGGGGCTCAATCGAATCGTATCTTTGGCGTAAAGCGCACCAAACAGCGATCGCCAGTTCATCTCGGTGGGCGCGGGATCATACAAGAAGGAGCTGGTGACCCCCGCCAGAAACGTCTGCAGGCTGGTAAATGTTGCCTGACCGTACTGGCTGAGGGCGAGCGTTTCATTGGATTGGAATTGCTGCAGCCACACGCCGAAATCGAACTGATGCCGTCCGTGCGTCCAGGAAACACGGTCTTCATAGGTGTATAAGTTGCGGGCCAGCGTCAGGTTGCTTCCGTTGTTGCTGCCGGCCAGGCCGAGCTGCGCCTGCGGGTTCGAGGCTGCGCTTCCGCCGACCACCACGGCGCCCACCCGGTGCCCCACGAGAAAGCCGGGAACGCTCGCGGCCGGGGTGTCGGGCGTCGGCTCGCCGGTGAAGAAGTAACCCGCGCGCGAATAGCCAAAGCGCGCCGTGTTCAACAGCGTGGGCGAAAAAACGTGGGTCTCCTCCAGGCTGAGCACCTGCTCCCGCAGAGTCAGAATGTCGGTGCTGTAGGGATTGAGCGTAGTTGCCGTATTGTCGGCGCCATCATCAATGGTGTAAACCGCAGAGAAGTTGTCCTTCGATGAGAAGACGTGGTCCACCCGAACCGTTCCGAAGTCCTCGCGAACCGTTTGCAAGGGACTGCTAGACACCTCGGCGATTCCGTTGAAGTCAGGATCGCCGGCCGTCGGAGTCGGCCACAAGTTCAGCAGGGGCTTGACGCTCGGGACGGCCGCCGCGCGCGACGCAAGGTCAGGCACGAAAGCCACCGACGTCTGGTGCAGATTCTGGCGGTATCCCTCGTAGTTCACGAAAAAGAACGTCCTGTCTTTCTGGATGGGCCCTCCCAACGCAGCGCCAAACTGGTTGCGCTGGAAAGGGGGCGCGGAACCCAGGTCGAAATAGTTAGGAGCGTCGAGCGCATTGTTGCGCAAGTATTCATAGAGCGAGCCGTGCCACTGGTTAGTTCCCGACTGAGTGACGATGGTTACTTGGGCGCCCGGCCGCTTGCCGTACTCGGCGCCGTAGGAGTCGCGCAGGACATTGAATTCGCGCACCGCCTCGACCCCCAGCAGGTTCTGACTCGGGCCGCCCGGCTGCATGTTGTTCTCGGCAGCACCGGTAAATTCGATCCCATTCAGCAAGAATAGGTTTTGCTGGGGGCGGTTGCCTGACACCGAGAAATTGTTGCCCGTAGTCGAGTTGGAAACTCCGATTCCGCCGGTCTTCTCCCAGGTGAAGTTCACAATTCCGGGGTTGAGAGTGACCAGCAGATCATAGCTCCGGCCATTGAGCGGAAGGGCCTTCACTTCCTTCTCTCCCACCAAGCCGGAGATGTCCTGCGTTGTTGCACTCACCATCGGAACGTCCGCCAGCACTTTCACCTGCTCTGTGACGTTGCCGATCGGCAGACTCAAATCGACGGTAGCGTCCTGGCCCACAACAAGAGAGATGCCGGTGCGGACGCGTTCGGCAAAGCCGACCTTCCGGGCGCGTACGTCATACTGGCCAATGGGAAGAGCAATCAATTCGTAGCGTCCGGCTTGGTCCGTGACCGTCGTGCGAGACATGCCGGTATCAACGTTTTCGGCGGTGACGGTGGCGCCGGAAACAACGGCGCCAGTTTGGTCCGTGACCCGGCCCGACAAGCTTGCCGATACCTGCGCCCTGGCCGTCAGAGAGTAAAAGTATGAAAACAACAGAACCGCAACCCAGAGTCGACGGCGACCAGACATTATCCTCCCCCTCAATGGAAAGACTGTAGTCGAGCACGCGGGCCCGCACACCACCGCTCCGGGTAGCGGGGCTTTACGATTTAATCGAATGAAACCGTTAATGTCAAACGGATTTAGTCTGGCAGGATGATCATTACTTCGGTGGACTTGATCAGCGCCGCGGCAATCTGGCCCTTCTTGAGCCGTAACTCCCGCACCGCATCAGTGGTGATGATGGAGGTAATGTGCTGGTCGCCAATGGACAGCGTAACCTGGGCGAGCAAACCGCTGATCTTGATATCGGTGACTCGCCCGATCAGTTGGTTTCGTCCACTGACGCGGCGAAACATACGACGCCTCTTCTCTGGAGTACCCGTGACAGTGACGCGGGGCAACAAGCGGTCGATCTCCGACTCGGGTATCCGGTGATGACCGCCCAGCGTTTGAACGCTCTTTAGTTTGCCCTGGTAAATCCACTGCTTCAGGGACGCGTAGCTGATCCCGAGCACTTCAGCCGCATCGCGCGGGGTGTAGAGTTTCGGCATAGAGGATCGCTGTTCGCGTAGAGAATACCTGTGTCTGGAAGCGATAGCAATTCCAACGGAGAGTAATCCACCCGGAGTGTCCTATCGTTCCCTTCTTTCGAGTAGGCAGGCAGAAACGGCCTCCTCCCACCCTGTCGCCGAAGGCGGGCAAAGGACAGGGCAAACACCGCCTCGGGCACTGTGTTTCACAGAGAGGGATGGAACCTGCCTGGCAGGAGCAGGCGTAAGGTAATCTGGAACTGACAGGAGAGCAGAACGCATGTTGAACTTTCCGATCCTTTCATTCTTGCCCTCGGTGTTGGTCATGTGGCTCGCGGCGCAGTTCGGAGCCTCCGTGCGCCGGCGGCGGCCCCTGAAAGACCAGGAGCGTGAGGATTTTGGAATTGTGCAGACCGCTACCCTGACGCTGCTCGGCCTGCTCATCGGATTCAGTTTCTCGATGGCCACCGGGCGCTACGATTTGCGCAAGAACTACGAGGAAGCAGAAGCCAATGCGATTGGCACGGAGTATGTCCGGGCAGGGCTGCTACCCGCCGGAGATGGTGCAGCGGTGCAGGCCCAGCTTCGAAAATATACGGATTTGCGCATCTCGTTCTACCGAACCCGCAATAAGCGTGGGCTTGAGCAGATCAATGCTGACACCGCTCAACTACAGACGGAGATGTGGTCGGCGGTACAGGTTCCAGCCCTGGCGCAACCGACACCCGTGATGGCGCTCGTGGTTTCGGGCATGAACGACGTGTTGAACTCGCAGGGGTACACCCAGGCGGCATGGTGGAACCGCATCCCAACTTCGGCATGGGGTTTACTGGCGCTGACCGCCATCGGCTGCAACATACTGGTCGGCTATGGAGCGCGTGGTGCTGGCGTAAGCGCCGGGCTTCTGATGGTCTTGCCGCTGGTTGTCGCCATCGCTTTCCTTCTCATAGCAGACATCGACAGCCCGCGTGGTGGCCTCATTCATGTAGCACCTCAAAATCTGGCAAGCCTAGCCCAGTCGTTCCCCAAGTAATGGTTTGGTCGCACTGGGTGGCACCCTAGCGCATCAGCATTTCGTAAACCACCTGGAAGGCCTGGGGACTGACGCCAATGCTGCCGCGATAGGGATTATCCATGAGGAACAGGAGATGGATCTCGAGTCCGAGGAGCACAGCGAAAAACGCCGTCATCCACAGGTGCATGGTGAGGTTCCTGGCTTGAAAGAACCAGCTCACGGCGAAGCTAAGCACCGCTCCTACAAGGACGAACCTCCACAGAGGCCGTGGCAGGTGCGAAGTGATGCTGTCCAGCCGCAGGCTGCGCTTTTGGACGAGATCGTTGAAGGCGCGAAGAGTCTCGAAATATAGTGCTTGCTGGCCCTGGGTTTTGGGTTCGAAGGCTTGCAGCTTGTCCTGAAAGCGCCACAGCTTCTCCATGCCGACCGGGGAAATGATTCCCTGGCGATGCAGCGCCCAGGCTTCATCAATTTCGTAGCGGGTGTACTCGCGCAAGTCGGCCTGCAGGGCGCTGCGGTCGGGCTCCGGAAAACCGCTAACGTCGCGGTACAACGCGGCCACGGCCCCGGCTTCGAGTCCCACCGCGGTGCGTGCACTGTTGAAGCCCTCCCATACGCCAACGGCGATCAGGCCCAGCATGATGCCGTAGAAGATGGCGACGGTGCTTAGATAGTAGCTGACGACTTCGTTGTGCAGGACCACGGCGTGCAAGCGAGCCACCCATTTGCGGGTGAGCAGCAGACCGCCTACTCCGATCAGCAGCGCGATCGCAGGAACGAGGATGCCACCCAGCCAGTCCGGCCAATCGAATACTTGTTGCACAGAATCTCCTGAGAGGATTCGTACGCGGATCTGCAGCGACCTTCCGTTTTATATCAGATAGGTTGTGAACTCCCCTGTTGTTTCCTTGTGTAGGGTCGCGTCGAAGCGGCCCACGTGCCGTTCCTCTCCGGGCAACAGCAGAGATTTCTCAGATCTTGGCGCTGTCGGCTTTCTCGCTGGGAAAAAGTAATCCGGAGTTGCCGTCACCATCCTGCCAATCGGGAGCGTCGAGCTGGCGGGTGCTCTTTTCCACCTGCTGAACGTCTTCCAGGTCCTCCGTCGCCAGCGACTTGTCGAGCTCGGCAAACTTCCGCGCCACCGGAAACACCGAGCGCTGCATGGAGCCGACTGCGCGATTGTAGGAGTCCACCGCGGCGCTCAAGCGGCTGCCAATGTCCTCGAAGTGCCGGGCCATCACGCACAGCCGCTCGTAAAGCTGCTTGCCGGTCTCGCTGATTTTCTGCGCGCTCTCGGCGAGGTTCTTCTGGTTCCATCCGTAAGCGACCGCCTTGAGCAGCGCGATGAGCGTAGTTGGTGAGGCGACGATCACCCTTTGGCTCACGCCGTACTCGATCAGTTCCGCGTCGCCGTCGAGCGCGGCGCGAAAGAAGACTTCCCCGGGAAGGAACAGCACGACGAATTCCGGCGTGGGCTGGAACTGCGCCCAGTAGGCTTTGCCCGCGAGATTGTCGATGTGCTGCTTGAGCTGCCGCGCATGATCAATGAGCCATGTACTGCGGGTTGCGGGATCCTCCGCCTCCAACGCCGCCAGATAGGACGTCAGCGGGACCTTGGCATCGATGACGATGTTCTTGCCGCCCGGCAACTTCACCACCACGTCGGGACGGTAGCGCCGGTCTTCGTTGGTGACCGACACCTGCTCTTCAAAGTCGCAGTAGTCGAGCATGCCGGCGATTTCGATGACGCGGCGCAGTTGCAACTCGCCCCAACGTCCGCGCGCCTGCGGCTCGCGCAGCGCCTTGACCAGATTGCCGGTTTCAGCCTGAAGCGCTTTCTGCGTGTCCAGCAGCGAGGCCACCTGGGAAGTGAGGGTGCCGTAGGCTTGAGCGCGCGACTTTCTCCAGCTCCCGCACCTGCTCGTCCACCTGCTTGAGCGACTCGGTGATGGGCTTGATCAGCGTCTCGACAGCTTTTTCCCGGGCTTCCAGCTCTCCCTTGGCTTGCGATTGGTACTTCTCCAGCGTGGTCCGGGCAAGGTCGAGGAAGTTGGCGTTGTTGCTTTCCAGCGCCGAGTTCGCCAGCGCCTTGAAACTGTTCTCCAATTCTGCGCGTGCTTCCGACAGGAGCTGAAGCTTCTCTTTCGTGGCGTCGCGTTCGGAAACCAGCGTAGCCTCGAGCGACGCCCTGGCGGCAAGTAAAGATGAGGTCTCGCTTTGCTTGAGGGAAAGGTCTTGCTTGACGGCCAGTAACTCCTGCTCAAGCACGTTCCTGCGCTCGGCCAGGGCGGCGTTCTGGAACCGGGCCGCCAGCGCAGCGATGACCGCAGCCACCGCGATGATCAGAAAAATGACAGCGGGAATGGACATGATCGGAGCCAGAGGAGCGATGATGTATTGTATGGTGGCGGCGCGCCGAACGAAAGGCCGGAATGCGGCGTCTAATGCTTAACCAGATGCGCTCTCGCAAAACGCTCCCGATTGCCGCCGGACTGCTCCTGGCTTTACTTTTCGTGTCGGTCACGGCAGCCGTCTCATTTGCCCAGGACCAGTTCGATTTGACGGGCGAGAAGCAGTTGGTCGAGTTGATCAACCAGGAGCGGGCCCGCGATGGCTTGCCGCCACTGGCGGTGGATGAGCGCCTGACCCAGGCCGCGCGCCGCGCACACCGAGTTGATGGTGAGGCACAGCGGCCTCTCCCACGAATTTGATGGCGAGCCGTCGTTGCAGGTCCGGATCGCGGACGAGAACCTGCGCTCTGACCGGCAGGCCGAAAACGTTGCGCTGGAGATGGACGTGGCCGGCGCTCATGCCATCCTGATGAACTCGCCGCCCCATCGCGCGAACATCCTCAGTGCCAACTACAACGCGATCGGAGTGGCAGTGATGCACAGCGGCGACCGGATTTATGTCACCGAGGATTTCGCGCATCGCCTGCCTGACTACTCCGAGCTGGAGGCCGACGAGGTCCTGCAAAAAGCGATTATGGCGTATGCGCGCACACAGGGAGATTCCATGCCCGTCCGTAAACCCCAAGCTGCGATACGTCAGATGGCTTGTGACATGGCGCTCATCGACGCCCTCGACACGGGCACGCCAAGGAGCATTGTCGGGGTCCATCGGGTGCTGGCCTGGACGGCGACCGACCTCGAGCACCTTCCCGATAACGTCAAGGGGCTACTCGCGCAGCCCTTGAGTTCCGGCTATTCGCTGGGGGTGTGCTTTGCCGCCAGCGTGAGCCATCCCAGCGGAATGTATTGGATTGTGATGGTGGTGTACTGACTTGCTAACCACGGAGAACACGGAGAGCACGGAGTTTGATCTGATTTTTCTCCGTGAACTCCGTGTCCTCCGTGGTGATGAAAGTACTGAGTAGCAGCCAGACTGTGCTGTGCTAACCTCGCTTCAAAGATGAAGGGACCGAGCATTTACGTCGGCACGGCCGGCTGGTCCTATAAGGACTGGGAAGGAATCGTCTATCCGGCGCAGCTCAAGAAGTCGCAGCATCCGGTGGAATATCTGGCGCGTTACGTTGACGTGCTGGAGATCAACACGTCGTTTTACGGCCACATCAAGCCGGAGTGGGGCAAGCTGTGGTGCCGCAAGGCGCGCGCGGTGAATCCCGCGTTCCTGTTCACCGCCAAGCTGAACCGGGCGTTCACCCATTCGCCGATCGCGGTGGTCGAGAGCACTTCGGCCGAGACGATTCGCGCCACTCCGGAAGACGAGCATCTGGCCAAAGAGGGCCTTGCCTCCATCGCTGCCGAAGACATGCTGGGAGCGGTGCTGGCGCAGTTCCCTATTTCCTTCAAGAACACCAACGCGAACCGCGACTATCTGGACGGGGTGATCGAGAAGTTCAAGCAGTTTCCGCTGGTGGTGGAAGTGCGGCACAACAGTTGGACCAACGAAGGCACGCTGCGCTATTTCGCCGACAAGGGTGTGGCCTTCTGCAACATCGACCAGCCGCGACTGGGCAAGGCGGTTGGCCCTACCGAGCATGTAACCGCTCCGCTGGCTTACGTGCGGCTGCACGGTCGCAATTACGATCAGTGGTTCGACAGCGACTCGCGCAACGATCGCTACAACTATCTGTACACGGCGCCCGAGCTGGAAGGCTGGAAGACTCGCATTGATGCCATCGCCGCGAAGGCGCAGAAGACGTTCGTCGTGGCCAACAACCACTTCGAAGGCAAAGCGGCGGTCAACGCGCTCCAGTTGAAGCATCTGCTGACCGGAGGACCCGTGCCGGTGCCCGATACGCTGCTCAAACGATACTGGGAGCTGGGCCAGATCGTCGAAAAGGGAGCAGAGTAGTAAGCAGGCCAGTACACCTGAAGCCGCTGCCCCCAGGTTAGCCCAACGGAAGGGCGACCTGGGGCACCAGGCTCACGCACCGCTTGGGAGAACTATCGCTTGACAACGCCTTCGCTCTTATCGGAGGGCACCCGGCAGTGGGTAATGGGTAGAAAAGCCCACCCAAGCAAGAAAAAGCTTGGGTGGTGAACCCGGCGAGATCGATCCTCCTCTGCAACGGAAACGGCAAGCCTTCCGTGCGAAGACTTGATCTGTATCCCACCAGACTGCTAGCTTTGGAATACAGGCTCAGGTTCAGTGACACTTTGGTCTGCACACCGTTCGTCTGGCACGTGAAAACGGTTCGTGTGCTCCGCTATTCTGCGTCGGATTGTTTCGGGATCATTCTCGTCCTGGAAGTACTTCTCCGGTTTCTCCGACACTATCTGCACATCGCGGATATGTTCATTCTGGTACGTAACCTCAAGGAGAAGTTGAATGTCTGCATCCTCGTCGTTCGTGTACCTGTTGAGACGGTTGTACTTGCGATCTATGAACCACCCAGCTCCCCACGTTCCAAGTCCGCGGATGCCCGCAAGAAAGAAATCCTTTAGCCTACCGTGTCTCATGGGAAAGCGTTCGTGTCTGTCCGAGAATCTTGCCAAGACGGCGAAATCCTTTGCGAATATGTTGCCGTGAGCACGTGTCCAATCACCGCCAGCACACAACCTGCGTTGCTCCCGAAGGTATTTCCCCAGAGGCGATTCTATGACGATCCCTCTGGGTTCCGAATGGCTTCGCCAGTGAATGCGCGACTCGCAACTGATGGACCTATGCTCGAACCTGAAGCGAGCACGTCTATCGTAAAGTTCTAGCTGAGCCTGTGCATTGGGGTTCCTCGGCAGACACAGCCACAAGCGGTTGTGGTCATCTATGTCGTTAGGCGATGCAGAAGTACTACAGAAATCAAAATCCCTAAAACCTATCAGCCGCAAGGTTTTCTCTACTTTCTGCATCGCCTTAAAGTCCTCAAACACGACATGAGGAACAAGCCGCTCGAGCCAGACCTCGTCCGGGCAGTCACGATCATGTCTCATAAAATAACGATCGAGCGGTGGATATACTATGTTCAATTGGGGGTGTGTTTTTCCATCTCGAACACCGAAATTCCAGAAGCGCTTTAGGACCTCTTGCTTAGGGACGTCAAGGAAGAACTTCAACACGTTGTGGTAAAGATCGTGCGTAAACTGCTCCTTAAACTCGCTCGGTTCCTTGTATTTCCTCGAGAATATCTCTCGTGCAGCGAGTTTGGCTTGCAGTTGTCGTACCCTCTTTTGCTGAGGACCCGGATCAACTGGGGCAGGTAGTTCTCTAAAGTAGGAAAGGAAAAGCATTGATCCTTTGGCGACCATCTTGAGGGCG
The DNA here is from genome assembly GCA_963833155.1 of uncultured Acidobacteriaceae bacterium. Taxonomy (GTDB): domain Bacteria; phylum Acidobacteriota; class Terriglobia; order Terriglobales; family Acidobacteriaceae; genus Bog-257. The sequence goes on from CAWHWY010000026.1 coordinate 19,283, forward strand.
ATGTTTATCTCACTTTCGGTATGTCCGATCCGCTGTGTCCCGTTCAGAGACCCATATCGTCGATTAAGAATCAAGACAAACACGTTGCATGTGCGGAGTTCCTTGTTAATGACATCCTGGATGCTGTCTTCCGACATAGTCGCGAATGGCGGAAGATAGCTCCACGAGTGGGGCTCAATATGTATTCCGAGAGTGTCTCGGCAGCTCAGGTTGACTAGTGCGATCGCCTTTTCGGCAATCGCTCGCTCCTCAGGAACATCGTTCGGTGAGGAAATGAAAATCTTCAAGGACTGATAATATGAGTCACTTATATGTGCGCCCATATGCCCTCCATTCACTAGCGACTTTAGACTACCGAGCTCGCCGCCCCAGGAACCATCAGGACATGGGACCTGGAACTCACGCGCCGCATTTGGAACTGGCGATGCAAGTGTGACAAGCATAGTTTGTACGGCAGGTGCGCCCAGGGTCTGTGAACGCGGTCACAACGGCAGGTGATTGCGAACACAACCTACAGGATCGGTTTCTACATCGGATCGGAAGAGTGCCGAACGATTTCGGCTTGAGGCGCCTGGTGCCCAAGTTTTTGGACGCTAACCTGGGCAGAGGAAGGTTCGGGCCGACCAATAGGACATTTCCACCTCACGATCTCGGACCGTCCATTCCGATTCGATCTCCGCAACTCCGCTCTCCCGGAAAGCATAATGCCGGAAACTGTCCCATTTCCGATCCCCCGGTTCCTTCAGCAGTCCACGTCTCACTAGAATACGGTCTCGCCTCTTCATGCCATCTTCGTGGTGGTACATGTACTTTCGTAACTTGACATCGGCTGACAGCGGCGTACACTGGCGACCAGAGGCTTTGTGTCTTCAGGCCCTGATGAGGGCGGAGACGGTCTTTGACAATCGGTGGATGGTGGTTAGTGGATAGTGGATAGAGCCGAGCTTCTTTGTACACTAATTTGTTAATGCTACCCCGCGGGGAGCTCCAAGACGGGAGGAATTTCGGCCTGTAACTCCTTTGGATGTCATAGCATCCTTGTAACTCGCGTGGATGGAATATTTTGCGGGCAATTTCCGGCTACCCCATTGATTCCACAAAATAGGGGTGGGGGGAGGGGGTGTTAACGAACTGGTAAAATCGTCCCAAAACGGGAAGGTCAGGAAATGCGGGGCTGATATTGCGAAATAGTAAACAGCGAACTGCAGATCCCCTCGACTTCGCTCTCCAGAAGCTATACGAGCAAGTCATTGAGGATCAATGGAATATGACAGGATGGATGCAAAGCCATGAAAGCGAATCTAAGGCGAAACATACATGCTCGTTTAGCTTCTGTTTTCACGGACGGTTTCGCGAAAGCGTCGCTGGCTCGGGGCAGGCTCCTCCACTCGGACTGAAGTCCTCGGTCGGGATGACAGCTCTGGCGAGAGTTCTATGGACGAATGCTGAAGGCTGAAAACTGACTGCTATTCGATGGGCTCGACCGCGATGGTTGGCTCGCTGCGGTCCTTGCGTTCAGGCCGCTGGATCAGGACTGTCGCGGACAACACAACCACAATTCCCACGACTTGCATCGGCGATACCAACTCGCCGAGGATGACGGCGGTCAGCAGGATCGCCCACACTGGCTCCAGGCAGGCGGTCACGATGGCGCGCGTGGGATCGAGATGCTGGAGTCCGGTGAAGTACAGGGAGAACGGAACCAGCATCGAGAGGATCGCAAACACCGCCATGAACAGCCACTGTCCGCCGCTGTAGTGCTGGGCAACGATTTTCCATGGTGGATTGACGACCAGCCAGAAGACGGCCGCGCCGAGCAACGAATACACCAGCACGGTCCAGCGATTGTAGATTTGCAGCAAGTGCTGGCCGTAAACGTTATAAAAGGCGAATGAAATCGCAGCCATTTCCGCGGCTATTACTCCCAGCGTGTTGAAGGGTGGACCGGAAATTGCCAGCCACGGAAATCCGCGCTGGGCGGCGATTCCACCGACGGCCAGGCCGCAGCCGATGACCGCCAACAGCACGCCACTAATGCGACGCACGGTTGGCCGCTGCAGTCGGCGCGCCAGCATGTACAGCAACACCCAGACGGGAGCGACGTATTGCAGAACGATCGCCGTCGCGACAGTCGTCTTCTCGATGGCGAAGTAGTAGAAGAAATTCGATGCCGCGAGACCAAGGATCCCCAGCAGGAAGAATTGCACCAGGTGGCTGCCGCGTACCGCAGCGAGGAGCGGCTCTTCAGCAGAAGGATTGGCGCAAGCACCAGCAGCGAAATGGTAGTGCGGCTCTGCGCCAGGATGACTGGATCGATGGGCCGCAAAGACTGTGTACCGCCCAGCAGCTTTCCGGTGAAAACCGCCCGGCCCATGGCGGCCGAGAGTCCCCAGAAGAAGGTTGCCGCGGCGATAAAGAGGTAGCCACGAACGGGATGGGACTTATCTGTCGAGGCGCTAACCGGAGCCATGCGATTGAACATGCCCTTCGCTGTTCCCTGTTCGCTGTTCGCTATTCGCCTTGCAACCGTGCTTTCGCCGAGCGAACGCCGACAAGAAGATAAGGCGCTGGTACAGAATACAGAAGGAAATCCGTTTGAAATTGGCGGCCCTCACTCATGGTAGGGAGCGAAAGGCGAGGAGCGAAGAGCGAACGGCGAAGAGCGTTGCTTTATTCGGAGTGCGTGGAACGTTCCCGCTCTTCTGCGCGGAGGACCCGATCGAGAGCGTAAGGAGCGCGACGTGGTTCGTGGTGGTAGCGCACCTGCATCTCGCCCAGCAAGCCGATAGCGAGCAACTGGACTCCGGCAAGGATGAGCACAGCAGCGAAAACCAACAGCGGGCCGTGCTCTTCCATGACATCCCAGCCCGGGTTCAGGAGCTTCTCGATCGCCAGCCAGAGGCCCAGGCCGCCGCCCGACATCATCGCCAGTGTGCCGATGCCGCCGAAGAAATGCAGCGGTCGGGACATGTACTTGAGCAGGAAGCGGATGGTAATGAGGTCAAAAACGACGCGGAAGGTACGTGAGATTCCGTAGTGTGACTCGCCACGCTCGCGGTTCACGTTGCGGATAGGGCACTTCGCAGATGGTCGCGCCATAGGCCGACGCCAGCGCTGGAATGAAACGATGCAGCTCGCCGTAGAGTGGCACTTCCTGAACGACTTCGCGCCGATAGGCCTTGAAGGTAGTGCCGAAGTCGTGCAGTTCCACGCCGCTCAGCTTGGCCATGATCCAGTTGGCGATCTTGGAAGGAATCCGCCGCATGACAAAGTTGTCGATACGCTGCTTGCGCCAGCCGCTGACAATGTCGTATCCCTCGCGCAACTTTTGCAGAAAGATGGGAATGTCTTGCGGATCGTGTTGCAGGTCGCCATCCATGGCGATCACGTACTCGCCCTCGGCGTGATCGAAACCGGCCGCCAGGGCGGAAGTTTGTCCGAAGTTGCGGCGCAGTTTGACCACCACGACGCGCCGGTCTACGGAGGCAATCTGCTGCAGCATCCAGAAGGTATTGTCGTCGCTGCCATCGTCCACGAAAACCAGCTCGAACGACTCATTGGCGGCTTCCATCACCGCTTTGAGGCGGTCATAGAGTTCGGTTACGTTTTCTTCTTCGTTGTGGAAGGGTACGACGATGGAGTACTTAAGCACGGTTTGTAATTATAACGCCCGGTTGTCCCGGAATGGGAAAGAGTTTGCCAGAACTATAGGAAAACACAGATTTCTCTTTTTTTACCCCGTAGGCCTCTTCGCGGCGCGCGGCTCGAAGCTGATGAGCAGGCGCGAACCGGTCGCTTCCGCCAGACGCTCCAGCGTCCGCATCGACGGGCGGGTTCGCCCGCTTTCCAACCGGGCGACCACCGGCTGGGTCGTGCCCATCTTCCGGGCGAGCTCCGCTTGGGTGAGACCGGCACGGCTGCGCACATCCATTATGGCCGAAGCCAAGACAAACTCCTCCTCAAGCGCCTCGTAGGCCTTCCGGTACTTGGGCTCTTTCATCCACTTCGTGTGCATCTCGATATATGCGTGCCACTGCCACACCTCCATCATTGGACCGATTTCGCGCGGGACAAAGCCAGATCGATCTCGCGCCGCGGGGTTTTCTCCGTTTTCTTTATGAAAACCCGCACGATCACAACCCGCCGGCCCACGGCTGTCACATAAAGCGCTCGAGAAATTCCGCTGCGGCCCTTCAACCTCATTTCCCATAGGCGGTCTTGTACATGCTTCACGTGCGGCTCGCCCATACGCTCCAGACCCTTTTCCTCGATCAGCTTCGCGATACGCGCCAGGCGTGCTCGCATGTCCTCCGGCAAGGCCTCGACCTCTGCGTCAACAGCTTCATTCAGAGTCTCGACCGTCCAACGCATATCCTAATATACCAAAAACGGTATAACCTGGGAAGCGGCAGAACAGGCCCTCACTTCGACAGAGCTAGCCATCATTAGTTGCAATGAATTGCAGCATGCGGCTGACTCCCTTCCGGAAGGTTTGCGATTCCGTGATCAGGCTGAGCACCAGATAGCCGTCAGCCGGAAAATCGTAGAAATGTCCGGGCTGCACAAGCACACCCGTCTCCTCCAACAAGCGGATGGCCAGGTCCTCATCCGAGCCGGTAACCGGGACTCGCAGCACGGCATACCAACCGCCTTCGACTTCCAGCCGATGACACAAGCTCTGCGCCGCCAACTGCGAATCCAGTTCCGCCAGGTTCTCGCGGATGCGGTAGAGCAGTTGACGCTGAATTCCGTGCCGCTCCTCCAACATCACCGGAACGGCCCATTGCACTGGAGCGTTCATCGAGAGATAGGTATCGGCGATGACCTCCAGGCGCCGCAGCGCCTCCGCTTTCAAGGCTTCGGGACCGCTGGCGACAATCCAAGCGACTTTCATTTGCGGCAGACCCGAGATCTTGGACAGCCCGCTCAACGTGAAGGTCAAGGCTTCGCGATTCGACGAGAAGGTCATCGGCCGCTCGGTACCGAGTGAGTAGTCGAGGAACACTTCGTCGGCGACGATCGCCAGTTGGTTGGCCGCGCAGATGCGATTCAGCTCCTCTGCCTCGCGCGGCTTCACGTAGGAGCCAGTCGGATTGTTGGGATGCACCACTAGTACGGCGCGGCAGGTTGCACCGGCCGACCGCGCGCGCTCGAGCGCCGTGTGCAGCGAATGGAAATCGATCTGCCAGCCGTGGTCGTACACCAGCTCGTAGGGCGCGAGCTTCACATCTTGAATGTCGGCGAGAAAATCGAACAGCGGATAGCTCGGCGCCGGCGCCAGAACTGCGTCCCCGGGATCGCACAGCAAGCGAAAGACAAACGAATATGCCTCGCTGGTGCTGGTGGTGAGAATGAGGTCGCCGGACGAGACAGCGCTTCCCTGCTCGGCGTAGTAGGCAGCAATGGCATCGCGGGCGGACAGCAGTCCCTTCGGCTGCGGTTCGTAGATCAGAGCCTCGCGATGTCCCAAGGCACGCAGCAATTCGTCTTCCCGGTAGCGCAACCCGATCGTCGTCGGATTCGACGCGGTCAGGTCGAGCACTTCCCTGCCCGCCCGCCGATGCGTCTCCAGCGCCTCGGTGTAGCGGTTAGTGGCAAGATTCCAGGCAGTGCGTCGCGCGAAGAAGCCACTCATAAGAGGACGGATTATACAGGGTTCATCCGTGAGTCCGGGACCAGGTTCTGCTCTACAATCTCATCGGGATGGAACCCTAATTATGCGCTTACGATTTCTCGCTGCATTTCTGATAGTAGCGGCAGGTCTCGCGGCAGCCCAGCCTTTATCGACAGCAAAATCCGCAAATGGTGGTGAGGCAACGGTTGCAAAGCATTGCAATTCACATCATGCAGCCATCGGCCACAAGGCGCCGCTCCTCCTCGAGGCCTGAAAAGTTGCCGCGAACGTTTCTCGTTTTACGACTGATGCCGGGCCAACAAGGCCAGGAACACGAGATGGACTGAGGCGAATGGCATGAGTACGGCAGATGCAGTTCAGGAAATGCTCCGCGGCCAGGTGACGGACATAGTCCTGGGAACGATTTTCCTGTCCGTTGGAGCCACGGCCTGTGCCATCGCAGCCATCCGTTGGCGCAGAGGCGTTCGCATCCTCCTGTGGTGGGGAATCTTTAGCGGGATGTTTGGCCTGCAGACGCTGGTCCAGACGCCCGCCATTTTGGCGGCTCTGCCGCAGTTTCTCAACTCTGCCATTCCCTACATCAGTACGGCGGTCACGTACCTGCTCCTGGTTTCTGCTTTGCTTGCCTGGCGGGAGCTGACTCTCGACAAACTCAGGTTTCTTCTTCAGCTGGGAATAGTCGTGGGGTTGGCAATTGCTGTGGCCGGCATTGGCACCTTCGTTCTGACCGGCTCAGCCGATAGATGGATGTTCTACAACAACCTGCTCGCAGTTTTTACCATGCTCGTCCTACTAACTGTCGTGCTGGTTCCAAAGTTTTCCAAGTTCCTCGTTATAACCAATCACCGCATTCTCACCGCCGCGACGCTAATTTTTGCCTTAGAGGTCTTGTACACCAACTTGTCGAGCGTGTTGCACTACCGCGTCCTGCCAATGGTGGGCTTGTTGGGCTTTGGTGCCATCCTGTTTTCGCTGGGGTACGTGGCTTTGGATATACTTTTTACGAATGAGCGCCGTCTGCTTTCCATCGAGACCGAACTGGAGACGGCCCGGCAGATTCAGTCTTCCATCCTTCCGGCCAGCGTTCCCGAAGTCGCGAACCTCCGGGTTGCCGCTTCTTACCATCCCATGACCTCCGTCGCGGGCGATTTCTACCAATTCGTGCGGACAGACAACCAGCATCTGGGCATCCTGGTGGCAGACGTCTCCGGGCATGGCATCGCGGCGGCGCTGATCTCTTCGATGATTAAAGTGGCCATGCAGTCGGTCGCCGTCCATGCTCATGACCCGGCGCAGGTGCTGGGCGGTTTGAATCGTATCCTGTCGAGCGAGGCGCGCGGCCAACTTGCCTCGGCGGCTTACGTCTGGATCGACATCGAGGAGGGCAAGGCGCTGTACTCTGCTGCGGGGCATCCGCCGCTGCTGTGTTGGCGCAATGCCAGCGGCGAACCTGGAGCGTATCGAAAGCAACGGGACGTTGTTCGGAATCGGACCCTGATTCTGATTACCCGGTGTGCACTGTGCCGCTGGAACCATTCGACCGCTTCGTGCTCTACACCGACGGTGTGACCGAATCAGAGAATGCCGCCGGTGAGGCCTTTGGCGACCGGCAACTGGAACGCGTGGTACGCGAGAATCGCTTGCAGCCCGCCGCGGAACTGTCGCGTCAACTGCTCTCTGAACTCCGCAAGTGGCAGCCCGCCGCGGCGAGCCAGCAGGATGATATTACGCTCATCATCGTTGATGTCGTCTGAAGCAACAGCCGGGCGCTGCATGACGCCGGGCGGCCGCTATTAGCGACGTGCAGTCGCGGTCTCCAGTCAATGCGGTTAGGTTCGATAGGCCGTGGTCTGAACGATTTGACAAGATTTAACGCCCCGTCGGTGTGGCTTGACTTAGAATGACGTTTTGGCACCAGTGCCTTCCCGTCGTTTGACTGGCGGCGCGCATGAACCTCATGGCCGATAATCAAGCGGCAACGCCCTGTTCAAAGACAGCGCTCCTGATCGGCGCTGATGCCGAAGTCGAGTCTGCCCTCTGCGGCATCCTCAACCCCGAGGGCTGGCGCCTGAAGAAGGCAGCCGGCAATGAGGACGCGTTCGCGCTGGCCAAGTCGCACTTCTTCGACCTCATCATCACTGGCCGGCACACCTCCGGCCGCGAGGACGTCGCGTTCCTCCGCAAAATCCGGGGCGTGCGTCCGCATACGCGCATGATCATTCTGGCCGACGAGAGCACACCCTGCTGATGTGATCGCCTCCATGCGCGAATACGCCTTCGGGTACCTCTCCAAATCGTTCTCCATTGACTCGCTGAACGAGATCGTGCAGATGGCTTTGGATTCGCCAGCCTGGGATGACGGTATCGAGATTGTCTCGGCGACGCCACAATGGATCAAGCTGCACGTGCGCTGTGAAATACAGGCTGCCGACCGGCTGCTCCAGTTCATGCGCGAAATCGCCGACCTCGATTTGCCGGAGGATGAGCGGAGAGATGTCGGCATCGCCTTCCGCGAGATGCTGCTGAACGCCATGGAACACGGAGGCCACTTCGACCCCACACAATACGTGGAGATTTCCTATGTTCGCACCAGTCATATGGTGATGTGCCGCATCAAGGATCCCGGCCAGGGTTTTTCCCTCGAAGAAATACGCCACGCGGCGATCGGGAATCCTCCCGAAGACCCCACCGCGCACATCTCCATCCGCGACGAACGAGGCATGCGTCCCGGCGGCTTCGGGGTGATGCTGGCCAAACACCTGCTCGACGACCTCGTCTATAGCGAGAAGGGCAACGAGGTCCTGCTGGTGAAATACCTTAATGCCGGCGCCGCCCCGAACGCTGGAGAGCTGAAAAGCAGTTCTTCCAACCGCGACTGAAGCCCAGGCAATCGTGTGATTTCCAGCCAGCAATCACACACTCTCAGTCGAAGTCCGCTATAATTCGTGACCGCAAATGAAACCAATGGAGGATGACTCATGAAGAAGCTGTTTATTGCTGGATTCCTGATGTCGTTGCTGCTGCCCATGCTGGCGATGGCGCAGAGCCCTTTCGACGGAACATGGAAGTTCGATATGAGCACGGTTCAATTCCCCAAGAAACCTGACGCTTACTTGCTGCAGAACGGCATGTTCGAATGCTCCAGTTGCGTGCCGCCGATCAGCATCAAAGCCGATGGCACGTTCCAGAAAGTAACCGGGCATCCTTACTTTGACACCATGAGTGTGAAGGCTGTGGACGACCACAACGTGGAACAGGCGATCCAACGGGCGGGCAAAGTTGTTGGTACGGAAAAGGATTCGGTCACGGCGGACGGTAACACCTTGACCGTCAATTGGACCGACAGCGGCGAACCGAGCGGCGGAACGCAAAGCGGCAGCTACACCGCCAAGCGCGTCGCCAAAGGGCCCGCAGGCGCCAACATGATCTCCGGCTCCTGGCGCACCGAAAAAGCGGACAGCCCGGCGGCCGTTCTTACCTGGACGTTCAAGGTGAATGGTGATGAGCTGACCATGACCAACCCGACCGGCCAATCTTACACGGCCAAACTGGACGGCACTGACGCTCCCTACAAGGGCGATCCCGGAACTACCAGCGTTTCGGTGAAAATGCACGGCAAAGACACGCTCGAGGAAACCGACAAACGTGACGGTAAGGTCATCGGTGTTGCAAAAATGACGGTCAACTCCGATGGCAAGACCATGAAGATGGTCTATGAGGATAAGCTTCACGGAACTACCACGAAGGGCGACGCACAGAAGCAGTAGGCATCTTATCGGGTTGGTTTATTGAGATTGAAGCTGATGCTATGGAAGAGGGCCGACGTCGCGGGATGGCCGGCCCATTTGCATTTCGCCCGCTCTGTGTTATCAAGCAAAGAAGCAGTCACAGGCGCCTTTTCGAAGCTCTGCCGTGATCTTACTGCGTCACTGTCTTCACCGCGTCCCCGACTTTGAAGTCCGAGCCGGACACTGGCGTCCCGACCGCGGAAATTTCGTCCACATCGGTGAGGCGAATCACACCCACCGGCGACGCCAAGCGACGAATCACCTGCCCGGTTGACGGATCCTTGATCTCCTTGGTCACGCGTTGCACGGTTAACTGGTCACCAACCTTCAAGCCCGCCTTGCCGCCCACATTGAGGACAATCTGGCCGCCGTCCACGGCGGCTACAAGCCCTTCCACCACGACGGTGCGGGCCTCCAGTTTGCCGGCGTCAGCCACCAGTCCGGTACTCATCTGCGTAACCGCCGCGTTCACGGCCTCGCCGATGATGGTTTGCTGGAAGTCGCTGCTGCCGAAGTCCACGGCCCCGCTACCCCATCCATGCCAGTTGCCTCCGCCGCCCAGCATTGAAGTGCTCTCGCGCGACGACTCGCCTTTGCCGTCGGCCACACCCATGATTTCGGCGGTGTCAATATTCACGATCCGGGCGTCTACCACACAAATGGCCTTGCTCTTCTTGTGGCTGAAGCCACCAAGACCGTATCCGCCCCAGCCACCACCACCGCCGCCGACCTTGGTGTTCTGGTTCTCGTTGCCGAATTGGGTGACGCTACCCACAATGATGGCGTCCACTCCGAGGATCTTCCCAAGTTTTGCAGCAGAGTTGGGATTCGCCCGATCGCTGTTGGAGAAATTTTGCTCGGTCAGGATCTTGTCCATCGCCTTGCGTTCGATCACCGAATAAGTGCCATCCTGGACCAGATGCCTGACCAACAGGTCCGCGATCCCTCTTCCAACGTCAACATTGGTGCCGAAGACCGCGGCAGAGTTGCTCTGCACCGTGGCAAAGTCGAAATCAAAAACGGCAACGCGCTTCTTGCGGCCCTGTGCCTGCGGAGCATTCGAGGGCGCCGCTGCTGCGGTTGACTGTGCTTCCGCTCCGGTCACAAGAAACGACGCCAGAATTAGTAAGGCCCAGATGATCTTGTTCATGTTGCTTCTCTCCGTCCTGATGTTGGAAAAGCTAGCCGGCCTGACCATTGTGGCCAGAGTTTCCGGGTCTAGCCAAGGTTGCTGAGGGTTATAGTCGCCGACACGGATTGTACTGTGAAACGCGGCCTTGCGGCGCCTCTTTTTGAGGTTCCGCCGACTCGTTTGCTATGAGGGTCGCTTGAATCCAGTTGTAGCACTCCTGCTGAATTCCTGCTATGGCGAGGATCACGGTTGTGTATGACTCGGGAAGTCCAAGCTAAAGAGACTCCTGCGTGACAGCTCCTCACTTTTTCGGAGGGGCTGCCTGCGTTGCCACCGGATTAACGCTGACGGCCGGAACGTATCCGATACGCCGCGCCTCGGCGGCGAGTTCCTTAATCTCGGTCAGGTCGCGCTGCATCTCGCTCCAGCCGTACCACAGCGCGTAGTCCGGGCTGGCGTGGAACGTGCCTTGGAAGGTACGCATGCGGTGCTCCAGAAACATGACGAACAGCTTCTGCTCGACCACCGTTGGGGCGTCATGAAACGTCAAGAGATCGGGAAATGGATAGGCGTAGTTCTTGGGCTTAGGCAGCACACCGTCCTTGTAGAGATCCGCGACGATGCGGATTGCCTCCGCCATCAAATGATCGGCGTTCTTGATCATGTCGTCGCCGTATTGTAGCTGTTGGGTTGCGAAATTGATGGAGTGGCACTGGTTGCAGGTCTTCAGCATCTTGTCACGCTGCGCCTGCCATGACGCCTGATCAAGGCGGGCCAGATCGGCCGCTTTCACCACGTCGAGGCGCGCCGTGGGCTTGCCGCTGGGATCGAGCACGCCCAACGCTTGCAGGATGGTTACCTGGTCGGCCTTCCATTGTGGATCGTCGGGCAGCGGCAACCGCACCGCCAGGAAGCCCCACGCCGGTGCGCACTTCATGGTTCCCTTGCTGCATGTGGCAGGTCTGGCAGGTGGGAGCGGCTGAAGCGTCAGTCTGGATCATGAGCTGCTTCAACTCGTTGCGCACGCCGTGCTTCGATGACGAATACATCTCCCATTGCGGATGATCGAAGCCCATGTGGCAGGTCTCGCAGGCCTGTGGCGAGCGCGCTTCCTGCAAGGAGAAGGTGTGCCGCGTGTGGCACGAGTCGCACGAGGCGGTACCGAAGCGCTCCTGCTTCTGCAACGCCGCGAGTTGCTCGGGGGACTTGAGGCCGATCTTGTGGCAGGAACCGCAGCCCTTCATGCCTTCGGTCATCGCCATCGGCTGCCAGTGGATGGTGGGCATCGCTTCCATCGCGGCCCAGGCCATCGAGTGCTTCCCCTTCTTGAATTGCGCGACCTGCGTCTCGTGGCACTGACCACAAGTGTCGGGCGTAGGGATTTTCGCCTTCGCCGCGTCGGTCGCGGTCATATGGTCCGAGCCGTGGCAGGTATCGCACTCAATCCCGACTTCGTGATGCTTGCTCTGCTTCCAGTCAGAAACCACATTAGGCGTGACCGTAGTGTGGCAGGTCACGCACTGCTGACCCGCGTTGGAAGTTTGCGCTGGAAGCGAACCTGCGAGAACGAGGCTGGTCGAGAAGACGACGAACAGAACGGCAGAAGCGCGACGAGACATGATCACCTCGTGACCGGGCGAAGCCTGAGCGAACAGCCCAGCCTATCGCCCAGCCAAGCTGGCGTCTATGACGAAAGTCACTCTCCACCGTGCGCACCGCACCAAGACTGGTGCGTGGTTGCAATATACTGTTCTTGAAGTGGCAGGCGTACGCCGCTGCATTCAAGATAAAGGACACGACAGAAAATGAGATGGATGTTACGGTCGAAGATCCACAAGGCGATCGTCACCGACGCCAATCTTCGCTACGAAGGAAGCATCACCATAGACCAGGAGTTGATCGAGCGGGTTGGACTGCTACCTGGCGAGAAAGTGCTGGTGGTCAGCAACACCTCCGGCGCCCGGCTTGAAACCTACGTCATCGCCGGCGAACGCGGCTCGGGCATGATCTGCATCAACGGTGCCGCCGCTCACCTCATCAAGAAGGGCGAAGAGGTCATCATCATGGGCTTCGAGTTGACCGATTCGCCCATTCGCGCCAGCGCGGTTCTGGTTGATGGGGAGAACAAGTTTGTGAGGACGATGTAGACGGCACATGTCCGCCAGCTATTTTGCGGCGGGAGTACGGGCCTGTGAAGGATCGGGCGAGTTGGCGGTGTTCACGTCTATATACATACCTGAAGTCGGCGGTATTCCCGGAGGATAGCAGTTGCCATCCTGAGCGTAGGTTTGACGGCAGGCTGCTGTCATTTCCGGCCGTCGCGGAGATTGCGCGAACTGCCACGCATCCGCAAATGCCACTCCACTCTCCGAAGGTTTGGGAGCCGGGTTGGGAAACACGCATCCCGGAGAAGGGCCACACTGATCGTTGCTTACGAAGAAATGGATCTCGCGGACGCCAGCATGCTCGCGAATATCGTTCGCCGTCACAATCGAAACCGTACTGGACTCGCGAAACGGAATGCCTGAACAATAAACACCTGCGCGGTATCCACCTTTCACTACGCCATCCACCCAGGCGTGAATATAGGCGCGCTGCTCAGGCAGCATGCGACCGCCTTGCTCCTGGTCGAGAAAGATAATCGAGTGTTGCGGGAACCCCTCTCGTTGCGCAACCTGAACGGCAGCAGCCGCGTCATTCGTCCCCACCCGAGTTGCGTTGCCCGAAGCTTTGAGCTGCTGATACTCGCGGCCGTTGAACAGCAGCAGAAAACCATAGCCCATCGTCTGGAGCGGCTTGCGCTTGCCCTGCCAGGAGTTGCGATTCGTGCCGGGCGGATTGTTCAGCCAGTATCCGGTGAAGGCGAAGGTCTTGCGCAACGCGGCCATGTTCGCCTCGCCGGGATAGTCGTTGCGGTCCACACCGAGATAGGTCTGCGCCCAGCTCGGCGTGCACGAGACGCCAATTGCAAACAGCCAGATCAACGTGAAACCGAGGACACGCGGGACCAGCACAACGAAGGGCCCCCGAGGAATATCTGCGTCACTCAAAGATCGGCGCCAGCCTCGCCAGCACTTCATCCACGATGGCCTCAGGGACGCTTTCCAACTTCTTGCCGTTGCGTGCGCCGAGATCCAGTGCCCGGGGCTGGTCGCATCGGACGACGCCCGTGGTCTTGGTTCCGGTACCGGCCAAAGTTACCGCAAATCCGGCGGTCCGCGCGAAGCTCCCGCCGCTGGTGATCGGGAGCACCACGGGCACTTTCGTCACCGCGTTGAATGCATCCGGGGACACGATCAGCACTGGGCGCCGACCCTTCTGCTCGTGGCCTGCGGTGGGATCAAGTCCGACCAGCCAGATTTCGCCTCGCTTCATCAGATCAGCTCACCGCCAACCGGCTTGTCTTTGAGCCATCCGCGCTCTTCTTTGGTTCGCCTGGCCTTGGGTCTGCACTCCGCGAGCAATTCTTTCAGGGTGTAGTGGGGACGCCTCCGCGGGTCCACAATCAGCCGTCCGCTCTCGACTCCAATACCGACTTCCGCTCCCGGCTGTAACCCAAGGACGTCGAGCAAAGCTGGGGGAACGGCCAGCATGACCGAACCGCCGACCTTGCGCAAATTGGTTCTATGCATGAGAAGACTCCTGAGTTATATCTAAATATAACATGACGAGAAGTTGAGACCCCTCTAGTACGGCCCGATGATCCCGCCCATGTTGCGCGAGGCAGGCAACTTCAACTCGCTTGCGAACGCCTGTACGCCCCAATACTTCGCAAATACGTCGAGATACTTGTACCCCGAGCCGGTATTGAACAGTACAACTCGGTCGCTGTTTGTCAGGAACCCCGCCTGCAGAAGCTGCTTATAGGCAGCCAGAGCGGCGCCTCCTTCGGGGCAGGCGAAAATGCCCTCGACGGAAGCCAACTCTTTCACGCCATCCATGATTTCGTCGTCGCTAACGGCAATTGCGGTGCCGCTGCTCTTGCGCACAATGTCGAGAATGATGAAGTCGCCATATGCCTTCGGCACCCTCAAACCAGCGGCCAGGGTGTGCGCGTCCGGCCACATTTCCGAGACGGCCTTACCCTCATGTAGAGCTTTAGGAATTGGCGCACAACCATCTGATTGCACACAGATCATTTTCGGCCATTTTCTCTTGTCGATCCAGCCCAATTCCTCCATTTCCTCGAAGGCTTTCCACATGCCGATCAGGCCGACACCGCCGCCTGTCGGATAGAGAATGGCATCGGGCAAGTCCCATCCCATTTGCTCGGCGACCTCGTAGCCCATCGTCTTTTTACCCTCGACGCGGAACGGCTCCTTGAGGGTCGAGACATCGAACCAGCCTTCCTCTTCCTTGCGCTCGGCCACCATCCGCCCGCAATCGCTAATCAGGCCATCGACCAGCGTGAGGTGCGCGCCGCTGGCCTCAACCTCCAGCCGATTGGCAATCGGCACATCTTTCGGCATGAAGACATATGCCTCCAGTCCAGCCGCGGCAGCGTAAGCAGCCAGCGCGCCACCCGCGTTTCCAGCGGAAGGCGCTGCCAGCTTCTTTAACCCATAGTGCCGTGCCATGGCGATCGCTGCGCTCATGCCCCGGGCTTTGAACGAGCCGGTGGGGTTCAGGCCTTCGTCCTTAATCAGCAGGCCGGCATATTTGCGGCTCGACAGCATGGGAGTGAATCCCTCGCCCAGTGTGACCGGCTCAGCATCGGGGAGCACGGCCGCGTAACGCCACATGCTCTTGGGACCAGCAGTGATTGCGTCGCGCGAAGTATTTCGGCGAATCTCGCTGAGATCGTAGCGAACGTAAAGCGGCCCGCCATCCTTCGGACAAATGGTTGGTATTGCCTGCGGCGGGAATCTCTCGCCACATCGGCTGCACTCGAATGAAATGATCTTTGCCATAAAAAGATTGCCTCGAAAAACCTCGCAGTGTAACACCCGTCACCGCGTGCACGCTGTAGGGACAGTTTATAATCCGCGCAGTTCCTGCGATGAGCGAGCCGTCCACGCCACTGATGCGGCAGTATGCCGCGGTAAAAAAAGAACATCCCAACGCGCTCGTTTTCTTTCGCCTGGGCGACTTCTACGAGTTGTTCTTCGAGGACGCCGTGGTGGCTGCGCGCGAGCTGCAAATCACGCTGACCTCGCGCAACAAGGAAAAAGGCATTGCCGTGCCAATGTGCGGCGTCCCCTACCACTCGGCCGAGAACTACATCGCCAAGCTCATTCGCAAGGGATTCAAGGTCGCCATCTGCGAGCAGATGGAGGACCCGCGAGTGGCCAAGAAACTGGTAAAACGCGAGGTCACGCGGGTGCTCACGCCGGGAACCGCTGCCGACGCGCATCTCGGCTCCGAGGAGAACAATTTTCTGGGCTGCGTGGCGCGCGCGGGCAATGCGGTCGGATTTGCGGCGCTCGATCTTTCGACCGGCGAATTTCGAGCCACGGAGTTTCAAGGCGATGACGCGGAACGCCGCGTCCGCGAGGAGTTGCTGGTGCTGCGTCCGCGCGAAGTGCTGTTCGCTTCGTCGCTGCCGTTGTTCGATCAGCCGCGCCCGAGTGCATCGGCGCCGGTGGCTGCGGCGGCGCCGCGGATGGCCACACTTGAAAATGCAAGCTGGGCCGAAACTCCACTCGACGACTGGGTCTTCTCCCCTGACTATGCAATCCCGCAGGTCGAGAATCATTTCGGCGTGCTCTCATTGGAGGGCTTTGGGCTGGCGAACCGTGCAGCGGCGGCAACCGCGGCGGGCGCTATCCTGCATTACATTCGCACCACGCAGCGCGGCTCACTCGACCACGTCGATCGCATCGGCTTCTATGAGCGGCAGAATTGTCTGGTCTTGGACGCAGTCACGGTTCGCAACCTTGAGCTGATCGAGCCGCTGTTCACCGGCTCGGGCGACACTGCCACGTTGTTCCGCTGCCTCGATTGCACGGTGACGCCTATGGGCAAGCGCCTGCTGCGCGCCTGGATGTTGCGACCGTCGATTGATTTGACAGAAATCAATCAACGCCTCGATGCGGTCGAAGCCATGGTGAAGAATCTGGTCGGGCGCGAGGAGCTGCGCCGCTCGATGGCAGGCATCCTCGACCTGGAGCGCCTACTTAGCCGCGTGACGCTGGAGACCGCAAGCCCACGTGATCTGCTGGCCCTGGCAAGTTCTCTGGGAAAGCTGCCGGCGGTACGGTCGGCCTTGTCGCACTTCCCTGCCGAACGTCTGCAATCGCTGCACGCGCAGTGCGACGAGCTCGGGGACCTGCGCACGCGTATCATCTCCTCGCTGGAAGACGAGCCACCGCTAACGCTGGCCGATGGTGGCGTGATCCGGGCTGGCGTCGATCCCACTCTGGACGAATTGCGCGACCTCAGCCGCAACAGCAAGCAATACATCGCGCAGATTGAGCAGCGCGAGCGCCAGCGCACCGGCATCGGCTCGCTTAAGGTCAAGTTCAACAGCGTCTTCGGCTATTACCTGGAAATCTCGAAAGCGAACCTGCACCTAGCTCCCGCCGAATACGAACGCAAGCAGACCCTGGTAAATGCCGAGCGCTTCACTACGCCGGAGTTGAAGGAGTACGAGGCCAAGGTGCTCGACGCGCAGGAAAAGATGGTCGAGATCGAGCGCAGGCTTTTTGCCGAGTTGCGTTCAGCCATTGCCGCTGAGGCGCGACGCATCCGGCAGACAGCGCTGGCTCTGGCGGAAATCGACGTGCTTGCGGCGTTTGCTGCGCTTGCGGCGAACCGAAATTATTGCCGTCCGGCGATTGACGGCAGCAGCGACATCGAGATCGTCGAAGGGCGGCATCCTGTAATCGAGCAGATGGAGATCACTGGAAGTTCCGACCGCTTCGTGCCCAACGATCTCTTTCTTAACGGCAGCACGCACTCGATCCTGATCATCACCGGCCCAAACATGGGAGGCAAGTCCACCTACCTCCGGCAAGCGGCGCTGATCGCGCTCATGGCGCAGATGGGCTCGTTCGTTCCGGCACGCTCGGCGAGGCTGGGGCTGGTGGACCGCATCTTCACCCGCATAGGCGCGGCCGACAACCTCGCGCGCGGACGCTCGACGTTCATGGTCGAGATGACTGAAACGGCGGCGATCCTCAACACGGCCACGCCGCGCTCGCTCATCCTGCTTGACGAGGTCGGACGCGGTACCGCAACTTATGATGGCCTCGCTATCGCGTGGGCGGCCATCGAGTACATCCACGCCAACACGCGCGCCAAAACGCTCTTTGCTACGCATTATCACGAGCTGACAGAGTTGGCCGACCGGCTCAGCGGAGTGAAAAACTTTCACGTCGGGGTGAAAGAGAGCGGCGGCGGGATTGTTTTCCTGCGCAAAGTGGAGGAAGGCGCTGCCGACAAGAGCTATGGTATCGAGGTGGCCAAGCTGGCCGGACTCCCCGCCGACGTTGTCCACCGCGCACGCGAGGTGCTGGCGGAACACGAGAGCGCCGAGCGGAGCGCGGTCAGCCATCTGGCGCACGATGAAACGCGCGAGCCCGGGCCAATGCAGTTGACCATCTTCACGCCGCTCTCGCAGAAGATTGTGGACCGCATCAAGGAAACCGACCTCGACCGCTTGAGCCCGTTGGAGGCGCTGAACCTGCTGCACGAACTGAAGAAGCAGATGGAGTGAGGATGATGCAGATTAGTGCCAGAATCCAAATTAGGCGACTCCGCGATGTGTTCTCCAATAGACACGTAACACGTCCTGGGATATCTTCGAGTCAGCACTTCTGAAGGAAGGGCGGGCTACATGGCGGCATTCCAAAACTTCGAGGAAGTCTGGGCAGCATTGGGGCGGCTGTACGACGATATTGTTAAGCTGCAGGAGTCACAGCAGCAGACCACAATACAACTGGACCGGGTGGCGGAGCGAATTGACCGTCTTACCGAAGGCCACGAGCGCGTCACCTCCATGCTGGCGACATTGGCGGGAACCGTGACGCAGTTGGCGGGCGTTGTGGATTCCCACGAACGGCGGCTGGCTCGAATGGAAGGCCAGTAGACCGTCCCGGGCGATCCTATCCGAACCACCCTTTACACCTGAATTGCTCTCTCTCTTCGCGTTACACTCTTCTGTTCGCCATGCCATCCAAATCCACCCTCGAACTTCGCCAGCAGGTCGGCCAATTGCTGATCATGGGATTTGACGGGACTACCGTGTCAACGCGACTGCGCCTGATGCTGGCGACGTTATGCCCGGGCGGCGTAATTCTCTTCAAGCGGAACATCGAAGAGCCAGCGCAAGTGCACGCGCTGTTACGCGAAGGACAGAAGACGGCTTGCGACTCCCATGTTCCTCTGCGTGGACATGGAGGGCGGTACGGTCGATCGCCTGCGCGACGTAATTGCACCGGTGCCGTCGGTCGCCGATGTGGCAGCGGCAGGTTCGAAGAAGCTCTTCCGCAAGCATGGGCGCATCATCGGCGCAGAGGTGCGAGCCTTGGGATTCAATACTGATTTTGCGCCGGCACTTGATCTGCGATTCGAGGCCTCGAAGAGCGTACTGACATCGCGGACGGTCTCAGCCGATCCGAAAGAAGTGACCCTGTACGCGCGCGAGTTTCTGCGCGGGCTGCGAGATGCCGACGTTCTTGGCTGTGGCAAACACTTTCCGGGATTGGGTGAGGCCAATCTGGATTCGCACAACGAACTGCCGTCGATTGCGAAGCCTTGGAAGCAGCTGTGGAACGAAGACCTGCTTCCGTATCGCGAGCTTCGTAGAGAGCTGCCGTTTGTGATGGTCGCTCATGCCGCGTATCCGGAGGTGACCGGCGACCGAACTCCGGCGTCGCTTTCGAAGAAATGGATGAGCGCCATCCTGCGCAAGAGGATCGGCTATCGCGGGCTGGTGATCACCGACGATCTCGACATGGGCGGTGTGCTGGCGGCAGCCTCTGTAGAAGAAGCAGCGGTCGAGACGCTGCGTGCTGGGGCCGACATGTTCCTGGTCTGCCAGAAGGAAGAGAGCGTATGGCGGGCATTCGAAGCGGTGTACAAGAAAGCTGAGAGCGACAAAAAGTTTGCCGGGCTCGTCTCTGAGAAATCGAAGCGGGTTCTGGCAGCGAAGAAGCAATCACAGGCGCTGAAGGCGCGCATGGCGCCAGCTCCAACGCAAAAAACCGTGGACAAATTGCGGCGCGAGATCTGGGAGTTCAGCGAAGAGGTGCGGGTAGGTTCACTCAGCCTTGAAGGGGCACAGCTGTAGCTGTGCCGCACGCGGCGCTACCAAGAGAACGGGGCTTTAGCCCAGAGGGAATTCCGTTCATGAGTTCGAAATCCGATGATGGATTGCCTCTCGTCGCCGAATGCATTACCTCAGCGGCTAAAGCCGGTGCTCATTTCGATTCTTACGGCACGCCTGAAGGCATGCCCCTTCTAAGCAGCTTGGAGTGCGTCTCGTGATCGTTGCCGGCGTGATGAGCGGTACTTCGGCCGACGGAATCAACGTCGCGCTGGTACGCGTCCAGGGACGCGGATTTCGCTCGCGGCTCGAATTGCTGGCGCACTACCAGTTCCCTTACCCGGACAACGTCCGTCGCGCCGTTCTGGCGGCGATGAACGCCAAATCTGCCAGTGTTTCCGATCTCTCGCGGCTGAATTTCCTGCTCGGTGAACTCTATGCCGGCGCGGTTCGCGCGGCACAACGTCGCGCGCGGCTGGAATGCGAACTGGTCGGCTGTCACGGGCAGACGCTGTATCACCAGGGAAACCCGGCGCCATTTCTGGGAAGGCGGGTTGCGTGCACTTGGCAGACTGGGGAAGGGGCCATTCTCGCGGCGAAGCTCGGCGTTCCAGTTGTGTCCGACTTCCGTCCGGCGGATATGGCGGCGGGCGGAAAGGGCGCGCCGCTGGTTCCGTTCCTCGATTACGTGCTGTATCGCCATCGCCGCTATGGACGTATTGTGCAGAACCTGGGAGGCATCGGAAACCTCACAGCAATTCCACCGCGTGCGCTGCCCGAAGAAATCGTTGCCTTCGACACCGGGCCCGGCAACATGGTCATAGACGCCGTGGCGGAGCATCTGTTCGGTCGCCCTTATGACCGCAACGGACGGCTCGCCGCGCGCGGTGAGCCAATCGAGCGCGTATTGCAACCATTGCTCGGGGATCCGTTCTTTCGGCAAAAGCCCCCGAAGACCGCCGGCCGCGAACAGTTTGGCCGCGAGTTCGCTCGCGAGTTTCTTCGCTTGTGTCGGCGCGCCGATGAGAACGACATTATCGCAACGGCAACCGCGCTCACGGCTCGATCCATCGGGATCGCGGTGCGCAGGTTCGTGCTGCCCCTGCTAGATCCTCCATTGCGATTCCGCGAGTTTGTGGTTTCCGGCGGCGGAACAAAGAATGCAACCTTGATGCGAATGATCCGCGAAGAACTCGCACCCCTGAAGATGCGGGTGCGCACGTCTGACGATTTCGGATTACCCGCGGACGCGAAGGAGGCCGCGGCATTTGCGCTATTGGCGTACCAGACGTGGCGCCGTTTGCCGTCGAATGCTCCATCCGCGACCGGAGCCCACCGGCCCGCCATCCTGGGCAAAGTGAGCTATGTGTAGCAGGGGCGATCAGCCTGCAAACGACAGAGGTCCTTCGACTACGTTCGGTCGCAGGGGCGACCTCACTGCGCTCAGGATGACAGCTCAAGCTGCAGGACCACGGTGGTTCGCGCAGACCTCTAACGGTTGTCATCCTGAGCGGAGGCGGCCTGCCTTTGGCCGCCGAAGTCGAAGGACCCCTATGATTACTGCGCTTCTCTGCGTTTATTAGCGCCCTCCTGCTTCTTCCCGCGCTGCGCCCGCAAACCCGATCCCAACACGCTGGTCATGATCATCGAGAGCAGCCCGACGAATCTCGATCCCCGCGTCGGGGTTGACGCGCAATCGGAGCGGATCGATGAACTGCTTTTCGACTCGCTCGTCCGCCGCGATGAGCACTTCAACCTGAAGCCGTGGCTGGCCGACCGATTGGGAGATCCCTGACCCGCAGACCTATATCTTTCATCTGCGTCAGGGTGTGCGATTTCACGACGGACAGCCGCTGACAGCGCGCGACGTGAAGTGGACCCTCGATTCCCTCATCAGCGGCTCGCTGCGCAGCGCGAAAGCCAGCACCTACGCTCCTGTCGATCACGTCGACGCCCCGGACGATTACACCGTCATATTCCATCTGAAGGAACCTTTCGCGCCGCTGCTCTGGAATCTTTCCGACGGCGCGATCGGAATCGTGCCTTACGGTAGCGGTGAGGACTTCAATCGCCATCCGATTGGTTCGGGGCCATTCCGTTTCGTCAGCGCACAGCAGGACAAAGAGGTCGTGATCGAGCGCAATCCCGACTATTGGGCGGCGCCGCCCGAGGTTGAGCGCGTGCAATTCAAGGTAATTCCCGATGCCACCACGCGCGCGTTGGAGTTGCGCAAGCAGAGCGCTGACGTCGTGATTAACGGGCTAACAGCCGACACCGTGGTCACGCTCAAGCGCGATCGTGACCTCAGCGTGGTGGAATCGCCGGGAACGATCTATGCCTACCTGGCCATGAACCTGCGCGACCCCATCCTGAAAGACGTGCGCGTGCGCCACGCCATCGCGTACGCCATCAACGTGCAACCCATCATTCACTATCTGTTGCGCGACCAGGCACAGCCTGCGTACAGCGTTCTGCCGCCGCAGCACTGGGCCTACGAAGGCGATGTGGAAAAGTATCCTCACGACCCAGTCCGAGCTCGCCAGATTCTCGACGATGCCGGCTATCGGCCGATGAACGGCATTCGCTTCCACATCACCATGAAGACTTCCACGGAGGAGTCTACGCGTCTGCTGGCGGCGGTGTTGCAACAACAGTTGCGCGAGGTCGGCATCGCGCTCGACATCCGCAGTTTTGAGTTTGCGACCTTCTTCGCCGACATCACGAAAGGCGCGTACCAGTTCCATTCCTTGCGCTGGATCGGTGGCAACCTGGACCCTGACATCTTCGAGCACATCTTCGGCTCCAACAGCTTCGCACCCAAGCGTGCCAACCGCACCTTCTATTCCAATCCGCGCGTGGATGAACTGATCCGCGAAGGCCGCAGCACCGTCGACCAGCAGAAGCGCAAGCTTATCTACGATCAAATTCAACAGATCCTGGCCGAGGACCTGCCGTACATCAATCTCTGGTATCTCGACAACGTGCTGGTGCACACCAAACGAGTGCGGCGGATCGAAGTTGGCCCGTCCGGGAACTATGATTTCCTGCGGACTGCGGAACTCGCGCGCTGAGCGCATCCTCCTGCGTGGCTGCGTGTTACCATCGAAAATCAGCGTCATTCAAGGACCGCGAGCAGCTTGCGCATACTTTTTGTCGGAGACATTTTCGGCCGTCCAGGGCGCACCATCGTCCACGAACGATTGCCCGAGCTGCAAAAGAAGTACGGCGTGGAGCTCACTATCGCCAACGGCGAGAACGCTGCCGGCGGCTTTGGCATCACGCCGCAGATCGCCGAGGAGCTGTTCGAACTTGGCGTTGATGTCATCACTACAGGCAACCACATCTGGGACAAGCGCGAGATCATCGAGTACATGAACTCGGCCAACGGCAACGAGACTTCGCTGGCGCGGCGACTGTTGCGGCCGGCAAACTATCCCGCAGGCTCGCCGGGCTTCGGGTGGTATCAGGGGCGCACGCGCAGCGGCGTGGATTACGCTGTCATCAATCTTCAGGGACGCGTTTTCATGGCCAACAACGACGATCCCTTCCGCGTGGCCGACGAACTGCTAAAGCAGATCACCGCCAAAGTCATCCTGGTGGACATGCACGCCGAGGCCACCTCGGAGAAGCTTTCGCTTGCCTGGTATCTGGAGGGGCGCGCGACGGCAGTGCTGGGCACGCATACTCACGTGCCAACCGCCGATGAGCGGGTGCTGGCGGGTGGAACAGCCGTGCAAACAGATGTCGGCATGACCGGCCCTTACGAAAGCGTCATCGGCGTGCAGAAGGACCAGATCGTGCAGCGCTTTCTCACCAACATGCCCGCGCGATTCGAAGCCGCCACGAACGACGTGCGCCTGTGCGCCACGCTGATTGATTGCGATGCAGAGACCGGACGCGCAACGGGAATACAGAGAATCATGCTGAGGCAAGAATAGGGAACCGCTCTTCGCTGTTCGCTATTCGCTATTCGCTGTTCGCTTTGTGCTGTTACCCGAACCGCGCAAAATCAACGTTTTTTGCTAAGACGAACATCGTGTGCGACCTTAGTCTGGCGAAACGCGAATGGGCAAAAGCGATGAGCGAAGAGCTAGTTGCTAGTTGCTAGTTGCTAGTTGCTGCATTACCCTTCCTCCCATGTCCCTGTCCGACGAACTCTGGATGGAAGAAGCGCTGCGCGAAGCTCAGCGCGCGCTCGCCTTGGGAGAGGTTCCGGTGGGGGCAGTTGTCGTGTGCGCAGGTCGCATCGTCGGCCGGGGATGCAATCGTCCGCTCACCAGCAACGATCCCACGGCCCACGCTGAGATACTGGCGCTTCGAGAAGCCGGACCGGCCATGGGCAACTATCGCCTGCTTGACTGCGATCTCTACGTGACCGTCGAGCCTTGCGCGATGTGCGCCGGAGCCATCACTCACGCGCGGATTCGGCGGCTGATCTACGGCGCTGAGGACCCGAAGGCCGGCGCGGTTCATTCCATGTTGCAAGTGCTCAACCACCCCAAGCTCAATCACCAAGTGGATGTCAGCTCAGGAGTACTGGCGGCGCGCTGCATGGACCTGATGCAGACGTTTTTCCGTGAGCGGCGAAGCTTACAGACGGAGCCACAAAGCGGAACGTGAGCGAGGAAGCCACCGAACTGCCTTGATTCTGCCGGGATTGTATATACAATCAGAGATTGGACATCGAATTCGATCCGGCCAAGAACGAGCGGAATATACGGGAGCGCGGACTGTCGTTTGCGCGGGCGGCTGACTTCGATTTCGAAACGGCCATCTATCTCGAAGACAGACGGCATGAGTATGGCGAGCGACGGATTCGTGCTCTTGGATACATCGAAGATCGCCTTTACGCGCTGGTTTATACCATCCGTGGTGAAGCACTGCGCGTAATCAGCTTGCGCCGCGCCAGCCGTAGAGAGGTAAGAAAATATGAAGAAGCGACCCAATCCTGAGACGGTCGATGACGAGAATCCGGAATGGACTAACGAGGATTTCAGAGGGGCTATTCCCTTCGCCGCCCTGCCCGCTGAAGAACAGGAAAAGCTGCGATCCTTAAGAAAACATCGTGGGCCGCAGAAGACGCCTACAAAGGAGCTCATCTCCATTCGCCTCTCCCGCGATGTGGTCTCCAAGCTGCGCGCGTCTGGTCGAGGCTGGCAGGCCCGGGTTGACAAGCGCCTACGCGAGTGGCTAAACGAACCCAAGCGAAAGCGGGCCTGACCGGCGGTCGTTCGCAAGCAGGATGCACAGTAGGCAGCCAGTCGCAGGTATAGTCCGCGAGCTGACGGGCGACCTCGTCCCATGACGCGTTCGAAGGGTTTGTTAAACTAGTCCAGGGGACCTACAATTCGTTTGCCGCTGATGCGGAGAGGTGCGTGAGTGGTTGAAACGAGCCGCCTCGAAAGTTGAGGCGCTTTGCGGGCGTCCGAGCCCGCAGCCGAAATCCTGAGCGAGGTCGCAGCAGGCGACCGAGTCGAAGGACCCACAATTCGTTGCTGCTGATGCGGAGAGGTGCGTGAGTGGTTGAAACGAGCCGCCTCGAAAGTTGAGGCGCTTTGCGGGCGTCCGAGCCCGCAGCCGAAATCCTGAGCGAGGTCGCAGCAGGCGACCGAGTCGAAGGACCCACAATTCGTTGCTGCTGATGCGGAGAGGTGCGTGAGTGGTTGAAACGAGCCGCCTCGAAAGTTGAGGCGCTTTGCGGGCGTCCGAGCCCGCAGCCGAAATCCTGAGCGAGGTCGCAGCAGGCGACCGAGTCGAAGGACCCACAATTCGTTGCTGCTGATGCGGAGAGGTGCGTGAGTGGTTGAAACGAGCCGCCTCGAAAGTTGAGGCGCTTTGCGGGCGTCCGAGCCCGCAGCCGAAATCCTGAGCGAGGTCGCAGCAGGCGACCGAGTCGAAGGACCCACAATTCGTTGCTGCTGATGCGGAGAGGTGCGTGAGTGGTTGAAACGAGCCGCCTCGAAAGCGGCCATACCTTGACGGGTATCGGGGGTTCGAATCCCTCCCTCTCCGCCATGATCTTCCACAAGCATTTTCAGGCTTAAGAGGCTCCTCGCCACGTCTTTGGCAGTCCGCCTGAAGCCATAT
The DNA here is from genome assembly GCA_963833155.1 of uncultured Acidobacteriaceae bacterium. Classification (GTDB taxonomy): domain Bacteria; phylum Acidobacteriota; class Terriglobia; order Terriglobales; family Acidobacteriaceae; genus Bog-257. Next base: position 45,133 of record CAWHWY010000026.1, read on the forward strand.
CCCATGACAAGATCACAGACCTGGACCGGAACTTTGTGATAGGTTTCTTGATCAACTCATGGTCAAGAAATACTGGCGACCTCCGCCCGACTACTACGACGAGCACAGGCGTCAGGCCATCGCCGAGATCGGCGCGAAGCTACCAACGCTTGTTGACAATCGCGACGAGGAGGGTTACGTGCAGCTTCTCAAGAAGTGGTTCCCTGAGATGACGCCCCAAGAACTGATCGGCAGAATCAGGCGGTTTCGCGACGCCGTAAAGGAGAAACACGGCGATCAATAATTTCGTGGGACTCTTTCACCGCGCGCTCGAATTCTTCGTCGCTCATCTGCTTGGAGCGTTCTAATGCACACTCCGTGAAATCGGAGATCAAGGATTCCACAGCACTTTTCTGTTTAATCGAGCTTTTCGTCATTTGCGGACTCTTTTTCTTTTCTCTTATTTCAGTTTAGTCGATGTGTCAAACGCAGGGTTTCGGCTTTCACAGGTCACCAAAAATCAGTGATTAATGTTAGCAAAAGGGAGCTTACGATATCTGCCCTCGAACTCCCGAATCAATCCCTTCTCGACCGTTCTTGGATGGATCTCACCTGTGACTCTCCAACACACTAGCAGATCGCACGAGTGACGTAACTGCCAGATGCCAGATATATCTGCCGCCCCTATGCCCTATCGGCTTTCGTTGACCGAATTGCATATATGCTTTCAGGCGCGTCCTCAAACTCGCAGTTTTGCCCGGTCCTGCCTTGCCAATGTTTAGAACGATTGCGTCCCCGACCCACTTCTCCTCCAGCAGGCTGACTGGAACAGTCGGGTCTTTTTTCTTAAAGTGCCCACCTGTGCTCTCGGGAAGGAACTCTGGATTTGTGTTGTTCGGCCTCAACACGAGATAGACTCCGGGTGCATCGGGCACCTCGCAACAATTCGACGCCTGAAGTGCAGAAATTGGCGCGAAGCCATTGAAACCGGCTTCGCCAATCCCGTCGATGCTTTCGAAGTTCATCGCGTAACCCAAACAGACCGATTGCAAAGTGCCTGTCCAAATTGCTTCGTGTCCCCTTATTGTCCCACAATCTATAATCGGATTTCTTTACCTATCGCCTCGCGAGCAGCGATGAAACAGGAACCCCTGTGGCCCTTGACCAGAAAATCTACGAACTGAGACGAGACAAGCTGAAGCAGATCGAGGCGCTGGGACAGGTTGCGTATCCCTACCGCTACGAAACGACGCACACGATTCCCGCTATTCTCGACGAGTACTCGGTCAAAGCCGGTCCGGAGCTCGAAGCTTCGCGCGTCAACGTCAGCGTCGCCGGACGCCTTATGTCCATTCGCGTGCAAGGCAAAGCCGGCTTTGCCCATCTGCAGGAGGGCGGCCGGCGGTTGCAGATCTACGTCCGGCTCGATAACGTCGGCGAAAAGGCCTTTCAGCTCTACAAACTCCTCGACATCGGTGACTACATCGGGGTAAAGGGATATCTCTTCCGCACGCGGACGAATGAATTAACGGTACATGTGGAAGAAATTACGTTTCTGGTGAAAGACCTGCTTCCCTTGCCGGAAAAGTGGCACGGCTTGCAGGACGTGGAGACGCGTTACCGTCGGCGGTACGTTGATCTGACCATGAATCCCGAAGTGCGCGAGGTGTTCATCAAGCGCGCCAAGGTCGTGCAGTCGCTACGACGTTTTCTGGACAGAAACCGGTTTATTGAGGTCGAAACGCCCATGATGCATCCCATCGCCGGTGGCGCGGTGGCCAAGCCGTTCATCACCCATCACAACACGCTCGATACTGACCTTTACCTGCGCATCGCGCCGGAGCTTTACCTGAAGCGGCTGGTGGTCGGGGGTATGGATCGCGTCTACGAGATCAACCGCAACTTCCGCAACGAAGGCATCTCGACGCAGCACAACCCCGAGTTCACCATGCTGGAGTTCTACATGGCCTACGCCGACTACCGCGACATGATGGACTTCACCTCGGATATGCTGGCCCAGGTGGCACGCGACGTAAATGGAACAACTGTCGCGCATTTCAACGGGCATGAGATCGACTTCGGCAATTTCCAGCGGCTCTCCATGCGTGAAGCCATCCTTAAGTTCTGGCCGGAGAACGCGGGCGCAAAGCCGCAGATGAGCGATTTCTCCAGTGCGGAGCAGATCGCCGCAATGGTGCGCCGTTACAACGCGACCAACCCGCACATCCCGTATGACCCGGCCGCTCCAAACGGCAAAACGATCGCGGAGATATTTGAATTCGTCGCCGAGCCGCATCTCATCCAGCCGACGTTCATTTATGACTTCCCTCTTGCCATCTCGCCGCTCTCCAAAAACAAGCGCGAGCCGGAAGAGAACGCGGAGTGGGTTGAGCGCTTCGAGATTTTCATCGGCGGTCTGGAGATCGGAAACGCCTTCAGTGAGTTAAACGATCCGGAGGAACAACGCCGCCGCTTCGAGCAGCAGTTGAGGGAACGCGCGCGCGGCGATGAAGAAGCTCACCAGATGGATGAGGACTACATTCGGGCCTTGTCCTACGGATTGCCCCCGACCGCCGGCGAAGGTGTGGGGATCGATCGCCTGACCATGCTGCTGACCGATTCCCATTCGATACGAGACGTGATTCTCTTCCCACTGCTGCGTCCGCTCAAACACGAGGAGGAAGATGAGTTGGACATTGCAGAGGACGAAGCAGCACAGAGCTAGGGTTAGCAGTTGGCGGTGGCAGAACTACGCTCGCGCGCCAGGTATTCACTTGAGGTGCGAACCCGTCCTTCACGCAAAATGCACGCAAAAAATGCCCCTCTTTCGAGGGGCGTAGGGTTCAGGAGAGAGAATTTAATCCGGTAGAAACTCTTATTTCGCCAGTAGCTCGCGTAAGCGCAGGCGCGCCTGCTGCAAGCCTCCGCGCGATTCATCCTCAGTTAAACCCAGAGTACGAGCAATACGAGCGTGGTCATAGTTCTCGACGTCGTGCATAAGAAAGATCATCTTTTCGGTACTGGGCAACTGCACCACAGCCCGCTCCAGATCAGCGCGCAACATATTGCGGCGCACACCCAGGACCTTGTCGCACAGTGCGCAAGCGAGGGTAAGCACTCCCAGTGCCATGTGCTGGCGCGCCTCGGCTACCAGGGCGCAGTCAATTTCTTCAGGCGTGGGCGCGTCGCTTTTGGCAAACGCGCGACTAAAGGCGTTGATCATCATCTCTTCCGCTGCCAGTTCGTTGTCCGTCATCCAGAACGCCAGCGCGTAAATCCGGTGGCGATTCTGTTCGTACGTGTGCTTGTAAGCTTTCGCACTGCGTCTCGGGACCTCGGGTACGCATCCCGCAAAACCAAAAAGGTTCGTTTCCTGCGAGGTGCTCATGATTACTCCTTAGGGTTGTAACCCCTCAGGGATCTGCTTCGATTCGGTTTGCTCCGCGTGTTGACTCTTAGCTGACAGCAATCGCTGTGCCCATCTGCCGGGAGGCGGATCCCAGGCAAAGATGAAACTCTTTCAAATAGCTGAAAATAAAAGGCTACGCTAGAGAATGGCCGTGGTAACATCCTAGGGCGGTGGGAGAGGCCCTTGGGCTTTCGGGGGAATTCTGACCCAGATTAGGTGTCGACCTGCCGTAGGTTGGCATCAACATGCCAACTCGCTACTTCTGGTCAGTGTGTAAGTTTTCCCTGGGTTGGAAAGTTTGGCTGAGATTTCGCCATTCCCGTGCCCTCGGGCAGGGCTCTCGCGGTCTCGATGAACTTGCTTGGCGCACATTACCGATGAAATAGTTAGAATTAGCCAGCCGCGGTCCAGCGGTATCTGGTTCTGGCCTGGCTGACTTATTTCGCATCATGGCCAACGAACGCATCCTAGTAGTCGATGACGAGGAATTGATCCGGGAGATCATCTGCTCGGTCTTGAAGCAGGCGGGCTTTGAGTGCCACCCGATCAATTCCGGTTCTGAGGCGCTGACCCTCATTCATTCCGACGACAGCTACTCGGCGGTCGTGTCTGACGTGATCATGGACGGGATGGATGGTCTGACTCTGCTGTCGAAGATCCGGCTCGATCGCCCCGATCTGCCGGTGGTCATGGTCACGGCCGTCCACGACATTTCTGTCGCCTTGGCCGCCATTCGCAATGGCGCTTACGACTACCTACTGAAGCCGTTCGAGCGTGAGCAACTGCTGGCCAGCGTGCGACGGGCGGTTGAAAACCGTCGGCTCAAAATGGAAAACCTGGCCTACCAGACGAAGCTGGAGTCGCTGGTATCGGCCCGTACGGAGATGCTGCGCCAGGCGTTGGCCGATCTGGAGCGCTCCTATGACATCACTCTTGAAGCGCTGGGCGATGCTCTCGATCTAAAGGATGCCGAGACCGAAGGCCACTCCAAGCGGGTAACCGCCTTCACGATTGCCATCGCGCGTGCCATGGGACTTCCACAAGATCGGGTTCGCGTCATCGCGCGAGGGGCGTTCCTGCACGATGTGGGTAAGATGGCAATTCCCGATGCGATCCTGCGAAAACCGGGGCGCCTCAGTCCGGAGGAGCAGGCGGTCATGCAGCAGCACGCCCAGCTTGGGTACCAGATGCTACGCAAGATTCCGTTCCTGCACGAGGCTGCCAACATCGTCTACTCTCACCAGGAGCGCTTCGACGGCAGCGGTTACCCCCGAGGCCTCAAGGGGGACCAGATTCCCTTGGGGGCGCGTATATTCGCCATCGCCGACACCTTTGACGCCATGACCTCCGATCGCCCCTATCGCGCCGCCCAGTCAATCTCCTCCGGCAGGCGCGAGATTGAGCGCCAGTCGGGCAAGCAATTCGACCCCGAAATCGTAAGCGTGTTTCAGTCCATCTCGGAGCAGATTTGGCAGGAATTGCGCAGCGAGATTGAGGCCCAATCGGGGGCCAGGCGTTATCGTCTGGGTAAGACGGCGCGGAATTAACGCATGCGACTCCACGGCATTTGCAAGTCAACAAGGAGGCGGAGATGAGCGCGGTCCTATCGGATTCTGAGATCCAGCAGGCACTCCAGCAACTTCCGGGTTGGAAAAAGAATGGCAATGCGATCGAACGCTCCTTTCAATTTGGAAATTTCGTCGAGGCCATGGATTTTGTGAACCACATCGCCGAAGCGGCCGAAGCGGTCAATCACCACCCAGATATTCACATCAGCTACAACAAGGTGAAGCTGGTGCTGGTCTCGCATGACTCCGGCGGGGTTACCCAAAGAGATGTGCGTATGGCGGGAAAAATCAACGAAATCGCCGCGGCTTAGTTGCCCGAGTCTGTAGGCTCAGTTTCCCAACCTCGGATGGGGTCCGAGAGATTCAGCGACTTGATCCAAGGTGGCCTGTATACGATCGAGCTCTTCCTGGATACTGTCATTCCATTCCAAGAATTTGTCGGGAACCTCGTCGAAGCTCTCGAACAGGGAGCGAATGGCACTGCGTCCACGCTCGCTTAGCAAGACAGCCCCAATGCTCCCTAGCCCTAAGACGGTAAGCGGCACATACCATCTGCGCATCGGCTGCTCCTTCTCGGCGTGCTCCACGGCACCCAAGAACAACTTACCTCTGCTGGATATCTTTTCTCAACCCTTGAGTCACTTATCTCGGCTGAAAAATAATGTCGAGTTTGATTCTGGGAAACTCCCGCAAACGGGAATCGTCGCCTAATCCGTGGGCTCGGATCGTATCGTCGCGTGCAGTAGGCCCAGGCTCGCTCAACAGCGGGCGCACTTGGACGGGATTAACGTCCTGGTGACCTTTGGGCTGCACCGAGCTTGTCGTCTGTTCGACAGAGGTTCAGCCAACACTATCGGGGTGCATCGCCGTGACACCATCATAGCGGCTGAAGTCGTTCACGTTGAACGTGAGAATGGCGCCGATCCCATGTACCTTCATGATGGCAACCAGGCGCGCATCGTGCACTTTGGCGCCAACGACGCTGTGCTGGACGACCAACTCCAGCCACTTCTCAAAAGTTTGCAGCGAATCGGGAACGATGGCGAACATTCGGCTGAGTTTCTTCACATACCGTTCCGTGGCGGTAACGCTCAGGCCGAGGCCGTTTACATCGGCCGGCCGTGTGCACACATTCCAAAACTCAACGACATTTTGAGGTGCAAGGCAGAGAACATGTTGCTGGCGGTGTAATCTCTTGATTGAGTTGATCGCAGACTGGCCGGCTGGTTGGCGGCGTTGTGCAGCCCGAAGCAGAACATTGGTGTCCACCAATATCTGCATTACCACCGATCCGGGTACATGCTGGAGCGTGAAACCGCTTCATCCGAGAGAGGCGGTGTCTCGGGGAAGCTGCCAACCCAGGCTTCGAATTCCTTTTCCCAATCTTCTGCGGGCAGAGCGGCATGGTCTATGGCATGGCCCTGAATCACCTGTTCGAGGTAGGTCTCCAGCGAAAGCCCGCGTGCCTGCGCCGCCGCTAACAGGCCGGCTTCGACGTCAGGTTGCAGCTCAAGTTTTACGGTCATGCCTATCTCCCTACCTATTTTTCTGAGCATACGGCTTGGGACTGGACGCGTCAACCGCCGGGTGCACCAGGTTCGCGTCCGCCTTTTGGACGCTAACCTGGGCACAGGAAGATTCGGGCCAGCCCACCGAACATTTTCGACCCACGAATCCGGGCCGTCCACTCCGATTCGATCTCCACCACTCCGTTGACACCAGGTTAGCCCAAACGAAGGGCGAACCTGGGGCACCCGGAGTTTCGTCCGAGAGACACCATATTCAATGCTGGTATTGCATACGGTATAATCAGAAGACATTATGGAAACAGCGCGCAAGATCACTGTGGAGATACCTATCGGGCTCCTCGAAAAAGCACAACGAGCCAGCGGCACGGGCATCACCCAGACCGTCCGTACTGGATTGCAACTCGTTGCGGCGTCGCAAACCTACGTTCGCCTGCGACAGCTCCGCGGCAAAGTGCGGTTCACCCGCACATTGGCGGAGCTGAAAGCTGACCGATGATTGCCGCCGACACCAGCACCTGGATCGCCTTTCTGGAAGGCAGCAACGGCGAGGATGTGCAACTACTCGACCAGGCGCTGGAGGACCGGCAGGTGTTGATGGTGCCGGTTGTGCTCACCGAACTACTAAGCGACCCCAAGCTTCCTTCAGAAGTTGCGGAAACCCTCTCAGCAGTGCCTATGATCGAGATTGGAAACGATTACTGGCAACGAGCCGGGATACTGCGCGCCAAAGCCATAGCCAAGCGCCGCAAGGCGCGCCTCGGCGATGCGTTAATTGCCCAGAGTTGTATCGATCGAGGCGTTCCCCTCCTCACGCGGGACGGTGACTTGCGAGCCTTCGCCGACGCCGCGGGTCTCGATCTTGTGCTTGAGGTTGGAACGGATTGACCTCGTCCCGCGATAGGGATATCACACCGAACTCGTGGAGTCGTTTACACCATTGGCAGTGACCCAGCTTAGCCCAACAGAAGGGCGAGGGGCACCAGGCTTCAGCACCAAGCTGCGTCATAGTCAGCCCAGAATCTGGCGGAACCGATTTGCCCGCCGGATAAAGTTGAGAGAAGGGCGCTGGCCTGGATCGGGAGGAAGGACGATTTGCCCAAGGGGTTGCCGGAAGGTGTCGACACCTCCACCGAGATTCATGTTCTGGAGAAGGTGCACTTGTCCTTCGTTGAGACGCATGTCGCATCGCTCATCGAGGTAGATAAGGCCGGCATCGAAAGCGCGATGATATGTAGGCGATAATGCGATGCCATTTTGTACTTGATCCGAACTTCCCGGGGCTCCAACGGGAAGGATGTGTGCTGCATCCACGAGGCGCAATTGAACTCGCGTGACCGCGCAACGGTTGCCGTATGCGAATAGAACTCGCTGCCTGAATGCATCCCTGCTCAATCAGCTGACTCCCACTCAAGAGTCGGTGGCGCACCTTTTCACCTGAATTATTCATCAAGGCAACCACCCTAGGTGCTGTCATCCTGAGCGGAGCGCTCGCCAAGTTTTCTGACCCGCTGGTGTTGCAGGTCGGGCGAGCGCGGAGTCGAAGGACCTGCGTTTCGATCCGTAACATCTGCACAAGCTCAGGTGAGCGGCGTCACTGCTGGTTGACCTCTTAAAAGCGCATATTCTAACTGTGAAAGACCGGCTACTTTACTGGGTCTATATCATGGCCAGCCGTTCGCTGACGCTCTACATCGGTGTCACGCGAGACCTTGGCCGGCGAACGAGGGAGCACAAACAGCACGCAATTGAGGGATTCACCTCCAAGTATCGCGTTGAACGGCTGGTTTACTACGAACGATTTGTGGATATTCCGGCAGCCATTGCGCGCGAGAAGCAACTCAAGGGCTGGCGGCGAGACAAGAAAATTGCGCTGGTCCGATCGAAGAACCCAACGTGGGTTGATTTGTCAGAGGAATGGGGAAAGCCCGTTGAAGCCGTGACGGGACCGTACATCAACTCTGACGGGTAAACGAAGAACATGCAGGTCCTTCGACTCCGCGCCCGCCCGACCCGCAAAACCGGCGGGTCGGAAAAGTCATGCGGGCGCTCCGCTCAGGATGACAGAATTGGTTTTCTTCGTCATTACGTGGCCAAACGCCAGCGCGAACCGGCAAACGAGATCTCGCCGTTGCGCTTCAGGGATTGCTGAGCATTGCGCACGTGGTGTTTCCACTTCTTACCGAAGTGAACGCCGTCGATTACCCGGTCGACGGAATCGTCGCACAGGTCAGGTTGCAGCAACTGAACCAAAGGATGAAGCTCCTCGGTCCGGAGTGGACCTTTCGCAAGCAGGAATCTAATCGTATCTGCAAACATGGCGTGCGTCGTTTTTCCCGTCGTCCGGTAACGGAGCAGTCGTAAGTGAGTGGACTCCAGCTTCTGCCGAAACATTCGGCGCGCCTGTGCACGCACGGACCTTTCGGCACGCTGAAACAGCTTCCTCAACTCCTGCATTTCTTCGGAAAGCACGACCACGTCCTTCACCGGGACCGTCGCACCTAACTTAGCGTAACTCTCGATATCCGATCGAATCTCACTAACGACTCCCGTTTCTGCCAAGGCAATGCCGTATTCCCACATTGCCCGACAAACCGGGCTCCGTACTGACCCAGTCTCCCACAAGCGCTTCGAGGCCCGGAATGTCTGCCAAAGAAGGCCCCTCTTCGGAAGGCCTGGTGTCAGCCGGGTGCAGGAGTTGCTGGCCCATCGAGGCACGCTCTGGCCGGCGTCGTCTCTTCGACCGTGCGCCCGCAGACGCCCGTGACGTTTCTGCGCCGAAGGAGGCACTCCGTGAAGAAGGGACGGCTACGGAAGGAAGCGGGGAGGCCCAGGCCTCGAACGCCTGCAGGATGGCCTCTCGCATGGTCAGGCCCCGGCTCACGGCCGGGGTCCGGATCCGTCGCCTCTCGGCTTCCGCCAACCTGACAAATATCGGCTTCATCTCGCGTTTTGGTATGTGCTAATCCTGCTTATCATGATTAGCATACGATTGCTTATCTTGATTATCAAGCTTAGCACATCGCGAAATAAATTCAAGTCTCGTTGAATCTACTATTTGCACGGATGTTGCCATGCCAAATCGTGCCTTCTTCACAAAACGTTGCAGGGGGTGTTTTCAAGCGGGCCGCGGCCAACTTGCACCGCTTTCAGCCTGCTCACAGTCGGTGGTTTTGGCTGACGGCTGAAAGCCGACAGCCGAAAGCTATCAGCCAGCCGTTTCGCGTGCGTCCGCGTTTGGGATTACACTCATGGCAATGAAACGTCTTGTCAGCAGCATGAAGAAACCCAATCAACCGCTCGTCTTGCTCGCGTTAGCCAGCTTGCTCGTCCTGGCATCTTCGCTGGCGGCGCAAGAACGTACAGTCACTCCCCAGCCCAACACCGTCTGGATCGGCGCCGATGGCAAGTTCGAATCCGAGCCTGACACCGCGCTGGTGCAGTTCAACATCTCCGCTCAGGAGGAGAAACTACAGGACGCCAACCAACGCGCGACCCAGGCTGCGGAGCAGGTCCGCCAGCTTCTGCGCTCCAATGGAATCGACCCGAAACAGGCGCAGATTGGCCGCTTCGCGGTGCAACCGGTCTACGACTACAAGAACCCGAAGCGCAAGCTGGTTGGCTATCGTGTTGATACCGACATCAGCGTCAAGATCAAGGACTTCTCCAAAGTGGGCCCGATTACAGAAGGCCTGGTGAACATGGACGTGACCAGCAACCAGTCCATCACGTATCAACTGGACGACATCGACGCCGCCAAGATCAAAGCGGTGGAAGATGCGTTGCGCCGCGCTCGCGATGAAGCCAATGCGGTTGCTCGCTCCAGCGGACGCACGTTGGGAGATCTCTCCTACGCGTCGGTAGACACCTTCGAGCCGTCGCCGATACGGCCAATGATGATGGCCAGGGAGGCCGCAGCGCCCATGGGAGTCGCCGGCGCTCCGGCTCCTACCGCTGAGTTCGGGGCACAGAAGATAACCGTTACCGCGCACGTAAACGCGCTGTACATGCTGAAGTAGATTACTGGCGCGACTTTCGTCTCGCTCTCGCGTTTGAGAGGAAGAAAACAAAGAACCGGTTGGCGCGGAGGACGCATGCAGCACAAGATGGTTCTGCTGGGGGCGATGATGGCAATCGGCTCGGCCAGACTCCTTGCCCAGGACGAGCCCCAATTGACTCCTCGTACTCCACCAAAAGTGCAAGCCAGTGCCGAGGTAGGCCCGACGGCTGTCAGTTCTGACCAGAGCGAGACCGCAACTCACCTCTGGCCCCGGCGGCAGGTTCGCAAGAAAACAGCAATACTGGTTCTGCGGAATCGATTACCGTTCCGGCGGGCACGCGAATTCCCCTTATCCTGAAGCAAGGGATTACTACCAAGAATGCACACGTCGGTGACCCTGTGTACGCGCAGACCTCATTCCCCATCACCCTCAATGATCACATCGCGATTCCGCCGGGTACCTTCGTTCAGGGGGAAATCCGGCGGGTACAGCGACCGGGCAAAGTGAAGGGCCGAGCCGAACTGCAGATGAACTTTACCTCCATGATCTTCCCCAACGGCTACACCCTGATGCTGCCCGGCGCCGTACAAGGCACGCCCGGGGACCCAGGAACCGCCGGCGTCAAGGACAAGGAAGGGACGATTCAGGGCGACAGCAGCAAGGGCAAGGATGTTGGCACGATCGTCGGCGCGGCGATTCCTGGAGCTGGCATAGGGGCCATCGCAGGTGAAGGTAAAGGGGCTGCCATCGGGGCCGCCAGCGGTGGCATCCTGGGATTGGCCACTGTGCTACTGACGCGCGGGCCGGAAATTCAGCTCGGGGTCGGCGATTCCATCGAGATGGTGCTCGAGCGTAGCCTGACCATCGAACAAACGAAGGTCAAGCGGGTGGCTCAGTAAATGAGATACTTAGTCCTCACTTGCATAAACTGGTCGACAGCATCGCGCCAATCGTCAGCGATGCGGCGCGGATCTTCTCCGGCCTGAAGCGCCGCAAAAACGGACTGATTGACCAGCAACTGGTTAACGTGATCCATGTCGAAGCCGAGAGGCGACAGCTTGTGCAAGGCTGCGGCCAGTTCAATCCCCAACTCCGGAGCGTCCAAGGTCTCGCGATCGATGACGATGATGTGGATGCCGCTGCATTGCTGGCGAGCATACGTACCGCTCGTAGGAGTGAAGCTGGTGGGCACAAACCGCACTCCCGCAATGTTACGGGCATTCAGATAGCCCGCCAGCTCCTTCCCATCAATCCACGGCGCTCCCACCAACTCGAACGGCGTGTTCGTGCCGCGGCCAACGGAGAGGTTCGTCCCTTCGATCAAGGCCACTCCGGGATACAACACTGCCTCCTCGAGGCTTCGAAGATTTGGCGACGGATTCACCCATTCCTGTCCCGTAGAGTCGAACCAGTCGCCGCGCATCCATCCCTTCATGGGAACGACGGTAAGATTGGCGTCGATGTGTCTCTCCGCGTTGTAGAGCTTCGCCAGCTCTCCGATTGTCATTCCGTGCCGCACGGGAACCGGCTGGTAGTTCACGAAGCTTTCCTTCCCGGCGTCAGACACGGGCCCCTGAACATACGCGCCGTTGATGGGGTTAGGGCGATCCAGTACCACGATCGGCTTACCGACCTTGGCAGCAGCCTCCAGAAAATATCCCAGCGTGGTCTCGTAGGTGTAGAAGCGGGCGCCGGCATCCTGAATGTCATAAACTAATACATCAAGTTTTCGCAGTAAATCTAATGGACGGACGTCGCTTGGCGTCCGTGTCACCGTAGACGCTGTAAATCGGAACTCCGGTCGATCCGTCCTTGGTGTTGCCGATCTCGATGCTGTCAGCGGTGCCCAGCACTCCGTGCTCGGGACTGAAGATGACCGCCAACTGCAGACCCGGTACATGCGCCAGTACATCGATGGTGCGGCGTCCGTGAGCGTCCACACCGGTCTGGTTGGTTATCAGTCCTACGCGCGGCGTAGCGGCACCAGGAGACCTTCAGCGCATCAAAGTCGCGCTGCTCCAACACATCTATGCCATTCAGCACCTGCCCGTTCCGTACAACCACACGCCGGCTGGCGACCGCAGCTTCGTTGTATCCGGTGATACGCGATACACGCATCTTCTGCTCTTCGCTCGGGGTGAGTTGCAGCGCGGCGGCGACAGCGGTGCCCACTTCGGTACGCAAGGCAATCACGTTTCCGTATTTCACATGCACTGCGTTGGTCAGCAGGATGATGTACGTGTTCGTGGTGGGATCAATCCACAAAGAGGTTCCGGTGAAGCCGGTGTGTCCGAAAGAACCGACGGGCAGCAGGTCGCCGCGATTGGAGGAAAATGGCGAATCAATGTCCCACCCCAAACCCCTGACGTTCGTCAAATTAGGCGGCTGTTGGGGCGTGGTCATCTTCTCGACGATCCACGGCGACAATATGGGCGCACCGCCGTTGAGCATCGCCTGGGCGAACTTGGCCAGATCGTCAGCGGTCGAGAACACTCCCGCGTGACCGGCCACTCCGCCCATCGCACGTGCCGTGGGATCGTGCACCACGCCGCGCATCATGGCCCCGGTGCGCTCGTCGTGCTCGGTGGGAGCAATGCGCGGCGTCCAGGTCTCCGGCGGATTGAAAGTCGTCATCGTCATACCGAGCGGGCCGAAAACATAGTCTTGCGCGTACTGATTGAGCGGCATGCCACTCACGCGCTGCACCAGTTCGCCGAGCACGATAAAGTTGATGTCGCTATACACAAAGACTGAGCCGGGGGGATTCACCAGCTTTTCGGCATTCGCCCGCGCATAGGCTTCGTCCACTCCCCGCCAGTACGGTTTCAGGTCAAGGTCGGGACGCAGGCCGGAATAGTGCGTCATCAACTGGCGGACGGTGACATCGTTCTTGCCATTCTGCGCAAATTCAGGAATATATTTCGCCACCGGGTCGTTCAGCTTGACCTGCCCGAGCTGTACCATCCGCATCACGCATGTGGTGGTGGCCAGCACCTTGGTCAGCGGATGCCATGTCGAAGACGGTGTCGGGGGTGATCGGCTCCTTCGAGGGCTCGAGCGCGCGATTGCCATAGGCTTTGCGATAAACCACCGCTCCATTGTGGCCAACCAGTAAGACCGCCCCTGGTGCACTACCTTTCTCCACCGCATCTTTCAACAGCGCATCGAGCGGCGCATAGCGGGCCTGATCGTTGCCAGCTGGACGTGGCGGCCGGGGTTGCGGAGGGTGCAGGATTCTGCGCCACAGATGGCGCGGCAATGAACAACCAGGAAAGAACTGGAACCAGGGCGAAAGCTGCCCAGCGGAGACGAAGACTCAATGGATGCGGACCCTTTCTATTTCGACGAACGTGCCCAGTTTTGGGGAGCAAGCTATTATAAGTTGCGCTCGCATCCTGCACATCTCTGAGGGCTTGCTCTGAAGCATGGAATCACAACAGTTCGTCGCGCTACATCCTGCTTTCGGAAATCAGGAAAAGCAGTTCGCGCGGGCGTTTGCCATCATTCGCGACGCAATCGAACAACATGCCTTCCCCGGGGCGGCACTCGCCGTCACACATCGCGGATCGCTGGTTGCTTCGCAGGGATTTGGCAACTTCACCTACGACGAAGGCGCGCCGCAAGTCCAGGCCGAAACTGTCTTCGATCTCGCTTCCGTGACCAAGGTTATGGCGACGACCGCGGTTGCAATGCTTCTTTACGAGCGGCGTCGATTAGCACTGGAGTCGCCGCTCAAAACATTTCTGCCCGAATTCGTGTCGCTTGCGCCGCCGCATCAGCGGACGGCGCGTGAAACGGTCACCATTCGCATGCTTCTCACGCACTCCAGTGGGTTACCGGCTTACGAAAAGCTTTTTGAGTTCGCGCAGTCTCGCGAGGAACTGCTTCGTGCGGCGCTCACCACCAGGCTGGTGGCGCCGCCGGGTACGCGCGCCGAGTACAGCGACATCGGATTCATCCTACTGGGCGAAGTGCTGGCGCTCAAGGCGGATTTGGCTTTGGATCTTTTTGCACGGCAGGAAGTCTTTACGCCCTTGGGCATGACACACACACGCTTCAATCCGCCGCTGGAATGGAAGACCGGCATTCCCCCAACCGAAGATGACCCGAGTTTTCGCAAGCGAATCATTCAAGGCGAGGTGAATGACGAAAACGCCTATGTGATGGGCGGCGTCGCGGGACATGCGGGGGTGTTCGCGCCCGCAACCGATGTGGCCCACTTCGCCGAATGCATGTTGCGTGGCGGCGCTCCTCTGTTCCAGCCTGCAACGGTCAATCTTTTCACCCGCCGCGAAGAGACACCCGCCGGCACATCGCGCGCACTCGGCTGGGACACTCCCTCGCTGGTTGAATCCTCCTCGGGCACGCGCCTCTCACAGGCATCGTTCGGACATCTCGGCTTCACTGGCACTTCTCTTTGGATCGATCCCGGCCGGCAGTTGTCGGTAACGCTGCTGACCAACCGCACCTGGCCGAACCGCGCTTCGCAAGCGATTCGGCAAGTGCGGCCGCTGGTGCACGATGCTATTGTCGAGGCGCTGGAAGAATCATGAAACACAAGCCCGCGACGGACACCGCAACGCTCGCCACCGAATGCAGGAACCGATCGACCCGGAACCTGGACGCACGCTCGGCGTTGGAGATCGCTCGCATTATCAATGCTGAAGACGCTAAGGTGGTCCCCGCTGTGAAGAAAGCCCTGCCGCAGATCGCGCGAGCCATTGACGCCATCGCCCAAGCGCTTTCCAAAGGAGGCCGCCTCATCTACGTCGGAACTGGAACCAGTGGACGCCTTGGCGCACTCGATGCCGCCGAATGTCCTCCCACCTTCAACACCGATCCTAAGACTGTGCAATTCGTAATCGCAGGCGGCGTGAAGGCGCTGGGAGCTGCGGTGGAAGCGAACGAGGATTCGCGCGAAACCGGACGTGCCGACGTGGCCAAACGCAGGCCGACCAAGCGTGATGTGGTCGTCGGCATCGCGGCCAGCGGCCGCACTCCGTATACCGTTGCAGCGATCGAGTATGCGCGTTCCCGTGGCGCTGTAACGGTCGGCATCACCTGTAATCGAGGTACATCGCTGGAGCGCGCGGCCGAGATTCCCGTCGTGGTCGAAGTTGGGCCGGAAGCCGTTGCCGGATCCACGCGAATGAAGGCAGCCACTGCTCAGAAAATGGTGCTGAACATGTTGACCACCGGCGCCATGGCAAGGCTCGGCTATGTGTACGGCAACCTGATGGTCAACGTGCATCTAAAAAACAGTAAGCTGGTGGAGCGTGGTATCGGTATTCTGCAGCAGACGACCGGCTTGGACCGCCAGCATAGCGTCACGGCGCTTCGCAAAGCAGGTGGGAGTGTTCCCGTCGCCATCGTCATGGTCAAACGAAGTGTGGGCAGGACGGAAGCTGAACGCCTGCTGCAGGAAGCCGAAGGGCATGTGCGGGTGGCTTTGGGCGAGAAATGAACCTGGCTGATCAATATGAGGAGAGTTCGACATGAGGAGAGTTCAACTGCACTGTCGCTGATCTCTTGCAACAAGGCGTTAACTGCCGAGGAACACCTGAGTGCGAAACGGCGGTTGCCACGTCTAAATGCTTATAATCGAAGTCATGGGAGGGCCTGACCTGCAACCCAAATGACTGTGCATTGTTCGTTGCTTGCCTCGGCAATCGGCGGTGAAATCTCAAGTCTCATCGAAACCAGCGGTCTCGTCGCCAAAACAGTCCTCATAATCCTGCTGCTGTTCAGCCTCGCTTCTTGGGCCATTATCTTCTCCAAGTGGGGGCTGTTCCGGCGCGCCCGCGTGCAAAGCAATCGCTTCATCCGCGCGTTTCGCAAGTCGGAGCGCCTGCAGGACGTGGCCGCGGTGGCAGAACAGTTCAAGCCCAGCCCGCTGGTCGCCGTCTTTGAAGGCGCATACGGCGAGCTGCGCAAGCAGGCGCCGTACGCTATCCGCATGAGTGCGTTGCAACGCGCGACCCAGATCGCCGCCTCGGAGGAATTGAGCAGCCTCGAGAGCCGCCTGCCCTGGCTGGCAACTACCGGTGCGGTCACACCCTTCATCGGATTGTTCGGGACGGTGTGGGGCATCATCGATGCCTTCCACGGCCTGGGCACGGCTGGCGCCGCCACGCTGCGCGCGGTCGCGCCGGGCATTTCCGAAGCGCTGATCACCACTGCCGCCGGACTTTTCGCGGCAATTCCCGCGGTCATCGCGTACAACATGTTCACCCAGCACATCCGGGAGTTTGGCGCGCGCATGGACGATTTCAGCCTGGAACTCATCAACGAAGTCGAGCGTGCCCAGAGCGGCAGCTCGCGCGCCGTCGAGAGCGTGGAGCGGCGGTAATGGCATTTACCAACGCACAGGGAAGGACACAGACGTCGCTGGCCGACATCAACGTCACTCCGCTGGTGGACGTGGTGCTAGTTCTGCTGATCATCTTCATGGTTACGGCGCCGGTATTGCAGTCTGGCATTGAGGTGGCAATCCCCCACACAAAAACGGTGAAAGAGATCACTGAGGAGCGCCTGGTCATTACCATCGACCGGCAGCAGCGCGTCTTCTTAAACAACGAGCCCGTCAACATCAACCAAATCGGTGCGCAACTGCATCAGAAGATCCGCGACCCGGAAGGCCAGGCGGTGTTTGTTCGCGCTGACGAAAACGTTCCCTTCGGAGCATTCGCTACGGTCATGGATGCCGTTAAACAGTCCGGCATCAGCAATGTGAGCATCGTGACCCAACCGCTGGAGAAGAATGGCAGCCGACGTTGACATCTTTCCGACCGGGGGCAATCTTCGCGCTCCTGTGATTGGCTCGGTGGCACTTCACGCGGCGCTGTTCGCCTTGGCCTTATTTGGATATCTGCTTCCCAGCACTCGAGGCGAGAGTTGGGGAGGCACCGCCGGAGGTGGCGGCGCCATGAGCGCCACGCTGGTCAGCAGTATTCCGCTGCCTACTCCTCCTGCTGAGACCCAGAACGTCCTTGCCAACGAATCGAAGGGCCTGGCGCAATCACAGCCCAAGGAGACTCCCAAGGAAGAACCGAAAGCGATTCCGATTCCCGAGCGCGAAGCGAAACACAAGGGGCCGCGGGAGTCCACGCAGAAGAAGCCTCCGCCTAAAGAAGTTGCGAAGGTCGAAGACAACAAGATTCCCTTTGGCCAGGGTGGGCCGGTCAGCGGCCCTTACGGATCGTTCGCGGTGGGCGGAACCAAGGGTGGCCTGAGCTTCACCGGTGGTTCGGGGGATTTCGGGAGCCGCTTCGGCTGGTACGTGGACGCAGTGCGGCGGAAGGTTTCCGAGAACTGGCGGAAGTATGAAATCGATCCGCGCATAGACGCGGCGCGCCGGGTGTACATCTATTTTGAAGTGACCCGCTCCGGCCAACCGGTGAACATTCGCGTAGAGCAATCGAGCGGTATTCCGTCACTCGATCAATCCGCTCTGCGGGCATTGCAGAGGATCGATACCTTCGGTCCGCTTCCGCCGGAGTACGCTGGAAATTATGTTGCCGTGGAGTTTTGGTTTGACTATCAACGTTAGTCCGCACTCATGGATTTGCCGATGACCAAACGTTTCGCCGCAGTCTTGTTCGCGCTGGTCCTGTTTTCTTCCTCTACCATTTTCGCCCAGGATTGGATTCGCACCGGAACGGGTCTGGGTGTCGAGAAGATTCGCCTCGCGGTACCCGACTTCAAGTTGGTGGCCAACGACCCTCAAACCCAGAGCCTTGCCTCGACCTTCAACACCACCCTCTGGAACGACCTGCAATTTGCGGGAATCTTCGATATGGTCTCGAAGAGCTTCTATCCCATGTCAATCCCGGGAGCTCCGCAAGAGGTGCATCTGGCGGATTGGGGCACCCCACCACCGAACGCCAACATGCTGGCATTCGGCAACGTCGCTGTTCAGGCCGGTTCGCTCAACGTCCAGGGCTGGCTGTACGACGCCAAGAATGTGCAGTCGCCACAGGTGCTGGGCAAACAATATCGTGAGGAAGCGAACAACGCCAATGCTCGTTTGATCGCACATCGCTTTGCCAACGAGATCATCTTCCGCCTGGGTGGCGGCATCGCCGGAGTTGCCGAGACCAAGATCTACTTCGTCAGCAATCGTAGCGGCTCGAAGGAAATCTGGCAGATGGATTACGACGGGGCCAACCCAAAACAGCTAACCCACACGGGGTCGATTGCGCTGTCGCCGCATGTTTCGCCCGACGGTTCTCGCGTCGCTTTTTCTGGAATGACGAAAGAAGGCTGGCAGATTGAGATGTACTCGCTGGATCTCGGCCGGTTGGTCGCCTTCCAGCACTTCAGCGGCGATAATTATTCTCCGGCCTGGTCATCGGACGGCCAGAGCATCGCCTTCTCGTCGTCGCGCAGCGGAAACACCGAGATCTATACCGTGGGCGCGGCAGGAGGAACTCCCCGCCGCTTAACGGAGAGCAAGGGCCCCGATGTTTCACCGACCTGGAACCCAAAGACCAACGCGCAGATTGCGTGGGTGAGCGGACGCACCGGGCTGCCTCAGATCTACACCATGGCCTCTGATGGAACGAACGCTGTGCGCGTCACCGACCAGGGCTATGCAGTATCACCGTCATGGTCGCCTAATGGACAGTTCCTGGCCTTCGCCTGGGTGCGGCACTATGGGCCCGGCGAACCCGGCGCCAGCGACATCTACGTGATGGACGTCGCCAGCAAACAATGGGTGCAACTGACGCACGATGGCGGACGCAACGACTTTCCATCGTGGTCGCCAGACGGCCGGCACATCGTGTTTCAGTCGAACCGAAACGGACGGACGCAAATTTACAGTATGCTCGCAGATGGAAGCGAGGTCCGGCCACTGACGGCGGGCGGCGAAAATACGCAGCCCAATTGGAGTTTCAAGTAGTCTTAAAAGGGCGCCGGAAGGAGCACACTTCGGCCCTCTTGTGAACTGATGCGGGTGCTCTCGCAAGCAAATGGAGGAAGAGTTGAAGCTTACAAGAAATCAATGGATAGGAGTCGTCCTCGCACTGGCGGTGGTTCTGTCCGTGAGTGCCTGTGGTAAGAAGCAGGTTGCGAAAGCGCCGCCGCCTCCACCGCCGCCACAACTGGCGCCGACCGCTTCGTTGACCGCCAATCCCAACACCATCGCTCCGGGCCAGTCCACCACGCTGACGTGGAACACCGAACACGCCACCGACGTCACCATCGATCAACTGGGCCAGGTTGATCCCAGCGGCTCTCGCACCCTCATGCCCAGCCAATCGACGACGTATCACCTCGTCGCCAAGAACGCAGTGGGAAGCCAGGAAGCAACCGCGCGTGTGACGGTGGTGCCGGCTCAGCCTCCACCTCCGGCGCAGACCTCAAACCAGGGTGACGCGCAGTTGTTCGCCCAGAACATGAAGGACGTGTTCTTCGCCTACGACAGCTATGACATCGAGTCGCAGTATCAGAAGGTGTTGCAGGCGGACGCGCGCTTCCTACAGCAGCACCCCGGCATCAAGTTCACCATCGAGGGGCACTGCGACGAGCGCGGCTCTACCGAGTACAACCTGGCCCTGGGCGATAACCGTGCGAACGCAACCAAGCAGGCGCTGATACAGTTGGGCATTTCCGGCGACCGTATCCGTACCATCAGTTACGGCAAGGAAAAGCCGTTCTGCACGGAAAGCAACGAGACATGCTGGCAGCAAAACCGTCGCGGGCATTTCGTGTACCAGCAGTAGCGAGGAGGATCGCGCCTTTAGGCACGCCGAAGAGGGCTTTCCTCATGAATTGTCATCACGAGGAGGCGGGAGGGAGGTCGCCGTGGCGACCAACCGAGCGCGACGAGGGATCTGCTTTCCGTGGAACAGTTGCTGCCTTGCGAGTAGAAAAGCAGATTCCTCGATGGCTAAAGCCATCTCGTAATGACAATTTTCATGAAGTGGAGGATGTCAACAAGTCCGGTAGTTGTCCAGGATTCATGACGCCTCCAACGGGGTGACTTTTCTCCCTGGGATGTAGTCTTTTTATCAGTGGATTTTAGAGCTTGTTTCAAGAACAGATTTGTAACAGGGCATGACTTCCAGTCGTGCCGCAGACTCGGCCCAAGATGACGGCTTTAGCCGCTGCCAGCAGGGGCTAAAGCCCAGCAGAGAAACAAGCGCCTTTCGGCACGGCTGAAGCCGTGCCCTGTTACAACGTGAATGATGAAACACGCTGTAGGAACAGGACAAGACTTATGCGATTTCGAAACAATTTCCCCTGGCTGCTGGCCATGCTGATTCTGGCGACAGGCATCCCAACATTCGCGGTCAGCAAAGAGATTATCCAACTGCAAACCCAGGTCCAGGCGTTGCAGGACCAGGTCTCTCGCATGCAGCAGTCCATCGACATGAACATGGGCGCCATGCGCAACCTCATCGAGCAGAGCGCCGACAGCGTCAACAAGATGAACGCCGCGGTCAACGACCTGCAAAACAAGATGCAGGGCCAGATCACCGATAGCAATGGCCGGGTCGAGCAGCTCTCCGGACAGATACAGTCGCTGCACGATTCGGTGGACGAGCTGAAGTCCCGTCTGGCCAAGGTGAGCAAGCAGCTCGACGACATGCAGCAAGGCGGCCAGAATCTGGCGGCTGGCCAGCCGGGTATGACGACAGCTCCCGCAGGCTCTGCGGCGGCAGGGGCGGCCCCAAATCCTAATGCCCCGCCTCCTGACACCCTCTATAACAACGCTTTGCGAGATTACAACTCAGGCAAATATGACCTGGCGTCAGGAGAATTCAACGATTACTTAAAGTATTACTCGAATACCGATCTGGCCGGGAACGCGCAGTTCTATCTGGCTGATATCGAATATCGTCAGGGCAACTTCGAAGCGGCAGCCAAAGACTACGACAAGGTTCTGGAGCAGTATCCCGGAGGCAGTAAGGCAGCAGCGGCGCAACTGAAAAAGGGCTATGCCCTGCTGGAGCTTGGCCAGCGCGACGCCGGCGTTCGCGAGTTGAACAGCCTCATCGCGCGCTATCCACGTTCCATCGAAGCGTCCCAAGCTCGCGACAGGCTCCGTCGCCTGGGAGTCACCACCGGCGGCACCGTCCACAAGCCGCCGGCGCACCAGCAGACGCCGCCGCAATAGTCCGTTTTTTCGGTAGGGCTACGATAATCCGGTACTGGTCGTCCCTTGTGCAGGCACGCCCGCGGTCATTCCCTGCTCCAGAACCAGCTCGCGCGCTCTAGCGCGAATCGAAGGCAGGTGGGTGCCGAAGAGGATGGCGCCCGCAATGCAGGTTACTCCGCCCAGCGCCACCGTCCACGGCGCTCCCAGGTGATGCGCGAGAGCGCCGGCGGAAAGCGCACCGAATGGCGCCAGTCCCATGAACATCATCGAGTACACCGACATGATGCGGCCGCGCAGGCGGTCCGGGGTCATGGCCTGAATGAGCGTGTTGGATGAGGCCATCTGCACCATCATGCTGAAGCCCACTGGCAGCAGCAGTATGGTGGAGAGCCAGAAGATCCTGGAAAAGGAAAAGAGAATAAGGCTGATTCCGAATCCTCCCGCGCAAATGGCGATAAGTTTGCCGAGGCCCTTCACGCCGACGCGAGCCGCCAGGCTGGCCGCTCCCAGCAGCGCACCCACACCGGTGGCGCCCATCAGAATGCCCAGCCCTCTGGCGCCACCGTGCAGAATCTGGTCGGCGAACACCGGCATCAGCACGGCGTAAGGCATGCCGACAAAACTCACCAGCCCCAGCAACAGCAAAATCGCGCGGATGGGACCAGTGTTCCGCGCAAACGCAAATCCTTCGAGGATGTTCTCCAGCGGCGAACCCTGATGGGCCAGATTTGCCGGGTGTGTAATGCGCATCAACAACAGTCCGATGATTACGGCGATGTAGCTGACCGCATTCGCAAAGAAGCACCAGCCTTCGCCGATGGACGCCACCAGGATTCCGGCAATCGCCGGCCCGATGATGCGCGCGCCGTTGAACATCGAGGAATTCAGCGCGATGGCATTCAGCAGGTCTTCCCTGCCCACCATGTCGATGAGGAATGCCTGCCGCGCGGGAATGTCGAATGCATTCACCACGCCGAGTCCTGCGGCAAGCACCATGATCTCCCACACCTGTACGCGGCCGGTAAGCGTCAGCAGCGCGAGAATGGCAGCCAGGATCATGGACACCGTCTGCGTGGCGATCACGACCCGCCGACGGTTGTGACGATCAGCAACGATGCCTCCGATGGGCGCTATGATAAACACGGGAATCTGGCTGGCGAATCCTACCGTTCCCAGCAGCAGCGCTGAACCTGTCATTCGATAGACCAGCCATGACTGGGCCACGGTCTGCATCCACGTGCCGATCAGCGAGATGAGCTGCCCGGCAAAGAAGAGCTGAAAATTCCGGTGCCGCAGGGCACGCACCGCCATCGCCAGCCGGGAGCGGCGTGAGGCTGGCCGTGCAAACTCCTGCTTTTCCTCTTCGAAGACCGAGCGCAGCGTTTCCCGTTCGGATTCTTCGACCTGCTTGGCCATAAATTCTTTTGATGCCGGTGTCCCTCGGGCGGGATCTTACCGGGCGGCGATGTATTCGATGACCGAAACCGCACGAAACGGTACTTTCTGTTTCATGCTATATCGCTTGCGCAGGTTTGCGTTGATTGCACGCGCTTCAGGATCATCCAGCTTACAGCGATACAACACTACCCATACCCGCCCGGCGCCGTTGATCTGGTTCGACCAGTCGTCGTTTCCTGCACTCACAGCTATGCCTTGTGGACGCGTGGCGCTTCCCCCGGGGAGCCAGTTGCGGTAGTTCTCCACCGCGAAATAACCCTCCCCTCGGAAGTACAACACGCGGTCCTCGGGACGCGCTTCAGCTATCAGGTAGCGCGTCACGCCGCGCCAGTCCTCCTGGACCCGCGAATAAGAGGCGATCGCGCTCGCCAGCGACACCACACAGACTCCCACAACGGCCATAGCTCGCCATGTCCGGCTGCGAATTCCTTCCGCTCCGGCTGCGGTCATGAGCACCCACGCGGGTAGCCCAATGATCAGGAACCTGTGATAGAAAATCGGCCGCACTATTGAAACTATCAGAGCAATGACAACGGGAGTAAACAGGCAACTAGCAACCAGGACATACCGCCAACAACGTAAGTCCTGGGAGCGGTCCGGCCACAAGCTTTTCAGGGCGCGCAGAAACAGGGCCAGTAGTATGAGATCCAGCAACAGCAACAAGGCGCCCAAGACCTTGCCGCCGCCGGCTGCGAGATAAACGCCCAGATGGTAAAGCTCCAGCAGCGAGGGCCGTTCCACCCACGTAATGTGCCCGATGTCCTGGATGTGGATCATCCATAGCACTGGAACCGCAGCCAGCGCGACGAGCGCTCCTGCCAGTGCCAACTGCTTCCACGGCCGTCGCCCCTCCGGCAAGGCCGCCAGCGAAATCGCCTGTGCCGCCGGAACGAACATTCCGAAATAATGGCAGTACAGGGTGAGCCCGGTAACGAGTCCGTAGGCACACGCCAGCGCGAAGCTGGGCTGCTCGATCAGGCGAACGAATAAGTAGGTCGAAGCTACAACGCTCAGCACCAGCAGGCTGTAGCCTCGCGCCTCCTGCGATACCGCGATGGCGCAGGCATTGATCGCGAAAAATAATGTAGCCAGCCGAGCGGTTGCCGCGCCGAACAGGCGCTTACCGAGGACGTACATGAGCGGAATCGACGCAATGCCGACGAGAGCCGAGAGTACGCGGACGCTTGCCTCGCTTACTCCAACGTGCAGCCACGGGCGCAGCAAAACGTAATACAGCGCCATATTGCCTTCGGCATGCCACAGCATCGACCAAAATGCCTGATTCGGCAGCCGGGTGATGACCACGCTGGCAATTTCGTCCAACCAGAAACTCTTGTGGCCCAGTGCTATGAGCCGTAAGACCGCTCCGAGAACGAGGATGGCCCAGAGCCAAACGGGTACGCGGCGAACACCGCCTAGTAGCTTCGCCCATCCACGGTTTGGCCGCTCCTGGCTTCAGAAACGTTGTGCCGGAAGGCATGTCTCGAATATAGCAGTCGGGACATCGCCGGTTCGCCGGCTTCACTTTGTGAATGCCACGTTACGAGCTGATATTCTCTCTGTGAATTCACATGCCTACATTCGCCGCGGTTGACATCGGCTCGAACTCCGTCCGGCTAAAGATAGCGAAGACCAATCGCGGCCGCCTCGAGACCCTTCACGAGGACCGCGAGGTCACGCGTCTCGGTGAGAGTGTTTTCGCCAACCAAATGCTGGACCCGCAAGCGATGTCCGGCACCATGCAAGTGCTGCGGCGCTTTCACCGCGCGGTACAGGAACATGCCGCAGACCGCGTGCGCGTGGTAGCTACCAGCGCCCTGCGCGACGCAAAAAACAGCCGCGCCTTTATTGACTGGGTGCGCACGGCCACGGGCTGGAGGGTCGAGGTCATCTCCGGGCTGGAAGAGGGCCGCCTCATCCATCTCGGCATCCTCTCCAATGCCCGCATCGCCCATAGCCGGGCGCTGCTCATCGACCTGGGCGGCGGCAGTTGTGAGCTGACACTCTCCATCGACGGGCACATTGACAACATGGTCAGCCTGCCGATCGGGGCCGTGCGCCTCACCCAAACCTTTCTGCACCATGATCCGCCGAAGAAGAAAGAGCTGGAACAAATGCGCGGGATCATTCAGCGTGAAATCTCGCGCATTCGAAAGCGCATCACGCACGCCAAGCTTCAGATCAGTGTTGCCACCTCGGGTACGCCGGCCGCCCTCGCAAGTCTGCATGCTGCCAAAATCAGCGGCTACAACGACAGCCGGCCGCAGACCGTGCCTCAGGCGGCAGTGGCGAAGTGGCTGAAGGAATTGAGCGGGCTGAATCTGGCCCAACGGCAGGCCCTGCCCGGGATCGGGCCCCGTCGCGCGGAAATCATCATCGCCGGCGCCATGGTCTTTGCAGAACTGATGCATTTGTGCAATCTGCCTGCCTTCCGCTATTTGCCTCTGGGTCTGCGCGACGGTCTGCTGGCCCAGATGATGGCCGACTACAACGGCAGCACCGTCATGCGCGAGCGCGTGGAATCGGAGCGGCAGGATGCCCTGGTCACTTCCGCCAAACATTACGGCGCCGATCTGCCCTTTGCGCAGCGCATTCGCGACCTTGCCCTGCAGCTGTTTCGCCGTTTGCAGTCAGTACACCAGTTGCCGCCGCAATACGCCGATTGGCTGGAGGCCGCAGCCATGCTGCACGAGGTGGGCGCGTACATCAATCGCTCGGGGCGGCGCCGTCATACCTATTACGTTATCGCTCACTCGGAAATCTTTGGATATACGCCGCTGCAACGCCGCATCATCGCGGCCATAGCCCGCTATGTCGGTAAGTCGCTGCCATCGGACAACGACCGCATCATGCGTTTGTTGCCGACGGCAGACCAGATTCATATCCCGAAAGCCGTCGCTTTGTTGCGCCTGGCTCGCGCTCTGGACCAGGGACGCCGCGGCTGCTGTGCGTGAGTTGCAGGTGCGGGTCCATCAGGACGGCCGCGTTCGCCTGCTGCTGACACCCAACCCACCGGAAGCCGTTGAGCTGGAACTGTGGGCGGTCGAACAGGAAAGGGACTACTTCGAGGCCGTCTTGGGCCGTGAACTGCTTGCCGAAGCGTGCTGAATCGCGCGCACGACCTTCGGCGTCATGCACCACTTCAACACCGCGGGCTGGCGTCCGTCTTTCTCGACCTTGGCCACCGCGCCCTTCTTGAAGTCGATGAAGTCTGCCGAATCGCCCGCCAGCATCCCGATTGAGGAAGTCGGTCATGCTGGGATTGTGGCCAACCAGCATGATCGCTTTCTTCTTCCCATAGCGCGCCAGCAGGTCTTCGAACTCCTCGTAGCTGGCTTCGGGACGCAGCGCCGCCTCGATGACAATCTTGTCCTTTGTGCCCCAATTCCGCGGCGACGATCTCGGCTGTCTGCATGGCGCGTGTCAGCGGACTGGAGATGATAGCGTCGAGCTTGGGCTCCAGTGCCGAAAGCGCCCGTCCTACATCATGGGACTGCTGCTCACCCGTCTTGTCGATGGGCCGCTTGTCGTCGTTTCCAGCCGGATTGTAGTGGCCGGCGCTGGCGTGACGCAAGAAGTAGATGTCCATGTTCTGACCGCCTTAGTTCGGCTTTCGCAACCGCTTTCTTCTGCGCGATCCACAGGTTGATCTGCTCCTCCAGCACGTCCAGCGGCAACGCGCCGGAATCGACCACCTGGTCGTGGAACTCGCGAATATCAAATTGGCCGCCGAGTTGTTGCTGCGCCCGCGCCCGCAACTCCAGATATCTTTAGTTGGCCCATCTTGTAGGAGAGCGCCTGCGCCGGCCAGGCGATATACCGGTTGGTTTCCGACTGCACGTTGGGCTCGTCAATCGCCGAGTGGTCATGGAAGTATTGCACCACCTGCTCGCGCGTCCAGTGCTTGTAGTGCAGCCCGGTATCGACGACCAGCCGAATCGCGCGCAGCATCTCGTCTTCCAGCCGGCCGAAATCGCTGTACGGGTCCTGATAGAATCCAACCTCCTTGCCCAGCCGCTCGGAATACAGCGCCCAGCCTTCGCCGTAGGCGCCGTACCAACCGTGCTGGCGGAACGCAGGCAGGTCTTTGACTTCCTGCGCGATGGTGCCCTGCAAATGATGGCCCGGCACGCCCTCGTGGTAGGCCGTCGATTCAATGCTGATCACCATCCGCTTCTCCGGTTCGCTGGTATTCACCTCGACGTGTCCGGGACGCGAACCGTCGGGTGTGCCCGGGACGTACTGCGCTCCGGGAGCGTCCTTCTCGCGGAACGGCTCCACCGGCATCACGATCAAGTCGGCCTTCGGCAAGGCGCCCGAACAGCTTCGGCAATTCGGGTTTCATCTGCGCGAGGTACTGCCGATAGAGGTCCAGAATCTGCTCGCGCGATTGCGCATACAACTTGGGATTCGCCTTGACCGACTCGCGGAACGACTTCAGGTCCTTGAATCCCAGACGATTGGCGATCGCCAACTGCTGCTTCTCGATCTCCGCAACCTGCTGCAATCCAATCTGGTGAATCTCTTCCGGCGTCTTGTCCGTGGTGGTGGAACGTCTTGACCTCGAAGGCATAAATGGCATCGCCGTTGGGCAGCGACCACACGCCCACCTCGGTCCTTCCCTTGGGAACGTATTCGTCCTTCACGAAGATGGCGAACTTCGCGTACGCCGGCAGAACGTCGTCCTTGATGGCTGCCAGACCGGCAGCTTTCAGGCGGGTCTTGTCGGCTTCTGAGAAGCTTGCCGGAAACTTCTTGAATGGCTGCGCGAATGGCGTTTGGTCAGGCGCCAGCGTGGCAATTCCGTTGGTCTGGTCCACCACCTTCTCCAGCAGAAACTTCGGCGGCATCAGCCCATTGGCCATGCCCTTGCGCATGTTGGCGGTCTCTTCCTCGAAGATGCGCGGCAGTTGCTGCAGACGCGCGATGTAGTCGTCATAATCTTTGACCGTCTGGAACGAGAGCACGGTCACCAACTGCGGCGCGTCAATGTGGATCCCGTTCATCTGGTTGACCGGCATCTGCCAGAGCTTCAGGTCGGTGGCCTCGATGTCTTCCTTGAGCCCGCGAATCTCCAACTCGCGATTGAGCACGTCCTGATGCGGCAAGCCGGTCGCATCGATCGCCTCGAAGCGCTTGAGGAACTCCTTCTCTTTCGCCTGCTGTTCCAGGATGGTTTTCTCGGAAGTGCTGCCGAGTTGGTCGTTGTAGCGCTTGTCGCCCAGAATCGAGGCGTAAACCGGGTTCTGTTGCAGGTTCCATTCCCACAGCTCGGCAATCAGGGTATTCAGTTGTTGACGGCGGACTTCGGCGTCAGTCGGTGCAGCGATCATCTGAACAGCATAGAACAGGCAAAGTGCTAGTGCGACAACGCGCATGCAAATCTCCTTCTGAGCATTAAAACACTACGATGCACGGCGACGACAATGCGGAACGATTGCAATGCTGTTGAGAATACGCGAAGCCCAACGAGTTCGTTCCGCCGCGCAACTTGAGACGGTTCTCGCTGGAATCCTGTTGCCAGAAACCCCTCCCCAAATTCTTCGTTCGGAATGAACGACAGCGCGCCGAAATGAGTGAAAGCATAACATTATAAATAATTTACATTGACTCGCTGCGGTGCTAAGCTTGATAATCAAGATAAGCAAGTCTACGATAATCATGATAAGCAGGATTAGCACATGCCCAAACCCGACAAGCGCGAGATAAAACCGATATTCGTCCGGCTGTCAGAAGCCGAGAGGCGGCGCATCCGGACTCTGGCCGTGAGCCAGGGCCTGACCATGCGCGAGGCGATCATGGAGGCGTTCGAAGTCTGGGCCTCTCAGCTTCGGTCCGGAGGACTCCCGGCTGGCTCGAAGCGGAGGTCCTCCTCCAGCACAGGGGCCTCACAGGCACCTGCGGGCACACAATCGAAGGGCGGGCGCCGGCCAGCGTATGCCTCTACAGGCCAGCAAGGCGGGCATCCGGTTGAGACCTTACCTTCCGAGGGAAGCACCTTCCCTTGCCGGCGGCGGTTCGCTTCCCGGCCTCGAAGCGCTTGCGGAAGACTGGCTGCGCAAGGCTGACCATTTCGATTGGTCGAAGTGTCCAGCGGCGGAGTGCCTGCAAACCAAGAAGGGGAACGTGTGGGTGGCTGGCGGAACTCTGGTGCCGCTGGTTCACATCTTCGAGGCCGTTGCCGGAGGCAATCCCCTGCCGGAGATCGCCGAGGTTTACGGATCTCAGCCTGCAACAGCTCACGACCCTCCTGCAATTTGCCGCTCAAAGCGCGGCGCCGGCTGCTTCCGGGCGTTAGGGGCGCCAGGTCCCCCGAATCTTCCTTTGCCCGGGAGGGTGCCCCGCCCTTGTCCGCCACGGTTGCGGACAGGGTGGGCGAGACAGTCTCGTCCTGTCTGCGGGCCAAAACCGAAGAATCTATTCCGAAGGGAAGTAGATTGAGGAGGAACCACCAATCCTCGCTCCCACCCTCTCGCCGAAAAGCGGGCGAGAAGGATGGGGCACCCACGCTAGAAATCCTCGACGTTATCCTTAGCGGAAGGGTGGGCCACCCCGCCGTCACCGCGCCGTTGGCAGGCGCTTTTTGGGCGCACGGCGCCGACTTTGGGTGGGAGTGGCGGCGGCTTCCGCCGTGTTCACCAGGAGTCGCAACGCGCGGTTCACGGATTCTGAGTCGCGGAACACCTGCGCGAGCTCTGGCTCGATCAAGACCAAGTTTGTCCCTGCGATAGCCTGCCGGTAGTACTTGCCACGAACGCCTCCCGCGAGCCGCGTGAGATCGTACTCCGGACGTAAGTCGTCGTTTCGTCTATTTGCGGATGCCTTCTTCATATTGCTGGCGCTCTTTCCTGGTCGCCTTACGAGCGCTGATAATCCGCGTGCGGTCTCCGCGCTGGCAATGCGACACTAACACAACCCGTTGGGCTCCGCTGTTGCCGATCGTGATCTCCCGCTCCTCTGTAAGGGAATGATCGGGATCGGAAAAGGTCAAGGCCAATGGGTCAAGGAAGACCGTCGCCGCCTCCTCAAAGGATACACCGTGCTTCTGGAGGTTGGCCCTTGCCTTCTCCGCATTCCACTCATAAACCACAGGTATAGGGGTCCTTCGACTCCGGTTCGCTCGCCGTGGCGACCGAACCTCCGCTCAGGATGACACGGCTTCTGTTTGGGTTTATCGCCCCGCTCCGCTCTGATGACACGGCTTGTGTTGGGGCTTATCGCCCGGCGACCACGCCGTTCTCCACCGGCTGCACCAGTTGTTCGGGATTGGCGAAGTTGGCTTGCGCGATGCGGATCTGCTGCTTGAAGTCGTCCACCATGCCTTCGTGCAGACGGACTTCGGTGGGTTTCTTGGCGATGCTCATCTTGTCAATCTTGTCCTGGAGGCGCAGTAATCCATAGAAGAGGTTCTCCGGCCGCGGCGGACAGCCAACGATGTACACATCCACCGGCACGATGCGGTCCACGCCCTGGAGCACGGCGTAGGTATTGAACGGGCCGCCGACTGACGAGCAGGCGCCCATCGAGATGCACCACTTGGGGTCGGGCATCTGGTCATAGATGCGCTTCACCACCGGCGCCATCTTCAGCGTGACCGTGCCGGCCACGATCATCAGGTCGCTCTGGCGCGGGCTGGGACGAAACACCTCCGAGCCGAAGCGCGCGATATCGAAGCGCGAGGTGGAGGCGGCGATCATCTCGATCGCGCAACAAGCCAGGCCAAACGTCATGGGCCAAATCGCGGACTTCCGCGCCCAGTTAAAGACGTAATCGACCGTGGTGACCAGAAAGTTCTTCTCGAAGCGGTTATCAATCCAACCCATGCAATACCTTCTTCTCTTTTGTCATCCCGACCGAGGACTACAGTCCGAGTCGACAGCCTGCCCCGAGCGTGGCTGAGGGGGACCTGCTTTTGCTATTTCCCCACTATCTTCGCCGATGCCACTACCAGCGGGCTGTGATGAGCATCACAGCTGCCAATATGCCGAGTCTAGGCCGGATTGGCGCCGCATTCAAGCGCGATTGGGTGGGCCAGTCTCTCCATCGTCAGGGACTACTGAGACCGGTCTGCGCTACTGCGTCAGCTTGCTGTAATTGGCGTTGGTCGTGGTGACCTGGATCTCCTTGGATGGCGCGTTGAGCACGGTTTGCGCCGCGTAGTTGGTTCCGTCGGGCAGGCTGGCGAATTGCACGGCCAGCGTGATCGCGTCCTTGGGATCGCCCACGTAGGTATTGACGTTGACCGTCTGGATTTTCTTGGTCGCCATGTCGAACGCAATCGTCATCTGGTCGCCGGGCTGAGCGTAGTTCTTGAAGACCAACTGGGCAAGGCCGCCACCGGGCACGATCGAAACGTTGTGGGCCTGGTAGGCCTTCTGCATGCGCTGAGAACTGGGAGGAACATACAGGCTGAGGACAGCCTTCGCCTGTTGCAGGTAATCTTCGATTTCTCCGGTCTTCTTCTCGACGACGTGCTCCTTCAGCCGGCCGCGGCGGCCGCTCTGTTCCTGTTGCTGCTGTGGCTCGCCGATCGGAACCTTCTGGATCTGCCCGTTGGGACCGTAGCTGCACAGATCTTGCTTGGCAGGCTTGGGACTACCCTTATAAGTGAGCTGCGTGGTTTCCACCCACTGGTACTGATGCAGCTTCTGCTTGTTGGCCGCGGCCGACTGTTTCAGGGCAGCCAGTTTCTGTTGCAGTTCAGCGGGTCCGCCTCCCATTTGGGCGAGAGATGGAAGCGCCAGGGCAAAAAAGAATGCGACGAAAAATGTCAGTTTCCTGGTTAGGGCTTGATGCAATTGCATGCAAACTTTCCTCCGGTTGAAATCGTGATGGGTTGTACCTTCCTCTTAGGGAAGCTTACAGGACATGCGATCGAAAAGCCTGCTTTACCAAAACCTGTGCTAATCACCCGAGGTCGCGGGCGCGGTCGACGGTCCAGGAGCCAGCGCGGCAACGCCCTCACGTTTTTCTTCCTTCACTTCCCAGGTGAGGAACTTCAGGTCCAGAACAAAGATGGAATAGAACACCGGAACCATCAACAGAGTAATGAACGTGGCGACCGTCAGTCCACCAATTTGCGCATAACAGAGCGGCTGCCAAAGCGGTCCGCCATGCATGGCCAGCGGGAACAATGCCAGCACGGTCGCACCCACGGTGATCATTACCGGGCGCAGACGAATGATGCCGGCATCGATGACCGCTTCCTCGAACGGCTCGCCCATGGCGTGCCGCTCCTCGATGAAGTCGAAGAGCACAATGACGTGGCTGACGATGACGCCAATCAGGCTGGCGATCCCGAGGAAGGCCATGAATCCGAATGAGGTGTTCATGACCCAAAGCGCCGCGATGGCGCCGGCCACGCCGTAAGGCGCTGCCGCGAAAACCAGCAGCGGCTTGATCGCGTTATTGAACTGGAACAGCAGAGCAAGATAAATGGCCGAGACCGAAACCATCAACACGACACCCAGGTTGCGGAAGCCGACCTTCTGCTTGTCGAATTCGCCGCCGATGGTCAAACGGTAGCCCGGAGGCAAGGTCTTCTCCAGCTCTTTCAGCTTGGGCACTGCGACGTTGGTGATCTCCGATGAAAGACGACCGGGCGCTGGAAAGGCGTAGACCGACATCGTGCGGAAGTGATCGAGGCGGACAACGCGATCTGTGGCCATGCTGTTCTGGATGTCGGAGATCTGCATCAAGGGAATCTTGGTGTTCGCCGACTGCGAATACACGTAGAGGTTCTGAATGTCGGAGAGGCGGGCGCGTTCGTCCATCTTGAGCCGCGCGACGACCGGGATGTTCTTGTCGCCATCCTGAAGCGCTGTCACCGGAACGCCGCTCATGGCGCTGGTGGCGGAATTCGCCACGTCCATGTTGCTGATGCCTGCCAGGTTGGCGCGATCAGGATCGACCACCAGGCTGACCTGGGCGCTTTCCGCGTCCCACTCGTTGCGAACGCGTACCGCCTCCGGAGCGGACTGAAGCATGTCGATCACCTGCGAAGCAATATGACGGAGCGTCTCGATGTCCTTCGCGCTACCGGCCGTTCCCACATCGGCGTCACTGATGACGCGAATCTCAACCGGGTAGTTCACCGGGTTGGTCTGAAGCTGGCGGAAGTCAACGCGCACACCGGGCACTGTGGCGGAGAGAATCGGCTGCACCTGGTTGACGAAGGCGGGCGTGATGTCCTTGTTGTTCAACTCAACCAGCACTTCGGCGTAATTGAGCTGCGGCGCCTGCGGCGACAAGGAGAACCAGAAGCGAGGACTGCCACCTCCCACCCACGTTGTCACATAGCGAAGAATGTGCGTCGGGTTGCCGTTCTTGTCCGGGTGCTGCTTCCCCCATATCTCGGCTTGCTGGCGGATGATCTGCTCCACCCGTTGCGCCGCCTGGTTTGTCGCCTCAAAGTTTGCGTCGTTGGGCAGCCAGACATCGGCATAGGACCAATACTGGACGTCGTCGGGGAAGAACGACGTCCTCAACTGGGTGAAGAGAAACCCGCCCAGCAGCAGGAAAGCCAGTGAGCCAACGGCCACTTTCCAGCGATGTTCGATGGCGAACTTCGCCACCCGTGCATACTGGCCGGTGAAGCCCGTCGTGCGCCGTTCTTCGATCGGCGCTTCCGGCTTCTTATCGGGGCGCAGGACGTAGTAGCCCAGCAGCGGGATGAAAGTCATCGACGCCAGGCGCGAGGCGACCAGCGCACACGTCATCACGATGGGCAGGCTGTAGAGGAATTCGCCCGTGTTTCCGGTGACCAACAGGAAGGGCAGATAAGCGACGATGTTGGTGATGGTGGCGTAAAGGATGGCGGTCGCGATCCTCGTTGGGCCGAGCCAGGGCGCAATGATTCGCGGCTGTCCCTCGCCCAACATGCGCTTGATGGAATCGCCGGCCACGACCGGATCGTCCACTAGCAATCCCAGCGCGATAATGAGCGAGGCGACGGACACCTGCTGAATATCGATGCCGAGCACGTAGATGAAGCCGAAGGTCAGGGCGAGTGTGATGGGGATGGAGATCGCCATCAGAAGCGCCGAGCGCCACTCCCAGAAGCCAATCAGCGAAACGATCACGACGAGTCCGATGGCTTCGTAGAGGGCATCCATGAAGAGATCGATCTGCTCTTTCACCTGCACTGGCTGGTCCGAGGTGTGGACCATGATCAGGTCGTCGGGCAGGTACCGCTTGACGGACTCCAGCCTCTCTTGAAGATGCCGGCCGAAGGCGTTGATTTGCTGGCCGTCGCGCATGTAGACGGCCAGCGTGATGGCGCGGCTGCGAATCCATTTTCCGTCGGCATCACGCCAGTTCAGGTAATTGAGGAAAGTCGGCGGGCTCTGGTAGGCACGCGATATGTCCACCAGGTCGCGCAAATAGACCGGGCTGTTGGAGGACGAAACGCCGATGATGACGTCGCCGATGTCCTGGGCCGAGCCGAAAAGTCCGGAAGGATTGATGGCCAGATTTTTCGGCCCGACTTCGAGTTCTCCAGCGGGCAGCGTAATGTTCTGCGCGCCCGAGGACATCCTTGAGCTTCGACGGATCGTAGCCGTACTGCGCCAGGCGCTGCTGTGAGTAATCGAGATAGATCTGCTCCGCCAGCACGCCTGAGCGCGAGACCTTCGAGGTTTCCGGAACGCCTTGCAGGGTGCGTTGCAGCAGCTCAGTGTAATCGTCGAGGTCGCGATAGGAGTATTTCGCGCCTGCGACTTCCGCGAGCCTGGCTTCGGTGTCGGCAGGGTCGCGAATGATGGCGGGCTGCCAGGCATCGGGGTGGATCTCGGAGCTGTGAAGAGTCGTCTGGATCAGTTGCTCGCCGCGCTGGCGAATGGTGGCGTCGTCGAAGCTGGTGCTGGCGTCGAGGCCAACGTATCCAGGTCCTTCAAAGAAGTGAAGATCGCTGAGCGTCTTCCGCTGGCTCGCGATGCGAGCGATGTTTTCAAAGTTGGTGCGAACGGGTCCGGCGGCGACGGACATGGGAAAAGCATAGACGATGCTCATGCGCGGTTGCGGCGCATTCCTGGGCAGTTCGGCGCGTGTTCGCTCGATGGCTTTACGTATGGCGATCGCCCGGAGAGCCACCTCGGTCGGGGTGACCATGGGGCTGGCCACCGTGAGCATGAGCGCCGCCGTGTCGCCAAAATTGCTGTTGAATTGAATCGGCCCTGCGCCTCTCGGCAGGTTGAGCTGATTCAGCTT
This sequence comes from uncultured Acidobacteriaceae bacterium, assembly GCA_963833155.1. Lineage (GTDB taxonomy): Bacteria > Acidobacteriota > Terriglobia > Terriglobales > Acidobacteriaceae > Bog-257. The sequence continues at coordinate 80,385 of CAWHWY010000026.1, forward strand.
CAGGTTCATGTCGGAGAATTGCTTCTCCTTGTCTTTCACATTGTCATCAAGCTGGATGTAGACCACCGACTGGCCCGGGAAACTGAGAGAGCGAATTCCGAAATCCGACGGACTCGGCGGCTTGAGGGTGGAGTTCAGGGCGACAACCTGCTCGATGGGGCGCGTGAGCAGTTGCTCGACCTGCTCGGTGGTGGCTCCTGGCCACGGGCACTGCGCAGAGGCGACGCGGACCGGGATGTTCGGGTCCTTGCGCTTGGGCATGTTCTGATAACTAAACCAGCCCCAGACGAAGGTAGCGAGCAGGAGAATAAGCGCAACTTGCCGGTGCTCGGTGAAGAACCGGGCCATATTGTGCGTGGTCGCGATGTACTCTTCGTCACTCTTGAAGGTGTGGGCCATCCGTGCTGCTTTCCGGCTCCGCAGCGAAGCGGGAAAATTAAATCACATCGTGACCGAAAAGTCCCATGAACATCAGCGGCTTATCCACAGGAACTCTGTAACCTGACGCCACGGTGTGGTGAAAGCCGGCCGTACGCACGGTGCGGTCTCGCGCCCCTGCCGGCTTTCGGCCAGCGACATTATAGAGAGGGTGGTAAATGGGACAGTTTTGCCTGCGCGGGCAATTCCGGCAAGCGAATGGCGCGGTCTTCTTCAGCTTTTGCGCGAAGTCACCGCAAAGAAGTCAGTGACATCCTGCTCCACATTCTTGCTGTCGCATCGGGGACAGATAATCTCCTGCTCTTCGTGCTCCTTGATGGTGAGGATCACTTCAAACGAGGTGTGACATTCCTTGCAGATATACTCATAGACAGGCATTACCACCTCCCGGGGAGAACCTTAGCTGGCGAGACTGGTTGAGGTTTTGTTTCCCTTCAGCGAACTCCTGCGTGTTCCTCCTCATGATGCTCCTCGTGGAGCTTTTCGCGCTCAGGCACTTCGATGTCGGCTATCTCCTGCGCACGATGCAGGAAGAAGTACGCGGCCAACAAAGTCATCATAAGCAGACCAACCAGGACCATCAGGATGGCGAAATATCCCACCGTCCGAACCGGCGCCAGAGCCTCACGTTCGCTCTGGCTCACCATGACGAACCAGCTCAGGTTGGAATAGCTCGGGGTCAGGCCGGTATCGGCAAAACCGACAATCCGATTGCCCTCGCGCATACCGGCGATGACGTATCCCGCCTGCCGGCCCTGGAGCGTGCCTAAGGCGTCGCGCACCGCCCCATATTCTTCCGACTTCATTTGCATGGCGGGCGTTACGTTGGGCGCGCTGATCACGGTACCGTCTTCCTTGACCAGCATGGTGGACGACGCCCGTCCAGGCTGCTCGCGATTGAGGAGCGCGAAGAGACCGGAGACATCCACCAGGGCATGAACCGCGCCGATGAAACGGCGGGAACTTTCGTCCAGCACCGGGATTCCGATCCCTATGTAACTCGCGGTGCCCTGGCCGTCAAAAAGTACCTCTGTCACATAGACGGATCCTTTGCCTTGGGCGAATACGCCCTGCCAGAACACTTCGTCAACCGGAGCGTAATGCGCCGGCTTGTCAGTGGCGGCCACGGGCACGCCATTGGCGTCCAGAACGATCAGCTTCATGAAGCGTGGATCCAACTCGCGGTAATGGCGAAGGGACGCCGAAGCGCGCGACGCCAGAATACCGGTGACCAGTTCATCGACTTCCGCCGTGGACCACTTCTTCTCAGTGTCCTCAATTTTGGCGGTCTTCGCCGCTTCGTTCATCTGCGCTGAGCTCCGGTTCGCGGCAACAATCGCATCCACCACGGCGGGTTGGGTGGCGATCGCGGCGATATTTGTGACCCGGTCGTCGACGAACTGACGGGCTGCGATTGCGTCGCTCTGCGCGATGTCGCGCAATAGTTTGCCTGTGGTCTGCTCGACCGCGCTGTGGCTCTCCATGGTCAGATACAGGCCGATGAAGTTCAGCGGGACGAGGATCACAATTAGAACAATTAGGAGTTTCTCCAGGGAGATGCGGACTTCCAACCTATCGAGTGGCATGGCTGCCTCCTGCGAAACCATGACTGGGAGCAGCGGGGGATTGAAGCTGCTGCTCGCGACTGCGGCCCTTGCCAAACTGCCCTGCCGGCAGAGTTTGCCGGCAACCGACTTGTATGTTTCCAGCATACGAGCCGCTGTCCACCAAGTCAGTGATTCCGGTCACCCTAGCGACGGACATATCAAGATTGAACATGCAACGGCATTACGAGCGCCAAGGCCTTGACTGGGAGCGCTCGATTCGCTATCTTGTAGAGCGAACAAAAAGCGAAATACGAGGCTTCATCATGCATCCGTCGCTCCTCCAGATCCAGGAAACCGGTGCAGCGCCACCGCTGGTTGGCATCGCCAAGTTGGCGGCGCAGAGCGAATCCATACGCCAGGGCCACCTGGTGGAGTACTTCACGCTGCCGGCGCGTTCCTTGCTCAACCGCTGTACCTCGTCACGCGTGCCGTTCGCTTGGACGATCAACCCCTACCGCGGCTGCGAGTTTGCCTGCAAGTACTGCTACGCACGCTACACCCACGAGTTTATGGAGATGCGTGATGGCGTGGACTTCGAGCAAAAAATCTACGTGAAGCAGCAAGCGGCGTGGCTGCTGCGGCAGGACCTTAAGAAGGTGAGACGAGGCGAGGAGATCGCCATCGGCACCGCCACCGACCCTTACCAGCCGGCAGAAAAGCGTTTCGAAGTAACACGCGGAATCCTGGAAGAACTGGCGTTGCACCATGGGCTGGAGATCGGGATCGTCACCAAGTCGAACCTCATCGTGCGCGATGTTGAACTGCTGCGGCAGGTTGGGGAGCACAACTCGCTTGTTCGTGAACCTGACCATCACCACGCTGAACACAAAGCTGGCAAGGACTCTAGAACCACGGGCGCCGCGTCCTGACTTGCGCCTGGAAGCTGTACGGGAACTGAACGCCGGTGGAGTCAGCGCAGGCGTAATCTGCGCGCCAGTATTGCCGGGAATCACCGATTCGCCCTCTGCCCTCGACGCGCTGGTGCGTGCGACGAAACAGGCAGGCGGGAAATACATCTACGCCAATCCGCTCTTTCTGAAGCCGTGCTCTGCGAGCGTGTTTCTGCCGTTTCTGGAGCAGGAATTTCCGCAGCTCGTGGAGGACTACCGCAAGCGCTTCGCCGAGCGCGCTTTTGTCTCCAAGGCCTACGGCAAGCGCATCTCCGAACTGATGGCGGGCCTGCAAAAGAAGTACGGCTTCAGCCAGCAGTTCGCGGCGCGCGTTCAGCGCACGCACCCGCCGCAGCACGAAGAGGAGCAGATGAAGTTGTTCGGCTGCTGATTCTGGTGGCAAGTTAGATCTGTGTCTGGTTGACTAGCTCGCCGTCGCGATCGTCGCGTCTTCGCCGGCAAACTCCACCTGGGGCCTGTGGGGAATGATTCCCGCTTCATGGCCCATCTCCAACAACTTGACGATGGCTTCGCGGCCGTCTTTGCCGTAGTCGAGGGTGCGTTCATTGACGTACATGCCGACGAACTTGTCGGCCATCTGCGCGTCGAGATCACGGGCAAACTGCATGGCGTATTGCAGCGCTTCGTCGCGATTGTCCAGCGCATACTGGATGCTGTCGCGCAGGGCCACGCAGCAGGAGTCCATGAGCTTGGGACCGAGTTCACGGCGGATCGCGTTGCCGCCCAGCGGCAGCGGCAGACCGGTCTGTTCGCGCCACCACCTACCCATGTCCAGAATTCTGTGCAGGCCCGATCGGTGAAACGTGAGCTGGCCCTCGTGAATAATGAGCCCGGCTTCGTATTTGCCCTCGAGCACTCTGGGGATGATGTCGTCAAAGGGAACGACTTCGGTGGTGATGTTGGGGGCGAAGAGCTTCAGCGCAAGGTACGCCGTAGTCATCGTTCCCGGCACCGCGATCACGCAGCGGCTGATCTCGTCGAGCGGAATGTTGCGCGAGGCCACAATCATAGGCCCGTAGCCTTCGCCCACGCTGCCGCCGCTCGGCATCAGCGCGTACCTGTCCTGGATGTAGGGATAGGCGTGGAAGGAGATCGCAGTGATGTCGTAGAAACCGTCCATCGCTTTGCGATTCAAGGTCTCGATATCGCAAAGCGTGTGGGTGAATTTCACTCCGGGCACGCGGACCTTGTTGGTCGCCATGCCGTAGAACATGAAGGCGTCATCGGAGTCAGGGCTATGGGCGACGGTGATTTCGCGGACGTTCTTGGCGCCAGTGCGGGGCATAGAAATCAGTTCAGCCGGATGAACAACAGGCCCCGCGCTCGGAGTGAAGACCTCGCGGGACAAAAATCTTAGCAGAGCACATGCCACTCTGGTTGAAACTTAGACGAAACGCGATGCCGTACTGCGGCGCAGACGCAGCGCTATGACAGCGGCCACCATTACTTTCATGACTTCGGCGAAGAAGAACGGATACAGTCCGAAATACGCCGCGCGCTGCCAGCTATGGGTCATAACGGCCAGCCAACTTAGCCCGCCGGCAAACAGCGCCAACTCACCGATCGCTCCAGCCACCACATTACGAGCGAAGCTGGACGAGCCACGCTCCGCGATCCATCCCGCCAGAAACGCCATCACCGGATATGCCAACAGATATCCGCCAGTGGGCCCGAGCAGCTGTGCGATGCTTCCAGGACCAACGGGATTGAACACCGGCAGCCCCACTGCGCCCCATGCCAGATACAGAGCGGCAGCGGCGAATCCGCGGCGGCTTCCCAGCGCCAAACCAGCCAGCAACACAGCAAAGTTGCCCAGCGTCAGGGGCACAGGTGTAAAGGGCAAAGGCAGGACCAGACGCGAGCCGACAGCGATGACCGCGCTGGCGCAAATCACGATGCCAGCCTGCTTAATCAGGCTCGAAGATTGCTCGGCAATTCTGCCATCGGTGTGCACTGCGGTTTTCAGCATATCTTCCTCACCAGATGCAAAGGTGGACTATGGCGCCTTCTCTTTCTCGACGGCACTTTCCGCGGCGTCTTCGATCACGGCCCTGACCTGGGCTTCCATCTCTTCCTGGCGCAGGTGCCGTTGGACGCGAAAATGGATCGCCAAACACACAGCAGCTATGGCAATGGTGCACAGGACCAGAAGTACAAAAAATACCTTGATGACCACGGTTAATCAGGATACCAGATGGCGAGCCAAACGCAGCCGCAGATCAGCCTTACACACCCACCGGGAACGGCTTGGCGCTGTGCTCTTCAGCGCGTTCCCGCACCAGGGCGTCGAAGCGGCCCTGCAGCAGCGACATCAGCCCGGTGTACCAGTATCCAAAGACAAACAGGATGAGGAACGGCACGGTGATGTAGTTCTCATTTGCAATGGCGTACCACACGGTTAGCGCAAAATAGCTGCCGATCAACAGCTCAAGGTAGGGTACCCAGCCTAGGCGCTTGCGGTATTTCTTCGCCGCAGCAGCCTTGTCCTGCCTGGTAATGACGCGATACTTCGGCGTACGGGCGAAGGCGCTCTGGTGGCCCACCAGCGCTTCCAGCACCGCCTTGCTGTTGGTGATGGTCAGTCCGATGCCCAGCGCCATCAGCGGTGGCAGGAACAGAAAGGTGCGCAACCAGGACCTTGGGAACAATTCCTTCTGCGAGACCAGGTAGAAGCTCGATATGGAAAACGTGGATGCCAGGAACAGAGGCAGGTCGATGTACAGCATCTGGAACCATCCCTGGTAGAAACGGATGATCATCGCCGGCAGCAGCAGCGTGCTGAGCACGATCATCAGCGGATAACTGATGTTGGCGGTCAGGTGATACCAGGCTTCGGTCTTTTCCCGGCGCGAGACCTGGGCACGCAGCACTTTGGGCAGGTCCTTCTTGGCGCACTGGATGAGGCCCTTGGCCCAGCGCGCCTGCTGGGTCTTGAAAGCGGTCATCTCAATGGGCAGCTCAGCCGGGCATTCCACGTCCTGAAGATAGCGGAATCTCCATCCCTTTAACTGCGAGCGGTAGCTCAGGTCGGTGTCTTCGGTGAGGGTATCGTGCTCCCAGCCACCGGCGTCGTCGATCGCCTTGCGACGCCACATTCCCGCCGTGCCGTTGAAGTTAAAGAACACTCCGGCGCGCGAGCGTCCGCCGTGCTCCAGCACGAAGTGTCCATCGAGCAGGATGGCCTCCACCTCAGTCAGGAAAGAGTAATTGCGATTCAGGTGCGTCCAGCGCGTCTGCACCATGCCGATCTCCGGATCGGCGAAGTGGTGGATGACTTTCATAAGCCACTCCGGCTGGGGCGTGAAATCGGCGTCGAAGATGGCCACAAACTCCCCGGTGGCGACCTTCAGCCCGGCGTCGAGTGCGCCGGCTTTGAAGCCTTCCCGGTTGGTGCGGTGGTGATAGGCGATATTGTGGCCCAGCGCGGCATAGCGCTCGACCACGTCGCGCGCCACCTCGACGGTCTCGTCGGTCGAATCATCGAGTACCTGGATTTGCAGTTTCTCGCGCGGGTATTCGATCTTGCAGACGCAGTCCACCAGCCGGTCAACTACGTACTGCTCGTTGAAAATGGGTAACTGGATCGTGACCCGCGGCAACTCCGCGAAACGCGATGCCGGCTCGGTGACCTTGTTCTTTCGATGTTTGTAATACAAGTACACCAGCTGGTAACGGTGCATACCGTAAAACGCCAGCAATATCAGCACCACAAAATAGGGAATGAGCAGCGCCATGTCGAAGGCGTTGGCGTGGTACAGCCCTTTGAACGTAGTGTCGAGGAAATGGGTCCGCAGGTAGTGGCGCAGCCCGCGCGGTTCCACCAGCAGAGTGCAGCCCAGGCTAAGAACAGGGTTCAGGGAAGTGCTCCTCCAAGCATGCGTGACTACGGTTGTCCAGGGTCGAGGGCGAAGAAGCTCGTTCCGCCGTTGATTGTACCTGACGCACCGCCGAATTGCGGGAAACTGGACAAACAATGCCTCAGCCGCATTGACTCTTCCGCGCCGACGGCGAACAATAACAGTGACACGAGATGCGATGAAGCTGCCCTGGGTTCTCTCTGCACTCTTCTGTTTGGTCCTGAGTTGCCCGTTGTTGCTGAGCGGGCAGGCGCTTCCGGGCACTTCCGCGCCTCCGCCGGCACAGGAAATTTATCCCGACCAGGGCTATCTCTCGTCCACCCGCTACGTCAACCGGTACTTCGGATTTGTTTTCGATTTTCCGGCCGATGTGCAGTTGGAACCTGTCCCGCGACCGGTCGCGCGCGACGGCCGAATCCAGTTGTTGCAACTGGCGGGCCCGCCTCCGGCCTACGCAGCCGTATCGATCTTCGCCTTTCCGTTGCGCCCCAAGACGGCAACAGACGCGAAGACCATCCTTCGCAAAGCCTTGGATCAGGAGCTCTTTGTCGGCGTGGAAGAGCTGCACGGCCTTTCCAAGATTACGCTTGCCGGTCACCTGTTCTACTTCTACGAGACCCGTCGCGGAGCCGAACAGCACATGGCGTTGGCGGCCAACCTCGAGGGCTATGCGGTACTGGCGTTCCTGGCAGCGAACACGGAGAAGACAGTCAAAGAGCTTGAGTTGGCATTCCAACATTTGACCTTCGTTGCTCCCTCCAAAGTTCGTGAGTCTGCCGGCCGCGACGCCCAGGAATATGAAGGACCGTCAATCTCGACCCACCGCCTGGCACAGTTGCAGGCCGACCCGCCGGCAAATCACATCGACACCGGGAAGTTGTCGGGAAACACTTACGAGAACCAGGGATTAGGTTTCAGCTACCGCATTCCGCCGGGCTGGACCCTGGAACCCGAGGGAGCCGTACAGCCCGCGATCGAGCGCTCACGCAGTCGGGACCTCGAAAACCCGTGGATGGGCGCTGGGGAACGTGAGCTGATGAAAGCCTGTAGCCGCACGCTGTTCTCGGCCTGGGCGAAACGTCCCGAAGCCGATGGCCAGCTATCGTATGACGACTTCGGCGAAGTGACCGTTGCAGCGGCATCAACCGCCTGTTTTCCAGGGATGAGATTCCCGGTAGCCTCCACGGATCGACATGCGATCCAGGATTTCCTGCTGCAGTTCGGGCTCACGCATCCCGTGCTGCGCGACATGCGCGACGCCAGGGCTTTTACCGCCGGCGGCACCGTCGTTGTTTACCTCCACGGTACGGTAGCGTTTCAGATTCCGGGCGACGAGCTCTCGCGACGATTGTCCATCGCCCTGGCCGTGACGTCGCGGCGAGGTTATCTGCTGACGTTGTTTTTCGCAGCGCCTCACGATAGCGAGCTGAAAGAGCTGCTGGAGGAAAAAATCGCCTTCGTTGCCGAGCCCGTCACCAAAGAAGTGGACGCCGCCTCCAGACCGGGAGGCGGAGAAAATTCACCTCCGGTCCCATCAGCAGCGGTTCCATCGGAAGTGCGGCCGGCCGCAGGAACCTGCCCAGCGGGCAAACGTAAGTTCTCAGCCCCAAGCGTCCTCAGCAAGTACAAGTACTACCTCTGCGGACAGCCCTGCTCAGCAGCCGGAAGCGTCAGGGGCATCGGCCTCGTCGCGTCCCAGTTTGCTCCGGCCGGGCGAGACGCCGCAGGGGGTCGCCCAGAAACCACCTGCCCAACCGGAGCATTAGAACTCGCCTGATCGCTCTTCGCTGCTCGTGAAAATCCGGTATCATCGGGAGCCTGCGACAATCATTTGGCGAGAGGCGAAGGGCGAACAGCGAATATGCGCGGACTCAAAGGCAAGCGGGTTGTCATCACCGGAGGCGCCAGCGGCATCGGCGCGGCCACCGCGGCCCGTTTTCTCGAGGAAGGCTCGATGGTGGCGATTCTCGATCGTGACCTCATTGCCTGCGAGAAAATCCGCAAGCAGATCCCTGGGATCGCAGGAACATTCCTCGCCGATGTCGCCGATCATGCCCAGGTGCAGCAGGTTTTCGTTGCAATTGTGCGTGAACTTGGCGCCCTGGATGTGGTCATCAACAATGCCGGCATCAGCATTCGCCACAACTTCCTTGACATCACACCGGATGAGTGGAACAAGGTTCTCGCGGTGAACTTGACTGGTGTTTTCAACGTGGCACAAACCGCCGCCCGTTACATGATGCAGCATGACGGTGGCGTGATACTCAATACGGCTTCGACCAACGGCATCCTGGGCTATCCGTACTACGCCGACTACAATGCCACTAAAGCCGGCGTGATCGAACTGACGCGCTCCATGGCCCTGGAACTGGCTCCCAAGGTGCGGGTGAACGCGGTCGCTCCCGGATACGTGCTGACTCCGATGCAGCGTGCCGAGTATTCCGACGAGATGCTGGAAGCTGTGAACCAGAAGATTCCCCTGCGCCGCCACGCGCAGCCGGAAGAAGTTGCCGCACTGTTCGCGTTTCTCGCCTCCGACGACGCCGCTTACCTTAACGGGCAGGTGTATGTGATTGACGGCGCCGAGACTGCCGGAGGACTCGCCAGCCGATGACCCGTTCCGGAGCGGGTGGCGGATTGCGCGCACTGCGGCCCGGTGTATGGCGCGTCCAAGAGCTTGGCAAGCAATGACCATGCATAGCTTCGCAATGATGGCCGGGGGCCTCTGCGTCATCATCTGGCTCTATCTGCTAATCGCGCGCGGCCACTTTTGGATGGTGCAGTACCTCGAAGCTCGGGTTGCGCCGCTGACCGGGACAGGACTCATCGCCGTGATCATCCCGGCGCGGAATGAAGCCGACGTGATCGCCAGCTCGGTGACATCGCTCCTGCAACAGAGCTGTGCCGGCTCGATACAAATCTTCCTTGTGGACGACAACAGCACGGATGCGACTGCGGCGACAGCGCGAGCAGCGGCGGCGAGTAGCAGGCGCCCAGACGGACTCACGGTAATCAGCGGGAGCCCCTTGCCGCCCGGATGGTCGGGCAAGCTGTGGGCGATGCAACAGGGGACCGAACAGGCATTGCGATTGCAGCCGCAGTTCCTTCTGTTCACCGACGCTGACATTCAGCACTCGCCGGACAGTATAGCCAGGCTTGTTGCGGTGGCGGAACGCGACGGTTATGATCTCGCCTCGTTCATGGTGAAGCTGCACTGCCGTAGCGCCGCTGAGAAGCTGCTGATTCCGGCATTCGTGTTCTTCTTCTTCCTGCTCTATCCGCCCGCATGGATTCGCGATCCCCGGCATAGAACCGCAGGAGCAGCGGGAGGCTGCATCCTGATTCGTCCGGAGGCGTTGGCACGGGCTGGCGGAATCGCTGCAATTCGCAACCAGATCATTGACGATTGCGCCCTCGCTGCTGCGGTGAAGCGCAGCGGCGGCAAGGTCTGGCTGGGAGTGACGTCCGAGACCTCAAGTCTACGCGTGTACGGATCGTTCGCTGAGATCGAGCGGATGATAGCGCGGACCGCCTTTAACCAGTTGCAGCATTCGGGGTGGCTTTTGATCGCTGCGCTCGCCGGACTCACGCTGACGTACTTGTTGCCGTTGGCGTTGCTCGTCAGCGGATCGTGGATGCTCGCGGCGCTCGGCACGGTGGCGTACTTGCTGATGTTCGTTGTCTATGTGCCGATGGTGCGCTTCTATGGGCTCAGCGTTCTCTGGGCACTTACACTGCCTGTCATTGCTGTGTTCTACATGTGGGCGACCTTGCACTCTGCGCTGAAATACTGGTCAGGACATGGTGGCGAGTGGAAGGGCCGCACGCAAGACGTAGTCGGCCACGGTCAATCCTAGACCGGTTTCTTCCGGTTCACCTTGGATCGCGGGCTGCGATGTGATTCCTGAGTTGTTGAACCGACTGATTTCAGACAGTCGCGACTGGTTTCTGCGCCTCGCCCAGGACGAAATGTTCCATCGCATAGGCGAAGCCATCCTCGCAATTGCTCTTCGTAACGTACGTCGCTTGTTTCTTGACGTCGTCGTTCGCGTTGCCCATGGCAATACTCACCCCGCTCTTGCGAAACATCAAAACGTCGGTCTGCATGTCACCAATGGTAGCGATCTGTTCTGTGGGAATGTTCAGCATCTTCGATAGCGTTACAACGACTGCGCCCTTATTCGCGTCGGCATGGGTCACGTCAAGATAATAGTTGGACGAACAGGTGGCCGAAACGGCGATGCAACAAAGGCTGTCGATCTCCGCCTCGGCGCGCTTCACGGCTTCATAGTCATCGCTGACCCCGACGAGTTTAAGCACCCTAAACTGCGACATGTCGTAGCCGTGCAAGGGCGTGGCCTTGCACTCCATCAGCTCCTCCTGATGCTCTACGTGCGGCCCCTCCGGGTTGCTCACATACCAATCCGTTCCGGCATAAACCCACAAGTCAAGCTTGCTCTTGCAGATATGGTCGGCGACGGTTTGCGCGTCGCCAGGCGCCATCGGCAACTGGTGCAGAATTTTTTGTGCGGGATCGATGAGGAGTGCCCCGTTAAAGCATCCAGACGGTTCGACTACCTGAAGATCGCGCAACAGCTGGCGCGTCAGCCGGGGCGGACGCGCACTTACGATCGTGAAACGAATACCTGCCTGCTTCAGCCGCTGTACCGCCGCCGGAGCACCGGGCGTGAGATTCTTGCCGGGGTCAAGCAGGGTGCCATCAACATCGGAAACGACCATCGCAATGCGCCGGTTGGCGTTCGTCTCCGCCATCAGTGGTTCCCTTCGTCATCTCGCTTCAGCCGACGCCAGCGGAGGTGGTCGTACTTAATGAGATGGTCTGCCGCTTCGGGACCCTCGCTGCCCGCCGCGTAATTAGGAAATTGCGGAGGTGGGAGCTCGGACCACGCCTCTTCGATGGGGGTTATGATGCGCCATTCCGCCTCGACCTCGTCGCGCCGCGTAAACAACGTTGGATCGCCGCGCATGGCATCGAGCAGCAGCGTCTCATACGCTGCCGGGGTCTCGGCGCCGAAGGCGTCATGGTAGGAGAAGTCCATGTCGACGCGGATGGCACGCATCTGCAAGCCGGGCTGCTTGGCGCCGAAGCTCAGCGAGATGCCTTCGTTGGGCTGGATGCGCATGGTGACGACGTTGTGGTGCACATCGGTGGGACTCCGTGAAAACAGCGCCTGCGGCGTGCGCTTGAAGTGCACGGCGATTTCCGTCGTCTGGGTCGCCAGCCGCTTGCCGGCCCGCACGTAGAATGGAACTCCCGCCCAACGCCAATTATCAATGTGGAACTCGACGGCGGCGTAGGTCTCAGTGAGCGAATTGGGATTGACGCCGGGCTCCTGGCGATAGCCCGGTACCGGCTTGCCGTCAATCTGTCCCGGGCCGTACTGGCCGCGGACCGTGCGCTTGGCGACCTCGTCCTTCGTCATGGGAGGAATGGCCCGCAGCACTTCCACTTTATGACCGCGCACGGAATCGGCGTCGAAGTTTACCGGCGGCTCCATCGCGGTCAGCATGAGCAACTGGAGCATATGATTGGCAACCATGTCCCGCAGCGCTCCAGTCTCTTCGTAGAATGCGCCGCGGTTTTCCACCCCGAGTTTCTCGGCAGCCGTGATCTCGATGTACTCGATGTAATTACGGTTCCACACTGGCTCAAACATCGAGTTACCGAAGCGGAACATGATGATGTTCTGCACCGTCTCTTTGCCGAGGTAGTGGTCGATACGATAAACCGACGGCTCGTCGAAGACGCGAGCGACAATCTCATTCAGTTCGCGGGCGCTTTGGAGATCGCGCCCGAACGGCTTCTCCAGGATGATGCGTGTCCAACCATCGCTATTCCGTGCCAACCCAACCGAGCCCAGGCCCTCGACGATAGGGGGAGCGAGCGAGGCTGGCGTCGAGACATAGAACATGATGTTCCGGCTGGCGCCGTTCTTCTGCATCTCCTCGATCCTGGCTTTAAGGTGAGGATAGAAGTCCAGTTGGTTGGCGTCGCCGACCAGGTAATGCAGGCGCTTGGTGAAATCGTTCCAGCCGTCGTCGGTGAGGTTCCGCGTGTCCCTCGAATTCGCGGCTCCGTCGCGCAAGCGCGCGCGGAACTCGTCATCGGTAAGCCGGGTGCGCCCGACGCCGAGCACGTCGAAGTTCCGGTTGGTGCAGCCAGCACAGGCCAGATCATAGAGGGCCGGAATCAGCTTCCTACGGGTGAGGTCGCCGGTCGCACCGAAGATGACCAGCAGGCAGGAGTCGCCTTGGGGCAGGGCTGGCTTCGCAAGCTTGACAGGAGTTGGCTGGACCATCGTGCTCATAGCGATATCGCTCCGCGGTGCGGCGTCATCGACGCCTTGTCAAAAATTGGCGTCAGCCGCTTCTCACCTGCGGGCGGCGACTTCCATGACGGCGGCCGGCGAAACTGCCGCCTTGACCAACGCCAGCAGCCGGCGTAGTCCCTTCTCCACATCGCCGCCGAGATCGACCCGGATGGCACGGCGGCGCCGGCTGACCAGCGACTCGAAATCGCCCAGCGCCTGGGCCTGCTTGAGCGCACCGAAAGTGAACTTCTCACCCGGAATTTCGATGTCGTTGATGTCGTTCGAGGTTATCTGGACGAACACGCCGCCCTCAGGACCACCCTTGTGCAACTGCCCGGTGGAATGCAGAAAGCGCGGGCCGTAGCCGGAGGTGGTCGCAACTTTCTTCTCATCTCGGACGGCCACGCGGATCTCCTGCAGCAGAGCTTCGTAGTTGTTCAGCTCTTCGATGTACTGGGTAATGGCGAAGTAATCGCCGGGCTGGATCCGCGCGATGTGGGCGGCGACGATCTCCTGCAGCGAAGAACCCCCACGGCGCAAGGTGTCGCGCGTCTCCGCATCGCCGAAAACCCGCAGGGTATTATCGGCCGCGATCAGGCTCTGTTGCGTGAGCGAACCCGTCTGCACGTATTCGCCGAGCAGGCGCCTGGTATTGTCTTTCGACTCCTGCACGTTCGGCTGATCGAAGGCGTCGATGCCAAGCAGCGCTCCGGCGACGGCAGTGGCGAACTCCCACAAGAAGAACTCTTCGCCGAGGTCGAGGGAATCGTGCAACATGTGCCGCAACACTGGATGTCCCGGCGGCTTCCAGCGCCGACAGTTTCTCTTCGATGTCGCCGGTTTTCGCCCCATGAGTGTGAATGTACGCGAAGATGCGGTCGTTACCGTAAACCTCCGGCGGACCAAGAGGCTCTCCGGCGACGGGCACGACACCCTTGCCTTCCTTGCCGGTGCTTTCGGCGATGAGCTGCTCGATCCACAAGCCCAGGGAGCTGAGCGGCGGAGGCGTGATGAGTGTCAGCTTGTTGCGTCCAGCGTTGGCCAGCGAACCGAGTATCGCCCCCAGGCGCGCACCCGGATTCTCGCTGGTCCCAACCGGACCCGCACAAGCATGAGTAGCATGCGCGGCCCGGCTGAGCAGCGTCTTTAAGTCTCCGCCCATGACCGCGAAGGGCACCATGCCGAAGTACGACAGCGCGGAATAGCGCCCGCCAATGTCAGGCATGTTGAGAAAGACGCGGCGAAAGTGATCGTGCCCTGCTTCCCGGACGAGTTGCGTCCCGGGATCGGTGATAGCCACAAAGTTCTCGCCCGCCGAATCGCCCTTGACTTTCTTGACGCGGTCGTAGAAGTAGCGGTGGAACATCTGCGGCTCAGTCGTGGTGCCCGACTTCGACGACACGATGAACAGGGTCTTACCCACGTTGATCTTTTGCTCCAGATGGCGTATTGCCGTCGGCACCGTGGAGTCGAGAACGAAGAGCTGCGGATAGCCATCCTTCTTGCCGAAGGTGCGGGCCAGCACCTCAGGGCACAGGCTGGAGCCACCCATGCCGAGCACGACGGCAAACTCGAATCCGGCTTTGCGGATTTCGTCCGCAAAGGAGACCAGTTCGCCTACGTGCGGCTGCATGGTCTCGACGACCGTCAGCCACCCCAGCGCATTGCCAATGATCGTTCCGTGCTCGGGGTCACTCTTCCAAAGGGTGGAATCTTTCTTCCACATGCGGGAGACAAAGTTCTCCTTGTCGAGACTCTTCAGAGCGGCCTGGAAGTCTTCTTCATAGGGCCCGAGCGCAGCGGTGTGGCGGTCGAGCGTACCGCGCGTCACTTCGTCGCGCCGCGCCTCAATTACCCCGAGCAGCTCTTTGAACGAATCCGAGAACGACTTGACGCCTTCTTCGGTCAGCTTGTCGGTCACCGCCTTCATGTCAACGCCGACCGCTTTCAGCTCGTCGAAGATGTGACGCGCTTCGTCCAGGCCGGCCTCCAGCGTGGGCGCAACCTTCCCGTGATCGCGAAACGCATCAAGCGTCTGCGGAGGAACTGTGTTGACGGTGTCGGAACCGATGAGGGTGTCCACGTACATGGTGTCCGCGATAGGCGGGATTCTTGGTGCTGGTGGAGGCCCACAGCGGACGCTGAACCTTCGCGCCCTTCGCTCTTCAGCGCCGCGAAACGCTCACCGCCGAAGATGCGCTTGAAGGACTCGTAGGCCAGCTTCGCATTGGCAATGGCCGCCTTGCCCATCAGCCCATGGATGCGCTGCTTCTGTTGCTCGTCGGTGGCTTTCTCGGCGAGCTGGCCGAGCTGCTTGTCCACCATGGAGTCAATGCGGCTGACGAAGAAGCTGGCGACCGAACCGATGCGGTCAACCGGCTGGCCGGCGGCGGCGCGTCGCTCCAGGCCTTTGATGTAGGCATCGGCAACCTTCTCGTACACCTCGACCGCAAAGATCAGGGTGACGTTGATGTTCAGTCCGGAGGCGATGAGCTCCTCGATGGCAGGCAGTCCGGCCGGCGTGCCCGGAACTTTGATCATCACGTTCGGGCGATTGAGCCGCGCGAACAGTTTCTTGGCCTCTTCGATGGTCGCCTTGGTGTCGTTGGCGAGCAGTGGAGAGACTTCGAGGCTGACGAATCCGTCGCCGCCATCGCTGGCGTCGTAAACCCCGCGGAAGGTGTCGGCAGCGCCGCCAATGTCCTGCACGACGATTTCTTCGTAAATGTGCGGGATGCTGCTTCCCGCGCGCGCCAGTTGTCCCAACTGCTCGGCGTAATCCTGGCTGCCGCTGATGGCCTTCTCGAAGATGGTCGGGTTCGACGTGAGGCCGCGGAGACCATCCTCATCGATAAGCCGCTTGAGCTCGCCCGTCGTCAACAAGGAACGGCGCATCTGGTCGAGCCAGACGCTCTGCCCGAGGGAATGAAGCTGTACTAAAGGATTACTGCTCATTTCAGTCCTCGCAACTTTTCACGTTCGAGCGCGTCAATCTTCGCCAGCCGCCGGACGTGGCGCGCCTCTCCTGTGAACTGAGCCCCGAGGAAGATGCGCACCAGGTCCAGCGCCAATTCCGGTCCGATGACGCGCGAACCCATGCAGAGTACGTTCATGTTGTCGTGCTCGACGCCCTGGTGCGCCGAATACGAATCGTGACAAAGCCCGGCACGAATGCCGGGAAGCTTGTTGGCCGCAACCGAAGCGCCGACGCCGCTGCCGCAGATGAGCACCGCACGGTCGGCTTTGCCATCGAGCACAGCGCGGCTCACAGCCTCGGCATAGTCGGGATAGTCGTCCGGCTTGCTGGCGTCGTGCGTGCCGCAGTCCACGACTTCGTGGCCGAGGCGCTTGAGCTCGGCGATTACGGTTTCGTTCAACGGAACTCCGGCGTGATCGGCGCCCACGGCTATTCTCATGGCAACATTACGCCCGCAACCTCAAGATTTGGTCTTCTTCATGACCTCGCGCGCCTTGGCCACCACGTTGTCCACGGTGAAGCCAAAGTGCTTCAGCAGGTCCTTAAGAGGAGCAGATGCTCCGAAGTCGTTCCGGGCAACAACATATCCGTCAGCGCCCGACGTACTCGCTCCAGCCGAGGCTGGTGCCCGCTTCGACGGCCACGCGCGCCCGCACCTCCGGCGGCAGCACTTGGCGCTTGTACTCGTCGGATTGCTCGTCGAACAGCCTCCAGCACGGCATGGAGACAACGCGCGCCTTCACCCCTTCTGCCGTGAGACTGCTCATAGGCGCCAACACAGAGCTGCACTTCGGAGCCGGTTCCCATCAATATGATGTCGGGCGTCCCGCCGGAATCAGCCATGATGTATGCGCCCTTGGCAAGTCCCGCAGCCGGCGCATACTTCGTGCGGTCAAAGGTGGGAACGGCCTGCCGGGTGAGCACCAGCGCTGCTGGTATCGTTTTCAGCGGCATGATGTAACGCCACGTCTCCGCCACCTCATTGGCGTCCGCCGGCCGGAAGAGCAGCAGCCGCGGAATGGCGCGCACGGCTATCAGGTGCTCGATCGGCTGGTGCGTTGGCCCATCCTCCCCAAGGCAGAACGAATCGTGGGTGTAGATGAAGATGGCCGGCTGGTCCATCATCGCGGCCAGCCGTAACACCGGCCGCATGTAGTCCGAAAAGATGAAGAAGGTCGCTCCGTACGCACGCAGTCCCGACAGCGACATGCCGTTCACGATGGAGCCCATGGCGTGCTCGCGGATACCGAAGTGGAAGTTGCGGCCTCCATAGCTTCCCTTCTCGAAGTTGCCGCGCGCCGTCGATCAGCGTTTTGGTCGAGGGATAAAGGTCGGCAGCACCGCCCATCAGCCACGGAACGTTCTTCGCGACCGCGTTCAGACTTTGCTGTTCGACTCGCGCGTGGCCAGGCCCTTGGCATCGGCCGGGAAGGTGGGAATGTCCTTGTCCCAGCCAGCCGGCAACTCCCGGTTCAGCATCTGCTGGCACATCTTGGCGAGATCGGGAAATTCTTTTGCCCACGCCTGGTAGCGATCGTTCCATTCCTTCTCCCACTGCGCACCGCGCTCGACGGCCTTGCCCATGTAGGCCTTCACTTCCTCGGGAACCAGGAAGTGCGCATCGGGCGGCCAGCCGTAGGCGATCTTGGTGAGGCGGACCTCTTCCTCGCCCAGCGCTTCGCCGTGAGCTTCCTTGGTGTCCTGCCGGTGCGGCGCGCCCCAGCCGATGTGGCGTATCAACGATGACGAGCGACGGCCGTTGGGTTTCCCGTTGCGCCGCCTCGATCGCCACATCGAGCAGATCGAGATCGTTCACGTCGCTGACCTGCAGCACGTTCCAATGCCAGGCGTCGAAGCGCGTGCGCCACATCATCGCTGAAGGCCAGCGAGGTGCTGCCCTCGATGGTGATGTGGTTGTTGTCGTAGAACCAGATCAGGTTGGAGAGCCCAAGATGGCCCGGCGACGGAGGCCGCTTCGTTGCTGACGCCCTCCATCAGGTCGCCGTCACCGCAGAACGCGTAGATGCGGTAGTCGAAAGGATTGTGACCGTCCTTGCTGAACTGCGAGGCCAGCCAGCGCTGCGCAATCGCCATGCCAACTGAGTTTGCAGACGCCCTGACCCAGGGGACCGGTCGTGGCTTCCACTCCCGGCACCAGGCCGTATTCAGGATGTCCCGGCGTCTTCGATCCCCACTGCCGGAACTGCTTGATGTCGTCGAGCGAAAGATCGTAGCCGGTCAGGTACAGCATGGAATAGAGCAGCATGCAGGCGTGCCCGTTGGACAGGATGAAGCGGTCGCGGCCCGGCCAATGAGGATTGCGCGGATTGTGATCGCAGATAGCGGTCCCAGAGCGTGTAGGCCAGCGGCGCCAGCGCCATGGGCGTGCCCGGATGCCCGCTGTTCGCCTTCTGCACCGCGTCCATCGAAAGTGTACGGATGGTGTTGATGCAGAGGGTTTCCAGTTGCTGCTCCGGCGTTTGGCTCGCAACGCCACGTTGCGAGCCCGGCTGCTGGTCGCCTGCTTCGTGTCCTGAGCGGAAATGTTCACTTCACTACTCACTCGCTCCCACCTTTCTGCTGCTTAAAGTTTGCCTCGCCTGGGTGACATCGACCTCGAAATTCTGGCCCTCCCAATTGCCGTCCTGCGGCCAGTAGAACGTGAACTGCAAGGGCACGGTTTGCGCCGCCGCCACCTGGATGTCGACGAACTCGACTCCAACCGCGGTTGGAGTGGAGGTGGTGTCCTGCGCCGTCTTCCACCCGTCGTTGCTCCAGTGCAGCACGAACGGCGAAGAAGCCTGCACCCGCAACAAGCCTCCGGCAGGAACGCTACGGACCTGACGATTCATCTTCCAGACTTCGATTACCGGGCGCGGATTATCGTTGCGATATCGTTTCGCCACCGGTTCGATCAAATCGAAAATCCTCTTGTCCACCATGGAGCGCAGCAATTTTACATACTCGGCGTGCGCCCACATCAGCGGAATCGCCGCGCCGGTGGCTTCGCCAAAGTACATAAGCTTCTCCGGGATGTCGGGCCGGTCCCAGATCTGCTCCGGAATCAGGCCGATGCCGGTGCTGAAATTCTCGATCGCAACCAGATAAGCATCGATGTCACGACCGGCGGCCAGCTCGTAGGTGGCCCGTTCGCCGGTCAGCAGCGGCCATGGCCGTCCCACGCCCCAACCGAGGAAGGAGCTTCCATCGTCGCGCTGCCCGTAGCCGTCATGGTTGTAGCGCTTCCAGCACGGGCCCTTCGGCGTTTCCACCTTCAGCACGGCATCCACCACCTTCAACGAGTCTTCGATCAGCGGATCGCCGGCTTTGCGCACTCCGAAACGCACCAGCTCCAGAAAGCCCGCGTCCACAATTTCCTTTGCCGGATACTTGGTGCGGTCTCCGGGACGCTGGTTGGCCAGCTCCAGTACGCCGTGGTCCGGGTCTTCGTCCCCCCGTGCACCTTCCGAGCTGATAGCAGGATTGATGCGGATATAGTGCCGCGTGATTCCCGGTACCAGCGTGCCCTGGTTGGTGACCGTCCACTTCTCGACGTGTGACTCCAGGAAATCGGCATGGGTGCGCACAAATTCCGCCGAGTGCTTGTCCCCGCGCGCCTCCAGAAACTCGGCCGCGCAGATCAGGGCTGCGATGTTGCTGGCCAGGGTGGATGGCGAATAGCCCGCAGCTTCTTCCCAGCGCTCCTCCGCGGTGGCCGGACCCTTCGCGGATGAGGTAGCCGCAAGCCAGCTTCACGGTCATAAATGGATCGAAGTTGGCGAGGGCATCGGCCTTCCACAGCCGCCAGGCCAGAATGATGGGGAAGGAAACTTCGTCGAGTTGCACTCCCGTCCAGTACGGGTCGCCATCAATCCAGAAATTCTGGTAAAAGCCGCCGTCTTCCCGCTGCGCGATCGCCAGATAGATGAGAGCGCGTAACGGCGTGGCCGTGTCGCCCACGGCCAGGAGTGCGGTCGCGCTGTTCACCATGTCGCGCGTCCACACCAGATGGTAGCCCCCCAGGTCGTCGTCACTCTTGTCCTGGCCCCACGGAATACTCAGGCTGGCGATCATGGCGCCGGGATACATTTTGTCCTCGTGTGCCAGCAGGAGGTTGACGCTGCGGGCAAACAGCGAGGAGTCGTGGGGTGGAATCTTGTCCAGCAGTGCCAGGCGCTTGGCGGTGCGATGCCATTGGTCGAGAAAGGTGCTGACGGTGGTCTCGAAGGGAATGCGAAAGCGACTGGGCCACCATGGCAGCGGCATTGTGGCGGGTGTGGCCGAAGCCCACGCCCAGCGTGAATTCGGTGCCGCGGGAGAGATCAACTTCGCCGGTTAGGGCGATATTGCCGTCGAGCGCGCTGTCGTACTCCCAATCCATTTTGAGATTGTGGAAAAGGTCGGTCCAGCCGTC
The DNA here is from genome assembly GCA_963833155.1 of uncultured Acidobacteriaceae bacterium. GTDB lineage: Bacteria > Acidobacteriota > Terriglobia > Terriglobales > Acidobacteriaceae > Bog-257. The sequence continues at coordinate 100,921 of CAWHWY010000026.1, forward strand.
GTTGACTCCCACGTATCCACAGGAAAGCTTGATGAACGGAAACGGGACACAGGAGATAGCAAGATAGACGTCGTCCCGATAAGCCATCAGGAACTTTCGCCCTCTGGCCTCGGTGACTTCACCATTGTTGTGCCATCCTCCGATCTTCAGATGCGGAGCGCAAAGCACGTACAGGTGCAATCGTCCCTGCCATTCCGGCGCCACATTGAACTTCGTGTGCACCAGCAGGCAGCTCAGGTGGGGATCGGTGATGATCTGCTTTTCGATCGAGTAGCGCCCTTCCGGATCGGCGTTGGTGATCTTCACGCCGAGGGCCGCGTTTCCCATGCAGTCCATCGTGGTTCGCATGTTGCGGCGCTCGTCGTGGAAGAAAGTCTCTCCGTCGCTTACCAGATATTGCAGGTCGCGAATCTGCGGAGAGTCGATGGTGGGGTAATAACATTCGGTGATGACGCCGTCGGCGACGCGTGTACCAGATTCGACTGGAAGTCGAATAGGCTGTCCCGACCGCTTCTTTTGCGCCTCGCGTCCAGCGAGGTGGAATGCCCGGTCCGCCGGGCGCTGGGTTCTTGACGGTCATGATAGTGGTGTTCTGGCCCGACAACTGCGAAAAAGCCCAAACCCGGAAGTTTATCGCGATTTGACCTTCCTCGCCTTACTAACATTTGATTGCAGCCACCTGCCTCAGGATCTTCGGGAGCAGCACTTCTGTGGAACTATTGGAACTATTGACACCCTGCCGCTGAATAGGACATATATGAGGCATCCGGATGGCTCTTTCGTGCATCTGACCCCGTGGAAGCCGGATTCTCACGAGAGCCTTACGATTAAAGTGATGTGCCGGATTCCATTTTGACCGTGTCGAGTGACCTCAGATACGTATGCTCGGTAAGGTACCCCCTTGGGACCCTACCCCAACCGATTCACCTGGCGATAACCAACATCGAGCCGCTGCACACCAGCCTTCTCAGGGCAACTAGATTTTTCGGCCACGTCATTTCCAGCGTGACCGTTCCAGTTCTACAGAATGGAGGACTAAGGTAAAGTGCGAATCGCAATCGCCTCTGATCAAGCAGGCCATGAAGCCAAACAGCGTCTCGCCGCCAGGCTTGACCGCAGCCGGACACGACGTCATCGACGCCGCACCTTCGATTGCCTCACGCGAGCGTCCCGACTACGCCGAGCAGGTGGCGCTCTGCGTGCTTCGCCACGACGCCGAGCGCGGCATCCTCGTCACCAGCCGCGCGGTGGGTGCGTCGGTCGCCGCGAACCGGGTCCCCGGCATTCGCGCCGCGCTCTGTCACGATCCTCACTCGTGCTCGCCTGGGCGCTTATGCCGAGGGCATGAACGTCCTGGTGCTGGCGCTGCACGCTCTGGAAGATCAGCGATGCGCAGGAGGTGGTTGACGCTTACCTGGGCGCGACCCTGGCCGTCCGTCGAAGCTGTCGGCGGATTGCCGCCACGGCGGTTGCAGCGCGTGTTTGCTTACATCCGCGAAAACCTCGCCAACGAAGTCTCCGTTGCCGAACTGGCCAAGACCATGGGCATGAGCCAGTATTACTTCTCCAAGCTGTTCAAGATGAGCACCGGCACCACGCCGCACCAGTACGTCATGCGGCAGCGGGTGGAGCGCGCCCAGGAGTTGTTGCGCGACAGCCGGACCACGCTGCTGGATGTCACCACGCAGGTTGGCTTTGAGACCCAGAGCCACTTCACCAGCGTCTTTCGCCATCTGGTTGGCGTCACGCCCAAGCGCTATCGCGAGATGCACCAGCCGGAGCCGTTAGAAATGGGGCAACAGCCAACAGCCAACGCGGCGTGATTTTGCCAGTCAGCCGCAGGCTCCTAAACGGCCAGCGAAGATTTTTCGCGCTGTCATCCTGAGCGGAGGCGGGTCGCCCGGCGGCCCGCCGGGGTCGAAGGATCCCTAACTGTCCCCGCAACTGCTGTTCACCCTCCACGATCCACTTCCCTACTGGCCCTCCAGCGTGCACTCCACGTTCATCTCTTTGCAGACTTTCAGCACGCCCTCCACCACCAGCGAGTTCGTGCCCGGCGCGTGGCAGTCAGGTTCGACGCAATCACCAGTTGCGTGATCTTGTCGCCCAGCGGCGTGGCCTGGAGACTGGCCACCTGCACGCCGTTGGTGAATTGCACCATCCGCTTCCTGGCATCCTTCCCGGTAATCTTCAGATCGGTGCGCGCCGACAGGTTCTTGATCGCGGTCTCGTACACCTTGTCGGCATTGGCTTCCAGCACCACGGTGGCGACGTCGAAGCCCGAACCATCCTTCGAACGATCGCTCATCTGTTCCACCCTCCCGGCGACGGCGCGCGCCACCATCACCCATTGGGCCTGCGCACTGATCGCTCCCATCGTGAGCGCCAGCGCAATGCAAGCAAGTGTCAATCTTCTCCGCTGGTTCATACCTTCCTCTCGTCCGGCTTGCCGGAGTAATGCCAGAGACGATACCACAGCCTCGGTAGCTGAGCACTGACTGCTGGCGAAGGCGTTGCCAGCGCGCCTGGCAGTGTTGTGCGCTTTCCCGTTTCGGGAAAATATTACCATCTAGTCAATACCCCTCCCCCACCCCCTCGTGTTTGGAATCAGAGGCTTGGCGGGAAATTCGGCACTGTCCTAAAACCGTGTTGATGGCTTTCTATGCCACCTTTAGCACTTGTTTGATTCGATCTGCTCCACCATTCGGCGCATGATGTATTCAGCGGTCTGTTCAGAGTTCATCGTTCCGCCACCCTCTGACATATAGCTAACGCCGATTTCTGTATCCGACACGACGCAAAACAGCAACTTGTATACTCCACCGTTAAGCAGAGTGCATCGAATACTGTCGTCCATGAACACAACATCGGTGTATGTCTGATTGGGAAAAACGCCGGGATGTTGCACAGAAACACGGTAACCGCCGCCGAACTCGGTAATCTGCCCGGTCAGCTTGAGAACGGAAAGGCACTCGACGGCAATAGCCAACTTCTCCTTCACCGCATAGCAAAACTCTGGCATCTTCGCTTTGATGAGAGTAGAGGCGGCTAGCATTTTTTGTTTACGCGCCTCTGCCTTGGCTTCTGCCAGCTCGTCCTGCTCCCGCTTTTTCTTCATCCATTCCGGCACTAACACGTCATTCATTGAGATTCCTCCTCGGCCTCCAATGCCCCTTTCGCCAAGTCCAGATATTTCGCCAGCATATCTAGGTGGGCAGCCCTCACGTCACCACCAGAGAAGGTCACTTGTGCCGTCACATCCTTCGAGAGCGGCCAAATAAACGTGCTAGGGTTGGGACGCTGGCCGGGGCCAACTTTTACCTTGAAACCCTCATCCGTGCGGACAATGCCCGCAGGAGGGGGCGACATTGCCTTCAACTTGGCCGGTTCTTCATGAACATTGGGCATCTCGCTTTCGCCTCCTTCGTAATCGGTATGCGCAGATTCTAACGCATCCGAAACGTTAATTCCAGCGAAATCCAGCGTGTCCCTGAAGTCCTTTACGAAACCAGATACTGCCTTGGGATTGAAGCCCTTATAGGTGGTCAATTCCGCTTCGAGCACCTCATCGGAAGGCAGTCCCGTCTGCTGGTAACTTTCTACCAAGGATCGGTAGATAACCGGCAAAAGCGCCGCTTCCTGTAGGGCCGCCGTCCTCCGAGGATCATTTGCGGGAAGGTTAAGAATCTCCATCGCCCTCTGCGTCGGGACGATGCGTCCATTGGCTTCCGCCACAAGGCCGAACCGCCTTAGCGCCGCCAGCACACTCATTGCCGCCCCATGCGCTGAACCGAATCCGATATGCTTCGCTGCTATGGCAGCGGGAGCACCAGCCTTCCCATCTGCTGCATACAACTGGCGCACACGCTCCACGGCTTCCTTCAATCCAACAGCGGGATAATTGGGGCTACGATGGCGCTCTTTCTTCACGCCTTTGCTTGCTGCCGCTGCTGACACCGCTTGCTGCTGTTTCATGGGAGCCTCCGATCAAGAGATAGCGTAACATTAAAATGTTGGCTAATGCAAGATAAAAATTCTTACGCCTACTGCTTGTTTACTGTTGACTTTAACGCGAGTAGATAGATATACTCAAAATGACTAAGGCCAGCGGCTCTGGGTAGCATCCAGAGAAACTGGCCTAGAAAGGGGGTTGATTGCAGTGAAGATGCGCTTCATCACAATCACCATTCGCTTTCCGGATGGAACCACCGTGGAAATCACGGTGCCACCACCTTAAACCGCTAACTGCTGTAAGCGCCCCGGCTTCCGCGTCAACGGAGACCGGGGCAAGACAAGAAATCGGAAGGCCCGATCTCAAGTCCCTCAAGACGATTTTCGGGCTTTCCCACGCAAAAAGCAAGGGGAAAAGCCCATGACCTGCAACCGCTGTAATCACGACACCGCCCGCAAATTCGGCACCTACGGCAAGCGCCGCATTCAGCGTTATCGCTGCTCCGAGTGCAAAGCGACATTCGCAGAAGAAGTTCCAAACTCGGAAATCACCACACAGACCAGCAGATCGCCGCGAAGGTGCTTACCCTCATGCTGGAAGGCATGTCCGTTCGCGCAATCGAGCGCATCACTCAAATTGCACCGCGATACGATCCTCTCGCTAATGAACACGGCAGCGAGAAAAGCACGTCACGTGCTCGATTCGAGGATATTCGGACTCAGCCCCAGGTATGTGCAGATGGATGAGATGTGGGGATTCGTGCATACGAGAGAGCCTCATCTGCGGAACACAGACCCCGATGAATGGGGTAGCACTATGCTGTGGCTCGCGCTCGACAGCGAAACCAAACTCATTATCACGCATCGCATCGGGCCGAGAAACGGCATCAACGCCCATGCGTTCGTTTCCGATCTCCGCGCTCGCACCGATGGCCGCTATCAGGTCACGAGCGACCAGTACAACGCTTATGTGGGTGCAATGCGTGAGCATTTCGGGCAGGACGTGGACTTCGGCCAGCTTCGGAAAATCTACAGCAGCGGCACCGGCGACGGCTGGTATGGCAGCGGCCAAGTTGTCGCAGCAGTCCCACATGTCAAAATCGGCAGGCCGGACTTCTCCCGTATTTCTACGTCGCATGTGGAGCGCACCAATCTCAGCGTGAGGATGCACTTGCGTAGATTTACGAGGTTGACAAACGCTCACAGCAAGACGCTGGCGAACATGAAGGACGCGGTTGCGTTGTACGTGGCGTTCTACAATTTCTGCCGTCCAAATCAGGCACTCGGGAAGCGGACTCCGGCAATGGCTGCGGGGCTGACAGACCACGTCTGGAGCGTCGAGGAACTCTGCACCTCCCCGAAAGCAGGAATCCTGATTTGAACATATGTTGGTGACCGAAGTCACAGACGGCAGTCGAACCTTTAGGTAAACATCCGCAGCAGAGAATTTACTTGGCAAGAATGCGCAAGTTGTTGCATCATCTTGCCGATGGATGGGATAATGAATCAGCGCCGAAACCCGTTCACGCCCCGTAAATTTGTCAACCGGAACAACGACATATGGGAATTCTCCCCACATGGCATCTATTGGCCTTTTAGATGCAGGGAAATGCAGTGTGTTCGTGTGTCCGCTGACTGAGAAGGAGAATATGAACCAATTGAATGACCATCCGCTCATGATAACGCTCCGAGATGCCATCTCCGGAGACGGTTTCTTGGCGGGTATCACCCTGTCTGGACGTGCCTTGATGCGCAAAGAGGACGACGGAAAGTGGTGGATGTACGGTGTTCGCCCCTCTGCGCTCGCCGAATCTGGCACCACCATCGACGAGGCGTTCTCGCATTTTCGTGGCAGGTATCAGGAAACCCTCTTCGACATAGCTCAGGAAAATTCCAGCTTCGAGGAGTTCCGAAAGGAAGTAGAACGTTTCTTCTTCGAACCCGATGCAAACAACGAAGATGAGCAGCTGTGGGAACAATCTCTGGCGGCCATCAGAAGTGGCCAACTGTCGCCGCCAAAGGAGTTCGCTGGATTGGACAGGAAATCCCCGGAATCCAATCCATCTCAGATCACGATCGAGAGACTCGATGAAGTCGGGAAGCGTTTTATGCCTAGCGACAATGTGAGGGATACCTACTCAATCCCCCTCGCAGCATAACTGCATGTCGGCGACAGTTTCGTTTTCTGACATAGAGCGGATGCTTGATTCTTGCGCTCCAGGTCACAGCATCCGCCTCGCAACACACAGTCGAGTGATTCACTACAACGGGAAGGTTTATCCGTCACTTCCGAAGTTCGACAATATCGAACTGGGACACGTCCGGAAAATGGTTCGACATCTTGGAATCGACAGGAAGTGCGCTGAGAAATTTAACGTCATTTAGGACATCAACACGGTTTTAGGACAGTGCCCAAATTCTGCGCAAATAACTGATTCTAAAGAATGACAGTAGAGGGGGGGAGGGGGTACCCAGCAACAAAGTCCACGTCGTTCACTCAGTAGTAAGTACTTAAGAATCAAGATTATACGATAAGCCGTTTATTTTCTGATATTCGCGGACGAATTCTGCGCAAATGAATGATTCTAAAGAAATAGCGTAGGGGGGAGGGGGTGCATGACGACTCAAAGCCGACAGCCGAGAGCTGACGGCTGATAGCTGATAGCTAATAGCTCGCTACTTCTTCACCACTCGCCGGACGAGCGCGGCGACGTTCCGCATGATGCCAGCGACGCCGCAACGGCGGGGCAACAGGACTGAGCAAAGAGTGCTCGCCGTTACTTTGTAGCACCAAGGTGGTGACAGCGGAACACGTAGTCACCCGAGAGGTGGGCGCCGGGAGTCAGCACTATTGCCCAATTGTTTTTTCACCGCAACTACCGCCATAATTCGTCAGTCAAATTTCAAAGCCAGGAAGAAGCGAAACGGTAGTTTCGATATCAGAGAACTCATTCGTACGCAGGGTGGCGCTACCAACCATTGATTCTGTGACCCGTCAGCAAGCATTCCTAATTCTTGATTGAGTTGAAGTCAACGCACCTTCCAACACAACCATTTTTGCAGCACGCTGCGGATCATTTTCGCACCGACGGAGATTGAATGGCGACTGTCTCTCAACCCCTGCCCTTCCGGGCCCGCTTGCAGCCCAAGATGCTCGTGTTCGCCTTCATCGGCATGATGATGGCCTACGTGCTCTACCACAACGAGCGCTTCCTCATAAATTCCGGCGATCCCGTCTGGGCCCACTACCAGCCCTTCAAGTGGTGGCTGCTGCCGCATGGATTAGCGGGAGCGTGCGCCCTGCTGCTCGGTCCCATGCAGTTCTCCGATCGCCTGCGCCAGCGCTACCTGCGGCTGCATCGCGTCGTGGGATGGATCTACGTGTCAGGCGCGATGGTTCTGGCTCCGCTGGGTGCCTACATCCAGTACTTCCAGGAACGCATGGGTGAAACGCGCTCCTTCACCATGGCGGCTACGGCCGATGCGGCCCTGTTAATGCTGACCACGGCCATCGCCTTGTCGTTTGTCTTGCGCGGCAAGATCCAGCAGCATCGCCAATGGATGACCCGCAGCTACGCGGTCGCCCTCGTCTTCGTGGAGGTGCGTCTCATTGGTGGGCTCACGGGATGGGACAACAACGTCAAAGCCATTGAAACCGTCGTTTGGACGTGCCTGATCTTCGCCGTTCCTCTGGCGGATGTCGTCCTGCAGTGGCAGGATTTTCGCCGCAGCAGGCCGGCGGCGAAACCGCGAGCGGCGGCAGCGTAGGCGGGAGATCAGCACGTGGAAAAGTTCGTTTTCATGGAGATGGTTTCAACGGCAGATCTAACCGGCGACGGCCCTTCGGCTCCGCTCCGTGCATATACAAACCGAATTTTGAAACACGCAATACTGAACAACGGCTTCAACTAACTCACGGAGGATGGAAAAGGAAGAACAGGAAAATGGGGAGAGTTCTTGCAGGGCTGTGCGCGCTCGTGATGGCTGCCGTCTGGGCCGGGCCGGCACGCGCGCAGACTTCAGAGGTCAAAGAAAAACCGCCAATGTACTCGTATGTCGGGCTTTGGAATATCCCTCGTGCGCAATGGGCAGAGATGGCAAAGGCAAGCGCGGCTGACCAGAAAATACTGGATCAGGCCATCGCCAACGGGACAATTGTGGGATATGGCAGCGATGTGAATCTGGTGCACCAGCCCGACGCCCCAACTCACGACGATTGGTGGTCGGCAATGTCCATGGCCGGGGTGCTCAACGTGCTCGACCAGTTCTACAAGTCCGGCGGCACCACTTCACCCGTCCTGGCCAGCGCTACCAAACACTGGGACAACATTTTCGTCAGCCGGTACTACAACTGGCATGCCGGATCGTGGAAGGATGCGTACACCCACGGATCGTCCTACAAACTAAAACCCGGTGCGCCGGACGATGCCGTAGCGACACTCAGCAAGAACATGATCGGGCCGATGATGGAGAAAATGCTCGCCGACGGTACGATTCACGAGTACGAAATCGACACCGAAGCGATCCACACCGAAGCCCCCGGCACGTTTTGGATTTTCTACCTCGCGGCAAACGCGGAAGGCCTGGACAAGGTCAACGCGGCGATCCGGGAGGCCCTGAAGTCGCACCCGCTGAACGGCCCGGCATTTGAGTCCATGGTGGACTTCAGCGAGCACCGCGATTATCTGGACCGTACCAGCGCCACCTACAAATAAGTCCCCGCATTGCCTTCCTGGTCCGCGAGTGTCCCGAGCTTTGTCGCGCCGCTCGCGGGCAGGTCGAGGCGGCGGCAGCGACGCCGCAGCACCGGCGATCAGTAGCGCAGCACGACTACGTTAGTCTTCTCGTCGTACCAGGTTTGGCCGTTCGGCTTCCGGCGCCACAATTTCCACCACGTACACAAACCGCGAAATTCGAAGGCGATTCGCTTCGCCGCCTCGCCGAGCGACATCGCCACGGGTTTGTCCGGAGCAGACTCCCAGAAGGTCCCAATTCGCAGCAGATAACACCCTACCGTTTGCTTCGCCATCGTGAGCGGGTACACGAAATACAGGAACATGAGCGCCATCGAAACCAGAGCGAGAGGAAGCCCGAATAGCTCATCGAGCCTGACTCCGTACTCCCGCTGGAAGTGCCAGTGGAAGGATCCGGTCCGGCTGCTCTCCACCACCATGGCCATTAAGCCGGCCAGCCACATAATTGTGGACCCGGCAAAATAAAAGTCGATGACGAACGCGCCAAAACGCCGCCAGAGAGGCGCCTTACTTGTGGCCTGCACTTCAGTTCCGGCACCGAGGAGCCAGAGATACAGCAGGATTCCGGCTAGGGAAAACGTGATCGCTAAGGGATGGCTGCCGCCTGCAACATGGGTTTCGTGGTTTTCGATGCGCAGGAAGTATCCCATCGGAGCGGGAGCGGCGGTTTTCCACCAGACAAATTCAATCAACAAGAAAGCGGCAATCAAGGCACGCGGCAGTTGCATCGAGCCCTCATGAATCGGCGCTAATGCTTCTGAAGTAGGTCGTGAAACAGCCCTTCGTACTTCTCCGCGATGACGTCCCAGCGATACAGCGCATCCGCGCGCTGCTTGGCGCGTGCGGCCAACTGTTGGCGAGCAGAAGCATCGTCGAGCAGCGCTTGCAACTTCGTGGCGAGGTCGTCGTCTGACTTCGCGTAACTTAGCGCAGCGTCGCCCGCGGTCTCGGCGTTCTCGGGGGTGTCAAGATAGAGCACCGCGTTGCTGGCGGCCATCGCCTCGATGAGCGCGGGATGGACGCCGCCAATCTCGCACGCGAAAACAAAGACGCCAGCATGTTTTTGTAGCGCCCAATAGCCGTCGCCGTAGATCGCTCCCAGGAAGCGCACCCGCTCGTCGCCCAGCGACTTGAGCTGCTCCAGATACTTCGTCTTGTAGGGATTGTCGCCCACCACCACCAGCGGCCAGTCGCTGCGCACGTTGCGCCAGGCGCGCAGCACCAGGTCAGGATTGTTCTCCGGCTCCAGGCGGCTGACATAAAGCACGTAGCGGCCGGCTTGGAGGTCGAAGCCGTTCAGACTGTGGTCGCTGGCCGGCGCCTCGGAGCCGTAGCCGATGATGACCGACTCGCTGCCATACTTGCTGAGGTAGTAATCGTGGATCGCTCTGGCGTCAGTCACGAGCTGATTGGAGCTGAACGACGACATCCATTCGCAAAAGTGCAGCACCTGCGCGCCGAGGCCTTTCCACTTCTCGCGCTTGCGGTCGAGGCCATCCACGTTGAGCACCACCGGTTTGCCGAACAGTCGCGGAATGTAGGCAAACGGGCTGTTAGCGACGTTGCAGAGCAGCACGACGTCGTTGTCGCTGAAAGCCACATGCAAGGCGGCGAGCTTGGTGCTGACCCAGGTGTCGAGATGCTTCTGGTGCAGGCTGGGAACGATGACGCGGCGCACGCGGCGGTCGTAAATGTCGTCCGGCCGCGTGAACGCCTTGCGGCAATAGACGGTGACCTGATGTCCGCGGTCGGCAAAGCGCGAGCTGATCTGCTCAGCAAAGCGCTCGAAGCCGCCATAGCGGTTGGGAATGCCGCGCGTGCCGACGATGGCGATTTTCATTTTTGCTGTTCGCTCTCTGCGTCCACAGCTCGTGGCGTATTGCAGAACCACCATAGCAAATCGCGATCGGAAACTCGGCGGCGCGCCTGAATGACGGCCCGCTTGCGGCGAATGCTGCCAAAAGCACGGAAGGGGTAAAACACCGCGGATAGCATGCGCCAATCGCGCACCAGCGCATAGCCCAGCGTCATGAGATCGCGCCATGCAACGGGGAGGAACAGCCGCCAGCAAAGCCATCCCGACGCATTCTTGCCCCGCATCAGGAAGCGGTTCTTCACGGAATGCCAGTTGATGACCAGCGGCAGGTCCGCGCGCCGCTCCGGTGTCACGCGACGCACATGCCACGCCACCGCGGACGGAGCGTAGAGGCACTTCCAACCCATGACTTGCGCGCGCCAGGCGATGTCGCCGTCTTCGCGGAAGGCGAAGAATTCCTCGTCGAAGAACTGGCCTTCCACCGAAACATCCTCGATGAACTCGCGACGAAACATCGCGGCCGCGCCGCTCGCTCCAAACACGTACTGCATCCGGTCGTACTGGCCTGTATCGCGCTGCTCGGCGCCGCGGTCGAGGTGACGCATGTTGCGCGTGAAATAGATCCCGGTGGAATCGATAACGTTGGTCTTAGGTTGCTCAACGCCGGCGTCCCAGCGCAGCAGCTTGCCGCAAAGGCTGCCCGCAGCGGGATGCGCCTCTCCAGCGGCGACCAGTTGGCTGACGAAGCTGGAGCTGAGGACGACATCGGGATTGAGGCACAGCACCCACTCTCCAGACGAGGCTCGTATGGCCTGGTTCTGGCCGGCGGCGAACCCAACATTGGAGTCGTTGTGGAGCACGCGCCAGTGCGACTCGACTTCGCGCAGCAAGGTTTGCGTGCCATCGCCGGAAGCGTTGTCCACGATGATCACTTCCAACTCGCTGCAGTCCTGCTCCTTGAGCGACGCGAAACAGTTGCCGAGGTAGTGCGCCGAGTTCCAGGTAACGATTGTGATTGAGACCATCGGTGTCGAGCAGACCCGGAAAAGACAGTCGTGCTTGCAGGATCACTACTCGGTAAAAATTCTACTCTCCGCGTCAGGTTTATCCGGCGCGGGAGATGGGGGTTACGGGCAGTATCTGCCGCCGTCTCCAGGCCGTTGAAAACAATGCGACTCTAGATGCCTGCTGCTTTAGCGCGATGGCAATCTGATTGCTAAGTTCAATAGCGAAGCATTCGGTCGCACGCTCGCGCCGTGGCCGACAGTTTAGAGGGGGGCGTTTTTCATGGATCGATTTTCCGTACTGGCGGTGCTGGTTCTCGGCAGCCTGCCCTTTGCCGTTGGTTGCGCCAGCAAGAACTACGTGCGCAACGAAGTGACCCCCACCATCAACAAGGTCAACGAGTTGGATGATCTGACCGCGAAGAATACTCATGACATCAGGGACGTGGACGCGCGCGCTCAGCAGGGCATCCTGCACGTGAACTCGAAGGTCGCCGCGGCCGACCAGAAAGCGCTGGCAGCTGGGCAGGCCGCCGATCAGGCCAACCGGAATGCTACACAGGCGGGTAACCGTGTGACCAGCCTCGCGGGCACGGTGGAGAATCTCGACAACTATAAGCCAGCCAGCGACACCACTGTACTTTTCGCCTTTGACAAGGCGGAGCTGACGCGCAAGGACAAACAAACGCTCGACGACTTCGCGCGGGCGATCCAGAACCAGAAGCACTACATCATCCAGGTGGAAGGCTACACCGATTCAACTGGCCCGGTTGACTACAACTATCAGCTCAGCCAGCGCCGCGCCGACGCAGTCATCCAGTACCTGGCGCAGAAATACAACGTGCCGGCCTTCAAGATCTTCCTGATCGGACTCGGTAAGGACAATCCGGTCGCCCAGAATACCAGCGCCGCTGGCCGCGCGAAGAATCGCCGTGTGGATGTCCGCCTGATGACCAACAGCCTGACGGAGTCGGCGTCGGTGCAATCTCCCTAGCGCAAGGCTCGTTCCCGGAACCAAGTTCTCTCCCCCGGCGCCGCTGCCAAAAGCGACCCACTGGAACGAAGGCCGTCCGCAAGGACGGCCTTCCTCTGTGCCCTGTTGTCGCTGCGCCCATCAGTGCTGGCCGCCATGAGTGGGTCCATTCCCAATCCCGCTGATGGTTGTGAGTGTGGTTGCCGGCGTCATTCGCTCGACCTCCACGCCAAAGTCAGCGCCCTGCAATTCCTCCAAGTGGTACTCGCTTCCCACGCGCTGAAAAGTCAGCACAGGTTTGTCGTCATTTACCGCGTCGGCGGGCATCCCAACGAGGAACACGGTGTGACCCGTTGAATGTTGCTCGATGGCGACGAAGTGATCGGGGTTGAGATCAAATATGTACCAGCCAGCAGGAAGGGTTGTAGCTCCGGCCTGGAACTCGAACGGAATGTCTGCGCGAATCCGGTATGACATTTCGTCTTGTGCCAACGCAGCACCGGCCAGCAATACCACGAGACCTCCAATCGCAAGTAGGTGAGCAAAATACTTTTTCACATAAACCTCCATCTCTACAGCGGTTCCACGATCTTGGCGCCGTAGGTCATAAAGCTCTGAACACCTGATTGCTTAGACGTCCTAGGCCAGAAGATGAGTCCGAGGCGTGTCAAATTCCGGTCACTTTTGCAGAGTGCGAAGGTATAGTGCAAATCGACTAACATGACATTTCGGGGATATCCTAATCGGACTTGGCGATCTTTTCATTTAGGCGCATCTCCGTAGCCTCGACATTGCGGTACCGATGAGCACCAAACTCCAACGACTCATGCTTCGGTACATCAACATCTGGCCGCCGCTTCTCGGCGCTGGAATTCGTGTCCGCTGGTGTTCCAACCGTGCTGTCGATGTCGAGATGAAGTTGCGCTCGTGGAACCGGAACTATGTCGGCACGCACTACGGCGGCTCGCTCTACTCCATGACCGACCCGTTCTACATGCTGATGCTGATGGAAAATCTCGGCCGCGATTACGTCGTATGGGACAAAGCTGCGAGCATCCGTTTCCGCAAACCGGGGAAGGGAAGAGTCAGGGCCGAGTTTCGGCTAAGCGATGAGCAGATCGACGACATTCGCGACAAGCTTACGACGCTGGAGAAATATGAGCCGACGTTTGTGGTCGAGGTGAAGGATGAAGCCGGCGAGGTCGTTGCCGAGGTGCAGAAGGTGATTCACATCCGGCGCAAATGAAATAATTCCATCGGGCAACTTTAAGTTCGCATGTGCTTAAGGCCAGCGGCGAACTGGCATCGTGAGTTAAAGAACCAATGCATGAGCCTAAGTCTGTCGTAATCCGCCCTGCGCGCAACATTCTGGGAAGCCTCCGCATGCCGGGCGACAAGTCGATTTCGCATCGTTATGCGATGCTGGCAGTTCTCGCCAGCGGGCGTTCGCGTTTCGAAAACTTCTCCCCCGGCGCCGATTGCTGCAGCACGCTCAGCTGTGTGCGCACGCTGGGGTGCCCGGTCGAGCGCGATGCGCAAGGAACTGTCACCATCGACGGGCTGGGTCCGCACCTGCCAGCGCCAGGCGGAGCGCTCGATTGCGGCAACTCCGGCTCGACCATGCGCATGCTCGCCGGCATCGCCGCCAGCCAGCCGTTCTCCAGCGTGATGATCGGCGACGAGTCGCTCTCCCGGCGGCCGATGAAGCGCATCATCGATCCGCTCACCAGGATGGGTGCGGAGATCCACTCCGCAGGGGGCGGCTGCGCACCGCTGCTCATCAAAGGTGCGAGACTGCACGGCATCGAGTACCAGGCTCCCGTGGCGAGCGCCCAGGTCAAGACCTGTCTCCTGTTCGCTGGATTGCTGGCCGAAGGCCGCACCACTGTCAACGAACTCTCGCGCACCCGCGACCACGGCGAGCTGGCGCTGCGCGCGTTCGGCGCGACGGTTGATCGCCAGCGAAACGCAGTCTCAATTCAGGGTGGTCAGGCGCTTCATCCGCTGGAAGCCTGCATTCCAGGCGACATCTCTTCCGCTGCTTTCTTCCTGTGCGCGGCGGCGATTTTTCCTAAGTCGAACCTGGTGATCGATGGCGTGCTGCTGAACCCGACGCGCTCGGCGCTGCTCGATGCGCTGACCGCGATGGGCAGCCGCATCTCCATGGTGCGCGTGGAAGAACAGCACGGCGAGCTGGCTGGCACGATTACGCTCGTGCCGGGTGTCGGCCAGCCGGTCACCATTGAAGGAGCGCTGACCGCGCTGCTGATTGATGAGCTGCCGGTACTGGCGGCCATCGCGCCATTCACCGCAGGCGGCCTGGAGGTCCGTGACGCGGGCGAGCTGCGCGTAAAGGAGTCCGACCGCCTTGGCGCGGTCACCCAGAATCTGCGGGCCATGGGCGCGGAAGTTGAGCAGACTGCCGATGGCTGGCGTATTCCCGGCGGACAGAAGTTACACGGCGCGGAAATCGAGAGCTTTGGCGACCACCGCATTGCGATGGCGTTTGCGATTGCCGCGCTGCGCGCAGAGGGAGAAACGCGCATCCGCGACTCGGAATGTGTTGCGATTTCCTATCCCGGATTCTTTGCCGATCTCGAACGCATGGTCGAGCGATGAGCCAATGACAACTATGCCGAGTGCTCGGCCATCGGCGGAAGCGCTTCCGAGGCTGCGCTTTCTCGCACCACCGTGTCCACCATCGGATAGCCGAGGTTCCTCCATTCGTAGAAGCCACCCAGCAGCGGGCGCACATGGCGAATGCCGTGCTTTCGGAGTTGCAGCGCCGCCCGGGCGCTGGTCGCTTCGTTGGGTCAAGTACAGAAAAGCACGATCTCACCGTCGCGAGTGATCTCGCCATGGCGGTTTTCCAGCTCCTCAGGCGAGATCTGCAGCGCTCCCGGCAAGGTCCGGGGATCGGTCAGCACGTCGAGCGGATGCCGCAGGTCAACGATGACGATCGGCTCGCCTGACTCCAGCTTGTGCTTTAGTTCGTCGGCCGTGATGCGGTCTCCCTTGACCTGCCGGAGAAAGCGCTGCCGCTCGCGCCACCGGTTCAGAACGTAGGCAATCACAACCGTGGCAAACAGGATTAGCATCCAGCCGCTGAATCGCTGCGCGTAAAGGTTGGCGCGATCGAGCTGCTTGCCGAAGATGAAGCCGAGTCCGGTCCAGGCGCTCGTCCAAAGCAGGGCGCCGACGAAATCAAAGAGCAGGAATCGTGGAAAATCGACGCCGACCATCCCCGACAGAGTCGGCGCAGCGGTGTTGAGGCCGGGCACGAACTTGCAGATCAACAGCGTGCGCGGGCCGAACCTGGTGAAGGTGGATTCGGTGCGCCGGACACAGGAGTCGGGTTCGAGTGCGATGCGGCAGAGCAGATTGAGCACCACCCCGCCACGGCGCTTTCCGAAGAAATACCAGAAGGTATCGGCACACAAGGAGGCAATCGCCGGAATCAGGGTAGCCAGCGCGAAGTGCATTCGACCTTGCGCCGCCAGCGCTCCTGACACCAGCAACAGAGGCGCCGCCGGAATCGGCAAGCCACCCTGCTCAATCAGCACCCAAAGAAACAGCAGGGCATAACCGTAATGGACGACGAATCCGAGGGTTTCAGTCACTCCGCGTCAACCTTAGCATTTTGAGGTATGTTGATGCGCCTGCCCGCCGAAAAGTTACGGTTATATCAATTCTCGACTGAGGTCCGCTTTTTGCGCGGCGATGCGTAATCGGCCGGAGTCGGTTTCGCACTGCTCGGGATTGTGTTATAACCGCCTGTTTCGGCTTTGTGCGCCGAGGCCGCTGTGGGCGGCCACTTTTTGCGGCCTAAGGCGTGCTTCCAGTTCTCGGAGGAACGGTTTGGATTTCCAGCTCTCGGATGAACAACTGCAGTTGAAGAAGATGGTGCGCGAATTCGCCGAGCGCGAAATTGCGCCCAATGTTATGAAGTGGGACGAACCCGGTACGTTTCCCCTGGAGACCATCAAAGAGTTGGGCAAGCTGGGCCTGCTGGGGACAATCTTCCCGGCGGAGTACGGCGGCGCAGGCATGGGTTATGTCGAGTACGTGACTGCGGTCGAAGAACTCTCGCGAGTGGACGGGTCGGTCGGCATCACCGTCGCAGCGCACACCTCGCTGTGCTCGAACCACATTTTCGTTGCTGGAAATGAGGAGCAGAGGCGGAAGTACATTCCCAAGCTCGCCACGGGTGAGTTCCTCGGCGCGTGGGGACTGACCGAGCCGGGCTCCGGCTCGGATGCTGGCGGCGCGCGTTGCAGCGCTGTCCGCAAGGGCAACAGCTGGGTGCTGAATGGCACCAAGACCTTTATCACCAATGGCCACTATGCCGATGTCGCGGTGGTGATTGCGGTGACCGACAAAACGGCGCGCACGCACGGACTCTCGGCTTTTGTGGTGGAGAAGGGAACCAAGGGATTTCGTGCCGGCAAGAAGGAGAACAAGCTCGGGCTGCGCGCCAGCGACACCTCGGAGCTGATCTTCGAGGACTGCGAGATTCCTGCCGAAAACCTGTTGGGGCATGAAGGCCAAGGCTTCGTCGATGCCATGCGCATTCTCGATGGCGGCCGCATCTCGATCGCCGCCCTCGGACTCGGCATGGCGCAGGGCGCCTACGAAGCTGCGCTGAAGTACTCGAAGGAGCGCCAGCAGTTTGACCAGCCCATCAGCGAGTTTCAGGCGATTGCCTTCAAGCTCGCCGATCTGGCGACCGAGATCGATGCCGCCCGCCTGCTCACGCATCGCGCTGCCGCCATGAAAGACGCCGGGATGAAGACGACGCTCGAATCCTCGATGGCGAAGCTCTACACCAGCGAAGTCGCGGTGCGTTGCGCCAACGAGTGCGTGCAGATTCACGGCGGCTACGGATTTATCAAGGACTATCCCGCTGAGAAGTTCTATCGCGATGTGAAGCTGTGCACCATCGGCGAAGGCACCAGCGAGATCCAGCGGCTGGTAATCGCGCGACAAATCCTGAAGGACTAGAGCTGGTCGTGAAGAGAACGGACCAAGGTGAGCTCGAACAACCACATCCAGGAACTGGTCAGCCGAATCCGCTGCGGGGGAACTGCGCGCCCTCTCGCGCGCCATTTCGACCGTGGAAGATCGCACACCCGAGTCCACCGAATTGCTGAAGGCGCTGTTTCCCTACAGCGGCAACGCATTGCTGCTCGGGCTCACGGGCTCGCCCGGCGCAGGCAAGAGCACGCTGGTGGACCAGGTGGCGCGCGAATACCGCAAGCAGGGCAAGACCATCGGCATCGTGGCCGTCGATCCCACCAGCCCGTTCAGCGGCGGCGCGATTCTCGGCGACCGCATTCGCATGCAGTCGCATTACGCCGATGCGGGCATCTACATTCGCAGCATGGCCACGCGCGGCTCGTTGGGCGGACTTGCCAGCACGACCGCCGACGTCGCGACCGTGCTCGATGCCAGCGGACGCGATCTGGTGATGATCGAGACCGTCGGCGTTGGCCAGGATGAAGTGGACATCGTTCGCCTGGCGGACGTGACCATCGTCGTGCTGGTTCCGGGCATGGGCGATGACGTGCAGACCATCAAAGCCGGCATCATGGAAATCGCCGACGTCTTCGTCATCAACAAGTCAGACCGTGAAGGCGCCGAGCGCGTGGAGCGAGAGATTCGTGCCATGCAGTCGCTGGCCGCGCGTAACGATAACTGGATCCCGCCCATCGTGAAGACGGTTGCCAGCGAAGGAACTGGTATTACGGAGCTGCTTGCAGCCATCGAGAAATATCGCGAGTACCTTCAGCAGAGCGATCGCGCGCAGGCGCGTCGCATCGAGAACTGGCGCGGACGCATTGCCGAGATGTTGCGCGACGCACTCTTCCAGCGGGTGCTCTCCTACTATCTGAGCGAAGGCCTGGCTACGCGATATGCCACCGAAGTTGCCGAACACAAGCGCGACCCGTATTCTTTGGTGGAGAAGATCGTGGACAGATTGGGGAAGCCCGAATGAGCTATATCGACCATCTTGGTATCGCCGTGAAGTCGCTGGCGGAAGCCAAAAAGTTCTACCAGAAGCTCGGTTTGCAGGTCATGCCGGAGGAGACCGTGGAGGCGGAGAAGGTGCGCCTGGCGATGGTGCCGGTCGGCGAGAGCCGTATTGAGCTGCTGGAACCGACTTCGCCCGACTCGACGATTGCGCGCTTCATCGAAAAGCGTGGCGAAGGATTGCACCATGTTGCGGTGCACGTCAACGATCTCTCCGGTACAGTCGAGCGCCTGAAAGCGTCGGGAACGCGGCTGATCTCCGATGACATCAAGATTGGCGCCGGCGGACACCTCTACGTGTTCGTGCATCCCTCGAGCTCCGGAGGCGTGCTGCTCGAACTGGTGGAAGACGCTCCTGAAGGCGTCTGAACATGCTGATCGTCGCGGTTGACACTTCGGGCCGAAAGGGAAGTGTCGCCCTTTGCCGCGATGATCGTGAAAGTTTCGAGGTCCTGCAACAGACTTCCCTCGAAGGCGGTACGTACTCGGCCCAACTGATGCCGCGAATCGCCGAAGCACTCCAGCAGAATCATCTGAGTAAAACGCAGGTGGATGGCTTCGTGGTCGTGTCCGGACCAGGTTCTTTTACGGGTTTGCGAGTTGGACTTGCGACGGTGAAAGGCCTCTGCGAGGTGCTAAAAAAGCCGCTGGTAACCGTTTCCATGCTGGAAGCCGTTGCCCTGACTCATGGACGTTCGGGCCAAACGTTGACGGTGGCCTTGGATGCCGGTCGCGGAGAAGTCTATGTCGGCGAGTATCAGGTATCAGCAGGCCGCGCCAGTGCCGTTCGCGAATACATTGCCAAGCTGGATGCATTCGCTGCCGAAGCTGCTGGTGTTGGCGGCCCAGCTGCTGACGCCCGATCCCAAGGTCGCAGAAGCGTTGCAAGCCGCAAAGGCCAACGTAAGGCTCGTTCCTGCGATTCAGGCTGACGAAATCGGCCGCATCGGCGTTCGCAAGCTGCGCGCCGGAGAAACCGCCGATCCCGCAACCATTGACGTTAACTACATCCGCCGCTCCGACGCGGAGATCTTCTCAACACCTAAACCTTGAGGTTTGTGCTGATACGCCCCGCCACTCCCGACGATGTTCCTTCCATTCGCGCACTCGAACAACAGGCCGAAAGCGCGGCGCACTGGGCAGAGCGCGAATACGATGCGCTGTTCGCGCCCGATGCTCCGGCGCGAATCGCTCTCGTCGCGGTGAATGAATCAGACTTCGCACAACTTCACGGTTTTGTAATCGCACGTTGCGCACTCGACGACTGGGAGGTCGAAAACGTGGTCGTCGCGCGCGAGCGACCGACGGCTCGGCATCGGTACGAAGTTGATTCAAGATTGCTGCTGCGGGCGCAAGCCGCTGGTGCCACTTCGGTGCTATTGGAGGTCCGGGAGTCGAACCTGGCTGCCCGCAGACTCTATGAAAAGCTTGGATTTAGCGAGGAAGGACGCCGCAGTAACTATTACCATGGGCCCACGGAAGACGCTTTGCTTCTGCGAATTTCTATTGCAGTTCCGTGAGAAAGTCCCTTGAACCGGCCTCGCGGGTGTGCTAGCGTTTTAACTCTCATCTCTCCGGAGGTCCACTGAATGGCAGCTCAGGTACGTGATCAGCTTCTGTCAAGTAACGATGAGTTCCGCCGTCTGGCGCAAGAACATTCCGAATACCAACAGCGCCTCGAAAGCTTGATTCAGAAAAAATATCTTTCCGAAGACGAAAAGCTCGAGGAAGTGCGTTTGAAGAAGCTGAAACTCCGCCTGAAGGACCAGATGGAAAGTCTGGAACAGAAGTTCCGGACTGACCACCAGGTCGTTTAGTCATCTTTCATCGCCCTCACCCGGCGGTCAAGACCCGGGTCTTCACCGCCGCGCTCTAGCTGTATGCCCCACCGCCGCTAATCCTTCCCGCGTTATATCCTAGTGACCATTGAATCAGAGGCTGTGGGGAGTGATTTGACGCGCGGTCAATGCCATCATCTCGTTCTTACTGTCCTTACGCTTTGCGTTTTCGCTTTGTGCGCACCGAATTTGTTTGCCGGTCAGCCGCAAGCGCCCATTGGCTTGTGGGACGGTTCTATCCAATCTCGCGCAGGTGAGGTCGACTTTGGCATTGAACTGAAGGAGCAGGGAAGCGCGATCACCGCCGTGCTGGTGAATGCGACTGACCGCCAGCCCTTCAGCAGCGCAACCTGGGATGGCCAAACGTTGACCCTGCGTCTCGACTACTACGACGGCCAGGTCGTTCTGCACTATGTTCGCCGCGCAGCGCATGGAAGGCGAGTATTCGCGGCAGACCAGCAACGGGATGGTGCACATTCCGGTCACGCTTGTACCTCACGTTGCGGTCCCGGCGACGAAGCCGTGGACTGGCCCAGACCTCGCAGGCGACTGGATTTTGCACGAGGCAGGCGCCGAGGGTGCGGAGAAAAATACCCTTGCCACTCTTCAGCAACGAGAAGATGGCCACTTCCGATGGCAGGGTTGCGGCGACGGGAATCCTGGAACCGGTGAGCGGCGACACCGGCCTTTTGCACGGCGACGTCTCAACCGATGCGACGGGCCAGACTCACTTTCATCTCAGCCGGTTTGATGGCATCCATGCGCTCGCGCTCGATGGTCAGCTGCAGCCGGATGGCAGCCTGAAAGGGCAGATCGGCGGAGTGAAATCCTCCGCGCCGTTTACCGCCGAGCGCAGCCCGGACGCAGCCGCGGCCAATCCCAACGCGCTGGCGGGCAGCCTGACCAGAGTCAAAGACCCGCAAGCGCCGTTCCGCTTCAGCGGGGTTGATCAGTCCGGCAGAACGATGAACCAGAATAGTCCTGAGTTCAAAGGCAAGCCGGTGATCGTGGACATCTTCGGCACATGGTGTCCGAACTGCCACGACGAAGCTCCGCTGCTGGAGCAGCTCTACCGCAAGTATCGGGCGCAGGGGCTGGTGATTGTGGGTCTTGCCTATGAGTACGTCGATGACACCGCGCGCGACCTGCGGCAGATCGGCATCTATCGCGACAAATACGGATTGACCTTTCCGCTGCTGCTGGCCGGCACAACTGACCAAGGGCAGATCGAAAAGACCCTGCCGCAACTGGTGAACTTCGGCGCCTATCCGACGACGATATTCCTCGACCGCAACGGACATGTACATGCCATTCATGCGGGCTTCGCCGGGCCATCGACGGGAGAGAAGTATCAGGAAGTGCAGCAGCACATGGACCAACTCACGCGCGAAATCGTGGGTCCCTCGAATTAGGGCAGCCGCAGCCCAGGCTCTATAATCAAATCAGCTCATGGTGCGCGACGGCATCTATTACGGACTGGCTTTTATCGCGGTGGCAGTGCTGGTGGGATGGCTGACCCTGCCCGCTTTGGCGGTCATTCCCTTGCTGCTGGCTGCATTTTTCCTGTGGTTCTTCCGCGATCCTGAACGCCAGGTTCCGGCCGTGCAGGGCGCCATCGTTTCTCCCGCTGACGGCAAGGTCACCGATGTATCCGCGGTGGAGCAGAACGGCCAGCCGCAAACTCGTATCAGCATCTTCCTGAATGTTTTTAACGTGCACGTGAATCGTTCTCCTATTGCCGGCGTGATTACCGATGTGAAGTACAAGACAGGAGAAGTTCCGCAACGCCATGGGTGCGATCTCGGCTGAACTCAACGAGCAGAACGTGGTCACGGTCGCGGGAGACGCCGGAACGGTGGTCTTCAAGCAGATTGCCGGACTGCTGGCGCGACGAATTGTCTTCAGCAAAAAGATCGGCGACCACGTTGCGCGCGGCGAGCGTGTCGGGCTCATCAAGTTTGGCTCGCGCGTGGATGTGCATCTTCGCCGCCGACGCTGAGATGAAGGTGCGCGTGGGCGACAACGTGAAGGGCGGATCCAGTGTTCTCGCGGTGGCCCAGCCTCGCACCGTATCGCCGCAGATACCGAGAAGCAGTGGAGGCGCGATGAGCGACCACCTCGTGCGCCACGACAGCGATTCCGGCAAGCCGCGACGGGCCAGGAAAGGGTTGTACATCCTTCCGTCCATCTTCACGGCCGGCAACATCGCGGCGGGATATTACGCGATTTCGCAGGCCATCCAGGGCACAGCGTCCTCTCCATGGCACTTCGACCTGGCCGCGAAGGCAATTGGCATCGCGATCGTGCTCGATTTCTTCGATGGCGGCATCGCGCGCCTTACCAACACAGCCAGTGCGTTCGGCCGCGAACTGGATTCCCTGGCCGACGTGATCGCTTTCGGCATAGCCCCCGCCATCTCTGGCCTGGACATGGGGCTTTCGCATGCTGCCGCGTAATGAGCGATTCCGATATGCGCGCACGCGTCATTCAACTGGGCGCGATCGCGACCTTCGTTTTCCTGCTGGCAGGGGCCTGCCGCCTGGCGCGTTTCAACATCCAGGTGAATCCCCAGCCCTCCAATCCCGGCCGTCCGGGACGAAAGTATTTTGTCGGCATGCCGATCCCCGCCGGGGCCGGAGCGGTGGCGGCGGTCGTTCATCTGGTCCAGGGCAATCCGCTGCAAATCTGGTGGCTCTCCATTGGCTGGGGCGTGTTCGTCTTCGCCATCGCTTTCCTGATGGTGAGCACCTGGCGGTTCCCGAGCTTCAAGGGCCTCAACTTCCGCCAGCCGCAGAATTTCCGCTGGCTGATTGTGATTGGCGCCGTCATCGCCCTGATCTGGTTTTCTTCCCAATATGTGCTGTTCGCACTGGCCCTGGTTTACATCCTTTCGGGTGTGCTCGCCCGGCTTTCCTTCGTCTTCCGCCGGCCCGCCGTGCCGCCCCCTCCGCCACACGATGAGGTATTGCACGCCTGATGAAAAATGAACCAAACAAGACCGCCGGACTTCGTGCCGATGGCGGCCACTGGGGCGGGATGTTCCGCGTGGCCATCGTGGGCGCCGCCAGTCTTAAGGGCCGCGAACTGAAAGGAAGTCCTCAGCGACCGCAATTTTCCTGCGCAGGGTGTCCGCCTGCTCGACGATGACGAATCGCTTGGCCAATTGGAGGCTGTCGGCGAGGAGCCGACCTTCATTCAGAGCGTGCTTCCCGAGCACCTGGAGAATGTGGACTTCACCTTCTTCGCCTCCGACGAGAACTTCACCCGCAATACCTGGAAGCTGGCGCGCAACGCCGGCAGCGACATCATCGATCTTTCCTATGCGCTGGAGAACGAGAAGGGCGTGTTGCTTCGCTCCCCGTGGATCGAACGCGAGCTGAACATTCCGCTCCAAGGTGGATTTTGTGGTTGACGCCGGTAACCATTGCGCATCCTGCCGCGGTGGTGTTGGCTCTGTTGATGCTGCGCGCCAAGAAAGTGGGCAACATCACGCGCGGCGTAGCGGCACGCGTTCGAGCCGGCTTCCGAACACGGCAAGCGCGGCATGGATGAGCTGCATGAGCAGACGGTGAACCTGCTTTCCTTCCAGCAGCTTCCCAAGGGAGTGTTCGATTCCCAGGTGGCCTTCAATCTTCTGGACCGCTACGGCGAGCACTCCCTGCCTTCGCTCGAGTCGGTGGAAAGCCGCATCCAGCGCCATTTTCGCAGCCTGGTAGGCGACAGGGTGACCGTACCTTCGCTGATGCTGCTGCAGGCGCCCTATCTTCCACGGCCATGCGTTCTCGCTGTACATTGAGCTGGACAGGGCCGGCGCAAATCGAGGAGCTGACGGCTGCCCTCTCGGGCGAGCACGTGGACGTGCTGCAGGGAGGGGAAGAGTCGCCCAGCAACGTGAACGCCGCCGGCCAGGAGCAGATACAAGTGTTTGCGCGCCGCGACTCGCAAAGCGCGAAGGGATTTTGGATCTGGGCTGCCTCCGACAACTTGCGGATTGCGGCTCTGACCGCTGCGGAGTGCGCAGAAAGTATGATCGCCGCCCGTCCACGGGGCACGGTGCAGTAATGGCGTCGGCGCTCCACTCGCTGCCAGGTTCTGACTTGGACGTCCGTCCTGTTGCTGTTTGCCACGAGCTGCGGATACCACACCAGCGCTCATGGCGTCCGCCTGCCGGCGGACATGCATACCATCTATGTGCCCGCGTTCGGCAATCTCACCCACACCTACCGCTTCGAACAGTTACTCACGGCGGCCGTGGTCCGCGAACTCCGCAGCCGGACCAATTATCGGATCGTGACCACGGACGACGGCAGCGCGGACGCGACCCTCAACGGCACCGTTCTGAGTACAAATATCGCTCCCCTCACCTATAACCCCCAGACGGGTGGCACGGACTCGTCGATGGTGTTCGTTGGCATCAAGGTCTCGCTCGTCACTCGCAGCGGCAAGGTGCTCTGGTCCAATCCAAATCTGCTTTATCGCGAGGTCTACCAGATCGCCAACAACGGGGAGAGTTTTTTCAATGAAGAGGGGCCGGCGCTGGACCGGATGGCGGCGAGTTTTTCGCAGACTCTGGTCAGCGACATGCTGGAGGCCTACTAGGTGCGCAGCTTCGCCGCCTCCGACCGCTTCGTGGCCGACGTCAAGGCGCGCAAGCTCTCTCCCGGCTATGTCTTCATCGGCGACGAGGCGTTCTTTCGCAAACGTTGCCGTGATGCCGTCCTGCAGCATCTGATACCGGCGGATGTCCGCGACTTGAGCCTTTACGACATGGACCTGGGCGAAGTGGATTTGCAGCAGGTCCTCGACCAGGCGCGGACTCCGTCGCTCATGTCCCCATTCCAGGTGTTCTTCGTTCGCGGCGTCAAGAACCTTTACGGCCGCGGCAAGCACGAGGAAGAATTTTCCGCCATCCAGGACTATTTCAAGAACCCCAATCCGGATGCGCTGCTGATCTTCGTCGCCGACCACATCAGCATTCCCGCCGATGCCCGCCGCATGGACCTGACCGACAAAGAGCGCTACCAACGCATTCGCGAAACCCTGGGCGAATACTGCACTGTGCTCGAGTTCGCCCGCGTAGACGAAGGCGATGCCGCGAAGTGGGCGAGCGAGGCCGCCACCTCCGAAGGCGTCAAGCTGGACAACGACGCCGCGCGCGAGCTGGTGGATTCCCTCGGCAGCGACATGATGATGGTGGCCAACGAACTGGAGAAGCTGGTCCTGTTCGTCGGCGACAAGAAGCGGATCACGCTGGGCGATGTCGAGACCCTGGTGCTGGCGGCCAAGCAGCGGTCCTTCTACGAGTTGACCGACGCCATCTCCGCCCGTGACCGCGCCCGCGCCCTTGCTGTGCTCGATGCCATTCTCAGCACCGGCGACGGAGACGAAGCCGCGATCGGACACTTGTACATGCTGTCGCGGACCTTCCGTCAGATGCTGGTTATTCTGGAGCGCAATGTGCGCGATTCGCGGGCCCTCTGGCAGGCTTTGTGGCAGGGGTTCCGCATTCCGCCGTTCGCCGCAGAGGACGTCATCCGCCAGGCCCGCCGCTACAAGTCGCGCCGCGAGTTGACCAGCGCCATCCGCCGCGTCGCTCGCGCCGATCTCGCTCTCCGCTCCAATCCTCCCAGCAAGCGCCTGGTGCTGGAGAACCTCGTGCTCGACCTGACCGCCGAGCCCAAACTGCACCCCGAGCCAGGCTGGCTGCAAGAAGAGCTGCCAGTGTGACCAAGATTCGACTTTAGAGCAGTTCCAGAGTTGCTGTATCTAGAAGCCATCTCATAAATCAGTTTTGAAAGGGCACAGCTTTAGCTGTGCCATAACGTTCCGTTCAAGACTGGGCTTTAGCCCCTGAGGGGCTTCGGTTTTGGTCGCTCCTCGATTTATGAGATGGGTTCTAAACACAGCGTCTTAAGTAATTGCGCATAATCGCCGCAGGGTAATGTTGCCACTTGCCCACTGTGCGAATTGCGCCTCGACGGAATCGGTGACCTCGCTGAGGAATGGGAAGTATCGGTTGTGTAAGCATTGCCGCCGGGTGAGCTTCCAAACCCGTTCGATCGGGTTGAGATCTGGGCTGTAAGGCGGCAGATAGTCGAGGACGAATCGGTTCGCATGTTCCTCCCGCCAGGTTCGATGTAGCCGGGCATGGTGATAGCGGGCATTGTCGGTGATCACGACCACCCGTCGCGATCCCGTGGTGCTGGCCCGGTAGAGGGCTTTTAGGAAGACAAAGAAGGTAGCACCGTTGAACTTGTCGGTCTCGCGATGAAAGACGAACTTGCCGTCGCGAAGCCGAACCGCACCAAAGTAGCCTACGCTGCGGCGAGTGGGATGATGGAGCAAAATCGGGTCCTTGGTCTCCGGCGGAATCCACATCTGGCAGCGCGAACCATGTTGCTGAAAATGCACCTCGTCGGTTGCCCACAGATCCACCTGCGGATCTGCCATCAGGGCCTGGAGTTTTTTTTATGCGCCTTCTGGCGTTGCGGGTCCGCCTGCGCCACCATGGGGCGCGGCTTGCGTAAACGGAATCCCAATTGTCGAAATACTCTCTGACACTGGCGTACCCCCAAGGGGGCTCCATACTGTCGTTCGATCCATGCGGCCAAGGTCTTGCCGTCCCATAGATTGCCGGCCAGGCCGACCTCTCTCGGCGCCTTGCGAAGAACGGCATCTACCTCTCCCAGTTGCTTGCGGCTCAGCCGAGGGGGCCGACCAGGGCGTTCGCCTTCCTGCAAACCCGCCAACCCCGCCTCCTCGAAACGCCGCACCCAGTATTCGACCGAGCGGGAGGCATCGCCCAACAAGGCAGCGACTTCCGGGCAGGTCAAACCCTGCGCCACTAACAGCACGCCATGCAAGCGGTGATCATAGCGCGATTCTTCGGATCGTCGAATCTCATCCTGCAGCCCAAGAACCACCGTTGCGGAGTCAGCGATGCGAAGTGCTTTCATGTCCTCATGAAAGCACAATTACTCATTATGCGCAATTACTTATGTCGTTGTGTTTAGCAATGGGTGGAGCACGCCTTAGGCGTGCGGTGGAGAAACTCGAATTGAGAATGCGCTTTAGCGCCTGCGGTAAGGGTTTTGGCGTTACCTCAGCGGCTAAAGCCGAATTCCAGAGGCAAATCTTAAGTGCACCGCTGAAGCGGGTGCTCCACCCGGATACACCAACTCAGGATTTGCTTCATGCCCCCTCGACCCACGCAAACCGGAAGATCGCCAACGGATCCTCGGCGTAGCTCACTTCCATATCGAGATGCCCTTCCGCCACCACCCAATAATAGGTTTTGAGCGTCACGATCATCGTGTCGATCGCTGCATCCAGCGCAAGATGCGTGGCAGCCAGCGCTGACGGCGTACGCTCGCGCGGTGAAAAAGACGGGTCCCACGCCGCTCTGAGGTTCTCCCCCGCGCGCTCCACCGCTGCACGATCGTTGGCAAACTCGCGATCGCCGACTTTATCGTGTAACAACTGCGGATACTCCCCGATCTGCGTCAGCACCCGCCCCAGTGTAAGGCCGATGATGTTGTCGGCATCCGTCAGCCGCGCCACCCGTATCGCCATCGCATCGGTGTAGGCTCCGCGCACCATGTCGAGGAACGGGTTGCGGGAGTTTTCCAACCGGGGATTCTTTGCGATGACGTCGCGCTCCAGCTTGCGATAGATGTCGCGGTCGGCCGCCAGACTGGCAACCTGCTTCCCAATTTCCCGCAACTCCACTTTGGCGCGCTCACGAAACTGCTTTTCACTCAACATGAGCAAAAGTGTAACCGAAGGCCGGAACATCGGTACAAGTCAAGTGACGCACATGTGCCGACCTGTTCATATTGGCTCCCCCGTGACAGGGCTGAGGCCATCCTATTTCGTCTTTTCGCTCTTGGGCTTTTCCTGTTTTGGACTGGACTTGCACATGCCGCGCTCAATCCATCGCAATCCGCCAGGTTCCAGAACGGCAATTGCGAATGGCGCACTGACATCGTTCGGGGTGTAAGTAACCTGCAAATTCAGAATGGCTTTGATTGTACTGACAGCTTCTTTGTCTGTGGCATCGTGGACGTGGGGCGGATTGTTAGTCAGGTATGCACTCCATCCTTCGTCGTGACCCAGGACGCCGGGAACACCCTTCCGCTCTTCGTTAATGAAGCTCGGCGCAAGGCTTGGCGTGACGTACAATTCCCGTTTTGTCCAGTCGTTGACTTTGATCTCGAACCAAAAAACTGCTGGTGCGCCTGATTCGTAGGTTATGAATGCCTCGCCTACAAGCATTCGGCTTATATCGAGGGGCGTGACCGGTTGCTTGAGGGCATCAGTGGCGTCCATCAACTCCCGGATATAAGCCTCAGTTCTTTTTTCCAGGATCTCGCTCTTGGTCTTGGCATCGCCTTTCATGTTCAAAACGGGGTCGGCAATAGAGGAATACCAAAGGCCAACACTTTTTCCGGTTCTCTTGTTTGTGACTGTGAAACCCGCGTTACCCCAAGTCAGCATTACAGTGTTTCGCACACTTTGAATCTTGCAAATGGATTCCGCTCCAACTCCGTAGTTGACGCGCATCGAGTCAGCGCCAATATAAACACCCACTGCTGTCCGGTTAAAAGTCGAACAGAATCAGTTGGTTGGCGTTTTCGGTGAAATTGGCATCCTCTTCGATGCTCTGAAGGGCGCATAAAATGGGCGTTTTCTCGAAGAGCGTGAGGCTGAGAATCTGTAGGATCTGGTACAGGCTGGCTTCCAGACCCAAGCGCTTGCGCACGATCGCCACCAGCACATACACGGACACGGCAATCCAGATTTGGGTCTTCACCGCGTTCTCGCTGGTGCCGTAGAAAGCCTTGATCCGCAGGTGCTGTTTGATCCATTTGAAGAACAGTTCCACCTGCCAGCGCTGCTTGTAGATTTGGGCGATGGTCAGTGCCGGAAGCGTGAAGTTGTTGGTCAGAAACTTCAGACGCTTGTTGGTTTCAGCATCGCAGTAGCTCACCCTCCGGAGCGCATCTGGGTACACCGACGCCGACTCGAAGGAAGACAGAATCACGGTCTGGTCCGAGCAGACGCCCGTGCTCTTGTCCACGGGATGCGAGTAGCGCCGCTGCAGCAACACGTTCGACTTGGTGCGCACCACGAAGAAGGCCGAGCTGAGCGTCAGCAGGAACAACCGCTCGAAATCGACGTAGCCGCGATCCATGACATAGAAGGCTCCGGCTTCCGGCATGATCTCGTCCAGCATATTGACGTCATGCACCTTGCCATCGGTAACGCGAATAAACGTGGGAATGTTGCCGCGCAGGTCCAGTAGAGTGTGCATCTTGACGGCGGCCTTGCGTCGCCGAAACCGGGCCCACGGAAACAGCGCCAGGCACAGATCGATGGTTGTCGAATCCAGGGCATACAGGCTCTGCTCCAGATCGACGCCCATGGGCTCTCGGACATACAGTCCGCGTGCGGTTGCTATCAGCCTCTGCGCGAAGTCGGCGAAGATGCGCCAGTCCCGCGATTCGTTCGCATCCGCCAGCGTCGAGCGAGCCACCTTGCCACGAAATCCCAGGTGATACAGTTTGCCTTGCAACGAACCCAAACAAGCTTCGATGTCGCGCAGACTTTCCCGATAGGTCAACTGGGCGAAGGCCATCGCCAGATACTGATCCCAACAGCTGAAGCCTCGCAGCCGGAGGTCGCCCTGATAACGCTCGACGCAACGACGGAACTCCCGGTCGGGAAGAAAGCTGATTAACTGCGAGAAGACGGTGCGGCCCTGGTTCATGAGCCATTGTCAGCTCTCCGCGAATTCAAATCGCGGCAAGCCAGAAATGGCTTCAACCTATTGCGCAGCTATTACTTGCAGCGAGCACCCTGTAACTTAACCGGACAGTAGTGATAAACACCGTGGGACGTGACTATGTAGATGAGGGTGGTTGCGAGGGCCTTACCCTCAAAGAAGATGGTGAGTGCAAGAAAAACGATGAACCGCACTACATGCGAATGAGGCAGTTGGCTGGTACGGTGGCGTGGCGGGATAGCCGCTGGATGTAGTTCTTGGCAGATGGCCACATAGTCGAAATCAGTAGGGATGGAGTTCATTGGTGTCAGCCATTTCTAGTAACAAAAATAATCTGGTCAATGACTGCAAGCGAAGCGCCAAGGACATAGAAAGAGCCGTGACAGGGAGACTACTATAACTCCGTGACAGGGCAGTCTTACTTCGCCAATTTCTCCCCGGTGGCCGCAATGATGTCCTTGTAATCGTCGCAGTAGGTGTCTGTGCAGTTGTGGCGGTCGCATTTTGTGTACAGGTAAGTGGTTTTGGGATTCGGTGGAGGACTGCACAGAACATGATCGAGGCGCTCGCAGAATTCAGTGATGTGGGGGTTGGTGCCGGGGAGAATATCTCGGGAGGGTGTAAATAGAACTGTGTAAACGGCCAGGGGAAGAGGAGAATAAAATCCCATGGCCATCGATAAGAAGTTGATCGACCAACTGCTGACCGACTACAAGAAGCCCGAGGATATCATCGGGGAGAACGGCCTGCTCAAAGAATTAACCAAAGCCATCCTGGAAAGAGCCTTGCAAGCTGAGCTGACCGACCATCTGGGCTACGAGAAGCACGACCCGGGGGGCCACCACCGGGGCAACACGCGCAACGGGACAAGCCAAAAGACCTTGCAGGGCGACTTCGGTGAGCTGGAGTTGGAGACCCCGCGTGATCGTCAAGCCACATTCGATCCCAAGATCGTAGCCAAGCGGCAGACGCGCTGGACCGGCTTCGACGACAAGATCATCTCGATGTATGCGCGGGGCATGAGCACGCGCGAGATCCAAGGCCACCTGCAAGAGATCTACGGGATCGAAGTCTCGCCCACGCTGATCTCCAACGTGACTGACGCGGTGCTGGAGGAAGTGAAGCTGTGGCAAGGGCGGCCGCTGGAAGAACTGTATCCCATCGTGTATCTGGACGCGCTGATGGTGAAGGTGCGCGATGCAGGGCACATCCAGAACAAGGCGATCTATGTGGTGCTGGGCGTGAACCTGGAAGGGCAGAAGGAAGTGCTGGGGCTGTGGGTGGCACAGACGGAAGGCGCGAAGTTCTGGCTGCAGGTGCTGACCGAGTTGCAGAACCGGGGTGTGAAAGATATTTTCATCGCCTGCGTGGATGGGCTGAAAGGATTTCCGGAAGCGATCAAGTCGGTGTTCCCGCGCACCGAGGTGCAG
This sequence comes from uncultured Acidobacteriaceae bacterium, assembly GCA_963833155.1. Classification (GTDB taxonomy): domain Bacteria; phylum Acidobacteriota; class Terriglobia; order Terriglobales; family Acidobacteriaceae; genus Bog-257. Next base: position 132,501 of record CAWHWY010000026.1, read on the forward strand.
CTCTGCATCGTGCATCTGGTGCGGGCTTCGCTGAACTACGTGCCCTGGAAACTGCGCAAGCCGGTGGTGGCCGATCTGCAGTCGATCTATCGGGCGGCGACGGCGGCCGAGGCCGAGCAGCAACTGGCGGAGTTGGAGGCAAAGTGGAAAGCCTACCCCAGCGTGAGCCAGGTGTGGCGGCGGAACTGGGCGCGGATCACGCCGTTTTTTCAGTACCCACCGGACATCCGCCGAGCCATCTACACCACCAACAGCGTGGAATCGCTGAACCGGTCGCTGCGCAAAATCATTAAAACCCGCGGCGGATTCCCCAACGAAGAAGCCGCGCTGAAGCTGTTGTTTCTGGCATTACGGCTGGCGGCAAAGAAGTGGACCATGCCGATTCATCACTGGCGGGAAGCTTCGAACCACTTCACGATTCTGTGGCCGGACCGGATGCCGGCCTTGGAGAGACTCGCGTCATGAAAGCGCGGAATCCTTCGAAATCAATGGGCAGGGGAAGGGGCATTTACCCCCTTCCCCTGCACCCCATCCCCAAAAACAAAACCTGGTCGTTTACACAGAAGAGTTGACACACCTTATCTCGGTAAACCATAAATCCCCAAAAATAATAAATCTCATTACTCTCAATCGCGGGGAATCCGTGGCAATCGCCCACTAGCAGGGGCTCCTCCGTGCGTCTGCTTTGCGATTCAGCTTGATCCTTTGGGCCAATCACTCCCGCAAAACCTTTAGGGTTTGTCATCGAAATGAAATCTTTTTCGCTGGGTTCTCCTTTTGGCAGACTTTTCCCAAGTGCGACGTAATTAACCGCATGTTCGGCTGGAGTGGTTCCGCTATTCTGCCATGTAGCCTTAATGATTGCGGCCCAATGCAGTCCTCCCGGATTTGGAGTTCTCGGCTGGGGAATCTCGGTTATGACGATTTGACCAAAACTGATGAAAGCTCTCTGAACGGAAATAAGGGCATCTCTGGAAATCTGATTAGCGGCGTCCCCAATTTTCTTAGTTTCGGCGTTAGCGGTTTGGGCCGCATCAACTTGCTTCTGCAATTTCTCCAAGGTTTGGGTGAGCGCCTCTTTAAACACAGCGTCTTAAGTAATTGCGCATAATCGCCGCAGGGTAATGTTGCCACTTGCCCACTGTGCGAATTGCGCCTCGACGGAATCGGTGACCTCGCTGAGGAATGGGAAGTATCGGTTGTGTAAGCATTGCCGCCGGGTGAGCTTCCAAACCCGTTCGATCGGGTTGAGATCTGGGCTGTAAGGCGGCAGATAGTCGAGGACGAATCGGTTCGCATGTTCCTCCCGCCAGGTTCGATGTAGCCGGGCATGGTGATAGCGGGCATTGTCGGTGATCACGACCACCCGTCGCGATCCCGTGGTGCTGGCCCGGTAGAGGGCTTTTAGGAAGACAAAGAAGGTAGCACCGTTGAACTTGTCGGTCTCGCGATGAAAGACGAACTTGCCGTCGCGGGAATCCACATCTGGCAGCGCGAACCATGTTGCTGAAAATGCACCTCGTCGGTTGCCCACAGATCCACCTGCGGATCTGCCATCAGGGCCTGGAGTTTTTTTATGCGCCTTCTGGCGTTGCGGGTCCGCCTGCGCCACCATGGGGCGCGGCTTGCGTAAACGGAATCCCAATTGTCGAAATACTCTCTGACACTGGCGTACCCCCAAGGGGGCTCCATACTGTCGTTCGATCCATGCGGCCAAGGTCTTGCCGTCCCATAGATTGCCGGCCAGGCCGACCTCTCTCGGCGCCTTGCGAAGAACGGCATCTACCTCTCCCAGTTGCTTGCGGCTCAGCCGAGGGGGCCGACCAGGGCGTTCGCCTTCCTGCAAACCCGCCAACCCCGCCTCCTCGAAACGCCGCACCCAGTATTCGACCGAGCGGGAGGCATCGCCCAACAAGGCAGCGACTTCCGGGCAGGTCAAACCCTGCGCCACTAACAGCACGCCATGCAAGCGGTGATCATAGCGCGATTCTTCGGATCGTCGAATCTCATCCTGCAGCCCAAGAACCACCGTTGCGGAGTCAGCGATGCGAAGTGCTTTCATGTCCTCATGAAAGCACAATTACTCATTATGCGCAATTACTTATGTCGTTGTGTTTAGCTTGGTGATTCGACTCTCGCATCGCGCGCCACTGGAGGGCAGCGAAAGTGGTGTAGGCGATAAGGAATACAACGCCCACCCCTTCGATAATCAGCATGGCGTAGTCGTGCCAATCTCTATCTCTGGCGGGGTATTTTCTGTCATTTGGGGATTGTGGCGAGTTCGGTTCAGTAGGCCCGCCAACTGGAAACCCCTCTGGATTGGGCTGGCCACCAAGCTGGTCGGCCGCCCCATTGCCAGCTTGGGACTCGGGATGTTTCTGGATGGGATTATCGGATGACATCAGTTACAGTCGACGCATGAAAGCAGAATACATCGAGAGGTCGAAAGCAAGAGAAAACTTCGAGAAGCTGGCGACTGCCCTGTTCCGCGTCTCTGAACTGGCCTGCACATCCCCTTGTGAGGCCGGTCACCGACGTCTCGGTCCCGGCGGTGCTACGGTCAGCTTGAGTTCGAACCATACAGCGTCGGCATACGCGTGCCGAGGCTAGCATCGTTTTCTTGGCGGCGGAAAGACCGTCAATAGAGGTAACAAGAATGCCGGTGAAACTCTGCCATCATGTGAAGGAAGACGGAATCTCCTGCCACTCGCCCGCCGTGAGCGGACTCGGTTATTGTCACTTTCATCTGCGGTACAAAGGACACCGCCTGCGCACCTGGCGCAACCGGATGCACATCGGAGGCTGGCGCTTCCCGCCGTCCATGGCGAACGATCTCAACGCCATCGAGGCCAGACTGAAACAGGTGGAGATGGCGCTGTCCGGGGGCAACGCAGACGCCGAGCGGTTGCACCTCATTCGCTGGGGGTTACAGATGATGGCCGGCAATCTGCGCCACGCCGAAGCCGATAGGCTCCTGTACGAGCAGAGCCAGCCCAATCAACCGGAGGGCACTCCCAAGAAGAAAGGCGCAGGAAAGGGAAGAACGGCTGCGAACGGAACCATGCGGCAGACCCCACCTGTCCAGCTCGGAAAGGCAACTGGTGCGAAGATAATTCCTTTCAATTCAATATTTTACGATAAGCCTCAGCGATTCAATCAGTTACCAGTAAACTCTCGGCAACTTACTGATTCCAAAGAAGCCGAGGGGAGGGGTAGGGGTAGCTACAACAGGCCCACAGACCCAGCTTCGGAGCGGAAAAAGCCGCGCCGAAGACCCGCTCGGGAAACCCAAGCTACAATGAACCTCCTGAGGTTCTTATCGTGACTTATCAAGAGATTGTCGAACGCGAACAGAAGTACCTGCTGAACACCTACGCGCGCTATCCCATCGCCATCGCGCGCGGCAAAGGCGTGTACGTTTACGATGTCGAGGGCAAACGCTACCTCGACTTCCTCTCCGGGCTGGGCGTCAACGCGCTGGGCCACGCTCACCCGCGCATCGTGAAGGTCATTCGCGAGCAGGCGGCGAAGGTCATCCACGTCTCCAACCTGTACTACAACGAGTACCAGGGCCTGCTGGCCGAAAAGCTCTGCGCCAAGTCAGGACTGGATCGCGCGTTCTTCACCAACAGCGGTACCGAGGCCATCGAAGGCGCGCTGAAGCTGGTGCGCGCCGCCGGTCACGCCACTGGCGGTCCGGAGAAGAGCATCGTCGTCGCGCTGGACAACTCCTTCCACGGACGCACCATGGGCGCGCTCGCCCTTACCGGCCAGCCCAAGTACCGCAAGGACTTCGATCCCATGCTGGAAGGCGTGCGCTTCGTGCCGCGCAACGACGCAGAAGCGCTGCACCGCGCCATGGACGAGAAGGTCTGCGGCATCGTGCTCGAGCCCATCCAGGGCGAAGGCGGCATTCAGGAAACGTCGCCGGAATTCCTGCGCGCCTGCCGCGAGGCCGCCGATCAGCACCACGCCGCGCTCATCTTCGACGAAATCCAGTGCGGCATGGGACGCACCGGCCAGCTCTTCGCCTTCCAGCACTTCGGCGTCATGCCCGACGTGGTCTGCATCGCCAAGCCGATGGCCGCCGGGCTGCCCATGGGCGCGTTTCTCGCCAAGCAGGATTTCGCGCAGCACATCACGCCGGGCAAGCACGGCACCACCTTCGGCGGAGGCCCGCTGGCCTGCCGGGTTGCGCTGGAGTATCTCGCGATCCTGGAAGACGAGAACCTGCTGGAGCAGGTGCGGCGCGTCGGCGCGTATTTCTCGCAGAAGCTGCAACGAACTGGTCGCGAAGTTCGATATCGCCGTCGAAGCCCGCGGCGTGGGCGCGATTCAGGCGCTGCAGTTGACCGTCCCCGGCAAGCCGATTCTCGAAGGCGCGCACGCCAATGGCCTGCTGATCAACGTGACGCAGGACACCGTGCTGCGCTTCCTGCCGCCGTTCCTGCTGCAGGAGAAGCACGTGGAGCCGGCATGCGCATCCTGCGCAAGCAGCTCGCGGCGCGCAGAAGGAGCAGAAGAAGGCGGCGAAGAGCGCAAGCGGCGGAGGTGACAGCGTGATGTCAACAAGAAAGATTATCCAGAATAACAGCGTGTTCAGGTGATGATTTAACCAACCTGCCCCAAAATTTCTCCGGCGAGGGACTTCACCGAGGCAGCGAGTGGAAAAGGGAGAATTCGAAGCCATGACCAGAAAACTTCTCTGCGCACTCCTGCTGGTGACGGGCGCGATCTCGCTCAGCAGGCTGCCGATGATGGCACAGGATAACTCGTCATCCCAGCCGGTCGTTGGTCATGCTGCTAAGTTTGCGGTGTCGCCGCCTCTGCGCGAACTGGCCGAACTGCCGCAACCGCCACAGTACGGTTTCCACGAAGTCAACCCCATCCGGCGCATTCCGATGAAAGACTTTGGATACGCGGTGGATCCGGTCGAACAGAGCACGCCCGGCCCTGCGGCGAACTACTCGATCGCACTGGATTTCCTAGGAGTCGGAAACGGCTTCCCCTACTACAGCGTCTCCGTTGCGCCTCCGGACACCAACATGGCTGTCGGTGACACCCAGATCGTGCAGTGGGTGAACGTGTCATACGCAGTCTTTAGGAAGTCCAACGGCGCCGCTCTCACTATCGCAATTCCGGGTAACACCTTGTTCAGCGCCCTGGGTGGAGACTGCGCCACGCTCAACGGCGGCGATATCATCGCCCAGTGGGACGTGCTGGCGCATCGCTGGCTGCTGGCTCAGAACACCTTCGCTGCGCCGTATCACGCCTGCGTTGCAATCTCTACCAGCCCGGACGCGCTCGGCACCTACTATGTTTATGCGTTCTCTTTGGGCAACGCCTTCCCCGACTACCCGAAGTGGGGCGTCTGGCCGACGGGCTACTTCCAGACCATCAACCGGTGGGGCTCATTCGCAGGCGTTTGCGCTTACAACCGTGACAAGATGCTGGTCGGAGATGCCACCGCCGAGCAGGTATGCCTCCCGCTGGCCGGTCAGGACTTCAGTTTGTTGCCCGCCGATCTAGACTCTCCCATCGCCCCGCCCGCCGGCGAAGATGAGTTCTTCATCGGCGGCGTCAATGCCGTGGACCACTCGCATCTTTCTCTTTATTCCATGCACGTGGATTGGTCGAATCCGCAGGGCGCCACCATCACGGGCTCCGGCAACTCACAACTCATTGCCGTTGCCACCTACACCAGGGCCTGCCCGTCCTCGCCCGCTTGCGTCCCGCAAGTGGGCGTTACCGATTTGCTGGATTCCCTGGACGATCGGTTGATGTACCGCTTTGCCTACTGGGAAGACCAACCCCTGGTCAACGTCCATGCCACTCCCCCGAAACCAGCGCCGGCACAGCATTGGTTAGTCAACCACACTGTGCTGGCCTCCGGCGGCAACTCTGCCGTGCGGTGGTATGAGTTCACCGCCCCGATCAAGAGCGTGCCCGTGACCTCGCTCAGGGTTTTCCAGCAGGGGACCTACGCTCCTGACTTGCTTTGGCGCTGGATGGGTTCGATTGCCAAAGACAAGGTTGGCGACATTCTGGTGGGCTACAGCGAGTCCAGCGCGCACACGTACCCTTCCATTGCGGTTGCCGGACGTACGGTCAACGATACGCCCGGAACCTTGGAGAGCGAGGTCTCGGTCATTCGCGGCACAGGATCGCAACCCTACACCTCCAACCGCTGGGGTGACTACAGCTCCGTGCGGATTGACCAGGACGGTTGTACCTTTTGGTACACGACCGAGTACTACATGGTTACGCAACAATTCGATTGGAGCACCCGGATCGCTTCGGCGAAGTTCGCGAACTGCAAGTAGAGCTCTGCAGGATTTCGGATGCTGGCGCCTGCCAATTGAGGCACGACACCCGGATTTACGCGCGCTGCGCAATCGGGTCCAGTGCCGTGTGCTGCGAATGCTTGGCCGCGTGCGGATGCCGCTCCAGCGCGTCCATGGTCGCCAGAATGGTTTCTGTTGCGTATTCGATACCCGGATCCGAGTTCAGCAGCATGTGGTACAGGTGCCGGCTCGGCCACTCCGCGTTGAAATACTTGCGGACGAAGGCTGCACGCTCGCCGTCAATGGTGTCCACCATCAACGCCGCTTCCTGCTCCTCCATCTTCATCTTGACCAGGCGACGGATCTTCTCCTCGCGCGAGCCGTAGATGAAAACGCGAAATGCGTCGTGGCGGTGGCGCAGGATATACGGCCCGCCGCGCCCCACAATGACGCAGTTCCCGTCCCGGGAGACCTTCTCGATCACCTGGTGGGCCAGTTCGACCATCTCGTCGGCGTCGAAAATCTTGTCTTCGCCGATCGGCAGCGACCGCTCATGACTGCCTCGCCAGAAGACTTTGGCCAGGCGATGCATCAGCGGGTCGCATTTCTCCGAATGCTTCGCCACCGCCTTTTCGTGTACTCCGGCGAGCTTGGCGATCTCACAGGTAAGTTGCTGGTCGAGAAGCTGCCATCCTTTGCGGCGCGCCAACTCGGCGGCCACCAGACTGCCGCCCGCGCCGTATTCGCGTTCCACGGTGATGATCTTGAACACTGGCCACCTCCATGTCTCGAATCTGCCTGTAACAGGCCCCACAACTCTGTTGCCAGCATGATAGCGCGAATTGTGATGGTACTGGCGATGCCGGCAGACACGGCTCCGTTGGGCCCGGTCGCGCTAAAGTCGCAAACGTTAAGGATTGTTAAGTCTTGTAGGGAAGACAGCCGTGGTACCACCCACCGGGTTCTACCTGCATCTAATCTGTAGGAATAGAGGGGTAACCATCATGCGTGTCACACTGCTTATAAGCCTGCTGCTCGCAGTCAGCGCCGGCGCTCTGGCGCAGACATCCCAGGCCACCCCGCCGCAAACGGCGATACTGTCCAGCAATGGGCCGGTAGTCGCCGACTACGGCAAGAACTCGTACCCGAACGATGCCGAAGGACATATCGCCAAAGAGGTCCGCCACGAGTTGCTGATGCTGCCTTACTACTCGCTGTTCGACGATCTGGAGTACAGCGTTCAGGGTCGCACCGTCACCTTGAGCGGCGCCGTTACCAGTGACCACGCGGTAACGAAGAGCGATGCTGAGAATGCCGTGAAGCGCATCGAAGGCGTGGACAAGGTGATCAACAATATCAAAGTCCTGCCGCCAGCTCCCATGGACCAGGAGGCGCGCGAGCGAGTCTACCGCGCACTGGCCAGCACCGGTTCTTTGTCGCGTTATTTCTGGGAAGCTGCACCCAGTATTCACATTATTGTTGACGGCGGACGCGTAACGCTCAAAGGCTTTGTCATGAACGAGGGAGACAAGAACCTGGCCACCATCGCGGCCAACGGCGTGCCTGCGGTCTTCCAGGTCACCAACGAATTGCGGGTCGTGAAGTAAACCCACGGCTGGTGGACGCCGATGCGAGACTCTGCCTGCAATCTCGCATTGGTTATCTTTGTGGTAGCATCGGTTTTTGGATCCTTGCTCAACCAGCCGCTAGAATTACGTCCTAGTCGCAGCAGCCTGTTGCTGATGCTTCTGTAGCCTCTGATTCAATCAGTCTTTGCGGTCTGATTGCACGCACGTTTGCACCTAGTCCGCCGATAGCGCCGGTTGCAACCCGCGCGCCTTAGATTGGAGCCATGATGGTCCGCCTAAAGCAGGTCGTGGCGTTTGTCCTCACCTGGGGAATTCTGCTAGTTACTTCGCCCACTTCCGAAGCGTGGGCCTCTGTCGCCATTCATCCTCCTGTCTTTACCATGCAGGAAGCCGCGCAGGCCAATCTGTCTGCCAGTCAGATTGACGAGCTGGTGTCGCCAATTGCTTTGTATCCGGACGCGCTGGTGGCGCAGATCGTAGCTGCCTCAACCTATCCTGACCAGATCGTCGCCGCGAATTCATGGCTGCAGGCGAACTCCAAGCTGAACAGCGCTGAGTTGATGAAGCAGGCAGATGGTCAGTCGTGGGACCCGAGTGTCAAGGCGCTGACCCAATTCCCGTCGGTGCTCAACAATATGGCAACCAACCTGTCCTGGACGTCAGCCTTGGGCGACGCCGCTTATAACCAGCAAGCGGACGTCATGGCTGCCGTGCAGAGGCTGCGCGCGCAGGCCAAGGCGGCAGGCAACCTGAAGACCACGTCCCAGCAAACGGTGACCACCGAGAACCAGGGCGGCCAGCAGGTGATCGTGATCCAGCCTGCAAATCCGCAGGTGGTGTATGTGCCCACCTATAACCCGACTGTGGTTTACGGTACGCCCTACAATCCTCCGGGCTACAGCACGGCGGCATTGGTGACTACGGGCATTATTTCGTTCGGCGTGGGCATGGCGGTGGGAGCGGCGATGAGCGGCGGCTGCTGCGGCTGGGGATATAACAGTTGGGGCTGCGGCTGGCACGGCGGATCCGTGACTTACAACCGCAACGTTTACGTCTCCAACAGCAACGTCTACCGCAATGGCGGTTCTTACGGGGGGGGCGCCTACAACCGCGGAGGCAACTACAACCGGTCAGGTAACCGTAATACTAACGTCAGCGGAAATACCGTCAACGTCAATACCGGTAATCGGAATAACGTCAATACCGGCAATCGGAACACCGTCAACGGCGGCAACCGCAACAACGTCAACAGCGGCAATCGTCCCAATACCGGTAACAATGCCAATCGTCCCAACGCCGGGAACCGTCCGCCGGCTGCGGACCGCGGCTACGGACAGAAGCCCGCAACCGGCACCAAGTCGGGCGCCTTCAGCGGATACGGCGCGGGTGGACAGACCCGGGCGGAAAGCAATCGTGGAAAGCAGAGCATGGGCGGCGGAGGCGGAGCGCAACGCAGTGCGCCTGCGGCTCGCAGTGGCGGAGGCGGCGGTCGCAAACGATAGTCGCCAAGGAACGTAGGTCGAGTTCACGCCTATCAAAATTGCCGATGGCTGGTTGGAGGTTTCCCGATGACGATGTTCTACACAACTTCGAAAGGTGCATGTATGCGGTGGCAATCAAAGTTTATGAGCGCTGCGCGGCTGTTGGCGTTGCTCGTCGTATTTGCGGGAATCGCTGGCGCGCAGGATCCCGGACAGAAGACCTTCGCGACTCCGCAGGAAGCCGGCAAGGCGCTCTACGAAGCCGGGAAAGCTGCGGACAAGGCCGCGATCGAGGCTGTTCTCGGGTCGTCTTCCGCCAGCATCATTTCTTCCGGGGACGCGGTGCAGGACAAGAAAAATGTAGATTCCTTCATCCAGCGCTATGAACAGATGAATCGCTGGGCAAAAGAAATAAACGGAAACCAGACTTTCTTTCTCGGCGCGGAGAACTGGCCGTTCCCCATTCCTCTGAAGAAGGACGCCGCCGGCACCTGGTACTTCGACTCCAAAGCCGGCGTCAAGGAGATCCTCTTCCGCCGCATCGGCAAGAACGAACTGGCAGCCATTCGCGTCTGTGACGTCCTCGCTGACGCGCAAGACGAATACTTCAGCCAGACGCACGACGGCGACTCGGTGCAGCAGTACGCCCAAAAATTCACCAGCGACCCGGGCAAGCAGAACGGACTCTACTGGAAGGCTGAAGAAGGACAGCCCGAGAGTCCCGTCGGCCCGTTGGTAGCGTATGCCACCGGCGAAGGTTATGGCGGAGCCAAGGACGCGGCACAGCCTTTCCACGGCTACTACTACCACATGCTTACCGCGCAGGGCGCGAACGTAAAAGGCGGCGCCAAGAGCTACATCGTGGATGGCAAGATGACTGGCGGCTTCGCCTTCGTCGCCTATCCTGCGGAGTATCGCAACTCCGGAGTGATGACCTTCGTCGTCAATCAGGACGGGACCGTCTACGAGAAAGACCTGGGAGCGCAGACTGCCGACCTTGCCAAACAAATGAAGGCCTACAACCCCGACAAGACCTGGAAGCCAGTCTGGAGCGAGGACGAGAGCGACAGCGAATAACCACTGGGGATGCTCTACTTGTTGATGTCCTCTTTCGCTTCCAGGCGCTTGATCAGGCCCTCCACGCTGGGCTTGCCCACGTCGGGTGCGACCGCCAGCGCCAGCTTCATCTGCTCGGTGGCCTTGCCGTAATCGCCCTGGCTGCAAGCGATGCGGCCCATGCCAGCATAGGTCAGCCAGTTACCGGGATACTTCTTCTCCATGGTGCGGAACACGGCAAACGCTTCGTCCTGCTTCTTCTCGCGCTGGAGCTGGCGGGCATAACCGTATAACTGCTGCGCATTGCCCATAGACAATGCTTTGTTGCGCGCTGCTGCGGCCTGGTCTTTCTGGCCCATGGCATCGAGAATGCGCGACTTGGTCATCAGGTTCTCGAAGCGCTCCTCGTTCTGGATTAACTTGTCTTCATACTTGAGGGCTTCGTTCAGGTCCATCTTGTTATCAACCATGTAGGTCGCGGCATCGTCCCAGGCGTCCCACGTGTATTGCGACAATCCGCGGAGCTGGTTGTGCAGGCTGGCCTCGACCGTCTGATTCAGATTGACCGCCACTTTGAAGGGGACGGCGACTTTGTCCCAGCTCATGGTGACCGCGGTCGAGTCGGGCCCAAGCTGGTCGAAGTCATACACCAGGGCGTTGTGCAGGTCCGCGGTGCCGGGCTTCACCGTCACTCGCAACGCGTCTTCGGCCTGGTCATAGCTGAAGCTTCCCCAGGCGGTGTGCATCTTGGAGAAGATGATGGTCCACTGATCTTGGTTGGGGATCATGTGCAGTCCATAAATGCCGGCCGCGAGCGGCTGGCCTTCGACGGTGACAGGATCGCTGAAGGTGATGGTTGTGTTCTCGTTGGCGCCGGCGCGCCAGACTTGGCCATAAGGCACAAGGCCGCCCCAAATCTTGCGGCCATTGGCCAGAGGCCGGTGATAGTTAATGGTGATGTCGGTGACACCGATGCGCTGCGTCACGATGGCGTGCTGGCTGGGAAGCGGCAGGTCCAACTGAGTGGACTGCGCGCTGCACAGCACGGCGGTGAACAGCAGACACGGAAGCAGTAAGGAAGTGAAGCTTGTACATGGAAGCACTCCTTTGTCAGTTAGGTTTATGTAGAGCGTGTTTCATCATTCGGATTTGTATCGGCTCGCTAAGTCCAGCCCCGCAGGGGCGGCTCAGTTTAGCCCAGCACGGAGCCGAAGGCGGAGTGCTGGGTAGGGTGGAAAAGAAACCAAGTCCCTTCAGGGACGGCACAGTTCTCACTTGAGGCCCGCTCTACCACCCGACGTGACGCGGTCGTTTGGACGCGCCAGCAGCGGCAATTGTGAGCGCAGGAGTGACGAAGGCCACGCTGCCAACGATGGATGCGTGCGACAGCGGGATGAAAGGTTCCCACGCCGGGCCTCCACATGTCAATCGAAAGGTCTATTAGGGTATCGGGCCGGTCTACGTGCTGGGCATGGCTATCTCAGATCAATGTAAGCGTTTGGCAGTTCCGCCTGTGTGGCAACGACGAACGACATCCCTGAACCTGCATGAGGTTATGCGCTAGAGCATGTGAGGGAACTTATGTTGCCCCACCCTACGTGCCCTTGTAACAACTAAACTACTGTCAGGCAGAATCTTGCTCATGGCACACGCTCAAAGACGACCCCGTGATTATAGGATCCGCCGATTGATGCTGTGCCGTATATATTGCCGCCCGGGTCCAATACAAGCCCATCAAGCGGCCGGCCCCCGTCGAGACCGCCGGTGAAGTCATACAGATCGGTGTAGGTCCAGCCTCCGCTCGAGGGTACGAGTTCGAAAACATTTCCGTTGTTATACGCCCCCTCCGCGAGTGTCGCACCATATAACTTGCCTGCCGCATCCATAACCAGGTTACCTTGTGGACCGCCGTAGGAGCTTCCAGTAAAGGCGTATAGCAAGGTGTATGTCCAACCACCATTGGAGGGCGACAGCTCAAAAACGGTACCGCCGCCATTGCCGCCATAGAGAGTCGCGCCATAAAGATTGCCCAACGCGTCACGGATCAACCCTGCCGTCGGATTGCCTCCATCCTTGCCGCCCGTGAAGCTGTATAGGTTCGTCTCGGTCCAACCCGATTGGGATGGAGATAACTCGTACACCGTCCCATAATTGTTGTCGCCGCCTTGGTAGCTGGTACCGTAGAGATTGCCTGCCTGGTCCATAGTCACACCGGCGAAGGGATACGCTCCTCCTTTGCCATCAAAGTTATAGATAACATTCTCCGTCCAGTCGCCCCCGCTGGTAGGGACCAACTGGAAAACTACGCCAATGTTATAAGTACCGCCGGCGTTCGTGGTTCCATACAGATTACCTGACTGGTCGAAAACTAAGTCGCCTTGCGGACCGAATCCGTCATTGCCGACCGTAAAAGAGTAAAGTCGCCGTTCTGTCCACGGCAACATCAGAGACGCGGGCCGCGTCGCTGACGGCCTCAATTGCCAGATGGTACCGTCATTGGTGCCTCCGCCCGCAACAGTACTGCCGTAGATTAGGCCATTTGAGTCGCGAACTACTCTGGCGTAGGGCACAGCGCCGTCACCGTCATAGCCTTTAAAGGAATAAAGTGGAGTGAACAACCAGTTGGAATTCTTAACGCTCATCTTGAAGACAACGCCTACGGAGTTAGTCCCCCCGCCTGAAGCCGTGCCATACAAGTTACCCGCTGCATCAATTGTGAGGCCGGCGTAAGGCGCTGCACCATCCAGGTAGCCGGTGAAGTTGTGAAGAACAGTTAAGGTTTGGGCGCTCGCAGGTTGGGCGACGACAACTGTGAGCGTCAGCGCAACTACCAACCGCAGCGCTATGGTTGACGCTTCTAATCTGAGCGCGAAATGTCGAACCCGGTATTGTTCCAAGGCAACCATGGTGACTCTCCTTTCAACCTATATACCCTATCCAACAGGCTCTTGACCGGGTGGGATAACCTAGTTCATTGGTTATCTGTTATTGAGAGAGGACTGATACTTGAATTCGATTCCTAGCTGCCAGCTGTGCACCTTATGCCCCGGGTTCTCCTATCGATCATGTACAGGATCAAGGAGGTTGGCGTTTGGCCGAGCTGCCTTCGGGTGTCGATAGGCGATGACGGTGAAAATAGGATTTCTTGCGGCGCTCATAAAACCCTTCTCTTGAATCGGCATTTTACAACGATTTTGAGCTTAGTCAAATTGAAAAATGCGGCCCCGCGTAGAGCGGAGCCGCATGGGAAATGCCGAAGGAAAAGTCCTAGTGGCCGGCCGCCTTCAGCAGGTTGAGCAGTCCCCAGCCAAAGGTGTTGTCCTGGAAGATAAGCGGACCGCGGCAGTTGCCCACAGCCTGAACATCGATCAGGTGCGTCGCAGCGTGGTCCATGTTGGCTTCGATCTGCGCCACGTTGCCCACGAGGCTCGGATTGGCCTGCAACAGCAGCGCAACCCCTCCCGCGACATGCGGAGCTGCCATCGAGGTTCCGGACCAACCTGACTGGTAGCCATTGCCGGGCACCGCGCCACGGATGCTTACACCAGGAGCGGATACGTCTGGTTTGGTGCGGTTGCTGCCGTCGGCCTTCACCGGACCACGGCTGCTGAAGCTGGCAATGTTGTTGCCGGAGTCGAGCGCGCCCACATCAAACGAGCTGGCGTAGATGGCAGGCGGCTCCTGAATCGTGGAGCAATACGGCCCGTAATTGCTGGCCGCCATCACCGGGACAATTCCCGCGGCCCGTACCGCGTCAACAATAGTGCGCAGCGTATCGGTCGAGCACCCTTCGCTGGGCGGGCAGGTCCAGGAGTTGTTGATGGAATCCGGCGCCTTGGTCGGATCACCTTTGTCAGGCTGGTTAATCGGCCAGGGAGCGATCATGAACTGGAAGCACTCGGTGTAGCGCGCGGGCGTTCCGTTCCCGCCAGCAGTCCATGTTGCGGCAGGCAATCCACTTGGCGCCAGGAGCGACACCTACCTGGTTGCCAGCCCCGTCATCGCCCACTTCCTCGCTGACGGTGAAGGTGCCGTGGCCGTGGGGATCGAAGGGAGCGATCGAATGATCGACCGCATCATCCCAGTTGTAGTCGTGATTGGCCTTTTGGCCATCCCAGCCGCGATAGTGGTTCTTCAGCGCCGGGTGGTCCCACTGCACGCCGGTATCAGCACCCGATACCACATAACCGGTTCCGTTGTAGCCAAGGTTCCACAGATCGGGCGCCTTCACGCGTGCCACGTTCCATTCGATTCCCTGAGGCTCGAAGTCCACCGGTTTGCTTTCCGCATTCGGCAGAGGGTTCTTGATCAGCGGGTTGGCGTCAATGCGGGCCACGTCGTTGCGGGCCGCCAGTTCCTCCATGAGGCTCCGGTCGCCGCTCACCTTGATCATGTTAACGATATAAAAGGACTGATAAGGAGTGCCGCGTTGCTTCAGAAGGTTGAGAATTGGGCCTTGCGTCCGGTTGGCCACCGCGCGCAGCGCGTTGAACACGAAGGTCCCTTTTTCCACTTTGGTTTGCAGGCTGTAGGCCGGACTAAGGTCGGCCTGTTCGGTGAGAACGACCAAGGCTTCGGTCGAGCCGCCATTGACGGTTTCGGCCAGAACGCGGGCCGCGATCTTGTTGTTGTTGGAGTCGCCAGCCGGAGCTGACCAACTGAGCGAAACCAGGCCAGCCAGCAGCACTATGAGAAGTGCTGCGGGCAGAAATCTGCGTGAAATCATGTTTTATCTCCCATAAGAACGTCGTTAGGTGAAAGTTTGTGTTCAGACATGGGCGGGAGGCGACAACCGGAACCGGCTCGCTCTTTGTCTGAAACTGCTTCCGGGAAGCGGCTAGAATTATAGCGCGAACTATGCGGGGATTCTGATGAAAGCTGCAATTTTGACAATTCCTCAACCCATTCCGAAGCATCCTCTTCAGATTGCTGACGTTCCACGTCCCGAAGTGGAACCAGGGCATGTGCTGCTCAAGGTCCGCGCCTGCGGTGTCTGCCGCACCGATCTGCATATCGTCGAGGGCGAACTTACTCCGCGCCGCCAGCCATTGATTCCCGGCCACCAGATCGTGGGCGAAGTCGTCGAAGGCGGCACATCCGAACTTCCCCTCGGAACGCGCGTTGGCGTCTCCTGGATTGGCGGCACCGACGGGACTTGCTGGTATTGCCGCAGCAACATGGAGAACCTTTGCGACGCTCCTACCTTCACCGGATACAGCGTGAATGGCGGCTACGCCGAGTACGCTGCGGCCCGCGCCGACTTCGTTTTCCCTCTGCCATCGGCGCTCGACGATCTGCACGCCGCGCCGTTGCTCTGCGCCGGCATCATCGGCTTCCGCAGTCTTCGTGTGGCCGGAGTCGAACCCGGCGAGCGCGTCGGGCTGTTCGGCTTCGGCGCTTCTGCGCATCTTGCCATCGCAGTTCTTCACGCCTGGAAGTGCGACGTTTACGTCTCGACGCGCGGCGCCTCGCATCGCCGCATGGCCGAGTCGATGGGCGCAAAATGGGTGGGCGCTGAAACCGACAAGCCGCCCGCCGAACTGGACCGCGCCATCACCTTCGCGCCCAGCGGAGACGTGGTGGTGGCCGCGCTCGCCAGTTTGCGCAAAGGCGGCGTGGTCGCCATCAACGCCATTCACCTCGATCGCATGCCGCAGTTCGACTACGACACGCTGCTGTGGGGCGAGCGCCAAATCCGCAGCGTGGCCAACATGACCCGCGCCGACGCCCGCGACTTTCTGCAACTTGCGGCCGAGATCAAGCTCGATCCCAAAGTCACTTCGTTTCCGCTCACCCAGGCGAATGAAGCGCTGGAGGCAGTGAAGAGCGATGCGATTGATGGAGCGGCAGTGATTGTTAGTGGCTAGGTCTCTGACCGCATAATCTGGTTTCTTTTGTAGCCGAACTTCATGCGTGCTTTTCTGCGGGTAAACCGCCAGTCGATGGTGACCCGGTTGCGGTTCATTCTCCGGTTCCAGGCTCTGGCTTCCCGTCGCAGATCGCCAAGCGAGGGGATTCTGCGCTGGCCCAGGCACTGCCGGGAGAACAGGCTGATCTCAATCTCCGCCTGGTTCAGCCAACTGCCGTGTTTCGGCGTGTAGTGCACGGTGAACCGATTCCACAGCCAGCCTCCCGCCTTCTCGCCGAACCGCTCCACCAAGGCTTTGCGGGTGTGTGAACTCAGATTATCCATCACCAGGTGGATGGTGTCGGCTCCGGGATAGTGTTCGGCGATGCCCAGTAGATAATCGGCGAACTCGGGCGAGGATCGGTCCGGAGTCGCCCAGGTAAAGTGCTGTCCCGCTTTCGGCTCCACGCCGCAAAACATATTGGCGGTGCCGCATCGCTGGTACTCGCAATCGCGTCGCGCAATCCGTCCCGGCCGCATGGGCCGCGGAGGGCGGAGATCGGCATGCAGCACTACCGGTTTCTCATCCATACAGACCACGGGTTCCTTTTCCGACAACGGCTTCTCATACAGGGCCAGCACATCTTCCATGCGGGCAATATACTCCTCATCCAGTTCCGCCACGCACCAGCTTTTTTTCCCGCCACGGTTTCAGATCATGGTTTCTGAGCAGAATGCGGATGGTTTCCCGGCCCACGCGCGCCACCAGTTTCCGCTTCACGGCTTCCTGAGTGATGAGCCGCACACTCCAGCGTGCCTGCCCTGCTGGTGGCTCGCTACAGACCATGGCGATGATACGCTGACTCTGGCCCGCGTCCAGCCGCCGCTGCTTGCCCGGGCGCGGCTTCTCGTACAACGCCGGCTCCAGCCCTTCCTCCTCATAGCGCCGGGCAATCGCTCGCACAGTTTTCCGGGCCACGCCCACGTTGCCAGCCACCTGCGCCGCTGTCTGTCCCTGATCAAGCTGGCGCAGGATCAAAGCCCGCCGCAGCACCCGCGCCGACTCCCACCCTCGGTTCAGCATCCCGGCTATCTGCTGCCGCTCCTTCTTCTTCAGTTGGACATGCACCCGATGATAGGTTTGCATGTCTCCACTATCGGCCCAGTTGCTTTACTCCCCAAGTGCATACTCTAGGTACATCTCGATACGGTCATAGACCTAGTGGCCAGTGGATAGTGGATAGAAAACGGCCGAAGATGGGTCTTCGGTGTTGACATTCAGTCTTGCTTTTCTCTATCCACTATCCACTAACCACTATCCACTAATTTGTCATCCTGAGCGACGAGGTCGCCGTGGCGACCGAGGAGTCGAAGGACCCCTATCCTGCGAACGCTCTCTCATGCTGTCATCGGAGCCGCCCGGTTTTGGCGGCGGAGTCGTGGACCTGCTTTTTATTCCGCTGCATCCAGCTTCAGTTGCTCGATGGCCGCCGCGCGCGCTTTGGGGGCCTGCTTGAACGTGGCATCGAGCAGGCGCGGATACGCAACCTGCGCTCCGTTTAACAATTGCTTCGACGGTGAGAATCTGAATGCGTGGATAGGTGCCGGTGTCATACGGCGAATCGTCTTTGTAGAAACCCGCTTCGGCGGCTTCTTTCACCATGGGCTTGGTCGGCTCTTCCATCGTGATCAGGACGCCGATGGCCGCCTTCTCGCGCTCGATGACGCCGCGCAGATCGCGCACGTGCGCCACGTTGATGTTCTGCCCGGCTTTGACGGAGAAAACAATCTGCTGCGTCTTGCCCTTCGTGTCGGTGTGAAAATAGAGCCGTCCGTCAATGCCGCGGTCTGCGCCTCTTCTCTCTTCTACGGGGCGCGCGTTCACCAGCCCCAGCGCCCAGTATTGAAAGTGGGTCGGCTCGGTCTTGGCGAGTTCGTAGGCATCTGGCACTGATGTTGGTTCGCCGATCACTTCATAGCTCGTGCGAATCTCGGAACCAAAAATGTCAGCCAACCGTGTCTTAATCAGGTTTGTCGCCAGCGGAGTGATGTCAATTCCAATCCAGCGCCGCTTGAGCCGTTGCGCGGCGACGACCGCAGTGCCACATCCGCAGAAGGGATCGAGGACGAGATCGCCTTCGTTGCTGCTGGTCTTGATGATGCGTTCCAGGAGCGCCTCGGGCTTTTGGGTGGGATAGCCGAGGCGTTCTTGGGCCTGTGAGTTGATAGGCGGAATATCCGTGATTACGTCCTGTATCCGGCTGCCTGCGCTGAGGTAGCGCTTGAAACGTGGGAACCCCGGACTCTTCCCCGAACGTTGGCGAGGCCAATGGATGCACCCATGTGCATCAAGCAGATCAAGCTTTTGCGTCGTGCTGAGTGGCTTCGCAGCTTCTCTGCCCACAATCGCAGCAACGGCCTTGGAGCTAACCTTCCAGTGCAGCCCCTTCGCAGTGACGTCGTAACCCCGCCACACGGAACCAGAGTCGCCGTGACGAACTCCCGGACCAGTAAGATTGTCGTCGGCCCAGGCCTCCCCGTTGGAATCAACGTTCTTATATCGGGCCGAATAGTCCGCTGAGTGAGGAATGATGACTTCATTCCACACATAGCTCGGGCCTTTCGAGTAGAAGAGAATGGTATCGTGTATATCTCCCCAGCGTCTTGCGGCCGAGTGTGAGCTCGTGCGTTTCCACGTTACCTCACTTCGAAAGTTCTCGGGCCGGAACACCGAATCCATCAACATCTTCAAGTAGTGGCTCGCCGTCGGGTCGCAATGCAGGTAAATCGAGCCGGTGGCCTTGAGCACGCGTTTCAGTTCCAGTAGGCGCGGAGCCATCATGGCCAGATACGCCATCATGTCGCTGTTGCCGAGGAATTTGCGGAACGCCTGCATCGCGTTCGAGACCCATCCAGCCTGCTCGACAACTTCCTGGTAGGCGCGCTCAGCGTCGAGGTTCCACTCCCACGTGTCCTCAAATGCCGTGATCTGCGATGAAGAGCGCGTGCCGTCTTTCTCGGCGAAGAGGACGTTGTAGTCCTGGCGGCTGTTAAAAGGCGGATCGAGGTAGATGAGGTCCACCGACTCGTCGCGCACGTAACGGCGCAGCACGTCGAGGTTGTCGCCGTAGAAGAGTTTGTTGTCGGCCACTGAGCGCGATTGTAGCGCAAGTGGGTGACACTCTCGCGGAAGGGAACCCTCGGCGAGTGTCTCAGTTTGAAATTTGTCGGTTCGGAGGGTGCAATAGCGAGCCCTGGATTTTCACCCACCCACAAAACGGGCTAATGCTTTCGTGGTCTCTTTTTGCCATCAGAATGACCCCGAGAAAGTGTGTTTCGCGGGGTACCTCACAGACATTCTCCACCTGACAAACGTCGCAATGCCACTTCATCTTTAGCACGGAAGCCTCCCTGCGATCCTGCGACGAAGTGGGAAGCTGATCGGTGGCGAGAATTGCGAACCAGTATCGCACAATCGCGGACTGGCGGGGAGGGGTATTCCCATTTTGGGAAAGTAACCACATAATTATTACTTTCGTTCTTGACATAGGTTACTGCCGCCCATACGCTTGAATTAGCGCGCCACGGCTGCGCCACACTCGCTAACCACGGTCCCAGGCGTCGTGGTATTTGTGCCGCCCGCCATGCGGGTTGTGGACTGAGGATGCGAAGTGACGGGTCACCTCTCCGACCCGGACCTGGCGGTCGGCCGTCGCGTGGCCCATTCCGAGCGGACGACCCCTGTCCGCCACCTGATGCTCGCCTCGGCGAGTGGCCGTGCGTGTCTGCGTGGCACGGCGCGGTAGATTCCTTTCTAATTCCCACAGCCGAACTGTGAACGCGACCAACGAACCGCGCCACCGCGGTGCGCGATTTCACAGAGCGCCGAACAACGCGAGTGCCAAGGTTTTGAAGGGGCGCACCTTCAGGTGCGCCGTCCAGACCTATGTTGATACCGGGCTTTAGCCCCGGAGGGCACTCGAATCTTGCAGGGCGTGGAAGGGAGTTCCCTCAGCGGCTGAAGCCAGCGGGATTCGACGGGGTAACGACGCGCCTGAAGGCGCGCCCCTTCAAAAAGGGTGTCAACAAAACTAATGCACTTCGAAAACCAATCTCAGGAGACAATCATGGCTCTCAAACTCTGTCATCACATCAAGGAAAATGGCATCTGGTGCGGAAGTGCGGCGCTGCACGGCCGCGACTACTGCTACGCTCACCTCATCTTTCGCGGACGTCGCATGCGCTCGGCCCAGCAGGCCCGCAAGCATGCCTGGCGCCTGGAGCTGCCTCCGCTGGAGGACCTGAACGCGGTACAGGTCGGCATCATGCAGGTGCTGGACGCCATCACCGAGCACCGCATCGAGCGCCACGACGCCGGGCACCTCCTCTATGGCCTGCAAACCGCCGCCAGCAACCTGCGCGGCAAGGAAGGCCGGGTCTCGTTCGAGGTGGAGCCAAGCGCCGAGAACCGCTGTGTCTCGTATGACAGCTTCGAGGCAGACTTCGGGCTGACAGAAGACGAGACCACCGCCGAGGAGAAATCTGACGCGGTCGCGGCGGCGGGGTCCCCGGCGAGCGCCGACGTTGCGCTCGCTGGGGTGCAGGCGGCGGGGTCCCCGGCGAGCGCCGACGTTGCGCTCGCTGGAGTGCAGGCGCAGGCCGGGACGCCAATTGCCGGTAACGAGGCTGATGAACCCGTGGTGGCAAAGAAAGAGACTGCGACTGAGTCTGCCGGAGAAGAAGCGCCGTCGCCCATCGTCATTGACAAGCTAATGGCGATTGCCGACGATGGTCCTGCGGACTCGCCGGAAAATCCCGGTCTTGCCCCCGCTGAGGCGACGGAGGCGCCCAGGAAACCGCCGCGGGGCCTGCGTCCGCCTAACGCCGTGCGCCAGTCGCCGGAGGAAGCGGCCGCCCTGGCTAAGGAGCGGCAGGCGACGGCCGAGGAGTGTGGCCGTCTCGACAACGGCGAGGTCATGCCGTGCAGGAAATGCGGGGTGCAAGTGTGGAAGCGGCTGGCGCAGTACTGGGAGGGCAGCAAGCATCCGCCCGATTGGCTGCCCACCACTGGCGGCCCCATCGACTGCCTGGATTGCCAGTTGAAGCACCTGACCACCTTGGGCCGGCATCTCGACGAGCCCATGCCGCCCATGTTCAACCTGTACATGATACTGACGAGGGATGGGGGCGAAGATCCCGGTGACTTTGACAACTACTTTTGGACGTTGAGAGACTCGATCGCCAAAACCGGCCAGATTCCCGAGCCATGGGCCGAGCGCGTCCGCAACTGGGCAGAGCGAGAACCCGACTCCGAAGACGATGCAGCCGAAGCAGGAGACGGGGAGGAGGAGACCGAAG
Organism: uncultured Acidobacteriaceae bacterium; assembly: GCA_963833155.1. Classification (GTDB taxonomy): domain Bacteria; phylum Acidobacteriota; class Terriglobia; order Terriglobales; family Acidobacteriaceae; genus Bog-257. The sequence goes on from CAWHWY010000026.1 coordinate 154,117, forward strand.
CAAGTGCTTGAGGCCCAATATTTTACGTTTAACTCGCTGGGGCTCAATATTTTGCCGGGAATTTCCGGCAGCAGACGGCTGACGGCCGATAGCTGATGGCGGAAAGCTGATAGCTGACGGCTAGAGCGATTCCACAGTGGCTGTATCCGCTTTGAAAGGGCACGCCTTCAGGCGTGCCGAAAACATAGCGGGAAGTGACCGGCTTTAGCCGCTGAGGGGCGTACCTCAGGGCCTAAAGGCCGGGTTGGTGGTAGCGCGGATCGGCGCGGCTGAAGCCGCGCCCTTTCAAGGCGGTTACAGCAACTCAGAAATCGCTCTAATAACTGACGGCTGACTTGTCAAAGACCTTGGTTACGACGTGCTCCTGGGAGCCGCCGTGGCGCACCATCATCAAGCTCCAACGTTGCGCACCGAAAAACAAAAGGGCAGGAGCGCCAGGGTCGGCTGCATCCTGCCCTTACATTTTCAACTTAGGCCGAAGCACGTCTCCTTCGCAAGGAAATTCCACGCTCGGACGTTAAGAAGTGTGAAGCCGTTCCAAAATGGGAATGTGGTACATACTTCTAGATTGGCTGTAACGGGTCTTGTGCTCACTGCAACCTCGCATACTCCGCCTTCGCCTGCTTCAGGATGGGGAGGTCCGGATCCGCATCTTTCCAGAGCGTCAGGAAATCGTGATAGGCAGATTTTGCCTTGGTTTTATCTCCCGACAACGTGTAGGTCCTGCCCAACTGCAGGCGTGCCCGTGCGCCTATGGGATCGCTGACCACGATCCCGCGATGGTCGAGAATCTTCTGGAACTCGGCAGCGGCTTCCGCGCCCCGATGCGCGGCGAGATAGGCTTCGCCACGCACATGTGCCGGATAGAGACCCCCAAAGAAGAAGTAGTAGTCGACGCCCGGTACGGCCAGTTCATAGGGAACAGCGGTCTGCAGCAGTTCAATCGCGTGGGAAGGCTCGCCACGGTTCAGTGCGAACAAAGCACGAAGTGTTGGCAGGTAGCTGAACTGGACCGAGGTATCCTCCGGGAAGCGTTTTTCCAGGTCATTGGCGAGGGTTTGAGCGCGCGAAGAATCCCCCGAGACGGCCAATGCAAGGGCAACTCCATATTCCACATCACGGCCCTTCGAAAGTTCCAGCGCTTCCCTAGCTTTCTGCCTCGCGGCGGGGAGGTTTCCGAAGAGCGCTTCCCACACGGCAGCTCCGGTTACAAAGACAGCCGCCCTTTCCCGCTGCCCCGCCTGCTGGGCCAAATCCACGGCGCGGCGCGACATTTCTCGGGCTCGTTGGAGCTGTCCGGAACGTGCCAAAGTGAGGGACTCCGCGTGCAACATCCAGTCTTGCGCTCCGGGATGCGCCTCGCCCAAAGCCGCCTCCCGTTCCATTCCCGCCTGGTCACCCTTGAGGAACGCAATGTAATAGCGGAAGAGGATGTAGTCAGGAATTTCCAGTTTGCGTTCGGAAGCCTGCTGCAGGATTTTCTCCGCTTCCCCCGGCCGGCCAAGATAGAGATAGGCGCTGGCGATATTGCCATAGCCGGGAATGAAGTCCGGATCAAGACTGATCGCCTTCTTGCCTTCTTCAATCGCCTCTTGATACTTGCCCGAGCCTTGCGAAGCAAATCCCGATAGCAATCCGTGGGCGTCCCTATCGCGAGGATATGTCTCTATCCATGACTCCAAGGTCTCGCGGGCCTTCTCCAGGTTTCCCGTCACTTGCCGATGGTAGGTCGCATCGATGAAAAACCTTTCGCGCTCACTGGTGTGGTTCCTCAGTTGGTAGGCTTTACTGGTGTTTTCAGCGGAGAGAGCGAACTCTCCAATATCGCCGTAGGTGCGCCCCAGGAAGGCATATGCCATTGCGAAATTCGGATCAATCTCAATGGCATGCTTGAGGAGGGGCACGGCCGAGGCATAGCCGGCCGGCAGGAACTTGACCTTCCGGGCTGTGCTATAGGCTTTCAAGGCTTCAAGTGACGAGGTGGTAGCATCCTCAAGCGGAGTGTCGTGCTTTTCGACGGTGGCCAGCGACTCGCCGACGCGGCTTCTTAACTCGCGCGCCATTTGACTCAGGAGCTTCAGAACATCTTCCTTTCTTGCTGCTTGCCTTTGCTCATCCGCCAGAATGCTACCCGTACCGCAATCGATTGCCCGAAGCCCCAGTACATACTGGCTTCCCAGGCTGGCGATCGAGCCGTCAACAACAGCGGTGGTCGCGGTCCGCTCGCAGACTTCCTTCGCGAGTTTGGGGGTGAGCTGCGCATCAGGTGACTGCCCCATCAGCCCCAGGATCCGCTGGATGCGCTCATCGGAAACGAGGCTGAGAAAAGGGGACTGTTCAAGCTGTACCGCCAGGCCCTGCCTCAGCGTTCCATCAAACACCGGATCGCCCGTGGTGTTGGTGAAGTCGGCGATCAAGACAGAGTTTTTCTCGCCCAAGACCACAGGTTGGCGCCGGTGCAGAAAGAACACCATGCCCAGGGCAAGCAAGCCAACTACAGCGCCAATCGCCACCATATATTTCCAGTTAGACCTTCGCTGTTCCTTGGCCGGAAGGGCAGGTAAAGTCTGGCCGGGCGCACTGTCCGTCTGTTCTATAACCATCTGAGAGCGAGACCGGCTGGCTATAACTACGTCCCCGGTCTCCTGAGTTACCTCGCGCACCTCGGCCACGAAGCGATAGCCCTTTCCCGGGAGCGTCACGATGTAGCGCCGGTCGTCGGGGGTGTCGCCCAGGGCTTTGCGAAGCATAAAGATGTTCTGGCTCAGATTTGCCTCCTCGACAAAGGCATCCGGCCAGAGCTCGCTCATGAGCTCATCTTTGGAAACGACCTCTCGACTGTGGCGAACCAGGATCAGAAGGGTTTCAAAGGTCTTGGGAGTGATCGCCACCGGCTGATTCTCACGCAGCAGGACCTGCTTCTCGGGATCCACCCGAAAAGGCCCGAACTCGTAGAGAATCTTGGGATCCGTAGCCATGCCCTGTCCAGAGTTTAAGGATTGCCGTAGGAGAAGAGCGAGAACCGCCGTTATCCGGTCAATCTATCACGAGGTTTTTCCGTCAGCAACCAAAGAACGGTGCTTCAAACAACCGCTGATCCGCGCATGGGTTCGATAACCGTCGCCTGTAACACCCTTCCTTTCTTCAGAAGATCCTCTTTGAGAGCTTTTGAGAAGTATTGAGCACCGCTTTAAAGACTTTTGATCCCGCTTTCGCGCAGGATGCGCCCGTGTACAGCGGTTGCAGCAGGAATGAACGCTAATGGAGCGGGCCATGGTGCTGAAGACAACCAGGATCACTGTTGAGACGGACACGCTGATGGTCATTCGCCGCGCAAAGGCAATCCCGGCTTGGTGCCCCGATTGCCGCGCCGAGGTAGATGCCATCGCTCTCGGCAGCGACAGCCTGGCGGAAGCGGCTACCGCGGCCCAACTCCAGGAGTGGCTGGACACTGGCAAACTGCACTTTTGGCAGCCCACCGATGGACCAGCTCAGGTCTGCGTGCCGTCCCTGCTGCAAAGCATCGAGAGCGAGGGAGTTCGAACGTGTTCTCCCTCCCATCCGGACCCGCTGAGTCAATTAAGGAGAAAAAGTATGAAACTCACTCGTTCGATCGCAAACTTGTTTCGTGTCAGCGGCTTTGTCCTGGCGCTGGCGCTCATTGCTATCCCGATCTGGGCCCAGCCACAGGACATCAGCCAGCCGAAGTCTTTTCCCGTGGTGATTTCGAAATCGGGAAGCTACCGCCTGACCAGCAACTTGGTGGTTCCCGATGGAGTTGACGGCATTGACATCAACGCCCGGGATGTCACGCTCGACCTGAACGGCTTCACGGTTCGCGGGCCGCAGACGTGCACGGGAGGCGGAGCCGGTCTCAAGTGCTCCGGCGCTTCAGGTGGGAGTGGAATTGCTGCCACCAAGCGCAACGTCACAGTTCGCAACGGGAATGTGCAAGGGTTTTACGATTTTGGGGTCTATCTGGAGGATCGAGGTGAACGGCTAGAGGATGTTACCGCCGCGGAAAACGGTTGGGGCATTGACATTACTGAAGGCATCGTATCGAACTGTATATCCAACAGCAACAGTTTTGGCATAGGGGCCCCCTCCGCGCAGGTAAAAGGCACCACCGCAAATTACAACCAATATGACGGCTTCTACGTTTCAGGCAGCATGACTGACAGCGTTGCGGAGGGCAATGGCGGCTATGGATTCGCGGGTGACGTGAATTATCCGAAGCCGCTGCTCAGTAATAGCGCGGCCTTTAACAATGTCTACGGGGATCTGTATTACGTCGTCAGCCCGGGCAACAACGCTTGTACCAATGGCCCGTGCTAAAGGCCCGGGAGCAACAAAGATGAAAGTCGATTTCACTAATTTGACTCAAAGGAGGATGCCATGACTCGGAGTAAATGGAATTGGATGATTGCATTGTTTTTGTTCGCCGCCTGCACGCTGATTGCAATCCCGGCGGTCGCCCAACAGCAGGTTGATGTGGTGAATGGTAAAGGACACCCCGTTCCCGTCCTGGATGCCACTCAACCCTACGAGGAGACGTGCAACCTAAGCTTCAATGGAGGTTATGTAGCGGGTTGTTTCTTCAAACAAATTCCGCCACGAAAGCGGCTCATCATCCAGGAGTTCGACAGCGCCCTCTATGTCGAACAAGGGTTGCAGCCGAACTATATAACCCTCATCACGGGCAACGTTGAACATTTCTTTACATCAACGTTCATGGGGGGTAGCGCCGAAACTGGTGACAGTTTTTTTGCCACGCATCAGGAAACACGCCTCTACGTCGCCCCCGGTGGCCAGCCAATCTGCGAGTATTTGGTGAGTGAAAACAGCAATGGGGGCGCTTACTGTCAAATCTCCGGATACCTGGTGGATGTCCCCTGAAGAGACTAACCGCGTCGCGCCGACAAAGGGGGTCGCATCCGCACTCCCTCTCATCTCGGACGCGCTGAACTAACCAAGGAGGAAAAGTATGAAATCCGCTCGCTCATTCGCTAATCTGTTTCGCGTTACCGGCTTTGCCCTGTTGCTGGCGCTCTTCACCGGAGCATCATGGTCGCAAGCGCCCGCTCCGGAGCAGCGCCCAGCTCCGTCCGCTATGCCGTCGTGGACCTCGGCACGCTGGGAGGGACCTTCAGCCTTGCCTACGCGATCAACGACACGAGGACAGATCGACGGATTTTCAACCCTGCCCGGCGACGGCGCCATCCATTCCTTTCTCTTCAAGAACGGCGATGATGAACGATCTTGGGACGCTCGGTGGACCGAACAGCCAATCCTTTGCCGGTTTGAACGAAGTCCCCCAGGTTCCGGGTTCGTCCGACACCTCGACGTCAGATCCGAACGGTGAGGACTTTTGCGGTTTCGGCACCAACCTCATCTGTCTCGCTTTCGTGTGGCAGAACGGGGTGATGACGCCGCTTCCTACGCTTGGGGGGCAACAACAGCCAGGCCGCTGGCATCAACAATCAAGGCCAAGTCGCGGGATACGCTGAAACCAGCAAGGCTGACCCGAACTGTCCCGCGCCGCAGGTCCTGCAATTCCGACCTGTGATTTGGAGCCGGAGGCCAAATCGAGATATTTCCTCTGTATCCGGGTGACACGGAGGGAGCCGCCTTCTGGATCAACAACCAGGGCGAGTTGGTGGGCGCATCCGGCATCTGCGCGGCCTACGATGGCAGATACGGGGTAGGGCTCGCGCCAAAGCATGCCTTACTTTGGCGTAAGGGCAGCGGCGTGCCCATTGATCTCGGCAACCTGGGTGGCTCTTTCAACAATGCCGCCTTCGCCATCAACGAGCGCGGCCAGATTATTGGCGCATCGGACCTGCCCGGCGACACCTACCAGCACGCTTTTCTCTGGCAGAAGGGCGTGATGAGCGATTTGGGCACTTTGCCGGGCGACGTCGTGAGCGCCGCTCTAGGCATTAACAACCGAGGCCAGATCACCGGCGTTTCCGATGACGGGAACGGACACATCCGGGCATTCCTCTGGCAGAACGGAGTGATGACCGACCTCAACAGCCTCATCGATCCCAACTCGCCTTTGTACTTGTTGCACGGATACGGCATCAATTCCGCAGGCGAGATCGTGGGTCTTGCAGTCAACATGAGCAGCGGCGAGGCCCATGCTTTTCTGGCGATCCCGACGAGTTTCGGAGGCGGCGAGGCGCTTCGTCTCCGACGGGGGGCAGCGGCGGTGGCGGCGCGAGGGTTACACTCTCTGAAAACGCTCGCAAGCAGCTACAGCAGTGGGTGCGCTTTGGCCGATTTGGAGACGCGCCTCCGGACCCATGTCTAAAGAGCTCAAAGCTCTCGGGCTGCAAAGCCAACTGAACCTGTTCCGTCATGGAGAGGGCAGGCGAGTCCCCTGCCCTCGCGTCGGGGACGGTGAGATGCAAAAGAAGCCGTCACGCGATGTGATTTGCCGGTGAGACAGAGGACCGGCCCGGCGATGCCGACTACCTGTCGTGCCAGTCACTCTCTCTCGATCCTGACCGCGTTCAGTACCACGTCCTTGCTGGGCTTGTCCTGGCGGCCGCGCGGGACTTTGGTGATTTTGTCCACGACGTCCTGGCCTTCGACGACTTCTCCAAAGATGGTGTGATTACCGGTGAGCCACGGCGTGGGCACGACGGTAATGAAGAACTGCGAGCCGTTGGTGTTGGGGCCGGAGTTGGCCATGGCCAGCTTGCCCGGCTTGTCGAACTTGTGCGGCGAGCCCTTGGTCTCGTCCTGGAACTGGTAGCCGGGGCCGCCCATGCCGGTGCCGGCCGGGTCGCCGCCCTGGATCATGAAGTCGGGAATAACACGATGGAAGATGGTGCCGTGGTACAGCGGCGACTTGCTCTTGCTGCGGGTGCGCGGGTCGGTCCACTCGCGCGAGCCTTCGGCGAGCTCGATGAAGTTCTTGACGGTGATGGGCGCGTCCTGCTCGAACAGACGGCAGACGATGGTTCCTTCGCTGGTATCGAAATTTGCGTAAACGCCGGGCTGGCGGGGCATGAGCAGTCCTTTCGGGAGCTGGGGTAAAGAATTAGATTACAGCATCGGAGCGCTCAGCGTCAGCACTCAGCACTCAGCAGTCAGCCAAGGGGCCGATCTGGGGCATTCTGGGGATTAAGGGGTCCCTCGACTTCTGGTCGACCGCCGCGGCGCACGACTCGTCGCTCGGGATGACAGGATGTGATACGTCGCGCCTCCGGATGCAGCGTACTGAATGCTGAATGCCGAGTGCTGAGTGCTGATTGCTTCTCTCCCGCTACAATGGCATGTCCAACTGCCATGTCTTCCAACTGGATCTTCTGGCTGGCCTTCAACCTGTTCGTGCTGGGGATGCTGGCGCTCGATCTGGGCCTGTTTCATCGCAAGAAGCACGTGGTGGAAGTGCGCGAGGCGATAGGCTGGACGCTGGTTTGGACCACGCTGGCGGCTTGCTTTGCGGTGCTGATCTATTTTTTTGGCCACACCATGGTTGGCCATGCGCGGCCGAATTCGCAACTTTCGCTGGAGTTCGTCACCGGTTACCTGATCGAACTCTCGCTCAGCGTGGACAATCTGTTCGTCTTCCTGCTGATCTTCCGTTACTTTCGCGTGCCACGCGCCTTGCAACACCAGGTCTTGTTCTGGGGCGTGCTGGGCGCGCTGGTGATGCGCGTCATCTTCATTGTGGCCGGCATTGCGCTGCTGAACCGGTTTCACTGGTTCGTCTACGTCTTCTCCGCGATCCTCATCTATAGCGGCGTCAAGCTGTTGCGACAGAAGGACCAGGACATCCATCCCGAGGCGAACCCAGTGCTGCGCGGCTTTCGCAAGCTGTTCCGCGTAACGGACGACTACCAGGGCGGAAATTTCTTTGTGCGGCGCGGACTCGTGCGGTACGCCACGCCGCTGGCCGTCGTTCTGGTGATGGTCGAAACCACCGACCTGCTGTTCGCCACAGACTCCATCCCTGCGGTGCTGGCCGTGACGCGCGAGCCGTTCATCGTGTACACCTCAAATGTGTTTGCAATCCTGGGATTGCGCTCGTTCTATTTCGCGCTGGCAGGAATGATTGAAATGTTCCACTTCCTGCATTACGGGCTGTCGCTGATTCTCATTTTCATCGGAGTGAAGATGCTGGCGTCAAGCTATGTACAAATTCCTATTGGCGTCGCGCTCGGGGTGGTTGCGGGGGTTTTGGCGATTTCGGTGGCGTTGTCGGTGCTGTTTCCGAAAGCGAAAGAAATGGCTTCCTAATCAACAGGGGATTGTTTAGGGTCGGGGAATTGTGCCGCCGCTCCGCGGCTCTACAGGCTGCTGAAAAATGAACCAACTTGGTAATTTCGATCATTTCGGCGAACGAAGATTCAACCACTTACAGGCGATTTTCTGTCCGAAATGACCGCAAGAAACACTTTTTCAGCAGCCTGTCTAGCCGTATGAATCAGCCCACCCCGGGCTCGCGCCCGGGGCTCACACCAAAGCCGCCGCTCCGCGGCTCTAGCGAATGACGGCTGCCGAGCGCTCTTTGCTAAGTGCTAGGTCTCTGACCGCATAATCTGGTTTCTTTTGTAGCCGAACTTCATGCGTGCTTTTCTGCGGGTAAACCGCCAGTCGATGGTGACCCGGTTGCGGTTCATTCTCCGGTTCCAGGCTCTGGCTTCCCGTCGCAGATCGCCAAGCCAGGGGATTCTGCGCTGGCCCAGGCACTGCCGGGAGAACAGGCTGATCTCAATCTCCGCCTGGTTCAGCCAACTGCCGTGTTTCGGCGTGTAGTGCACGGTGAACCGATTCCACAGCCAGCCTCCCGCCTTCTCGCCGAACCGCTCCACCAAGGCTTTGCGGGTGTGTGAACTCAGATTATCCATCACCAGGTGGATGGTGTCGGCCCCGGGATAGTGTTCGGCGATGCCCAGTAGATAATCGGCGAACTCGGGCGAGGATCGGTCCGGAGTCGCCCGGGTAAAGTGCTGTCCCGCTTTCGGCTCCACGCCGCAAAACATATTGGCGGTGCCGCATCGCTGGTACTCGCAATCGCGTCGCGCAATCCGTCCCGGCCGCATGGGCCGCGGAGGGCGGAAATCGGCATGCAGCACTACCGGTTTCTCATCCACACAGACCACGGGTTCCTTTTCCGACAACGGCTTCTCATACAGGGCCAGCACATCTTCCATGCGGGCAATATACTCCTCATCCAGTTCCGCCACGCACCAGCTTTTTTTCCCGCCACGGTTTCAGATCATGGTTTCTGAGCAGAATGCGGATGGTTTCCCGGCCCACGCCCGCCACCAATTTCCGCTTCACGGCTTCCTGAGTAATGAGCCGCACGCTCCAGCGTGCCTGCCCTGCTGGTGGCTCGCTACAGACCATGGCGATGATGCGCTGACTCTGGCCCGCGTCCAGCCGCCGCTGCTTGCCCGGGCGCGGCTTCTCGTACAACGCCGGCTCCAGCCCTTCCTCCTCATAGCGCCGGGCAATCGCTCGCACAGTTTTCCGGGCCACGCCCACGTTGCCAGCCACCTGCGCCGCTGTCTGTCCCTGATCAAGCTGGCGCAGGATCAAAGCCCGCCGCAGCACCCGCGCCGACTCCCACCCTCGGTTCAGCATCCCGGCTATCTGCTGCCGCTCCTTCTTCTTCAGTTGGACATGCACCCGATGATAGGTTTGCATGTCTCCACTATCGGCCCAATTGCTTTACTCCCCAAGTGCATATCTAGGTACATCTCGATACGGTCACAGACCTAGTTGCTGATTGCTTCCTTCACGACCCCACGTACCTCGCATACAGACTCCGCGCGACAGCGGTGTCCGTGGTGCCTTTGATGATGGCGCGCCCGTCGGGAAACAGGGTCAGCTCATACGGCTCGCGCCAGAACTTAAGCACGAACTCGTTGTGCCGCACCAAGCCATGGGGAGTCAGGCGGCGGGTCACTTCGTCGAAGTCGATGGGCCGCTGCCGCTCGTGGATCTGCACCGAATTTCGACCGCATAGCGTGATATGCGGGCGCCCTTCGCCGGCGAGATGCACGAAATCGTGCAGGTCGCAGGCCCGGCATCCAGAGCGGGGCTTGGCGGTGCTGATCTCGGCGAAGTCGTTGGTCCACACGTCGTACGATAGAAGTGTGCGCCGTAGTTTTGTGCGCGCGCCTACCAGCAGTTTGACGGCTTCGGTTGAGGCGATCGAAGCAATGAAGTTCACAGCCGAGTTGAGAATGCCGGCAGTGTCGCAGGTCTCGACCATACCGCGAGGAGAATCAGGAAAGAGACAGGCGAGGCAGGCGGTCTCGCCGGGAAGCACGGTCATGGTGACCGCATAACTGGCAACTGCGGCGGCATAGATCCACGGCATTCCTTTGCTCACGGCGAAGTCGTTCATCAGATATCGGGTTTCAAAATTGTCGGTACCGTCGAGAAGGACATCGACGTCTTTGAGTAACTCTTCCACATTTTGTGGTGTCAAATCGGCAGCATGCGGCTCGACAACAATTTCTGAATTGAAGCTCTTGATTTTGCTGTGCCGCGGCGATGGCTTTAGGCAGGGACTCGGCGGCGTCGGATTCATCGAACAGCACCTGGCGTTGCAGGTTGCTGGGCTCGACATAATCGCGATCGATGATGCGCAGATAACCAACCCCTGCCCGCGAAAGCAACGACGCCAGCGCCGAACCGGTCGCGCCGCAACCCACGATAGCGACGCGCGCGGCGGCAAGCCGCTTCTGCCCTTCGACGCCAATGGGTGGAAAGAGAATTTGGCGGGAATAGCGCTCAGCGAGATCCAACGACTGCACCTGCTCCGGGGAAGGCTTCCTTGTTTATTATAGGGACTCCACATCAACCTCGCCGCCTGGGTTGGGCGAGGAAGAGTTGCCGCCCGTCGCGGCGGGCGCCACGGCGGCCGCAAACGCGTGGGCAATCAAGACCTGGCAAGTCTCGTCGGCAGAGGTCCCCAGGTTAGCAGGTATAGTGAAGGCCGGAGCTTGAGGGAACCAATCACGCCATCGCGGTACAAGCTTACATCGCTCATCGCCCTATGGACGCTGGTCGCGTCTCTGGCGTGGTCTCAGAACATCCCGCCCGCGGGAACGCGCCCGGAGGATCTGAATTCCTCCCAGACGGAAGGCGCGAACAGCTTTGGAGCGCTCGCCAAGTACCAGGGCGAGATCGTGCGGCATATCGAGTTCCGCGGGACCACCGCCAATCCAGAAATGCTGCGCAGGCTGCTGGCACAGCAGACGGGCGAGCCGCTGGACCGCAACAAGTTGCGCAGCAGTCTGGAATCGCTCTATGCCACGGGGCGCTTTGCCACCCTGCAGGTGGAAGCGGAAAAGGTTCAGCCGAATGGGGTTTCCCTGGTGTTTGAGACCACGGAGAACTATTTTTACGGCGACATCAACGTAGCCGGCACGCCCCAGAAAACCAACCCCAAGCCGCATCAGCTCATCGACGCCAGCAAACTCGACCTGGGGACCCCGTTTTCGCGAGAGGACGTAGACCGCGCGGTCGAACGCATGCAAAAGGTGCTGGCCGACAACGGTTACTACAAGTCCACCATCACCTATCAGTTCAAGCCAAACCAGCAGACTCGGCAGATGGAGATCGCCTTCCATGTCGTGCCCGGTCCCCTGGCGCGCGTCGGCCAGGTCACCATTGAGGGAGAAACCGGCATTCCGCCGGACAAAGTTCGCAGCCTTACGAAATTGAAATCGGGCGCCGCGGTGAAACAAGAACACGTCACCCGGGCCCTGGAACGGCTCCGCAAGAACTATCAGAAGAACAACCATCTGGAGGCGCAGGTTTCCCTGACCGAACGGCAATATCAGGCGGACACCAATCGAGTGAACTACATTTTCAGGGTGGATGAGGGCCCAACTGTTTCCATCACCACCGAAGGCGCGAAGATCAGCAAGGGAGAATTGAAGAAGCTGGTTCCGGTGTACCAGGAAAATTCCGTCGACGACGATCTGCTGAACGAAGGCCGGCGCAATCTCCGCGATTATCTCCAGATCAAAGGATATTTTGACGCCGACGTCGAGGTTGAACGGCGTCCAACGCCGGCGGAGAACCACCTCAACATTCTCTATGTCATCGACTCCGGCGACCGGCACAAGCTGGCTGCGGTCAAGGTGGAAGGCAATCGGTACTTCGACACGGAAACGATCACCGAGCGTATGAGCGTCCAGCCTTCCAGCCTGCTTCTGAAAAGCGGCCGCTTCAGCCAAAGGCTGCTGGCCGGAGACCTGGAGTCCATCAAGTACCTTTACCAGTCCAACGGCTTCCTGGATGTCAAAGTGAACGCCGACCTGCAGGGAAACTATGAGGGCCACCAGGACGAGATCGCGGTCGTCATCAAGATTGAGGAAGGTACGCAAACTCTGGTGAGTTCGCTGCAAATTGCAGGCAACCATAGCTACCCGCAAGACCGGCTGCAGCGGTTGTTGAGCAGCGTGCCGAACCAGCCTTATAGCGATGCGAATGTAGCCGCCGACCGCGACAATCTCACCCTCTTCTACTACAACCACGGCTTCCCGAACGTGCAGTTCGAAGCTGCGGCCAATCCCGTTCCCGATGACCCGCAGCGCATGAATGTGGTTTACAACATCACGGAGGGACAGCAGGTCTTTGTCGATCGAGTGCTCGTGAGCGGGCTTGATTTCACGCGGCCCTACATTGTGGACAAGCAGATGCGCATTCACGACGGCGATCCCTTGAGCCAGAACCGCATGGTGGCCTCGCAGCGGCGGCTGTACGATTTGGGTCTCTTCAACCAGGTGGACATGGCCGTCCAGAACCCGGACGGACAGGAACCTTCCAAGGACATACTTTTCAACATTCAAGAGGCGAAGCGCTGGACCTTCCGCTACGGCGGCGGAATTGAATTCGCGACCGGCAACATCCCCACCACCAGCAACCCGCAGGGGAAAACCGGGATCAGCCCGAACGGAGTGCTGGAAATCACTCGTTTGAACATGTTTGGGCGCGACCAGACCCTCACGTTTCGTACCCGGATTGGTCTCCTGGCGCGCCGCGCTCTCCTTAGTTACGATGCGGCGCGACTGTTTCACCGCGAAAACTGGCGCTTAACGGCAACTGCTTTCTACGACAACGAGGCCGATGTGAATACCTTCACCTCGGAACGCCTCGATGGAACCCTCCAGGCGGAGCAGAAGTACAGCCGCGCAACCACCCTGCTCTACCGGATGAGCTATCAAAGGGTATCCATCGATCCCAATAGCCTGGTAATCGATCCCACACTGATTCCGCTCTATTCGAAACCGGTGCTCCTTGCAATTCCGAGCTTCACCTACCTGCGCGATACCCGCGACAACCCCATTGACTCGCACAAGGGGAGCTACAACCTCGTGGATCTGGGGCTGGCGACCAGCGCATTGGGCTCAGAGGCAAACTTTGGCAAGGTGCTCCTTCAGAATACAACCTACTACACCTTTAAGAAGAGATGGGTCTTGGCAAGGAATACGCAGATTGGAATCCTGCATCCTTATGGCACGAACAACTTTCTAACCTTGCCCACGTCGCCCAACTCGGGAACGCCGCTGCCGTCGGAGGCCACGTCGGTCCCTTTGCCGGAGTTGTTCTTCGCCGGCGGCGGTAACTCGCTCCGCGGCTTTTCCATCAACCAGGCTGGACCTCGCGACCTGATCACGGGGTATCCCATCGGCGGCCAGGGACTGTTCGTGAACAACCTGGAAATTCGGACTCCGCCCGTACCGCTTCCCTACGTGGGGGACGATATCGGGTTCGTCTTCTTCCATGACATGGGTAACGTTTTTGCAACCCCCAACCAGATCGTGAGCGGGATGCTGCGGATCCATCAACCTTCCATCGCGGCCTGTGCTGCCCCGGGTAGCACGGCTTTCTGCAATTTCAGCTACAACCCGCAATCCATCGGAGCGGGCATTCGCTATAAGACGCCGGTAGGCCCCGTCCGTGTCGATCTCGGTTATAACTTCAACCCAACGCGTTATCCGATTCAGGAGCACGATACCGTGCAAACGCTGCGGCATATCAATATATTTTTCAGTATCGGACAGACATTTTGATGAGACGAATTCTTCCTATCACGATATGCATGTTTTTCCTGCTGCTGGTGGCTTCGATCCCAGCGCTTGCCGGTGAGGTCATCGACGGTGTCGTCGTAACCGTGAACCACAAACCCATCCTGCGCAGCGACTGGGATGAGGCCGTCTGCTACGAACTGTTCATGCAACGAAAGCCTCTTACCCAGGTGACCGAAGCCGATCGCGTTACCGCGTTGCAGCGACTTATCGACCGCCAGTTGCTTGAGGCGCAGATGAGCGACTCCCTTTCCCTGCGACCGTCCGAGGACGACTTGCAGCGCGATGTGGCGAAGCTGCGGGCCCAGGTTCCGGAGGGTGCGGACGATCGGAGCTGGCAGAAATTGCTGGCCCGCTACGGACTCAGTGAAGAGCTGTTGAAGGAACACCTGCGTGCGGAAGTGGAGGTGATGAACTTTGTGGAAGTACGTCTGCGTCCCAATGTTCACGTTCAGCCGGAAGAGGTCGAGGCGTACTACAAGAACCAACTGCTGCCTGATCTGGAAAAAGCCGGCGGCGGCAAAGTAGTCTCGTTTGAAGATGTCGAGCCAAGGATTCGCGAGCTGCTCACCCAGCAGCACATGGATGAGCTTCTGGATGCATGGCTGCATAACCTGCGGCAGCAGGCCCAGATTTGGACCAGCGTGCCCATTCCCGCGCTGAAGGCTCCGGCCGATCAGCCCACCGCCTCCGGCGCCCATTGAAGATGCCCGAACAGACCACAACACCGCGCTCGCACACCCGCCTCTGGATTGGGGCAGGGATTGGCGTTTTGCTGCTGGCGATGGTTGTTGCTCTCGTCTGGTACCTGCGAAGCCCGCGCTTCGAGGACTTTGTCCGCCGTAAACTAATTGCTACTCTGGAGGATGCCACGGGCGGACGGGTTGAGCTTCGGTCTTTTCAGTGGAAACTCGCCAAGCTCGAATTTGAAGCCGACGATCTGACCGTCCACGGCCGCGAAGGGCCGGACCAACTGCCCTACGCGCATGCCGATCGCGCCCAGGTGCGACTGCACATCGTCTCCTTCCTGGAGACGCGAATTAACCTGGAGTATCTCGGGCTCGACCGGCCGGTCGTTCACCTCATCGTCTATCCCGATGGAACCACCAATGCACCCGCGCCCAAGGTAAAGCAGAATAATAGTAAGCCAGTACAGCGGCTCTTCGACCTGGCCATCGGACGCACCGAGCTTCGCAATGGCATGCTGCTGTTGAACCATCGCGCGCTACCGCTGGACTTCAGCGCAGACGACGTCGATGCCTCAATGACCTATGTCCAAAGCGACCATCGTTATGACGGGACCTTGCGCGCCGGCAAAATCGATGCAAAATTCCAGGACCTACGCGAGGTTCCCGCGCAGGCGGAGGTGGAATTCACGCTGTGGCACGATACGGCGGAGATTACGTCGCTTAAGGTCACCTCGCAGAAATCGTCTCTGGAAGCCCAGGGAAAGCTTACCCATTTCGATAACCCGCGCATCGAGTTCACCTATAGCGCGGGATTGGACATCGGTCAGGCCGGAGCGATCACGCGAACCTATGAACTCCGCGGAGGTACCCTGACTGCCAGCGGGTCGGGCAACTATTCGGAGACCGACCGTACTTCGCGCGGCAAGGTTGCGATTCGCGGCTTCGAGTATCTCCAGGAAGGCGTGGTGTTGCACAACGCAAGTGCGAGCGCAGATTATTCCCTGGATAAAAGCCGCATCGACCTCACACGCATAGCAGGGCGTTTACTTGGGGGCGAGGTAACCGGTGAGGCGACCGTCGACAATCTCCTGGCGTCGAGTGCATCGAACCCGGCGCAACCGTCGGCCAACAGCGCTTTGCGACCACGGCAGCAACGCCCTGGCAAACCTGGCCAAGCCGAGTCTCTTAGCGCGACTACAGCGAAGATCAGCGGCCCCGGACCACAGCACGGGACTGCGCGCCTGCATGTGAGCGGAGTGTCTCTGGCGGAACTGATGCGCGCAATTTCAACCAAATCCTTGCCGCTCGAGTCGCTGCGACCAGCCGGGAGTGTTGGTGGGACGGTTGACCTGGCCTGGACACGATCCCTGGCCAATGCGCAGGGCGAGATCGCGCTCGACGTCGCTCCTCCGGCACCGGCTGCGAACGACGAATTGCCGGTAAGCGCATCCCTGCGCAGCCACTATAACCTCCGGCCCCAGGTCATGAATATTGCAGTCCTGAATCTCAGCACCCCGCATACGCACCTGAACGCGTCGGGCACGCTGGGCTCAACGTCAGAGGACATGAAGATCGATTTCACGGCGACCAGCCTGAAGGAGCTCGAGCCCTTTACCGTCGCGCTCGGCTATGCTTGTTCGCCGATCGAGCTGGCCGGCGAGGCGAACTTCAACGGCACGGTCAGGGGGAGACTCGCGGATTCTGAGATCGCAGGGCACGTGCAGGCGTCGAACTTCGCCTACATCTATACCCCGTCCCAGAAGACCCCGGAACATCCGCTGCATCCACCGTCAAAGCGAGAATCATTTTTCCATGCCGCAACCACGCCTCAGCCGGGACCATCGCCGACGCCCGCGGCGGTGAGACGTATTCACATCGACCAGTTCTCAGCCGACGTGCAGTACTCGCAAGCGAAGGTCGTCATCCATCACGCCATCGTTCAGGAGGGGAGCGCCCGTCTCAACGCGGATTGGACGGCATCGCTGGAGAAGGGCAACTTCACCGAGGATTCCCCGTTTCAGCTTCAGGCTTCCGTGCACAATGCGGAGGCAAGTGACTTACTGCGCGCCGCCGGTCTCGACTATCCCGTGACGGGCACGTTGAACGCGACCCTGGAGGCGGGGGGAACGGAGGTTGATCCCCACGGCCAAGGACGGTTTACGTTGACTGCGGCCCAAGCCTATGGCCGTCCTATCAAGTCTCTGGCCGCAGACATTGTGTTAGTCAATCACGAGGCGCAACTCGATCACATACGGCTACAGGCGGCTGGTGGCGTAATCGCGGGCACAGCGGCTTACAATCTCGGCAAGAAAGCCTTGCGCTTTGACTTGAATGGCGTGAGCCTCGATCTTGCGGAAATTGCCGAACTGCAGACGGCTCGCTTGCAGACGGCAGGGGTCGTCCGATTCGCGGCGAAGGGTTCGGGCACCATCGACGAACCGGTCATCAATGGCCATCTTCAGGTTAACAACCTGATGCTGAACGGCGAAGCCATTGGTGGCTTTACCGCCGATGCCGTTACTCATGGCAGACAGCTTGAGCTCACAGCACGCTCCAACTTCCCCAAGGCAAGCTTCGCTCTCGACGGCAATGTCGAACTGCGTGGCGATATGCCCGGCAACATGACCGTGCAGTTCGCTAATCTCGACATCGATCCTTTCCTGCGGACCGAGGTCAAGGGGCGAATCACCGGTCACTCTTCGATGGCGGGACACGCCACTTTGATGGGGCCGTTTAAACAGCCGAAGCTTCTGAGCGGCGAGTTCAAGATCAACGAATTCAAGGTGGAAGTCGAAAAGGTCCCCATTGCCAGCGACGGACCCATCGAGCTGCGGCTGGCCAACGAGGTGGTTTCGATCCAAAGGTGTGCGCTGGTCAGCCAAGATTCACGCCTCGCTATGAATGGGAGTCTGAGCTTGCAGGGCAACCGCCGGATGGATCTGCGCACCGATGGTAGCGTCAATCTCAAGCTGGTACACACTCTCAATCCCGATATCACCGCTTATGGCGGGGGGACTCTGGGCATCAACATCACCGGCGACATGACCACGCCGCTGATCAGCGGGCGGATCGACATCGTTCACGCTGGCCTGTCCATGATCGACTTGCCAGCCGCACTCGGCGACATCAACGGGAGCTTTGTATTTAATCAGGACCGGCTGGAGGTGGAGCACCTCACAGCACATACCGGCGGCGGCTTATTGACCTTCGGCGGCTTCGTCACTTACGGCCGAACCATCGGCTTTGACCTCACGGCTACGGGAAGCGATATTCGCTTCCGGTACGCGGGTATTAGCGTCACCTCCGATCAATCGCTGCACCTGGTCGGCACGCTGCAGAACGCTACCCTCAGCGGCGACGTGACAGTCACGCGCTTTGCCCAGATCCCGTTCGACCGACTTGAAGCTGGCGTCTGGCGCAAGCAGGCCCGTCGGCCGTACCCAACCCAAAATCGCCGCTCAACGGCTTGCATCTGGAGGTCCGCATACTCTCCGCGCCGGAATTGACGGTGCAAACGGCGCTCGCCAAGCTGTCCGGCGGCGTGGACTTGCGCCTGCGCGGAACGGCGGCGCGACCTGTCATGTTGGGCCGCATTAACATTGCCGAGGGCGACATAAAGATCGGTGGAACCAAATATCATCTGGAACGCGGTGACATCACCTTCACCGATCCGGTGCGGATTGACCCCGTGCTCGACCTTGAGGCGACCACGCGGGTGCGCGACTACGACATCACGATTGGGCTGCACGGAACCCTGGAACGGTTGAGCACCACGTATCGCTCCGACCCGCCGCTCAGCAGCGAGGACATTGTTGGCCTGCTCGCTTTTGGACGCACCCAATATGACACCAGTGCGGCTGCCACTCCACAGTTTGGATTCGCCGAAAGCGCGTCCAATGCGGTGCTCGGCGAGGCCATCAATCAGACCGTCACAAGCCGGATGCAGAGACTGTTTGGCGTGAGCTCCATCCGAATCAATCCCTCCGTTGGAGGTCCGGACAACAACCCGAATGCGCGCCTGACGGTGGAGCAACAGGTCTCGAATAATGTGACCCTTACTTACATCACCAACCTCACTCGTTCGGCGCAGCAGGTCATCCAATTCGAGTACAACATCAACAGCGAATACACGGTCCAGGCAATCCGCGATGAAAATGGCGTAGTAAGTTTCGACCTGCTGATCCGCAAGAGGAAGCGATAGGGGTAGCACTTCGTCCTACAATAAGATTGTCCACTCCTCGTTTGCCATGTTTACCCACATTTTCAACAACGGACATGGTTTGGGAACGCTGGAGGAGCAGCGCGCGCGCATGGTCGAGGAGCAGCTCCGCGCCCGTGGCATACGCGATCCGCGTGTGCTGGCGGCGATGGGCAAAGTCCCACGCGAAGAGTTCATCTCGGGCGAGGACTTCGGGGATGCGTATGGCGACCATCCGCTGCCCATCGGCGTGGGGCAAACTGTCTCTCAGCCGTACATTGTGGCCGCTATGGTGGAGGCGCTGGAGCTGCAGCCTCCTGACCGCGTCCTGGAAGTGGGAACAGGCACCGGATATGAAGCGGCAATCCTGGCCGAGTTGGCTGCCGAAGTATGGACCGTCGAACGCCACGAAGAGCTGGCCGGCAAGGCACGGGACATCCTGACTCGGCTCGGCTACGTGAACGTACACGTCATTCATGGCGACGGCAGTCTCGGCTTGCCCGAGCAGGCTCCGTTCGAAAAAATCCTCGTGGCTGCGGCCGCTCCCCGAATTCCCGAGAGCCTGGTCGCTCAACTTGCCGATGGCGGCAGGCTGGTTGTGCCGGTAGGAACTCGCACCGAGCAGCAGGTGCACATCGTGCGGAAGCTGGCGACGAACTCGTCGTTACCACCCACGATCTGTGCCGCTTCGTGCCGCTGGTCGGCGCGGAAGGTTGGCAGCCGTAGTTCCTCCAGAGTGAAGATCGGGAAAATACCCGCTTCAGTGCACCAGAAAGCCGCTGCTGGCCGCCACCACGCCGACGACCGCCAGGACCATTCCGAAGTACCAATACGTTCGCTTGTCGGTCAGCAGCGTGATGGAGGTAACGACCAGCGCAATCTCCAGAAACACTTCACCAAGATCGAAGCGGTCGGCGCGACGACTGGCTACGTTGCACTTCTACCTCTAACCCTCGAGCTTCTGTCTGGATCTCCGTCTGCTGCTCACGATACTTATCGATCTCGTCGTGAAAGTGCTTTCTGCACCTCTGCGGCACGCTCGGCCTTGGTGTTCTCCAGCGCAGTCAAGCACATCATCCAGCGCTTCCAGATTGTTGCGACGCATGTTCTTCGCCTGGTAATAGGCCCACTGATCGGTGGCGCGCGTCTGCAACAGGAGCTCTTCGGTGTGTTCGCCCGATGTCCCATTAAGGACACTATGGCGACGAATACGGCCAGATCGCGATTGTCAGGCTGACCGGAGCCAGGTGCTTGCGTTCCTTGGCTTCTTCGGCCGCTTCTTTCGCTTTGTCCATCGCTTCCATTTCTGAGCTCATGGGACCTCAAGTCAGTAACCAGCAGCTAGCAATTAGTGAAAACCGTAACGCTGGTACAGACTAAATCAGAAGTCCCGAATGCGAAACGCCGGAAACCAATTGTTGACCAGCAACCAGCCTTCAGCTTATCAGCTCATTCAGATGAACATGGATTCTCGACCGCACACTCCCCTCCCAGCGCTCTATGGAGAATCAACAACTTAGCCATCATTTCTATCGCAAATAATAGTATCCAAATGGGTTACATGTAACATATAGACTCCTATTGACTTAGCGGCGAGAAATGGGCGAGTCCGCCCACTTGCGACTGACAACTGGCAACTGCTTTTCAAAGAGCATTCCCGGCCCGCACACTGGGTGTGGCCTGCGAAAACACAACAACTTCGTCCTTGCATTGCAGTGATACCGTACAGAGTTTCTCATGGACAAGTGCGCAGGTCACGCTTGCGTGTGAGGCCGAGGAGCATAGCGCTGGAGGAGTCAGCAAACTCCAGGCTGCTATATCGAGTCTGGCTATGAGACAATTGCGCCCTTTCGCACGTAGCAGTATGTAGGAGGGTCGATCATGAAGCTCGCGGCGCTCATCCTCGTTTTGCTATTCCTCGCAATGTTGGCAGGCTGCGTTCCCGGACCCAACACTATGAAAGGCGTGCCGGGCGAGAAGCTCTCGGTCGCAGGGTTCTGGCAGGGGATGTGGCAGGGATTTATCGCGCCCTTTGTGTTCGTGATTTCGCTGTTCAAGAGCGATGTCAACATCTACGAAGTGCACAACAATGGCGGCTGGTACAACTTCGGATACCTGTTCGGGCTGGCCTGCTTTTTCGGT